>CAWAWS010000007.1:0-935918 GCA_963785725.1 uncultured delta proteobacterium | reverse complement strand
GTGGATTGCCTTATTGAGATGTGACATACAGTATAGCCTACTTCTATGCTATATATTTATGGTATAATATATATTGTTTTTATGTATCGTTGGTTTAGATAGCCGCGGAACCCTAGCTATCGAACAAAAAGTTGCTTGACACCCGATTCTGTATGGTTTATATGTATATTAGCCTATAGTATGGTTTATCGTTTTAGTAGTTTACAGTATGGTTTACGTTATTTTCGTCAGACAAAATGACCTGAAACTTCGAAGCAGATATAGTTGAAGTTTAATAATAATAAGAAGCTGTTTGTACTCGTATGTACTCGTATTTTAGTATATGTGTTATAAATTAAATTTATATAATAATATACTAAGATAGCATACGTTATGTATATAATACGTATACATAATATGGTATACATAATGTACTGATATATATTCTGTCTGCAACAATATTAATAATATGTCCTGTCTGTCTCCAAGGCCAAAAGCTGAAAGATTTTTTTTTTTGATAAATAAATACAGTTTCTTGAATAATTTTCTCTTTGTGAAGTGGATTTTCAGTTGTTTGCCGGCATTCCGCACCCCTCGCCTAATGCACTTGAAAAAGTCTTTTCAACGTCTTCGATAACGTCTTTAAAGAAAATATTTTGCGTCTTAGAAAAATATTTTGCGTTACGGCAGAACAAATTCCGATAAGAAAGAAAAAAAATCCCGGCAGAAGTGAGCAAAACTGTCAAACGTTTTTCTTTTTTTTCTTTTGTTGAAAGCAGAAAAGTTTTTTTCGCTTCATTGGAAACATTTTACGTAAATCGGTTTAACATCTTTAACCCCCCCTCTCCTCCCTTCCCTTCGCCCCTCGCCCCCTTGCCCCCCCTGTACTGCATAAAGCTGCTTCTTTCAACGCATCAGACAACTTTAACCCCCACTGAATGCAAAAGCAGCTTTTCGCTTAATCATTCGAATATTTTAGCTTCAGCCTCCGCTTTTCGACATATTATTAACCATTATTACCCCGGTCGCGTTTTTCGGTTGAAAGAAAAGTCGGATTTTACGCTGCTTTGTGTCAAAGTTTTTTTGGTGTTTAAACGCCGGATCTTAGCTTAATTTCCTTCTGATACGATTAAATAGCCTAGTGATATTGTTTTTTAAGACGTTTTTTTGCCGAACGAATTCGAGTTTTTGTTCCCGTCCTTTTCTCCGAATTTTTTATTTGCTCAGGTATTTTTTTTATTTTTTCGGGGGTCGTTTTTAAAAGCAAATCTAATTTACCAATGATTTTTATGGGTTGTAAAGTTAGGGATATTGTACAATAATACATTAGTTTAATACGCCTTTTAGCAGAACATTAAAAAAAATTTAAACCAAATTTGGAGTGTCGAGACACCGGGTGGGCGGGAAAACACTGCGAAGAATTTTTCGCGGAAAATATGACCTTCAAAATTAATAAGCACGCGATGACTCTTTAATAAAAAATTTTTTAAATACCCTGTTACCTTTCATGTACCTTGTAAGACCCAAACCTTGGCATGAGATTTTTGTAAACATATTACCTTTATTACCCAATTTCACTACGCTTCATCAATAAACTATCAATTGTCTTTATTAGGTTTATGTATTAAAACAAACAATTACCTTTATTACCTTGCAGGACCCGAAAACTTGAATGAGCCTTATTACAAAAAATATTTTTACCTAGTCTCGAAGTAAAGTTTATCACTTTGAATAAGACTTATTTTATAAAAATTTACCTTGTAATTCAGTAGATGTCCCGTCGCTCAGTGCGGGACTCCAAGTCAAGTTTATCACTTAGAATAAGCTATATATTATTTAAAAAATATTACCTGGTGATACAGTAGATGTCCCGTCGCTCTTCGATCTTGTCCAGTCAAGTTAGCTTAGAATAGAGCGCGTACTATTTATTCGAATAACTACCTGGTGATACAGTAGATGTCCCGTTCCCGTCGCTCTTCGATTGTGGGACTCCAAGTCAAGTTTATCACTTTGAATAAGCCATATATTATTAAAAATATTACCTTGTGATACAGTAGATGTCCCGTTCCCGTCGCTCTTCGATTGTGGGACTCCTAAACAAGTTTATCACTTAGAATAAGCCATATAATGTATTATTAAAAAAATATTACCTTGTGATACAGTAGATGTCCCGTTCCCGTCGCTCTTCGAGTTCTTCCCGGTTGGAAAGTATAAATCGGCGGATCAATTCAATCGACACTTCGTATCGGGGCTACAATTATTCTGCTGATAACGAAAAGCACTTCGCAAATCTGGTCCGGAATCAATTCAAAGGACCCGCGAAATTGGCCCGGACGACCAGCGAATTATATTTATCCGACTACAACCCGATGGTCTACACGAAGCCTTTTACGCCGATCCCCTGGTCTTTTGGCCGCGGGGACGTGATGCCAAAAGGAACCGTCGAAGACCCTTATACTTCGCGCTACGATTTGTATCACCCTAGTCGTTGGGCGTATCCGATTTGGCGGTACATCCACAGGGCGGAAAAATATTCGAACGATGGACCGCAGCCTTTTTCTTATCAGCGCTACGACCGCCGACCGTATTGGTACCGCCCGTCTTACCTAAGCTCAGGTCGGGCCTACGATACGTGGCTGCCGACGACCACTCGGTACACGTACACCCCGTGGGTTGACGATTACCGGGTCACCTGGCGTGTGCAGCCGTACAGAGGAGGGAACGCGTCGTTTCCCCGGGGGTACATGAAAGCGATTTGGTTATGAATTCATTTCATTATCAACCCATATAAGGGGAGGGGGAAAGGCGTCTTTTCCTCGGGGGTACATGAAAGCGATTTGGTTATAAATTCATTTCATTATCAACCCATATAAGCGGGGAGGGAACGCGTTTTCCTGGGGTACATGAAAGCGATTTGGTTATGAACTCATTTCATTATCAACCCATAAAAGGTGATCATAAAAGCGCTTGATCCCGAAGGTACATGAAAGCGATTTGGTTTTGAACTGATTTCATTATCAAATGATTAGTGATGAAAATCCGCCCAATCTATTCAAAAGCTTTTCTAGCCAAACATCTAGTGTGTCCGGCACGTTAAGGTTTCGATAGCTAAGCGTTCTGCAGGCTATGCAAACCAACTATACCTATACGTATAATGTAGTATATACATAGCTAGTGTTGTGCAGGCTGTGTAAACCAATTTGAAATATAGTATCCATACATTACAGTACAAAATTTAATGCTATGGTAATACTATATACTATATAGACGTATATATAGTTGATTTACTTAACCTGCAGACCGCTAGCTATGTATCTATGTATGCACTGCTAGCTATGTATGTATGTATACACTGCTAGCTATGTATGTATGTTTGCACTGCTAGCTATGTATCTATGTATGCACTGCTAGCTTTGTATCTATGTATGTACTGCTAGCTATGTATCTATGTATGCACCGCTAGCTATGTATCTATGTATGCACTGCTAGCTATGTATTTATGTTTGCACCGCTAGCTATGTATCTATGTTTGCACCGCTAGCTTTGTATTTTCCGCTAGCTATGTATGTATCGCTAATTATGTATTATTTATGTACCGTAGATATATAAATACAATTGGTCTATATAGCCTATAGAACGCTAGCTATCGAACCATAACCTATCGACACTATTTTATGGATAGGCTTATTCTTAGGCCTCAGCCTAAACCTAAACTTAAGCCTAAGCCCAGCCAAAAAAATAGATGTTTGGAAATCTTTTAGTAGATTGGGCCTGAAAATGAAAATGAAATGAAAATGAAATGAAAATGAAAATGAAAATGAAATGAAAATGAAATGAAAATGAAATGAAAATGTGCATGTTGTTATAATAATGAATTAATTTGCACTTTTGTATTTTTTAATGCTGCCCCGCCTCTTTAATGACAAAATTTTTTTGTAAAAATAATTAGTGACCAACTAATTTGGACATTTGGACAAATAATTTGGACTAATTTAGAATTGCTCTGGATTTTGTGAAAAAGTAGTCGTTCTCTGGTTAGAACAAATTATTTTAATTCAATAATTTATAATTCATAATTCTAATTCAATAATTTAATTGTTTTTGTTTAATAAATTCAGGTACTTTTTATTTTAATCGTATTTTATTTCAGGTACTTTTTAGTACTTTCACGTAATTTTTAGGTACTTTCAGGTACAGGTTTTCATTTTATATTTTATATTTTTTTAACTTTTTTTCACATATTTTTATTAAATATAATTTTACTCGTATATTTTAATATTAAATTTAACTTTATTCATAATTTTATACATAATTTTTTTCAGATACTTTTATTAAATTATTGTAATTATATATATAAATTATATTAAATTTAATTTTTACTCGTATATTTTTATTTTAAATTTAATTTTATTCATAATTATTTTCAGATACTTTTATATATAATTTTACTCGTAATTTAATTCATAATTATATTAAGATACTTTTATATATAATTATATTATATAATTTAATTATATAATTCTTTTCAGATACTTTTATTATATATAATTTTACTCGTATATTTAATTCAGGTACTTTACGCAGGTTTTTTATTCGTTCGATGTACAAGCCAATAAAATTAAATTTACGCAGGTTTTTTTTTCGTACAAGCCAATAAAACTAAACCGAAATTTTTATTTAAATCGGGCTCGCAACCCAGAAGCCAAAAAATTCATAAAACACTCAAAATTTTAACCTCAAATTGATTCTTGACCTTGATGCAAAATTTTCGACTCGTAATACCTTATCATTATAATGCGTATGCCTTATCATTTCCTTATTAACGCGATGTTGTATCATTGAAGTTTTCAGCCTTATAATACTCATATCATATCCATAAATGCCTAAAGCCTTTTCGTTGAGGTTTTCAACCTCAAAATCAGTTAATGATTTCATGCCTAAATGGTTGAGTTTTAGCCTAAGGTTGAAGTTTTGCTCAAGGTTGAAGTTTTAAGCCTCAAAAGGTTGAGTTTTAGCTTAGTTGAGTTTTAAGCCTCAAAATGGTTGAAGTTTGCTAAGCCTCAAAATGGTTGAAGTTTTAGTCAAATTAGAAGTTTTCATGAAAGTTTTAATAGCCTGAAGTTTTTCAGTAAATATTTTACCAATTTTCTTCTAAAAATCAAAAGAAAACAAAATAATTTCAATAAAAACAAAAATTTCATTAAATATATAAAATTTTAATTAAAAAAATGCAAAAAAATTTTGATTAAAAATGGAGCAAATCAGTTCGTAAAATTATAAAAAAGCACTTTTATTTACAAAAAGTACTTTTATTGATAAAAAAGGCATTTTTATTGATAAAAAGCACACTAGCATTGATAAAAAGGCACTTTTATTGACAAAAAAGGCATTATACGTATATTTTTATTTTTTGTCATAAAAAAAAATCAAAATCAGCACAATGTTTAATTTTTTGTTCGAAAATCGTAGAAAATCGTAAAAAAAAGTCAAAAATCATCCCGTCCAGCTGAAAAACGTTTCGAAAAATATCAAAAGTCCTTCGATCATATTTTATTTTCCTTCGTTTTCTTCGTTTTTTCTTGCAGCAAAAGTCCTTCGATCATATTTAAAGTCCTTCAATCATATTTAAAGTCCTTCGAACAAGGCAATTCGAGATTTCGCTGAGCCGGCGCTGCTCTGAAAAAAAAACAACTTTTTACATCATTTTACTCAACTTTTCATTCCAATCGAAACCAAAATTAAAATATTTGACAAAATCTATATATCACACAGAAGCATCTAATAATACTACACGCTGTGCTCTGGATTGGGGTAGGGGTTGGTACCCCCTCCCCCAAAACCCCTCTTCCTCTCCGTCCCCTCCCAACTTGACCAAGTCAAAAGCTATAAAAGTCTAAAAAGGTCCTCCGAAATTTCGGGGCCTAAAAGGTTCGCGAACCGAAGGAAGCCAAAAACCAGAAGGTTCCCCCACCCGAGAAAACTTTTCACACAATTTCCGATAATCAAACTATACAAATAAACGTTAAGCAAACAAGAAAATGAAAAAATAAAAATAACTGCGAATATTTCAAATTATAATTTACTATTATACACACTTACACCAAAGACAATTTCTACCTTTTCGATAAGCTTTTGCTTTGCCGTCTGCAAGATTATTTTTATTATTTTTCATTTGTTTTTCGGCCGATTTCAACGCCATACGACAGACCCATCAAGCCTAGGCTTAGGGATCAGGTTTAGACCTAAGATTTTGCCCTAGGCTAGAATTTAGACCTAGGATTTTGCCTTAGGCTTTGGATTTAGACCTACGATTTTGGCTTAGGCTTAGGCTTAGGCCTAAGCTTTGGGTTTAGACCTTAGGATCTAGGCTTAGGCTTAGGCCTAGGCTTTGGGTTTAGGATTGGAATTTAGCTTAGGATTGAGGCTTAGCTGAGGGTTTAGGACTAGGTTTAGGCATAGCATTTAGGCTTAAAAACGACCTACGATTGCAACATATACGCCTTACAGATTGGACTATTGGGTGATATCGGGCCATTTGAACGGCCAATTTGCAAGATTTGTCTGGAATGAATTGAAAATCCGTTTTTTTTTTTTACCTTTCGCAGCGTTGAGTATTTGTGTCGCCCTGCTGCAAATTGTCCCTGTAGATCCGGTCCTGGTCCGTGATCCGATCCTCCACTTTTAAATCTTCAATCTCCGACCGCAACTCCGACAATTGCTCTTGCAATTGCTTCGACTTCTCCAAATATTCCGACCTAAGGGTAAAAAATATTCTGAAATACAAGGCAAATTTGACAACCATTTTTTCCCCATTTCGCTAGCGGAATGCAGCCCAAAAATGCAGCCCAAAGGCCATACCCACAGAGGAATGCAGCCCAAAAGGCCTCAAAGCCATACCCACAGAGGAATGCAGCCCAAAAGGCCTCAAAGCCATGCCCACAGTACTAATGCTAGCCCGAAACCTAACAAATTTCTTTCTACTTTGCCGACAGATGCTAATTCAGCCCAAATAAGGCCCCAATTTATACCCACATAAAAATGTCAACCCAAAATGTTTTTGTTTTCCTTATAGGAATGCAGCCCATATGGCCTCATTGCCATACATACCGTTCCTTTTCGATTTCGGCCGAAAGCGCTTTTATGTCCCGATCGACCGTCGATTCCGGCGCAAATCGTTGCTGCAAATGTTGCGGCAAATTTTGATTCGAATACGCGATCGCAAAATCGCCGGCGCCGTTCGACGTATAATAAGTCGGCGGTGGCGCAAAACGATCGATATCGTTGTAAAGGGGAAATGGCTAAATAATCAAGCAATTATAATCCCCATCCAATTTTCACTTCGTATTTTTTTGTCACCCTACCCTGATCTGTGCTTATACAGTACTGGGGGATTACCCCCCCCCCCCCCCCAGGGCCCATAGCCCAAGTATGGCCACCCTGCCCTGATCTGTACCTATACAGTACTAGGGGGTTACCCCCCCCCCCCCCACAGCCCAAGTATGGCCACCCTGCCCTGAACTGTGGCTTACAGTATATGGATTTCCCATCATTTCCCGCAGTTTTTCTTTCGCACTGTGTTCGTTTTGTCGCGCCCGAATCAGATCGTCTTTCAGGCCCGTCAATTCTTTCGATCGTTTTTCCGATTCTTCGACGATTCGGTTCGCGATTAATTCCGCTTCGCGTCGCGTCGGGCAAGGCGAAGATTCTGCCGAAGAGCACGCCGCTTTTGACGGCGGTCGCCGACGCGTTCAAGGTCGAGCCCGAGATCAAGAAGGTCGAGATTCAGGGGCACACCGATAATCGCGGCAAGGCGTCGACGAACATGGCGCTGTCGAATGCGCGTGCGCAGGCGGTGCGGGCGTTCTTGATCGATCATGGCGTGGAGCCGGTGCGGCTGGATGCGCAGGGCTACGGCGATGCCAAGCCGGTCGAGCCGAACAAGACGTCGAAGGGGCGCGCGGCCAATCGGCGCGTGGAGTTCCACATCATCGACCCGGCGCCGGGGTCGACGACGCCGAGCGCGGGGACGGATTCGCCGGCGGTGGAGACGACGCCGGCGGAGAAGGCGCCGCCGAAGGCCAAGCCGTAAGTCGACGAAAGCCGTGAACGCGCGGTCCGGCGCGTTCACGGCTGCTTTCCGCCCGCCGCCGACGGTCCCCCCTTCGCAATTCAACACCGAAGCCCGAGGACACGCGCGGTCATCGCCGAGTGTGCGTCAATCTGCGGCGAATGCACCCAAGCGTTGCCCGGCCGCTGCGACGGCAGACAAAGTGTCGGAGCGGAATTGGAAAGTACGGTGCGAGATGCTACTGGCGGCGGAGGGCGGAAAACATGAGCAGCGTTCCATCCCGTTTAATCTCGAGGCCGAACGGCAGCTTCAAGTGCCCTAAAGCCACCGACCGCTGCACGTCGAACGACTCCGAACGCAACAGCGTCGCGAACGAGCTCACTGAATAGCTGTGCTTCGAATGATCCAGATAAGCGGCGAGACGGCGCTTTCCCAACGGCTTCGTCAACCAATAGGCAGCCAGGAGCGGAAGGCGGACGCGCAGCGCATTATGAGGGACGGAAACCAGCAGCAGCCCGCCGGGCTTGAGCAGGCGAAAGAACTCGCGCAGAGCCTCGCGCGGCTCATCGACGTATTCGAGAACGCTCGAGCACAAAATACCGTCAAAGCTGCCCGACTCGACTGGAACCCGGCAAATGCTCTCCACCTGCTCGAAGGTCATTCGCGGGTCCGGCTGCGCGTGGCGAATCATCGCCTCCGAGGCATCGACGCCGTGCACTCGGCATTCCTTGGTCGATGCGAGCCAGCGTCCCAAGACACCTGTACCGCAGCCCGCATCGAGCCAGCGTTGACCGCGCAGATCGTGCGACGACAACAAATCGGCGAGCACACGCACGCGCACCGCGAATGATTCGTCGCGGTAATAATCGTCCCACTTATGGGCGATCGCGTCGTGGAAACCGACCGCGCCGGGGTGCTCTACTTTGCTCATGGTCGCCCGCGATCATAGCACACGCGTGCGAGCGCGATTCGCGCGCGCGGAATTGCGAAACGTCGCGAGCGCCGCAGGGTAAACTGACGCGTGCGCATGCTCCGTCCACTCATCGTCAACGCCATCCCCGCGCATCTGGGAGGCATCCTCACGTACACGAACGAGCTAGCGCGCCGCTTGCCGATGGCGATGGCGCCCGCGCGGACGACCTTGGTTGCGCCCGAGATCGTCGCGCAAAGAGTCGCGCACGATTCGACCGGTCTGCTGCGCATGGAAACGGTCGAAGAAGGACGCATCGCGGCCGAAACGCGGCTCTTGTACTCGCTGTTGAAGCGCGATCCCTCCGCTGTCCTCTTTGCCACGGCGAACTTCACGCTGATAGACCGGCAAGTGCCGCAGCTCTTGTTGGTTCGCAATGCCGTCTACCTCGATCCGCTCACCGACGCGGAACACTCGCCGCATCTCGCGCCAGCAGCGCGAATCGGGCTCGAGATTCGCCGCGGCCTGACGCTCGCATCTTGCGACGTTGCTCGGACGATCATGACTCCTTCGCGGACGATGCGCGATCTGGTGGTGGCGCAACGACCCGACCTCGCGTCCAAAATCGTGGTCAATCCTTACGGCGTGAGCCTCCAGAATTTCTCAGCGGCGGCCACACGACGCGTTCCCAGCGAGCGGGGCACGCTGCGCATCATTTGTCATTCCCTCATCGGCTACCACAAGCCCGTTTGGCCGATATTGGCTGCGGTCGCGAAGATCCGCCGCCGCGGCATTCGTGCGACGCTGACACTGCTCGACGATCCGAAGAAACCGGCGCACGGCCCACCGACCTCCCAAGACGTGGAGTGGGCGAACCGACTCGCCGGCGAGCCTTGGCTGCGCTGCATAGCGCGCGTGCGCCACGACGAGCTGCCGCAACTGCTGGCGGAGCACGATGTCTTTGCTTGGCACACGCTGACAGAGTCTTTCGGCCATCCCTATTTGGAAGCGATGGCCGCGGGCCTCTCCAGCGTCATCACCGACATTCCGATCGCACGCGAGCTGTGCGGCGACTGTGCGACCTTCGTGCGGCCGTTCGAGCCCGACCTTATGGCGGACTCCTTGGAAAAGGCAGCCACTGATCCGAGCGAACGCGTCGCCCATGGTGAGCGCGCCCAAGCGCACGTGAGGGCCAGCGCGAGCACTTGGGCCGATCACTTTTCACGCTGCGCCGATCTCATCAAGACGCTGTCGTAAAACGCGTTTGCGCGTTTCCTTCGACGCGCGTAAGCTCGACAGGCTTGAGCTATCAGAACCGCGGATACTGGTCCCACCTGCACGATACGCACGTCGGCGAGCTCTCGGCCGTCGGCTATCCGGCGCTGGGTATCGGCTTCAATCAAGTCGCCTACACGCGCCGCTTGGAAGCTACCAAACATCTTCTCGAGCGGAGAAACACCACGTTCCCGAGCGTTCTCGAAGCCGCGGTCGGCGTCGGAGCATACGGCCCGCTGTGGCGCGACTTCGGCTGCGAGCGCTGGGTTGGCGTGGACATCTCCGAAGGCGCCATCGATCATTTGCGCGCGAGCCATCCCGAAGGCGAGTTTCACGTTCTCGACCTGACGAGCGACGCCCGCCAGTGGCCACTCGATACGAACCGTCGATTCGATTTGGTCTCCGCGATCGACGTTCTTTACCATCTGACCGATGACAAAGGGTTCGAGAGCGCGCTCGCCCAACTGGCAGAGCTCGTCGCGCCCGGCGGCCTTCTGCTCGTGTCGGACATCTTCGTCGACAAGCCCGTGCAGATCGAAGCGCATGTGCGCCGCCGTCCCTTGTCGACCTATCTCGAAGTCTTGCGCAAACGAGGATTCGAGGCGGTCGATCGCGAGACGGTCTTCGCGATCCTGGGCGATCCGATTCGGCGGCCCGGTTTTCACCTGCAAGACGAAGCGCTGTATGCCACCTGGCGAATCCTGCAGAAGACGATCCGCATCACGCCCGGCCCACTCCGAAACTCTTTCGGTGCCTTGCTCGCGAGCTCACTGCGGCCCGCAGACGCTCTGCTCTGTCGCCTCCCAAGCGTCCGCGGTGTCAATCTGGAGCTTGCCCTCTTTCGTCGTGCTCCCGCCGCGCAATAAAGCCTCGCGCCGAGTTCTCCACGCCATCAGTGGAAAGCGCGACCGTTCGCTATGACGTCAACCGACCTCCATGCAGGCGCGCCCAAGCCGCCCCGCGCCGCCGACCTGTCCGCCGCGATTCGAACGCTGCGCATCGCCGCGGCCTGCTGCGCGACTCTCACGGCTCTTTACGTCGGCGCCGCCAGCGACGGCTCCTCGAGCACGTTAGTACTCGCCAACTCTTCGCTGCCGGGTGTGCTTGCGGCACTCTGCGTCGTCTGCGCGTTCTTGACCGTGCGCCGCTGCCATTTGCTCATGTTGACGCCGTTGCCGTGGTTCTTTCTCGCCTGTGCCGCCTACTTCGGAGTGGGCCCGCTCATCTATCACGCGGCCAACGAAGAGACGATCGCGTTCACGCACGCTTTCTTCTACGTCGACGAAGCCAGCCTTCTGCGCACGAACCTGTTGAACGCCGTTGCCATCGGGCTCATCTGTTTCTCGAGCGCCATCGTGATTGCGCGCTGGCGGCAAGCGGTCGCTCAGCCGGTTCCCGCCAGCCGCGCGCAGCTGCTGCGTCTGGTTCTGTTCTTCGTGATCATCGGGCTGCCCGTCAAATACTTCCTCACGCTGCCGTCTCAGTTCTTGATCCTATCTTTTACGGTTCCAGGCAGCGTGCAGCAATTGGCGATGTTCTCGTCGCTGGCCCTGTTCACGCTCTCGTTCCTTTATGCACGGGGAGAGATCAAGTTCGGCTTTTGGACACTGGCGCTGGTCATCTCGGAGCTCGCCGTTTCGCTCGTCACCTTCTCCAAAATGGAGTCGCTGATCACGATCTTGATGATCTTCCTCGGCTGGTACATCGCGCGACCGCGACTGCGTTATTTCATCACGGTCGGCGTCGTCGGCATCGTGTTCTATTTGGCGATGGCGCCTTTCGTTCTCCGAATGCGCGAGCAGCTCGCGGACGTTCCCACCGAGACCCAAGGCTTCGAAGCGCGCGTCGCCCTGCTTTCCGCGTATGTCTTTGGCTCGGGTCAAAGCGACACTTCGATCGCCGGAACCAGCGACCAAGTTCAATTGTGGTGGTTCCGACTGAATTACGCCAACGCGCAGGCGTTCGCCATGAACGAATACGACAATGCTCGTCCCGGCGATACCTTCGGCAACGCGCTCTTGTCCTTCGTTCCACGTGCGTTGTGGCCGGACAAGCCGGAGATCTCGACCGGCCACGAATTCAACGAGATGATTACCGGCAACGACCAGAGCTCGAGTGCGCCGGGAATCTTCGCAGAGGCCTATTGGAACGGCGGCTGGCTGCTCGTGTTGATCACGTGCGTCTACGTCGGAGCCTTGTTCGGCGTCTTTACGCGGCTCACCGTCAACGCCATCGAACGACTCGACTTTCGTTGGCTTCCCTGCGCGTTCGTCGGCATCTACATTGGCGGGCGTCCCGATGATCTATTCGTCCTCACCTACGTGACCATGATCGGTCTCACGATCGGCTACTACCTGTTCATCTCACGCGTCGTGTTTCGCCACTGGGATACGCCCAACGCGAGCGACGGCGCGATCCCCGTCGCTGACCCGCCGACATTGCCGAGTATGTCCTGAGCGCAAACGCTTACAGCTCGCGAGCACCACGTGTTCATCTCGCGGCCGCATCATTGGTTGCGGGTAACGGCGGTATCGCGCGCGTGGCGAGGCTAATTGCACGGGTCACGCAGGAGACTCTCGCGGGCACCGGAAGCTTCGACGCCACGGTGCTGCTCGATCCGGCGTGTGCGCCGCACGAATTCCAGTTCGCGGTCGCCAGCGCGCAGAAGTCGCGGCTGCGTTTTTTCGCGAGCGTGCATGCGGCGGCCCTTCGACACAGTCACTTCATTTACGACTTCGTCGGCATGTCGCGAGCGCACAATCGGATTCCAGGGCTCGACCGCCCCTTCATGACCTATCTCCACGGCGTCGAGATATGGGACCGATCGAGACAAGACCGCGTTCGCTGGGCCAGGCGAGCGGCACGGCTGCTCACCAACTCGCGCTACACGCTCGATCGAGCCCAAGAAACGCATGGGCCGTTTGCGCAAGCCAGCGTCTGTTGGTTGGCCACGGAGACCGATGATCCGCCCGCCGCGATCACGGCCAACGGGACGCGACCGCGCATCCTGTTCTGCGGTAGGGTCGCCGACGCCTACAAAGGTCATGCGGAGCTGATTGCGTGTTGGCCTCAGGTCTTGACCGCGGTGCCCGACGCCGAGCTGGTCATCGCCGGTCGCGACAGCGACAAGCTGGGACATCTCGTTACGCGCGCAGGCTGTCCGGATCGCGTGGTCCTGCGCGGCTTCGTTCCCGAGCACGAAATGGACGCCCTCTACGCTAGCGCAACGGCTTTCGCGATGCCCAGCCGCGGGGAAGGGTTCGGCCTCGTTTACATCGAAGCCATGCGTCATGGGCTGCCGATCATCGCCTCCGTCCACGACGCGGCGCAGGAGATTACGCTAGACGGCCAAACCGGCTACAACGTCGACCTCGATCGACCGGGCCAGCTCGCCGAACGGATCATCGAGCTCTTGCGCGATCGCGATCACGCACGACAGATGGGCGCGCAGGCGCAGCAACGTTGGGCGCAGCATTTCCGCTTCAGTGCCTTCAAAGAGCGATTCGTGCCGCATCTACAGCGTTTTCTCGGCGGGTTGGAGTAACGCACGATGTGTGGAATCGCCGGCATCGTCGGCCCCAGCGCCGCTGACTATCATGAGCATGTCGGTCGCATGGTGAAAGCGCTCGAGCACCGCGGTCCCGACGGCAGCGGAATCTACGTCGCGCCCAGCGGAAACTGCGTCCTCGGGCATCGTCGCCTCGCGATCCTCGACGTCAGCACCGCCGCGGCGCAGCCGATGTGCTCGCCCGATGCCCGATTTGCCCTGAGCTACAACGGAGAGGTTTACAACTTTCGCGAGCTGCGCCGCACGCTCGAGCAGACGGGGCAGACGCTGACCTCGACTGGCGACACCGAGATCGTCCTGCACGTGTTGGCGCGAAGCAAAGCCGAAGGGCTCGCCCAGCTCAACGGGATGTTCGCGCTCGCGCTCTGGGACGAGGTCGAGCAGCAGCTCTTGTTGGCGCGTGATCGCTTCGGCCAAAAGCCGCTCTATTGGGCGCGGTTTGGCGAGCACATCATCTTTGCTTCGGAAGTGCGCGCGTTGCTGGCGTCCGATCTCATCCCCCGCCATCTCGATCCGGCGGGTGTTCAGGGCTTCCTGTCCTTCGGCGCGACGCAGGGTCCGTCGACGATCGTTCGTGGCGTCTCGCTGCTACCGCGCGCGTCGGCTTTGAATTTCACCGTGCGCGAGCGCGCCTCGAATGTTCGATCTTACTGGTCGCCATCGCACCTCGAGCGTCACGCAGACTCGGCGCTGCTGCGTAGATCGTTCATGGCAGCAGTCGAGCGGCACCTCGTCAGCGACGCTCCGATCGGGATGTTCCTGTCGGGCGGTCTCGATTCGTCGGCCATCACCGCCGCCGCCGCAACCCTCAGCCGCTCTCGCGTCACTTCACTTTGCGTCACCTTTCCCGACGATCCACAAGCGTCGGAAGCGCCACACGCGCGCCGCGTGGCCGAACGATTCGGCACCGACCATCGGGAGATTCCGGTCACCGCTGTCGAGATTCTCCGACTGTTGCCAACCGCGCTCGACTCGATGGATCAGCCGACGGGTGACGCGATCAACACCTTCGTCGTTTCGCACGCAGCGCGCGCAGCGGGTTTGACAGTCGTCCTCTCCGGCGTCGGGGGAGACGAGCTGTTCGGCGGCTACCCGACGTTCGCGGACATCCGCCGTTTCGTGCACGTGCAGCGGGTGCCGCGCTCGTTGCGACGACAGGCAACGCGTCTCTTGTCGATCAACGAACGCTTCAGCCGCCTGCCTGCCAAGCTGATCGAGCTGCTCGATGCGCCCGCCGGTGTCGTTCCAATATATCTCGCTCGGCGCAAGAGCTTCACATCGCGACAAGTCGCCGCGCTCGCGCCGGCACTCGGTCGAGAGCGCTGGATCTCAGGAGTTCCGCCGGAGCGGTTGGCCGCCCTCGAAGCGGTCGCGGTTGGGCGCGGAGTGTTGGATGCAGTCAGCGAGCTCGAGCTCGAGGCCTACATGGGCGAGCTGCTGTTGCGTGATGCCGACGTCATGGGAATGAGCCGCAGCCTGGAGATTCGGCTGCCTTTTCTCGACGCCGAGCTGACCGATCTCGCCCTGTCCTTCGACGAATCGGTTCGCGAGCCTGGGCTTTACCCGAAAAAATGGCTCGCCGACGCGTTAGGTGACTTGGTGCCGCGCGAAAACGTCGAGCGACCAAAGCAAGGATTCGCGATGCCGTTCGAGCGTTGGATGCTTCATGAGCTGCGTGATCAAGTCAGCGCCGGCATCGACACGATCGCAAGGCATCCCCTCTTCGACGAAGCTCGCGTGCGCGAAGTGTGGTCGCGATTCCGTTCGCGGCCTGAAGCGATCGGCTTCTTCCGACCGTGGAGCTTGTTCATTCTCGGACGGTACTTGGAGCAGCATCAGCTCGTTTGACGACCGAGCGCGCGATGAACGCGGCCAAGATCATTTGCGCGCCGTAATAAGCCGGAACTGACCAGGCTGCGCCGACCGCACCTCTAGACCAAATGAGTGGAATCTCGATGGCGAGGCTGACCAGCGCGCCCCCGACCTCGATCGCGGTTACTAGCCCCGGCCGCTTGTAGGCGAGGCAAACCGTCTCGTACATCTGCGCGATCGAGAGGAACACGTAGCCGAGCGCGATGGGCGGCAACAGCTCCGCCGCGGCGCGATAGCGTGGGCTCAATGCCAATAGGACCAGCCAATGTCGCGTTACATAGACGAGCGCCGTGAGTGCCAAACCGAGGCCCAACGAAAGCAACAGCCAAAGTCGCAGCGTGCGCGCGGCTCCTTGTCGATCGGTGCTCGAGACCGCACTGTAGTAAATCGGTCGCAAGACCGTGATCAGAGTGAGTGAGAGGACGATGGCCGGACGCGCGGCCAAGCCATACCCCGCCGAGTATGTACCGACCTCATCGAGCCCATGGGTCCAGCCGATCAGATAGCGGTCACTCGAAGACGAGATCCAATTGACGAACGCGATCGGCGTCAGAGGCAACGCGTAGCTGAGCAGGCTTCGCCCGAGGCCAAGCGTCGCTCGCTCGTCGGACGCGGGAACCTTCGTCGACGGCACGGCGGTGCGATACATCAAGGCGAACATGAGCGCGGTCGCGGCACAATAGCCAGCCAGCACGTGCGTCACCGACGCGCCTAACAGGACGACCAGGGTCACCGCGATCAATGGCCGTAGCCAAGCCTCCGCTGCTGACCACACGGCATAGGCCCGCTGATGTCGCGCGGCATTCAACAGGCATTGACCGAAGGTACGCGCGATGTCCGCGGCCATGAGCGCACCCAAAGCTACGAATTCCGAGTAGTCCTGGTGCAGCGTCTTGCGAAAGACGGCGCCTGTCAGGAGGGCCGCGAGCACCAACAGGCCCGTTGCGCGGACGAAGTAGGAACGCAGCACGCGCGTAAAGGGAGCCAATAAACCGTTCGTGGCAGCTTCCGGATAATAGCGAAGCGCGGCCTGTCCAATGGGAACGGGGAAGACGTTGTAAGCGAGGGTCGCTGTGCCTACCAGCAAGCTGACGGCACCAAAGATGCTCGGAGAGACGACCTCGGTCAGGATTCGCGTTCCCACGAGCATTCCTAGCGCGGCCGCTAGCTGACCCGCCATCGTCCAAGCGCCATCTCCCGCGAGCCGTCGAGCACCAGGACGCGAGCTGATCCTCTTCATGGCCGACCGTAGGCTCGCGACGCTCCACTGCACAGCGCGATCATAGCAGGCCGAGCGAGAGTTCCGGCGTCCGCCTGTCGGCTGCGAGGTTGACACCTCCGCGTGACACTGTTACGCTGATCTACCCAATGCTTTCAATTAGATGCATCGGCGCGTTCCTTACGGCAGCGATCGTTGCATTGCCGGCCTACGCACAGCAGACGGATCCCGAGAAGGCCGAGAAATCGTCGAGCTTCACGCCCACTGTGAGTCTGCACACGACCGATCCCGAAGTCTTGCAACCGGAGCGCGGCGCCGCGAACAGCGCGGCAATCCCCCCTCCGCCCATCGCGCTCGAAGGACCGCTCGACCCTCAGCGCTACATTTGCGGGCGTGGCGACACGTTCGACTTCAACTTTTGGGGGCAGCAAAACTTCAAAGTCCGTGTCACCGCGGATCTCGAAGGGCGAACCTTTATCCCCAAGATCGGATATGTCGAGGTCGTCGGAAAGACGTTGGCCGAGGCGCGCGAGATCATCAAAAAGGCGGTTCATCGTTATTACCCGGGTTTGAACTTCGACTTCAGCCTGGCAATTCCGCGCACCTTCCTCGTCCACGTCGTAGGCAACGTCAAGAAGCCGGGAAGCTACCCAGCGACACCGCTGCAGTCGGTCTCGACGATCGTCGCCGCCGCGAGCCCGGGCACCAACGGCTCGCGACGGAAGATCGAGATTCGTCGTCGTGACGGATCCAAGTTGACCGCCGATCTCGTGCTTTACGAGCTGACCGGCGACCTCAAATACAATCCGCCTCTAGCGGACGGTGACATCATCAATGTCCCTAACCTCACGCTGGCGGCCACGCTCAACGGCGCAGTGAACCGACCTGGACACTACGAGTTGGTCGCGAGCGACGATCTCGCCGAGTTGTTGACACTCGGGGGCGGGTTCAAGCCGTCCCGAGCGACGACGGTGCCGATCGGCATCTTGCGCCGCGAACCCAACGACAGCGAAAAGCACATTACGATTCCTTTTCCGCCTGACGGCTCGCTGCCCAACGCGCCGCTGCACGACGGCGACATCGTTTCGGTCGCCGACGCCGCCGAGCGGCAACAGAGCATTTTGTTCGTCGGCCCGGTACCGGGCGCGACCAACGTCGACGAAGTCACGGCGGTTCGCCGCATGCCATACTTCGAGGGCGCGACAGTCCGCTTGATGCTCGAGCAAATCGGCGAAGTAGGCGCCTCCGCCGATCTCAAATCCGGTTATATCCGCAGCGAGAGTGGCAAGATCGTCCCCGTCGACTTGGAAGCACTACTCGTGCGGCGCGATCTGTCGGCCGATCGACCGCTGTCGGTCGGTGACTCCATCGTCATTCCGCAACGTCGTCGCGGCGTCGCAGTCGAGGGCTCGGTTCTCAAGCCGTCGATCTATCCCCACAATCCGAGCCTGCGCGCAGGTCAATATGTCGGTCTGGCGGGCGGGCCGCGCTCGGCGGCACAAAGTCCCGACAACTATCGCATCGTCACCGCGGACGGTCACGAACGACGGTTCAGTCCCAACCTGATTCTCGATCCCGGCGACACGGTCGTGGTTCCCGAGCGGTCGTTCTCCCGCTCCGAGGTCGTCTCGCTCGTTCTGGCCGGCGCCGGACTCTTCGTGAGCACCTTTACGCTGGTCTACCTGGTCGCGTTCAAATGAACGCACCGCGCGCCATTCGAATGATTCCCACCGGCGGGCGTGGGATCTTCCTTTTCGTCCTCGTCGGCGCCTTGGCGACGACGACCTACGCAATGCTGGCTCCTCCATGGTTCGAGGCGCAGCTATCGGTCGTCTCGAGCTCGCAGTCCAAGGGCGGACTGGGATCGTTGGCGGGATTGGCCGGGTCGCTGCCGATCGATCTGCCAATCGACGTCGGCGGCGGATCGGACGCGGAGAGGATCTACGCCGTACTGCGCAGTCGCACCGTCACGGACGCGGTCATCCAGAAGTTCGGGCTCATCGAGAGATACGACAACAAGTACATCGAAGCCACGCGCAAGGAGCTGTGGCAGCATTGCGTCGAGAAGCTCGACAAGAAGCCGGGCGTCGTCAGCATCACGTGCGAGGACAAAGATCCAGCCGTGGCACAAGCGATGGCCGAGTATGTCGGCGAATTTGGCAATATCGTTTTCCGGCGAATCTCCGCTTCGACGGCCGGCGAAGAGCGGCGATTTCTCGAGCAGCGCGTAGCCGAAGCCAAGAATGACGTCGAGACGGCCTCGCAGCGAGTGCGCGCCTTCGAAGAGAAGAACCACCTCATCGACCTCACGGAACAGAGCAAAGCGCTCGTTTCGGCGATGGCGTCTCTCAAGGGTGAGCTCCTGTCTAAGCAGCTGGAGCTTTCCTATCTGACCTCGTTCTCCGCCGGCGACGAGTCGACGGCGGCGCAGCTTCGTCGACAAGTTGCCGTCATGGACGCCAAGATGAAGTCGCTCGAAGGAGCTTACGAGAACGATGTCGGCCCGGTGACCAGACCAACCGCCGACGCTGCCAAGGCACGCCGTGCCGAGCAGAGCTCCTCGCTCTTTCCGCAAGCCTCTACGGTGCCTAAGCTGCGATTCGAAATGACCGAGCTCTACCGTCAGCAGAAGATTGCCGAGACGGTGTTCTTGGTGCTGACACAGCGATTCGAGATGGCCAAAGTCAACGAAGCTCGCGACACCTCGACGTTTCAGATTCTCGATCACGCAGCCTTGCCGACACACAAGAGTCGGCCGCCGCGATTACAGATTATTCTCGCTGGTTTCATTTTAGGTTTGATCGCTGGAATCGCTTGGAGCCGGTACCGTTCGTCGCTCGAAAAGCTATTCAGTAGCCCGACTAACGCTTAGCGGCGTCTTCGAAGTACACGAAGCGATAGCCGCGCGCCGGGACGTCGACTGTGGCCGCTCCTGCCGCGAAGGGCAACGCCTGCCGCGAAGGAAAGCTCGACACTTCGCGTGGAAGAGCGCCGATTCGCGACTCATTCAGTCTAACTGCGGCAGTTTGTGGCTGTGTGGAGAGATTGGCCACGACGAGCAACCACTTACCGTCCGGCCGCCTATACCCACTGACGTAAAGTCCCGTGCCCGAAACGTTGGCCACAGGCTGCTGATCATAATAGGGAATGAATAGTGCTGCCCCGGTTCCAAAGGAATCCAGCGCAGCGTAGGCTTGCGCGAATTCCTCGACGCGGCTGAGGATCGGCCACGCGGGAATATCGTGCACCAGCAGCATGGCCGCCAATTCCTGTGTTGGGGCGACGGCCTTCTCCTGACCGCCTTCGAGCTCGGGTAGGAATATCGAACGAATCCCGAAATGAGTCCCTACGAACTCCACTCGAAGCTTGTCAAGTGGCAACACGGACACGTACGAATCACGCACCTGCCCGCGAAACTCCTCGCCCGCCAGATATGCGTCCTCGTAAGCGATGACCGGAATCGTCAGGTTCATCGAGGCGTGAGCCATCACGCGTCCATTTGGGTGACGCTGCTTGACCGCGATGTAAAGACGTCGATAAAGATCGCGATAGGCGAGGATGGGAAATGTCGGATGAATGAGCCCGGCTGCGTCTTTATATCCGCAACCATCGTGCCCCAGCGTGCATGCGTTGGGCTCGGTATTGTCGTGATAGAAACCGTCGACGCCGAATTGCTCGGCCATCTGCGCATTCTTCCAAATGATGAAGTCGGAATACGTGCGCGAGAGTGGGTTCATGCGCGCAAAAATGCCGCCAAAGGCTTGCACGTCACGCGACGCGGCGTCGGCGCCACCGATGCGCCAATCTTGCTCGAACCACTGATACTCGGGCGCCTGCGATGACAGATAGGTCAAACCCGAGTAGACGATGGCGCGGGTATTGGCGCCGTGGATGGAGTCGATGCGGCGTTTGAATTGGCTTGGATCGGACGGCTCCGGATAACCGTAATAACGAAGCGAATCGGGCGCTGTCGTCGGCCAGATGATGACTTCGGTGGCGTGTGGCGCCGGCGAAATTCGCCAGGGCGACTGATTGATTGGCTTGACCGGCGTCGCCTGCAGCCCGAAGCGTAGGCGCCATCGCGACGGCAACGGCTGACCGTGCGCGATCGTCAGCCGCAGCGCGGTAGTATCTCCTTGGCGAACGATGGCAAAGCTGTCGGCCGCGCTGCGATTCGGCCACGACTCATCGCTCTCACAAAACCAGAAGAGACCGCGCTTATCGTCGCCAATCCAAGCAAAGGGAATGAATTTATCCTTATCCAACACCGAGCCGGAGTCGGGCAGATTGCCGGACAGCGCTTCACCCGTCGTCCAACGGTGTCGCTGTTTGGCCACGCCCTTCGCGAGCGGAATCTCGAGCGTCGCGTCCGTCAACGGCTGACCATTTCCCGTGGCGACGTCGACATCGACGACCAAGAGCCCATCGTATTCCAGACGCGACGTGAGCTGCGTCGTGACCACCGTGCCGCCGAGCGCACCCGATTGACGCGATCGGATCGTCGTGGCGATGGCCGACTCGTCCACGTCGAGGCGCTCAGCCGGTCGAGAATTGACGTGCTGGTTGCCGCGTCCAAGGATCAAGCTGACCGCGCCCGTCAGTAGCCGCTCGTCTTGCGACGTAATTTGATTGGGCAAGGCGTTTCCAGTGAACTCATAACGGCGGGCAATGGCATCGATCTGGACACGCTGACCATCGCGATGCACCTGCAACGGTGTCCAGGGCAGCGGCACGCTCGTCGGCTCACCGATGTGATTTCCGCGCCAGCTCATATCGGGCTTCTGGATCGTCGCCGACTTGACGATGGCTGCGTTTCCGCGAGGAGCGATTCGCGCCGTGACCGTGAACGCGCCGGCCGGCAACGCCTCCATCGGAAAGACAGCGCTGGCCACGCCTTGGCTCATTCGCGCAGTCGACTTCGCAAGCACGATCTGCCGATCATTCACGAGCTCGAGCGGAACCTCTACGCCGTCGAATACGTTCTCGTCGCGCTCGAGGTCGAGTGAGACGGTCAAGCGACTCGATTGCGGATCGACACGCATCGAGAGATCAAGGTCGTCTTCGGTGACGGGCAGCACTCCGAACTGACCATGAGCGTGCGCGTTCACCTCGTGCCCAGAAAGCTCGCGATCGTAGACGCGAACCTGCCGCAACAGCGAGCTCGAGGTACGCGCGCCTTGCCAGGGTTGGTCCCCGATCGTGAAGGTCGAGCCCAGCTGCGACGGCAACAGCGGCGCTACCTCTCCCACTTTGACACCATCGACAAACAGCCGCTGACGGCGCGCCGACCACGTGGCTGCGACGTGATGCCACTGCCCGGGCTTCCAACTCGAAATATCCACGTCGGCGGTGTTGTACGGACCGGCCTGAGCGTTCTGACAAGTCAGGATCATCAATCCCGCCGACTGAAACTTGTAGAGATAGATCGCGCCGCCGTCGCCGAGAGCCTCGAACAGCATGTGATACTTGCGCTCACTGCCATCCCAATCGACGGGCGCGACCCACATCTCGACCGTGCCGCTTTCCTTGCGAACGATTCCGGCGGTTGGAAACTGCAGGTAACCGTACGTGGCGCCGCTGCGCAGCGCTTCGCCGTGGTCGCTCTTCACCAACGTTGGCGCCGCGCGTGCAGCTTGCGTGACCGCCACCGCGACCGGGCGCCCGGCACCATCGACTGCGTGAACACCACCGTCGAAGTCGACGGCGAGACTGGGCGCCGCTCTCGCGGACGCGGCGGAGAAGACGACGAACACCAGGACGCGCGATGCAAGCTTCATGGCGCTCATTCCACTCCTCGCAGGCAAGTCGAACGTTGCGAACCAGCGACTATCGCAAGACGGATTCCAAGACTCGGATGTATTGGCTTGCCAGCGCGGTTCGGGAGTAGCACTGCTCGACATGCAAACGGCCTGCGCGCCCGAGCGCATCCGCGCGCTCCGGCGAGCGAATCAGTCCACGAATGGTCTCGGCGAGCACCGCGGGATTCTCCGGCGGCGCAAACACGCCTCCGCCCGAACGATCGAGCAGCCGGCGGGCTTCACCATCTACCGTCATGACGATTGGGCGCGCCGCCGCCATAATCTCGAACAGCTTGGACGGAATTACCGTCTTGAATACCGGCAGGTCGCGCAAAAGGACAATGCAGACGTCACTCGCCGACAGCACGTCCGCTACTTCGTCGCGTGGGCGCGCGTCCCAAAACGTCACGTTCTCGAGTTGGAGCTTTCGCGCCTGCTCCTGCAGTCGCGCCTTTTCTGCGCCTTCGCCGACGAACAGCAGGCGGACATTGTCGGCGCGCAACGACTGCGCCGCTTCCAGCGCCGTCCCAAGGCCGTGCGCCATCCCGTGCGTGCCGACATAGCTGACGATCTTCTCCGTCGTGCTCAAGCCGAGCCGGCGGCGCGCCTCATCGCGATCACGGGGTCGGAACAGCTCGAGATCAACGCCATTGGTGATCACGGAGATCTTTTGGCGCTCGATCTTCTTAGCGACGATCTCTTCGATGAACCCTTCCGAAACGACGACGATATGGTCGGAGCGTTCGTACAAAGATTGCTCGACGAGCTCCAGGGCCCGTACGAGCGGCGAATTGGCCGGCATCGCGCCCACCTCGACGATGCTGCGCGGCCACAGATCGCGCACGTCGAAAACGAACGGGACGCGAAACCAGCGGGCAATCCACAGTCCGGCGATCGCCGTCAGCATCTGCGGCGATGTGCCGATGACGATATCGGGACGCGAAACCAGCCCGATTCCGACGGTGCTCGCGCTTAGACCGAAGGAGACGTAATTGGCGCTGCGTCGAACCAACCCTTTGTTTGCAGCGGCATAAATCGGCGTTCGTACGACGCGGATGCCGTCGACGGATTCACGACGCACCAGCGAGCCACGATATTCCGGTGGGATAACCCCCGTTGGATGGTTAGGAAAGCCGGTGAGAACCGTGACGTCGTGACCGGCGTGCGCCCATTCGCGCGAGAGCTCGTACACGCGCGCCGCTGGCGCCCCCATTTCCGGCGGGAAATACTGGCTTACAAATAGGATCTTCATGCGATCGGAACCATGATCGATTCCTCGAGATGGCGTAAATGGACTCCGCGCTCGTCGATAGAGACCTCGGTGTCCCGTTCTCCGATACTGTAAACCGCACGGCCGCTGGCATCGCAACGAACGACCAAGACCTGTCGCGCGATGCGATTCCCAAAGCCTCTGCTCATCCAACCCGGCTCGACTGAGGCCTGCTCGCCGCGCAACACCTGCCAGCGCAAGGGAGCGCGGTTTCCCCGCGTCAGCCGGTCTCTTTCGAGGATCACGCCGGGCGCGAGCGGTAGACGCGCACGACAGACCGATCGCCCAAACCGCGTCACCCGATCGTCGACGAGCAGCAAACGCGTCGGCCAGTACACGAGGGTGCGCTGATGACGCCATCCCGCAGCGGCGTCGACCGTACCGTGCAACACGCGAACGTTCCCGCTGCGACGAGGCGCCTCACTGTGCGGCCGCCCACGTGCCCCGACACGAAAGGCGGCCCACAGCTCGTCGGGACCCAAGTCGTCGACGGTGACCGTGGCATGCGCGCGCGTCGAGCGCTCGAAGACGCGTGTCGAGTCGGACTCGTAAGTGCTCACGCCGGTATCGACGACAATCGGATCTCCGTCCCAACGAAGCTCGAACGCGAGCGCATCGGAGTGTCCATGACCCGGCTGCTCAGGTGGCCCGATTACGCCGACGTCGAAGAGCAGCTCATGGTGGCCGCTGCGCACGAACTGCCAGCCCGTCTCCGCGAGCGCGAAGTCACCGGCTTCGGCGTTCACAAAACCGGGCAAGCGCAGCCCCAATGCCGACGAAAGCTCCGAGAGCTGAGCCAGCGGCGGGGTGGAATCGGGCGCAGCGTCATTGACCCAGGGAAAGGAGCCGTCGTCACGCCGCACGCGGCCGAGAAACGCCGCCATCCGATCGAGCAGCTCGCGCAGCCGCTGACTACAATTGTGCCCTCGGCGCTGCCAAAGCCCAACGGCGGCGATAGAGTCGAAGAGCACGAGCGCGTGATACTGCACCGTGCGCTCACCGTAGCCGCCATCAGCGAGCAGCTGACGTTCGAGCTCGCTTTCGAGAATCGACATCCCCCGCGCCCCGAGCTGCTCCACAGAACTGCCGTCGAGAACGGCGGCCCCGCAAACGAGCGCGGCCGCGTCGCACAAAAAGTGATTCCCGAGCAAGTGACGCTCAAGGTGACGCGACATAAAGCGCAAGTGCAGAGCCAGCAGAGGCGCCAAGTGAGGCGCCAAGCTGGGCGCCAGGCAGCCAGCGAGCGACCAATTGATGATCCGGCGCGCGACGGGATACGGCTCCCATGCATCACCTTCGAGCGGCGGACAGGCTCGACGCCACGACTGAATCGCGTCAACCGCGAGCGTCAGCCAGTCGCCGTCCGGTTCGACAGCCGCGAGCGCGGCGAGCACGACCAGCTCGCGGTGATACTGACGCTCATAACGCCAAAGCTTGACGCGTTCTTCAGCGCGCCAATCGGTGACATCGCCTTCGATGGCCAGATAGCGAACGCGACCGCGCTTCCAACGCTCCGCCACCTCGCGATCGCGCAGAAACGGAGTGGGAGACAGCAAATCGCCAACAAATTTGGCGTTTGCATCTTCGGACCAAAACAGCCGAGCCATACTGCCGGCGCGGCGATAAACACCGTACCGCACGAGATGAGCGATTCGCCAGCCGACTTGGCCGGGTGTCAGATGCCTCGTGGTTCGCAGCAGCCGGCCAACGTTCAACCGGCGACCTCGATGGGCAATCCATTTCCCAACGATTGCAACGCGGCAAACGTCGCCCGCGTGCTGGCCAAGAGCTCGACGAGCGGAATGGGAGCCGCGGCGCCGCCAACCGCGTCGATGAAGGCACGAACCTCAGCCCGGTGTCCTTTGTCCTGCGAGAACTTGCGCACGACGCGCTCCTTGCCGCCACGACGCATACGGAGCTCGCGGAAGTCGTCAAGACAAGCCCACGCGCCATCGCCGAGCACTTCGATGCGCTCCTTGCCCGCCGTCGTATCGCCCGTCGCAACGTAGGTGATCGTGGCCAGCGAGCTGTCCGCGCAGCGTCAGCGTAATGATCACGTTGTCATCGGTACGAACACCGCCAGCGCCGCCCGTGCTCTGCGTGAACATCACGAACGACCGGGGCTCCCGCTAGGAACGACACGAAGTCGATGAAGTGACAGACCTCGCCTAAAATCCGACCACCACCGATGGCAGGATCGTGAATCCATGACGACGCCGGAATCGGCCCGGCGTTGACACGATAGTTGATCACAAGCGGTTGGCGCCGCCGACCAAAGAAAGTGCGCAGGTCGGTGGATAGCGGCGCGAAGCGGCGGTTGAATCCCACCATCAACAACGCTCCCGACGCTCGTGCGGCGGCAGCAACCTCGTCGAGCTCCTCCGGCCGTAGCGCCAAGGGCTTCTCGACGAAGACGTGCTTGCCGGCACGAAGGGCAGCAGCCGCCTGTCCCGCGTGCAGATCGTGTCGCGTAGCAGATGAAGACGACGTTGATGTCCCGATCGGCGATAATCGAGGCGTCGTCCGTCGTCGAGCTGCGAAAGCCGAAGCGTTCCGCGGCGTGTTGAGCGGAAACGCCGTGCGCGGATGCGATGGAAACCAGCCGCACATCGTCTACGGCGGCGAGCGCCGGAATCAGCGTTCCGGTGGCGAACGCGCCGGCGCCGAGAAAACCGACGCGCGCACGCCTCTTCACGGCTTCGTTTCTGACTTCGCGCCCTCGATCGTCCGGGCCGGCGTGGCGCCGGTCGGATAGCTGAGCACGACGCCCAGCGCCGATTCATCGGTCGAGATGAGCTCGTACGCTTGCTCGGCATCACCGATTGCGAATCGATGGGTCACGAGCGCGACTCACATCCAGCCGCTTACCGGCGCACTGGTCGATGAACGCCTCCATATTGCGCTGCTCGGTCCAACGCACGTACCCGAGCGGATAGTCGATGCCCAGCTCCTCGAAGACGGGATCGTAGCGGCCCGGACCGTAAGACCGCGACTGCATGAAAGCCGATCTCTTTGTCGTAATAAGGGCGGCGCGGGATCGTTCATGCCGACGGCGCCCACGGCCACGACGCGAGCACGATCGCGACACAACTCGCCGGCGAGCTCCACCGGATCGTTCGACTGTGTCGCAGCGGTGATGAGGACGCCGTCGACCCCGCGCCCCTCGGTCAGCGCCTCTGCCGCGTGCAGTACGTCAGCACCGCGCTCGACGGCGACGTCGCAGCCGAGACGCCGCGCGAGCGCGACTTTCTTGCCGTCCAGGTCGATGCCGATAACGCGGCACCCGTTGGCCTTGAGCAGCTGGACAGCGAGCTGACCGATCAATCCCAGGCCGACGACCGCGAAGACTTCCCCCAAGGTCGGTTGCGCGATGCGAATTCCCTGCAGCGCGATCGCACCGACCGTCACGAACGCCGCAGTCTCGTCGTCAACCCCGTCCGGTACGCGAACCGCGAGGTTATGCGGAACCAAGTTGACCTCGGCGTGATTAGCAACCTTTGCGCCGGCGCAAGCCACGCGCTCTCCCACGGAGAAAGCCGAGACGCCTTCGCCGACTGCGATGACGCGGCCGACGCAGCTATAGCCGAGAGGGTTGGCCTGATCGAGCTTGTCGAAGACGGCGCGCCCGGTTGCGACGAGCCCATCGCGACCGATTCGCTCGATGACCTTCCGGACCAGATCGGGTCGTTCGCGCGCCTTTCCCAGCAACGACTTGCGCGCCAGGTTCATGGTCATCCGCTCCGTTCCTACCGACACGAGCGAGGCCGTGGTCTGCACGAGGACGCATCCGGGCTCGACTCCCGGTGCAGGCACATCGGCAACCTTCAACTCCCCTGTACGATAAGACTGCAGAACTTGCTTCATAGTCCCATCTTCTAAAGGATTACGTCGAGTGAGTCCAGCGCGGCCGAAATGCGCCGCCCGACCCCTCTCGCTGTGACCAAGACACCGTCTTTCTCCTGGCGTCACGGGTATCAAGAGTGACGGCCGGCGCCTGCAAGATTGTCGACCGTTCGGCGTTCGTGGAACAGGTCGGGATCGAATCTCGGGCTGCAGTGGTTTCGCAGCCCGCGACCTCAAGTCGCTCCGTTCTACGCCGAATGGACAAGCAGGCACGACATCATGGCGGAGTCGAGAATGCGCAACGGGTTCGAACGAAAGAAGGCACAGCTCCATCTTGCGGTAGTGATCGCGGCGGCGGCGGCTGGCTGCTCGGTTGGCGGTTCTGGTCAAGCCGATCATGAGCCCGATTCGACAGACTCATCGAGCGTCGGCGCAACGGGTGCGACTGGCGCCGCGGGCGCGGTTGGACCCGCTGGAGCGACGGGAGCGCAAGGAGCCACTGGCGCGCAAGGGCCCGCCGGACCGGTAGGCCCGCAGGGTCCGGTGGGACCGCCGGGTACGCCGAGCACCGATCCGTGTGCGCGCTGCGCAGTGCTGTCGCCAGACACGAGCCAATTTGCCTACCTGTCGTTGCTGAACAGCGACGGCGCGACACTGCGCCTCGGCAACGTCGGTGACGATTTCTTGAAGACTGTTACCCCAGGAGAGGCAGGCACGTCGACCTGGTACGAAACGCTCGGTGCCGCTTCTTTCGCGGGTTCGACGCGACTCGATCAGGTGCTCGACTTCGGCTGGAACTTGACTGCGTACGGCAAGCAGGTCACGCCCGGCGAAGCCGCAATGGGCTTGCAGTTCGAAAGCTACTACGCGCCGAACGTCGGCACCGAGTTCATGGAGCACCACATCGTCTTCATCACGAATAGCGGTGCTTACTATCGCCCGCAGAGCTGGATGTTCAATCGCAACACGGGCGACATCGAAGGCTACATCACCGCCAATCTCTTTCAGTACGTCGATACGACGCACAAACAGTGGCTCTCGCTGACGCCTGGTGTCTTCGGCCTCGTCAACGGGATGCAAATGCGCGGCTTGGTTAACAACAAGCTTCTGCTGACGCAGATCAACGCCGAAGCAACGACTTTCCTGTCGCTGATGTTCTTGGACAGCTCCGACAACGTCGAGATCGGAATCGGCAGCACCCGTAGCGCGACCGACGCCGCGGCCGGCGTGATCATCGGCGGCCCCTCGTCGACTACGAAAGTGCAGGGACAGCTCGTCGCGAATCAAGACGAGACCGTCAACGGCAACGTTGTGCAGAACGGCGCGGTGCAACCGCATCGTCGCGGCGTCGTGGACGCGGACTGCACGCTTGCCGCCAACGATTACTTGGTCGCCTACACCTCGATCTCCTCGACGCACACGCTGACAGGTAGCGGCGCCGGGACGGCGAACAACCCGGTCTACCTGGTCATCAAGGACGAGAGCGGCGCGGCCAGCAGCAACGCGACGATCAACTTCGCCATCCCCGGCGGCACGATCGACGGCGCCTCGAGCAAGGTCCTCATCAACGCGCCTTACGGCGTCGCGCACGTGTACTGCACGGGCGCCAGCTGCTTCACCTACTAATTCACCCGCTTCTGCTCCTCTCGAGCCGTTCTACCAAGGCTCGCAAAATTCCGCCTGCCGCATGTGATTGAGTATAGTCAGCCGTCCCGCATGCGCATCGGTCTCGTCCTCGCGCTCCTCTGCATCACGAGCGTCGCCGAGGCCTCACCGCAAATCCCGCTCGACGATCCCGTCTACGAGCAGCTCGCCATCCTGCGCGCCCAAAATCGCATCCCGCTCTACCTCGGCGGCATCCGCCCGCTCACCGAATACGACGCCCAGCGGCTCCTCGTCAGCGCCGGCCTCCCGCCCGATCCGCACCTGCAGCCGCCGACCCTCCGCGGCCTGTGGTTCGACCCCGCCCATCGCGTGAGCCTCCTGGTCGGCGCCGCCAGCGACGAAGAGCGCCCCTATTCGACCCCACAGCGTCCGCTGCTGATGACCGGCGGCATCGAAGTCTCCTGCGAGCACCAAGAAGGCCGCCCCTGCGGCGAAGGCGGCGGCGCCATGATCATGCTCGACTCCGCCGCCGGCTATGGCCACTGGCTCTCCGCCTTCACCCGCCTCGAGCTCACCTTCGGCACGAACCAATGGACGACGCTCGGCCACCTCGATCGCGCCTACCTCGACGGCCAATACGGCCCCGTCGCCGTCGAGATCGGCCGCGACGTGCTCGTCCTCGGCCCCGGCGTGCACACGCAGCTCATCTGGGGCGACAACACGGCGCCGCTCGATCAAGTGCGCATTCAGACCGCGCATCCGCTCAAGATCCCCAAGATCCCGGTGACGGTCTCGGCGCTCTATGCGTTCGGCCTGCTCCGCGATCCGCAGACGTTCCACAACACGCAGGTGCAGCTCGAGCGCGTCGCCATCGCCATCGCCGATCAGGTCGAGCTCGGCGCGCAGCAGCTCTTGCAGCTCAACGGCGACGGCGCCGTCCACTACGACTTGCTCGACTTCATCGGCGAGAACTTCACGCGCACCGGCAGCCAAGTCGGCGCCGGCTTCTCCAACCGCCGCGACTCGGTCGACCTCGTCTACACCAACAAGCACACGCGCGGTTTACGCATTTACTACGAGCTCGCCTTCGAGGACTTTCGCAAGCAGCTCGGCGACATGTTCCTCTACGACTGCGATCATCTGCTCGGCTTCGAGATGCCGGCGTTGACGAAGACGGGGCAGCACGGCTTCGATGTCGAGCTGCAGCACAACGGCCCCTTCTCGCAGGAACATTCGTACTTCACGACGGGCCTGACCAACGACGGCCGCGTCGTCGGCGCGCCGCTCGGCCCCGACAGCTGGTCGCTGTACGCGACGGCGCGCCTCGATCTGCCGCATCACATCGCGCTCTCGCCGTGGTTCGAATGGGCGCGCCTGTCGAGCGACCTCTACGACGCCATCGTGCACGGCCCGATCTTCGTCGTCACGCACGGCGTGCCCGAGACGCGCGAGCGCGCCGGCCTACGCGGGCGAATCCTCTTGCCGCACGCGCTGCGCGTCGACGCCGAGGCCATCTACGAGCACGTGCAGTCGTTCGCGTTCGTCACCGGCGCGACGCGCGACAACGTCGACTTCCGCGCCACGCTCGTGTGGACGCCGTCGCTGCGACATTGAATTTTGTAGGGAATTAGAAGCGAAGCGCGCTATTCGCCGATGTAGCTGTCGCGACGCACGCGCCGCGGCACGGCCACGATCGACGCATCGGCGACCGACGGAATCACGCGCCGGCGCAGCACGCGGCGCTGCGTCGTCGCCAGCGGCTGCACGCGCGTGAGCGCGACCACCGTCGCCACCGCCGCCGCCGTCCGCCGGCGCGGCACGAGGTCGCGGTAGTAGCCGAGCTGGCTCAGCAGCGTATGCAGCATGAGCACGAGGCCGCCGATCGAGCCGAGGAGCAGCCAGCCCGTCGCGTCGTAGAGCACGACCGCGAGCGTCGCGAAGATCGAGGCCACGCCGTACAGCGTCGTCACCGCGTGGCGATGGCTCAAGCCGCGCGCCAAGAGGCGATGATGAAAGTGCTCGCGATCGCCCGTGAACGGCGGCAGACCGCTGGCCAACCGGCGCCACATCGCCACCACCGTGTCGCACAAGGGCAGCGCCAAGAGCGCCACCGGGAACAGCGCCACCGCCGTCGACGACTTCTGGCCCGCCTTGATCGAGCAGACGGCGAGCATGAAGCCGAGGAACATCGAGCCCGTGTCGCCCATGAAGATCGTAGCCGGGTTGAAGTTGTAGAAGAGGAAGCCGAGGACGGCGCCACCGAGCGCGGCCGAGAACAACATCATGAAGGCGTCGCCGCGCGAGGCGCCGACGAAGAACACGGCCGCGAGCGCGATGAGCGAGACGCCGCCGGCGAGGCCGTCGAGGCCGTCGATCAAGTTGACGGCGTTGGTGACGCCGACGATCCACAACACCGTGACCGGAAGGCTGAGGAGACCGAGGTCCATCACGCCCCACGGCATCGTCAGCGTCGTCACGCGAAAGCCGAAGGCGTAGAGCCCGCACGCGACGGCGATTTGAATGCCGAACTTGACGCGCGCGCTGGCGTCGAGCAGGTCATCGCAGAAACCCGCGATGGCGATGGCCAGACCGCCGACGAGCATGGCCATGAGGCCCGAGCCGTCCGCCATCAGCTGCCGGCGCAAACCGGGATGCACGATCAAGAGAATCGTAACGGCCGCGTAGAACCCGCCGACAATCGCGACACCGCCGATACGCGGAATCGGCTTGGTATGGACCTTGCGGCCGCCCACGGCGTCCAGCATGCCGTAACGCAGAGCGGCAGCACGGACCAGGGGAGTGAGCACCGCCGCCACCCCAACCGCTATCAAGAATGTCTCCACCGGTAGCATCACCGTCCCCATCGGCAGTTTCGTCAGAACCTTTATCGTAAACTAAAAAACGTACTGATCGCGAGTACTAATTAGCGGACTTACAGGTGGTCGTCTGCGTCATCGGTCACTCGTTTCGGGTGTCGCATCGCACTTTCGGGAACTTTTTCGACGTATGGTCGAATGCCAGTTTTACGGATGACGAAGCCGATCGACTTTTGTCTCGCGACTTTTTCGTACGACCGAAATCGACGATCGGCCCGATCGCGGGAACATCCGCCGCAAGTCGACCGGAGGGTGGCGCGATGTGGGGAAGAGTCGCTTACCGGTCGTTGGCCTGACGACCGCTCGGCGTGGTCGGGCGTGGTCGGGCGTGGTCGCGCGCGGATCGATCGACGGGATGGTCGCCGGCCGTCGCGGACCAGCGCCCCTCGCCCAATCGACACTTTTCGCGTACAATAAGTCCATGAAATGGGCGTCGGCGTTGTCGGAGCGAACGGATACGGCTGCCGCCGTCGGCGAAGCAGCCGCGGCGTTGGCCCTCCAGCTCGGCACCGACGAGCCCGATCTCGTGCTGGCGTTCGTATCGCCGCACCACGCCGGCAATTACGACGCTGTGCCGGCCGCCATTCGCGCCGTCTTCCCGCGCGCGCTCCTGCTCGGCTGCTCGGCGTCGGGCGTCATCGGCAACGGCCGGGAAGTCGAGGCGCGCCCGGCGCTCTCGCTGACGGCCGCCGCGCTGCCCGGCGTGCGCTTGCGGCCGCTGTCATTTCCCGCCGCCGTCGACGGCAAAGTCGATCCCACGCGCCTCGGCGTCAACGCCGCCGACGATCCGCACTTCCTCATCTTGTGTGACCCGTACAGCTTCGACGCGCGCGCGCTCGTCACCACGCTCGACGACGCGTTTCCGTCGGGCCGCAAGGTCGGCGGCATGGCCTCGGGCGGCGACCGTCCCGGCGACAACGTCTTGTACTGCGCCGGCGAGATCCATCAGCGCGGCGCCGTCGGTGTGGCCATGACCGGCGACATCGCCATCGACACCATCGTCGCGCAAGGCTGCCGGCCCATCGGCGTGCCGCTGACGATCACGCGCGCCGACGGTCACATCATCCGCGAGCTCAACGGCAAGTCACCCGTCGACGTCCTGCGCGAGACCTACGAGACGCTCGACAACAGCCGCGATCAAGAGCTGTTCCGCCATTCCTTGTTCATCGGCCTCGAGCTCGATTCGTCGGCGATCGAATATCAAGCGACCGACTTTCTCGTGCGCGACATGGTCGGCGTCGATCCCAACTCGGGCGCCATCGCCGTCGCCGCCAACGTTCGGCCGTGGCAGGTCATGCACTTCCTCTTGCGCGACGCGCGCACCGCCGAGCACGACCTGAAGGCGCACCTCGAGCGCTATCGCGCCGACACGCCCGCGCCCGCCGGCGCGCTGCTGTTCTCGTGCGTCGGCCGCGGCATGCACCTGTTCGATCGCCCCGATCACGACACCGATCTCTTCCGCGCCCGCGTCGGCTCGGTGCCGCTCGGCGGCTTCTTCTGCAACGGCGAGATCGGCCCGGTCGGCAAGCACACGTTCCTGCACGGCTACACCTCGGCCTTCGGTCTCTTCAGACACAAGTGAGACCCAAGCGGACTGCGGCGCTGCTCTTCGCCGCTCTTTGGCTCGTGTACCTGGCCGACGGCGGATTTGCCGTCGCCAACGGCGCCAAGCCAAACGTCTGGCTCACCATCGCCATCCTCGATCATCACGCGCTCACGTTCGCGCGCGCCGAAGAGCCGTTCATGTTCACGCCGCACGGCGAAAAATATTACCTGACGGCCTCGGTGCCGCCGGGTCGCTACGCCGGCACGTTCGGCCTCGGCGCCGGCCTGACCGCGCTGCCGGTGCTGGCCGCGCTGCGCGTCACCGTCGGTCGCCTCGAGTCGCATCCTTGGCTCTTGTGGTACGCGGCCAAGGCCATCGCCGCCGCCTGCGTCGCCGCGTCGGCCGCCTTCGTATTCCTAGCGGCGCTGGCCTTTACGACGCAGCGTCGCGCGCTCGCCGTCGCCATCGCGTACGCGCTCGGCGGCTGCGCCTGGAGCATCGCCAGCCAAGCGCTCTATCAACACGGCCCCGACATGCTCTTCCTCGCGCTCGGCGCCTACTTGTTGATTCGCCAGCGCGACCTCGGCGCCGGCTTGGCCTTGGGCGCCGCGACGTGGTGTCGCCCGACGAGCGCCGTCGTCGTCATCTGCGTCGGCGTGTGGCTGCTCGGTCGCGAGTGGCGGCGCGGCCTGCGCTTCGCCGCCGGCGCCGCCGCGCTCTTGATTCCGCTCGCGCTCTACAATTGGCACTGGCTGGGCGCGCCCTGGAACACCGGCCAGACCGAGCGCGCCGCCGACATCGCCCGCGGCAAGACCGGCGTCGCCGACCCATGGCAGACGCCGTTCGGCTTCGGGCTCGCCGGCCTACTCGTGAGCCCGTCGCGCGGGCTGTTCATCTTTTCGCCGCTGTTCGTGCTCTCGTTCGTCGCGCTCGTCCCCATCTTCGATCTGCGCAGCGATCGCTTCGCCACGCTGCGCCCGCTCGCGATCGCCGCGCTCGGTCTCATCGCCATCGCCGCCAAGTGGTTCGATTGGTGGGGCGGCTGGACTTACGGCTATCGCCCGCTCGTCGACGTCACGCCGCTGCTCGCGCTCATGCTGGTGCCGCTCGTCGACTTCGTCTTCGCGCAGCGCTGGCGCCGCATCGTCGCCGGCCTCGTGCTCGGCTGGTCCGTCGCCGTGCAGGCGCTCGGCGCGTTCACCTACGACACCGACGGCTGGAACGCCAGCAACGGCCGCGACATCGACCGCGAGAAGTGGCGCCATCGCTTGTGGTCGTTCGACGACTGGCAGGTGAGCTACTACGCCACGCACATCCCCGAAGCGCGCCGCGCCCGCCGCGAGGCGATCGCGCAGTCCATAGAGCACCCCGAGGATTGATGTTACGGTAGCGCGTGCGCGTTGATTTGCCGTCGCTGTTGCCGCTCATCTGTCCCGCCTGTCGCGCGCGCACCGAGCGCGGCCGCGAGCTGCACACGCTGTCGCTCGTCGCCACGTTCGCCGTCGCCGCCGGCGAGGTCGAAGACGGCCAGCTCGCCTGCGACAACGCCGCCTGCGGCCGCCGCTACCCGATCGTCGACGGCATCCCCATCGTCGTCGCCGGCTCGGCCGCGCACTTACAACGCTTCGGCGCCGGCATCCTCGAGCCGAACCTGCATCCCGCGACCGCCGCGCTCTTGGCCGCGGCCGGTCCCGACGACGCGCCCTATCCCTGGCTCATCGAGCATCTGTCGGTCTACTTGGATGCGCATTGGGGCGATCGCGCCACGCCGCCGCCCGACGGCCCCTCGCCGCCGTTCGGGATGGCCGCGATCGCCGCGAAGCTGGCCGCGCTGCCGCCACGCGCTGCGACGGTCGAGCTGGGCGCGAGCGCCGGTCGCGGCGCGTGGGAATTGGCGCGCGCCGGCGCCCACGTCGTCGCCGTCGATCTGCAATTCGCGGCGCTGCGTCGCGCCCGCCGCCTCGCCCGCGGCCTACCGCTCGCCTACGCTCGCCGCGCCGCCGGCCGCCACTACACGACCGCGACCATCGCCGCGCCCACGCCCGCACCGGCGATCGACTTCGTCTGCGGCGACGCGCTCGATCCGCCGTTGGTGCCGGGCGCGTTCGATCGCGTCGTCGCGCTCAACCTCGTCGACGCGGTCGCGACGCCGGCGCAGCTCATCTCGGTCGTCGACGGCCTGTGCGCGCCCGGCGGCGACGTGGTCCTCACGTCGCCCTATTCGTGGCAGAGCGGCATCGTGGACGAAGAGCAGCGGCTCGGCGGCGCCGACCCGGCGGCCACGCTGCGGCAGCGCTTCGCCGACGGTCACGACTTGGAGGCGCGCTACGCGATCGCTGACGAGGCCGAGCTGCCGTGGACGCTGCGCCGCGATGCGCGCGCGGCGACGATGTATCGCGTGCACTGGCTGCGGGCCACGAAGGCGCGCTAAAGTACACGGATGGCGCGCGAGATCAGCATGGACGAGCTGATGCAAAAGCAGCGAGAGATGGTGGCCAAAGCCGAGCGGCTCGCCACCGAGAAGGACATCGACGCCATTCAAGGGTTGACCAAGGAGCTCGAGCGCGACGGTCAAGAGCTCGAAGTGCTGGCCAAGGCGTTCGAGAAGCAGGAGCTGGCCAAGGCCGGACCGCCGCCGCGCGGCTCGCTCGAGGTCATGCTGACGCCCGATCAGCGGCAGCGCGTCTTGGCGTTGACCGGCGTCGAGCTGCAGAGCGTCGTCGTCAATGACGAGATGGGCGTCCTGTCGAAGGCGATGCCGACCACCGATCCGCGCGACATCGAGCTGCTCGCCATCGCGCAGGCGCGCCGCCGCAAGGTCGACCGTGACGCCGACGGCAAGATGCGCAGCGCCGTCGACCAAGCGCTCACCGATCTCGAAGAACAAGGGACGCCCGAGGTGCGCGAAGAGCTGGAGCGGCTGCGCGCCGATCCCAACTGGCTCGGCGGCCTGGCGCGCAAGAAGTAGACTTTCCCACCCACCGCCGAGGCTGCGCGCCCCAGCTGGCTGCGTAAACCGCTGAAATCGAAGGACGCGCGTGCGGTGCCGCGTTTGCAAACCAGGCCCGACTCAGGAGGAGTCATGCGTCCCGCCTTGTCGCGACGAAGCCGCCCTACGCGCGGCGCGTCGGCCGTCGAGTACATCACCATCGTCGTCTTCATCGCCATCACGGCGATCGTCGGCGTCGGCGGCTTCAAGAAGTTCGGCGGCAAGTACCGCTGCAAAGTCGCCAAGGCCAACGGCATGCTCTCGGCCCTGCTCAGCGACAGCGGCGACGCCGACAACGTCAGCTGCGACGACGGCACGCTCGCTGCCAACGACGCGCCGCCGCCGCCGCCGGGCAGCGCCGGTCCGACGCCGAGCACGACCTGCGTCGGCGGCAAGTGCTGCTTCGTCGCCGGCACGCTCGTCCTGACCGACGCCGGATTGCGGCCGATCGAGTCGCTGACCGCAGGCACGCGCGTGTGGTCGCGCGATCAAGAGGGCGACGCCGCCGACTGGAAGCCGATCGTCAAGACGTTCGTCAGCTCGTCGAGGTCGTTGGTGCAGCTGACGATCGCCAAAGCCGGCAGCGACGACGTCGACGTGCTCGAGCTGACGCCGAATCATCGCGTGCACGTCGAGGGCCGCGGCTGGGTCGAAGCGCGCACGCTCGAGCCCGAGCGCGACGTGCTGCTCGACGCCGAGGGCGCGCCGCTCGCCATCGCGGCCGTCGCCTCGCTCGACGCGCACGTGCCGGTGTTCAACCTCGAGGTCGCCGACTTTCATACGTACTTCGTCGGTGCGCGCGGCTTGTGGGTGCACAACGGCAATCCGAAGTCGGGCTCGCAGATTCTTCTCGGCGACACCGTGCCGCCGCCTCCTCCTCCTCCGCCCCCACCGCCGCCGGGCCCGCCGACGTCGACCCATGTGCCGCCACCGCCACCGCCGCCGCCTGCACCGCCGCTGTCTTCGTCGTCGACCGGCGGACCGCCGCCACCGCCGCCGCCGCCGGGTCCGCCCGGTCCGCCCGGCTTGCGGCCGCCCGGCATACGCCCGCCGCGCCTCGGTGGTCCTTCGGGCTCGTCGGGAACGACGGTCGTGGTCACCCAAGATCCGACGACGGGCCAGCGCGTCGAAGAGATCTTCCGCAACGGCGTGCTCGTCCGCACCGTACAGACCCGAGATTTACCGCTGAACTTCACGCAGGATCCGAACTATCGCTATCGCTGGACCTACAACGACAGCTCGCTCGTGCCCAACTTCTTCAACATGGGGCCGCAGGCTGGTCCGCTCGGACGCACCGTCGGCATCGTCCTCGACCCGAATCAGGTGGGTCCGCACTACATCAACATCAGCTCCACCGATTCGGCGAGCAGCGCGACGCTGCAGCCGGGCGAGACTCCGATGAGCGGACAGAGCGCGAACGACCAGCTGAGCAACCTGAAGAACGATCTGCACCATAAGCAGGAGGAGCCGGTGAACCAAGGCCGGCCGCTCGACAACAACGAAGTCCAGACCAACGGCTACGATCCGAACGCGATCGTCGGGCTCGTCGTCTACGGCTGGAACACGCCGGGGCGACAGAGCCAGGTGCAGAACGTCGTCAACCAGCTGCCGCCGTCGGTGCCGTCGATCCCGATCATCAGCTACACGACCGATCCCGATGGCAGTAACCCGCGCTTCGAATACGGCGGCACGATGACGAACACGAGCGCGCCGCAGCCGAGCACGTCGACGCCTCGACTCGGGCACCGACAACGGCCAAGGCAACGGCTGCGGCTAGCTCATGAGCGAGCCGGGCACCGGCAGATTGTCGCCGGCCAACACCGGGCCCGCCGGCACGAACGGCGGCGCGAACGTCGGAATCTGCCCTTTGCCCATGACCAGCATGACCTGCTGACTCGGCAGCCAGATCATGAACGCCAGCGAAATCACCGTCGCCAGCGCGTCGAACAGCGCTTCGAACTGCTTCGACTTGTCGTCGTTCTGCAGGCCCGAGTCGAGCGCGTTCTTCATCTCGGTCGCGATCTGCGTCGGTGTCGCCATGCGCGCCATCATCGCCGACGGACAGGCGATCAGCGGCGTGGGAATGTTCGGCATCGGCGGCGCCATCGGCCCCGGAAACATCGCGAACGCCGGATACCACGGCAACCCCGGCACCATCACCTGCCCTTGCCAATCCTTGAAGCACTTCGACACGCCCGCGGCCACGGCGTCGCGATACTTCGCTTTGTTGCCGGTGAAAGCGGCGCACTGCGGCGCGTTCTTGATGAGCGACTCCAGCTCCGGCCCATCGAGACAGCCGGGCGAGCCGATCGCGGACGGCCCCATCACCTGCAGGTTCTGAAACTTCGCCTGCAGCTTCCACATGTTGTGGCCGAACTGCACGGCGTCGAGCATCGAGTCGTGAAACGATTTGAACTCGTTGCCGATCTTGTCGGCGCTGTCCTGAAAATACTTCTGCGGCTCTTGCGGCATGAACCACGGCGGAATCAGCTGCGGCACCGCCACCTTCTCCGACGGCTGCAGCGAGTCGCTGTACTGCTTGCTCGGATCGCTCCCCGACGGCGCCTGCCAATTCACCGGCAGCTTCAGCCCATGCGAGAAGAACTTCAGATTCCCGAGGATCTTGATGAACTGCAGGCTCGGCATGAAACAGTGTCTCCCGACTCGTGAGGCTGCCGCTTAGTTGATGTTGACCTTCGAGCCCTTGATCGTCATCGCGTCCGACGACTCGACGTCGCCCGTTCCCGACGCCTTGATCGTCATGTTCGAAGAGGCCTTCATCTCGAAGTTCTTGCCGACTGTGAGCGTCGTGTTCTGATCGGACTTGAGCTTGATCTCTTTGGCCTCGATCGAGAACGTCTCCTTGCACTTCAGGAGCATGTCGCCCGACTTCGACTCGATCGTGATCTTCTTGTTCACCGTGTCGATGAGGATGTAGTTCTCCTCTTTACCGTCGTAAATCTCGATCTGCGTCGGCGCGTTGTTCTTGTCGTCGAGCACGATGCGATGCTTCTGCGCCGAGTGCAGCGCCACGCGCGGCTCGGACGCGTTGTCGTTGAAGATGAGCTGATGGCCGATGCGCGAACGAATGGCGCGCAGATCGTTCTTCTTCGCTTCGTTCTTGCCTTGGAAAGCGGCGTCGGTGACTTTGCCGCTGGCGTCTTTGTTGCTGTAGATCGCCTTGTCGCTGCCGTTCCAGAGCGCGCCGATGATGAAACCGTGCTCCAGATCACCATGGTTGAACGCGACCAACACCTCGTCGTTCACTTCGGGCAGCCAAAACGCGCCGCGATCGGGCCCGCCCATGAACGTGGCGATGCGGCACCAATGGCTCTCTTCGCCCTGGTCGCCGCCGTTCGGCAGCCACGGAAAGCGCACCTTTACGCGGTAGCCGCTGTTGTCGTCGACGTTGTTGGTGACGACGCCGACCGCGACGCCGCTCATGCGGCGGACGTTGTGCTGCGGGGTACCGTGCGACGGGTTCAGGAAGGTCATCTCGAGCGCGCCTCCGGGACGTCAAGAATACCACGCCCCATATTGGTTATCGGCAAGCGGCCCCCAAAGTTGCTATTCTCCCTCGCCATGGCGTTCAAAGCCGCATTGCACGAGAACATTTTGTTTCCCGTGCCCTACGCGGAGAACGAGCAGCACAAGCTCATCATCACCAACAAGCGCATCGTGCAGCGCTCGGACGCGGGCGAGGTCGAGGTGGCGACCGACGACATCCACGTCGTCAGCCGCAGTATCGTGCGGCCGCGCGCAGCGCTCGGCATCATGCTGCTCGTGCTGGCGCTGCCGCTGCTCGGCTTCGGCGCCTACGAAATCTACGACGTGTGGGGCCGGCCGATGGCGTCGCCGCTGTCGCTCTTCTCGTCGGCCGCGCCCGGCGACGACGCGACGACCGCCGCGCCACCCGAGCCCAGCCCCAACGACGCTGACGGCAGCGACGCCAACCCCGATCCCGACTACCAGCGCACCAACCTCCTGACCAAGCTGCTCGGCTACGCCTGCGTCGCCACGGCCGCCGGGTTGGCGTTGGGCGCGCGCAGCCTCATCCGCAAGAAGCGCTATTTCGTGCTCGCGCGCGGCGCGCAGCGCTTCGTGAAGATGGAAGTCAAAGACGAGATCCAGCAGACGCAGGTCATGGTCACCGTCTCCGCCGTCAAAGGCAAAGCCAAGTAACCCTCCAGATTACGCAGCGTTACCATTAGGCGCAGCGGCGGAGCCAGTCGTTCACGAGCGCGCGTAAGGCTTCCGGCTGCTCGATCGGCAACAGGTGGCCGCAGTCGGGCAGCACGCTGAAGGCGGCGCGCGGCAGCTGCCGCACGAGCGTCGTCGCGTCTTGCCAGCCGGCCCAATGATCGTCGCGGCCGCACACGATCGTCGCCGGCGCGTCGAGGTTGACGAGCGCGTCGCCGAGCGGCCGCGACAGCGCGTAACGCGTGCGCACCGCCGCGACGACCGCTGCGTCGACGGCGATGTTCGCCGGATGCACGAGCGCGGCAAAGGCCGCCAACACGGCGCGCGTCTGCTGCACGGCCACTTCGTCGAAGGCCGCGCGCTCGCGTGGATCGTCGGAGAACGGCAGCTCGTCGTCGCGCCAAGCCACGCGTTTGCGCGGCTGCTGCCGGCGCGCGAAGTCGGGCTCGACGACCGGGCAGCACAAGAAGAGGCCGCGCGCGCCGCCCAAATCGCGCACCAGCGCCGTCGCCAAATAGCCGCCGTACGAATAGCCGATGACGAGCGGCGCCGACAGCTCGCCCGGCCGATCGGGCAGCGCCAGCTCGCGCCGCGCCAGCGCCGTCACGAGCGCGGCCAGCCCGTCGGCGGACGCCGCGCTCGCGTCGCTGCCGAGCGCGACGGCGGCGCCATGCCCGGGCAGATCGACATAGAGCCGGCGCACGCCCGCCGCCGCCAACGGCTCGTCGAACGCGGCGGCGACGATGCGCCGATCGACGGTCAGGCCGTGCAGCAAGATCGCGGTCGGCTGGCCGGCGTCGCCGCGCAGCTCGTAATCGGCGACGAGGCCGCCATGCGCAAACGCCGTCATTCGTCGCTGACCAGCGTCTCCCAAAACTGCAGCTGACGATACTGCTGCGGGCTCTCCTTCTGCAGCCGCGCCATCGACGACTTCATGAGCCCGACGTCGTTCGTATCGAGCGCCAGCCGCGCCAAAATGATCGCCATGTTGCCCGGCGGCCAATGCGGCGGACCGCCCTTGGCATCGCACGCGATCCAGTTGCGCTTGGCGTCCTTCTTCTGCTCGTTGTCGGCGTAAATCTGCGCGCGCTTGCACGGATCTTCGCGCTCCGCCGGCGGCAGCTTCGCCAGCGCCGCCGCCGCGCCCTGCACGCCGTCGGCCACGGCGTGCTTGTGATTGATTGCGTTGTTCATCCACATGCGCACGACGGTGATCGTCATCGACGCCGGATATTTCGCCAGATACTTCTCGCCTTCGCGCAAGACGCCGTCGTCGTCGTGCAGCTGATCGTAAGCGCGAATGATGTTGTCTTGCGCCGTCTGATCGGCCGAAACCGGCATCGTGGTCGGCAGCTTCGGCGGATCGGCGACGATCGTGCGCGACACCGCGATCAACGTGCGCCAACGCCCTTGCTGCATGAGACGGCCCGACAGCATGCTGTATTGCATGTAGCGCTGCATCGGATCCTTCTCGTCCTTGAGCTTGCGCAAGAGCTCCGCCGTCTCGTTGCGCTGCGCCGAATCCGACACCGCCGCGTACTTCTTCATGCGCTGCTCGAGCTCGTCGAGATCGTGCGAAGCGTACGTAAACTGTGGATCTTCGTGCAGCGACAGCTTCAACAGCTCGGCCTTTTTCCCGTCGTCGGTCTGCGTCACCGCGTCGCCGTAGAGCTCGATGGCCTTGAAGCTTTTGACCTTCGGCCGCGTGCGCTTGGCGAACAGCTGCACGCTCTTTTGCGACATGCCCGCCGACTTGCATAGCTCGGTCGTGATGCGATCTTGCAGCGACAAGAAGTCCGCCGTCGCGCCGTCGACCTTGGCGCTGCCTTTGATTTCGCCCGTCGCCACGTCGACGAAGCGGGCGATGAGCCGCACCTGCGTCGCCGCCTTTTGATAGGAGCCGGCCACGATCAACGTCGCGCCCAAGAGCGTGCCGACGCGAATCGACTCGCCCATGCCGAGATCGTTCTTTTTTCCCTGTAAATTCTGCTCGGCGATGATCTTGTCGATGTCGCCGCGCTCCACGACTTTGAGCCCGTCGACGCCCTTCAGATCCGACGTCACCGTCTCGCGAATCGCCTCGCCGACCTGACCACGACCGCCCGATAAATCTTTGAACGGCATGACCGCCACCGTCGGGATCAACAGCAACGCCGCCAGCATCATTTGCTCTTCTCCGCCTGCGCCAAGGCCAAGAGCTTGTGCGACAGACCGCGCGCCACTTCGTCCTGCGCGCCGAACAGGTCGCGCACCGGCCGCGTCACCGTCAGCGTGTCGACGATCTCGCCGTTGGCCACGCGCACGAAGCGCGCCGTGATGCGCACTTTGTTGCCCGCGCGCTGAAAGCCGCCTTGCACCGCCACTTGCACGCCCTCGAGCTGCCCTTTTTGCGCCAGCGTCGCCTTGTCGAAGTGCTCGTCGTTGGCGCGATCGATCTCGCCCACGTCGCTCTCGATGTCGCTGCGCTCGACGAGCGTCACGTCGCCTTTGGTCTGCGCCATCGCGTTGACTGCCGTCTCGCCGATGCCGAGCTCCAGCATCGCCAGCGACGCATCCGCGCCGACATTCTTGAACTTCAGCACGGCGACGCGCAGCGGCCCGTCCGCTTTGGCCGCAGTCGGTGTCGTCGTCACGCCCGTCGCCGGCACGTCGACCCTCGGCTTCGTCGGAAACGGATTCGCCGCCGGCTGCGTCGGCTGCTCGGGCAACAGCTGCGCCGTCTTCGGGATCGGCTCCACCACTTTCGGCCGCGCCAACACGAGCACGCCGATGACGCCCGCGACGACGACCGCCACGACTGCGCCCACGATCATCGGCGTGCGACTCGGCGCCGCCGCGCCGTCATCGGCCGGACGCGCGCCGATGTTGGTCGGCGGAATCGCCGCCGGCGCATCCGCGCGTGGCGCTGAGCCTTGCGCGATCGCCGGCCCTTCGTCGGTGCGCCGCTCGTGCGACGCCACACCGCGCCGCAGCTGCAGCTCGAGCTCGCTCAGCGCGTTCGCCACCGCGTCGCACGACTGCACGCGCGCGTCGGGATCCTTGGCCGCCATCATCTCGACGAGCTGCACCAGCTCTTCGGGCACGTCGGGCGCGTGCTGCCGCAAATCGGGCAGCGGCTGCTGCATGTTCATGACGACGAGCGCGATCGGATCGTCGGCCACGAACGCCGGCGCGCCCGCGAGCAGCTCGAACAGCGTCATGCCCAGCGCGTAAATGTCGGCGCGCGCGTCGACCTTCTTGCCCATCGCCTGCTCGGGCGCCATGTAGCCGGGCGTGCCCATGAGCGACGCCGCGTTGGTCAGCTGCGCGCCGCCGTCGGCCACGCGCGCGATACCGAAGTCGACCAGCTTCAAGTGACCGCGCCCGTCGACGATCAGGTTCGACGGCTTGACGTCACGATGCACGATGCCAGCGCGATGCGCCGCGCCCAGCCCTTCGGCCGCTTGCCGCCCGAGCTTGACGACGTCGAGCGCCGGCAAGCGCCCGCGCTGCCGCATCAGCTCGTCGAGCGGCGTGCCGTCGATCAGCTCCATCACGAAATAGGGATTGTTCTCACCGTCGACGCCGAAGTCGTAGACCGACACGATGTTGGCGTGCGCCAGCCGCGCGATCGACTGCGCCTCGCGACGAAAGCGCGCCACGAAATCCGGCGTCGCTTGCAGCATGACCTTGATGGCGACGGCGCGATCGAGCTCGGGGTCGCGGCCGCGATAGACCGCGCCCATCCCGCCTTGCCCGAGCAGCGTGAGATCGACGTAGCGTCCGATACTGGCCATTTCGGCGTCATTGTACGGCAACGCCGACGATTTTTGTGCGGCTTAGGGGCTGTTCTCAATCAGCTCCCGTCGCCAAGCTTTGCTGCGGGCCGCGTCTGCTTCGTTGCTCATCGCTCAGTTACCGCCAGTAGCTTCGCTCTTCGCGCCTCGCAGCCGCGGCTCCTCGCGGCGCTTGGCTCGGTCCGCCAATTGAGAACAGCCCCTAGTCGTCGCTCGGCAGACCGGCGAGGGCGCCTTGCAGCTCGCCGAGCGCGTGGGCGTCGCCTTTTTTGCGCGCGGCCGCGATGCCGCGCTCGTAGACGCCTTTGGCCTCTTCGATCTTGTGCAGCGACGCGAGCACGTTGCCGTGCATCAGGTATTGCGCGACGTAGTCGGGAAAGCGCGTCTCCAGCTCGGCGAACGCTTGATGCGCCTCTTCGGCGCGCCCGGCATTCTTGTATTCCATGGCCAGCCCATAGCGCGGGAACGGATCATTGGGCGACTGCGCGACGATCTTCTGAATGGCTTCGATGCGTGACATTGCAAGATCGTATAAAATCCCGGCTTGGTGCGCTACCGACTACTGATTGTCGACGACGATCCGCTCAACCTCGACGCGCTGACCCGCGTCCTCCGGCACGACTACGACTTGGTGCGCGCCGAATCGGCGGACGGCGCGCTCCAAATCCTGCGCGATGAAGGTCGTCACATCGACCTCATCTTGGCCGACAAGTCGATGCCTGGCCGCTCGGGAGTCGAGCTGCTCGAGGAAGCCAAAGGGCTCTCGGCGGCGATGCGAATCGTCCTCACCGCCTATCCGGATGCGTCCGATCTCATCGAGGCCATCAACCGCGGCGAGGTCTATCGCTACGTCACCAAGCCGTGGGGACCGGAAGAATTGCGCATGATCATCGCGCACGCGCTCGAGCACTATCAGCTCGGCCGCGACAACGCCGAGCTCATCGCCGAGCTCAAGCGCAAGAACGCCGAGCTCAAAGCGATGGCCACGCGCGTCGCCGACGCCTTCTTGAAGCGGCTCGACAAATCGGGCGGTCACATGCCCGAGGACGGCCAGCTGGCCATGCGCGACATCCTCGCCGCCGCCGCCTATCCGACGGTGAAGACGGCCGCCAAAGCGATCGTCCAGGCGCTGACCCGCGCCCGCGACCGCATCCGCGAGCGCGAAGGCGCGCAGGGCTCGGCCGAGATCGACTACTTCGACGTCGTCACCCGCGACTGCCTCGCCGAAGCCCGGCGCATCCTCAGCGTGGTAGACGAAATCGACGAGATCGCCTCCTAGAACTCAGCTGTTATAGTCGTAACAAATCATACAAATAGCCCAGTTTTCGGAGGTTATGACGCGTTTCATCACGTTTTTTTATCGTTAATGATCTTACAAGTCGCGTCGATCGTATAAATAGAATCATGCAGCAAATCATCGAGAGCCTGAGCCGCCAACACGGCGAGCTGGTGCAGGTCGCGACCGAGATGATCGGCTGGCTCGACGTGACGAAGCTGCAGCGCGACGGAGCCGCCTTCGCGTTCCGCGCGCTGGCCGCGCTCGGCACCATCCTCGACAAGCACCTGGCGACGGAAGAGCGCTCGCTCTATCCGGGCCTGTTGCACCATCCCGATCCGCAGCTGCGCGCGCTGGCCGAGCGCTTTTGGACCGAGCGCGCGCAGGTGCAGGCGGAGTTCGCGGAGTATCGCGCGAGCTGGCCGTCGTCGGCGGCGATCGCGATCGCGCCCTGGCAGTTCATCGAAGAGACGCGCGCCGTGCTGGGGACGTTGTGGCGCCGCATGAAGCAGGAAGACGAAGTGTTGCACCCCGAAGTCGTGCGCGCCTCGGCCTCCGAGTAGCGCCGCACCTTCGCCCGCACCAATCCACCGCGAATTTCCCGCAGAACGGCCGCGACCACGGCGCCGATGCAGGGCGTCGATCGCCGGCAAAGAAAAGCCCACCGCGCCGAAACGCGGTGGGCTTGCGGAGCTTGCCGTCGCCGAGAGGCGCGATTAGGCGCGGCGGCGACGCGAGATCACGAAGCCGAACAGCAAGAGCGCGAACGGGAGCGCGGCCGAGGCGTCCTGCGTGCCGCCGAAGTTGCAGCCAAGGCCGCCGTCGCCGCCGCCTTTGCCGCCGCCCGAGCCGTTGCCGCCGGCCGAGCCCGTGCCGCCGGCCGAGCCCGTGCCGCCGGCCGAGCCCGTGCCGCCGGCCGAGCCCGTGCCGCCGGCCGATGCCACCGACGGCGAGGTCGTCGCCGATCGCCATGTCGTGCTCGATCGGCGTCGCCAGATCCTCGGGCACTGCCATGTCGTGAACCGTCGTGCCGCCGCCACCGGCCGTTCCGCCGCCGCCAGCCGTGCCACCGCCGCCGGCCGTTCCGCCGCCGCCACCGGTGCCGCCGCCGCCGGCCGTTCCGCCGCCGATCGCCGCCAGCGAGGCCACGTTCGGCGTGCCCAAGCCCGTCGGGCCGTCCCAGCCGACCGCGCCCGCGCACATCGGCGAGCCGCAGGTGCCGTTCTTGGTCGCCGTCGTGATGTCGAAGAACGCCGTCGGGTTGGCGTAGACGAAGTCGGCCTTGGCGGCGCCGTGACCGCTCATGGCGAAGATCGCGGCCGCCAGCGGCGACGCGGCGCTGGTGCCGCCGACGAGCTGCCAGCCGCCCTGATAGGTGGCGATATTGTCGGCGACGACCGAGATGTCCGACGCCGCGCGACCGGCGCACGCCGACGCGGGCACGAACGCGGTCTGGTAGCTGGGCTTGGCGAACGTCGTCGAGCAGGAGCTGCCGGCGTCCGACCACGGCGCCTCGGTCCAGCCACGCGCCGCCGACGACGACTTCGTCAGCACCGTGCCGCCGACGCCGATGACGTAGAGCGACGTGCTCGGATAGTCGGGGCCTTGGCCGCCGTTGTTGTAGCCGGAATCGCCGGCGGCGACGAAGATGCCGATCGGCGGCGTCGTCTGGAAGTACTTCTCTTCCGACGACGGGTTGGCGTCGGCGCCGCCCCAGCTGTTGCTGACGACGGTCGCGCCCAACGTCGCCGCGGTCTGCTCGCCGGCGTCGAGCGCGCTGTTGCTGGCGCTCGTGGCCAGGATGAGGATGATTTTGCACAGCGGGCAGGCGGCCGAGACCATGTCGAGGTCGAGCGCCGCTTCGCCGTTCCAGCCGTTGCCGCCGTCGTTGCCGGCGGGCGGCGTGCCGCCGGTGCCGCCGACGACCTTGAGGCAGCCGCTGGCGGACGGTGCACGCCGGCAAGTTGTACTGCTTGCGATAGGCCGCCAGATCGCTCTCGGCCAAGTCGTAGGCGTAGGCGTCGACGATGGCGACGGTCATGCCGGCGCCGAGCGTCGTATCGATCTTATATGCGGAGACGATGTCGGCGGGCGCGAGACCTTGCGGCGCGGCGGCGCGCGGCGCGATGATCGCCGAGCCGTCGGCGTTGACCCAGCGATGCGCGCGGCAGTGGTAGCCCGGACCCGACGCGCAGCCGAGCGGCTCCATGTGCATGCCGTCGGGGCGCACGAGGTGATCGGTCGTCGTCTCGGCGTTCGCCGGCGACACGATGGCGAACGCCGCGAGCGCCCCCACCATCGACACGAACAGCGAGGCTCGCTGAGTTTGGTGCGTCTGCTTCATGCGTCTCGTCATGTGCGCCGCTCCTTCGAGGAACCGTGTGACGCACCTGCTCAGCAAGCGGCTCGCCAATCGCCACCGCACGCTTGATCCGCCCAAAAATCGAATCGTTAGCTGATGATCGCAACCTCGCCGGAGTGTGGCGAATGGCGACGCGCGCAGGCTGGGGGATCGAGGCCGCAGCATATCGGGCGCAGTATGCGGGAACCTTACATCCGCACGTTCCGTCTAAGACGCCCTCGCTTCGTTACGCGGGCGGCGAACGAATTTTGCCCTCGCCACAGCGTCGGGAGCCTCATTCCGTACGGTTTTCGCGGCTGGAGACGACGCGCGGCGCAACTCGTCGTGCGCATTCGCTGGAGCCTGCGCGCCCCACCACGACGGCGGCGCCTGCCACGGCGGCTGGGGAAAGTCGCGACGGTTCAGCGAGACCCCACCGTGCCACTTGTCGTCCGCAGGTCGGCGCGCAAGTGTCGCGGTCGGAAACATGAGTACCGCGGGTTAGCGCGAGGGGACAGCCCGAGCGACGGGCTTATGCAGCGGGCGCGCGAAACCAGCCGCGGCCGCCGAGCTGCGCCAGCGCCACGGCGCCGATGGCGATGAAGCTGACGACGCTGACCGCGTGGGTCGCCAGCGCGAACGCCGCCGCATTGGCCGCCGGCGCGCCGAGCGCGACCAACGTCCACGTCGCCGCCGCGTGGTAGACGCCGAGCGCCGACGGCGCCGACGGCACGGCGATGGCGCACAGCACCGCCGCGGCCAAGATCAGCGCCGTTCCCGCCGGCAAACCCTCGAGGCCGAACGCCGCCAACGCGCAGGCGTAGCTCGACGCCAGCGTCAGCGGAATCGCTAGCGAGACCAATGTCGCCGTCGCCAAGCGGCGTCGATCGGCGAGCGCGGACAGCCCTTCGGCGAAGCCGCTGATCACCGGCGCCAGCCGCGGCCAGCGTCGCGCCGTTCGCGCCGCCAGCCGCTCGCGACGGCCATACAGCAGCGCCAGGAGCGCGATCGCCAGCAGCGCCACGACGAGCGCGAGCAGCGCCGCCTCCCGCAGCCAACGCGCGTGCGCCGCCGGCAGGTCGAGCACCAAGAGCGGCAACGACACCGCCGCCAACAGCGACAGCAGATCGAGCACGCGCCCGAACACGACCGCGCCCGTCGCCGACGCCAGCGCGACATCGTCGGCGCGCGCCAACGTCACGACGCGCAGCGCCTCGCTCAGCCGCGCCGGCAGCAGATTCTGCGCCGCCATCGCCACCGCCACGGCTTGGTAACAGGCGTAAAACCGCGGCGCCGTAGCGTCTCGTCGTCGCGCCAGCGCCTGCAGCTGCAGGGCCCGCAGCACCAGCGTCATGACGTTCACGAGCGCATACAGGCTCAGCCAGCCGACGCGCACACCGGCGAGCGCCGCCTTCAGCGCGTGGCCGTCGATGCGCGGCGCGACGCGCACGCCGCCGGCGAAGGTCACGCGAAAGAAGCCGAGCGCCAGCGCCGCGACGCTGACGATGATGCCGAGGACGAGCCAGCCGAGCGCGCGCCGCATCATGCCCGCGTGCTACCTTGGTGCGCATGCCGACCACGAGCCACGACGGCGTCAACCTCTACTACGAGCGCCACGGCGACGCGGGCGATCCGCTCTTTTGCATCATGGGCCTCGGTGCGACGCTGCAGTTCTGGCAGTTTCAGACGCCGGTGTTCGCGCGTCATCATCGCGTGTGCGTGTTCGACAATCGCGGCATGGGCCGCTCGGACAAGCCGGCCGGTCCGTATTCGACGGCGGCGATGGCCGACGACGCGCTCGCGATCATGGACGCCTGCGGCTTCGATCGCGCGCACGTGCTCGGCCTCAGCATGGGCGGAATGATCGCGCAGGAGCTCGCGCTGCGCCATCCCGATCGCTTGGCGTCGCTGACGCTGGCGTGCACGTTCGCCAAGCCCGACGACGAAGCGCGCGCGCAGGCGGCGCACTCGCCGTTCAATCCGGCGAACCCGACCGCCGTCGATCCGATCCAGCTGTTCAAGTTCATGATGGGCCTGGTGTTGACGCCCGAGTTCATCACGCGCGAGCTCGATTGGCTGCGCTCCTTGCGCGAGCAGACGATGAACAACTTCTCGATGGAGGGCTTCTCCGCGCAGTACATGGCGGTCATGAATCACGACACGGTGAGCCGGCTTCCGTCGCTGACGCTGCCGACGCTGGTGATGACGGGAACCGCCGACATGCTGGTGGCGCCGCGCGGATCGGACGAGCTGCACCGGCTCATTCCCGACTCGACGCTGCTGAAGCTCGAAGGCGGCTCGCACGGCTTCAACGTCGAGCAGGCCGACAAGTTCAACCGCGCCGTGCTCGACTTCGTCGCGCAACATCCGCTCTCCGACTCGCGCTTCTAACGCTCACGGCCGCTAACGTTTCGTGGTCGCCGCGCGCGGCGTGCGCGTGGCGGCGTGCGCGCGTTTGCGCGGCTGCTTGACGGCCGAGACGCGCGCGATCGGCCGCAGCTCGGCGACGTCGGCGAGCGTCTCCGCGCGCTTCTTGCCCGGCGCTTTCGTAGCCGCGATCGAGCGCTGCAGCGCGTCCATCAGGTCGACGACCTGCCCGCCTTCGCCGTCGACCGGCGACTCCAACACTTCGCCGCCGCGCAGCTTCTTGGCGATCACCTCGTTCACTTTGGTCGCGTATTCGTCTTTGTAGCGCGCGGGATCCCAGTCGATGGTCATGGATTCGACGAGCTGCTCGGCCATCTTCAGCTGCCGCGGCTCGACCTGCGCCTTACCTTTGGCCACTCCGGCCACGTCGCCGATGTCGGTCAGCTCGCTGGCGAAGAACATCGTCTCCAAGACCAAGTGGTCGCCGAGCACGCGCACCAGCGCCAAATGCGACCGCGTCCGCAAGAGCACGCGCGCCACCGCCACCTTCGCCGCGTCCGCGAGCACACGATGCAAGAGCGCGTAGGCCTTGGGCGAAGTCGCGCCGTCGGGCGACAGGTAATAGGCGCGATCGAAGTAGATGGGATCGACCTCGGCGAGGCCGACGAAGCTCTCGATGGCGACGGCGGCGTAGTCATCGTCGGGCAGGAGCGCGTCGAGCTCGGCGGCGGCGATGGGGACGTACTTGCCTTTTGCGACTTCGTAGCCTTTGACCACCTCGTCCCACGGAACTTCGACGTCGTCTTTGGGACACCAGCGTTTCATCTTGATGCGCGTGCCGCAGGTGGCATGGATCTGATGGAAGGAGACCGCGCGTCCCGAAGCTGCGGCCGTCGCCTTGTACATCTTGACGGGGATGTTCACGAGACCAAAGCTGATGGAGCCAGACCACATGGCGCGGGGCACGGCGTACCTCCTCGCCCATAAAAGGGTGCTATAAGTAGACCAATCGATGCGCCGATCGTTTTTCAAATCGAAGATCCACCGCGCCCGAGTGACGCAAGCCGACGTCGACTACGAAGGCTCGGTGACGATCGATTCCAACCTGCTCGAAGCGGCCGATATTCTGCCCAACGAGCATGTCCACATCTGGAACGTGACGCGCGGAACGCGGCTCGAGACCTACGCGCTGCGCGGCGAGCCGGATTCGGGCGTCATCTGCATCAACGGCGCGGCCGCGCATCTCATGCAGCCGGGTGACCTCGTCATCATCGCCACCTTCGCCGAGCTCGAGGCGCACGAGATCAAAGGCTGGACGCCGAAGGTCGTGCTCGTCGACGAGCACAACCGCGTGCGCGCGGCCGGCGTGCAAGAGATTCCAGGACCGCAACGGCGCATTTGATGGCGTTTTCCACCTTCATCGGCGTCGATCTCGGAGGCGGCAAGGGCAAGAACACCGCCGTGGCGCGCCTCGAGCTCGTGGATGGGACGCCGGCGATCCTCGAAGTGCGCGACTACGGCACGGGCAAGTCCGAGCCTTGGTACGACGATCGGCTGCTGGCCTACTTGCGCGAATATCCGCAGGCGCTGGTGGCCGTCGACGCGCCGTTGACCCTGCCGGGCTGCGTGCGCTGTCAGCTGCCGGCCTGTCCGGGCTTGGAAGCGTGCGACGTGTCGATTGTCCGCTGGTTTCGCGAGCGTGAAAACGGCGCGCGCGTGGCCGGCAAGAAGCCGAAATACACGCCGTATACGCAGCGGGCGACGGAAGTGCTGTTGCACGAAGAGCAGCACATCATGCCGCGCGAGACGCTCGGCCAAGGCATGGGTCCCTTGACGGCACGCGCGGCTTATCTGACGCGCGCGCTCGGGTCGACGCATCGGCTGAACGAGAACTTGATCGAGGTCTATCCGAAGGCGACGTTGACGCAGCTGTTCGCGGCCAAGACCGCCGGCAGCTACAAGCGCTCGGGCGACTCGCCGCAGACGCGCCTCGATATTCTGAACGCCATGACCGACCTGAAGTTCGCGCCCGGCGCTTGGCGCGAGCACGGCCTCGCCAACGACCACAAGTTCGACGCCGTCATCTGCGCTTACACCGGCTATTTGTGGTCGCGCGGCGCCTGTGTCGAGCCGCCCAGCGACGGCACCGTGCGCGACGACGGATGGATTCTGGTTTCCGCACAAGGCGAGCTGAGCCGGCGGCGATGAGCCTCGGCGGCAGCGTCTTCGTCGGGCTCGCCCTCTCGGTCGTCGTCGCGGTCGGCGCCTGGCGACGCGGCTCGCTGGCCGCTTCGGGCGCCATCGCCGCCGTCTTCGTCGGCACGATCATTTACGGCGCCGGCGGTTTCGGCTGGTTCAGCGTGCTCGGCGCGTTCTTCGTCACGTCGACGCTGCTCGGACGCGTCGGCAAAATGCGCAAAGCGGCCGTCAAGCGCGAGTTCGACAAAGGCGACACGCGCGACGCCTGGCAAGTGCTCGCCAACGGCGGCGCAGCGACGCTGGCGGCGCTGGCGATGGCCTGGTCGCCGTCGCCGCATTGGGCGGACGCGTTCGTCGCCGGCCTCGCCGCCGCCAACGCCGACACGTGGGCGACGGAGCTGGGCGTCTTGTCGCGCGGCGAGCCGTGGTCGCTCGTGCGCCTCCAGCGCGTGCCGCGTGGAACGTCGGGCGCCGTGTCGCCGCTCGGTCTCGCCGCTGCCTTCGCCGGCGCGCTGCTCGTCGGCGTCGTCGCGGCCTTTTCGTCGGCGCGGCCGCTGCACACGATGGCGGTCGCCGTCGGCTTCGGCGTCGCCGGCGCGCTCGCCGACAGCCTGTTGGGCGCGACGGTGCAAGCGCGCTGGCGCTGCCCGAGCTGCGACCGCGACAGCGAATCCGCCCGCCACCACTGCGGCACCGACGGCGTTCGCGCCGGCGGCTGGCGCGGCTTCGGCAACGACGCCGTCAACGCCGCGGCCACGTTCGCCGCCGCAGCAGCCGCCGCGCTGCTCTAACGGGAACCCCCGCCGCGCCGCCTCCGTCTCAGCTTCTGTCTATGGAACTTTCGGCAAAACCGTCGCGAGCGGGCCGAGCGCTAGGCGGAACGAGCACCGCAGCGCAGCGTACGCTCGGGTACGTGAGCAGCGGAGCGCAGTGACAACGACGCGATCGGCCCGGTCGCGGCGGTTTTATGCGGCGGTGCGTTTGACGGGGATGGTGCGGACGCGTCCGAGCTCAGCGACGCCGCGCTCGCGCAAAAAATCGAGGAACGCGATTGCCGCCGGCAATTCCACGGCGGGGACGAGATCGATCAACTCCTTGGCCTGGCGGCGCAAGAGCTCGCCCGGACCTTCACCCGCCGTCGTCGGACGCTCGAGCTGCACGTCGTCCTCGACCGGCTCTTTGGGCTCGCCCCACGGCGCCGCTTCCTTCGGCGAAAGCTGCTCTTTTTCCATCCACTTCTTGATCGCCCAATGCAACAGCTCACCGCGATAGCTGAACCAGCGCTCGCGCTCGGTCGGGTAGTTGAGGAGCACGTCTTTGAAGCGGCGGAAGGCGCCTTTGCCGTCGATGGCGATGACGAGCCGCTCGCGCAGCGGCTCATCGGTCACGCCGACGACGAAGCGCTCCATCCACTTGTACTGCTCGCGGCTGGCGGCCGGCTCGATGCGTACGAAGGCATCGCCGCCGGTCTGGACCTTGGAGCGCTGCTCGGAGTAGTCGATGGCGCCTTCGCTGACCGTGACGACTTCCCCCGTGCGGGTGTCGAGGAAGCTCTCCGTCTCGGGTGAGTTGCGCTCGAACGCGGTCTCGAGATCGGTCCAGTTGACGGCTACGACACGCATGCTGCTCTCCCAACGAAGTATAACGAGAAGAAGCCTCAACTTACGATACGGCGCGGTCCGCCTCCTTTCAAGGCGAAAGTGCCTTGACTGTTTGCGGCGTTAGGCTAGTCTCCACCGACCATGGCTCGCGTAACCGTTGAAGACTGCCTCGATAAAGTCGGTAACCGCTTCGCGCTCGTCATCCTCGCCGCCGAGCGCGCGCGCCAGCTGTCGAAGGGCGCCCGCGCGCTCGTTCGCTGCGACAACAAGCCGGCCGTGACCGCGCTGCGCGAGATCGCCGACGGCAAGGTGAAGTTCAACGAGAACGTCACCGAGATCGTCGAAGAGCACCTCAAAGAGACGCGCGCTCGCGGTATCGCCGACGACAACAGCCGTCGCGCCAACAAGTAGTATTCGCAGTACAATCTCTCCGAAGTGAACGCCGCCAAGCTCGTCTGGAGCCTGAGCCACGACCTCGCGTCGGGCACGGTGCTCGTGCAGCTGCGTGGTCAGCGGCTGTCGCCGGCGCGCGTCGAGCTCTATCGCGGCTGGGTGCACGCCGTCGATCTCGTGGCCATCGAGACGATCGTCGGGCGAGCGCCGGCGCGCGGCGAGGACGCGCTCAAGCTCATCCTCAAGCGCAGCGACGCCGACTGGACCTTCGACGCGAAGCTGGCGGGGACGCGGCGTGGCATGGGGCCGTTTCATCCGGCGGCGGTCATCCGCAACGTCGTGGGCGCGGTCGGCGACGGCTTCCGCGCCAAGGCCGAAGGCGCGCGGCTGCAGCTCGTGCATCGGCCGCATCAGAGCTGCATCGGCCTCGACGAGCGCTCGCTGGTCGCGTTCTTGGATCTGCCGCGCACCTTCGCCGACGTCGAAGCGGCCGCGCTGTGCCCGCCGTCGCGCGCGCTGCCGCTGCTCGCGTTCCTCGAGCAAATCGGCGCGCTCGGGCTCGACAAGACGCTGGCGCGCGACGAGGCGCTCGGGCTGCTCGAATTGCCCGCCGGCGCCGACGCCGACGCCATCAAGAGCGCCTATCGCCGCCTCGCCCGCGCGCTGCATCCCGACGCGCACCCGAACGCGACGCGACAGGAGCTGCGCGATCTCGAGGGCCGCTTCGCCGCCATCGCCGCCGCCTATCGCCGCTTGTCGTAACGCGCTAACATGTTGCGGCTGTGAAGCTGCTCTGCTTTCACGTCGCTGGCCAGGACTTCGCGCTGCCCATCGGCTCGGTCAAGGAGACGCTGCCGGAGCGGCCGTTGACGCGGCTGTTCCTCGTGCCGCCGTTCGTGGCCGGGCTCATCAACTTGCGCGGCGAAGTGGTGGCCGTGCTCGATCTGGCGGCGCTGCTCGGGCTATCGGGCGGCAGAGTCGAGGCGCGTATCGATCCCCACGGTGCACCCTCGCCCTTCGGGCGCAGCGAAGGGCGCAACATCGTCGTCTTGCGCGCGAACTTGCTGCCGGGCGCGCGCGATCCGCGCAACGCCGCCAATCGGCCGGCGGCCGGGCTGCTCGTCGACCGGCTCGACGGCGTGCACGATCTGCCGCCGGGCGAGCTCAAGCCGCCGCCGGCCACGCTGCAAGCCGAGCCGGCCGCTTACCTCGAAGGCGTCGCCCAAAACGGCGATCCGCCTCGCCCGCTCCTGATCCTCGCCCCCGAGCGCCTCTTGGGCGCCGAGCGGCTCGCCCCTTTCCGACGGGAGACGCGCTAATGGAGCTCTTGCGCCTGAGCATCAAGTGGAAAATTTTCGTGTGGTGCTTCGGGCTGGCGCTGGCGATCGTGGCCTTCAACTACTGGTTCGCGACCGAGCTGGTGAAGAAGACGACCGATCACTCCGCGCAAGAGCTGCAAGGCACCTATCGTCGCTACAAGTCGTTCGAGCTGTCTTATGGCAGCTACATGGCGGCCGCGGCGTCGGTGTGGGCGAGCTCGCCGCAGCTGCGCCAAGCGTTCGCCAAAGGCGACGACGAAGCGGCCAAGCCGGTCATCGCGCAGCTCGAGCAGTCGCTGGCGCAGACGGTGAAGCCGGCGTTCGTCGTGCTCTTCGACAAGCATGGCGACATCACGGCCTCGGGCGCGATCGACGCGTCGCAAGCGCGCGGCCTGCGCGCCATCGCCGACGTGCGCGCCGGCCTCGTCATCAAAGACGGGCTGCTCGAGAATGACGGGCGCGCCTATCTCATCGCCGGCGAGCCGGTCATGGCCAACGGCGAGCCGGTCGGCGGCCTCGTCATCGGCGCGCGCATGGAGACGGTGTTCGGCGAATTCAAGCATCAGACCGACGACGATCCGAAGAAGCAGGTGGAGCTGGCGCTGGTGCACAACCAGCGGACGACGGCGTCGGCGGCGCACACCGACGATTGGGACGACTTGGCGCGCGCGACGCGGCCGGAAGCGCGCGAGACCATCATCGAAGGCGGCGAGAAGATCCAAGTGTTGACGCTGCCCGACGGCCAGCACGACTTCTTCGCGGCGCAGCTCAACGGCTACGAAGGCTCGACGCTGGGCTCGGTCGGCAGCTTGTACTTCTTCCGCAATCGCTTCGAGCGCGTGCGCAAGATGGACAACCTCATCCGCGACACGTTCACCGTCGCCGCGTTCGCGCTGGGCCTGGCGGCGCTGGTGGCGTTCGCGATCTCGGTCGTGGTGACGCGGCCGATCTCGAAGTTCATCGAGGCCACGGAAGATCTGGCGCACGGCGCCGGCGATCTGACGAAGCGGCTGCACGTCAAGCCGAGCGCCGGCTCCGAGATGCATCAGCTGGCGAGCAACCTGAACGAGATCTTCGGCAAGCTGCAGTCGCTGGCGTCGGAGGTGCAAGGCGCGTCGCTGCAAGTGGGCGCCTCGTCGGCCGAGATCTCGGCGGCGTCGAAGCAGATGCTGGGCGGCGCCAAAGATCAGGCGGCGCGCATCGAGTCGTCGACGGCAGCGGTGACCGAGCTCTCGTCGTCGATCCAGACGGTGGCCGAGAACGCGATGCAGGCGACGCAGGTGACGCGGCAGTCGGGCGAGACGCTGGCGGGCAGCATCCGGCACCTCGGCGAAGTGGCGCACATCATCGAAGAGACGGCGACGAAGATCACCGAGCTCGGGCAGTCGGGCAAGCGCATCGGCAGCATCGTCGAGGTGATTCGGCAGATCTCCGAGCAGACGTCGCTGTTGGCGCTGAACGCGTCGATCGAAGCGGCGCACGCGGGCGAGCAAGGGCGCGGCTTCGCCGTCGTCGCCGACGAGGTGTCGTCGCTGGCGCGACGCGTCGGGCAGAGCGCCAAGGACATCGAGTCGCTCATCGGGACCATCGGCGAGCAGACGCAGCAGACGGTGAGCTCGATGCAACAGGCGACGAAGGTGTTCGGCGAGCACGTGCGCAAGTCGTCGGAGATGCAGGAGAGCCTGCAGCAGATCATCGCCGTCACGCAGGACACGGCGCGCTCGGTGCAAGAGCAAGCGGTGGTGTCGGACGAGATCGCGCGCAACATGGACGCCGTGCAGAAGATCGCGCAAGAGGTGCTGGGCTCGTCGGAGGAGGCGGTCGTGCAAGGCGAGCAGCTGCACGCGCTGGCGCTCAAGCTGGAGGAGCTGGTGCACGGCTTTCGCATCGACGGCTCGGGGGCGGGCCACGGCAACGGCCACGACGCGCTGGCGGCGAAGGCGGCCAAAGCGGCGCTGCCCGAGCGATCGAGCGAGCGGCGCAAGACGGCGCGCGGCTAGATCTTGCGGTGTAAGCGATAAATGCGCGAACGGCTGGGCCCGCTGTTGGCGGCGTACGCCGGGCTCGATCCGCCCGATTGGGCGCTGCAGGCGCGCGTGCGCGAACGGGCGACGGCGCTCGGCATCGACGAGCAGGACTACGTGGCGCGGCTCGACGGCGACGCGGCCGAGCTCGGGCGGCTGGTCGAGCTGTTGCGCGTGGGCGAGACGCGCTTCTTTCGCCACCAGGCGCAGCTCGACGCGCTGGCGACGCGCGTGTTGCCGCAGCTGCGCGCCCCGGTGGCGGCGTGGAGCGCCGGCTGCGCGACCGGCGAAGAGGCGTGGACGCTGGCCATCCTGCTCGCCGAGCGCGGCCTGCCGTTTTCGCTGACGGCGAGCGATCTGTCGCCGGCGGCGCTGCACAAGGCGCGACGCGGCGCCTATCCGGCGGCGCGCGTCGAGGCCGACGTGCCGGCGCCGCTCGTGACCCGCTACTTCCGCCGCGTCGGCAACGAGCGCGTGCTCAACGATCGGCTGCGGCCGCACGTCCGCTTCGTCGAGCACAATCTGTTGTCGCCGCTGCAGCCGCTGACCTTCGATCTGGTCCTGTGTCGCAACGTGCTCATCTACTTCGACTCGCGACGACGGGCGCAAGTCGTGCAAAAGCTGATTCGCGCGCTGTCGCCGGGAGGTTGGCTGCTCGTCGGCTACTCGGAGACGCTGCGCGACTGCGCCGAGCTGACGAGCGAAGCGAACGCCATCTACCGCAAGCAGGACGCGACGCCGGCGTCCGGTCGTGAGCGGCCGCCGTCGCGACCGCTGCCGGCGACGCCGGCGGCTCGTCAAGCGGTGTCGCTGCCGGGCACGCGGCCGACGCCGTCGTCGCCGGCGCTGACGCACCAGCATCCGCTGCCGCCGTTGCGCACGCTGGTCTTGCGCGGCGACTACTTCGACGGGCAGCGCTTGGCGGGCGAGCTGCGACCGCTCGTCGGCGGCGCGCCGGCCGTCATCGATCTCGACGGCGCCAGCTTCCTCGGCGACGAGGCGGCGCGTGTGCTGCGCCGCGCCGCCGAGGCCACGCCGCGGCTGCAGCTGAAGGCGACGCGCGCCGCCACGCAGCGCTGGCTCGCGCGCCACGGAATTCGCCCCAAATGAGCCAATCGGGCGACTCGGTGTGGCAGGACTTCCTGGCCGAGACGCAGGCGACGGCGTCGGACTTGGCGGCGTCGTCGCAGCTGGCGGCGCTGGCGACGGCGGAGCTGCATCGGCTGGTGGGCGCGCTGTTCACGCTGCGCGCGTCGGCGGCGCTGCTCGGCGTCGACGCGGTGGCGCGCGCGGCGGCGGCGCTGGAGACGGCGCTGTCGGAGCGCGGCGCCGAGGATTGGGCCGGCCTGCGCGAGCCCTTGCGCGCCGGCGCCGACGCGCTGACGGCGGCGGCCGAGACCCTGTCGCGACCGGACGCGTCGGGCGCGCGGCTCGACGACACGCGCGACCTCGACGCCTTGCCGGCGCGCCTCGGCCTCGCGCCGCCGACGCCGAACGTCGCGACCCTCGCGCCCACGACCGCGTCGACGACCACGGCGCCGACGCTGGTTCGCGACCAGCCGGACGATCCGCAGCTGCCGCCCGACGACACCTTATGGGTGCCGCAAGTCGACGCGGACATGGTCGAGCCGTTCTTGGAGGAGGCGGCGGAGCGCATCGAGGCCTTGGCGCAAAAGCTGCTGCGGCTGGAGACGGCGCCCAACGACGTCGAGCTGGTGCGCGAGATCTTCCGCGACCTGCACACGATCAAGGGATCGTCGGCGTTCGTCGGGCTCGGGCGCATGAATCGGCTGGCGCACGCGGCCGAGGATCTCGTCGGCCAACTGCGCGATGGGACGCGCCTCGCCGATCGGCCGCTCGTCGACGCGCTCTTGGGCGCGCTCGACGGCTTGCGCGCCATTTTGCGGGCGGCGTCGGCCGTGGACGTGACGGCGGGCGCGCGCATCGACGTGCCCATCGCCGTCGAGGTGGCGCGGCTGCGCGCGGTCGCGACCGGCGCGCCCTTGCCGTCGCCGCCGCTGTCGACCACGCCGGCGACGCACGACGCGCCGAACACCAACGCCATCGCCGCGGCCAGCGCCGGCGGCGGCGACTCGAAGCAGACGCTGCGCGTCGACTTCGACAAGCTCGACACGCTGCTCAACCTCGTCGGCGAGCTGGTGCTGGCCAAGGCGCGGCTGCACGGCTCGATCACGTCGGTGGGCGTGCTCGGGCGCGAGCTCGACGGCCTCGTCCGCCGCGCGCGCCACAGCCGCGGCAAGCTCGACCTCGACGACATCGATCGCTTCCAGCGCATCTTGGCCGAGCTGGCCAACGACTTGGGCGGCGGCGCCGGCGCGCTCGATCACGTGACGGCGGAGCTGCGCCAGCAGGTCATGAAGCTGCGCATGCTGCCGATCGCGCGCGTCTTCACGAAGTATCACCGCACCGTGCGCGAGCTGGCCCACGCGCTCGACAAGAAGGCGCGGCTCGAGCTCGAAGGCGCCGACACCGAGCTCGACAAGGTGCTGCTCGAGCAGCTCGACGACCCGCTCTTGCACCTCGTGCGCAACGCCGTCGACCACGGGCTGGAGACGCCGGAGCTGCGGCGCGCGGCGGGCAAGCCGGAAGAGGGCGTCGTGACGTTGGCGGCGCGCCACCGCGGCAACCAGATCATCGTCGAGGTGCGCGACGACGGCGCCGGGCTCGATCCGGCGCGGCTGCGTGAAAAAGCGCGCGCCAAGTCGCTGGCGACCGAGGAAGAGCTGACGTCGATGGACGATACGACCGTCCTCGATCTCATCTTTCGGCCCGGCTTTTCGACGGCGGCGCGCGTGACCGACGTGAGCGGGCGCGGCGTCGGCATGGACGTCGTGCGCGAGACGGTGACGCGCTTGTCGGGCACGATCGAGCTGTCGTCGACGCCGGGACAAGGCGCCGATTTCACGCTCAAGCTGCCGCTGACGTTGGCGATCGTGCAGGTGCTGCTGGTGCGCATCGCGGGCGAGGATTACGCGCTGCCGGTCGACATCGTCGTGCGCACGCTGGCCGTCGCGCCCGAGCAGATCCATCGCGTCTACGATCGCGACGTCATCTTCGTCGGCGACGCGCAGATTCCGCTGATTTGGGCCGCCGACGCGCTGGAGTTGGAGTTGGGCGCGCGCTTGCCGGTCGAGCTCGGCGGCGGCGGCGACCTGCCGGTCGTGCTCGTCGACGCCGGCGGGCAGACGTACGCGCTGGCCGTCGAGCGGCTGCTCGGCAAGCGCGAGATCGTGCTCAAGTCGCTGGGCGCCTTGTTGCAGCAGGTGCCGTGCGCGGCGGGCGCGACGCTCATCGGCGAGCGCGTGGCCGTCATCCTCGACGTGGCGCAGGTCATCCAGCGCGGCCTGCAACGCACGCCGTCGCGCGCGCCGTTGCCGACGGAGATCGCGGCGTTGCCGAGCGAGCGCCAGCGCCCGCGCATCCTCGTCGCCGAGGACTCCGACGTCATTCGCGAGTCGTTGAAGCGCGTGTTGGAAGCGCACGGCTACGAGGTCGTGGCCGCGCGCGACGGTCGCGAAGCGCTGGAGCTGGCGTCGCGTGACGCGCGCGGCTTCGACCTGGTCTCGACGGACGTGATGATGCCCAACTTGGACGGCTACGAGCTGGCTCGGGCGTTGCGTCTGCAGCCGCGTCATAAAGATGTACCGATGATCATGGTGACGTCCAAGTCGGAGCCACTCGATCGCGTGCGCGGCTTCGATGCCGGCGTCGACGACTACCTGACCAAGCCGCTCGACGGCGGCGAGCTGTTGCGCGCGGTCGAGCGCCACTTGGCGACGCGCGGGAGGGCCACGTGAACGTCTACGTCCTCGCCGCCGGCAGCGTGCTGCCCGAGTTCGTGCGCCGTCCGCTCGCCGCCGCCGGTCACGACGTGTCGGCGTTCGCGACCGCCGACGCCTTCTTCGCCGCCTGTCGCGCCGCGCCGCCCGACGCCGTCGTCGTCGCCGCGCGGGTCGCCGGCGACGAAGGCCACGAGCTCATCGCGCGCCTGCGCCGCGGCGGACCGATGGCCGCGCCCGTGCTCACGCCGGCGCTGCTCGTCTCACCCGACGCCGCCGACGCCGGCGACGCCCGCCGCGTCGAGGCGGCGTTCTTGCGCATCCCGTTCTCGGCCGGCGAGCTGCTCGACGCCATCGGCATCGCCACGCGCGGCCGCAAATTGATGCTGCTCGTCGACGACTCGGCGCTCATCCATCGCCACACCGCGCCCATCCTCGAAGAGGCCGGCTACGACGTCGTCAGCGCGTTCGACGGCGCCGAGGCGCTCGACGTGGTCGACGAGCGCAAGCCCGATCTCGTCATCACCGACGTCGAAATGCCCAAGCTCGACGGCTACGGCGTGTGCAAGGCGATCAAAGAGCGCTGCGCCGCCGGACAACTGCCGCCGACGCCCGTCATCATCTGCTCGGCGCTCGGCGAAGCGGCCGACCTCGAGCGCGGCTTCGACGCCGGCGCCGACGATTACCTGGTCAAACCCGCGGCGCCCGACGAATTGACCTCGCGCGTGCGCTCGCTGTTGACGACGTTCGGCGTCGAGCCCGGCCAGCGCGAGCGCATCCTCGTCGTCGACGACTCGCCGGCGATTCGCCACTTGATCGCCGACGCGCTCGGCCGCCAAGGGTTCAACGTCACCGTCGCCGACGACGGCCAGAACGCGCTCGAGCGCGCCCGCGAAGCGCGCTTCGACATGATCGTCACCGACTACGATATGCCGCGCTTGACCGGCTTCGAGCTGGTGCACGCGCTCAAACGCGACCCGAAGCTGCGCGACATCCCGACCTTGATGCTGACGGCGCGCGACACGCGGCGCGACCAGGCGCAGATGCGCGCCGTCGGCCTCACCAGCTACTTGGTCAAGCCGTTCTCCGTCGACAAATGCATCGCCATGGTCGAGCGCGTCTTGGCCGAGCGCCGGCTCATCGCCTACAAAGAGGCGTCGCGGCTCTACATCAGCGACGGCGCCGTGCGCGCGGCCGAAGAGACGGCGCGCTCCGGATCGAACGACGCCGTGCGCGCCGAGGCGCGCGAGATGGCCGTCCTCTTCAGCGACATTTGCGGCTTCACGTCCATGAGCTCGACGATGCAGCCGATGGAAGTGGTCGAGCTGCTCAACTCCTTCTTCGACGCCATGTGCCCGGTGCTGAAGGACGAAGCGGCCGACATCGACAAGTTCATCGGCGACGCGATCATGGCGCTGTTCGACGAGCTGCCCGACGGCGATCCGGCGCCGCTGCGGGCCGTGCGCGCGGCCTTGGCCATGCAAACGACGCTGCGCGCCTGGAACGAGAAGCTGCAGCGCAACCCGCCGCTCATGATCCGCATCGGCGTCAACATCGGCCCGGTCGTGCGCGGCGACATCGGCTCGCGTCACGTGCGCCGCGATTACACCGTCATCGGCGACGTCGTCAATCGCGCCCAGCGCTTCGAGGCCAACGCGCCCAAAGGCGGCGTCCTCGTCGGCGAGAAGACCTATTTGGCGACGCGCGAGCACATCGAATACGAGCCCTGCCGCGCCATGCAGCTCAAAGGCGTGGCCGAGCCGGTCAACGCGTACGTGGCGCTGCGCATGAAGACGGCGGACGCGATGAGCCCGGCCGCGCGCTGCGGCGACGGCGACGGCAACCAGGAGCGGACGTGAGCCAAGCAAACAAGTTGATTCGCGTCCTCATCACCGACGACTCGCTGTTCATGCGCGCCGCCATCAAGAAGATGCTGGTCAGCGACGGCCGCTTCGACGTGATCGGCGAGGCCAAGAACGGCCGCGAAGCCGTCGACAAAGTGGCCGCGCTGCGCCCCGACGTGTGCACGATGGACTTCAACATGCCGCTGCTCGACGGCGCCGGCGCCGTGCGCGAGATCATGAAGACGCATCCGACGCCGGTCGTCATGCTGTCGGCGCACACGAAAGAGGGCGCGCGCGAGACGTTCGAAGCGCTGGCCGCGGGCGCCGTCGATTTTCTCGCCAAGCCGTCGGGCGAGGTCTCGGCCGAGCTGCAGCGGATCGCCGGCGCGCTCGTCGCCAAAGTCGCCGCGGCGGCGACGGCCAAGCCGATGGCGATGGTCGGCGCCGCGCGCGCGGCCGCGCCGGCGGCACGCTTGACCGCGCCGCGCGCCGTCGGGCTCGTCGGCCCGAAGGTCGCGATTGTCGGCGTGTCGACGGGCGGACCGGCCGCGCTCGGGCGCTTCTTGCCGCGCTTTCCCGCCGACACGTCGCTGGCGCTGATCGTCGTGCAGCACTTGCCGAGCGGCTTCACGGCGGCGCTGGCCGAGCGGCTCGACGGGCTGTGCGCCATCCGCGTGCGCGAAGCGGTCGAGGGCGATCGTCCGCAAGCGGGCCTGGCGCTCGTCGCTCCCGGCGATCACCACTTGGAGCTGGCGTTCGACGGCAGCGTGCACATCACCGACGGGCCCGAAGTCAACAGCGTGCGCCCGTCGGCCGACGTCACGATGCGCTCGGCGGCGTCGGTGTTCGGCCGGCGCGCTGTCGGCGTCGTCATGACCGGCATGGGCAAAGACGGCGCCGACGGCATGCGCGCCATCAAAGCCGCCGGCGGCGCCACGCTCGTGCAAGACGAAGCCTCGAGCGTCATCTGGGGCATGCCGCGCGCCTGCGTCGACGCCGGCTGCGCCGATCGAATCGTCGCGTTGGATGCGTTGGCTGACGCGGTACGAAGCGCTTAGAGCTGCAGCTGTTTCAGCCGACGGCGCAGAGGAAGAACTTGAGGTAGTGGCCGTCGATGAAGCCGGCCGGCACCGGGAAATCGGCGGGCAAGCCGCGGCGCTCGACGACGCGCACTTGCCGTCGCTGCCGCACCGCCGCGTCGCCGATGGCGCGATCGATCTCCTCGGCCGAGATCTTCATCGTGTTCGACACCGCGGCCATGAGCGCGCCCGGCGCCGCGACGGCCAACGCCGCTTCCACCAGCTCGCGGTAGTCCTTCTGCACGCTGAACGTCTTGCCCTTGGCCTGCGCGAACGACGGCGGATCGAGGATGATGAGATCGAACAGCCGCTGCCGCTCGCCCATCTTGTACAAGACCTTGAAGGCGTCGCCGGCGATGAACTCGTGCTTGGCCTCGTCGAGCCCGTTGGCCGTCAGATTGCGCCGCGCCCGCGCGTGCGCTTTCGGCGCTAGGTCGACCGACACGATCTCGCGCGCGCCCGCCTTCGCCGCCCACACCGAGAACGCGCCCGTGTACGAAAACAGGTTGAGCACGCGACGACCGGACGCGTAATTCGCGATCGCTTTACGCCCTTCGCGCAGGTCGGTGAAGAGGCCGGTGCCGAGCGGCGCGGTGACGTCGACGACGAACTTGGTGCCGCCTTCGTTGACCTCGATCTCGACCGGCGCCACTTGCCCGCGCACGAGCTGCGCCGGCTCGCGCGGACCGTCGCCCGCTTGCGGCTTGTAGCGCTTCTGCTCGTAGATCGACTTCGGTTGCCACACGTCTTCGAGCGCGTCGTAGAGCGCGTCACGCAGCGGCTCCATCGACGACGAATACAAGTGCGCGACCAGGTAGTCGCCATATTTGTCGACGGTGACGCTGGGAATGCCGTCGCCCTCGTTGTGCAGCACGCGGAAACAGTCGCTGCCGTCGGCGGGCAGGAGCTGCTCGCGCAAGCGGCGCGCGGTCTCGACGCGGCGATGGATGGTCTCGCCGTCGAAGATGCCTGCCGGATCGCGCGTGACGACGCGAACGGCGACGGCGCCGTGCGGATCGTACAGCCCCTTGGCGACGAACTCGCCGGCCGGATCCAAGATCTCCACCAGGTCGCCCGACGACTGCTGCAGCGGCCGCGATCCGAGCGCATCGCGAAACAAATAAGGATGGCCGTTGCGCAGGCGGGTGGCGATTTCGCCGCTGACTTTGACCGAGCCGCGACGGACGCGCGGCGCGCCGCTCATCACGCGCGCACCCGGCCGACGGCGCGGCGGTGGAACTGTTGGGGACATGAGGAGGCGCAATGTATCAGGAAAGGTTCAAAATTCCAGACCTTGACAGCATAAGTCGAGGTGTGTACACGTGTGTGCGCTTCAGGGGAAATGGGGGAGAAACATGGCGGTCGTTGCGCTCGAGCCGGTGCGGTTCGGGGACTTTCTCGTCGGCAAGCAGCTGATCAGTGAAGGACAGCTGCTGGATGCGCTGGCCGACCACTGGATTTCCGGTAGGCGACTAGGCGAAACAATCGTCCGCAGGGGCTACTTGAGTGCGGAGGAGTTATCACGCCACCTCGCAGAATTCGAAGGGCTTACGGTAGTGTACGTCTAAAAACTGCAAACACTTTTCCACTCTATCCACAGCTCGTTTTTAGGCTATGTTGCCCTCGGATTCGACGGAGGGGCGCAACGTATGTCGAAAAACGCTCCGATTACCGCGCAGACGCCGCTGCCCGCGCCGGCGCCCTCGCACGACGAGCTGGGTCCGCTCGTCGGCAAGAGCTTCGGTGGGTACGAGGTCACCAGCTATATCGGTGAAGGCGCCACTGGTGCGGTATATCGCGCCGAGGATTTGATGGGCGAGCGCATGGCCGTCAAGGTCATGCACCGCGAGCTCTCGCGCGAAAAACACTCCGAGAAGCTGTGGCACGATCTGCAAGCGCTCAACGCGCTCGACGACGAGCATTTCGTCCGCGTCTACGACTGCGGCTTCGGCGAGGACGGCGAGTTCTTCTACACGATGGACGAGCTGACCGGCGTCGATCTGGAAGCGGCGCTCGAAGAGTCGGGCGCGCTGGCGCCGCGTCGCGCCGTCGAGATCGTCGAGCAGCTGTGCATGACGTTGGCGCGCGCGCACAAAGCGGGCGTCGTCCACGGCGGCTTGAAGCCGCGCAACGTCTTCTTGTGCCCGATCGACGGCAGGCTCGTCGTCAAGGTGCTCGACTTCGGCGCGGCGCGGCTGGCCGGCGGCGTCGACAAGGGCGTGATCGTCGGCAATCCGTTCTATATGGCGCCCGAGCAGTTCGGTGGTCATGCCGATGAGCGCACCGACGTCTATTCGCTCGGCGTGCTGATGTATGAGTTGTTCTCGGGCACGCTGCCGTTCAACGGGCCGACGCATGGGCAAGTGATGATGCGTCACCTGGCCGAGCCGCCGCAGCCGCCGCCGGGCGTCGACGAGCTCTTGGCGCGCATCATTCTGAAGGCGCTGTCGAAGGCGCAGAGCGATCGTTACTCGACGGTGGACGCGCTGCACAAGGCGGTCGCCGGCTGGGCCAAAGGCGCGCGCACGCTGGAAGACGCAGCGGCTTCGCACGTCATCGCGCGGGCGTCCCAGGCCCGCAAAGTGAAACAAGCGGCACTCACGACGCCGGACGCCACGGCGCCGATGGGCAAGATAGATGTAACGGAATTGGCCAACGCGACTCGGCAACAGCTCGAACCGGCGAAAACACCGCGAGGGAGTGGAAACGGTATGCAGACGACCACGCGCAAGGAAGACACCCAGAACTCGCCCGAATCTGTGGAGGCCTCGCTCGAGGACTTCATCAGCCAGGCCAACGCGACGTTTCCGACGAGCGATGGCTGGGATTTGCACACGGGCGACGTCGAGCTCGTCGACGACGAGCCCGATGACGAGGCGCGCCTCGAGCAGGACGAGCACGTCTCGGCGCCGATTGTCGTCAAGCCGCGCGGCAAGGCGGCCGAAGCCGGTCAGCTGATCCGCAAGGCGGACAAGTCGAACCGGCTGCGCAAGGCCAAGATGGACGAGACGCCGCTGCCGCCGCCGCAGGCGCAGTCGGCGATGGTCGACAGCGGGCCGACGCCGAGCAAGCGTCGCGGCAACCCGTTCGAGCCGGCGCTGGCGCTCGATGTGTCCGATGAAGCCGAGCCGCTCGATCCGCCGCCGACGGGGCCGAAGCGCCGCGCCGAGCGCACCGAAGTCGTCTCGTCGCCGCTGCCGCGCGTCGTGCCGTGGACGGCCAATCCGGTCGTCTGGGTGGGCGGCATGTTCGCGGCCTTCCTGTGCGGCTCGGTGCTCGTGTTCGCGATGGTCAAGGCGATGATGCCGTCGCAGCCGGCGCAGCCGGTCGTCGTGCAGCAGCCGGCGCAACCGCAGCAGCAGGCTTCGGCGCCGGTGGTCACGCCGCTCGGCGGACAGCCGTCGACGACGTCGGCCGCCGCGACGCACGGCGCGAACCCGGTGGTCACGCCGCTCGAAGCGCCGCGTCCGCCGACGCCGGAAGAGGTCCCGCCGACGCTGGCGCAGGAGCGTCAGCAGCAGCAGCAGGCGCCGCATCGCGCGGTCAGGCACGTCGCCAAGGTCGAGTCGGCGCACGTCGCCGCGGCGCCGCGCAAGCACGCCGCCGCCGCTGCCAGCGACGACGACGATGACGAGGCGCCGGCTCCGGCGCACAAGGCCGCCAAGAAGGAAGGCAAGTCGGGCAAGGGCGCCGACTGGGTCGACCCTTTCGCGCAGTAGCTCATTCGCCGAATTGATTCTTAGCTCGACCGAGAATACGAGTAATTAAGGGGTGTTACGTATGAGGCAGGTTGCAGTGGCAGTGCTGGTGGCTTTGGCGATCGGTGGCGCGCCCAACGTGGCGCAAGCCGACGACGAGGCCGAGATCACGGCGATGGCGAAGGAGCATTACAAGCTCGGTCTCGACGCCTACAAAGCCGGTCGCTATCCCGAAGCCATCAAAGAGCTGAAGAAGGCCTATTTGCTGAAGCGGTTGCCGCCGCTCCTGCAGAACATCGGCGCCACCTATCGCAAGATGGGCGACCCCGATAACGCCATCTACTACTACAAGAAGTACCTGGCCGAGGCGCCCGAGGCGCACGATTGCGGCGAGGTCGAGCGCATCGTGGCCGACGTCGAGCGCGAGAAGCGCGACGGCGGTGGCGTCAGCGGTGGTGGCGAAGCCACGCCGCCGCCGGCCGCCGAGCCGGCGACGCCGACCGTGGCCAGCTGGCAGCACACGCCGCTCGACGCCGTGCCGCCGAACTCGCCCGTCGACGTGCGCGTCAAGATGCCGGTCATGAAGGGCGTCAAGGTCTACGTCTACTATCGCGGCGCGGGCGAATCGGACTTCACGTCGGTGCTCATGCGGCGCAAGGGCGGCGAGAAGGTCGGTCGCATTCCGGCCGAGGCGCTCGCCGGCAAGTCGTTCCAGTACTACATCGAGGGCAAGGACGATCGCGGCAGCGTCGTGAAGTCGTTCGGCTCGCCGTCGAGCCCGAACATCGTCTCCGTCGACGAAAACGCGCAAGTGCAGGCGGCCGCCGAGGCCAGCGACGACGACGCGCCGGCTGGCGCGGGCGGCGCGCATCGTGACCTCGACGACGAAGAGGCGCCGATCATGGGCTCCGTCGACGAGCCGCACGGCGGCGGACACGCCAAGCACGCCAAGGCGGGCGAGCGCAAAGCGGCGTTCGGTCCGGCGTTCTGGGCCGGCGTGGCCATCGCGGGTGTGGGCGCGATCGGCGTCGGCGTCGGCCTCTACGGCCTGTCGCAGGCGCGCAGCTACGCCAACGTGCTCACGACGGACTCGCAGGGCGACCCGACGAACCACGGCGCGCCCTTCCAGTTCAACGACCCCAACGCGACGCCTTACGACGACAAGACCGTCGAGCATCGCGGCAAGCTGTGGAACGAGTTCGGCGAGGCGTTCGTCATTCCGGGCGGCATTCTGCTCGCGACCGGCGTCGTGCTCATGATCGTCGACCAGACGGCGCTGCGCCATCCGGCGCCGGCCGAGAAGCCGAAGCACCACTCGAGCTCGGCGTGGTTCGTCAGCCCGACGGGCGGCGCCAACAACGTCGGCGTCGCCGCCGGCGGCGCTTTCTAACTCCCGCTTCGTTCGCTTCGTTTCGCCTCGCCTTTTTCACCCCGTCGATCACTTCAAACCGTCGCCAGCGGCCCGAGCGCTAGGCGGAGCGAGCACCGGAGCGGAGCAGCCTCTCAGGCTGTGAGCACCGGCGCGCAGCGACAACGACGCGATCGGGCCGCTGGCGACGGTTTGGTTAGCTGCCGTAGCGTTCGATGAAGAGCTGTAGGAGCTTGGGCTCGGCGCGCAGGAGGGCCAGCGTCGCTTCGGCGTGGTCGGGCGCGTAGCCGTTGCCGACGACCATGGTGACGTCGCGCGACACGCCTTCGGCGCCGAGCGCGGCCTTGGTGAACGACGTCGACATCGAGAAGTAGTAGATGACGCCGCCGTCGCGGGTGGCCAAGATCGCGGACATTTCGGCGTCGGGGACGTTGACGCAGCTGACGGCGAGGTCGAACTCGCCGGCCGCCGCTTTGGTGGCCAGCGCCGCCACGCCGACGGCGTCGTTGGCGTCGGCGATGACGATCTCGTCGCAGGCGCCGAGCCGGCGCGCGCCTTCGGCGGCCGCTTCGTTGCGCTCGACGCCGATGACGCGACCGGCGCCGGCGCGACGCGCGGCCGCGCTGCACAGCAGGCCCGACTTGCCGCCGCAGCCGAGGATGAGCACGCGCGCGCCCGGCGCGGTCAGCCGCGCCACTTGCGGCGCGGCGCCGGCGACGTCGAACGCCGACAGCGCCACCGACTCCGGCAGATCGGCCGGCATGCGCGCCGCCATCCCCGACGAAAACAGCGCCGCCTGACCGCGCACGACGACCTGATGGCGCTTGTCGTCGACCGACTCGATGGCGTCGAGCTTGAGCGGCGTCAGCGTCAGCGACACCAGCGTCGCCACCCGATCGCCGACTGCAAAGCGCGCCAGCGGAGAGCCCAGGTCGGCCAACGCCGAGCCGACGCGCGCGACGCGACCGAGCAGCATGCCGCCCGAGCCGGTGACCGGGTTGTGCTGCTTGCCGCGCGTGCGCACGATGTCGGCGATCTGCGCCGCGACGTCGCCCTGCCCTTGCAGCTGCACGAAGCTGGCGCTGTCGATGTTGAGGCGCTCGACATCCAAGATCAGCTCGTCTTCGTAGACGCGACTGAAGTCGTTATCGAGCTTGAGCGCCGCCTGCGGCAAGGCCCCTTTGGGCTCGATGACACGATGCGTTCCAAAGCGATCCCCTCTCGATCCTGCAGAGCTACCATTCACGACATTCACCGCCATTCGTCATTTGGAGTTAGGCATTCTACGCGTGCCCTTTAAAAGCGCCGCCTTGACCGGGTTATAGCGTACTGATATCATCGCTAAACGCTCTGATCTACGTATGCATCTGCTTCCAGGGAGTGTGAATGAGCCGACTCGGTGAGCTGCTTGTGCGCGAGAACCTGATCTCGCTCTCGCAGCTGCAAAAGGCACAGGAAGAACAGCGAAAGAGTGGCGCGCGTCTGGGATACAGCCTCACCAAGCTGGGCATCCTCGACGAGCAGGAGCTGACCACTTTTCTTTCCAAGCAGTACGGAGTGCCTTCGATCAATCTCGCCGATTTCGAAATCTCGCCCGATGTCTTGACCTTGGTGCCGGCCGAATTGGCCAAGCGTCACCAGCTGTTGCCGGTCAACCGCGCCGGCGCGACGCTGATCGTGGCCATGTCCGATCCGTCGAATATTTACGCTATCGATGACCTGAAGTTCCGTACCGGTCTCAATATCGAAGTCGTCGTCGCCAGTGAAGTCGCGATCGATGAGGCGATCACCCGTTATTACGAGAAGCAGGTCACGTACGACGACGTGCTCGGCGACATCGACGCCGACGCGGTCGAGGTCGGCGGCGACGGCGATGATTCGCTCAATGTCGTCGACCTGGAAAAGGCGTCGGGCGAGGCGCCGGTCATCAAGCTCTGTAACGTCATTTTGCTGAACGCAATCAAGAAGCGCGCCAGCGATATTCATATCGAGCCTTACGAGAAGTATTTCCGTGTTCGTTATCGTATCGACGGCGTGCTCTACGAAGAGCAGCCGCCGCTGCCGTTGAAGCTGAAGAACGCGGTGACTTCGCGCGTGAAGATCATGGCGTCGCTCGATATCTCCGAGCGCCGCTTGCCGCAGGACGGACGCATCAAGCTCAAGCTCGGCAAAGACAAAGAGATGGATTTCCGCGTCTCGGTCTTGCCGACCTTGTTCGGCGAGAAGATCGTCTTGCGACTGCTCGATAAGTCGAATTTGCAGCTCGATATGACGAAGCTGGGATTCGAAGAGAAGCAGCTCGCCGACTTCATGAAGGCGATTCATCAGCCTTACGGCATGGTGTTGGTTACCGGTCCTACGGGGTCGGGCAAGACGACGTCGCTCTATTCGGCTTTGCAGGAGCTCAATAAGACGACGCGCAATATCTCGACCGCGGAAGATCCGGTCGAATACAACTTGCTCGGTATCAACCAAGTGCAGATGCACGAGGACGTCGGGCTCAACTTCGCCACCGCGCTGCGTTCGTTCCTGCGCCAAGATCCGAACATCATCATGGTCGGCGAGATTCGCGACTTCGAGACGGCGGAGATCGCCGTCAAAGCCGCATTGACCGGCCACTTGGTGTTGTCGACTTTGCATACCAACGACGCGCCGTCGACGATTTCGCGACTGTTGAACATGGGCGTCGAGCCCTTCTTGGTTACGGCGTCGGTCAATTTGATCTTGGCGCAACGACTGGCGCGTAAGATCTGCGTCGACTGTAAACAGCCGGTCGAAGCCAACGTCAAAGCCATCATGGATTTGGGCGTAAAGCAGGAGATCGCGCAGAAGATTCAGCTCTTCAAAGGCTCGGGCTGCCGTACTTGCAGCAATACCGGCTATAAGGGACGAATCGCGCTTTATGAAGTCATGCCCTTTAACGAGCCGCTCAAAGAGCTCGTGTTGCAAGGCGCTTCGACGACGGAAGTCAAAGCGGAGGCGATTCGCGGCGGCATGAAGTCGTTGCGCATGAGCGGCATCGAGAAGCTCACGCAGGGCATCACCACCGTCGAAGAAGTCTTGCGCGTCTCGGTTGCCGATTAACTTGCAAGGAGCTCGTTGAACAATGCCTCCGTCTTTGCAGCAGCTCTTGAAGACGATGGTCGACAATGGCGCGTCCGATCTGCATATCACCAAGAATTCGCCGCCGCAGATTCGCCTCGACGGCAACCTCGTCAAGCTCAAGACCGAGCCGCTGACGGCGGACGAGACGAAGGCGATTTGCTATTCGGTCTTGACCGACGCGCAAAAGGCGCATTTCGAAGAGCACAACGAGCTCGATCTGTCGTTCGGCATCAAAGGGCTGGCTCGTTTTCGCGCCAACATCTTCGTGCAGCAGAGCGCGGTCGCCGGCTCGTTTCGTCTGATTCCATTCAAGATTCGCAGTGTCGACGAGCTCGGCTTGCCGCCCATCGTCGGCGAGCTGTGCAAGAAGCCGCGCGGGCTCATTCTCGTGACCGGGCCGACCGGCTCCGGTAAGTCGACGACGCTGGCGGCGATGATCGACAAGATCAACGTCGACGATCACGGCCATATCGTGACGATCGAAGATCCAGTCGAGTTCTTACATGAACACAAGAACTGCATCATCAATCAGCGTGAAGTCGGCTCGGATACGCACTCGTTCAAGAAGGCGCTGAAGTCGATTTTGCGTCAGGATCCCGACGTCGTTCTCGTCGGTGAGCTTCGCGATCTGGAGACCATCGAAGCGGCGCTGACGATCGCCGAGACCGGCCACGTCTGCTTCGGCACGCTGCACACGAACGGCTGTGTCTCGACCATCAATCGTATGATCGACGCGTTCCCCGCTTATCAACAGCCGCAGATTCGCGCGCAGCTGTCGATGGTCTTGGAGGGCGTTTTGTCGCAGTCGCTCGTGCCCAAGCCGTCGGGCGGACGCGCGCTCGTGCTCGAGGTCATGATTCCGACGCCGGCCATTCGTAACCTCATCCGCGAAGACAAGATTCACCAGATCTATTCGCAGATGCAGCTCGGACAGTCGAAGCACGGAATGCAGACGGCGAATCAGTGCCTCTATTCGCTCATCGCCAAGAAGCAGATCTCGATGGAGCTGGCGATCGAATACAGCTCCGATCCCGACGAGCTGCGCAATATGATCAGCAACGGCGGCACGACGATTCCGCCGGGCCAGCGCTCGATGTCGCGCGGATGAAGTCGATATCGAACAAGCGGCGCGTGCAAGGAGATAGGACCTAACAATGTCGCAGTTCGCATGGGAAGGACGCACGCGCGCCGGCGAAGTCCGTAAGGGGACGATGGAGGCCGAAGCCGAGCCCGAAGTCGCCAATCGCTTACGCGCGCAGGGCATTACGCTGTCCAAAGCCAAGAAGAAGGCCAAGGACCTCGAGATCAAATTGCCATTCGGCATTGGTCAAGGCGTCCCGGAGAAAGACCTCGTCGTCTTTACGCGCCAGTTCGCGACCATGATCGACGCCGGCTTGCCCATCGTTCAGTGCTTGGAGATCCTCGCTTCGCAGACGCCGAACAAGAACTTTCAGAAGTGCCTGTACGACGTCAAAGCGCAGGTCGAATCGGGATCGACGTTCTCCGACGCGCTCAAGAAACATCCAAACGTCTTCAATGACCTCTATACCAACCTCGTTCAAGCGGGCGAGGTCGGCGGTATTCTCGACACGATCTTGAGTCGATTGGCGCTCTATATCGAAAAGGCCATGAAGCTCAAGAGCCAGGTCAAAGGCGCGATGGTCTATCCCATCTCGATCTTGGCCGTCGCCATCATCGTCGTCATCGTGCTGTTGTGGAAGGTCATCCCCGTCTTCGAAAACATGTTCAAAGACTTCGGTGGCGGCGCGTTACCGAAGCCGACGCAGATCGTCATCAATATTTCGAATGCATTCGTCGATCACGCATTCTTGATCGTCGGATCGATAATCGGAACCATCGTCGCCTTTTCGTCTGCCATTAGAACGACACGCGGCCGCGCCATCTTCGATAGGGTTCTCCTAAAGGCACCGATTATCGGGCCGGTCATGCGCAAAGTGGCCGTGGCCCGCTTTACGCGCACGATGGGCACGCTCTTGGCTTCGGGCGTCGCCATTCTCGACGCGATGGAGATCGTCGCCAAAACCGCCGGCAACGTCGTCATTCACGACGCGATCATGTATGCGCGACAAAAGATCTCGGAAGGTAAGAACATGGCCGAGCCGCTGGCGGAGACCAAAGTGTTCCCGTCGATGGTCGTGCAGATGATCGGCGTCGGCGAGCAGACCGGCGCCATGGACACGATGCTGCAAAAGGTCGCCGACTTTTACGAGGACGAGGTCGACGTCGCCGTCGGCGCGCTGACGAAGCTGATGGAGCCGCTGATGATGGTGTTCCTCGGCGGAATCTGCGGCGGTCTCATCATCGCCATGTATCTGCCGATCTTCGAAATGGCCGGCAACATCAAGTCGGGATGATCCCGGCCGCGCCGGCGCGACCGTCGCCCGAATCGCCCGCTTCCACGGACCATCGCATCGAGCAGCCGGATCCGTCGCGACCGTTCGCGCCGGCCGGGCGCACGCGGCTGACCTACGTCATGGCCGTGCGCGTCGGCCTCGTGACGCTGCTGCTGGCGGCGGCGCTCGTCGCGGAGTTGGGCGCGCCGCTCGGCTCGGAGCGCGCGCCCGTCGTCGGCGCGCTGTTCGCGCTCATCGCCGGCACCTACGCGCTGACGATCGTGTTCGCGCTCCTCCTGCAGCGGGCGCGCAGCTTCGGCCCGCTCGCCGTCGCGCAGCTGGCCAGCGACTTGCTGCTGACGACGTTTCTCGTGCATTTGACGGGCGGGCCCGAGAGCGCCTTCGCGTTCATGTACATCCTCGTCATCGTCGGCGCCGCGTTCTTGCTCGGCCGCGGCGCGCTGGCGGTGACGGCGGCGGCCATCGCGCTCTATGTGGCCGACGCGTTGGTCGCTTCTTGGGGCGGCGGCGGGCTGCCACTGCGCACGCTCATCCGCACGCTCGCCGTCAACGGCATCGCCTTCGCGGCGACGGGCGCGCTGGCGACGCGGCTGTCGGCGGAGCTGCGCCGCGCCGGCGAGAGCTTGGAGTCGCAAGGCAACCTCCTGCGCGACCTGGCCGCGCTGCACGCCGACGTCATTCGCGGCCTCACGTCGGGCCTGGTGACGATCGGGCGCGACGAGCGCGTGCTCACGTTCAACGCCGCCGCCGCCGAGATCACCGGCCGCAGCGCCATCGGCGCCGTCGGCAAGAAGATCCACGAGGTCATGCCCGGCCTCGACGCGCTCATCGCCTCGGCGGGCGACGGCGCCTTACGCCGCGGCCACGCGCTGCAGCCGGTCACGCGCGACGGCGTGGTCGAGGAGCGCACGCTCGGCGTCTCGGTGTCGCCGCTCGTCGACGCCAACGGCAAGCTCATCGGGCGCATCTTGAACTTCCAGGATCTGACCGAGGTGCGACGGCTGGAGGCGGCCGTCTTGCGCGCCGAGCGGCTGGCGGCGGTCGGGCGGCTGGCGGCCGGCGTGGCGCACGAGATCCGCAATCCGCTGGCGGCGATCTCGGGCTCGATCGAGCTGTTGTCGCAGTCGCTTCCCAATGACGCGGCGAAGGAGAACCGCGAGCTCATGTCGATCGTCCTGCGCGAGACGGAGCGGCTCAATCGGCTCATCACCGACCTGCTCGGCTTCGCCCGGCCGCGAACGCTGGAGCCGCAGCGGCTCGACGTGGCGGCGACGCTGCAGGAGATGCTGCTCGTGTTCGAGAACGACAAGCGCATGGTCGGCGCGCACGTCGAGCTGGTGGCGCCGGCCGCGGTCTCGGTCGACGCCGACGCGGCGCAGCTGCGGCAGGTCGTGTGGAACCTCTTGCGCAACGCGGCCGAGGCGGCGCCGGGTCAGCCCATCACCGTCGAGGCGCGCGCCGACGGCGACGAGGCGGTGGTGCGGGTGCGCGATCGCGGGCCCGGCATCTCGGTCGAGCATCGCGCGCGCGTGTTCGAGCCGTTCTTCTCGACGAAAGAGGGCGGCACCGGCCTCGGCTTGGCGACCGTTCATCGCATCATCGAGGAGCATCGCGGCGCCATCGAGATCGACTGCCCGCCCGACGGCGGCACCACGGTGACCATCCGCCTGCGGCTGGCGACCGCCGAATGACGCCGCCGCGTCCTCAACGCAGCAGATCGTACAAAGCGGAGGCGTCGACGAGCCGGCAGGTGACGGTGCCGAACCAGATCGAGTCGCCGAAGGACACGACCATCGGCTGATGCGCCGGGATCTGCTTGCCGTTGACGCGCGTGCCGTTCTGCGAGTCGATGTCGACCAGCTCCAGCTTGGGCCCGCCGATGCGAAAGTGCGCGTGCAGCTTCGACACCGACGGATCGCGCATGACGACGTCACAGTTGCGCGCCCGCCCGACCGACACGCGATCGGGATAGGGATTCGCCGGATTCTTGGCGATCGGCAGCACCTCGAGGTTCGCCGACGCGCCGCGCTGCGCCGCCCGTCGCGCCGCGGCCGGGTCGAGAATGCGCGTCGAAAAGCCAACCTGCTCCTGATCGAAGATCTCCTGTTCGAGCACCAAAAAGCTCGCCGGGACCTTCGCCACGAACTCACCGCGCGTAGTGGCCTGCGCCAACGCTGCCAGACGTTCGGTTTCCACCAACCCTGATGTTACCTCAAGAGGTCGATCGAAGCACGTATGCGAGATCACGGTCGCTCCGACAAACTGGGCGCGGGTCGCTCCGACAAACTGGGCGCGGGCTCAGACAGTGCTCGCCGGTCGCTCCGACAAACTGGGCGCGGGCTCAGACAGTGCTCGCCCTACGGGCTGCGCAAGACAACTCGCCCGCGCCCAGTTTGTCTCCGCTCTGGCTTGGGAGTTGCCGAGGAGTCGGCGCTGGCCCGCGGAGTTGCCGATGAGTCGCCGCGGGCCGCGGAGTTGCCGATGAGTCGCCGCGGGCGCGGAGCTCGGCTGGGGAGTTTGCGCTGGCTCGCGCCGCTAGCGACGGAGACGGCGGGTGAGGTAGCCGAAGGTGAGGCCGCAGGCTAGGAGCGCGGCGCCGAAGGCTAGCTCGACGCGTGACACTTGCGCCAAGAACAGGAGCGTGCCGGCGAGGGCGAGCAGCGGAATGGTCGGACCGAGTGGGAGGCGGAACGGCGCCGGCTTTGGGTCGCGGCGGCGCCAGACCAAGATGGCGATGCACGTCGATTGATACTGCACGACGACGGCGACGTTGCTGACGTCCGACAGCGACGTGAAGTCGAGCGTCATGGCCAGCGCGGCGACGACGAGCGAGACCGCGACGATGGCGGTGACCGGCGTCGCGGAGCGCGCCGCGCGCCGCGACAGCGCCGCCGGCAGGAAGCCGTCCTGCGCGAAGCTCTCGACGTAGCGCGGCACGACCATCGCGGACGACGAGCAGAAGCCGAGCGCCGACAGCGTGGCCACGATGGCGACGGCATCGGCGGCGAACGGCCCGGCGAAGGCGCGCGCGGCGTCGACGAGCGGGCGCGGCGAGTCGCCGATCGACGGCAGCGTGCCGGCGGCGACGAACTGGACCAGCGCGTACAGCAACGTCGCGCCGATGACCGACGACGCCATGGCCAAGCCGACGGCGCGCTGCGGATTCTGCATCTCGCCGGCGGGAACGGGCACGTACTCGAAGCCGGTGCAGGCGAAGAGGCCGGCGAACGCCGCGCCGAAGAGCCCGACGTGCTCGCCCGCCGCCGGTGACGGCGCCGCCGACCAGCTGCCGCCGTGGACGTGCATGAGGCCGACGCCGACGAACAGCAACAGGCCGGCCACTTTGACGACGCTCAAGACGTCGCCGGTGCGCGCCGAGGGCTTGATGCCGACGATGTTGACCGCCGCCAGCCCGCCGACGAGCACGACGACGCCGGCGGCGCGCGGGCCGATCGTGTCGCCGCCGCCGAACAGCCACGCCGCGTGCTCGGCGAACCCGCGCGCCACCGCCGCGTAGCCGAGCAGCGACGAGATCATGGTGATCCAGCCGACGCCGTAGCCGACGATGGGCCCGAACGCGTCGGTGGCGTAACGGTAGGGGCCGCCCGAGCGATCGGTGCGGCTGGCGGCCTCGGCGAAGCAGAGCGCGACCAGCGTGCACAGCCCGCCGACCGCCAGCCACGCCAGCGGCGCATGGCCGCCCGCCCGTCGCTGCAGCGCCGCCGGCAAGAGGAAGATGCCGGAGCCGATGATGCCGTTGATGCCGAGCCCGAAGCAGTCGATGAGCGTCAGCGGACGGGACTCGCGGCTCACGCGTTCACCGTAGCACGCCCATATTGTGGACGCGCCGCCGTTACAAACTCGTGTGTACACCCAATATCGCACCGATCCCGAAAGTGATATGTTGCACCTCGTGCAGTGCTGGTGTCGCGTCCTGTTCGTCGCCGCGCTGGCCGGAGGTGGCTGCGCGAAACCGTTGTCGCCGGGCTCGGGCGACGATCTCGGCCACGGCCTCGTCGGCACCGGCGGTAACGGCGGCGAGGACTTGGCGATCGTCGCGCCGATCTACGACTTGGCGGAGCCGGCGCGCGATCTGACGCTCGTCTGCGGCGACAACGTCTGCTCGGCGACGATCGGCGAAAACTGCGGCACCTGCCCCGAAGATTGCGGCGCCTGTCCCGCGTGCGCGCCCAACACCGCCGACTGCAACAACGATCCCACCGACGGCTGCGAGACCGCCATCGACACGCCGATGAACTGCGGCGCCTGCGGTCGCGTCTGCCAGCAGGTCGGCGGCACCAACGCCTGCGTCTCGAACGGCACCAACTGGGTGTGCAAGCCGACCTGCGACAGCACCCACGGCGACTGCAACGGCATGCCCAACGACGGCTGCGAGACCGACACGACGACGTCGACCAACTGCAGCGGCTGCGGCATCGTCTGCGTCAACCCACACGGCACGACCGCCTGCGCGTCGACCGGCAGCATCCGCGTCTGCGACCCGTCGTGCGCCAGCGGCTTCGCCGACTGCAACGGCCTGCCCGGCGCCGGCTGCACCACCGACATCGAAGGCTCGCCCGCGACCTGCGGCAGCTGCACGCGCGCCTGCTCGTCGGTGGGCACGGCGTCGCTCGGCTGCACCAGCGGCTTGTGCACGCCGACGTGCAGCTACCCGTTCTCCGACTGCAGCCGCCCGGCGTCGCCCGCGGCCGACGACGGCTGCGAGACCAACGGCACCGTCGATCCGGGCGAGAACGACAACGCCTGCAACGGCCAATACACCAGCACCAACGAAGGCGCGGTGACGACGCTGACCACCAATCGCATCCTGCCGGCGACGGACGTCGACGTCTTCCAGGCGCACCTCGTCGAAGGCTCGCACACCTGCTTCCCGGGCACGAGCCAGCCCTACGACGCGCGCGTCGACGTCATCCCGCCGAGCGGCGTCGATCTGCGCATCAAGTACAACACGAGCGGCACCTGCGACAACACCTGGACCGACTTGGCGACGACGTCGATTTGCTACTCGTGGACCGGCACCTGCGGCGCGACCGACAATCGCGACCTCTACTTCCAGGTCTTCGGCTACGACAACGCCAACAGCTGCCTGCCCTACACGTTCGTCGTCACCTACGCCACCGAAGGCAACAAAGTCGCAGGATGCCCGTAGCGGGCAGCGCGCTTCTCCGGTTCGCCAGCGAATTCAGTCGGGATTATTGGGCGGCGATGATGCCGATGGCGGCGTGCGTCGGATCGAGCAGCGTGGCGATGCGGCCGACGTTGGGGATGTTCATCGGCGCGGCGACGATCTGCGCGCCCAGCGCTTTGGCTTTGTCGGCCGTGCGATCGCAGTCGCTGACCAAGACGTAGCTGAGCCAGAACGGGTGCGGCACGCCCGGCGGCAGCTTCATCATGCCCGCGCCTTGCCGCCGCGTGCCGTCGGCGCGCTTGTCGGGCCGCAAGAACAGCGTGTACTGCATCCCCGGCACGTTCGACGCCTCGGTCTCGTAGCCGACGACGCGCGCGTAAAACTTCATCGCGGCTTCGGGATCGGACGTCAACAGCTCGTCCCAACAGAAGTAGCCGAGCGGCGGCGACGGGCCGTCGATCTCGGGTTTTCCCGGCGAATCGGGCGCATATTGCCAGAGCGCGAACGCGGCCTGCTGCGGATCGAGCGCGTACGAAAAATGCCCGGTCGAGCCGGCCGGCGTCTTCGGAACCGTGATCTTACCGCCCGCGCCCGCCACTTCGCCGATGGCGGCGTCGAGGTTGGGCACCGTCAGATACGGCACCCAATGCGACGGGACGTTGCCCTTCGGATCGTGCGCGACCATCGTGCCGAAGTGCTGCGTCTCGCCCGCGGGCGCGATGAAGGTCCACTGCCCGTGCTCGCTCACGCTCCAGCCGAACAGCTCGCTGTAGAACGCGCGCGAACGCGGCAAATCCGTCGTGTTCAGGTCGTGCCAGACGATGCGACCGTGGTTGCTCATCGCTCCCTCCTTCACCGTGACCGTGGAAATAGACAGCGGCATTATTGCCGAATCTGTTGCCGGCTTTCGTGAATTCGGAGGCGCGACGAGCAGGTGCGGCCGAACGGCGCGGGTCGGCTACGGACGGCCTTGCGGCTCGCGGCTCGCGAACCACTTCGCCGCAGCGCCTGCGACGGCCTCGGGATCGGCCGTCGTGTCGCTCGCCCAGGCCACGAACCCGTCAGGACGCACCAGCAGCGCGCGCAGCCCCAGGCGATCCTTGGCGTCGCCGGCGACGTACCTGACGCGGTCGCCCCAGCGGCCGGCGAGCGATTGCAGCGACGCGCCGAAGTCCAAGAGCACGCCCTGTCCGTCGCGGAGCAGCGTGCCGAGCCTCGTTCCGTCGGCCAGCTCGAAGTCGGGGCAGCTGCGGCCCACCAACGGGTGCGCGTCGCCGAGATCGTAGCGCAGCGACACGCCCCAGACGCGTTCGGCGAAGTAGGTCGCGCCGTCGCGCGTCTCGATGAGGTCGCGCAGGACGGCTTGGAGCGCGCGCGCCTGTGGGTCCGGTCGCATCGACGCGACTTGGGCCCGCGTCCACTCGAGGATGCGCGCGCCGACCGGATGCCGCTCCGCGGTGTAGCTGTCGAGCAAGCCATCGGGGGCGTCGCCGCGGAGGGTGGCGGCCAGCTTCCACCCGAGGTTCATCGCGTCGCCGAGCCCGAGGTTCAAGCCTTGTCCGCCGAGCGGTGAGTGCACGTGCGCCGCGTCGCCCGCCAGCAGCACGCGTCCTTTGCGATAGGTCGTGGCTTGCTGCGAACGGTCGGTCCACGTCGACGCGAGGTGCAGCGCGTTCAAGGTCACGTCGGTGCCGGAGACGCGGCGCAAGACCGCTTGCACGTGCTCGCGCGTGATCGGCTGCGTGCGATGGAAGGCGCCGCCGTCGAAGTCGGCGATCGCGAGCACCCCGGGCTGCCACTGCGTGTACATCCCGGTCGGCGTGTAGTGCCGGCCGAGCGGCAGCCGCGCCGGGTCGGCGAGGTCGACTTGCACCGAATAGCCCGTGAATTCCGGCGCGGTCCCGACGAATTCGAAGCCGGCTTGCTTGCGCACCGTGCTGCGGCCGCCGTCGCAGCCCACGAGCCAGCGCGCAAAAAGGCGCTGCTCGCCGGCGCGCACGATGACCGCGTCGCTCTGAAGCCTCGAAGCCGGCGACGCCATGGCCGCGCCGGATCTCGACGCCGGCGGACAGCGCCTGCTCGGCAAGGACGCGCTCGAGGTGCTCCATTTCGACGCCCAGCTGCGTATCGCCCGGCCCCGCCAGCCGGTAACGCCACCGCGACGCATCGATGTTGGCGTAGTCGAACTGGATGCCCGCGAAGTGGCCGGCCGGCCCGCGGCGCGGCGCATCGGACGCCACCGCGCCCGGTCGCGGCGCGCTCGCGTCGTCACGACGTTGCGACGCGATCTGCTCGACGAGGCCGCGCCGGTAGAAGGCCTCGACGCTCGGCCCCCACAGCCCGCGCATGCCGAACGGCAGCCGCTTCAGCGGCGAGCGCGGATCCTCCAGCTGTTCGAGCACCAGCACCGAACGCTTGGCGAGCCGCAGCTCGCAGGCCAGGAACAGCCCGACCGGGCCGGCCCCGGCGATGATCACGTCGTAGACCAAGCCATCGTCATCGACCGAGCGCTGCATCATGCGCCCGAGCATGGCTCAATTTTGTACCAAGTACAAGTTTGTTTGTGGTCTAATATTAGCCATGGCCGAAGCCGACCGCGAAGCTGCCCCGACGACCGCCAGCGACGACGGCCTGCGCGCGCGCAAGAAGCGAGCGACGCGGCAGCGGATCTCGAACGTGGCGACGGCGCTGTTCAGCGAGCGCGGCTTCGACAATGTCACGGTGGACGACGTCGCGGCCGCCGCCGACGTCGCGAAGATGACGGTGTTCAACTACTTCGCGCGCAAGGAGGATTCTGCTCTTCGACCGCAGCGACGAGCCGCGGCAGCTCCTCTACGACCGGCTGGCCACGCGCGGCGCCCAAGCGCCGCTGGCGGCCCTGCGCGCGCTCGTCCACGAGCTGGTGGAGCAGCGTCACCAGCTGGTCAAGATGACGCCGGTCGTCGCCGGTTTCTGGAACGTCGTGGCCGCCAGCCCGGCGCTGCGGGCGCATACGCGCAAGCTCGCCGCCGAGCTGGAGCGCGACCTCGGCCGCATGCTCGCCGAGACCGTCGGCGCGCCGGCCGGCGAGCCGATCGCGCAGCTGGTCGCCGCGCTGCTGGTCGGCGCCTGGCGCGTCGCCTATCGCGAGACCTTGCGCCGCCAGCGGTCATCCCGCGCCGCCGTCACGCGCGCGGCGTTTCTGGCGCTGCTCGACCGCGGCTTCGCGGCCGCCAACGCCGCGGCGCGCGGCACCGCCTACGCGCGCTGACCGGCCGGCCGCAGCTCGGCCTGACGCGAAGTCAGTCGAGCGCGGCGCCGCCGGCGATCCAGTCTTGGATGGCGTGCAGCTCGTCGTCGTCGAGCACCTCGGTCGCCGGCTGGCTCTCGTCGAGCGGAATCGGCATGCGCCGCCCGTCGACGGCCAGATCGGGGTAGCTCGGATCGAGCGAGTCGGCGTGCGGATCGCCGCCGATGAGCTTGCGCAACAAGACGCTGCGCGCCGGATCGCCGGGCGCGACGCGTAACAGCGGATTGGCCGTGCCGTTCTCGCCGACCGCGAGGACGCCGACGAGGCCGAAGATGGGATCGTACGGGTTGCCGGTCAGGTCGAGCTGCCGCGTCGGCGGGCGCGTGTCGCCCGAGGCGCCGATCGGCGAATGGCAAAACGGCGCACACTCGCCCAAGATCGGCTGAATATCGTCGTTCCACGTCAAGCTCGGCAGCGGCATCGTCGTATTGCTGACCGTCAAGCCCACCTGATACGAGAACGACGCGACCTGGCCCTGCTGCGTCCGGCCGTCGAGCGCCAACAGATCGGTCGCCGTCAGCTCGTATTGCGTCGCCGGCGACAAGAGCGTGCGCGGCGTGACGATGATCTGGCGATCGACGAAGTCGATCGTCGCCGAGTAATCGAAGCTCGCCGATCCCGAGCGCAACAGGAGCGGCCCGTAGGACACGGAGTCGGGATCTACATAATCGTCGAACGTGAGGATGAGCCGCGCGTCACGCGCGATGGTGCCGTCGTCGGCGGGCGCGGGATCGCTCGAGAACACGACCTGCAGCGGCGACGACGAAGGACCGCCATATTGCGGCCCTTTCGTCGTCGGATAGCTGCACGCCGAGCTGAGGAGGACTAAAAGTGACCCTCCGGCGAACGCGGCGGGCCGTACGGACATGCCTACGACTCGGCGTAGGTGCGGATCTGCTCCCGGAGCGTCTCGTCGTTGATACCGGTCTTCAGGTAATCCTGTAGACAATCGGCGAGGGTGATCATCATGTCCGAGACGCCACGGTCTTCGACCAGCTTGCCGAGCAGCGCGCGACCTTCGCGGCTCTCGTCATCGCGCAAGAAATCGCGCACCATGTCGAGCGTCAAATCGCCCTGGAAGTCGAGAATCAGATTTTCGAGGAGGTACTGGATGAGCTGTTTCACGGGACGGTGCCTCCCTCGTGATGCGCGTTGGGTTTTGAACTGCTGCTAATATAATATTTTCGGCCGGACGGCAACTTGTCCTCGCGACTTCTCATCGTTTCTTTCAGCGTTTGCCCGGCGCCCGACCGCCATGGCGTCCAATTGGTCAACGTCTTGAAGGCGCTGGCGCCGCGTTATTCCGTCGATGTGCTGACTTTGCGCGCCGGAACCATGGCCTTCCAAGAGCGCTTCATGAAGACGCGGATGCTGCGCGTCCCCGTCGTCGGCAGCTTGGGCGAGCAGGTGGAGATGTTTCGCCGCGCCATTCGCCGCCAGCTCGAGGGCGAAGAGTACGACGTCGTACATCTGCGCTCGGCCTGGGGTGGTCTGGCGGTGCTCGCCGGCGCGTCGGGCAAGCTGGTCTACGAAGTGGCTCGCTCGACGGAGGGTGAGCCGCGCGCCGCCGACGCCGGCCTGTCGCTGGAGCTGGCCGCCGAGGAGCAGCTGTGCCTGGAGCGGGCCGATTTGGTGCTGGTGCCGACCCATAGCGCGCGGGAATCGTTGGTGGCGCGCGGTTTGGGACAGCGCGTGCAAGTCGTGCCGCCCGGCGTCGACGTCGACCACTTCGACTGGGAGCCGACGCTGCTCACGGGCGCGCAGGCCAACGAGATACCGCGGGTGCTGTATTCGGGCAAGATCGCCGGCGGACGGGGCGTGCGGCTGCTCATGCGGGCGTTGGCGCGCGTCAAGCAGCAGCGGCCGGTCAAGCTCGTGCTCGCCGGCGCCATCGACGACGGCTTTCAGGCGATCCTCGACGACGCGCGGCTCGAGACCGGCCTCGACGAGAGCGACGTCGAGCGCCTCGGCGCCATCGAGCACGACGACATGCCGCGCGTCATCGCGCAGGCGACGGTGTGCGTGGCGCCGTCGGCGCCTAGCGACGAGCGGCCGCTGGCCAGCTTTCCCACGAAGCTGCTCGAGTATTCGGCCTGCCGGCGCGCGGTCGTGGCGCCGCGGCGGCCGGCCGTGCAAGAGCTCGTCGAGGACGGCGTCACCGGCCTCCTGTTCGCGCCCGGCGACGACGCGGATTTGGCGCGCGCCATCGCCCGGCTGCTCGACGATCCGGCCGAGCGCGAGCGCATCGCCGAGGCCGGCTACGATCGCATCCGCGCGTCGCATCCGGCGTCGGCGACGCGACGGCGGCTGCTCGAGGCCTACGCGCAGCTCCTGCCGCCGTCGTCGTGGACGCCGCCGACGCCGGCGGTGTCGCCGATCGACGCCCTGCCCTCGCATCCCGACACGACGACGGCGCGGCGACCGATGCCGCCCGAGGTCATGTTCGACTCGCGCGTGTCCAGCGAGCGCTCGGGCGAGATCCACATCGGCGACTTGCCGCCGCCGACGCCGCCGGTGCCGGAGATCTCGGGCGAGGTCGTCATCGAAATGGACGCCGACTTCGGCGAGCTCGACGTCGAGCCGGCCGGCCTCGTGCGCGACCCGCCCGTCGTCGCCGACGATGACCCGCTGGCCGAGAACACCTACCTCGAATTGGAGGCGTTGGAAGCCGCGCTCGATCAGACGTTCGGCTTCGCCGACGAAGGCGCCGACGAGAAAACCATCCCGAGACCTTTGCGTCCCAAAAATTCTTCGGGTTAAGATGAGCCCGAGAGGGGTACGACCATCCCGTTCGATTCTGATCTTCAGCGTCTTCGTCGGGCTCGTGTTCGCGGCGTGCGCGCGCTTGCAGTTCAGCGCCGGCAGCTCGCCGTGGGGTCGCGAGCTCATGGCTGTCCTCTCGTTCGAGGCGATCATCGTCTGGCCGGTGGCGCTCTATTTCTCGCTCGTCCATCCGGCGTGGAGCTGGATGTATTTCGTCGACCCGGCGAAGCTGCCCTGGGGCGTGACCGTGCTAGTGCTTCTCGGCTATGCGGCGACGCTGCTGGGCGGCTATCTCGGCGGCTGGGCGCTGGCGCGGGCGCGCAAAGAGAAGCTGTTGTACGGCGCCATCGCGGCCGTCGGCGTCGTGTTGCTCGTCGTGCTCATCGCCTGCCGCAGCCGCTTGGCGCACGCCGGCACGTACGAGGAATATCACGCCGGTCGCGCGCTCTCCGTCGGTGAAGGCAAGATCGGCTGGGCGCTCGCCGCCACGTCGACCGGCGTCATCATCGCCATCGTGCTCGTCGGCTTCACGTTGTGGGAGCAGGGCAAACGCGCGCGCGCCTGACCGGCTCGGCGATTTCTCGGTGACACCGGTCATTAATGGGCGCGCACTCGCGTGGGCGTCGTGATAGGGTCGCCCAGAATATGCGCGCCGTAGCGCTTCTAGTGCTGCTGACGACGACGGTGCTCACGACGGGCTGCGGGCCGATCGAATACCTCACGGTCGTGACCTTCGAGGCGTCCAAGGCGGTGCAAGAAGCCAAGGCGTCGCGCGCCCCCGAGCTGGCGCCGTACGAATACACCGCCGCCGTCGAGTACCTGCACAAGGCGCGCGAAGTGGGCGGTTACGCGCGCTACGAGGAAGCGGCGCGCTTCGGCGGCAAGGCGCGCGACTTCGGGCAAGCGGCGACGCGCTTGGCGCGCACGCGCTCGTCCGCCGAAGACGCGCCGGTCAAAGCGCCGATGCCGGCGGGCACGTTCTGATGCGCCGCGCGGCGCGATATGTCGCGCTGGGCGCGCTCTGGTTCGCGGCCGGCTGTCCCGGCGACGACCTGCGCGGTCGCGCGCTCGGCATCCGCGCCCTCATCCGCGAAGCGCGCGAAGACGGCGCCTATCGCTGCGCGCCGCACGAGCTGGCGTTGGCCGAGTCGCACCTGGAGTTCGCCAACGCCGAGCTCGACCTCGGCAAATATTGGCCGGCGAAGGACGAGGTGGCGATCGCGGAAGACAACGCGCATCGCGCCATCACGCTGAGCCCGAAGGCGCGCTGCAATCCGCCGCCGCCGCCGCCCGATCGCGACGGCGACGGCATCCTCGACAACGTCGACAAGTGCCCCGATCAGCCCGAGGACAAAGACGGCTTCGAGGACGCCGACGGCTGCCCCGATCCCGACAACGACAAAGACGGCATCCTCGACAAGGCCGACAAGTGCCCCAACGAGCCCGAGGACAAAGACGGCTTCGAGGACGAGGACGGCTGCCCCGATCCCGACAACGACAAGGACGGTCTGCTCGACGGCGACGACAAGTGCCCCGACATCGCCGGGCCGAAAGAGAACGGCGGCTGCCCCGACAAAGATCGCGACGGCGACGGCGTCGTCGATCGGCTCGACAAGTGCCCCGATCAGCCGGGACCGGCGGACAACGACGGCTGCCCGAAGCCGAAGTTCATCGTCGTCACCAAGGAGAAGATCGAGCTCAAGCAGAAGGTCCATTTTGCGACCAACAAGAGCACGATCTATCCCGATTCGTTCCCGATGTTGACGGAAGTGGCCGAGGCGCTGAAGTCGCGGCCCGAGGTCAAAGTGCGCATCGAAGGGCACACCGATTCGCGCGGCAAGCTGCCGCACAACATGACGCTGTCCGACGAGCGCGCGCAGTCGGTGAAGCTGTACTTGGTCAATCAGGGGATCGATCCGGCGCGGATGGAAGCGCGCGGATTCGGGCCAACGCAGCCGATCGACGACAATCGCACCGCCAAGGGCCGCGAGAACAACCGCCGCACCGAGTTCATCATCACGTCGCAGTAAGGGGGTAGTAGGAAGATGCGCCGTCAGTCGTTATTCGTGTCCGTTCTCGTCCTCGTTTGCGCCGCGGTGGCCACGCCTGCGCGCGCCGACGATGTCGAAAAACAGGTCATCAAGATGAACAAGCGCGCCATGGACGACTACGACTCGCTCGAGTTCGAGTCGTCGCGGCGCACGCTGGTGGACGCGCTGGAGAAGCTGCGCTCGAACGGGCTCGACGACGGGCCCACGGCGGCGAAGACCTATTTGAACCTCGGTATCGTCTACATCAACGGGTTCAAAGATCGGAATCGCGGGCAGCAGCAGTTCTTGAATGCGCTCAAGATCAACGCGCAGATCAAGGTCGATCCGGCGGTGGCGACGCCCGAGACGGACGAGGCCTACGCGGCGGCCAAGCGGCAGCTGGCCGCGTCGGCGCCGGTCGAGCCGAAGACGCCGGAAGAGCCGACGGTGCCGAGCACGCCGACGCCAACGACGCCGACGCCGGCGCCGGGCGACGAAGTGCACGGCCTCGTGCACAACGGCGTCGACGAGTCGCGGCCCAACGCGCCGGTTCCCATTCGCGCCAAGCTCGGCAGCGACGTGGGCGCGACGCGCGTCTTCCTGTTTTACCGCGGCTCGGGGCAGGAAGACTTCGTGCTCGGTGCCGCTGAAGAACACGAGCGGCGTCGACTGGGTCTCGGTCATTCCCGCCCGACGCCGTCGTCGGCAAGTCGCTGCAGTATTACTTGGAGGCGCGCGACGCGCGTGGCCGCGCCGTCGTCGGCGCCGGCTCGGCGATGAACCCGTTCATCATCCTCATCACCGACACGGCGCCGCTGCCGCAGAACGTGCCCGAGGTCGATCTCGAAGATCCGCTGGCGCGCGAACGGATGGTCAAGCGCAAGCGCGAGGACGAGAAGCATTCGTCGCATGACCACCTGTTCCTGTTCGTCATGCCCGGCTTCGGGTTCGGCGTGCAGCCGAAGGGCAATCACACCGAGGTCGCCTATCAATATCAGTCGCAATATGGCGTCTATTTGCCGACGCCGATCAACAGCACGGGCGCGGCGGTGGCGCCGTTCCACATCGGTGTCGAGCTCGGCTATTCGATTACGCCGCATTTCTCGCTGTCGCTGCTCGGGCGCTTCCAGGTCGTGACCGGCGGCAACGCCGAGACGCAGAAGGTCACCGGCAACGAGCAGGGCGCGACGTCGAAGGCGGGCGGCGCGGTCGCCGGCTTCTTGCGCGCGCGTTACCGCTTCCTCGACGGGCGCTTCCATCCGTACGTGCACCTCGACATCGGCGGCGGGCAGATTCGCCAGTACGTCGACATCTCGAGCGGCGACACGGAAGCGCAGCCGCTCGTCGACAAGTACACGGCCGATCAGTTCAACGGCGGCAACCACAAAGTCGCGCTGCAGACGGTGTGCGGCAATCCCAAGAACTGCCTCGACACGGTGCCGCTCGGGCTCGTGTTCATGGGCGGCGGCGGCGGGCTTTGGTACGACATCGGCTCGCACTTGGCCTTCATCCTCGACATCAACATCTTGGGCGCGATCTCCAGCGGCTCGAGCGAAGGCGGCCTCAACATCGACGCGCAGGTCGGCCTCGGCGTTCACTTCCTGTAGCTTTCGCCCGCACCTGAGCAGCCGCGCGCCGCTCGGCGCATTAAGATGTCAGCCTCTCGCATCTCGGAGGCTTCGCCGACATGAGCCAGCTGTTCGATCCGCTCACCCTTCGCTCGGTTCAACTCAAGCATCGCGTGCTGGTGTCGCCGATGTGCCAATACTCCTGCGCCGGCGACGGGTTGGCGCTGCCGTGGCACCTCGTGCAGCTGGGCCGCTTTGCCGTCGGTGGCGCGGCGCTGGTGTTCACCGAGGCGGCCGCCGTCGCCGCCGACGCGCGCATCACGGCGCACGATCTCGGCATTTGGTCCGACGCGCACGCGGCGGCGCTGGCGCCCATCGCGCAGTTCATCCGCGACAACGGCGCCGTGCCCGGCATTCAGCTGGCGCACGCCGGCCGCAAGGCGAGCACGGCGCGGCCCTGGCAAGGCGGCCAGAAAGTCGCGGTCGCCGACGGTGGCTGGACGCCGTGGGCGCCGAGCGCGCTGGCGTTTTCGCCGACCTATCCCGAGCCGGCGGCGCTCGACGAGGCCGGCATCGCGCGCGTCATCGCCGAGTTCACGGCGGCGACGAAGCGCGCGGACGCGGCCGGGTTCGAGGTCATCGAGCTGCACTTCGCGCACGGCTACCTGATGCACCAGTTCCTGTCGCCGCTGGCCAACCGGCGCAGCGACGCCTGGGGCGGCGACTTCGAGGGGCGCACGCGGCTGCCGCTGGCGGTGGTCGAGGCCGTGCGCGCGGCGTGGCCTGACGAGCGGCCGCTGTTCGTGCGCATCTCGGCCACCGACTGGGTCGAGGGCGGCTGGGACCTGTCGCAGAGCGTGCGTTTGGCGGGGTTGTTTCGCGCGCGCGGCGTCGACTTGGTCGACTGCTCGTCGGGCGGCATCGTGCCCGACGCCAAGATCGTCGTCGGGCCCGGCTATCAAGTGCCGTTCGCGCGCGCCATCAAACAGGACGCGCACATCGCGACCGGCGCCGTCGGCATGATCACGGAGGCGACGCAGGCCAACGAGATCGTGACGTCCGGCAGCGCCGACGCCGTGTTGCTCGCGCGCGGGCTGCTCAACGATCCCAACTGGGCGTTGCACGCCGCCAAATCGCTCGGTGCGGAAGTCGCGTGGCCGATTCAACATGACCGCGGCCGCCCGCGCTGAAGTATCGAGGAGATTGAAACGACGATCCTGCACCGCCCAAGGCAGTGCAGGATCGCGCGCTGCTTAGTTGGTGCGCGTGAGCGACAATCCGACGTCGACGCCTTCTTCGGTCAGGTAGATGCCGCCGTTGACCGGTCCGACGCCGCCCGCCGGCGGATGAACGTTGAACGTGATGGTCGTCGGCCCGGGCGGCAGCGTGTCGATGGCGAACGTCAGCTCGATGACCGAGGCGCTCGAGGCCGACACCTTCTGCGTCACGCCCGCGATCGTCGCCGTGAAGCTCGTCGGAATGAAGCCGAGCCAGCCGTTGAAGTCCGAGAGCGTCAGCGTGAGGTCGTAAGTGCCGCCGGCTTCGACCGCCACCGGCTGCTGATACGTGAAGCCGGCGAACGGGACGCCGTTGCCGCCGCTGCAATAGCCGCCGGCGGAGAACGACAGCTCGTTGCCGCTCACCGTGCCGAACGGCGCCGCGCCGCAGCTGGCGTCGGGCACGTACGTCCAGGTGCCGGTGAGCAGCTCGGTCGCGCTCGGCGCGGGATCATCGCTCGCCGTCTGCGCGCTCGTGGTTTCACTCTTGGCGCCTTCGGGAGTCGCGCTGCAGCCGACGAGCGCGAACGCGAGGGCCGCGCCGACCAAGGAACAGTTCCGCTGGAAATGAATCCGATTCGCTTTCATTTCATTCTCCTTCGTAAGAATTGAATAGGCGTGCGCGAAGCGCCGCGCGCGCGAGTCAACGTCGCACGCCGGCCTCCCACTGCCAACGCGCGCCGACGCTGGCGTAGCCACGCGCGTGTCTCACGAAAGGGACATGCATTTGCTGCGCGGCGCGTTCGACGCTGCCGCAAAACGATTACGAAAATCACTCTACGAAATCGATTTTAGTGATATCGGCGACGTTTTAGAAGCGCGCTAATCGGACGAGAAATATCGTGTTTCGACTGTCGCTTCGGCGTGGGCTGGGCGAGATCGGCTCACTCGGCTTTGAGGAAGAGCGCGCCGAGCGGCGGGATGGTCAAGTTGAGCGAGCTGTTGCGGCCGTGCCACGGCAGCGGCGTCACCGGCACGCGCCCGCCGTTGCCGTGCCCGCTGCCGCCGAAGACCGCGGCGTCGCTGTTGAAGATCTCCTGCCACGCCGCGGCGCCGCCGTTGACGCCGATGCGGTAGTTGTAGCGCGGCACGGGCGTGAAATTGAGCAGCGCCAACACCTGCTCGCGCGGCTCTCTGCCTTTACGCAAGAACGCCAACACCGAATATTCGGCGTCATTCGCTTGCACCCACTCCATGCCGCGCGCGTCGCCGTCGAGCTGATGCAGCGCCGGATGCGTGCGATACAAATGATTCAACGTGCCGACGAGCAGCTGCAGCTGGCCGTGCGCCGGATCTTCGTTCAGCAGATGCCAATCGAGGCTCATATCGTGGTTCCACTCGCGCCACTGCCCGAATTCGGCGCCCATGAACAGGAGCTTCTTACCCGGTTGCGCATACATATACGAATACAGCAGTCGCAGATTGGCAAAGCGCTGCCAATGGTCGCCGTTCATCTTCGATAAGAGCGAGCCTTTACCGTGCACCACTTCATCGTGCGACAGCGGCAATACGTAGTTCTCGTGAAACGCATATAAACCGCGGAACGTCAGCTGATTATGATGAAAGCGGCGGTGCACCGGATCGCGCGAGAAATAGTCGAGCGAATCGTGCATCCAGCCCAGATCCCACTTCATGCCGAAGCCGAGACCGCCCATATAAACCGGCCGCGAAACCAGCGGCCAGGCCGTCGACTCCTCGGCGATCGTCTGGGTGTCCGGATGCTCGCGATACAACGTCTCGTTCAATTGCCGCAACAACGAAACCGCCGCCAAATTCTCGTGGCCACCGTGCTCGTTGGGGATCCATTCGCCGGCTTTACGGCCGTAATCGAGGTACAACATCGACGCCACGCCGTCGACGCGAATGCCGTCGATATGAAACTTATCGAGCCAATAAGAGGCGCTCGAGACCAGAAAGCTGCGCACTTCGTGGCGCCCGTAATTGAAGATCTCCGACTTCCAATCGGGATGAAATCCTTGGCGTCGGTCGGCGTGCTCGTACAAATGTGTGCCGTCGAAGAAGTTGAGGCCGTGCTCGTCCGACGGAAAATGCGCCGGCGGCCAGTCGAGCACGACGCCGATGCCTTCGCGGTGCATGTAATCGACGAAATACATGAAGTCTTGCGGCGTGCCGTAACGCGACGTGGGCGCGAAATAACCGGTGACCTGATATCCCCACGAGCCGTAAAACGGATGCTCCATGATCGGCATCAGCTCGATATGGGTAAAGCCGAGCGACTTGACGTGCTGCGCCAGCCGCGGCGCGACCTCGCGATAGCTGAGCGAGCGATTGCCCTCTTCCGGCACGCGCATCCAGGAGCCGAGGTGCATCTCGTAGAACGAAATCGGCGCGGCCAGCGAATTGCGCTCTTTACGCGCGCGCATCCAATCGGCGTCTTGCCAATCGTAGCCGTCGAGGTGCCAAATGACCGAGCCGGTCTTTGGTGGGACTTCTTGCCGCACCGCGAAGGGATCGGCCTTATCGACACGATAACCGGCGAAGCGCGACCAAATGCGGTATTTGTAGACGTTTCCCAGCGCCGCCTCGGGAATGAAGCCTTCCCAGATGCCCGATTGGCCCTTGGTCTTCAGCGGCGCGCGCGTGTCGTCCCAGCCGTTGAAATCGCCGATGACCGAGACGCGCTCGGCGTTCGGCGCCCACACGGCGAAATAAACGCCCGATTGGCCGTTGAAGGTGATGATTCGCGAGCCGAGCTTGTCGTAAAGCCGGGCATGCGTGCCTTCGTTGAACAGGTGGATATCGGTGTCGCCCAACAACGACGGACCACTGTCGCGCATCAACGGACGATTCATTGCGCCTCCCGACCCATGAGCTCTTGCAGTCCCGCCAGCGGAATCTCCAGCCAGTCGGGACGATTATTCAGCTCATAGCGAATTTCGTAAATGCATTTTTCGAGCTGATAAAACTCCAACATGAGACGCTTGTCGTCGTCGCTGGCAGGCACGAACGGCGCCGAGCCGACGGTCTTCAAATATTCGTCGAGGAAGGCCGCGCGCACCCACGCCGTCCAGGCGCGCGCCCACGGCCGCAGGAACGCCGCGTCCTCCACGCGCAACCGACCGGAGCGCAGCGCCGATTCGCTCGCGTAATGGAACGAGCGCAGCATGCCGGCGACGTCGAAGAGCGGGCAGCGCTTGTAACGCCGCTCATTGAGCGGCCGGCCGGGCTCGCCTTCGAAGTCGATGAACACGAAATCATCACCGGTATCGAGGATCTGGCCGAGGTGCAGATCGCCGTGAATACGCACGCGCGCCACGTCCAGCTTGCGCGCGGTGATCGTCCGCAATCGCCTGTCGATGCGCGTCTCATCGGCGGCGATCGCGCTGACGTCGCTCTGCAGCGGCTCGGGCAGCTTGCCGAGGTTCTTGCGCAGCAGCTCGGCCGTGCGCACCCACAGCTTGTGCGCGCCTTGGAATAACGACTGTTGATAAAAGCCGGTGAACGGCTGCGGGGCAAACGCCGGGTCGACCGGCTCGGCGCCGAGCACGAGGTGCAGCTCGGCGGCGCGTCGGCCGAGCTGACGCGCGCGGCCGACAAAGCCGCCGAGCAGCTCCAACATCTCCGGCGACAGCTCGGCCGCGCCTTGCGCGATCATGTCTCCCGGCGGCAGCGGCGGCGCCTCCAGCGTCACCGGCGCGCCCGCCGCCGGCGCGTTCGCCGGCGACGACGGCGTCGCCGCGTGCAGCTGCAGCACACGGTCGAAATAGCGATCGAGCGCCGAGGCCGCCGTATCCCAGGCGACGCCTTCGTTGGCGATGAGCTCCTGCACCGTCGCCACCGTCGCCGGCTCTTTCAACGTCGGCGCGCGATATTCGAGCGCGCCCAACATGCGCGGCGCGCGCCGCGTAATGTGATTCCCCGAAGCGTCTCTCACCGCCGGCGCGTGCTCGGTCAAATAAGCGCCCAATTCCAGCTCGGGATTGGGCCCCATTTCCAGCATTCGATAAACTTTGAGCAGCATCTTGTCGCCGACGAGAATCGACGAGTTGGTCTGCTCGAACTCGCTCGTGCGCGGAATCAACGGGTCATCGCCGGCGACCTCCTTGAAGGCGCGCAACGTCGTCGCCGTCATTTCGCCGCGTTCGCCGCCGACCTCCTGCTTCTTGCGAATCATGTCCATCAAGCGCACCGGCGCGTCATCGGCCAATCCGTCGACGAGCACGCCTTCGACTTCGCCTTTGTTGTCGTGCGTGACGAGGCTGGCGATCTTCGCTTGCGGCCGCTCGCGCATGACGCGAATGGCCTCTTCGCCGCTGCGGAATGCCAAGGGAACGACATACACTTCGGGATCGCCTTCGACGTAATCGACCTGCAACAGCGCCAGCCGCGCGCAGCCATTTTCGCCGTCGAGCTGCAAGACGTCGGCGATGGTCGCGCCTTTGCGCGGACGCGCTTTGCCGCGGAACCAGCGCCGGCCGACGGCATATTCGAGCAGCGCCGCCGACAATTGCGCGCGCGCCCGTCCGCTGAATACTTTGAGCCAGCCACCGGACACGTCGATGCGCGGCTTTTCCGTGCGCCCGCTCGCGGCATCGGCTGCTTCCAGCGTGAACCAATAGAACGAATGCGGTCCCAACGATAAGAAATAAGGCTTATCGGTGATCGTCGGAAAGGGCGTGCGACCGAACATTTCGATCGGCGTCAAATGCTGATACTGCGCCAGCTCGAGCTCGGCGCACTGCACGAAGCGCGACAGGTTGATGACCACCAAGACGCTATGCCGGCCGTCGCTGCGAATGAACGCCAATACCTTGGGGTTATCTGGCAGCAGAAACTCGATTCCGCCGGTCCCGAGCACTTCGTTCTCTTTGCGCAGCGCGATGAGCCGCTTCATCCACCACAACAGCGACGAAGAATTGGCCTGCTGCGCCTGCACGTTGTTCGATTCGTAGTGATATTCGGGATCGGTAATCACCGGCAAATAAAGCTTCTGCGGATTGGCGCGCGAGAATCCGGCGTTGCGGTCGGCGCTCCATTGCATCGGCGTCCGCACGCCGTCGCGATCGCCGAGATAGATATTGTCGCCCATCCCGATTTCGTCGCCGTAATAAAGCACCGGCGTTCCCGGCAACGAGAAGAGCATGGCGTTCATGAGCTCGATCTTGCGTCGCCCTTTGACGAGCGGCGCCAGACGCCGGCGAATGCCGAGGTTGATGCGCGCGTTCGGATCCTCGGCGTAGACGCGATACATATAGTCGCGATCTTCGTCGGTGACCATCTCCAGCGTCAGCTCGTCGTGATTGCGCAAGAACGTCGCCCACTGACAATTGGGCGGGATATTCGGCGTCTGCCGCAAGATATCGACGATGGGAAAGCGATCTTCCAGATGCACCGACATGAACATGCGCGGCATCAGTGGGAAATGAAAATTCATATGGCATTCGTCGCCGCTGCCGAAATAGGCGGCGGCGTCTTCCGGCCACTGATTCGCCTCCGCCAACAGCATGCGATCGCGATAGTGTGAATCGACGTGCGCGCGCAGCGTCTTCAAGAACTCGTGCGTGCGCGGCAGGTTCTCGCAGCTCGTGCCCTCTTCCTCGAACAAATAGGGCACGGCGTCGAGCCGCATTCCGTCGACGCCGAGGTCGAGCCAGAAGTCGATGACCTTCAAGAGCGCCTTATGAACCTCGGGATTCTCGAAGTTCAAATCGGGCTGATGCGAATAGAAACGGTGCCAATAATAGGATTTGGCGACCGGATCCCAACACCAATTGGAGGTCTCGAAGTCTTTGAAGATGATGCGCGCGTCCGCGTAGCGACTGGGCGTATCGCTCCACACATAATAGTTACGCCATTTCGAGCCCGGCTCGGCGCGACGCGCGCGCTGAAACCATTCGTGCTCGTTCGACGTATGATTCAGAACCAGCTCGGTAATGACGCGAATCCCGCGGCTATGCGCCTCTTTGAGCAGCCGCGAGAAGTCTTTGAGAGTCCCGTAGGCCGGATTGATCTTCGTGTAATCGGAGATGTCGTAGCCGCCGTCGCGCAGCGGCGAAGGATAGAACGGCAGCAGCCAGATCGCGGTGACGCCTAGATCCTGCAGGTAATCGAGCCGCTCGACGAGCCCATTGAAGTCGCCGATGCCGTCGTCATTCGAATCGGCGAAGGCGCGAATATGGATCTCGTATATGACCGCTTCTTTATACCAGTGCGGATTGGGTGCCAACGCGTCTGCGCCTTCTTCTTTACGCCGTCTCATATGAAGTATTCGAATCCTCGTTCGCTGGCGGCGTGGCGGCGGATTCGGAACAGGTGCGCCGGCATCACCTGCGGGATGAGCTGCACGAAATTGCGACCGGCGCGCCAGCGATAGCGCGCCTCGCCCAACAGATCGTGCACTTGAAACGTCTCGTCAGGCGCGACGCCCAGCGCCGCGGCGTCGACGTCGATCCAGGCCGACTGCGTATGCTCGGGATCGAGGTTGACGACGACCAATATCGCGCCACCCATATCATCAGCGCTGCGTTTACTGTAGCAAATGACGAATTCGTTATCGGTCCTGTGAAACCGCAGCGTCGCGTTGTCGTGCAGCGCCGGCTGCTCTCTGCGAATGCGATTGAGCAGCTTCATCATCGGCGCCAGCGAATCGGCGCGCGTCAAATCCCATTGCCGCAGCTGATACTTCTCGTTATCGAGATATTCCTCGGCGCCCGGCCGCGCCACGTGCTCCATCAGCTCGAACGTCGGTCCATAAACGCCCCAATTCGACGACAGCGTGCTCGCCAATATCAGCCGCTGTAAATAGGCGGCGCGACCCCCCCACTGCAGATGCTCGGGCAGGATATCGGGCGTATTCGGCCAAAAATTGGGCCGCAAATAGTCGTATTGCGCAGTTTGCGTCAGCTCTTCGGCATATTCGGTCAACTCCGCCTTCGTCGTCCGCCACGTAAAATAGGTGTACGACTGCGAGAAGCCGGCCTTCGCCAGCGCCTGCAGCAGCTTCGGCCGCGTGAACGCCTCCGCGAGGAAGATCGTCTCCGGATGCTGGCGCTGGATCTCGCCGATACACCATTGCCAGAACGGCAGCGGCTTCGTATGCGGATTATCGACGCGAAATACGGTGATTCCCTGCTCGATCCAAAACAGGAAGATCGACTTCAATTCATTCCATAACGCCTTCCAATCGGCGCAATCGAAATGAAACGGGTAGATATCTTGATACTTCTTGGGCGGATTCTCGGCGTATTGAATGCTCCCATCGGCGCGCTGCACGAACCAATCGGGATGCTGTTTCACATACGGATGATCGGGCGAGACCTGCAGCGCGATATCCAGCGCCACTTCCAGTCCCAGCGTTTTGGCGCGGGCCACGAATGCGCGAAAGTCGTCGAGCGTGCCCAATTGCGGATGAATCGACTTGTGTCCGCCTTCGCTCGCGCCGATCGCCCACGGGCTGCCGACGTCGTTGGCGTTCGAGCCGAGCGAATTATTCGGTCCCTTGCGATGCGTGCGACCAATCGGATGAATCGGTGGCAAGTAGACGGTGTCGAAGCCCAGATCGGCGACGTAATCGAGCCGCTTGGCGGCGTCGGCGAACGTGCCGTGCCGGCCGTTTTCGCCGCAGCTGCGCGGGAAGAACTCGTACCAGGCGCTGAAGCGCGCGCGCATCGGCTCGACGACGACTTCGAGCGCGCGCTCGAGCCGCGCGGCGTGGCTGCGGTCGGGATGGCGCGCCATCAGCGCCGTCGTCGCCGCGTCGGTGACCGCCGCGATGCGCTCGGCCGGCGCGCGCCGCTCGTCGGCGACGCGCGCGGCCAGCGCGGCCAGCGCGTTGCCGTCGTCGCGCGCGCCGTCGCCTTGGGCGCGCGCCCGCTCGACCGCGGCGACGATGAGCTTGGCGCCGTCGAGCAATTCCACGCGAACGTCTTGCGCCGCGTCCACTTTGCGCCGAAAGCCCCAGACGAAGCTGGCCCACGCGTCGACCCAGGCCTCGACGCTGTACGACCAGCGACCGAGCTGCGACAGCGGGATCGCGCCGTGCCAACGATCGTTGCCCAGCGCCACCAGCGGCTGCTCGCTCGTCGCGCCGTCGGGCGCGCGGTGACGAACGACGGCGGCGATGAGATCGTGACCATCGAGCAACAGCTCGGCCTCGACGTCGAGCACGTCGCCGATGACGCGCTTGACGGCGAAGCGGCCGCCGTCGAGCGACGGTCGCACCGCGCCGATGACGACGCGACGCTGCCCGTCGAATGCCGCGGCACGCGCCGGGCGCTCCCCTTCGTCGGCGCGCGAAATCATGGTGTAGAGTTAACGACCGAGCCTGCGATGACAAGCCCCGAGACTCTCGCCACGAGAGCCGCCGCGACCGCCGACACCGTCGGTAACCTGCCGTGACTACTGCAGTTCCAGCGTGGGAGCGGAGCGACTATCGCGCCGCCGTCGCCGATGCGCTGCAGCTCTGCGGCGTAACGCGCTTGGTGCTCGCCATCCACGACGCCAGCTTCCCGGCCGGCGACGACGACGTCGGCCGCGGCACGCCCTACTCGGCCGCCGGTTGCGACTTCTTGCGTTTCGCGCGGCAGCTCGGCTTCACCGACGTGCAGCTCGGCCCGCAAGGCTGGATCTCGCGCGCCAATCCGTCGCCGTACGACGCCATGATCTTCTCGCGCAACCCGCTCGCCATCGCGCTCGGCCCGCTGTGGACGGAGGCCGCCGGCGATTGGCGCGCCGTCGTCGGCGACGTGCCGGCCGAGTCGGCGCGGCTCTGCGACCACACCGGCGCCTGGGATCGCCACGCCGCCGCGCTCACCGCGCTCTTGGCCGCGCGCGGCCACGAATGGGCCGGCGCCATCGCCGAATTCGCGCGCGACGCCGGCGACTGGCTCGCCCGCGACGAGCGCACCGGCGACGTCACGCCCGCGCGACACCGCGCCGAGCAATGGCTCGCCCATCGCCAACACGGCGAGCTGCGCCAGTTTACGCGCGCGCTCGGCCTCGGCCTCTTCGGCGACTTGCAGGTCGGCGTCTCCCACCGCGATCGCTTGGCGCTGGCGTCGCTCTTTCTCGACGGCTATCGCATGGGCGCGCCGCCGAGCCGCACCAACCCCGACGGCCAACCGTGGGGTTATCCGCTGCTCGATCCGGCGCAATACGACGGCGCCGCCGGTGCGCTCTTCGCCGCGCGCGTCGACAAGGCGCTCGCCGAATATGACGGATTGCGCGTCGATCATCCGCACGGCCTCGTCGATCCGTGGGTCTATCGCGCCGAAGCCCCGGACGCGCTGGCCGCAGTGCAAGCGGGCGCGCGCCTCTTTTCGTCGCCCGATCTGCCCGACCATCCCGAGCTGGCGCGCTGGGCCATCGCGACGCCGGCGCAGCTCGATCGCAGCCGCGCGCGTCACGCCGACGAGTGGGTGCGCGATCTCGACGCCGCGCAAGTCGACCGCTACGGCGCGCTCTGTGCGCGGCTGTTCGCGACCGCACGCGCCCGCGGCGCCGAGCTCGTGTGCGAGGTGCTGAGCACCTGGCCCTATCCGCTACGCCGCGTGATGGAGCGCGCGGGCCTCGGCCGCATGGTGGTCACGCAAAAGGCGCGGCTCGACGTGCCCGACGACGTCTACCGCAGCGACAACGCGCAGCCGCGCGACTGGATCATGGTCGGCAACCACGACACGCCGCCGTTGTGGCAGCTCGCCGACGACTGGCGCAGCGACGGTCGCGCCGCCGCGCGCGCGCACTTTTTGGCCGCGCGCCTCGAGCCCGAGCCGCTAGCGCGACCGGCCTTTGCGCAGCGCCTCTTGGCGTCGCCGGGCGCGCTGGCGACGGCGATGTTCGCCGAGCTCTTCGCCAGCCCCGCGCGCCATGTGTCGATCTTCTTCGCCGATCTGCTTGGCTATCGCGCGCTCTACAACGCGCCGGGCACGGTGTCCGACGACAATTGGCGCCTGCGCGTCGCCCCCGATTATGCGGCGCACTATCGCGCCGACGCCGCTGCCGCCCGCGCGCTGTCCGTGCCGCGCGCGCTGGCGCTGGCCATCCGCGCCGATCGCGCGCGCGCGGCCGCCAACGCCGCGTTATTGTCGCGTCTCGACGGTCTCGACGAACAGCCCGTCGCCCCGTGACAAGTCGGCCTCTTTGGGCACGACCACGATCCCTTCGTCGCTGACGTGAAAGCGGCGCCGATCGGCCGCCAAGTCGACGCCGATCTCCATCCCTGGCGGAATGTGGACGCCCTTGTCGATGATGGCGCGGCGAATGCGCGCGTGCCGGCCGACGTCGACGCCGTCCATCAAGATCGACTCCTCGACGTGCGCGAAGCTGTTGATGCGTACGCCCGGCGACAAGATGCTGCGGTCGATCCGTCCGCCGGAGATGATGCAGCCTTCGGAGACCAAGGAGTCGGTGGCCGTGCCCATGCGCTCGGACTGCGCGAACACGAACTTCGCCGGCGGCAACGGCGCCGTGTACGTGCGAATCGGCCAGCGCTGGTTATATAGATCGAAGATGGGATCGACGGCGATGAGGTCCATGTTCGCCTGCCAGTAAGCCTCGATCGTCCCGACATCGCGCCAATAGCCGCGTTCGCGCTCGAGCGCGCCCGGGATCTCGTTCTTCGAGAAGTCGTACACGAAGGCGCGGCGCCGCCCGACCATCGCCGGCAAAATATTGCGCCCGAAGTCGTGCTGCGTGCCTTGCGATTGATCGTGCGACAGCGCATCGACGAGCGGCGCGGTCTCGAAGAGGTAGTTGCCCATCGACGCCAAGGCCCAGCCGGGCCGACCGGGAATCTCGCGTGGCTGCGCCGGCTTCTCGTCGAACGACAGCAGCTCGCCCTCGTCGTTGACGCTGAGCACGCCGAACGCCGTCGCCTCGGCCACGGGCACGGGAATCGCCGCCACCGTCACCTCCGCCTGCTTGTCCAAGTGAAAGTCAACCATTTGGTTGACATCCATTTTGTACAAATGATCGCCGCCGAACACCGCCACCAAGTCGGGATCCTCGTCGGTGATGATGTTCAAGCTCTGGAACATGGCGTCGGCCGAGCCGCGAAACCACTCCTTGCCGACGCGCTGCTGCGCCGGCACGACCTCGACGTAGAAGTCGAGCATCGCCGGCAAGCGCCAGCCGCGCGCGATGTGCGTGTTGAGCGAGTCCGACTTGTATTGCGTCAGCACCTTGATCTTCAGGAGCCCCGAATTGACCAAATTCGAGAGCACGAAGTCGATGAGCCGATAGCGTCCACCGATGGGCACCGCCGGCTTGGCGCGATCGGCCGTCAGCGGCAAGAGCCGCCGCCCTTCGCCACCGGCGAGCACGACGGACAACACATGCGGCGCAGGGCCACGCGCGGCGAAGCGGCGGTTAGGGCTCATTCGTCATTGTAAGTAGCGCCCGCAGCGGCCGTGACAACCGGTGTCGACCCGCGTGTACAATGTGCGCCATGCGAATTCTGACCTGGAGCGCCGTGCTCCTTTCCTGCGTGAGCCTCGGTTGCAAGCGCGACAGCAGCCAGCCGAGCACGTCGGGCGGCACGGCCTCGACCGCCGAGCAGCCGAAGCAGCTCGCCATCGGCATGACCGATCCCTTTCAATCGCCGCGCAACGACGCCGGCAAGCTGCTCGAGACCGGCTTCGCGGCGCTGCGCAACAAGAAGCCGCAAGTGGCGGTGGCGGCGCTGCAAAACGTCGTCAACGACACGCCCGACTACACGGCTGGCCGCTGGGGGCTGATTCGCGCGCTGGCCGCGCTCGGGCGCAACGACGAGATCCCGGCGCAGTACGAGCAGCTCATCGCGCGCGATTATGTCGCCTACGCGAACAAGCTGGACACGAGCAAGGAGATGGCGGCGCTGCGCGCGTCGCCGGCCTGGGCCAAGATCGGCGACCTGAAGACGCGTTATCGCGGCGAGTACGCCAAGGGCTGGGAGCGTGGCTTCTTCTTCGTCGCGCGCACACGCGCCGCCACCGAGCCGAAGTTCGACGGCGACGCGGTCGAGGCGCCGCTGTCGTTGAAGCAGGAGGTCTTCCACTTCGATCCCGACGGCAAGCGCTATCGCCGGCTCACCGACTCGGACGGGCACGTCTTCGCCGTCGATCGCTCGTCCGATGGCAAGTCGCTCTTGTTCTTGGTCGCGCCCAAGCTGCATCGCGAAGGCGGCGTCGATTCGTTCGTCGATCCGCGCGTCGGCGTCATCGATCTGACGACGCTGGAGACGATCGGGCCCTTCGTCGAGAAAGGCCGCTTCGATCAGGTCGGGCTGGGCGCGAACAAGGCGGGGCAGCCGATGTTCACGTTCATCGTCACGTCGGGCGCCTCGGCGGCGTACACGATCGACACGGCGCGCACGGGGCTGGCCAAGCTCGAGGGCGCGGCGGTCATCCCCGACGGCGGCGAGACGCGCGCGTGGCCGAACCAAGTCGCGCACTTCGAGGACAAAGCGGTGCCGGGCGTGAAGATCGAGGACGGCGCGACGCAGTTCACCATCGACGGCGTCGATCAGCCGGTGATGGCGGCGCGGCCGATCGCGCAGTCGTCGCTGGCGTGGTCGCCGTCGAAGTCGCGCCTGACGTACGCGGGCAAGCTCGACGCCTGCAAGATCTTGAAAGGCGACGGCAAGGACAAGAACGAGCTCTACGTCTACGACAAGACGCGCAAGTCGGCCCAGCGCGTGGCCGCGGCCGTGTCGCCGTTCGAGACGCTGTGGCTCGACGACGACCGCTTGGTCTACGAAGGCGGCGTCGGCAAGGACGGACAGATCCACCTGTACACGTTCACGACGCACGCCGACGCGGCCTTGCCGACGAAGCACGGCGCCGGCCTGTTCGGCGTGCCGACGCTGGCGTGCGAGCAGGCCGAGAGCGGCATCGACGAAGACATCGGCGAAGAGGAATCGCCGGGCGACTGAGATGGACGACCACCCGTATTCGTCCGGCTCCGTGCACTTCAAGGTCCCGCCGATCGTCGAGGCGAACGAGGGCGAGCTGGCGGCATCGGGGCCGCTCGGCACCACCGGCTGAGCCCGGCTACTTCGTGGCCGGCGCCTCGGCGCGCGCGATCTTCCACTCGAACACGCCGCGCGTCTCGTTCTTCAGCCGCTGAATCGCGCTCGCGTCCACCGCGCCCGCGAACGTGCGCGGCAGCCGCTGCAGCGCCGCGCGGCGCCCCTCGGGCGGGCTGACGCGCAGCTTCTTCAACAGCGCCACGGCCCGCTCGTAATCGACGACCTTGAGCACCATCAAGTCGACGCTGCCGCCGGTGACGAGGCCCTGTTCATAGCCCCACAGCCACGTCTCCAGATCCCAGGTCGCGCCCAGCTTGGTGGCCACGCCGCTCTGCTTGTCGACGACGATGCCGTAGCTGTCGAGCCCGCGCACGCGAAACACCCAATAGGTCGCGGCGACGCTGATGCGCTCGTCGAGCACGTCGGCCTGCACGGCCCGCGCGCGCGCCAGCGCCTCGTCGAACGTCAGCTCGCCCGCGCGCCGCCCGCGCGTCGCTTCTTGCGCGCGAATCTGCGCCGCCGTCAGCTCGTCGGCGCGCACCGGATCCGGCCGCTGCGCCGGCAGCGCCGACTTCTGCGCGACCTCGACCACGCTGCGCACGACGTCACCTTCGAACGCGAAGAACAGCGCGCGCCGCGACGACAGCCGGGCCGCTTCATCGATCGACTCGAACAAGAGCGCCACCGAATCGGCCCCTTCGACGCGGCTCACGAGCGGCATCTTCGCCACCAGCGCGCCCTTGCGCACGCGCGCCGCCAGCACGTCGAAGCCGACGACCTCACCGCGGGCGTCGAACGTGAATTCGCGCGTGAACCAGCCGCTCGGATCCTCCGGCTGCGGCGCTTGTTCGAGCCACGCCACCACCTTCATCGCCAATTCCAGCTTCGACATCGCTGTTCATTACCTTGTCAGCGCCGCGGCGGCGAGGCTCAATCGTCCGATTCCTTCGGCTGCTGCGCTTTCCAGCGCTCGTAGGCCTCGGCGAGCCAATCCCAATCGGGCCGCGCGCGCAGGAGCTGCAAGAACGCCGGCCCGCGCAAGATGACGTCCTGATCGTTGTCGACGACGAGCGCGTCATCGTCGGCGATCGCGAGCAGCACCTCGCGCAACAGGCCGAGGTCGTTGAAATTGACCGCGTACGCCACCAGCTGCGGCATCTCGGCCAGCACACGCCGCTCGGCCTCGGTCTCGAGATAGTCGCGAATATCGGGATCGGAATAGATGTAAACGCGGCTGTTCTCGCGCTGAATCACCCACTGCATCGACTGCCGCACCGGCCCGAAGCGCGCCGCCAGCCGCTGCTCGAACGTCGCGTCGTAATCGTGCGGAGCGTAGATCAACACGCCTTCCATCAGCCGGCCTCCTCGCCGAACAGCCGCGCTTCGGCCCAGCGCGCGTCGAGCACCAGCTTGGTACGCGCGTGCTCGGGCGCGGCCAGCTGCGGATCGCGCTCGAGCAGCCGGAACGCTTGGTCGCGCGCCAACTTCAAGAGCTCGATGTCGCGCACCAGATCGGCATAGCGCAGCCGCGGCAAGCCCGCCTGACGCGTGCCGAACAGCTCACCGGGACCGCGAATGCGCAGATCTTCCTCGGCGACCTTGAAGCCGTCGCTGGTCTCGGCCATGACCGCCAAGCGATCGCCGGCGTCGCCCGACTTCGCGGCCGACAAGAGCAGGCACGTCGAACGCCCGCCGCCGCGACCGATGCGCCCGCGCAGCTGATGCAACTGCGCCAGCCCGAAGCGCTCGGCCCCTTCGATCACCATCATCGACGCCGTCGGCACGTCGACGCCGACTTCGATCACCGTCGTCGCCACGAGCACGCGCAGCTCGCCTGAGCGAAACGCGCGCATGACGCGATCGCGATCGGGCGTCGCCAAACGGCCGTGCACGAGCCCGATCGGCACGTCGCCGAGCTGCGCCGCCAGCCAATCGGCCGCTTCGGTGACGTCGGCGATCTTGACGTCCTGCAGCTCCAGCTTCTCCGATTCCTCGACGAGCGGGCAGACCCAGTAGGCCTGCCGTCCGGCGTCGAGCGCGGCTTCGAGCTCCTTGAGCGCGCGCGTGCGGCTCGTGGCGCCGCCGAGCACCTTCGTCGCCGGCGGCTCGCGTCCGGGCGGCAGCTCGTCGAGGATGGTCAAGTCCAAGTCGCCGTAAGCGGTCAGCGCCAGCGTGCGCGGAATCGGCGTCGCCGTCATGACCAACAAGTGCGGCGCCGCGCGGGCGCCCGCGTGCAGCATGCCGCCCTTGTCGCGCAAGAGCGCCCGCTGCGCCACGCCGAAGCGATGCTGCTCGTCGATGACGACGACGCCCAGGCGCGCGAACGTCACCCGCTCGGCCAAGAGCGCATGCGTGCCGACGACGAGGTCGAGCTTGCCCGCCGCCAGCAGCGCCAGCGCCGAATCGCGCGCCGCCCGCGGCGTCGACGCCGTCAACAGCGCGATCGAGCGGCCCGTCGCCTCGGCCCAGCCGGTCAGCGTGCGCGCGTGCTGCTCGGCCAAGATCTCGGTCGGCGCCATGATCGCCGCCTGCAACCCCGACGCGCAGGCCAGCTCGCAGGCGGCGAACGCGACGACGGTCTTGCCCGAGCCGACGTCGCCTTGCAGCAGCCGATGCATCGGATGCGGCGCGGCCAAATCGTGCGCGATCTCGGCGATCGCCCGCTGTTGCGCGCCCGTCGGCGCGAACGGCAGCGCCTGCAGAAACCGGCGCAGCGCGCGATCGGGCGCGCTCGCCGCCGTCAACGCCAGGCCCGGCTCGCGTCGCGCCGTGCCGCGTCGTCGCGCGAGACCGAGCTGCAGAAAGAAAAACTCGTCGAACACGAGCCGGCGCATCGGCGGCGCCGTCCCGTCGTTGAGCGCGCGCACGAGCTCGGGCGCCAGGTCGGGATCGGGCAGATGCAGCGATCGCAGCGCCTCGGCCTGCGACAACAGCGCCAGATCGCTCGCCAGCTGCGCCGGGATGCCGTCGGGCACCTCCGCCGCGTACTTCGTCGCCGCCGCGCGGCACAGCTTCTCGACGGTGCGCCCGGGAACGCCCTCGATCTCGCCGTAGCGGACGCGCACGCCGCCGGTGGCGCCTTCTTCGCCTTCACCTTCGAGGATGGTCTCGGGATGGACCATCTCGAGCGTGTCTTTGCGGACGCGCGGGACGCCGGTGATGATGAAGCGCGCACCGACGGCAAACCGCTGCTGCATGCCGCCGCGAAAGTAGAACCAGCGCGCGCCCAGCCGCCGCCCGTCGTCGTCGACGAACGTGACGTCGAGGATGCGCCGCCCGCGCCCGAACGCCACGCGCGACTTCTCGACCGTCCCGCGCGTGACCGCCATCTGCCCGGCGACGAGCGCGCGCATCGGCACCAGCTCGCGCAGATCATCCCAGCGCTTCGGCAGAAAGTAGACCGCGTCACCGACGGTGTGCAGCCCTTTGTCGGCGAGCTTGCCCGCCGTCGCCGGGCCGACGCCGGGCAGCCCGAGCAGCGGCGTCCCGAGCGTAATCGATCCTTCTCTGGTCGCCGGCGGCGCTGGAGTTGCCGCGGGCGCCGCCGACGAGCCGGTCGCCGTAGGTTTTCCCGGCCGCGGCCTCGGCTTCGGCGCCGCGCGCTCGATCGGCTTCTCCGTCGCCAGCTGCGCGCACTGCCGCAGCCCCGCGGCCACCAGCCGCTCACGCTCGGTCTTCGGCAGCACCTTCCAGCGGCGAATGTCGCGCGCCCAGCCGCGCAAAACGTCCTTGCGCGCCGCGCCGATGAACTCGGCCACGCTGGCCGCCGCCAACACCAGCTGCTCGCCGTAGTCAATCGAGCCGGGCGGGCTCGCCGGATCGTCGAACGCCGTCCGCAGCTCGCGCTGGAATCCGTCGAGCGCTTCCTCGTACGTCACGGGGTTCTTTTATCGATAGGTGAAGCGGAGCTCGTAGTCGCAGATATGGAAGATGTCGCCTTCGTCGATGCGCTTGTTGTCGATGCGCATGCCCTTGTAGTCGATGCCGTTCGTCGACCCGAGGTCCTTGATGTAGAACATCCCGTTGCGACGAATGACGGCCGCGTGCTTGCGCGAGATGTTGCCGTCCTTGATCGCGAGATCCGACGACTTCGAGCCGCGCCCGATGATGAATTGATCCTTGTCGATCGGGATGCGCTGGTTGTTGAACACCAGGAACAGCACCGGCGACGACGCGTTCGACGGCTCCGGCGTCACGCGCGGATTCGGCGGCGCCGGCGTCGCCCGCGGCGGACGCGGCGGCGGGGCCGGCGGCGACGGCGCGCGTGCGTTCATCGCCGGCGAAGCGCCACTCGCGCTCGGTGCCGGCGGCGGCATCGGCGGTCGCGTCGCCGTGCGCGGCTGCGCATAACCGCCGCCTCCCGCGTTGGCGCCGATGACCGGCCCATTGGTTGGCTGCGCCGGAACATTCGACGCCGACGACGGCGGAGCCGCGCCCGCGTTGTAGTTCTTCGACCGCGCGTAGAACCTCATCGCCTCGTTGATGAGGTAATCGATCGAGCAGTCGAAGTCGTTCGCCATCTGCTCGAACGTCTCCCATAGGACGTCACGGCAGTAGAAGTGGCGCATCGTCTTCTTGCTCTGATCCATCTCCCGCTCTGTCTCCAGTCGAGACCCTCTACGTTCCCAGCCGCCTATCCTGACGGAAAACGATGTGTTTGACCACTAATTCGTCGTGGCGTTCAGTGCTTTTGCAACTGCGCCAGCGCCTTCTTGGCGACGCCGGCGGCTACCCCGTTCTTCGACGCCAGCTCCGTCTGCAAGGGCGCGATGGCCGGCGGACCGACGAGCACCACGTCGTGAACCACGTACGAATCTAGATCTTCCGCTTTGTATTTGCCCGTCGGATTCAGCCCTTCGAGCACGGGCGTGACCGCTTTTTCCTTGCCCGCCGCCAGCGCCGCCTCGACCGAGCGCCAGCGCACCAGCTCCTCGGGCGACTTCATCAGCGCCACCAAGCCCGGCACCGACCCCGGCATCTTCTCCAACATCTGGAAGGCCGCTTCGCGAACTTTTCCCGGCGCCGACTTATCGGCCGCAATGCGCAGCGCCGCCGCTTGGGTCGTCGCGTCGCCGCCGTTGACGTTGCCCTGCGCCAGCGCCAAGAGCGCCTTTTCGCGCGTGGCCTCGTTGGCGTGCTCGGCCGTCTCGACGAGGAACGCCGTCGCCCGCGGTCCGCCGACGAGCCCGAGCGCCTGCAGGCTCTGGTCATCGAGCCGCGGTCCTTGTTGACGCAGGCGGCCGATGAGCGCGTCCGCCGCCCGCGCCCGCGCGTCGGTGTCGGCCACTTTGCCGAAGATCGAGGCCGCCGGCACCAGCTGCGACGAGCCCGGCTGCATCAGCTCGACGAGCCGCGGCGCCGCTTTGGGCCCGATCGCAATCAAGATCTGCTCGCTCGACTTGCCGCCTGCCGACATACGCCCGGCCAGAATCCGCCGTCGTCCACTCGATCAACGCCGCGTCGGCCGCGTCGCGATCGGCTGCGGCTGCGTCGGCGCGCAGACCAAAGAGCGCGTCCTTGGCCTCGCGCTGCGCCCGCGTCGTGGCTCCGCCGGCGATGCCCGAGCCTTTGGCGACTTCGGCCAGGCGCGGCACGGCGTCATGAATGATCGCTTGCCGATCGGCCGGCGGCAGCGTGCCCAAGTCGGTCAGCGCGTCCGAGGTCATGCCGAGCTCGACCAGCGCCGCCAGCGCCTGCCCGCGCAGCGACGGCGCCAAGCCCGCTTTGACCACGGTCTCGCGGAGCTTGCCCGGCCCGCGCTCGGTCTCTTTCCAGCGCGCGATCTTCTCGGGCGTCGGGTCGCAGCCGAGAGCCAGCCCTGCAAGGAGCGCGAACGTCATCAGCCGAGTCAAGATGTCGCAACGTAGCCGGGCGACCTTTGCCACGTCAACACCATCCGATGTAGGCTCGACGCCCGTGCGCGCGCCCGCCTTCGTCGCTGCTGCTGTTCTGTTCATCAGTGGGCACGCGTGGGCCTATCCGTTCCTGCAGCCGCGTCCGGTGCCCGACGCCATCGCCGGGCCGACCGACCCGCATCCGGCGGCGGCGTTCTACAACCCGGCGGCGCTCGGCTACTTGCACGGCGTGCACCTCTTCTTGGACGGCGCCGCCGACGCCAACTTCGGCAGCATTCGCCGCGACGGCAGCTCCGCGTCGACGAGCATCGCGTCGGCCAACCCGCAGACGTTCGCCGCCCTGACGTGGGATCTCGGCACCGACACCTTCGACTTGGGCCTCGCGGTCTACACGCCGTTCGCCGAGCTGTCGTCCTATCCGACGAGCTCGCCGGTGCGTTATCAGGAGCAATATCAGCGCTTCGCCTCGCTCGAAGAGACCTTCGCCGCGGCCTGGAAGATCGAGAACCACATCGCCGTCGGCGCCGGCCTCATCATCGACGAAAACTGGATCGACTACGGCTACGCCCACGATCTGGCGCCGGCGGGCGGCTCGGCTTTGGTGTCGCAGCCCAACAGCTTGTGCGGCGGGGTCGCCTGCGGCTACGAGAACCCGCTGGCGCAGCAGAACGTCAAGCTGCGCGGCTACGCCACCGGCATCGGCTTCACCGTCGGCGCCGTCGGTCGGCCCGTCGATCGCTTGTGGATCGGCCTGTCGTACACGAGCCATCAGACCGGCGGCGACCTCTTCATGACCTCGGCCACCGGGGCGCGCGTCAAAGCGGCGCCCGGCCAAGGCGGCTTCACGGCCGGCGGCGACGACCGCGTCGTCATGCTGCTGCCCGAAATTATCCAAGCCGGCGTGCGCATCCAAGCGACGCCGGCGCTGGAGATCGAGGCGCAATGGCGCTTCGTCCACTACGGCGCGCGCCACGAGCTCGACGTGTCGCTGCAAGGCGGCGGCATCGCGGCGACCGGCATCGCGCCCGAGTTCTCGCTCGATCGCGGCCTGCAGAACAGCTACATGGTCGAAGTCTCGACGCGGCATCAGCTCGGCAAGAACCTCCGACTTTCGCCGTCGCTGGCGGTGCAGACGTCGGCCATCGCGCCCGACGCCGTCAGCGCCGCCGCGCTCGACGCGCCCAAGCTCGACGCCGCCTTGACCTTCGAATGGCACGTCTGGCGCTCGGGATTGCACTCGGTCGAGGTCGGCGGCCACGCCGGCGTCACCGGCTATTTCGTGGGCCACGTCAGCTCGCGGTTCAACTCGCAGGCCGAGACCAGCTGCGTCGACGCCCAATACAGCCTCTACGCGTGCGGGCAGCTCGACACCGGGTCGGCGTTGCCCTCGGCCGCCGGCAACTACACATTAGTAGTGGTAAATCTCGGCGCTTCCGTCGGTTTCAGCTATTAAGTATCTGTGCAGAAAGAGAAGGAGTCCTCGATGGAGCTCGTGTCGCAGCATCCGTTCGGCGCCGGCGGCTTGGACGCCAAGCAGTTCCGCCTCGCCAATGGGCTCAAGGTCATCTTGGTGCGCGACCCATCGGCGCCCGTCTTCGCCTATCAGACCTGGTTCGCGCGTCGGCTCGCGGCACGAGCGCGAGGGCATCACCGGCATCGCGCACCTGTTCGAGCACCTCATGTTCAACCAGACCGAGTCGCATCCGCCGGGCGAGTTCGACCAGCTGCTCGAGACCGCCGGCGGCGACACCAACGCCGCGACCTGGGTCGACTGGACCTACTATCGCGACAACTTGCCGAAGGTCGAGCTGCGCCTGGCGGTCGAGCTCGAGGCCGATCGCATGGCCGCATCTCGTGCTCGGCGACACGCAGGTCGAGTCCGAGCGCGAGGTCGTCGCCAACGAGCGCCGCTTCCGCGTCGAGGACGACGTCGACGGCTTCTCGAGCGAGGAGCTCTACAAGCATCGCCTTCACCGTGCATCCCTATCACTGGCCGACGATCGGCTGGATGCGACGACATCCGAGGCCATCACCATCGACGACTGCCGCACCTTCTATCGCACCTATTACGCGCCCAACAACGCGACGGTGGTGTTGGTCGGCGACTTCGACGAGCAGGAGGCGCTCGAGCTCATCGAGCAGCAATACGGCAAGATTCCCTCGTCGGCGATTCCGGCCGACGCCGCGCCGGCCGAGCCCGAGCAGACCGAGGAGCGACGCGCGATCTACCCGAAAGCCGTGACGGCGGACAAGCTGCGCATCGGCTACAAGTCGCCGCCGCTCGTGCATCCCGACTACGCGACCTTGGAGGTGCTCAACGAGATCTTGTTCGGCGGCAACTCGTCGCGGCTGCATCGCCGGCTCGTCGTCGACGGCGAGATCGCGGCGTCGGTGCATGCGTCGTCGTCGCCGTTCCGTGACGTCGGGCTCTACGAGATTTCGGTGTCGCTGCAGCGCGGTCACACGGCGGCGGAGGCGGAAGCGATCGTCTACGAAGAGCTGGAGCGACTAGGCAAAGAGCCGCTGCCGGCCGCCGAATTGGAGACGGCGAAGACCCGTCTGTTGACCCATTTCATGCGCGAATTGCGGCCGCAAGCGGGCAAAGCCGAGGCGCTCGGTCACTATCAGACGACCGCCGGCGACTATCGCAAGCTGTTCGCCGTCGCCGACGGCTATCGCAACGTGACCGCCGCCGACGTCGAGCGGGTCGCGCGCACCTATCTGCAAGCCACGCGGCGCACGGTAATTATCGGCACGCCCAACAAGGGAAAATCGTAATGGCGACGGCACACGACCTGAGCGGCCCGTCCGGCTCCAAGCTGCTCGTCGAAGAGAACCACGATCTGCCGCTGGTGCGTTTCCAGCTGGCGTTGCGCGTCGGCGCCGGTGATGACGCGCCCGAAAAGGATGGTCTGGCGAACTTCGCGACCGAGCTCATGGGTCGCGGCGCCGGCGGGCAGACGCGCGCGCAGCTCGACGAAGCCTTCGACGCGCTCGGCACCAGCCTCGACGTGCTCACCGACTACGACGGCGTCACCTTCGACGTCAACGTGCTGCCGGAGAAGCTGGAAGCGACGCTGAAGCTGATGGCCGACGTCATCTTGCGGCCCGATTTTCCGAAGGCCGAGGCGCAGAAGCTCAAGCGGGAAATCGCCGCACAGCTCGACGAAATGCGCGACGACGACGGCCAGCTGGCGCGCCGCTTCTTCACGCGCGCTTTGTACGGCCATCATCCTTACGGCCGCACGGTCTTGGGCACCGCCGAGACGTTGAAGGGCATCGGCGTCGCCGAGGCCAAGGCGTGGCATCAGCGCGCGCTCGTCGGCGGCAACCTCATCTTCGGCGCCGCCGGCGACATCCAGGCGAGCGGCATGGAAGCGCTCGTGGCGCGGCATTTTGGCGCGCTGGCGGCGGGCGAAGCGGGCGTCGGTCCGCGGCCGCCGCAGCCGCGTCGCGCGGGCATGAAGCTGACGATCGTCGACAAACCCGAGCGCACGCAGTCGCAGATCTTGATCGGTCAGCCGGCGCCGCGCTGGCACGACGCCGACTTCGTGGCGCTGCAAGTGGCGACGGTCGCGTTCGGCGGCACGTTCACCGCGCGCCTCATGGACGAAGTGCGCTCCAAGCGCGGCTTGTCCTACGGCGCGTCGGCGCGCGTCGGCCAAGGTCGCGGCGCCAAAGCCTTAGTCGCGCATGTGTTTCCGTCGCTGGAGCAGACGCCGGAGACGCTCGAGCTGGTGCTGGCGCTGTGGCGCGATTGGGTGAGCGCGGGCGTGACCGAAGCCGAGGTCGATTTCGCCAAGGGCTACTTGCAGAAGAGCTTCGCCTTTACCGTCGCGACGCCGGAAGATCGGCTGGAGCTGCGCACGGCGCTCGACTTGGCCGGCATGCGCGCCGATTCGGCGCAGACCTACACGACGCGCGTCGGCAAAGTGACGCGCGAAGCATCGGTGCAGGCGCTCGCGCAGCATCTGACGACGCACGATCTCGAAGTCACGATCGTGTCGACGGCGGACGAGCTCGTGCCGAAGCTGGAAGCGGCCGGGCTGACCCAAGACGTCGAAGTCGAAGTCGTCGCCTACGACAGCTACTGACCGACCGCGGCCGTCGCGCCGCTGCAGCCGATTCAATCATCCACAAAGCGGCGGACGTCGCGGGCGAAGAACGGGCGCCACTCGGGCGTCTTCAGCCCGGCCACCGACGTCAGCGCCGCGGCGTCGTACCACGGGCTCGTCGCCGGCGACTGCTCGTCGACGAGCACGTGCAGCTGCTGCGCCGGCATGTAGCTCTGGCCGAGCATGAGCCAGCGCCGCTTGCCGTCGTCGCTGACGGCGACGTCGAGCACGATGACGGCGTGGCCGGGATAGCCGCCCTGAATGAGCACGTCGCCCGGCTGCACGCCGCCCGCGATCGCCTGCAGCTCGGACATCAGCGACATCGAGCCCGCCTCGGCGAAGACGCGGATCATCCAGCGCATGAACGCCACGCGATCGTGCCCGCGAAACGTCAGCGCCTGCGGCTTACCGGGATCGGGATGGAACGCGATCGACTGCCCTTTGCCGAAGCGATATTCCGCCCACAGCCGCATGATCGTATCGGCGCATTGCTGCAGATCGCGCGGCGGCACGTCGAGATCGATCACCGCCGCGTGCACGTCCTGACGCGACTTGAGCGCGCCGTTCCACAGCTTCACCGGCGCGCCGCGCGGCAACAGCGGCAGCCGGCGCAAGAAGTCGCCGAAGCCGCCGGCGGCGACGGTGACGCGATGCGCGCCCGCCGGCGCTGGGAAGCGCGCGGCCAACGACTCGGCGTCGCGCGCGTGCGGAAAGGCGTAAGCGACGAGCAGCAGGACAAACGCGCGCATTCCCATTGTTACGCGCGCTCTCCGAAAATCGGTCTACGCTCCGAAAATCGGTGGCTACTTCCGCTGCGGCGGCAGCTCTTTGTTCTCGACCAGCGTCGTGTCGATGACGTCGCCGCGGTCGGTTTCGGCTGCTTCACCCTCCGACACGAGCTTCCATAGCGCCTGGGGGTCCGCCGAGTATTTGCGGACTGCAGTCTCCAGCTCCTGCATCATCTTGGACCCAGCTGCGGTCCGAAATACCCAGACGAGCCCAACCGCCAGCGCGACCGCCGGGTTCGGCTCATCCGTCCGTTCGAGCGCCGCCTTGGCTCTTCTGCGAATCAATCCGAACATGTAGGTGTCACACCCGCCTGTCGTGAGGGAGTCTCCTCACATCGCATCTATGCATGCGGCACACCCGGTGCAATCATCAAGAGGCAAGCATGTGCGCGCTCATTAGCAGCTTGGCTCTCCTGACCACCCTGCTGCTGGCGGCTGGCTCGGCGCAGGCACAAGCGCACGGTGCCGCCCGTTCCCTCTTCCCGACGGTTGGCTTTTCCCGCTCCATCGAGTGGAAGGCGAGTTCCGTTTCTACGGTCAAAAGTGCGACGCATGGCACCGTCGAGCCGCAGTCGTTGACGCACGCATCGCTCGTCGGCTCGCCGGCGGCCGATCGCGCCGCCGACGTCACCTACGAACGCCTCTCCTCGTCGGTGCTGCGCTTCATGCAGCCCGGCAAAGACTTTCAGGAAGCGGCCTCTCCTATTCGTTCGATGCGCGCAACCCCACTTCTGTGTCACGGCCTCGGCGTCAGCCTCACGTTCGCCATCAAGTGACCTGATCTGCTATCGTCCGCGCGTCTTCTTCAAATCCCAAGATCCCGCGGCGCTCAGGCGTGCCGGTCGAGCACGCAACATCGCCTTCACCTGGGAAGATCCCCACGCGCGAAGGCATGACGATCCTCGGCATTTTTCCAAACAATACCCAATGCTTCGGCAACGATCCCAGCTAAAAACAGCCGGCGCCCAAGTCGATCCGCCCGGCCAACGGCGCGCGCGCTGTCTGCCTTGAGCCGTCGCGACTTTCCGATGCCGCAGCCAGAGCGGAGATAAAATGGGCGCGCGCGAGTTGTCTCCCGCAGCCTGTAAGGCGAGGACTGTCCGAGCGCGCGCCCGTTTTATCGGAGCGACTTTTGACACTGCCCGACACCGACGATATCGTGCTCCCGTGAGAGCCCTCGCCTGCCTCGTCGCCGCTGCGCTCCTTTTCATCAGCAGCCGCGCCGTCGCAGCCGCGCCCGCTGCCGCAACCGCCGAGCGCGTCGCCGTCGCCGTCTTCACCGTCTCCGGTCAGCCGCTCGGCGAGGAGGCGCAGCAGAAGCTGCGCGCCAGCCTGCGCGGCGGCCTCGGCGCCGCCGGCTTCGAGGTCGTGCCCGACGCCGAGGTCGAGAAGGCCGTGGCCGCCGGCGGCCTGGCCGGCTGCGACACGCTGTCGTGCATGCGCCGCATCGGCGAGCTGGTCTTGGCCCGTCGCGTCCTCAAAGTCTCGGTCGAAGTGCTCGGCAACACGCACGTCGTCTCCGATCTGTCGCTGATCGATCTGTCCGACGGCAAAGTCGCCGCCAGCGCCAAGGACAACTGCGACGTGTGCACGATGAAAGAGGTGAACGACGGGCTCTCCAACGCCGCCGCCGCCCTGCGCATGCAGCTCGAGCCGACCGCGGCGGCGACGCCCACGCCGGTCGCGACGCCGACGCCGGCGCCGCCGATCGTCACGGAATCGCCGCGCAATCGCGCGCTGTGGATCGGCCTCGCGGGCGCCTCGGCGGGCATCGCGGTGGCATCGGCGATCACGCTCGGCGTGTCGGCGGGCTTCGACGGCAAGCATGACTGCAGCGACCTGCCCGCCGGCGACATCTGCAACAGGAAGATCAGCGGCACCACCGGCATCATCCTCGGCGCCATCGGCTTGCCGGTCTTCGGCGTGGCGGCGGGCATCTTCGCGTGGAAGGCGGCGCGCGCCGGCCGGCAGCAGCGCGTCAGCTTGTCACCGGTCGGCAGCACGCGCGCGTTCAGCGGCGCCTGGTAGCGGGACGCGTGGCCTAGTACCTCGCCACAGTGATTTCGACCGGTCCGCGCCGGTCTTCGACGTCCATGACTTCGTTGCTCCTTCTCGAAATACAGACAGTATTCCTTCGTCGTCGCGCCTCGCCCTGAACGCCGAATCCTCGCCGGGCACCCATCAAAATCACTGTGGCGAGGTACTTAGCGCACACGCGGAAGGTTCGTGCGCGTGCGCGCGTTTCATCGAGCATGACGCCCGACGCGCTGCTCGCGATCGCCCGCCACCACGAGACGCTCGGCGACGCCATCCAAGCTTGCGGCGCGCTGGGGTTTGCGCTGCTCGAAGTGATCACGCAGGACGAGTACACGCACGACGTCGTCATCGCGGCGGGCGCGCATTTTCTCGTCTACGACACGACCTGACTGGGCGCGATCACGGCGGTCGCCGTGCAGGGCTCGCGGCCGACGGCCGATTCGCTGCTCGCCGAGCGGCTGGCGCGCGGCTGGCGACCGACGCCGACCGACACGCGCGACGGGCCGGTGGTGATGGGCTTCGCCTGCAAAGCGGCCGCGCCAATCGACCCGGCGAACCGCTAGACCGCCGTATAATCGTGGCCATGAACGCGCGCATCGCGGTCGCGGAAGACGCCGAGCAGCTGCTCGACCTGATGGAAGACTTCAATCGCATCGAGGCGATCCCGTTCGCGCGCGACACGATGAAGGCGGCGATGATGCCGGTGCTGGCGGCCGACAATCACTTGGGGCGCCTCGTCATCGGCGAAGCGGCGGGCGCGACGATTGGCTATGCGCTCGTGACGTTCGGCTACGACCTCGAATATGGCGGGCGCGACGCCTGGCTGACCGAGCTGTACCTCGTGGCGTCGGCGCGCGCGAGCGGCAATGGGCACCGGCTGCTCGACGCGGCGGTCGCCATCGCCAAAGCCGCGGGCGCGCACGCGATGCATCTGCAGGTGCGCCGCGAGAACGAGGTCGCACGCGCCGTCTACGAACGCGCCGGCTTCACGACGTGGACGCGGCTCGGCTACTCCAAGCGGCCTCTCTGAGTCAGCGTTTGGTGCTCCAGAAGACGTAGATGCCGCCGACGCCGCCGTCGCCGAACGTGGTGTCGAGCTGCCAGTGGCCTTTGGAGCCGAGCTTGTATTCGGCGCGCGCCTCGTTGGCGTTGGCCTCCGAGCGGCCCATGCGCGAGCCGAAGCGGTGCTCGTAGCTGACGTAGATGCGATCGGTCACGTAGCGGCCGACTTCCAGCGGCGACTGCGACAGCTCGGCGTAGCTCTGCTGATCGAGCGGCCGCACGACGTCGATTGGCAAGGTCGGCGCCACTTGCTGCTCGATCTTTTGGATGACGACCGCCGACAAGAGCCCGGTGATCTGCCGATTGAGCTCGCCGATGGCCACGCGATCTTGACCGGGACGACCGGCGAGCACGAGGCTCACGAGCTGCGTCTGATCGTAGACCGGCGGATCCGACGAGAGACGCACGTCGGGATGCTGCGCCGTGCCCTCGATGATGACGACGATCGTGACCGCGCCGATGCGACGCGTGGCGCGCAGGTGCAGCTCGGGATCGTTGGCGGCGCCCGCGAACGCCAGCTGGCCGCGCTCGACGACGTAGCGGTGGCCGAGCAGCTCGACCGAGCCGCGCGTCGACTCGACGACGCCCTCGAGGCCGAGCGCGCCGCCGGCGACGGTGACGCCGAGCTCGCCGACGAGATCGAAGTCGGTCTCGCGACCGCGCAACTGCAGCGGGCCTTCGATCTTGGTGACGATGAACGCGCCTTGTCCGGTCTGCCGCTGCATGGCGGATTTTTGGGCGCGCGCGTCGTGGTAGCTGACGTCGGCCAGCTCGCCCATCGGCAACGCGCTGTCGCCGCCGGGCAGCTCGGGCAACACGATGGTGCCGCGATGGATGTCGAGGCGGCCGTGGAAGCGGTTGTCGGAGCGGTCGCCGGCGAGCGTGAAGTCGGCGTCGAGCTGCGTCGAAGCCGAGCCCATGCCGACGGTGAACTTGTGCGCGTGCGCGTTCAACGTCAGCTCGGTGGGCTTGAGGCCGGCGAGCTGCGCGCGGCCCAACGCGTCGAGCGAGCCGCCGTCGCTGCCGCGGAGGGTCAGCTCGGTCAACGTCGCGGCGTCGCCGTCGATGCGCAGCGCCAGCGCGCCTTGGTAATGCCGCGGATCGCGGCGGAACGCGAAGCGACCGTCGGTCAGCTTGAGCGTGCCCGACGGAATCGGATCGGCGCGCGTGCCGGCGATGGCGACGTGCGCCTGCAGCTTGCCGCCGATCTCGCCGATCTGCTCCCAGGTCGCGGCCAAGAAGCGCACGTCGAGATCGTTGGCGTCGACGTGCACGTCGAGCGGCGCGGTGTCGTCGGCCGCGACCGTGCCGCTCGCGCGCAGCTGACCTTGGCCGGACGCGGCATCGGCGCCGACGGAGAAGCGCCAGCGGCGCGCCTGATAGCGCGCAGTGCCGTCGACGCTGACGAAGCGCGTGCCGGCTAACATCAGCTTGTCGATTTGGCCGGCGAGCTTCACGTCGGGCGCGCCCCACGTGCCGCGCACGGTGCCGGCGCCGTGCAGCCAGCCTTCGATCGCATGCAGCCGCGGCTGCAGATCTTGCAGCCGGCTGAGCCCGTAGCCGGGCACGCCGAAGTCGATGGCGAGCTTGCCGCGCTGCCAATCCTCGCCGTCGACGAAGCGCTGGCCGTCGAGCTCGGCCTCGCCTTGGAACGTCGCCAGCTGGCCGCCGCGCAAGATCGCGCCGCCGCCCATGTGCAGCCGACCCTCCGCGAGCTGCAGCGACGCCTCGAGGTCGGCGTGATCGAAAGAGCCGACGCGCGTCAACCCTTTGGCCTTCATCTCGGCGTTGAAGCGCGGGCGATGGAGCGTGCCTTCGAGGCGGATCGAGCCGTCGAAGGTGCCGTTGAGCGGCGCCGCGATGCCGATCGTCTGCAGCGGCACCTTCGTCAGATCGAGCCGGCGCAGCTGGGCCGAAGCCGTCAGCGGCGCGTCGTGCACGAGCGCGTGAATGGCCTGATGCGGCGACGTCACGAGCGCGTACAGGTCGAGCGGCGCGCGCAACTCCAGGCTCACCGTGCCCGAGTTGCGCTGCGGCTGAATGCGCAAGATGGCGCCGACGAGGCTGGTGGCGTTGAACGACGTCTCGGAGTTGACCTTGAGCCAGCCGCCGTCGTAGACGAAATCGACGACGGTGTCGTTGTCCTTCAAGTTGTCGAGCTGCCACGACGGTACGTGAATTTCGCCGCGCAGCTGCGGATGATGCGTCGTCCCTTTGGCCGACAGCCGCAGCGTGAAGAAGCCTTTGACGTTGGCGATGGCCGGCGGCAGCGAGTCGCGAATCTTGAAGAACGGCACCGGTCGCGCCTCCAGCTCGAGCGAGATCGGCTGGTCGGGGCCGTCGAGCGTGATGGGCAGGTCGAAGCGCGCGCCGACGCCGAGGGTGAGGCCGACCTGGCGCGCCGACGCCGAGCCGTGCACGCGCTTGGCTTCGTAGCGCGCGCGCACGTTGTAGTTGACGTTCTCGGGGATGCCTTCGTCGACCTGCGCGCCTTTGCCGCTGCCGGCGAAGTCGATGATCGGCGCCTTCATCGTGCCCGTCACTTGCGCCTGCATGTCGAAGTCGGTGCGCGGCAGCTGCTTGTGGCCGGGCGCCGCCAAGTCGCCCAAGTCGCGCAGGTTCAAGTGGCGCGTAAAGAGCGTCATGTCGATGCCCGGCGCCGCCGCGGGCGACAGCGGCGCCGAGCCTTTGATGCCGATCTCGGCGCGGCCGGAGCCGATGCGGCAGTGATCGATGGCGATGCGGCTGGCGGAGCCGATGTCGAGAGCGCACGGCTCGACGACGTCCCAGGTGCGACCGTGCGCGGAGATGCGCAGCTTCTCGATGCTGGCGGCGAGCGCGACGAAGCGATCGCCGTCTTTGCGCGGCGTGCCGCGGGCGTCGATGGTGATGCGGCTGCCGTTGCGGCCGTGCGCGTCGGCGTGCAGCTGCACGTGCGTCGAATCGGCATAAGCCGTGAGCGACAAGACGTTGAAGGCGACGCCGTACCAGACCACGGTGTCGGCGGCGCGCGCCTCCAGCTGCGCGTCGATGAGCGGCGCGGCGACGGTGCCGGCCACGTGCAGCTTGCCGCTCCAGCGCGCCGGCGGCAGCAGCCCCGGCTGGCCGGCGACGCGCGCCAGCTCCACGAGGTCACCGTCGTGCAGCGAGATCGTGGCGTCGAGCGCGTGGTGGCGCCAGCTGCCGTCGAGATCGACCTCGCCCACGCCCGAACGCAGCTGCAGCCCGGTCAAGACCGCGTCGTCGTCGTTGCCATTGGCGTCGACGACGAGGCGCGCCTGGCGCACCAGCTTCCACGCCTGCCGCGGCAGATCGAGGTCGAGCGTGCGCACGGCCAAGTCGGCGTGATCGACGTGCAGGCCGTGCGTCTTCCAGCGGCCGTCGACTTGCGCGCGCAGCCGGATCGCGCCGTCGGGCGCCACGCCGTCGACGTCGACCTGCATGTGGTCGACCGTGCCGTCGGCGTGCAGCGTCAGCGTCGCCAGCTGGCGCGCGCCCGCCGCCACGCCCGACAGCTCGACGCGCGCCTGGCCGCGCAGATCCACCGACGACAAGTGCGCCCGCAGCTTGGCGACGGCGGCGCCGGGCGCGTGCAGCGCGTCGCCGGCGACGTCGACGTCGAGCTGCAGCGCGTCGCCGACGCGAACGACGCCGTCGGCGCGCACTTGGCCGCCCACGTCGACGCCGGCCAAGCGGCCGAAGGGCGCGGCGTCCGGCACCTCGAGCGTGAACTGGCTGGCGAAGTGCCCCGCCTTGTCGAGCGTCGAATGCGCCGTCAGTGCCGCGCCGAGCGCCCGCGCGGTCAGCTTCGAGTCGTTGATGGCGCCCGTCGCGTGCAAGACCAGCGGCGACGGCAGCGCGAGATGGCGCCCGTGCCGCGGGTCATCGAACGTGGCGGTGGCGACGCGCAGATCGGCCGCGCGGCCGGCGACGCCGCCGGCGAGCGTCGTGTGCAGCTGCCGACCGTCGGCCAGCGCCGCCGCCAGCTCGCCGCTGAACTGCGCCGGCAAGCCGTGCAGCGCCAGCGCCATCGTCGCCACGTCGAAGTGCGTGCGCTGGCCGTCTTTGACGTTGCCGACCGCGAGCCCGCGGCCGTCGAGCGTCACCGTCGCCGGCTTCTTCGCCGCCCACGACACCTTGGCCAGCAGCGACTGCAGCTTCACGTGCGCCGTCGCCTGCGTCAGCTGCAGGCGCGACAGGCGCGCCGTCGCGTCGACGCGCGGGCCCGTCGCGTCGCGGCCGAGCGTCGCCTGCAGCGCCAGCGCGCCGTCGAGCTGCTTGATCGTCACCGGCACGCCGAGCGACTGGAGCCGCGCCAGCGATTCGACCGACGCCGTCAATGCGCCCGCGCCGTGCCCCAAAAAGTCGCTCCGGCCGTGCGCCTCGAGCTTGATGCCCGCCGCCCGCGCGCGCAGCCGCTCGACGATGAGCTCGCCGCCGCCCGCTTCGTTCGGGCCGCCTTTGCCGCGCAGTGACAGCTGCAGCTGCCCGGCCGGCGCGCCGCGCCACGCCGCCGCCGGATCGAGCCCATCGGCGCTGACGATCGCGTTCCAACGCAGGCCGGGATAGAGCAGGCCGAGCCCGCCTTCGGCCGTAATATTGCCTTTGGGCGCGCTGATGACGACGTGCGCGTGCAGATCCGTCAGCGGCCCGCTGCCGTCGACGCGCACCTGCCAACGGCCGAGCGTCGCCAGGCCCGGCATGAGCCGCGCGATCTCGCGTCCGTCGCTCTCGACCGTCACCGCGACGTCGCCGAACGTCATGAGCGCGCCGCCGTTGGGCAGCGCGTGCGGCGTAATCTTCAGCTGCCCGCGCAGCTCGACGTGCGCCTGCAGCGGATCGCGCGCGTCGGACACGAGCCGCCACACGTCGAGCTTGGTCTCGCCGTCGATCAGCGTCAGCGCGCCTTCGATGTCGAACGTGCCGCGCGGCCAATCGAGCGGATTCTGCTCGTGCCCGCGCGGCGGATGATAGGCGCCATCGAGCTGCAACTTGTAAGTGATCGACTTCCACCCGCAGCGGTCGTGACGGCTTGCGATCGTCCGCTTTGTTCGGCCGCGCCGGCTTGGGCGCGCCCTTCAACAGCGCCGCCAGGTTGAGCCGATTGTCATTCAGGTGCCGCAGCGTCACGCGCGTCGAGTCGAGCCGCACGTCGCGCACGTGGATGCGATGGTGAAAGAGCGCTCGCCAGTCGAGATCGACCTCGATGCGCCGCGCGTCGACGATCTCGAGGCCTTCGGCATCCTCGAGCCGCGCGTCGACGAGCACGAGCCGATCGAGCACGTTGCCTTGCAGCTCGCGCACGCTGACGTGGCCGGCCAGCGCGCCGTTCGCCGCCCACAATCCGACGCGCAAGAGCGCGCGCCGGCCCGGCGCCGTCAACATGACGAGCACGAGCGTCACCGCCAGCGCCGTCGTCACCGCGACAATCCAGGCGGCGATGCGCGCGAGACCGAGGCCGATGTGCGCCAGCTTCTTCATTAGAACGGCTCGCCGATCGACAGATGGAACGTGACCGGCTGATGCGCGTCGGGATTCATGCGCCCATCCGGCTCGGCGTAACCGAGACGATTGAGGCGCACGCCGATATCCACGCGAATCGTACCAATGGCTGTTTTGTAGCGCGCGCCGCCGCCGGTCGCCACGTGAAGCTCGCCCAAGTCGACATGATCGTGCGGCAGACCGTTGGGCGCCGCCACGTCGCCGGCGTCGACGAAGGCCGCGAACTCCAGCCAGCTGCCGAACAGCCGCACGGCCCGCGCGCGCAGCTCCACCTGCGTCAGGAACTCCTCGTCACCGCCGATCGGCAGCGCCGGATTGCCTTTGATGCCCGACGGAATCTGCTCCGACAGGCGATTGAAGTTGAAGCCGCGATGCGACTCCGGCCCACCCAAATAAAAGCGCCGCGTAATCGGCGAGCCATTCTTACCTTGCGTGAAAATATGTCCGTATTCGGTACGCGCCGCGATCACGAAGCGCTTTAGAAACGGATAATAACCACGTACCTCGGCGACCACTTTCTCGTACGTGAAATCGCCGCCGGTATAAATGCCGCCCTCCTCGGCGCGCAGCGAAAACCAGCCGCCTTTGCGGGCGTCGAGCGGTTTGTCGCGCAGATCGAGCGTCACCGACTCGTCGAGCCAGGCGACGCGATAAGGCTCGACGAAGCCATAGTCCTTGGCCGACAAAGCGGGGTCGACCAATAACGCCGGATCGGTATTGAAGAATAACGAGAATTGGAAATTATACGATATTCCGATTTGTAAACGGTCGTGTAAGAAGTTGCGCACGTATCCCAGCGACGCGCGCGGACCGTGATATTGAAACGCATACTCGACGCCCAAGTCGTAACCGATGGCGAGGCGTAACTCGTCGGGGCGCCAGCCGACGTCGAACTGCGTGATCTCCATCTCCAGCGTGCCCGCCGGACCTTGCCGCAAGGGCGACCAGAACGCCGGCACGAAGACGTAAGCCGGCTCGGCGCGCACGCGTAAACGGCGCAAGCCACCGAGCCAATAGTGGCGCAGATATTCGGCGCGACCGCGGATCTCGCTGCGCTGCAGCTCGAGGCTGATGCCGGCGCCGAAGCGCCATTCGTTGAACGACGACTCGGTCACGCCGACGACGACGTCGGCCTCGCCGGGATGGTTGGGATCGGGCTTGTAGTCGATGCGCACCGTCGACAAGAAGCCGAGGTTGTAGAGCTTGGTGCGCGCGTTCTCGATGACGTCGCTGGTCAACAGCTCGCCGCGCTTGAGCAGCGAATGACGCAACAGGAGCCGCGGCTCGACGTTGTAGGCGCCGGTGACCTCGAGCGAGCGAATGATCGCCTTGGGCCCGGGCCGCGCCGTCAGCGTCACGTCGGCGATGTGACGATCGCGATCGACGACGACCGCGCCGTCGACGTCGGCCCAAGCATAGCCGAGCGACTTCAGCCGATCGCGCATCTCCAGCTTTTCCGACAGATAACGCGAATGATCGAAGATCTGCCCCTTGCGCAGATCGAGGTTGCTGAAGACGGGGATGGCGTCGTCGCCGATGGGATCGAGCCCTTTGGTGTCGAGCTTGCCGATCTTGGTGGCCGCGCCTTCGTCGACGTTGACCTCGACGTTGAGCCCGCCCTTCTTCTCGGACGGGTTGACGTCGGTGGAGACGACCTTGGCGTCGAAGAAGCCGTGCGCGCGGTAATAGGACTCGATGCGCGCTTCGTCGACGGTGAGCGAGAACGCGTCGAACGGTCGATGGCGCGACCCGGGAAAATTGGGCGTCTGCTCGGTGACGAGGTGGCGGCGCAGATCGGCCTCGTCGACGTGGCGAACGCCGTGCAGCACGAGCCGCCGCACCCACGGCCCGCTCGGTTGGCGATGGACGCAGCCCGAGGCCAGGGTCGCCGCAAGCATGATGACGGCACCTCGCCGGGTCATAAGGGGAAGCTGAATGTCCTTTGGAAGGCCGTTGTTGTGCAAATAAGCGCCAATGTTCCGGCTGCAACCGGATGGTCGGCTGGGTGCGCGCGCTTACGACCTAGAAGATGCGCCGCCGGCCACTGTCGACCTATCGATTGCAGATCACACCCCGGTTCGGCTTTCGGGAAGCCGCGAAGCTCGTGCCTTATCTCGCCGAGCTGGGCGTCACCGATGTCTATGTTTCGCCTCCGTTTTCCGCGGCGCAAGGCTCGACGCACGGCTACGACGTCACCGATCACAACGCGCTGCGTGACGAGCTCGGCGGCGCCGACGGCTACGACGACCTGTGCGCCGCCGTCAAAGCCGCCGGCCTCGGCCAATTGTGCGACTTCGTGCCCAACCACATGGGCATCGGCCCGCAAAACGCGCGCTGGCTCGACGTGCTCGAGAACGGCCCGTCGAGCGTCTCGGCGCCCTACTTCGACGTCGATTGGGGTCCGATCAAGCGCGAGCTGACGGCCAAGGTGCTGGTGCCGATCTTGGGCGATCAGTTCGGCGACGTGCTCGAGCGCGGCGAGCTGCAGCTGTCGCGCTCGGGCGGCGCGTTCTTCGTCGACTATTACGACAACCACTTTCCGATTACGCCGCGCTGGGTGCCGTTTCTGCTCGGCCACGAGCTGGACCGCCTGCGCGCCGAGCTCGGCGTCAACGACGTCAACATGCAGGAGCTCGAGAGCATCCTCACGTCGCTCGGCAAGCTGGCGCCGCGCGAAGAGCCCGAGCCCGACAAGGTTCAGGAGCGCGCGCGCGAAAAAGAGGTGGCCAAGCGACGGCTGGCGGCGCTGTTCGAGGCGTGCCCGCCGATCGCCCGCTACGCCGACGAGATGATCACGATCTTCAACGGCCGGCCGGGCGACCCGCGCAGCTTCGACCTTTTGGAAAAGCTGCTCGACGCGCAGGCCTATCGCTTGGCCCATTGGCGCGTCGCCGGCGAGGAGATCAACTATCGCCGCTTCTTCGACATCAACACGCTGGCGGCCATTCGCGTCGAAGATCCGCAGGTCTTCGACGACGCCCATCGCCTGGTGTTCCAGCTCATCCGCGACGGCAAAGTGACCGGCCTGCGCATCGACCATCCCGACGGTCTGTACGCGCCGTCGGCCTATTTCCGGCGGCTGCAGCAGGAGTTCGACGGGCTCTACGTCATCGTCGAGAAGATCTTGGAAGGCACGGAGAAGATGCCCTCGTCGTGGCAGGTCGCGGGCACGACCGGCTACGAATTCTTGAACGCCGTCAACGGCCTCTTCGTCGACAGCCGCAACGCCGGCGCCTTCGACGAGCTGTACGCGCGCTTCACCGGCAGCGCCCACAACTTCGCGCAGCTCGTCTACGAGAAGAAGAAAGTGTTGATGCGCTCGTCGATGGCGTCGGAAGTGAACGTGCTCGGCAATCGGCTCAACCGGCTGAGCGAGGGCAACCGCCGCACGCGCGACTTCACGCTCAACGCGCTCACCAAGGCGCTGAGCGAATACGTGGCGCGGCTGCCGATCTATCGCACCTACGTCGAAGGCAACGACGGCGCGTCCATCGAGCAGCGCGATCGGCAATACATCGAAGCGACGATTCGCGCGGCCAAGCGCGGCTCGCGCGATCTCAACCGCTCGATCTACGACTATCTGCGCTCGATCTTGCTGCTCGAAGATCCGACGCCCGAGTCGCTCGAGTTCGTGCGCAAGCTGCAGCAAGTGTCGGGCCCGGTGACGGCCAAGGCGATCGAGGACACCTCGTTCTACATCTACCAGCGGCTGGTGTCGCTCAACGAAGTGGGCGGCGACCCGCAGAAGTTCGGGTACAGCGTGGCCGAGTTCCACGCGCAGAACAGCGCGCGACTGCGCGACTGGCCGGGCTCGCTGAACACGACCGCGACGCACGACACGAAACGCGGCGAAGACACGCGGCTGCGCATCGACGCCTTGTCGGAGGCGCCGGGCGAATGGGCCGAGCGGCTGCGCACCTGGGCCAAGCTAGCAGCGCCCTTCAAGAGCGAGCACGAAGGCGACATTCAGCCCGACGCCAACGACGAGCTGCTCGTCTATCAGACACTGATCGGCACCTTTCCCGACCCACCCGACCATGGGCCGAGCGACGAATATCGCGAGCGCATCGGGCTCTATCTCGAGAAGGCGCTGCGCGAGGCCAAGGTGCACTCGAGCTGGACCAACGTCGACGAAGCCTACGAGCAGGCGACGCGCGCGTTCGCGCAGCAGCTCTTGTCGTCGCGCGCGTTCCTCGCCGACTTCACGCCGTTTGCGCGGCGCATCGCGGCGGCGGCGCGCTTGTCGTCGCTGGCGCAGGTGGCGCTGAAGGTGGCGTCGCCGGGCGTGCCCGACGTCTATCAAGGCTGCGAGCTGTGGGACCTGTCGCTCGTCGATCCCGACAATCGCCGCCCGGTCGACTACGCCTTGCGGCGCAGGCTGCTCGACGGCCTGACGCGGCGGCTTGCCGAAGGCGACGCCTCGCGGCTGCAGCTGGCGCGCGAGCTGGCGCAGCCGAGCGCGCTCGTCGACGGTCGCGCCAAGCTCCTCTTGGTGCGCGAGGCGCTGCGGCTGCGGCGCGCGCGCGGTCCGCTGTTTTCCGACGGCGAATACGTGGCGCTGAGCGCCGAAGGCGAGGACGCCGGCCACGTCGTCGCCTTCGCGCGCGTGCACGCCGACGAGCACGCGCTGTGCGTCGTGCCGCGGCTGACGCTGCAGCTCTCCGATCGCGCCGGCGGCAAGGCGATCGACTGGCGCGGCCGCGTGCAGCTGCCCGAGCGGCTGCGCGGCCGCTACGTCGACGCCGTCACCGGCCGCCGCGTCAACGCCGGCGCCACCCTGGATTTACGCGCGCTGTTCGGCGACTTCCCGGTCGCGCTCTTGGCAAGCGAAGCTAAATAAGCCAAGCCAAGTAAACGACCGTTTACTTACGGGCAGGTAAAGGAGTTCGCCGGCAGCAACAGCAAGGCCTCCTGGCTCAAGCAGACGTGCTGCTGCGTTTGCACGTTGGTGCAGCAGGTCGGGAAGGCGGTGCCGTTGTTGCTCGTCGACGTGCCGTCGGTGGTGGTGCAGTCGCTGTTTTGCGAGCAGGCGCGCGTCTGGATGCCCGAGGGGTCGGCGTGCGGGACGCAGCTGGCGTAGGCCTCGCATGCGATGCCCTCGACCGTGAAGCTCGTCGTCGCCGAGACGCAACAGGCGCTGCCGGCTTTGCAGTCGGACGGGGCGGCGCACGCGGCCGGAATGCCGCCGTCGGGACAGGCGGTCTCGCAGCTCGGCGTCGTGCCGACGATGCAGCACTGCGTGCCGGCGCCGCAGGACATGGCGCCGCACATGAAGCTGCCGGTGCCGAGCGTGGCCATGTCGGTCGACGTCGAGCCGCCGCCGCCGCCGCCACCGGCGTTGCCACCGCCGCCGCCGCCTGCGTTGCCGCCGCCGGCGCTGCCGCCCGCCGCGCCGCCGCCGCCCGCGTTGCCGTGACTGCTGCTGCCGCCGCCACACCCGGCGATCACGATTGCCGCTACGCACAAGATTTTCGTCATGGCTCCCCTGGCTCCGACTCGGTTAGTGCCCCATCTTTCGCCGAGGTGACAGCGGGCGCGCAATCCCCGCACGCGCCGACTTCCGGCTATGCTGCGCCATGCTCGCCGTCGCCTTCGAAGGCTGCGCCTGCCGCGCCGCCTTTCACGCCGGAGTGGCCGCGACGCTGGCCGAGCGCGGCCTGCCCATCGCGCTCGCCGCCGGCGCGTCGTCGGGCTCGCTCATCGCCACCGCCTTCGCCGCCGGCCGCGCCGCCGACTTGCCGGCCGTGTGGCGCGCGCTCGCCGGCCGCTCGATCGTCTCGTTCCGCCGCGCGTTGTGGAACCGCTCCGTCTTCGACATGAGCCACTTGGTGCGCACGGCGCTCGCCGACGCGCTCGGTCCCGTCGCCGACTTACGCGCGCGGCCGGTCGAAGCGCTGGTGACGGCGACGCGCGTGTCGGACCTGGCGACGATCGTGTTCTCGACGCGCCACGAGCCCGACATGACCGCGCCGCTCATGGCATCCTGCTACTTTCCGCTGCTCTATGGTCGTCCCGTGCGGCACGGCGGCAGCTGGCTCGTCGACGGCGGGCTGAGCGACAACTTGCCCATCGAGCCGCTGGCCGCGCGCGGCGCCGTCGAGATCGTGGCCGTCGTCAGCCGCGCCACCGGGCTGAGCGTAAAGACGCCGTGGCGCCGTCGCTGGCAGCCGCGCGTCGCCGGCGCGCGCGTGCACGTCATCCATCCGCCGCGACCGCTGGCGCTGGCGAGCTGGAGCTTCGACCGCGACGGCATCGAGCGCGCCATCGACGACGGACGCGAGGCCGCGCACCGCTTCTTGGGCTGAAGTCGCTACCAGCTGGCGCGCAAGACGCATTGCCCGAGATGGCCGCCACCGCTGACCGTCTCGATGCGCACGTTCTTGATGCCCGTGGCTTCGCCGACCGCCTGCAAGACGCCGCGCTGCCAGGCCCAATACATCGGGAACGACAGCTCGGGCGCGATACCGTCGTAATGCACCTCGGCGGCACGCTCACCGACGGCTTCGGAGCGCATCGTCCCGTTGTTGCGCGCGTAGGTGTCCCACATTTTGGCGCCGCGCGAGATGACGTACGTCGGCGACAAGAGGCGAATGAAGATCTTGTAGACGCCGCGCAGATCGTTGCCCATCGCCACGCGCGCCGCTGCTTGGGCGCGGCGCTCGTCGTTGGCGAGCAGCTCGCGCGCCGCCGCCTGCAAGAGCTCGGCGAAGCGCACCGCCTCCACCCACGTCATCGGCAAGGGCGGCTTGTGCACGAGCGCTTGCGTCGCCGGCGGCAGCGTCGCCACCATGCGCGTAAACGCCGTCTCGCCCGCCACTTCGCGCAGCGCCGCCGTCGCCGAAGCGAACCCGGTGCCCTTGAGCTCCGCCATCAGTCGCGCGACGGCGCGCGATAGACCGCCATCCGGCGAGCGTACACTAAGAGGCGGCGTGAACGGAAGGACGCGCCGCACGCGCGGCGCTCACGACTGCGGCCGCCGCGCGATGAGGCCACAGGCGGCCAGCTGCTCGGCGAGCGTCCCGAACGCGTGTCGCCTCCCGACTTGCAGGATGTGCCCGCCGGCGAACGTCTCTTGCCGGCAGCGAAAGTGTTTCGCCAGCCGCTCGGCGTGCTCGGGCGGCGCGATGCGATCGCCGGCCGCCGCCAGCACCAACATGCGCTCGGGCGGCACCTTGGGCGCGCGCAGGAGCGGCGTGTGCACCGCCATCGCCGCGCGCAACAGCTCGAGCGTGATGCCTTCGCGCTCGGCGCGCTGCCGCTCCGGCCGACCTTCGCCGTGCTCCCAAAACAGGTCGGGAAAGCTGGCGACGGGGATGATGGCGCAGGCGAAATCGAGCGGCTCGATCGTCGCCAACAGCGACGTCGTGTAGCCGCCGAGGCTCATGCCGGCGACGGCGCGTTTCGGCGGATCGAGCCAACGCAGGAGCGCGCGCAAGTCGTAGATGGCCTGGCCGAAGCCTTCGTTGGTGCGCGTCGGATTGACCGACGGCCAGATGGGCGCGCCGCTGCCGCCGCGCAGCGCGTGAAACGGCAGCGTGAAGAGCGCGACGTCGAGCCCCAGCGAATACAGCCAGCGCACGGGAAAGGCGCGCTCTTCGATGAAGAACTGCCCCGCGCCGTAGCCATGGACGAGCACGATGAGCGGCCGCTTCGGCTGGCCCGGCTCGCGCGCGTGACGAAAGAGCCGCGCGCACGCCCGCCGATTCGGCTCCCAGGCGTTGTACGAGGCCCGCGCGCGCTCCCAAAACGGCTGATAACCGCTCGGCCAGGCCACGTCGACGATCTCGCCGTCGTCGGGCAGGCTGCCGCGCCGTTCGGCAGACGGCGCGATCGCCGCCGGCTCGGGAAACAGCCCATCGCCCAATTTTTTGTAGAAGGAGGTCAGCTCCGAGAGCAGCTGCCGCTGATCGTAGCGCGACGCGGGAACGTCGCGCTCGGCGCGCCGATGCATCGCGCGCAGGATGACGCCGTCGACGAGGCCGCCGACTTCGCTCATCCAGCGCGCGCCCAGCCTCATGCTGCCACTTCCTTTTATCGGCGCGTCTCGATGGCGGCGTACTTGCGCTCGCCGGCGCCGGTGTAGATCTGGCGCGGACGGGCGATCTTCTGCTCGGGATCGCGCAGCATCTCTTCCCACTGCGCCAGCCAGCCCGCGGTGCGCGGAATCGCGAACAGCACCGGGAACATGTCGAGCGGGAAGCCGATCGCCTGATAGATCAGGCCCGAATAGAAGTCGACGTTCGGGTAGAGCTTGCGCTTGACGAAGTAGTCGTCCTGCAGCGCGATACGCTCGAGCTCGAGCGCGATCTCGAGCAGCGGCGAGCGGCCCGTGACCTCGAAGACCTCGTCGGCCAGCTTCTTGATGACGCGAGCGCGCGGATCGTAGTTCTTGTAGACGCGGTGGCCGAAGCCCATCAAGCGCTTGCCGCCTTCGCCCTCTTTGACGTCCTTGATGAACGCCGGCACGTTCTTGATGCTGCCGATCTCCTTCAGCATCACGAGGACGGCTTCGTTGGCGCCGCCGTGCAGCGGGCCGTAGAGCGCCGCCGCCGCCGAAGCGACCGCCGAATACGGGTCGACCATCGACGAGCCGGTCGTGCGAATCGCCGACGTCGAGCAGTTCTGCTCGTGATCGGCGTGCAGGATGAAGAGCACGTCGAGCGCGCGTTCGATGACCGGGTTGGCCTCGTAGCGCGGCTCGGCCATGCGCTTCATCATCGACAAGAGGTTCGCCGGATACGACAGGTGATTGTCGGGATAGACGAGCGGGAAGCCGACCGAGTGGCGATACGACCAGGCGGCGATCGTCGGCATTTTGGCGATCATGCGGATGATCTGCTGCTTGCGATTCGCGTCGTTCTTGACGTCCTTGGCCTCGGGATAGAACGTCGAGAGCCCGGCGACGCTGGCGATGAGCATGCCCATCGGATGCGCGTCGTAACGGAAGCCGTCGATGAAGCGCCGCATGTTCTCGTGCAAGAACGTGTGGATCGTGATCTCGTTCGTGAACTCGGCGAGCTGCGTCTTGGTCGGCAGCTCTCCATAAAGCACGAGATAGGCGACCTCGAGGTAGGTCGACTTCTCGGCCAGATCGGCCACGTCATAGCCGCGATACCGCAGGATACCCTTGTCACCGTCGATGTACGTGATCGACGAGCGACAGGACGCGGTGTTCAAATAAGCCGGGTCGTAGGACAAGAGTCCGAAGTCATCGGCGTCGACGCGGATCTGGCGCAGGTCGGTCGCGCGAATCGTTCCGTCGGTCACCGGCAGCTCGTAGCTCTTGCCGGTGCGATTGTCCGTAACAGTCAACGTGTCCTTGGCCATATCGTGCTCCTACCACATCGCTGAAGAGTCGGGCCAGCCTAACATGCTATCGTCGCTTGGATGCCGGCGGGGCGCCTGAAGGAGCTTCTAATCGACGATGCGACTTGGTCTGCGGGCACGACCGTGCGCAGACACGAGTGGCGGCTGGCGATCAACGAGATCCTGCAAGAGGGTCGCTTCGTGCTGCCCGACGGTGAAGCGCGCGCGACCGTCACCTTGGCGCCAACGCGAGTAGTCGTCGAAGTGCGCGGCGCGGACGGCCACCTGACGGCCCAGCAAGAGCTGCCGCTGTCGGCCTTGCGCCCGCTCATGGCCGAATATATGGAGACGATCGGCGAGATGGCCAAGCTCGGCGTCTCGGCCAACTCGCCGCGGCTGGAGGCGCTCGACATCGCCAAGCGCATCACGCACGACGAAGCCGGTGAGACCGTGGTCTCTTTGTTGGGCGCGCTCAAGCCCGATCACGGCACGGCGCGCCGCTTCTTCACGCTGCTCGTGACGCTGCTCTACGACACCACGCGGCTCGGCAACCCGAGCGGACCTGCCCCTCGTCGCTGACTTCGCGCTTTTTGGTTCTCGGCGGGCGCTTTCGTTTGCTCGATCGTGTGCGGCTGCTAGCCTTGCCGCCATGCTCAAAGCGCTCACGCTGTTGTCGATGCTCGTCGCCGCTCCCGCCTTCGCCGCCGCCGACAACGCCGGCCTCGACGCGAGCCGCGCGGCATCACCGCTGACGACGCGCTCGGCCGATCGCGGCGCGCGCGTCGCCGAGGCGGCGGCGTGGAAGACGCTCCTGCGCGGCCTCGTGCGCTCGAGCGGTCAGGCGCTGATGGATCCCGATCGCTCGATGGCCGCGCTGGCGACGCCCGATCTCGCCGGCGAGGTCAGCCACACGCTCCCGTCTCGTTGAGCCAATCGTAGCCGGCGCGTTCGCGACGCCACCCTCTCCGGCACCGCTACATGCACGGCCCGTCGGGATTGTCGGCGAGCGTGCGGCCGTGCGGACAATGCGTGACGGGATCGTCGAAGGCCACGCCCATATGGTAAATGCGGCACTGCACCGTGTCGCCGCTGACGTCGCCGGCCGTTCCCGTCGCCGGCATCGTCGCGCACTTTTGCAGGCACGTCGGCGCGTCGTAAATGGCATTACTGCCGGTGCAGTTCTTCTCCATTAGATAGCAAAAATCCTCGCACCAAGTTCCGCACGTATTGTTTCCCGATGGTCCGGCATTGGCACACTCAGTTGCCGGATTCGTCAACGCTGCTTCGGCATGCGTCCCGCGACAGGCCAATGTATTGCCAGTCGAAGCACCAGTCGTTCCCGCCGGCCAATCGCCATTTCCATTGCAATACGCGACACAGCTCGTTTCATCCGGATATGTAAATTGCGCGAAGGATCCGGCGTCATTCCCGCCGGAGCAGGCCTTGGTAATCGTGTCGCAATAAAGCGCGCAGCCTGCCGACGCCGTAATGGACATATCGATATTCGGGACTGCCATATCGGGCTTGGCAGTCGTGTCGTCACCGCACCCACCCGCGCCAATGACAAATAAGATTAAGCATCCGCGAACGTTGAGCGCAGTCATCTTTATCCTTACGTAACATTTACCGGCATTCGCCCATCACATGTAGAATGAAAATCACCATGCATAAGATTATCCCTATCGCTCTTCTGTTACTCGCGGGTTGTGGCGGCAGCGGCGGCTCGTCGGAAAAAGACGGCGCAGCGGGCGGCGGCGGCGTAGCCGGTGGCGGCGGCGGCGGCACCGCAGGCGGCGGCGGCACGGCCGGCGGTGGCGGCACGGCCGCGAGCGGCGACATGACGATGGTGCTCGCCAACGGCTGCGCGGCGCTCACCTCGCCCGTCGCGGCGCCGGGCGACAACATCGGCGGCGACACGTGGGCGACCTACGCGAAGCCGTTCTTCGCGCAGTGGTGCACGCGCTGCCACTCGTCGACGCTGGTGGGCGACACGGCGCGCAACGGCGCGCCCGCCGGCTACAACTGGGATCAGCAAGCGGCCGTGAAGATGTACGGCTCGATGATTCGCACCGAGGTCGGCGCCAACGACGAGATGCCGATCAACATGCCGTTCCCGACGTGCGAAGACCGCTTGCGCATCAGCAAGTGGCTCGACGCCGGCCAGCCCTGAGCAGGCTCGCCAGCCTTCGTCGCCGCACGCCGCATCGCGTCGCCTTGATGAATGTTGTCGGCGCATGCTACAACCAAGCATCATGAGTCAATCCGCACCGTCACCGGCCCCGGGCGTCATCGCGCGCCATGTCGGAGGCGAGACCGTGCTGGTCCCAACTCGTCAGGGCATCGCCGAATTCGACAACGTCTACTTGCTGTCGCGCGTCGGCGCTTTCCTGTGGCAGCACCTCGACGGCAAGCACGATCCGGGCACGCTGTGCGCGCTGGTTCGTGAGAAGTACAAAGTGCCGACCGAGCGCGACGTCACGAGCGACGTGAACAACTTCCTCGGCGAGCTCTCGCGCCGCGGGCTGCTCGCGTCATGAGCGAGCTCGTCGCCGCGACGCCGATTCTGCACGGCCGAGGCTCCGCCGAGCTGCACGCGCGGGCCTATGCTACCCGCATTCCGATCTCGGGCGGATTGGAGCTGACCCATCGCTGCAATCTCGCCTGCATTCACTGCTACGTGAACCTGCCGGCCAACGATCGCCCGGCGCAGCGACGCGAGCTCACGACGACCGAGTGGTTCGCCGTGATCGATCAGATCGCCGAGGCCGGCACGCTGTGGCTGACGCTGACCGGCGGCGAGCCGCTCTTGCGTCCCGACTTCTGCGACATCTATTCGTACGCGCACGACAAGGGCATCGTCCTCAACGTCTACACGAACGCCGTGCTCATCACCGAGCGGCACCTCGAGATGTGGCGCACGCGCCCGCCGCGGATGGTCGAGGTGACGCAGTATGGGTTCAAGCCCGAGACCTACGACAAAGTCACCGACGCGGGCGCCCAATACGATCGCTTCAAGACCGGCTTGAGCCGACTGCGCGCCGCGGGCGTCTCCGTCACGCTCAAGGCGATCGCCATGAAGGCGACGCGCGACGAAGTGCACGACATTCGTCGCTTCGCCGAGGACGAAGGGCTGCGCTTCCGCTTCGACGCCGTCTTGAGCCCGCGCATCGACGGCGGACGAAAGCCGCTCGAGCAGCGCCTGTCGCCGGACGAAGTGGCCGCGGTCGAAGGCGGTGACGGCAAGCGAAAGCACGAGCTGGCCGACTTCTGCGCGCCGCGACTGGGCACGCCGCCGCCGAGCGACAAGCGCTATCAGTGCGGCGCCGGGGCCGCGACCTATCTCATCGATCCCTACGGCAAGCTGCACGTGTGCGAGCTGTCGCGCAAGCCCGGCTGGGACGTCCTGCGCGACGGCTTCGCCGCGGGCTTCGGCGCGCCCTTTGCCAAAGTGCTCGACACGCGCCGCGACGATATGAGCGGCTGCGGCACGTGCACGACCGGCGTCGCCTGCTCCAACTGCACGGGAATGGCCGAGCTCGAAGGCTTGGCTGCCGACGGCGGCAATCCGTACATGTGCGCGGTCACCGATGCGCGCAATGCCGATATGTTCGGCGAGAACCGTCCCATGCCCAACGGGCTGGTGAAGCTGCGACTGCGAGGAGAACATGGACAATCAGCAGGATAGTCAGATCGTTCGCGAGGATTATGAGCCACCGGCCGTGGAAGACATTCCGCTGCGCGCCAATGAAAACCTGCTCGCCGGCTGCAAGACGGCCGGTGGCGCTGGTACTGGCCGCGGCGGCACCGGCTTCCATTTGTGCGCCGCGTGCGTGACTCCGAGCGCGAGCTGACCCACGTCGTCGGCGGCGTCGCGATTGCGCTCGCCGGCGATATGCCCGCGGAGGACGCGGCGCGCGGCGAGGGAACGCCGACGATCGAGCTGCGCCTGCAAACACACGTCGCACCAGCGCCGCTGCGGCCAACCGGAACGCCGGTCATCGAAGTCGACAGCTGGGCCGCGTTTCTCGATGACGCTCGCTTCACGCTCTGCATCAAGGACTCGTCGGCGACGCCGCTCGAGGTCATGCGCGTGGAGCTGCCGCGCGACGGCCTCGACGGCCACGCCTACTATCGCGACGACGCTGCGCCACGGCCGTTCGCCTATCCGTCCGATCAGCTGCTGACGATTCACGCGCTCGGCATCGGCGGCGGCGCGCTCGCGCACGCGGCCAGCATCGTCGGCCGTGACGGCGCATTCCTCGTCGCCGGCCCGTCGGGCGCCGGCAAGTCGACGATGGCGCGCGCCTGCTCCGAGCTCGGCGCCCGCATCCTCTCCGACGAGCGCACCGTCGTCCGCCCGCTCAACCGCGTCCACGACGACGGCAGCGCGCGCAGCGACGGCGAGAACGGCGGCGCGCCCGGTCAGTGGGCGCTCGGCGGCACGCCCTGGCCCGGCGAGGGCGGCTTTGCCCACAACTCGTCGGCGCCCCTGCGCGGCCTCGTCTTCCTCGAGCAGGCCGACCGCGACGAGCTCGTGCCCATCACGCCGGCGCGCGCCTTGGCGCTGCTCTACCGCTGCCATTTCCCGCCCGTGTGGGACGACAAAGCCTCGGCGCGCGTGCTCGATCATCTCGCGCGCCTCGTGCAAGACGTGCCGCGCTACGTCTTCCACAACCGCAAGGGCGTTGCCGCCGCGCGCCTGCTGCTCGATCGCCTGGGCGGTCCGCCCTAAATGTCGCGCGCGTCAGAGCTGCCGCTGCGCTCGCTCGCTGCCGCCGCGCTCCTGCGCGAAGGCCGCCCCGTCATCCTGCCCGCGACCGGCACCAGCATGCGCCCGCTCTTCGCGCCCGGCGATCGCCTGCGCGTCCGCCCCGCCGTCGCCGCCGACGCCCGCCTCGGCGACGTCGTCGTCATCGCCACGCCCGAGCGCCTCATCGCCCACCGCCTCATCGGCGCGACCTCGACCACGCTCACCACCCGCGGCGACGACGCCGTTCGCGCCGATCCGCCATTCCCGACCGCCGCCCTCATCGGCATCGTCGACGTCCCGACCACCCCCCACACGCTCCGCGCCACCCTCCGCGCTCTGCTCCGCTAACCAGCCGCGTCGCGTTCGCTGCCGTCGCTATGTGGTGCTGCCGTCGCTAAATGATGCCGGGCCCGTTGACCATCTTCATGCTCTCGACGTTCAACGTGCACTTCACGTTGGCGATCGACTCGCGGTGCGCCTCCAGCTTGTCGATCTCGATCGAGATCAGCGACACGCCATCGAGGTCGATGCGCATCAGCTCTTGCCGGTTGTCGGGCGCCAAATACTGAATCTGCCCCGTCGTGTACTGATCGCTGCGCTCGCCGAGGCGGTTCGCCTTGTGGAACCACTCGAACCAGCCCTTGGCCATGCTCTCGGGAAACGAGACGACGATCTGCGGCATCTCCAGCCGACCCGGCTCTTTGCGCGGCTCGAGCTCGGCGCCGATGTTGTTGACGATGATGTTCTGCTTGATCGTGAACGCCTCGACCTTGCAGTTGCGCAGCGCGACGTCGCCTTTGAAGCGCTCGAGCGCGAAGTTGAAGTTGCACGCCAGCCACTGCTTCGACTTCGTCATCTCGTTGTTGTTGTTCTGCGCCGACAACGTCGAGCCGTCGCCCTCCTCGTAGCCGATGTGCTCGGGCGAGAACTTGATGTTGAGCCCCGCCGCCGCCTTCGACGACGCGTCGAGCGCCGGAAACGCGATCTCCGAGATGAGCGCGCGCCGAAACGTACGCCGCCCGCGCTCGCGCTGGTTGAAGTCGTACGCGACGAGCGCGCCGTCGCGCCGCTCGGGCTTCCGGTGGAGGCTGGCGCGCACCCAATGCCAAAACGATCCGCTCATGGCCAGACCACAGCCGATGGTCACGTCGTCGTAGCTGGGCTTGCCGGCGTACTTCGTGACGTAGCCGTCGCGACCGACCTGCGAGTCGACCGACGTCGTCTTGAAGTGCCCGCCGTCGATGCTGGTGAGCCAGCCGACCGACGAATGCTTCTGATCGAGCTCCAGCGCGAAGCTCCCGCCGGTGTACGGCTTCATCCGTTGGGTCATCTCACACGCTCCTTCGGCTCATCGATCATATCTCGAAAGTTATCGGCCAGCCGTCCAGAAAGTTGCTTGTCCGGCACCGCCCGAGCTGCGCCACAGCGTACTAATTACATGATTTCTGTCGACAAATTTCGCAATGACGTGACTTGACGCGACCGGCGTCACGCTTCGTCGAGGGAATTGCCTTTGGGCGTGAGCACGGCCACTATTGAGGTTGATGCGCTGGACGGCTGCTCTCTTGTTGTTTTCGCTCGGCTCGACGACGGCTTGGGCCAAAGGCGCGCGCGGTATTCCCGTATACACGCACGGCGGCATGCCCAACGTACAGGCGCAAGCCGCGGTGGCGTTCGATCTGACGACGGGCGAAGAGCTGTATACGAAGAACGCCGACGCCATCCGGCCGATCGCGTCGATCTCGAAGCTGATGGCGATGCTCGTCGTGACCGATCCCTCGCGTCACCTCGATCTCGACGCGCCGACGACGATCACCAAAGAGGACGTGCAGATCGCGTTCGGCGGCGCGCGCTCGCGGCTGCCGGTCGGCTTGTCGTTCACCAATCGCGACCTCTTGCACGCGGCGCTGATGGCGTCGGACAACCGCGCGGTGCCGGCGCTCGGTCGCGCGGTCGGGCTGCCGCCGAAAGAGCTCGTGGCGGCGATGAATGCCAAGGCAAAAGAGCTGGGCATGAAGAACACGACCTACGAAGATCCGGTCGGGCTGAACGCCAACAATCGCTCGTCGCCGCGGGATTTGGTGCTGATGTTGAAGGCGGCGATCAAGCAGCCGCTCATCGCCGAGATCACGCACAAGCCGAAGTACGTGGCGCATCCCGTCGGCAAGCCGGGCTGGACGATCGAGTACAACAACACCGACGTGATCGCGCGCTCGGGTCGCTTCAGCGTGCTGACCGGCAAGACCGGCTATACCGATCTCGCGCTCTATTGTTTGGCGATCGCGGTGCGCATGACGTCGGCGCAGTCGCATGACGTGGCGATGGTGTTCCTCGGCGCCGTCGGCAAAATGACCCGCTTTGCCGACTTTCAGCGGACGGCGCAGTGGCTCACCGAGCGCAAGTGGAAGGCGAGCGTGCCGGCGACGGCCGAGGCGACGAAGTCGATGTAACTCGTAGTAAGCTGCCGGCATGCGCGCGACGTCGTGGCTGCTGGCAGCGTGGTGCGCGCTCGGCTGCGGCGCGAGCAAGCACGGCCCGAATGACGGCGGCAGCCCCAACGACGCGGCCGGCATCGTCGACTTGGCCGCGCCCGCCGACCTCACGATTCCGACGGCGTGCAATCCCGTCGACGACCACAGCGACGGGCAGACGTGCAGCACGACGGTCGCTTGTCCGACTGGGACGATCGCGGTCGCGCTCGGCGGCGCTTGTCGGTGCTGGCAGCGCTGCACGATCAACTTCGAGTGCGCGTGCGATCGCGTGTGCGACGCGTTGACGACGGGCGACGGCGGTGCGGCCGGCGGCGCCTGCCTGCCCGGCAACGGCGCCGGCACGCGCTGCGGGCAGGATTCGTCGACAGGCGCGCTCTTCGGGAACGGCTTGTGCGCGCAGGGTTTGACCTGCATCGACGCCGACAGCACGCATCGCTATTGCGCCTATGTCTGCACGAGCGCCGCCGACTGCCCCGCGCAGACGACCTGCGACTCATTGTCCGACGGCACGAGCGCGTGCGGGCTCGCCGCCGGAACCGCTACTGCAGGCGCGACTTGCACGACCAACAACTGCGTCGACGGTCAGCTGTGCGACGGCACCTGCAAGCCGCAGTGCGACGGCCCGGGCGCGATCTGCGCGAGCGGCAGCTGCACCGCGCTCAGCGACGGCGAGCAAGTCATCGGTTACGTATGCAAATAACCCTGAAGACGCCGCCCGGGTTTCGCCTGACGACCGCGGTACGCAGCCACGGCTGGTACGATCTGCCGCCGTTCGCCTGGGACGGCGCGCGCTTGACGACGGTGGCGTGGCTCGGCGGCGTCGTCGGCGAGCTCGCCGTCACCGCCAAAGGTGACGCGCTGACCATCACGGCGCGGCTCGACGGCGGCGACCTAACGGCCGCGCGGCGAGAGGCCAAAGCGATGGTGACGTCGATGCTGCGGCTCGACGAAGATCTGGCGCCGCTGTATGCGCTCACCGACGCCGATCCGCAGCTGGCCTACGCGCGCCCGCATGCCGCCGGCCGGCTCTTGCGCGCGCCGACGGCGTTCGAAGACGTCATCAAGATGCTGCTGACGACGAACTGCTCGTGGGCGCTGACGAAGCTGATGGTGACGCGGCTGGTGGCCGCGCTGGGCGCGCCGTCACCAACGGGCGCGCACGCGTTTCCGACGCCGCAGGCGATGGCCGCGCGCGACGGCGCCTTCTATCGCGACGTCGTCCGCGCCGGCTATCGCGCGCCGCATCTGGCCGCCATCGCGCGCGCCGTCGTCGCCGGCGACATCGCGCCCGAGCGCTGGCGGGTCGCGACCGGCGACGACGAGACCGTGCGCGACGAGCTGATGGCGCTGCCCGGCATCGGCCCTTACGCCGCCGACAACTTGATGCGCTTGTGCGGCCGCTACGGCTACCTCGGGCTCGACTCGTGGTGTCGCGGCAAGCTCAAGAAGCTCTACCCGCGCATTCGTCAGGTCGATGCCTTCGCGCAGCGCCGCTATCGCAGCTTCGGTCGTTTTCGCGGCCTGGCCATGTGGCTCGAGCTGACGCGCGATTGGCACGACGGCGACGTCACCCCGTGATCGGGATCGCGCTCGCCCACGATCGGTAATCGCGGTGCGCGAAATGGGAACGACTGTTCCCATTCGCTGCGGCCTCGTGACCTGACCACACGACAAGCCATGACCACACACGCGGCCAGCCACTGCGTGGGTCGCCGGCGTTTGCGACGTAAGCGACGCTGCTGATTATGCGGCGACGTAGCTGGTCGTCGGGCGGATGCGGAAGCCGAGGACGTTGGCGGCGCGGCCGCGCTGGTAGTTGCCGCGGCTGCCGATGCGGCGCTCGATCTCGGCGAAGAGGCGCGCGTCGATCGTCGTGAAGGCGACGGTGACGAGGTCGCGAATGTCGACCCAATCGAGCGTGACGTCGGCGGCGCGATCGGACGGGTCGGACACCGCGCGCGCCAGCATCCGCTCGACGGCGATCACGTTGCCGCGCAAGCGACTGCCGGCTTCGAGGAGGCCGCGCCAGGGCTGGGCCGCGATCTGCACCGCCTGCAGCTCCGACGACGCGAACAGCGGCGTGCCGGCGATGCGGTGCGCGGCGTTCAACAGGCGCGGCGACGCGATGACGTGGCACAACGCCAGCGCCTGCAGCCGGGTCGCGCGCGGATTCTCGTCGGTCATGGCGCGGACGACTGCGGTTTCGAAGCGATCGCGCTCGTCGAGCTCCCACATGCAGAGCCAGAGGTCGAGCGCACCGGCGAGTTGGCGGACGTCAATCACGAGCGCCAACAAAGCACGCAGCGTGCCAGCACCGAATGCGGCGCAACGCACAAGGCGCGACCGGAGTGCGTCCACGCTAGCCGTCGGCCCGCGTAAACGCCGTACACGTGAAGTCGCCCTCGCACGACCGACTGCGCGCCCGACGTTCGACCGGCCGGACGCCCGCCGCGTCTGCCGAGCGAACCTGCGCCGCGTGCGAGAACCCGACGCGCGCGCCGATCAGCCGCGGCGCAGCTCGGCTTCGGCGGCGAGCCAATCCTCGACGTCGTGCCCGTGCTCGCCGCCGCGCGCGCAGAAGCGCACGAACGCGCGCTCGGCGACGGCATCGTAGGACAGCGCCGCCGTCGCAGTCGTCGTGCGCGCACGCGCCAGCTTCGGCGCGCTCGTCTTCGTCGTCTCCGATTTCGTCGACTTCGCCTTCACCGTCGACGTCTTGGTCGCTCGAGTGGCCATCGTCTCCTCCTCGCGGCGCACGCTCGAATGCGCGCGCAAAACCCTTATGGAGTCGCGCGCCGGACGGTGCAACTTCTTGGGTCGCGCGGTATGGTGCGCGGATAAATGGGAGAGCAGACGCGCATCGCGTTCTTACTGCCGCTGCGGCTGTTTTGCGGCTGGATCTTCTTGAATACGGGCGTGCATGAGCTGTCCGGCGGCTGGCTGCACAACGACGAGCTGAGCCAGATCCTGCAAACGTGGATCAAAGACGGGAAGACCTACTCGTTCTACGTGCCGTTTTTGCGCGACGTCGTGTTGCCGCGTGCGCATCTGTTCGCCTGCGCGATCTCGATCGCCGAGCTGCTCGTCGGCGCGGCGCTGTTGGCGGGCCTGTTCACGCGGCTGGCGGCGTTGGTCGGGCTCGTGCTCGTCGGCAACTTCCTGTTCGGCCGCGGCGACGGGCTCACCGCGAACGGCACGGCGCCGCTGGCGGTCATGATGCTCACGATGATGCTGACGGCGCCCGGTCGCACGCTCGGTCTCGACGCCGCGCTGGGTGGCCGGCTGCCGCGCTGGCTCGCGTAATCGATCGCGCGGCGCCCGCGTAAACCGTCGCGCTTCGTGCGACGGCGCATCGTTCACGCGGCCGCGACCGCGCCGTGGTCGCTTACATCGCCACCCACAACAGCGCCTGCGCGACGGTGTGCAACACACGCAACGCCACGTCACGCCGCGGGCCGCCGAGCGTCGGATCGGCGGGGTCGAGGTTGCCTTCGAGGTAGCTGGCCAGCTCCGGCTCTTCGTCGGCGAGCGCGCGTCCTTCGTTGGCGCGCGTCGCGGCGTCGAGATCCTCGAACTTCAGCGGCCGCAAGCGCCGACCCATCGCCAGCTCGACGGCGCGCGCCATCACCGACGCATGCAAGAGCGTCAGCACGACGCCTTCCAGCGCCAGCTCCTTGGAATGCGCCGAGACGTAATGGCCAATCGTCGGCTGCACCTGCATGAAGAGGCCGACCAGCGACGCCACGTGCTGCGGCTCATCGGCGCCGGCCTCGACCTCTTTGACGACCGCGGTCACGTGCTGTTCCTTGACGATCACGACACTCTTTTATGGCGCCCGCCCGCTCTTGGCAATCCGATCGAGCGCGTCGACGACGTCGGGCGCGATGGGCGGTGTCGCCGACTCGGCCGAGCCGCCCAGCTGCACGCCGAGGAAGGGATCGCTGGCCACATCGTGCGCCGCGTCGTAGTCCCAATATTGCGGCACGCGAATCTTTTGACCGCGAATCGTCACGTCTTTCGTCGGCAATTTGGCGAAGGTCGCGGCGAGCGACGTGCGCGCCATCTCGTCGACGCTCCAGCCGATCCCGACGAGCGCCGCCACGCGCCAACGCCGACACCAAGAGCCGCGCCGCGAACGAGCGGCCGATGAGCCCGCCCGGCGCGACGAGCAGCGCGGCGATGGCGCCGCCGACGAGCCCGCCCATATGCGCCGCGTTGTCCATCACCGGCAGCTGATAGCCGGCGTAAATCTGCAGCCCGCCGACGACGAGCATCGTCCACAAGAGCGTGCGCCGCCACGCTTCGGGCCACGTGCCGCGACGAACGATCAAGAGCACGATGATGGCGCCGAGGAGTCCCATGATCGCGCCCGAGGCGCCGATCGACAGCCCGGCCTGCTGCAGCGCCAGCGTCGACGCCACCCAGCCGGCCAGCCCGCCGACGATGTAGATGACGAAGAAGCGCAGCGGGCCGAGGACCTCTTCGGCGAAGCGACCGAGCAGGTAGAGCACGTACATGTTGAGGCCGAGGTGCACCCAATCGCCGTGCAGGAACATGGCGGTGAAGGCGCGCCACCATTCGCCCGCTTGCACGGCCGGGCGGAAGAGCGCGCCGGCGCGGATGAGCGCGCTCGGCGTCGGCGCGGCGGCCCAGCCGGTGACGACGATGGCGGCGGCGATGTTGACGGCGAGCAGCACCATCGTCACGCGCGGCCGACTGCGCGGGCGCGCCAGCGGCTGCACCGACTCGCCGGCGCGGGCGGCCACACCGTCGAGCAGCGTCGCCGCATGCCGCTGCGCCATGGCCGCGCCCGTCGCCGCGTCACGCGTGGTCGCCGCTTCGTCGGCCGTCGCCACTGCCGGCGCGCTCGTATCGGCTGCGGCGGTCCAACTTTGGGACACGCTCGTCGTCGATTGATTCCGATTTTCGGATTCGTCAGCCGCTTTGGCGTCGCTCGTTGTCTCGTTCTTGGACGTCCACAGCGGCGCGCGCGCATGGGCGACTTCGTGCAAAAACCGCTTGGCGTGCGGCGACACGAGCAGCCCGGGCGCGCCGCGCAGCAGCCGCTCGACGTCGGCCGCGCGCCCGGCGAACGCCAACAAGGTCAGCCGCGCTTGCGTCAGCAGCGCCAGCGCCGCCGGGTCGCGCTGCGCCGGCCCGCGCTCGAGCGTCAAGAGCGTGTCGAGCGCGCGATCGAGCCGCCCGAGCTCGCCGTAGGCGCGCACGAGATAGGCGGCGAAGCCCGGATGCGCCGCCGCCCAATCGGCCGGCAGATGCCGCTCGTACTCGGCCACCCCGTCGGCGAAACGCTGCGCCAGGAAGCAGACCGTCGCCACCTCTTCGTGCAGCAGCGCCGCCGCGCGCGGATCGCGCTCGACGCCGAGCTCGGCGCGCAGCCGCCGCAAGACCGGCGTCGCGCCGCCGGCGCGGGCTTCGACGAGGTTGTGCAGCTGCCGGCGCCGCCGCGTCGAGGCGCGACCGGGAACGAGCAGCTCGTGCAGCTGCACCGCGCGCAGCGCCCAGCCCAGCTCGTCGCGCGCCAACATGCGCCGCTCGAGGTTCTCCGCCAGGCGCGGCCCGATGACCAGCACCAGCGCCAACGACGTCGCCACGACGCCGACGACGCCTTCGTCGCGGTGCGTGGCGTGCGCGAAGCTGAGCAGCGCCAGATCCAAGAGCAGCATGCCGGCGTACGGCAGCTGATCGCGCCACTCGCGGCGCAAGCCGATCGTGAACAGCTGCAACGCCAGCGACGACGCCGCGAGGACTACCCAGACATCCCAGCCCACACTACGCTCCGGGCCCGCTCTCCAAGAATGAGCCCATCTTGCGGAACTTGTCGTAGCGCTGCGTCAGCCGCGTCTCGGTCGGCAGCGGCGACAGCACCGCCAGCTCGCGCGCGATGGCCTCGCCGACCGCTTCCGCCGCCGCGTCGTGGTCGCGATGCGCGCCGCCGGCCGGCTCCTGCACGATCGCGTCGGCGATGCCGAGCTCGACGAGATCGACCGCCGTCATCTTCATCTGCTGCGCCGCCGTCTCGACCTGCTTCTGATCCTTCCACAAGATCGACGCGCAGCCTTCCGGCGAAATCACGCTGTAGACCGCGTATTCGAGCATCAAGATGCGATCGGCGACGCCCAACGCCAGCGCGCCGCCCGAGCCGCCTTCGCCGATGACCGTCGCGATGATGGGCACGCCCAGCCGCGCCATGACCTCGAGGTTCTTGGCGATCGCTTCGGCCTGGCCGCGCTCTTCGGCGTCGATGCCGGGATAGGCGCCGGGCGTGTCGATGAACGACAGGATCGGCAGCCCGAGCCGCGCCGCCAGCTCCATCAAGCGGCGCGCCTTGCGATAGCCTTCGGGCCGCGGCATGCCGAAGTTGCGGCGCATGTTCTCTTTGGTGCCGCGCCCTTTTTGGTGGCCGAGGATCATCACCGGCCGCCCGCGAAACCGGCCGACGCCGCCGACGATCGACTCGTCGTCGCGAAAGGCGCGATCGCCGTGCATTTCGACGAAGTCTTCGATGAAGCGGGCCACGTAATCGAGCGTGAACGGACGCAGCGGATGGCGCGACAACAGCACCTTTTGCCACGCCGACAGCTCGGAGAAGACCTCGCGCTGCAGCTGCCGCGCTTTGCGCTCGAGGCGCTGAATTTCCATCCCCAGCTGCGCTCCACCGAGCTGCTTGAGCTCGGCGATCTTGTTCTCGAGCTCGACGATGGGCCGCTCGAAGTCGAGCGCCTGGCGCGTGTCGATCACGGGCGGCATGCAGGGTCTATAGCACGAGTGAGCTCCTCGGCAGAATCGAAGCGGCGCGCGCCCGGCTCCTTCTTGAACCAGGTGCGTTGCCGGCGGGCGTAATGGCGCGTGGCGCGGACGATCGCCGTCGCCAGCTCGTCCTCGCGCAGCCGTCCGGCCAGGAGCTCGCAGACTTCGGCGTAGCCAACCGATTGCAGCGGCGGCGTCTGGCCATGACGCGCCAAGACGCGCCGCGTCTCGTCGACGAGCCCGCCGCGCAACATCGCCTCCACGCGCGCCGCAATCCGCGGATCGAGCGTCGTAAACGGCGGCTCCAGGTTCAACACGTTCATGGCCATGCGCTCTTCATGATGATGCTGTGCGTGATGCTGCGTCAGCGGCACGCCGGTCAGCTCGTAGACCTCGAGCGCGCGCACCAGCCGCACGAGGTCGGCGGGCGCGATGCGCGCGGCGGCGGTCGCGTCGACGGCGCGCAGCCGCTCGTGCAGCTGGCCCGGCTGCGCGCGCTCATCGTCGTAGAGGCGCGCGCGCAAGGCCTCGTCGCGCGGCGGCGCCGCGAAGAGCCCGAAGCGCAAGGCGCGAAAGTAGAGCCCGCTGCCGCCGACGACGATGACGCGCCGGCCGCGCGCGCGAATGCCGGCGATGGCGGCGTCGGCCAGCTCGGCGTAGCGCGCGGCCGAGCAGCTCTCGTTCGGCGCCAACACGTCGACGAGGTGATGCGGCACGCGCGCGCGTTCGTCGGCCGTCGGCTTGGCGGTGCCGATGTCGAGCTCGCGATAGAGCTGCAACGAGTCGCAGGAGACGATCTCGGCGCCGATGCGCTCGGCGAGGGTGATGGCGGCGCTCGTCTTGCCGGCCGCGGTCGGCCCGACGATGGCGATGACGTCGGCGATGACGCTGGGCTCGGCGCGTGACACGGGCGCGCATGATAGCGCACGCCGGCGTCGTGGCGCGCGTCACGAGCGCCGCGACGAGCGCGAGCGGTCGTCGTGGCGCGCGTCACGAGCGCCGCGACGAGCGCGAGCGGCGGCCGCGCGTGATAACGTACCGGCGTGGAATCGCACGCCGAGCCCTTGCCGCGACCGTATCAATCGGCCGCCGCCGCCGTCGCCGCCGAGATCGCGCGGATGGCGCTCGTCTTGCGGCGCGCGCTGCGTCGCCTGCGTCATCGCGAGCTGCAGCCGGCGGCGACCGCCAGCGGCCGCTTCGACGCCGCCGGCGCCGAGCGCGAGCTGCAGCGCCTCGAGCATCCCGCCGATCGCGCGCCCGCGCTCGTCGACGGCGAAGCGGACAAGCTGACGGCCCGCATCGCCACCCGCCGCCACAGCATCGAGCGCGACCGCGCAGCCACGCACATCCCGTTGCCGCTCTATGAATTGGCCGAGCGCGCCGAGCTGTCGCCGCTGGCGTTCGACCTGTTCCTGCTCGCGCTCGCGCCCGAGATCGACGACGGCTTTGGCCGGCTGTTCCAATTTCTGCGCGGCGGCGCCTCGGCGCGTGGTCGCTCGCTCGACGTGGCCACGGCCGCGCGCATCTTGTCGCCGACCGATCCGGGCGCCGATGCCGTCCGGCGCGCGCTCGCGCCCGGCTCCACGCTCGCCGACTTGGGCCTGCTCGCGCTCACCAACGAAGGCGGCGCCGCGCAAGGCTGCACGATGGCGACGACGCTGTCGGTGCCGCCCGCCGTCGTCGCGCACGTGCTCGGCCAGGAGCTGCAGGAGCCGGCGCTGCGCGGCCTCCTCGTCGAGCGGCCCGAGCGGCTGCCGCGCGAGCGGACGTTCTTGCCCGACGAGCTGTGGCCCCACGTCGCCGCGCTGATCGACGATCCGCACGCGCTGCCGCTGCTCGAAGGTCCGGCCGGCGCCGGCAAGCGGCTGCTCGTGCGCGCGCTGGCCGGCGAGCGCGGCTGCAAGCTCGTCGAGCTCGACCTGACCGCGTCGCCGGCGGCCTTCGGCGCGACCGAGGCCTTGGCCGCGGCGCGCCTGGCGTGGCTGACGGCGGCGTGGATCGCGATCGCGCTGCCGCCGGTCGACGCCGACGCGCCGCGCGCGCAGCGCACGTGGCAGCCGGGCGTCAGCGAGCTGCTGTCGCGCTTCCCCGGCCGCGTCATCCTCGTTCGCGACGCGCTCGAGCCGGCCCACCTCGATCTGGCGCTGGCGACGACGCGCCGACTGTCGCCCGTGCTCGTGCCGGCGCCCGAGCGCGATCGGCGCGCCGAATTATGGCGCGATCGTCTCGACGCCGGCGCCGACGCGCCCAACACGACGATCGACTACGCGCTGCTCGCCCGCACCTACCCGATCACGGGCGGCGTCATCACGCGCATCGCCGGCGAAGCGCGCATCCGCGCCCGCGCCCGCGCCGAACGCGACGGCCAGTTCGCGGCGTCGCCCGCGTCCGCGTCGGTCATCACGATCGCCGACGTCATGGCCGCCATCGACGCCGAATTCCGCCCCATCTTGTCGACGGTCGGACGCCGCTTGTCGACGCGCGCGACGCACGCCGATCTCATCATCTCCGACGAGACGCGCGAGACGTTGGGTGAGCTGGAGTCGACGATCCGCCTGCGCGACACCGTGCTCGACGAGTGGAACTTCCGCCGCCTCGTGCGCGGCCGCGGCGTGAGCGCGCTCTTCTACGGCGATCCCGGAACCGGCAAGACGATGGCCGCCGGCGTCATCGCCGCCGCCGCCGGCCTGCCGCTCTACCAAATCGATACGGCGACGCTGGTCTCGAAGTGGGTGGGCGAGACCGAGAAGAACTTGGCCGAGGTCTTTCGCGCCGCCGAGGCCGGCCACGCCATGCTGCTCTTCGACGAGGCGGACGCTATCTTCGGCAAGCGCACCGACGTGCAGAACTCGACCGATCGCTACGCCAACATGCAGACCAACTTCCTGTTGACGCAGATCGAGCTCTTCAACGGCGTCTCGATCCTGACGACGAATCGCGAGTCGGTCATGGATCAGGCGTTCCAGCGCCGATTGACGTTTCGCGTGCACTTCCCGATGCCGGAGGAGATCGAGCGCGATCGGCTGTGGCGGCAAATGCTCAGCGGCCATTCGGCGACGACCGACGAGATCGCGTTCACCGAGCTGGCGCGACGGCTGCCCATGTCCGGCGGCTACATTCGCAACGCGGTGATGCGCGCCGGCTATTTGGCGGCCGCGCAAGGCTCGCCGATCACGACGCAGCTCCTGCGTCACGCCGCCGAGCTCGTCCTGCGCGACGCCGGCAAGGTGATCTAACCCACCCGCGCCGCGCCGCCGGTCGGGCTCCGCGCGCCGGCTGATGTGCCAAAAGCTCAATCGCTGCCTAGCTTTGTATGAGCTAGCAACTTTTGCCGATTTGCGCCGATAATCCTCTCATGGGGATTGCCACGCAGAAGGGCGAAGACATCGATCCGGCGCAAGAGAAGGCCGAAGCCGATCAAGAGGCGCAGCAAGACGTGAGCGCCGAAGCCGAAGGGGGTGAGGGGCAAGGCGAGGACGCCGAGCAGCAGCAGGCGCCGCCGGTGGCGAATTTGCGTGGTCCGGCGAGCGGCGACTCGTTCGACCTCGATGACGACGTTCAGCTCGACTACGAAGTGACGTCAGCGGCCAACTGTAAGCTGCATTGGACGCTGCACGACGCCGACGGCAAGCAGCTCGGCGGCGACGAGCATGAATTGGCGGCCGTTCCCGATGGCGGCTCGACCGAGACGCAGGCCGAAGTGTGCGCCTCCGAGCTCGGCCTCGGCGCCGGCGAATACGAAGTGCGCTACTGGGCGCAGAACGACTTCGGCGCCTCCGAGATCCAGTCGATCAAGATCCAATTCGTCGACGAGGAAAAGGAAGAGGACGACGAAATCGACGAAGAGGAAAAAGAGGAAGAGGACGAGCTCTAGCACCGCGCGCGCGTCCGCTTCTTTCGCCTTCCCACCGTTCGTTTCGCTTACTCCGCCGAAAGCCTCGCCGATCGCGCCGTCGCGTGCGGGTCAGCTGCGGCCGAAGCGACGCTCGATCTCGCCGAGCGACATGCGCAGAAGGACGGGGCGGCCGTGCGGGCAGTGGGCGCGGTAGTCGATGCCGTCCATCGAGACCAAGAGGGCGCGCACTTCGCGCTCCGAGAGCACGTCGCCGGCGCGCACGACCGAGTGGCAGGCCATCGTCGCCAGCACGTGGTCGAGGCGATCGCTGACCAGCTCCGTGGCTTCGCGCGCCGCCAGCTCGCCCAAGACTTCGGTCAGCACGTCGGACGGCTCGGCCTGCGCCAGCACGTCGGGCAATGCGCGTACGACCAAGGTGCGCTCGCCGAAGCGCTCGATCTCGAAGCCGAGCGTCGTCAGCAGATCGGCGTGCTCGGCCGCGGCCGCCGCCAGCGCCGACTCCAGCTCCACCGTCGCCGGCAACAGCAGCCGCTGACTGGCCGCCGCCCGCCGCGAGTGGGCCTCGCGCAGCCGCTGAAACGCCACGCGCTCGTGCGCGGCATGCTGATCGATGAGCACGAGCTCGCCGTGCGCCTGACAGACGAGATAGGTGCGATGCAGCTGCCCGAGATAAATCAGCGACGAGAAGAAGGCGTTGTCGTGGCCGCTCGGCAGCGCCGGTCGCAGGTTGGCGCTCGCTTCGCCGTCGCTGTCGGCGGGCGGCCGCGCGTCGAAGAGCGGCTCGGCGGGCGCGAACAGCCGCATCGCCTCTTCGGCGCGACGGCGCCGCTCCGCGTAGCCGAGCTGCGGCTCGCGCGCGAGCCAGCGAGTGTCGCGCGGGCCGCTGCCGTAGCCCGCGACGTCGCCTTCGCGCGCGCGTAACTCGTCTCCGCCGTAGGCGTTCGCGCCGTCGTCGCGGCGGCTGGGCGCGCCATCGTCGGCGGCGTTGGTCGCGCTGCCGTCGTCGCGCCAGCCGCCGAAGCTCGCTTGTGGCGGCAGCGTGTACACGCCGAGGCGGCTGCGCACACTTCCTGCGGGCGCGCGATCGGACGGCGCCACCGGCGAGCCCGACTGCAGCCACGGCGCGTCGGCGACGGCGCGCGCGATCGCGTGCCGCACGGCCGCGTAGACCTCCTGCGCGCGCGCGAAGCGCACCTCGAGCTTCTGCGGATGCACGTTGACGTCGACGGCGCTGCCGGCGAGCGTGACGTGGACGACGGCCAGCGGAAAGCGGCCGCGCTCCAACGTCTCGCCATAGCCCAGCGACACCGCGTGCAGCAGGCTGCGATCGCGCACGAAGCGGCGATTGACGAACAAATAGGTGCCGCGCGACGTGTTGGCGCTGTCGGCGGGCGAGCCGAGGTAGGCCTCGACGGTGACGCCGTTTTCGTCGCCGGCCGCGAGCTGCAGCTTGCGCCGGCGCGCGACCGCGACCGAGCGCCGACGCGCGCACGCTCGAGGCCGCTGCCATGCGGCGGCAGGTCGTGGGTCAGCCGCACCTTCGGAGCGCAGGCGAAAATGCGTCGCCGGGATCGGCCAGCGCCAGCCGCAACACCGTCTCCGACACGTGCGCCGATTCGGTCGGCCTCGCTCTTCATGAACTTGAGCCGCGCCGGCACATTCGCACACAGGTTCGAGCACGTCGACCCGCGTGCCGACGGGCGCGCCGACGTGCCGGCCTTCGCCGGCGATGCCGCCGTCGACGGTCAGCTCGTAGGCGCCGGCATCGGCCGCGGCGTCGGCGGCGCGCGTCGTCAGCGTCAGCCGCGAGACCGCCGCGATCGACGGCAGCGCCTCGCCGCGAAAGCCCATCGACGCGACGTGAACAGATCGTCGATGGCGCGCAGCTTGGACGTCGCGTGACGCTTGAGCGCCAGGTGCGCCTCGTCGGGCGTCATGCCGCAGCCGTCGTCGGTGACGCGAGATGCGACCCAGGCCGCCGCGCTCGATCTCGATGTCGATGCGGCGCGCGCCGGCGTCGAGCGCGTTCTCGACCAGCTCCTTGACCACCGAGGCTGGCCGCTCGACCACTTCGCCGGCCGCGATCTGATTCGGCCAGCTCGGACGACAGCACGCGAATTCGCGACGACGTCACGCGCAAGGTCTACCACGGCATACATTTCAAGCGCGTGTCCGAATTTACGAGACGCGTAGCGGTTGAACCGCCGGCCTCGATGCACTACCTTACGCGCACGATGCCGGCCGCCCGAAACCAAGAAGTTCCGAAGAAGAAAGCGCTGGTCGCGCGGCCGCCCTACGATCCCGAGCAGCGCGTCGTGGCGGTGACCGGCGCCTACAGCTTCATCGGCGCCGAGCTCATCAAGCGGCTCGAGCGCGATCGTCGCTATTACAAAGTGCTGGCGATCGACATCCGCAAGCCGACGTTCGCGATGTCGAAGACGCAGTTCCACAAGATCGACCTGACGCTGCCGACGGCCGACGCCGACCTGGCCGCGGTGCTGGAAGCGCGAAGGCGTCGACACCGTCGTGCACGCGGCGTTTTTGTCGGCGCCGACGCACGCCAACTCCTGGGCGCACGAGCTCGAGAGCCATCGGCACCATGCACGTGCTCAACGCCTGCGCCGAGTGCCAGCGTGCGCAAGCTCGTGGTGCTGGTCGCAGACGGTGGTCTACGGCGCGCATCCGCTCAACCCCAACTTCCTCGAGCGAGGAGCACGAGCTGCGCGGCGGCCAGTCGCGCTCGCGCTTCGTCAAGGACAAGGTCGAAGTCGAGAAGCAGGTGCGCCGCTTCGCGCCGGAGAATCCCGACACGATCGTCACGACGCTGCGCACCGCGGCGACGCTCGGGCCCGACCATTCGCAACTTCGCCACGCGCTTCTTCTCGCGGCCGGTGGCGCCGATGCTGATGGGCTACGATCCGCTGATGCAGTTCGTGCACGAGCGCGACGTCGTCGACGCCTTCGCGCTCGCCGTCGACGACGACCATCCCGGCGACTTCAACATCGTCGGCGACGGCGTGCTGCCCTACTCGACGATCCTGGCGATGATGGGCAAAGTGCCGCTGCCGATGCCGCACTTCCTGGCGTATCCGCTGTCGAAGGCGCTGTGGGCGACGCAGGTGTTCGACTCGCCGCCCAACTTCCTCGATTTCCTGCGCTTCCTTTGCGTCGCCGATGGTGACAAGGCGCGGCGCGAGCTGGATTACGAGCCGAAATTCGATATCAAGGCGACCATCGACGACTTCCTCGGGCTGGGCGCGATCGCGCTGCCGGAGAATGCGCGCGATGGCGGCGAGCGGCAGCAGCACGAGGCCGTCGGAGGGGCGTGATGGCGGGCAAGCAGATTCTCGGTGACGATCCGTTCGCGAGCGACGAGCAGCCGATGCCGCCGCCGCAAGCGGACACGGCGACGACGCAAGCGAAGCCGACGGTGACGGCGAGCGACGCCGCGCCCGTCGAAAAAGGGCCGAAAGCCGGCAAGAAGGGCAAAGGCAAGGCCGCGGCGAAGTCGAGCGCGACGGCGACCGAAGCGCCGGCGCCGGTCGACGAGGGCGTCGACGTCGTCAAAGCCGACGACGACGCGGACGCGGCGAGCGCGATCGTGGCCGCGGTCGCGGAGACGCTGGTCGCCAGCGAGGTTGCGGCGAGCCCGACGCTGGAGCCGACGACCGACGTCGCCGACGTGGCGATCGCGACGACCATCGACGCCCCGAAGGCCAACGGCAGCGCCAAAGTCGAGCCGGCGCCGGTCGAGACCTACTCGACGACGACCGACCGAGCGCCGCCGTCGGAATACGGCCCGTCAATCGATCGCTCGCCGACGACCGGAGCGCGGCACGGGCTCGTCGAAGAGGCGCGGCACATCGAAAAGAGCGTGCGCGAGCGGCTGTTGCCGGCGCGCACGGGCGAGCATGGCGGCGAACGGCAGCGGCTGCCGCTCGAGTTCGTCTGGCAGCGCTGGCGCAAGCTGGCGATGCGCGATCGCTCGGAGGTCGTCGACGAGTTCGGCCGCGATCCGCAGGTCGCGGCGCGCGTCGAGCCGATGCTCGACTTCCTCTATCGCAGCTATTTCCGCGTCGAGACGCGCGGGCTCGGCCACATCCCCGACGAGGGCCGCGGGCTCATCGTCGCCAACCACTCGGGCACGCTGCCGTACGACGGCGCCATGATCATGCACGCCGTGCGCACCGAGCATCGCACGCAGCGCGAAGTGCGCCCGCTCGTCGAAGACTTCGTCTTCCACTTCCCGTATCTCGGCACGCTCATGAACCGCATCGGCGGCGTGCGCGCGTGCCCGGAGAACGCCGAGCGGCTCCTGCAGCAGGATCAGCTGGTGGCCGTGTTTCCCGAAGGCATCAAAGGCATCGGCAAGCTCTACAAAGAGCGCTATCAGCTGCAGCGTTTCGGGCGCGGTGGCTTCATCAAGCTGGCGCTGAAGTCGGACGCGCCCATCATTCCGACCGCGGTCGTCGGCGCCGAAGAGATTCACCCGATGCTGACGAAGGTGACGTGGCTGGCGAAATCGGTCGGGATTCCCTATATCCCGGTGACGCCGACGTTCCCGGCGCTGGGCGTGCTCGGGCTCATTCCGCTGCCGACGAAGTGGTTCATCGCGTTCGGCGAGCCGCTCTACTTCAACGCCGAATATGGCGCCGAAGGAGCGAACGATCGCATCCTCGTCAACAAGCTGGCCGAGCAAGTGCGCGTGCGCATCCAAGACATGATCGACGGCTTACTGAAGACGCGTAAGTCCATCCTCTTCGGCTAATTCCTAATACTGAAGCGGTTACTTCAACGTCGACACTGAAGCGATCGCTTCAGTGTCGACGATCGATCACGCGAGGACGGCGACGTCGTCGCCGACGCGCAGCTCGCCCGCGCCGTCGGGGATGGCGTTGACGCCGAAGTAGACCTCGTGGCCGCGCTTGCGGAACGTGGCCAGCGTGCGCAGCGGCTCCTTCGTCGGCGCGCCGCTGTCGGGATCGAGGCCGGGGATGTTGCAGCGCGCGCACGCCGTGGCCACGCGCAGCGGCACGGCGCCGACGCGCAGCGCTTGCCAGTCGTCTTCGGCCCACGCGGGCGCGCCCGAGACGACGAGGTTGGGGCGAAAGCGGCGCATGTCGGCGGCGAAGTGGGCGCGCGCGTTCAGGTCGTCGAGCGACGCCGTGTTGGTGACGAGCAGCGGGAAGCCGTCGGCGAAGCTGACCTCGTCGCCGGCGCGGGCGGCGCTGGAATCGATCGGGCGCACGATCTCGTCGGGCATGCACACGAGCTGCGCCGGCCGTTCGAGCACGCGCGTGAACCAGGCGCTGCCGGCGTCGTGGCGAATGGCCGGACCACGATGGCTCCAGACGGCGATGTCGATCGTGCGGCCGGCCGAGAACAAGAACGGCAGCGACAACGGCTCGAAGTCGTCGCGATGCGCTTGCAAGCCGTCGTCGGTCAGTGACAGTCGCACGAGCGCCATGCGCGCCAACACGCGCTGCGTGAGGAAGCGGCCCGCCTCGTCGACGACCATCCAGCGTCGATCGTGCTCGAGGCCGCGCGCGGTCAGACGCGCCGCTTGCACGCTGATTCCGGCGCACGATTTCACCGGGTGAATGAAGAGAGCAGCCAGCTTCATGTGCGTTCCGTGCATGCGTCACGTCGCGTATTCGCGCGGCGCGCCGCCGTAACTCATCTGGTGCAGTGATAACACGAGTGGTACGCTTCCGAGGGTATGCGGCACGACGAGTTCGACGATTGCATGGAGATGGCGCGCGCCCTTCTCGGAGGTTACGAGGGCGCGGGCGATCTCTGGGAGGCGAACGAGCACGTCAACCGCGCGCTCCGTTGCCGGCCGCTCGAGCCCGAGGCGTGGATCCTGAAGTCGCAGATCTTGTCGTCGCTGGACGATGATCCGGCGGCGCTGGCGGCGGCCGAGATGGCGGTCAAGCGCATGCCGCGATCGGCCGAGGCGCATTACGTTCGCGCCGCCGTGCTCGCCGATCTCGAGCGTTATGCCGAGGCGCTGAAGGCGGTCGAGCGCGCGTTCCGCCACATGGGCGCCGAGGACGATTGGCTGCTCGAAGACCTGTATTACGAGAAAGCCGCGATTCTCGACGCGCTCGATCGCGCCGAAGAGGCGATGGCCACGTTCGAAGCGGGCCTGAAGCGCTGCCCCGAGTCGTCGCTGCTCAAAGCCGGCCTCGAGCCGCTGCGCCGTGAACGGATGCGACGCGCGTTCACCGTCATTCCCGGCGGCAGACGATAGTCAGCCGCCGGCCATCGCCGCCGGCGGTCAATCGATCTTCACCGTGCTTGCGCGCGGCTAGGCGCGCACGCAGTTACGTCCGGCGGCCTTCGCCTCGTAGAGCTTGTCGTCGGCGCGCTTGATGAGGCCGGCGGCGTCGCTGGCGTCGTCGGAGCAGGCGACGCCGATCGACACCGTGACGCCGATCTTCGTCTCCTCGAACTTGAACGGCGCCTTCTCGACGAGCTTGCGCACCTTCTCGGCGAAGGCGTTGGAGTTGGCGGCGTCGATCTCGGGCAGCACGATCGCGAACTCCTCGCCGCCGTAGCGCGCGAGGATGTCTTCGCGGCGAATCTTGCCTTTGATGACCGTCGCCAGCTGCTTCAAGACGTAGTCGCCGGCCAAGTGGCCGTAGCTGTCGTTGATGCTCTTGAAGCGATCGATGTCGAACAAGATCAGCGACAGCTCGCGGCGATAACGCTTGGCGCGCGACACTTCGCGATCGAGCTGCTCGAGGAAATAGCGGCGATTGAAGATCTGCGTCAGACCGTCGACGGTCGTGAGGCGATAGATCTCCTCGTGATAGGCGTTCTCGATGTTGCCGCCCGACAAGAACTTGAAGATCGTGCGGCCGATCTTGATGAAGTCGCCATCCTTCATCACGTATTCGTCGATCAGCTGATCGTTGACGTAGGTGCCGTTGGTCGAGCCCAAGTCGCGCAGAATGATCGACTTGCCGGTGTTCAAGATCTTGGCGTGATTGCGCGACACCGACTCTTGATCGATCTGCACGTCCGACTTCGATGAGCGCCCGATGATGATGTTGGCGTTCTCGAGGTTGTACTTACGGCCCAGCTCCAGCCCGTAAATCACGACGAGACAGGCGTCCTTACCAACCGGCTTCTCCGCGATCTTGGAGATGACGGTCACTACCGTCTTGGACCGCGCTCCGGAAGTCATGGGTCAACCATCATACCGCGCAATTCCTGCGATCGGGCGATCGCGTCATGAACAACGCAAAAATTTGCGCTCTTCACCTACATCTCCTACCATGGACTACACACTGCATTAAGAGGCCGTAATGATTCGCCAATTGAAGGTCCGCCGCCATCTGACCACGGTCCTCTGCCTCTTGACGCTGGTGGCGTTGATGTTCACGCGGCCGCTGCGCGATCGGCTCGCCGAGGCCGCGCCGCCGGCGCTCATCGCCGGCATCGCAGCCGGCGGGCAGTCGCGGCTGAGCAAGGCAGAGCGCCTGTTCGGTAAGTCGCACGAGCACGACGAGCTGCGCCACATCACGTGGTCGCGCGTGCAGCAAGAAGAGAGCGGCTACGTCGAGCGCATGAGCGATGGCGGACGCGCGGAGCTCACGATCGATCCGGCGTTGCAGGAGCGGGTGCAGCGGCTGCTCACGTCGCATCACGCGCCGTACGCGGCGGCAGTCGTCATGTCGGTCGACGACGGCCGCGTCCTGGCGATGGCCGGCCACTCGACGGCCGAGCCGAACAAGAGCGCAGCCGAGCTGGCGACGACGCCGTGGGCACCGGCGGCGTCGGTGTTCAAGATCGTGACGACGACCGCGCTGGTCGAGCACGGCGTGAGCCCGTCGACGCGCGTCTGCTACCACGACGGCGTGCACTCGGTGGAAGAGTCGAACCTGCGCGCGAACGCGCGGCTCGACGGGCAGTGCCAGACGCTGGCGTATGGCCTGGCCAAGTCGCAGAACGCGATCATCGCGCGGCTGGCGCACGATCACTTGAACGCGGGAATCCTCGAGCGGACGGCGCGCGCGCTCGGCTTCGGCGCGGCCTTGCCGTTCGCGCTGCCGACGGAAGCGTCGACGGCGTCGGTGCCGGCGAGCGGGCTGCCGTTTGCGCGCGTCGCGGCCGGCTTTTGGAACACGACGTTGTCGCCGCTGCACGGCGCGTGGCTGGCGGCGACGATGGCGCGCGGTGGCGTGACGCCGCCGATGCGCTTGGTCGACCGCTACGTCGATCGCGCGGGCAACGTCGAGCGCGCGGCGGGCGCGCCCGAGCGGCGCGTCGTCTCGGAGGCGGCCGCGCGCGCCGTCGGACGCATGATGGTGGGCACGACCGAGTTCGGCACGGCGCGGCTCGGCTTTCACGACAAGCGCACCGGCCGGCCGCTGCTGCCGGGCGTCGCGGTCGCGGGCAAGACGGGGTCGCTCGATCGCAAGAGCCCGTCGTATCTGGCCTACTCGTGGTTCGTCGGCTTCGCGCCGGCGGAGAAGCCGGAGGTCGCGGTCGCGGTGCTGCTCGGCAATGGGCCCGATTGGAGCGTCAAGGCGCATCAAGTGGCGCGCGAGCTCTTGACCAGCTACTTCGACGGCGAGAGCAACGCGCACTTGGCGCGCCGCTAATTCTCGGCGGTCGTAACGATTCGTTCATCCTCACAATCGAAACGGCATGAGCGGCGTCGGACGAAAGTCCTGCTACGCTCGGCCGCGCCATGCCGCCGCAGATTCGCGACATCGTCGCGCCCGACTTGCACGCGCTGTTTGTCGGCATCAACCCGGGGCTGCGCTCGGCCGCGCTCGGCCACAACTTCGCCGGCAAAGGCAATCCGTTCTGGCGCCTGTTATATGCGGCGAAGCTGATCGGCGAGCCACTGACGTTCGCCGAGGAGCGGCGCCTCATCGACTTCGGCTTCGGCATTACGAACATTTGTTCGCGGCCGTCGCGCAGCGCGGCCGAGCTGACGCGCGCCGAGCTGGCGGCGGGCGCGCGCGACCTCGAGCGGCGCGTGCGCCGGCTGCGGCCGCGCGTCGTCGTGCTCGTCGGCTTGACGATCTACCAGCAAATCTTCGGGCGCGCGGCGACGCCGGGCGCGGGAGCGAAGCCGCAGACGTTCGGCGGCGCGCGCCTGTTCGTCGTGCCCAACCCGAGCGGGCTCAACGCCAGCTTTCCCGGCTTTCAGCAGAAGCTCGTGTGGTTCGAAGCGCTCCGCGACTATCTGGCGAGCGGTGAAAACCGTCAGGATTCGCCGAAGACGAAGCGCGCGCTAAATCGGGCTTCCGGTATCGGTCGGCAGCAGTAGGCGGCGCAGGAGCGCCGGCGCCGGCGTGCCGTGGCGCAAGAACGCGTCGTGGAAGGCGCCCAGGCTGGCGCCCGGATGCGCGGCGCGCCAGTCGTCGCGCAGCTTGATGATGACGACGCGGCCGAGCGCGTCGGCGAGCATGAGCGGGTCGGTGGCGACGCGCTCGGCCTCGCGGCGCGCCTGGTAATCGTCGAGGCCGGCTTCGTCGGTGAAGACCTTGGCGACGTCGTCGAGCTTGGCGCCGAGCGCGTGCAGCCGAACGGCGGCGACGAGCCGCGCCGCGCGCAACATCGTCGCCCGTGCCACCGCCAAGCGCACCTTGGCGTCGCCGGGCAAGAAGCCCTCGGCGAGCATCATCTCCTCGACGTAGCCGGCCCACCCTTCGACGAACAGCGGCGACAGCGCGATCTTCTGCATCGTCGTCGGCGCGTGCCGGTCGAGCTCGGCCTCGACGTAATGGCCGATCGCGTCGTGCAGCATCGTGCGAATCATCACCGGCCGATTGAAGAAGCGCAGCTGATCTTGCGGCTTGCGCTTGTCGGTCCAGCTCTTGTCCGGCGGCACCGGGTCGACGAACAAGCTGGCGTCGCGCGATTTCTGCTCGAGCGGGCCGGCCATCTGCAGCTGCATGTAGCCCCACAGCACCGGCGGCATCTCGCTCACTTTGGGCCGATCGGGATCGGGCAAAGTAAACAGCCGTTGACTTCGCACGAAGGCGATCGCCGCGTCCAGCTGCTGCTGCGCCGACGCCAACAGATCTTCGGGCTTGCCGTGATCGTCTTCGAGCGCCTTGCCGACGTCGAGCTGCGCCGCGCGGCTGCCGGCCAGCGCCCGCGCCGCGTCATCGTAGCGATGGCGCGCGTCCTTGAGCTCGCGCTCGCCGATGGCCACGAGCTGCTCGGGCGTGGCGTCGATCGCCTCCGAGCGGCGCAAGAGCTCGAGCAGCCGATCGCGACCGAGCGCCGGCTCGCCGTGCGCGCGCGGCAGGAGATCGTGCTGCAGCCAGCCGGCAAAGTCGTCGAGCGCGCGCGAGGCGTCGCCGCTGGCCGCGCGCAGCTCCTCGGTCAGCTTGGCCTTCGGATCGGGCACGTTCTGCAGCGCGCGCGGCAGCGTCTCGGCGATGAAGCTCTTGGCCGACTGCGCTTCGTCGACGGCGCGGCGAATGGCCAAGTCGGAGGCGGTGGCGCGCAGATTGCGGCGCGCGTCGTCGAGCAGCGGACGCAGCTTCCACAAGCGCGCGTTGATGTTGCGCAGGCGATCGAGCGGCGGCAGGAAATCGTCGGTGATGAGCTCGTAGATGGCCGACTGCGCCAGGTCGACATAGACGAGCGGATTGCGCTCGAGCGGCTTCAGATCGGTCATCGTGAACAGCGCGGTGTCGGCGCGATGCATGAGCAGCATGCGATCGAAGGCGTGACCGACGTCGAGCGCGCTCGGATCGATGCCGCGCAGCCGCTCGAGCAGCATGCGCAGGCGCGTCGCCTCGTGCGCTTGGCTCTCGGGGCGCACGTCGTCGACGCGATCGTCGTAGTTGTGCACGCCGAGCCACGTCGCCGTGATGGGCGCGTTGAACAGCTCGGCATCGAGATCTTGGCGAACCAGCTCGTCGACGAGCTCGTTGGGCGACAACTTCGGCGGCTGCGCGGTCGCGCCCGACGAAACATTGGCGCTGCCATTGGCCGCGTTGGCAGCGCCATTTGGAGACGCTGGGCGCTCGCTGCACGCGACAACGTGAGCGATCGCGAAGAGAGCGACGACGGCGCGGGCCTTGCGCATACACCGCTTCATACCGTAAGCTACGGCCCGTCGGAAGAGGATGACTTTGCTGTATAAGTGGCTCACGGAAGCGACCCGCGCCCAAGGCAGCGCCAAAGCGCTCGTCTATCGCGACACGTACCTATCGTGGCGCGGGCTTTCTCACCGCGTGGATCGGCGCGTCCAAGAGTTCGCGGCGATGGGCATTCGCAAGGGCGATTGGGTCGGCCTCATGCTCGGCAACGTGCCCGACTTCGCCATTTTGGCGCTGGCGCTCGCCAAAGTGGGCGCGACGGTCGTGCCGCTCGATCCGACGACGGGACAGCGCGATCTCGGCATCATCATGGACACGGCGCCCTTGCGCGCGCTGATCACGCGGCCGCGCGGTGGCGTCGAGACGCAGCAGCAGGCGCCGCCGTCGTCGACGGGACGGCTGGAGAATTTGGAGAGCCGGCGGCGCTTGCAAGGCACGCTGCTCACCTGCTCGATCTACAAGAAGTCGGCGGGAACGGCGGCGGACGCGGCGGTCGTTTTGTACACCAACGACTCGACGGGCACGCCCAAAGGCGTCCTGCGCACCGACGAGAACTTGGAAGCGGCCGCGGTGCAGACGGCGCGCGCGCTGGAAGTGACGTCGGACGATCGCATCCTGACGACGGTGCCGCTGTTTCACAGCTACGGCTTCGATTGCGGGCTGGCGATGGCGCTGCGCTTCGGTGCGACGCTCTATCTCGAAGACGAAGTGGCGCCCAAGCGCATCGTCAAGCTCTTGCGCGAGCAAGAGATCAACGTGCTGCCGGGGACGCCCGGTTTGTACGCGGGATTGGCGAAGCTGCCGACGGCCAAGCCGCTCAAGGTCAAGAAGCCGCGCTATTTGTCGGCCGGGTCAGCGCTGTCGGAAGCGGTGACCGAGGCGTTCAAGGCGCGCTGGGGCATCCGCATCGTGCCCGTCTATCACACGACCGAGACGTCGACGATCGCCTGCGACAAGAAGGAGCCGCGGCCCGGCTCCGTCGGCAAGGTCATCGAAGGCGTCGACCTGCGCATCGGCGACGGCAAGATCGCGGTCGGCGACGACGGCCCCATTTGGATCAAGTCGAAGTCGGTGGCGCAGAAGTCGGTGCCGATGGCGCGCGCACGCGCCGGCGTGCCCGTCGGCGGCGTCGACGACAAAGGCTGGCTGCGCACCGGCGACATCGGGCACCTCGACAAGACCGGGCGCATCTATCTGGCCGGCCGCGAAGATCAGCTGGTCAAGCTCGACGGCAAACGCGTCGCGCTCGGCGAGGTGCAGGACTGCCTCGAGTCGTTCGCCAAGGTGCAGCAGGCGCAGGTGCGGGTGATCATGGATCCGCTCGCCGGCCAGATGGTCGTCGCCAGCGTCGTCGTCATGGGCAAATGCGGCGCCGAGGAGCTCATCGATCACTGCGCGCGTAATCTCGCGCCTTACAAAGTCCCACGTCGCATCGAGTTCTGCGAAACACTGCCGCTCGCCTGATCTGATATCATTCGAATATGCGTTATCTCGTCTTTGCCTTATGCGCGACGAGCGTGATCGGCTGCGGCGGAAACAGCGGCAAGGCGCTGTCGACGACCGATTCGCACGCGCAGCACAACCTGGCGACGCTCAACATGTATCGCGCGCAAAACGGCATCGCCGCGCTGACGCTCGACGATCAGCTCATGACGTTCTCGGCCGACGCCGTCGCCGCGTACGAAGCGAGCGGCACGGCCCACGCCTACTTCGGCGCGCAAGGTTCGAAGCTGTGGAGCGAAGGATTCTGCAGCGGCGCGGGCGAGAATCAGGCGCCCAATTGGCCCATCAACAACGGCGACGAGGACGCGACCATCGACGCCATCCTGGCCGACATGTTCGGCGAGGGACCGACCGGCGGCCACTATCAGAACATCATGAACGACAAGTTCACGCGCGTCGGCGTCGGCCTCATCGTCACGTCGAAGGCCGGGCTATGGTTCAGTAACGATTTCTCGAACGCCTGTAACTAATCGCGTTTCACGATTCGCATAATCAGCGTAATCGATTCGTTTCGCGCCGTTCGAATGGCGTTTTGCGCTTATTCGCCGGTGAAATTGGGTAGGCGCTTCTGGAAGAAGGCGGAGATGCCTTCCAAGAAGTCCTTCGAGTGCAGGAGCTGCACTTGGCCGCGCGCTTCGACGTTCAAGGCTTCGTCGAGGCTGCTCGACTGCGCGTCGTAGACGGCGCGCTTGATGAAGGCGTGCACGAGCGGCGGGCCGGCGGCGATGCGCTTGGCCAATTCCCAGGTCTGCTGCTCGGCTTCGGCAGAGGCGACGACGCGGTTGACGAGGCCGAGCCGCTCGCAGTCGGCGGCGTTGACGAGATCGCCGGTGAACATGAGCTCGAGCGCCTTGCCGACGCCGACGAGGCGCGGCAGCGACCAGGTGCCGCCGCCGTCGGGCATGAGGCCGCGCTTGACGAAGACCTCGCCGAAGCGGGTGCGCTCGGTGCCGATGCGGATGTCGCAGGCGAGCGCCAAGTCGCAGCCGTAGCCGACCGCGGCGCCATCGACGAGCGCGATGACCGGCTTGGCCAGGCTGCGGACGGCGCGAATCAGGCCGTGGAAATATTTCTGCAGGTGCTCTTCGGCGCTGTCGAGCGTGCCCATGCCGCCGGCGGCCAGCGCCTTCAAGTCGAGGCCGGAGCAGAAGTTGCCGCCTTTGCCGGTGATGACCACGCAGCGAATGTCGCGGCGCGCGGCCGATGCTTCGAGCGCCTCGATGATGCGCGCGTTGACGCTGTCGGTGAGGCCGTTCTTCGACTCGGGGCGGTCGAGCGCGATGAAGCGCACGCCGTCGTCGTCGGTGATGTGGACGTCGCTCATGCGCTGCCGCCTCCACGGGCGAGCTTAGCACCGCGTAAGACGGCCCGAGCGCCATTGAGGACGTATTGGACGCCGGAGACGATGGTCGTCACGGCCGAGAGAATGCACAAGGCGCCGATGAAGCCGCGCAACGGCGCATAGCCGGTGAGCTCCCAGGCGAGCCCGACGCCGACGGCGCCGAGCGTGAAGAACGTGGCGTATTTGCCGACGCGCGTCGGCGCCCAGCCTTCGGGGCCGTGGATGCCGCGGAAGACCCAGCCGAAGAGCGCGCCCGAGATGGCGAGGATGGCGTCGCGGCCGAGGACGAGCGCGGCCAGCCAGCGCGGCACGGTGCCGGTGGCGGCGGCGGCGATGATGGCGACGACGACCATGACCTTGTCGGCGATGGGATCCAACACGGCGCCGAGCTTGGTGCGCTGGTTCAAGAGGCCGGCGATGAGGCCGTCGAGCACGTCGCTGACGCTGGCGATGACGAAGATGGCGAAGGCGTAGGAGAACTGACGGCGCCACCAGAAGTAGCCGAAAAATGGCGTCAGGAGGATGCGCGCGATCGTCATCGCGTTGGGGATGTTGTGCCAAGCCCCGGGTTTGTCGGCGGGCGCGGGCATCAAATGGTCGCGACGGCGGCGCGGGTCATTGGCCGCGGCTCACGCGGCGCTCATTCGGACGCTTCGTTGGGCGGCACCGGGCGCAGCTCGACGGTGAGGTCGGCGCGGCCGGCGTGCGGCACGGCGACGTCGCGGTAAGCGGGGAACCAGCCGTCGGCGCGCAGCTCGATGCGGCGGTTGCCGGAGCGCACGGCGACGACGTGGCCGCGCAGGTCGGCGGCGCGGCCGAGAAACACCTCGTCGAGGTAGACGCGGGCGTCGCCGACGTTGCAGGCGAGAGCGAGGTGGCCGTCGGGGCGCATGCGGCCGGTCGTGGCGCAGCCGACCGCGGCGAGCGCGACGACGAGGCAGCCCGCGCGCAGCTGGCGCGTAAGGCCCATCATCCGCGCTCGGGGACGACGTCGCCGCCGGTGACTTCGAGCTCGAGCGTGTCGCCGTTGGCGCGCACGCCGACGCGCAGGCCGGGCGGCGGCACGCGCGTCAAATGCGCGGCCAGCTGCGCCGCGGCCGACGCCGTGCGCACGAGCAGGTCGACCTCGCCGCGCAAGAAGCGCCGCGGCTCGACGGCGGCGACGCCCGGCAGCGCGCCCAACGCGCGCGTCAACGCAACGTATTCGGCCCAGCGCGACAGGCCGGTCACGCGCACGACGACGCCGCCCGACGGCCCGGAATCGGTCGACCAGCGCTGCGCCAAGATGGGATCGATCGTGCGCGCCGCTTCGACGACGGCGGCGCGCGTGGCGGCCGTCGCCGCTTGCGCGCCGGCGCTGGCGTAGCCGCCGCGCTCGGCGTCGCCCGAGGCCGACACGCGGCCATCGGGCTCGACCAGCTTGACGACGGCGTGCGCGTTGGCGGCGGCCAGCGTCGTGCCGCGAATGTCGCCGGCGGGCGTGACTTGGACTTCGGCGGTCACCGCCGCTTGCGCCGCGCTCGCGCGCACGACGGCAGCGACGCCGGCTGCGTCGCACGGCTGCGGGCCGGGCATGCCATCGACGCGGCGCGACGCGACCAGCTCGCGCAGCGCCTTGTCGGCGGCCTGCGTGGCGTCGCTGCCGTCGCCGTTGACGGTGGCGCAGACGACGGCGCGCGCCTTCTTCGCGGCCGCCGGCGGCGCGCTCGCGGTCGCGCCCGAGAGGTCGCGCGCCAGCCGGCCCGTCGCGACCGAGGCCGAGAGGTGCACCTGGAACGTGCCCGGCGGCTGCTCCCCCTCGTCGAGGATGCGATAATTGGTGACGTAATTCTTGGCCTTGGGATAGATGCGCAGCTTCAGGTCCGACGCGCGCGCCACCAGCTCGGACGGCTCGAGGACGGTGGCGGTCGCTTGCTCGACCGCCTGACGCAGCGCTTCGTCGAGGGCGCGCTCGCGGGCGCGGACGCGATCGCCGGCGACGATGGGGGCTTGGCCGAGCGCTTCGAAGAGCGGCTCCTGCGCCGCCGCCGGCAGCGCGAATCCGACGGCGAGGACGATGGCGAGGTGGCGCATGGACGCATCTTAGTACGTCGGCGGGCGAGCGCTAGATCCTGACGGTCGGACGATCGCCGCTGCGGGCGAATGGCCTCGTGGGACCGGCGCGGCTGCGGCGTCAGAACTGCGCTTGCACGAGGATCAGCTTGTTGTTGCTCTCGTCGACGGTGGTGAGCACGCGCGAGGTCGGCGGCAGCTGCATGCGCATCGATTCGAGCTTGTTGCGCTCGACGAGGAAGAAGATGCGGTGCCCCTTGTGGTGCTCCCAGAACTTGGGCTTGTCGACCTTCATGGGCTCGGTCCAGGCCCAGGGAATGTCGCCGTGGCTCGAGTCGTAGACTTCGTTGCGGCTGTAGAAGTTCTCGCCGCGCCAATACAGGTTCCACACGACGAGCGGCTCTTCGGGACCGCGGCGATTGGCGTAATAGGCGGCGATGACGTGCTTTTGGCTCCAGTGCGGGCCGAGGTCGGGCATGTAGCGATCGCTGACGAAGGCGCCCGAGATGATGGCGACCGCGGCGATGGCCCACGCCGCCGAGCCGCGCGTCGTTTGCGCGACGAGCGCGAGGCCGCCGAGCATGAAGACGCAGGGCACGAGCCACAGCGCCGCCGAGAACGACGGCGCCGCGCCGTTGACGGTCGACGGCGCGACCGCCATGCCGACCGCGAGCGCGACCAGCGTCGCGCCGACGACCGCGAGCACGCGGCCGGCGGCCGGCGCCGGCTCGTCGGGATCGGCGACCGCCCGACCGCGCGCGGCCACGAACGCCAACGCCGCGACGGCGAGCCCGCCGGCGATGGCGAAGAGCATGAGCGGCGTGCCGTATTCGAAGCGCCCGCCGTATTGCGCGCCCGTCGGCCACGGACGCCCGACGCCGGGGTTGAGCACGTAGTCGTAGTCGAACATGAACAGAAAGCGCGGCGGAAACGCGGACAGGTCGCGGCCGGCGGCGAAGGTCAGCGGCGCGGCGACGAGCGCCAACGCCGCCGCGTGCCAGCGGCGCGGCGCGGTCAAGACGTCGTCGAGGAACAGCGCGGCCAAGATGATCGCCGCCGGCAGCGCGGGCAGGACGTAGTGGTGGAACTTGGTGTTGACGAGCGTGATGGTGACGACGTCGACGGCCATCCACACGAGCGCGAAGCGCGCCAACGCCTGTCGCGCCGTCGCCGGGCGGAAGAACGCGGCCAGCGAGCCGAGCAGCGCCGGTCCCGTCCACGGGAAGATGCCGTAGCCCAGGTATTGCCAGTAGTAGTCGAACATGCCGCGGTCGCCGTTGCGGCCGGTGGCGCGGTTCATGTAGTTGTCGCCGATCTGCTCGTTCCAAAAGGGCGCGCCGTGACGGATGAGATTGGCGTGCCACCACGGGAAGGCGACGACGATGTAGAGCAGCGCGCCGCGTAGGATTTCCAGACGCAAGATGTCGCGCCAGCGGCCGGCGCAGACGAGGTACAGGCCGAGGATGATCGCCGGCAGCGCCAGGCCGGCCGGACCTTTGGCCAGCGACGCCAGCGCGCACAAGATCCAGGCCGACATGAGGTAGAGCTGCCGCTTCGTCGTCGCGCGCGCACACCACCACAGCGCCACGACGAAGCCGGCGACATAGGGCGCCATCGGCACGATGCCGGGCACCACGACTTGGCGGCGACCGAGCGGCACGAAGGCGCGCAGCTGAATGCAGTCGACGAGCAGCTGCGGCAGCGCAGCCACGACGAACAGCGCCAAAAAGCCGTAGAACGCCGGCGCGTGCGGCCACGACAGCGTGCCGGCGCCGCGACGCGGCAGCGGCGTCTCGTCGGGCGCCAGCAGCGCCAGCGCGGCGAGGCAGAGCGCGATGGTCATCATCGACGCGAACGGCATGTCGGTCATGCCTTGGCGCGTGATCAGCAGCCACTGCGGCGACGTCAGCAGCGCCACGCCGCCGATGGCCGCCGCGCGTCGTCCGGCGATGCGCTGGAGGAGCGCGAACACGGCGCCGATCGTGCAAAAGCTGAGCAGCATGGCCGGCGTGCGAATCGCCCACTCGGCGCGCCACGACGTCACCAGCTCGTCGGCGCGCGCGTTGGCCCATTCGAAGCCATAGAGCTTCATGGAGATCGCTTCGAGCCAGAACGTCAGCACCGGCTTGGACCAAAATTCGCCGCGCGGCACGTGGTCGATCGGCGAGCCCGGCCACCACAGGCTGATGAAGTCGTTACGGGCGAGCATTTGGCGCGCCACTTCGCCGTAATGGGTCTCCCACGGATCCCACAGCCCGAAGCTACCGGCGAAGGGCAACACGACCAGCGCCATCAGGCCGGCCAGCGCCAGCGCCGTGCGGCGGGCGGGCGTGGCGGTCAGGCGGGCGAGCACATTCATGCGCGGCACGTTACAATGAAGCGTGCGCTTGGGGATCCTACTTTTGGTGCTCTTGGGCGGCTGTGGCGCGAGCACGTTGCCGCACGGCGGCGACGGCGGTTCCGCCGGCGGCGGCGGCAGCAGCGGCAGCGACGACATGGGCGGCCTCGTCTGCAAGTCGACCTGCAGCCAATGCACGAGCGGCGCCTGCTGCGGCAGCGTCTGCTGCGGCGCCGGCGAGTTCTGCGACGCCAAGACCACCACCTGTCGCTGCGGCACGACCGCCGCCTGCACCGACGGCAACACGTGCGCGACTGGCGGCCCCGTCCTGCCCAACGGCAGCGGCTGCGGCACGCTCTGCTGCGGCAAAACCTCGCCCTGCCCGCTCTGACTCGGGAATCACTGCCGTAATTCCCGAGCCAGAGCCTGGCCTGACCGACGTTCCGTGCCGCCCTACTGGAACAGCCAATAGGGTCCCCCTTGATCACGGAACGACGCCGCGCCGGCGACGGCTTGGTCCGCTTGCCGGTTTGCCGCTGGCCGCGTCCCGCACGAGTGACAGCCCCGGACGCGAACGCTCAGTCGGACGTGATCGTGCGCGTGCGGTCGAAGACGTCGCCGTCGGTGTTCACGATGTGCGTCGTCAGCGTGTGCGTGCCGCGCGACAAGGGCTTGAGGATGATGAAGAGGTCGTCGGCGACGACGCGCCAAGCGCACGATCGTTTCATGGGAACCTCCTGTCGCCGAATAGACACCCGTCGGCGATGGCAGGAGTGACAGACATGATCGTTTTTCTGCCAACCGCCGCCGCAGTCCCGCTCGCTTCGGAAGCTGGGGGCGAACGTCGGCGCTGCGAGACCGAGCCCGCGATAAACCGCGCGCGCTGTTGCGCGATCGACCGCTGGCCGGCCCGACGGAGCGGCCTCGCGCGCGCCCACCGGGCGCGACGCGCGAGCCCGCCACGCCGTCGCAGCCCTAAGTAAACACCCGTTTACTTCTCAGCCGCCGCCCGGCTTTCCCAGCGTCGTCCGCCCCGCGCGGCCGGCCGCCGCCGCTACTCCGCGTGCTGCTTGTGCTTCTTCGCCCGCTTCAACGGCAGCTCATCCGTCGCCAGCGTCAGCGTCAGCTGCACCGAGCCGTCGGAGCCATAGCGCTCGTCGCCCACTTTCGCGTCCGCGACCTGCTTGTTCAGCCCTTCCAAGTCGGCCGCGTCGCCCAACTCCACGAGCGCGGCCACGATCTTCTTCTCCGCCTGCGTACGCGCCTGCCGCTCGGCCTTGACGCGCGCGATCGCCGCCGTGGGCGCGCGCAGATCCGCCGCCGCCGCGCCGCTCGCCGTCAACACGTGCGCGTCGGCGTCGTAGGTCGCGCCCGTGCGCGCCACCGCCGTCGGCACCGCGAACGCGACGAACACCAGCGCCGGCAGGCTCACTCCCACTCGATCGTTCCCGGCGGCTTCGACGTGATGTCGTAGACGACGCGATTGATGCCGTGCACCTCGTTGATGATGCGGCGGCTGATCGTCCCGAGCAGCTCGTACGGCAGCGGCACCCAATCGGCGGTCATGCCGTCTTTGGAGTGCACGGCGCGCAACGCCAACGCGTCGGCATAGGTGCGCTGATCGCCCATCACGCCCACCGACTTGACCGGCAACAAGACGCCGAACGACTGCCAAATGCTGTCGTACAAGCCGGCGGCGCGAATCTCCTCGTCGATGATGGCGTCGGCGCGGCGCAACAGGTCGCAGCGCAGCTTCGTGACTTCGCCGAGGATGCGCACGGCCAGACCCGGGCCGGGAAACGGCTGGCGCCACAAGACCGGCCGCGGCAAGCCCAGCTCGGCGCCGAGCTCGCGCACTTCGTCCTTGAACAGCTCGCGCAGCGGCTCGACCAGCTTCAGCTTCATGTGCGCCGGCAAACCGCCGACGTTATGGTGCGACTTGATCGTCGCCGACGGCCCTTTGTGCGACACGCTCTCGATGACGTCGGGATAGAGCGTGCCTTGCGCCAAGAACTCCACGCCGTCGATGCGCTTGGCCTCCTCGTCGAAGACGGCGATGAACTCGCGCCCGATGATCTTGCGCTTCTGCTCGGGATCGGTGACGCCGGCCAGCGCCGACAAGAAGCGCGCCTCGGCGTCGACGACGTGCAGATCGGCCTTGAACGCGCCCGCGAACAGCGCCTCGACGCCCGCGCGCTCGCCCTGCCGCAACAGGCCGTTGTCGACGAAGATGCAGGTCAACCGCTCGCCGATCGCGTTCAACAGCAGCTTCGCCGCCACCGACGAGTCGACGCCGCCCGACAGGCCGAGGATGACGCGCCCTTTGGGCCCGACCTGCTGCCGAATGTGCACCTCCGCTTCCTCGGCGAACGACGCCATCGTCCACGTCGGCGACAGCTGGCAGACGCGAAAGAGGAAGTTGGACAAGATCTCGCCGCCACGCGGCGTGTGCGCGACCTCGGGATGGAACTGCACGCCGTACATGCGCCGATCGTCGTCGGCGGTCACGCAGTTGGGCGCGTTGTCGCTCTCGCCGATGAGCGTAAAGCCGTGCGGCAGCGACTCGACCCGGTCACCATGCGACATCCACACCGCCAGATCCTCGCCGGCCGCGAAGCCGTGGAAGAGCGGCGAGCGGGCGCCCTTTTCGTTGATGCGCACGTGCGCGCGGCCATATTCGCGCTTGTCGGCCGGCTGCACGTTGCCGCCGAGCAGCTTGGCCATGAGCTGGATGCCGTAGCAGATGCCGAGCGTCGGCAGGCCGAGCTCGAACAGCGCCTTGTGCACCGTCGGCGCGCCCGCTTCGTAGACCGACGACGGACCGCCCGACAGCACGATGGCGCGCGGCGACATCATGCGGATCTTCTCGATCGAAATGTCGAAGGGATGGATCTCGCAATAGACCTTCAGCTCGCGAATGCGGCGCGCGATCAGCTGCGTGTATTGCGAACCGAAATCGAGGATGAGGACCAGCTCACGACTGCTCATGGACGTTGTTTTACCTCGGTTGGCTGGCGCGTTCGTGCTCGGCCAGCATCATGCCTACGCTCTCGGTGAACAGCTGCACCAGCAGCGACAGCTCGCCCGTCGCCTGCGCCGCGCGCAGCGCCTCGCGATAACGCCCGCGCGACTCGGCGCGCACGAGCGCCCGCAAGAGGCCGTGCTTGAGCAGCCACAAGTCGACCAGCAGCCGGCCGGCGCGCCCGTTGCCGTCGACGAACGGGTGAATCGTCTCGAACCAGGCGTGCAGCCGCGCCGCCTGCACGAGCGCGTTGTCGCTCGCCGTCGTGTGCGGCTCGCGCAGCCAAGCGGCGAAGGCGCGCATCTGCCGCGGCACTTCCTCGGCCGGCGGCGGCTCGAACGCGGCGTCGGTCAAGTAGACGGCGACGGTGCGATAGCTGCCCGCGCCCGCCTCGTCGATGCCGCGCAAGAGAATGCCGTTGAGCGCGAGCAGCTGCGCTTCGTCGATCGGCGCCGCGTCCTGTCCCCAACTCTCGACGCGATCGCAGGCCACCGACATGTTCACGGCCCACAAATGCTGGCGCAGCGACTTCGGCACCGTGCGTCCGTCGACGAGCACGGTCTTGGTCTCGACTTCGGTCAGCGCGTCTTCGCCGAACACATCGAGCGCGTTCGAGTGATAGACGACCGCGTGACGCATCCACGCGTGCAGCCGCGCCAGCTCCGTGCCCTCGACGCCGCGCTGCGCCTGCCAGGCGCGCACTCGCGCCGCGACGGCCATGGCCTCGTTCGTCGCGGCCGCCGAGACGCGATAGTCGGGCAGGCTCATCCCGCGCCCATCAATGATGCATCGCCGGATTCGGCGTCGGCGGCTCGATCGCGGTCGGCGCCACCGACGTCGCCGCGCTCGACACGATCGGCGGCGATCCCGCGGCGGCGCCCTGCTCGAAGATGAGCTGATCGCACATGAAGCCGCCGGGAATGCCGTACATGCCGCCGAACGCGCCGTTCTGCAAGCAGCCGGCGTAACGCCAACCGGCGCGCCCGAATCCGGCCAACCCCTCCTCGAGCGCGGTGCGCTTGTCGGCGTCGGCGAACGCCGGATTCCGCTTGCGCACCGTCTCGACGAGATCGGCGGCGGTGACGACTTTGTAGCCGAACGTCGGGCCGCTCGCCGCGCGCGCCGGGAAGACGACCTCGCGAAACGCCATGCCGCCAAAGCAGCCGACGGCCAACGCCACACCTGCCAACCCCACTCGCCGCACTATTCGCGCTCCATCCGGTAGTTCGGCGCTTCTTTGGTGATGATGACGTCGTGCACGTGCGACTCGCGCAACCCCGCCGACGAGATCTTGATGAACTTGGCCTTCGTGCGCAGCTCTTCGATCGTCTTGCAGCCGGTGTAGCCCATCGACGCGCGCAAGCCGCCGATCAGCTGATAGATCGACTGCGACAAGGGGCCTTTGTAGGGCACGCGGCCTTCGATGCCTTCGGGCACGAGCTTGCGCGCCTGCTCCGGCTCGGTCGTCGACACGTGCGACTGGAAGTAGCGATCTTTCGAGCCCGACTGCATGGCGCCGATCGATCCCATGCCGCGGTACTGCTTGTAGCTGCGCCCTTGGTACAAGATGACTTCGCCCGGCGCCTCGTCGGTGCCGGCGAACAGCGAGCCGATCATGACGGTGTGGCCGCCGGCGGCGATGGCCTTGGCGACGTCGCCCGAATATTTGATGCCGCCGTCGGCGATGATGGGCTTGCCGTACTTGTTGGCGGCCTTGGCACACTCGTCGATGGCCGTGATCTGCGGAACGCCGACGCCGGCGACGACGCGCGTCGTGCAGATGCTGCCCGGCCCGATGCCGACTTTGACGCCGTCAGCGCCGGCCTTGACGAGCGCGATGTACGCCTCGGCGGTGGCGACGTTGCCGGCGATGATCTGCGCCGTCGGGAACGTCGACTTGATGATGCGCACGGCCTCGATGACGCCGCGCGAATGGCCGTGCGCCGTGTCGACGACGATGACGTCGCAGCCGGCGTTCAACAGCGCCTGCACGCGCGCGTCGCGATCGTCGCCGACACCGACGGCAGCCGCGACGCGCAGTCGCCCGTGCTCGTCCTTGGCGGCCTGCGGATGCTTCTCGGCCTTGTCGATGTCCTTGACGGTGATGAGCCCCTTCATGCGCCCGCTGCCATCGACGACGATCAACTTCTCGATGCGATGCTTGTGCAGCAGCTCCTTCGACTTCTCGACGCCCGTGCCTTCGGGGACGGTGATGACGTCCTTGGTCATGACGTCGCGGACGCGCTGCTCCAAGTTGCGCTCGAAGCGGACGTCGCGGTTGGTCAAGATGCCGACCGGCTTGCCGTCGACGACGACCGGCAGCCCGCTGACGCCCGACGAGCGCATGATGGCGATGGCGCCGGCCAGCTTCTCGTCCGGGCTGACGACGACGGGATCGAAGACCATGCCGCTCTCGGCGCGCTTGACCTTCTGCACCTCGCGCGCCTGCTGCTCGATGGTCAGGTTCTTGTGCACGACGCCGAGGCCGCCTTCGCGCGCCATCGTGATCGCCGTGTCCGCCTCGGTGACGGTGTCCATCGCCGACGACACGAGCGGCATGTGCAGCGTGATGCGCTCGGTCAGCCGCGTCTTGACGTCGACATCGCGCGGCAGAACATCCGATTCGCCGGGCAAGAGTAGGACGTCGTCGAACGTCAGCGCTTCTGGAAGTGGTGAATCACCGAGCATTGCTCTCATTCTCCTTCTTTTTTGCGGGGCATCTGCTTGCGAATGGTCTTTTCGGTATCGAGCGGCGACTCGGACGGCGCGCGCGGCGCCGGCGATGGGGTCGGCGTCGGCGGCGTGTCATCCCCTTGGCCTTGCCCGTCGCGCAGCATGCTGGTCGCCGTCATCGTCGGCGTCGCCGGCGTCACGTCGTTGCGCTCGCTCTCGAGCACGCGTAACAGCGCGTCGACGACGCTGGCGCCGGCCGGCGACGCGCGCAACAGCTGCGACACCGTGTCCAAATCGGGCGCTGCCGCCGACGCCGCCAGCTCGACGTAATCGGCGACGGCGCCGATGATGCGCGTGCCGAGCGGCGGCTGTCCGCCCGACGCTCGCCCGAAGCCGGACGCGACCGCCGTCAGCGAGCGCAGCATCGGCACCAGGCCACCTTCGCCGGCCGCGGCCCAACCCAGCTCGCCGAAGAGGTCGGCGCTGGTCACGCCCTCGATGTTGCGCATCAGGCGATCTAGCACAAAAAGCTGCGCCGCAACGCCGATCTCGTCCGCGGCGCGGCGGCTGAGGCCCATTTGCCGCCCGACCCGCCGCGAAAGCCGCGCCATCTCCGCGCCTTGGCCGGCGCCACCGACGAGCCGCGCCTCCAGCTCCGACGCCAGCGCCTCGACCGTCTCGACGAGCGCGCGGGTGAGCCGCTCTTCGTTGCGCAGCGCCTCTTTGTCGCTCTCGGGCGCTTCCATCGGCGGCGGCGGTGGCGTCGTCACCGTCGGGTTGCTCACTTGCGCCGTCACCGGCGACGCGGCCGGCGTGCCGGCGATCGGCGTCGGCCGGCGCGGTCGCTTCTGCTGCACCTGCGGCATCGGCGTCAACGGATCGGCGTGCAGCATCTGCCGCGGCAGCCGCTGCATCTCCGCCTGCATTTGCGGATCGATCTTGACGGTGCCGGTCACGTCGTCGTCGCTGACCGCCTTCATCGAGTGCGCCGGCGTGTGCGTCGGGACCGGCGGCGTCGGCGGCGGCGCCGGGCCGCGAATCGGCGCCATCGGGCCGGTCTGTCGCTTGCGCGGCGGCGCCAGCGGCGTCACCACCGCCGTCGAGTCGCCGAAGCAGCGATCGATGGCGCGCAGCACCGTGTCGCGGCGGCCGAGCAGCGCGCGCCCCTCGGGGACGCGCACCATCGTCAAGAAGTCGGCCAAGGTCGCCTCGTCCGACGGATCGACCATGACCACCGTCGCCCGCTGACCGTCGCCCGAGAGATCGATCGGCAAGAGGCCCGCCGCCAACGCTTCGGTGCGCGACAAGGTGCGCCTGAACGGATCGGGCAGCTGCACCTCGCCCAGCCGCTCGTCGGAGACGACCGGAACGCCGAAACGCGTCGAGAGCAGGCGGAAGATCTGATCCGCCGTCGCCAGCTCGGCCTCGATCAGCGCCGACCAGAGCGGGCGATGCTCGCGGAGGCGCTCGAGGTCCGTTGGGTCCAGCACGTCCTCGTCGACGAGGAGCGCGCCCAGGTCCTTGCGCGGCGGCATCGTGTTACCGCGTGAGACTAGCAGGTTTCATTTGCACTCGCTGGTCAATTTTCGTGCCGCTTCGCCCTGCGCGTCTTCGGCGGGCAGCTTCGCCAATTCCTTCCGTAGCTCGCCACACTGATGCTGGGCCGAGAGCACCTGCGCCATATGCCAATGCGCCGGCACATAGCGGGGATCTTTGGCCAAAGACTCGGCGAACAGCGACTGCGCCCGCTTCAAGTCACCCTTGTCGCGATAGGCCACGCCCAAGTCGGCGATGCGGGCCGCCGTCGGCGACAAATTGCGCGCTTTCTCGAGCGCGACGATGGCGGCGTCGGGCTTCTTGCGCTGCAGCTCGCACAGGCCGAGGCTCCACCAGGCCGTCGCGTAGTCGGGCTTGATGCGCGTCGCCAGCGTGTATTCGGCGACGGCGTCGTCGAGCTTGCCGGCGGCTTCCAGCGTCAGCCCCAAGTTCAAGTGAGTGGCCGGGTTCGACGCCGCCAGCTTGACCGCCATGCGCGCCGACTGCGTCGCGACGTCGAGCTTCTTGCAGCGCCGCGCGGCCACCGACTGGCTGATGTAGCCGTCGCCGTCCGACGGTGACAGCCTGACCGCGCGCGCATAGGCGTCGAGCGAGGTCGCGCAGTCTTTGGTCATCAGCGCCGCCTGCCCCAAGTTGAACCAGGCCTCGGCCAGGTCCGGCTTCTCGGCGACGGCGCGCTTGAGCTCGACGGCGGCATCGGCAAAGCGGCGCCGCTCGTTCAAGAGCGCGCCCAGCTCGTTGCGCACTTCGGGCAGCTTGGGATCGAGCATCAACGCCGCGCGCAGCTCGCGCTCGGCGCCGACGCCGTCGTTCCGCTTCTGCAGCGCCACGCCCGCCAAATAGTGCGGCCGCGGGTCGCGCGGCGCCTGCTTTTGCGCCTTGTCGAACAGCGCCAGCGCGCCGGCGACGTCGCCCGCTTGCAGCTTCTGCGAGCCTTCGTCGACGAGCGCGTCATCGGGGGCGGCGGCATGAGCAACGGCAGCGACGAGGAGGAGTGCCGGCACCAAGGCTTGCTTGCGCATGGCGCGTACGGTATCACGCGGTATGGATTTTACGACGGTGCTGGTCGTGGCAATCGTCTTCGGCAGCACGTTCGGCTTCGCCGGCTTCGCCAGCTACCTCCGCTTCAAAAAGCAGACGCTGCTCAAGGGAGGTCGCGACGATCCGAAGCAGCTCGAAGCGCGCGAAAAAGAGCGCGAGGAGCGCAAGCAGCTCGAGGCGCGCGTGCAGAACTTGGAGAGCATCGTCTGCTCGGTCGATCTCGAGCTCAACGCGCGGCTCAATAAGTTGTTGGCGGCGCAGTCGTCGATCGGCGCGCTGCCGCCCATCGGTGGCGCCACGGCGGGCAAGGCGCTGCCGGAAAATTTGGCGATCGCGCGCGGCTCCTTGTTGGCGACGGCGCTGCAGCCGGGGCAAAAGATCGCCGGCCGCTACACGATCGAGCGCGAGCTCGGCCGCGGCGGAATGGGCGCGGTTTACTTGGCCGCCGACGAGAAGCTGGCCGAGCGCGTGGCGCTCAAGATCATCAACTCGGCGATGGCGGTCGACGCCGAGGCGGCCGCCGATCGCTTTCGCCGCGAAGTGTCGGCGGCGCGCAAAGTCACGCATCCCAACGTCATCCGCATCCACGATCTCGTCGAGGATGGCGCGCTGTTGCTGCTGTCGATGGAGTTCGTCGACGGCATGACGCTGGCGACCTATCTGCAGCGCGTGAGCGTGCTGCGCATCGACGAGGCGCGGCTGCTCATGGCGCAGATCTGCGACGGCGTGTCGGCGGCGCACGCGGCCGGCGTCGTGCACCGCGATCTCAAGCCGTCGAACGTGCTGCTCGACGCCGAGCGGCGGGCCAAAGTGATCGACTTCGGGCTGGCCAAGGCGACGTTCATGGCCGGCATGACGGCGACCGGGCTCATCGTCGGCACGCCCGAATACATGGCGCCCGAGCAGGTGCGCGGGCTGCCGTGCGACGCGCGCACCGACGTCTACTCGCTGGGCGCGCTCGGCTACCACATCTTCGCCGGGCGGCCGCCGTTCGCCGGCGAGACGCCGATCGCGATTGGCTTCGCGCACGTGTCGGAGCCGCCGCGGGCGCCGCGCTCCTTGCGTCCCGAGCTGCCCGAGCCGCTCGAGCGCGTCATCTTGCAGGCGCTCGAGAAGGAGCCGGCCAAGCGCTTCGCCGACGCCGCCGAGCTCAAGCGCGCGATCGAGAAGACCTGAATCATCAGCGCCACGACGATGCCGATGGCGACGAAGGTCAGGTAGATCGTCGCCATGAGCCCGCTCTTGAAGATGGTGAGCCACCACGGCTGCGAAAAGAGCGCGCGCAACGCCAGCAGCATCCAGACGCCGGCCAAGAGCAGCGCCAGCATCGAGGCGTGCTCCCAACGCGTCAGCAGCGCCACCAGCAGCAGCCAGAACGCGACCGCGTGCAGATGCAGCGCCAGCACCAAATGCTCGACGAAGTAGCGGCGCGGCCGGCGAAACAGCGCCAGCGTCAGGAGCGCGCACAGCGGCACGAGCACGGCCATGACTTTGGGCGCGTTCGCCAGCAGCACTTCGTTGGTGTGGCGTTGCACGTCGCGCAGCTGCATGCCGTCGTGGAGGCCGAGGCGGTCGCGGACGAAGCGGTCGAAGCCGCTCTTGGGCGCGCCCAGCTCCTTGAAGGTCTGCTCGCCGTCGCCGAAGTCGATCTTCACGTCCGAGGCGCTCGGCGGCATGAGCGCCGCGACGAAGAAGTAGGTGACGCTGGCCATCAAATACAGCCGCAAGGGCGAGGTGTAACGGACGCGGCGGCCGTCGTTGTAATCGGCGGTCAAGCGGCCCGGATGGCGGAACAGGTGCATGAGCGAGCGCCACACCCGCGCTTCCAGCTGAAACAGCTCGTCGAAGAGATCGCCCATGAGGCGCTTCAACGACACGCGATAGTCGCTGTTCTCCTGCCCGCAGTGGGCGCAGAAGTTGTCGGTGACGGGCCGGTCGCAGTTGAGGCAGTGGCCGGGAATCGGCGCGCGCCGCGGCTCTTCGCTCGCGCGGCTGGGCGGCGCCGACGACATCAGGCGCGCGACTGCAAGTGGCCGATCGCCTCGGCCAGCGCCAGCTTCACCTCGTCGACGCGCTCGGCGTCGAGCTTGCCGCCGTGGCCTTCGCGCACGTAGAACACGTCGGCGGCGCGCGAGCCCTCGGTCGAGACCTTCGACAGCTGAATGTCGAGCTTCAGCTGCGCCAGCGTCTGCGTGATCGTATACAAGACGCCCAAGCGATCGTGCGTGTAGACGTCGACGACGCTGAAGTCGGCCGAGACGTCGTTGTCGACGGTGATCTCGGTGCGCACTTGCGGCACGACGCGCTCGGGCAGCGACGACTTCTCGCGCCGCTCGTCGATCACCTGCGCCACCGTCGCCAAGCCGCCGAGCACGCGCGTCAGATCGGCCTCGACGCGCTGCCAGCGCGCCGGATCGGTGATCGGCCGGCCGTAGCGATCGCGCGTCATGAACGTGTCCAGCGCCTCGACGACCACGCCGTCGACCACGCGGGTGTGAATCTGCGCCTGCAAGACGTCGACGCGATGGGCCACGAGCACGCCGGCGATCTTCGCCAAGAGGCCCGGCGCGTCGTCGGCGCAGACGGTGAAGTCGCTGACCGCCTTGCGCGGCCGATGCACGACTTCGATCGCCACCGGGCCCTTGCGACGGCGTGACAGCTGCACGTGGCGCGCGATCTGCCGCGGCTGGGTCAGCGTGACGTAGCGATCGGGCAAGGACGCGAACCAGCTCGCCAGCTCGTCCTCGCTCGTGCCCATGAGCTCGGCCACGCGCTTGCGCCGCCGCGCCACCAGCGCCGCCTGCTCGTCGACGCCGCCGTGGCCCGCCAAGTCCGGGCCGCGCCGATAAAACCCGAGCGTGCGCGTGTACAGCTCGCGCAGGAGCTGCTCTTTCCACTCGGTCAAGTTGCCCGGCGCCACCATCGACATGTCGGCCACCGTCAGCAGATACAGCTCGCGCAGCGTCTCTTCGTCGGTCAGCTCCTGCGCCAAATTCGCGATCATCGCCACGTCGTTCAAGTCGCGGCGCTGCGACAGATGCGAGAGCAGGAGGTGTTTGCGCACGAGGAATTCCGTCTGCGACACGTCTTCGGGCGACAGGCCGAGCCGCGTCGCGATCGCGACCGCCAGTCGCGCGCCCGTCTCCGAGTGCCCTTTGCCGAGCGGCTTGCCGACGTCGTGGAGCAGCGTGCCGAGATAGAGCGGCGCGCGCCGTTTGACCTCCGACATCGCCTGCGTCACCGTCGGCATCTCCTCGCCGAGCTCGCCGCGCGCCAACGCTTTGAGCCGCCCGACCGCGTACAGCTGATGCTGGTCGACGGTGAACACGTGGTAGAGGTCGTGCTGCACGCGGCCGGTGCAGGGCGCGAACTCGGGCATGACCGCGGCCAAGAGCCCGAGATCGTGCGCCTGCTCGAGCAGCGACGGGTTGCGCTTGTCGCGGTCGTCGGCGATGAGCTTCATGAGCTCGCGCCCGGCCAGCGGATCGTCGGTCAACGTCGCCTGCGCCACCTGCTCGACGATGAGATCTTGCGTATGGCCGTAGATCTCGGCGCCGGAGTCGAGCGCGACGTTGAAAATGCGCAGCATCTCCGACGGACGACGCTTGAAGACGTCGGGATCGGTCAGCGCCAGCTTGCCGTTGAAGAGCGTGAACGAGGCGTCGATCGGCCGCAGGGTCGGCTTCTTCTGCGGCTCGACGAGGCAGCGCGCCAAGATGCGATCGGTCTCGCGCTGCACCGTCTTGGCGTGCACGAAATAGTGCTGCATCAGCGCCTCGACCGACGGCTCGACTGCGCTCTCGACGCCCTCGTGCGACGACGGCCGCGGCTCGGGAAACAGCCGCGGCCCGATCGCCTCTTGGATCTCGAAGGTCAGCCGATCTTGCTTCCGCTTGGCCGCGAAGTGCGCCGCCGTTCGGATCTCCAAGAAGAAGCGTCGCGCCGCCACCAGCGCCTGCGCCTGCCGCTGCGACGACAAGCCGGCGCCGACCAGATCGGGCAGATCGCCGACGCGATAGCGCGCCTTGGCCGCCCACAAGCCGACCAGGAGGTCGCGATAGCCGCCCTGCCCGTTCTTGACGTTGGGCTCGAGCAGGTAGACGGTCTCGCCGAAGCGCGCCTGACGCTCCGCCTTTTCCTTGGCCAGCTTCTTGATGACATCGTTGACGTCGCGCTCGAACAGCTTGGGCACGGCGCGCAAGAAATCGGCCCAAATCGCCTGATCGCCGTCGAGGAAGCGCGCGTCGAGCAGCGAAGTCGCGGCCGTCAGATCGCCCTTGGCCTGCTTGATGGCGTCATCGACCGTGCGCACGGCGTGACCGACCTCGAGCTTCAAGTCCCAGAGCGGGTACAAGATCGCTTCCGCCAATAGCTGCGCGCGTTTGTCGTTCGTCGGCACGAGCAGCCAGAGGTCGAGATCGCTGTACGGGCAGAGCTCGGCGCGGCCATAGCCACCGACGGCGACGAGCGCCACCGGCAGATCCGGCTGCTCGGCCAGCGCGGCGCGGAAGAGCGCGCGCACCACTTCGTCGGCGGCGTAAGCCCAGTCACGCGCCGTTTCGTCGCCGGGCGCGCCGGCAAAGTGCGCCTCGCGTAAGCGCGCGTGGGCGGCGTCCAGAAAGGCGCGGCAGGCTTCGGCCTGCTGGCTGCGCGCTTGACCGACGAGCGGCGACAGGGCCCTAGCGACGTTCATCGACTCCAGTGTAGCGCAGGATGTCAAACTTCGTGTGCGCGACATTGACAAGCGAGCGGCAAATCCGTTAGGCGATCGTGCATGGCCGAGATCGACATCGCCCCCCTGACCGATCGCCTCAATGACGACGAGATCGCCGAGCTAGCGGCGCACCTCGAGAAGGCGGGCGCTCCACAGCTTCCGCGCGCCGATGATTCGGCGCCCGCGCACGTCGCCGAAGGGCTCGACGACACCGCGCTCTCCGAGTTCATGGATTGGCTGGAGGGTCACGACACCGCCGCCGACATCTACCTGCCCGTCGAGTTCGACGGCATCTTCGAAGTGGCCGAGCTGCGCATCGGCTCCTTGCCGCTGCTCCTGGAAGTGCTCGACGAGCTCAAGGACGAGCTGGACGAGGAAGAGGAAGAGAGCGAAGAGGACGAGGACAGCTACGACGACGATCAAAAGATCCTCGCCGAGCAGCTGCGCCAGGCGTGGAAGATCTTCTTCAACGGCGCCACCGCCGCGCTCGAACGGCACCAGCCGCTGCACATAAAATCCTGACCGCTCGCTCGTGATCCGACTTGGCGACGGCGGCGGTTTAGGCTGCCGCACGCGAGGTTGGGTGCTAACGTAGCCGCAGTGACGCCGGACGACTGGGACCCCAATACGGTGCCGCGCACCGACATCGCCGCGCCCGGCAAGGCGCCGGTGGTGCCGGAGAAGCTGCGCGTCATCGTCCTGTCGGGGCCCGATCAAGGCAAGCAGCTGGAGCTCGAGCGCGGCACCTATTTCGTCGGGCGCGCGCCGCATTGCGACCTCGTGCTCAGCGACAGCGCGGTGTCGCGCCAGCACCTCGAGCTGCAGATGGGCGCGCGCGGCGTCGTCGTCAAAGACTTGGGCTCGACCAGCGGCAGCTTCTTCGGCGGCGCGCAGTTCAACGAGGTGACGGTCGGCCCGGGCGCGGTCGTCACCGTCGGCGGCAGCGAGCTCAAGCTGGCCACGACCGAGCGCTCGCACCCGATCTTGCCGTCGACGCGCGAACGCTTCGGCGCGCTCGACGGCCCGTCGCTGAAGATGCGCGAAGTGTTCGCCATGCTGGAGCTGGTGGCGCAGTCCGACGTGGCCGTGCTCATCGAAGGCGAGACCGGCACCGGCAAGGAGCTGTGCGCGGAGGCGATTCGCGCCGCCGGGCCGCGCGCCAAAGGGCCGTTCGTCGTCTGCGATCTGGCCGGCGTGTCGCGCTCGCTCATCGAGTCCGAGCTGTTCGGCCACGTGCGCGGCGCGTTCACCGGCGCCGACCGCGATCGCGAAGGCGCGTTCGCGCAGGCGCACGGCGGCACCATCTTCATCGACGAGATCGGCGAGCTCGAGCTCGACATGCAGCCGCGCCTCTTGCGCGCGCTCGAGTCGCGGCGCATCAAGCCCGTGGGCGCGGCGCACTATCGCGACGTCGACGTGCGCGTCATCGCGGCCACCAACCGCGACCTGCGCGAAGAGGCCAAGGCGGGCCGTTTTCGCGACGATCTCTACCATCGGCTGGCGGTCGTGCGCGTGACGCTGCCGCCCTTGCGCGAGCGCAAAGAGGACATCCCGGCGCTCGTGGGCCGCTTCCTGCACGGCAAGGACGTCGAGATTCCGCCGGAGACGCTGGCGCTGTTCACCGAATACGACTGGCCGGGCAACGTGCGCGAGCTGAAGAACGTCATCGACCGCGGCCTGTCGCTGATGGGGCAAAATCGCGTGCTGCATCCGTCGCTGCTCGGTTTGGAGGCGCCGCCGAACACGCACGGCTCGGGCGCGCACGCTTGGCCGACCGTCGGCAACGAAGGCTTCCGCGAGGCCAAAGAGCGGCTGATCGCGTCGTGGGAGCGCGATTACGTCGTGCAGCTCTTGCGGCGCGCCGGCGGCAACGTGTCGAAGGCGGCGCGCGAAGGTGGCCTCGACCGCGTGTATTTGCACCGGCTGATCAAGAAGTACGGCATCGCCAACGTCGACGAGTAGCCGTCGCTGCGGCTCAGACTTTCCGCTAGCGGATCGCGCATCTCCGCGTCGTGATTTGCAGAGCAGCGCGTCGATCGTGAAATCACGGCGACGACACGATCGAGTGCTTAGAGTCTCGTCCTCGATGGAGGATGGAATGCATTCACGCGCCCGCCGGCTCGGCACCTGCAGCTTCTCGCTCGCCCTCGCATTCACGTTCGGCAGCTGTGCTCGCACCGACAATCACGGCTCCGGCGTCAGCGATGCCCAGCGTCGCTTGTCGGCGCTCGCCGCCAACTACGACTGGCTGCAGTTCTACGGCGACGTCCGGCGCAGCGGCAACAACACGCTCGAGAGCCGCATCAGCCCGAGCAACGTCAGCGGCTTGAAGCAGATCTTTCGCGTCACCTTGCCCGCGGTCGGCGACGGCGCGCCCGCGATCTTGACGGCCGCGCAGACCGCCACCGGCGGCGTGCGCGACCTCGCGTTCGTGACGACGAAAGCGGGCCACATCGTCGCGCTCGACGCGCACACCGGCGCCACCGTGTGGTCGGCGCAGCCGGCGACGGCGACGCAGATTACGTCGTCGTCGGCGGCGGTCGATCCGTCGCGCGCGTTCGTCTACAGCTACGGCGTCGACGGCTACGTGCACAAGTTCGACGTCGCCACCGGCAACGAGCTCAAGACCACCGGCTTCCCGCAGCTCGTCACCCTCAAGCCGACGATCGAGAAGGGCAGCTCCGCCATCGCCACCGCCACCGCCAACGGCGTCAACTACTTGTACATGGCCACGAGCGCCTTCATCGGCGACGGCGGCACCTATCAAGGCCACTTGACCACCGTCAACCTGAACACCGGCGCGCAGAACGTCTTCAACGCCGCCTGCAGCAATCGCCCGGTCCACTTCGTCAACGGCGGCGCGGGCGACTGCGCGATCATCCAGTCGGCGCTGTGGGCGCGCGTCGGCATCGTCTACGACTCCGACTCCAACCGCATCCTCGCCGGCACCGGCAACGGCACGTTCAACCCGGCCACGTTCACCTGGGGCGACTCGCTGCTCGCGCTCAATCCCGACGGCACCGGCAACGGCCAAGGGCAGCCGCTCGACAGCTACACGCCGACCAATTATCAGACGCTGCAGAACGCCGATCTCGACTTGGGCTCGACGGCGCCGGCGCTCCTGTTGAACAGCGGGTCGAAGTATCCGCACATCGCGCTGCAGTCGGGCAAAGACGCCATGCTGCGCATCATCAACCTCGACAACATGAGCGGTCAGGGTGGTCCCGGCCACGTCGCCGGCGAGCTCTTCTCGATGGCGCTGCCGCAAGGCGGTCAAGTGCAGAACGCCGTGCCGACGTGGGTCAACCCGGCCGACAACTCGACCTGGGCGTTCGTCGCCAGCCCGACCAACGGCTTGGCCGCGTTCAAGCTGCTCATCGACGGCTCGGGCAATCCGTCCTTGCAGACGATGTGGCAATTCGACACCGGCGGCGGCTCGCCGCTCCTCGCCAACAACGTCCTCTATTACTCGACGACCAACAAAGTCTACGCGCTGTCACCGACGACGGGCGCGCAGCTGTGGAGCGACGGCACCATCGGCAAGATCCATTGGGAGAGCCCGGTCGTCGCCAACGGCATCCTCTACGTGCTCGACGAGAGCGCGCAGCTGACGGCGTATAGCCTCGATCCGGCGCCGGTGTTGTCGCGCACGGGCTGGGTGGCGTCGGCGTCGCTGAGCGCCAACGGCTCGCCGCCGGCCAACGCCATCGACGCCGACTTGACGACGCGCTGGACGACCGGCGTTCCGCAAGCGGCCGGGCAGTGGTTCCAGCTCGACCTCGGCGCGCCACAGACGTTCAACGAGGTCGGCGTGCTCGCCGGCGGCAACGGCGACTACGCGGCCGGCTGGCAGCTCGTGACCTCGAACGACGGGCAAACCTGGTCGAGCCCGATCGTCAGCGGCGCGGCCACGAACCAAAGTTGGTCGATCTCTGCTGCCGACGACGACGGCGCGTTACCTGCGCATCGTCTTGACCGCCGGCAGCTCCAGCTGGTTCTCCATCGACGACCTCAACGTCTACGACTCGCCGTCGGGCACCGGCATCGCGCCGCCGCCCGCCGACATGAGCGTCGGCGCCGACTTGAGCGTGCCTGCCGACTTGAGCCCGCCGACCAAGCCCGCCGACTTCGCGGTCACGTCGTCGCCCGACTTGGGCTCGATCGCCGCTTCGGCGGCGCCGCTGTCGCGCGCCGGTTGGACCGCCGCCGCATTGCCCGCGGCCAGCTCGGCCTCGGCCGGCAACGCGCTCGACGGTGACCCGACGACGCGCTGGACGACCGGCGCCGCGCAGACCGCCGGCCAGCAGCTCGTCATCGACATGCAGAAGCCGCAGACGTTCGCCGAGGTCACGCTCAACGCCACCAGCAGCACCAACGACTATCCGCGCGGCTACGAAGTCTACGTCTCCACCGACGGCACGACTTGGGGCACGTCGATCGCCAACGGCTCGGGCACGTCGGCGCTCACGACCATCCGCTTCGCGACCGAGACCGCGCGCTACTTGAAGATCGTGCAGACCGGCACCGGCGCCAGCTGGTGGTCCGTCGGCGAGCTCAACGTCTACGCGGTCGCGTCGCTCGATCCGACCGGCTGGGCGCTCAAAGCGTCGCCGAGCTCGACCACCGACGTCGTCGGCAACGCCATCGACGGCAACATCGCCACGCGCTGGACGACCGGCGTCGCGCAGACCAGCGGCCAGACGTTCACCGTCGACATGCTCGCCGCCAAGACGATCTCGCTCATCACGCTCGACGACGGCACGAGCGCCGGCGATTATCCGCGCGGCTACCAGCTGTTCGTCTCCAGCGACGGCACGAGCTGGGGCAGCGCCATCGCCAGCGGCACCGGCACGACCAACGTCGTCGACATCGCGTTCACGCCGACGACCGCGCGCTACTTCAAGATCGTGCAGACCGGCAGCGCCGCCAATTGGTGGTCGATCGCCGAGCTCACCGTCTATTAGCGGCGGTCGTCACCCAAAATAGAACGTGTTTCAGCTTCCGCGAAATCGCCAATGGAACGCGTTTATCGCCGCCGATCGGCGATCCGTAACTACCGTAACTCATTTCCAAATGGCAACCAGTGGCGTGGTGACTACACTGTGAGGAGTGCCCGCCACACTTGGAGGATATGAGCTCATCCAGCGGCTAGCCGTCGGCGGGATGGCCGAGGTGTTCTTGGCGCGGCGGCCCGGTCCGCGCGGCTTCGAGAAGCGCCTCGCGGTGAAACGTATTCTGCCGCACCTCGCCGCGCAGCCCGATTTCGTCAACATGTTCCTCGACGAGGCGCGCTTGGCGGCGCAGCTCGACCATCCGCACATCGTCCACATCCACGACTTCGGCGTCGACGACGGCAGCTACTACCTCGCCATGGAGTACGTCTGCGGCGAGGACTTGGCGCGGCTGATCGCCCGCGCCGCCGAGCTCGGCCCGCCGGTGCCGCTCGCCGACGCGGCCACGATCCTCGTCGCCGCCTGCGAAGCGCTGCATCACGCGCACGAGCGCGGCGTCGTCCACCGCGACGTCACGCCGGCGAACCTGCTCGTCAGCTACGAAGGCGTCGTCAAGCTCGCCGACTTCGGCATCGCCAAGTCGCAGGCCATCGTCGCCCGCGCGCAGACCAACGCCGGCACGCTCAAAGGCAAAATTCCCTATATGTCGCCCGAGCAGGCGCGCGCCAAGCCGCTCGATCGCCGCAGCGACATCTTCTCGCTCGGCGTGTGCGCGTGGGAGCTCATCACCGGGCAGCGCCTGTTCTTCCGCAAGAGCGAGCTCGACATGTTGCGCGCGGTGCAGATGTGCGACGTGCCACGCTTGTCGTCGGTGCGCCACGATGTTCCGCCGGCGCTGGAAGCCGCGATCGACAAGGCGCTGGCAAGCGAAGTCGACGATCGTTGGGACAGCGCCGCCGAGCTCGAGCAGGCGATCTCTGGGCTGGATGTCGTCGGCCGGCCTGCCGCCGTCGAAGGCGCGGCTGGCGCAGACGATGACCCGCCTGTTCGGCGCCGACGCCGCCGCGCGCCGCATGGGCACGACCGAGCAGTCGCTGGAGGCGACCACCAAGCGGCCCGCGCTCGTCGACGACGCGCCGGCGCTGCCGCCCTTGGCGGGTCGGCTGCCGGCGAAGGAGCCGCAGCGCATGCACTTCGCGGCGCCGATCGATCCGACGCCGCAGCCGCTCGTGCTCGACGATTACCAGCGGCCGCGGCACCTGCTGCATCCCGAGCGTTGGATTCCGCAGATCGCGCTGCACTTGCCGGAGCCGCGGCTGCCGCGCCTGCGCCTCTTGGCCGTGCCGGCGCTGGCGCTGCTGCTGTCGGCCGGCGGCCTCTTGTTCGGCCTGCATTCGCCGCACGCGCAGCGGGCGCTGCGGGTGAGCCTGCCGGCGCTGACGCCGCCGGCGACGGCCGCCGCCGCGGTCGTGCCGCCGGTCGCGGCCGCGCCGCCGGTCGCGGCACCGGCCGCGCCGCTCGTCGCCGCGCAGGCCGTCGCCGCCGGCACGATCATGGGTCCGGCGGCCGCAACCCCTACGCCGCCAACGAGCTCGGCACCGGCAACTGTATCAGCCACCGTCCCCGCGACGGCGGCCGCCGCGACGACGCGACCGCCGCTGGCCGGCCGTCCGCACACGACCAATAAGCATCACGTGCGAAGACAGCGACGCCGGCGCCCGGGCGCGGTATGATAAGGGCTCGGAGGGCCACATGGCCGACGTCAAGCGGGTGGCAGAGTACATCCAGCGGTTCGCCGAGCTGATCGGCGTTACGATCGATCCGCTCGATAAAGACGGCTTCACGCAGGTCGCGCGCGGCTCGGCCACCGTCGGAATCAACGTGGTCGAGCAGAAAGGGTTCATCCTCTTTTTGGCGCCGATCATGGACGTGCCCGAGCGCAATCGCGAAGATCTCTATCGCCGGCTGCTCGAGCTGAACTATCTGGCGACGGAAGACGGCGCGTTTTCCATCGATCGCGAGACCGGCCGCGTCTATCTGCGCGCGCTGCGCTCGCTCGAGTCGCTCGACTTCGACGAGTTCGTCGACATGCTCGACACCGTCGCCCGCGTCGCCGACGAATGGGACGACAAGCTCAAGGCGCAGTTCGGCGGCTGAAGCCGCGGCCGCGGCCCTCGCTCACTCCTCGATTTCGTCCTCACGCGGCTCGGCGCCGCGCGATACCAATCGGCCTTTGACCTTTATTTCCGCGATCAATGAATCCAGTTTCGCCAATATCGCGCGGTTGCGATCTTGCTTATGCGCCTGCAGATTGCGCGCATATTCCGGCGTGCGATCGAGGAACGCTTTGATGCGCGCTTCGTCGAGCTCGCGGTGATATTCGCCGTAGCCGAGCTTCTGCAGATAGAGCGCATTCAACGTCTGCTCGAACTGCCCTTTGAGCGGCACCGCCAATAGCGGTTTATGCAGATAGACCGCTTCGCCCATGAGCGAGAAGCCGCCGCCGGCCAAGACCGCGCGCGCCGACGCCAAATCGCGCACGAAGCCGTCTTCGGAGAACCCCTTGAGCGTGACGTTGCCGAGCTGCTCGTCGCGCTTCAGGCCGTAGACGAAGAACTTGCCCGGCAGGCGCTGCAACGTCGGCACGAGATCGTGGAAGCTGTCCGAGGTTTGATAGACGAGCACGTGCTCGCCGTCGGACGGCACGGCGTCGAGCACGCCGTCGCGCAGAATCGGCGGAAACAGGCTCGTCCGCTCTTTGCGCGGCGGCGGAAAGAAGAACGTCGTAATCAGATAGTGATCGCAGTGCGGCAGCTTCGCTTTGACGATCGCCTTGGCCATCTGAAAGCTGGCCTCTTCCTCGACGGGAATCTCGACCTCGAGCGCGCAGCGATTGATGATCTGCATGTTGTCGATGCTGATCACCGGCAGCTCGTGCTTCTTGGCGAACAAATAGGCGAAGCTCTCGAAGTCGCTGATGACGAGCTCCGGCCGCAAGCCTTCGGCCAGCCGCGTGAAGGTCTCGAAGTTCTCCGCGAACGCCGGCAGCTTCTTGAAGATGTCGAAGGCCGTCTTCCGTCGCTGCACTTCGTTGTCTTCGTAGACCATCGTCAGACCGGCGATCTCGTGCACCTTCAGCGTCGGGAACGCCTTGCGCAAGAACGCGTGCGCGCGACCGGAGACGACGATCTCGATCTCGTGCGCGCCCGAATCGACGAGGTGACGCAGGATGACCATGCTGCGGGTGGCGTGGCCCATGCCCTCGCCGACGACGCCATAAAGGATGCGCATGCCGTCATCTTATCAGGCCGGGCCGATCCAGGCGCGCAGCCGCTCGATCGCCGTCACACCGATGGCGCGCACGTCGATCTCGCGCGTCTCCGGCGCCGTCGCCACGAGCCGAACTTCTAGTCGCTCTGACGGCAGCGCAGCGGGCGCCTGCTCGAACCACTCGACGGCGACGACGGCGCCGCGCCCGAGATAGTCGCGAAAACCGAGCTCCTCCAGCTCTTCGGGATCGGCGAGGCGGTACAGATCCGCGTGAATGAGCGGCAAGCGCCCGGCGTGCTCGTTGACGATGGTGAAGCTGGGGCTGGCCACGCGCGCCGAGCGCACGTCGAGGCCGCGCGCCAAGCCTTGCACGAACGCGGTCTTGCCCGCGCCCAAGTCGCCGGCGAGCGCGATGATGTCGCCGGCCGCCGCCAATCGCCCGAGCCGCTCGGCGAGCGCCTGCGTCTCGTCGGCCGAGGTCGTCGCGAACCGATGCTGCAGCTCGGGCAGCGCCGCTGGGGTCATGGCCGAGGTGTACCGCGCGGCGGCGTCGTCGTCGACAGCCTTCGGCGGCGCATGTTATCGTCGCCGCGGATGGCCCGCTCGGTCGCGGCTTGTGCGCTCATCGTCGCCATCGCCACCGCGCTCATGCTGGCGCGCAATCACGGCCACTTCTTCTACCCGCTCGACGACCCCTACATTCACCTGCGCGTCGCCCAGCAGATCGCGCGCGGCGGCTACGGCATCAACGCCGGCGAATTCTCGTCGCCGTCGTCGAGCGTGCTGTGGCCGTTCCTGCTCGCGCCGTTCGCGTGGCTGCCTCTCAGCGCGTTCGTGCTCGTGCCCTTCGTGCTCGATATCGGGCTCGTGCTCGGCGAGACGGCGCTCATCTACGCCATCCTCGAGCGCGCGCTTTCGGTGCCGGGCGAGCCGCGCGCTCGGCCGGTTTCGCTGACGATCGTCATCATTGTCTGCTGCAACGTCGTCGGCGTGGCGCTGACCGGGCTCGAGCATTCGCTGCAAGGCCTACTGACGCTATTGATTGTGCGCGGTCTCCTCATTCTCGCGCGGGACGACCAGCCAAAGCCCCAAGTCGACCGCTGGCTGCTCGTCGCTATCGCGCTCTTGCCTCTGGTGCGCTTCGAAGGCGCGCTCATCTCGCTGTCGGCGGTGGCGTTCGCCTGGTCGCGCGGCCGGCCGATCACGCTCGTGCCGCTCGCGCTCGGCGGGCTCGGCGTCGTCGCCTTCGGCGCGTGGCTCATGCGCCATGGGCTGCCGCCGCTGCCGTCGTCGGTGCTGGTGAAGATCGCGACGCGGCTGCCGCGCAGCTTCGTCGAGCACAGCGTGCCGGTCGTCATCGTCGTCTGCCTGTTGCCGACGCTGCGGCCGGCGTGGCGGCTGCGCGCCGCGCCGCGCCGCGCGCTGCCGTTCGTGCTGCCGGTGGCGACGGTGATCGTCTACGCGACGCAGATGATCTTCGTGGCCTGGTACGGTCGCTACGAGGTCTTCCTGTTCTTGTACGTGCTCGGCCTGTTGCCGGCGCTGTTTCCCGACGCGTGCCGCGTCCTGCTCGCGCGCGGGCCGCTGCCGGCGCTGCGGTCGCGGCGCGCGCTCTTGTACGGCGGCGGCATCCTGGCGACGATCTACACGCTGCCGCTGGTCGGCTTTCCCATCGCCTCGCACGACATCATGCTGCAGCCGGCGGAGGTCGCGCGCTTTACGCGGCAGCTCTGGCGGCGGCCGGTCGCCATCGACGATCTCGGCTTGGCCAGCCTCGGCGCCGACGCCTACGTGCTCGACCTGCTCGGCCTCGGCAGCGACACGGCGCGGCGCGCGCTCACGTCGCCCGCGGCCGCGCCGCAGCTGGTCGCGCTGGCGCAGCGCGAGCACGTCGATCTGGCGGCGATCTACGCGTTTCCCAATGCGCTGACGACGGGCCAAGGTTGGCTGCACGTCGCCGACTTGACGGTGGATACGACGAACTTCGTGCTGCCGGTGCCGACGGTGCAGATTTGGACGCGCGACGCGGCCACCGCCGCCGAAGCGCGCGCGCGGCTGCGCGAGTACGCGCGCGCGCTGCCGCCGGAGGTGCGGCTGACGCTCGCGAACCGCTAAATGAACAGCGCTGGGATTTAGAGGCGGACGTCTTCGAAGTGCGTCAGATCGCGGAACGCGCGGTAGCGGCCTTCGACATCGCCTTCGACGAGCGTGCGCAGCCGATCGAGCGAGTAATCCTCGACGCAGAAGCTGGCCATGACGCTGCCGTAGAACATCGCGCGCCGCACCGCCTGCGGCGACAAGTCGCGCACGCGCGCCAAGTAGCCGACGAAGCCGCCCGCGAACGTGTCGCCCGCGCCCGTCGGATCGACGACCTGCTCGAGCGGAAACGCCGGCGCCGCGAACACGCCGTGCTCGTGGAACAAGAGCGCGCCCGACTCGCCGCGCTTGACGATGACCGTCTTCGGCCCCATCGCGCGAATCGCCCGCGCCGCCTTCGGCAGGTTGTGCTCGCGCGACAACAGACGCGCCTCTTCGTCGTTGATGACGAGCAGATCGACCTTCTCGAGCACCTTGGCGAGCGCCGCCGGCTGCCCTTCGATCCAGAAGTTCATCGTGTCCATCGCGACCAAGCGCGGCTGCTTGAGCTGCTGCAACACGTCGAGCTGCAAGGTCGGATGGATGTTGCCCAAGAACAAGAACTCGGCGTCGCGCCAATCGGCCGGCAAGACCGGCTTGAAGTCGGCGAACACGTTCAGCTGCGTGTCGAGCGTCTCGCGCGACGCCAGATCCGCCGAGTAGCGGCCCTTCCAGCGGAAGGTCTTGCCCGGACGCTTCTCGACGCCGCCGAGATCGACGCCGCGGCTCTTCAAGAACTCGAGGTGCTGCGGCGGGAAATCCTCGCCGACGACCGCCACCAGCTTGACCGGCGCGAAGTGCGACGCCGCCGTGCAGAAGAACGAGCCCGAGCCGCCGAGCACGTCGTCGTGCACCGCGCCGTTCGCTTCCACCGAGTCGAGCGCCACCGAGCCGACGACGACGAGTCCGTTGTGTCCATGCGCAGTCATCAGCGCGCGCTCCAATATTTATCGAGGATGATGCCGAGTCGTTCACGCGCCGAGGCCGGAATGGCTTCGGGCGCCGTCATGATGGCGTGCGCGGCCGCGTCCTTGCATTTGCAAACACGTTCCGCGGGGATGCGCTCGATGGCGTTCTTCACGATCTGCTTGGCGAGCGCGACGTTCTGTTTGACGATCGCCACGACCTGCTCGACGGTGACGTCGTCTTCCGACTCGTGCCAGCAGTCGTAGTCGGTCGACAAGGCGATGGTCGAGTAGCAAATTTCCGCTTCGCGGGCGAGCTTGGCCTCGGGCAGGTTGGTCATGCCGATGACGCTCGCGCCCCAGCTGCGATAGAGGTTCGACTCGGCGCGCGTCGAGAACATCGGACCTTCCATGACGACGTAGGTGCCGCCGTCGTGGACTTTGGCGCCGGCGGCTTTCGCGCCGGCGAGCACGTGCGCCGCCAAGTCGCCGCAGATGGGATCGCCGAAGCCGACGTGACCGGCCACGCCCTCGCCGAAGAAGGACGACTGGCGCGCTTTGGTGCGGTCGATGAACTGGTCGACGATGACGATGTGGCCGGGCGCGATCTCTTCCTTGAGCGAGCCGACGGCGGAGACCGACAAGATCCAGTCGACGCCCAGCTTCTTCATGCCCCAAATGTTGGCGCGGAAGTTGATTTCGTGCGGCAAAATGCGGTGTCCGCGCCCGTGACGCGGTAAAAACACGAGCCGCGCGTCGCCCAGCTGGCCGACGATGAACTCGTCCGACGGCGTGCCGAACGGCGTCTCGAGCGCGATCCGCTCGATGGCGGTCAGCCCCTCGATTTCGTACAGGCCCGAGCCGCCGATGACTCCGATTGTGCGCTGCATCGGGCGCTTGCGTAGCATACTTTTGCGGCGATGGACATCGAGCAGCTGATCGCAAACGGCAAGTACGCGGAGGCAGCGGCCGAAGCGCTGCGGCTGGGCGATCTGGCACGCGCGCAGCAGCTGTACGAGCGCATTTGGGACTGGCGCGGCGCGGCGGCGGTGGCACGGCAGCGCGGCGATCGCCCCGAGCTGTTGCGGCTGCTCTTGGAGGCGCGCGACTTCACGGAGGCGGCGGTCGTCGGCGAGTCGCTGCACGCGGGCACGCCGGTCGAGCAGGAGCGCGGCGCCGAGACGTACGAGCGGCGGCGCATGTGGGCGGAGGCGGCGGCGCTGCGCGAACGGCTGGGTCAGCTGGAAAAGGCGCGCGTGCTGTACGTGCAGGCGCAGCAGCCGCTCGAAGCCGCGCGGCTCGACGAGACGCTCGGTCGTGTGCGCGAAGCGGGCATCGCCTACGAGAAGCTGCTCGCGAGCGAGCCCGACTCGGCCGACGCGCCGCGCGCGCATTTGGCGTTAGGCCGCATCTTGGCCGGCTTCGGCCGTCACGACGAAGCGGCGCGCCACCTGCAAAAGGCGCTGGTGCCGCCGGTCGCCCCGAACGATGCGCCCGTCGTCGTCGATGACGCGGCGGCGACGCGGGCCAAGCGACTGCTGGTCGCGGAGCTGGCGGCGCTCGGCTATCGCGACGCCGCGCGCGCCGTGCTCGATCCGCTGCGCGCCGCCGATCCCAGCCTGCCGCCGCTCGACGCGCTGGTGGCGCTCGAAAAGCGCGCCGCCGCGACGGACTCGGGCGCGCGCTTGGGCGGCCGCTATCGCGTCGCCAAGCTGCTCGGCTCGGGCGGCATGGGCCGCGTCTACTTGGCGCGCGACGAGTTCAGCGGCCGCGACGTCGCCGTCAAAGTGGTCGCGCCGCCCGTCGACGCGCGCTCGGCCGAGGGTTACCGCCGCTTCCTGCGCGAGGCCGGCGTCGTGAGCGCGTTGCGCCATCCCAACATCGTCTCCGTCATCGCGTCGCACGAGGACTTGGGCCTCTTGGCGATGGAATACATGGCCGGCGGCACGCTCGCCGATCGCCTGGGAACGCCCACGCCGATGGCGCCGGCGCGCGTGCGCAGCTGGGCGCTCGAAGTCCTCGCCGGCCTCGAAGCCGCGCACGCGCACGGCGTCATCCACCGCGATCTGAAGCCGCAGAACATCTTCTTCGCGGCGTCGGGCGAGGCCAAGCTGGGCGACTTCGGCGTGGCCCACCTGGTCGACTTGGGCGCGACGCAGACGGCCGGATTCATCGGCACGCTCGCGTATATGTCGCCCGAGCAGATCACGGGCGCGCATTTGGGTTTCGCGGCCGACGTCTATGCGCTCGGCGTGACGCTGTTTCAGGCGCTGACCGGTCGCTTGCCGTTCGGCGGCCCCGATTTCGTCGGGCAACATCTGAGCGAGCGGCCGCCGGCGCCGTCGTCGCTGTCGCGCGAGCTTGCGCCGTGGGATGCGATTGTCGCGCGCGCGCTGGCCAAGGTGCCGCACGAGCGCTTCTCGTCGCTGGAGGAGCTGCGCAACGCCGTCCGCGCCGTGCCGATTGCAACCGCGCCCGCACCTTCGGCGACGATCGCGGCCAGCGCCGAGCCGGTCGCCAGCGGTGCAGCGGGCGAGCGCTACGTCGTCACGGCGACGCTGGCCGGCGGCCTCACGCAGGCGACCGACACGCGCCTCGGCCGCGAGGTCGTGCTCGAGACCGTCGCCGCCGACGCGCCGCACGTGCCGTGGCTGCGCGCGCTGGCGCGCTTCGGCGGCGCGCGGCTGCAGCGCGTCTTGCGGCTCGAGCCCATCGGCGACGGCCTGTTGCGCGTGGTCTACGAAGCGGTGGCCGGTCGCACGCCGCGGCCGCCGACGCTGACGGCGCGCGAGGAGGCGCTGCTCGTGCGCGCGCTGGCGCCCTTGCACGCGGCCGGCGTCGCGCACGGCAACATCGCCGACGCGGTGGTGCTCGAGGAGCACGGCCCGACGCTGCTCGTCGCCGGCCGTCGCCCCGGCGCCGCCACCGTCGACGACGACCGCGCGCAGCTGGCCGCGCTCGTCAAACCCTAGTCGCTAACGCGGAAAGATTGCGTGAGCAGCGACCTCGGCGAGCGCGCACCCGACAGCGAGTCCCACGAACTGCAGCCCGATCGACCATTCCGACGGCGGCCGCCACGGCCGATCGCGACCAATGCGACGGACGACGACGAACATCAGCGCATAAGTCACCGCGCTCAACAGCGCCATCGACGCTATTCGCGCGAACATGCCGAGCGCGTGTTGACGATTGAGCCAGCCGCTGAAGAACGGCCAGCAGAAGACCGGAATAAAGAAAGCCAACGGCGGCGGAGTCCAGCGCTTCGCGGGCGTCTCAGTCGTTTGCATATGCGGGTCCTTACCCGAGGAACGTGGCGAGGAGCAGCGCGCTGAAGGCGGTCGCGGGCACGAGGAAGACGATCGACAACACCATGCCGGCGACGGCGAGGCCGTGACCCTGCTGGCCCAGCGCCGCCGCGCGCTTCAACCCGCGCGACGAGAAGTAGACGCCGGCCAAGCAGCAGAAGAAGCCGAGCAGCGGCAGATGACCCATGATGCCGAGGATGAAGCCGGCCACCGCCTCGCCGTTGGCCGGCACCGGCTGCAGGCCGGACGCCGGCTTGCCGATGAGCGCCAGCGCTTCGGGCGAGCGTCCCAGCGTCGCCAGCGCCGTCATGGGCGCGCGGATCTCCTCGACTTCGCGCGCGTAGAGCCAGCGGCCGAGAACGGGGTGGTACACGAGATCGCCCGCGTCGACGAGGCCACGCTCCGCCAGCGAGCGCAGCTCGGCCTCGGTGCAGAAATTGTCGCGTCCGCCGCGGGTGACCACGAACTGTCCGGCCATACTGCCCTCCGTCTACAAAGGCTAAGACGCTCGTGCGCCAAATTCAATGTACGAACGTACCGATAAAAGCTTCCCCGCCAAATAGCAGCCGTCACCGGTGGCTGACGAGGATGATGACCACGAAAAGGCCGTGACCTCCCTCACGTCGCGGGCCGCGCTCGATGCCGACGCCGACGTGCGTGACGCTGGGATCGGCTAGCGTGTCTTTGGCCGTCGGCACCACCTGCGACGGCGAGCCGACCACGGCGACCAGGCTGCGCACCTCGCGCCAGCGCGCGGCGTCGTGGCCGATGGTGTCGCCGATGCGCTTGGAGACCTCGGCCGACGTCAGCTTGCCCGCCGCCAGCTGCGCCGCCATCGCCTGCGCCATCTCGTCGAACGCCGGCTCGTGCACGAGCGGGTTGCGCTTGCGCGCGCGGCGCAGCTCGTCCATCTGCCGGCGCACGTCGTCGATGCTGTGCGCGTTGAACGGCTCGGGCGGCAGCGAGAACAGCTGCGTCACCAGCAGCTCGCGCGACTCCTTCTCGATGGCGACGCCGATGCCGACATGGGTGACGTCGCCGTTGAGGATGTTGGCGCGATGGCCGGGCGAGCTCATGAGGCCGCGCTCCGCCTCGCCGGCCGTGAACGCGCGCGCGACGTTCTCGAGGAGCAGCTGCACGTCGACGCCCGCTTTGCGCACGCGATCTTGCGCCGAGCCGGTCGTCGGCGAGACGTGACCGAAGAAGTCGTGCGTCATCATGTCGACCGAATGGCCGCGCGCGACGTTGGCCAGCGCCTCGTCCCACATAAGCGGCGGCAGGCCGGCGTGGGCGCGATCGGCGTTGAGCAGCCTGAACGCCGTCTGCTCGGCGATGGTCGGTGTCGCCGACTCCTCGTCGTGACCGCCGGGCGGCGCCACGTCGCGCAAGGTCCGCGGCGCCTTTTGGCCGCACCATAACGGAAAATTGGCGAGCACCGTGGGGCCGAAGCTGTCGTCGCCGGTGATCTCGACTTGGTAGCGGCCGCTTTGGGGACCGCACTTGAAGCTGCCGAGGAACGCCGCCGTGCGCCCGCGCAACGGCATGCGCGTCAACACTTTGCCGTCGGGCGCCGTGACGAACGCCTCCGGATTGCGGAAGTCGCCGCGCAGCTTGCCCTTCAGCTGCACGACCGCGTTCACCGGCAGCGAGCGCGGCAAGGGCGCGATCGTCACGAACGACTCCTGCAGCGCCACGAGCACGCGCGTCTCGCCGTTGCCGAGCGGCTCGAGGCCGACGCCGACGCGCGCGTAGCGGCCTTGCGCCAACACCGACGGCAGGTCGCTCGCCAGACGGGCCAAGAAGGCGTCGTCCTCGTGCTCGCCCATCGTCGTCAACAAGAGCTGCGGCGGCGGCTCGACGATGCCGTGCAGCCACAACGCGCCTTGCACCAGCTCGTTCGGCGGCGGCGCGCGATCGGGCACGATGCGCGCGATCTCGTCGGCGGCCGCGTCCAGCCGCGCGTCACGCACGGGCACGGGCCGATGGGCCGCCTTGGCCAGCTTCGCCACCAGCTCGTCGATGCGCGCCACGAGCGGCGACGGCGCGGCGGCCGGCGGCGGCTCGTCATAGCGATCGTTGGCGGCACCCGCGGCGCGCGCCAGCGACGGCAACAGCAGCGCCAAGCACAGCAGCGGAGCGCGCTTCACTGCAGATCGGTGCCGGCGGCTTTGCAATATTTGACGACGCGGGCGCGATCGCCGCCGACGTTGTGCAAGTTGGCCTTGGCGTTGCCGAGATCGCCCGCCTTGCAGAACGCGCGCGTGATGATCGAGTAGGCGCGGCTCGACTTGGCCGTCGTCAGCGTGTTGCGCGCCAGCCGCACCGCTTCGGGCGGGCTCGTGTCGATCGCCTTCTCCGCCTGGTCGAGCTCGGCCGCGACCTCCGGCGGCAGCGTCTCCTTCTTCGTCGCGTGTGGCTCGCCTTTGTCCGGCTTCGTCGCAACGACGGGGGGCGCGGTCGGCTTCGTCGCCGCGCTGGGCGGATTCACCGGCGGCGACGGCTCGGCGTTCGCCGGCGGCGCCGCGGCCACCGGCGGCGGCGTCGCCGCCACCGGTTGCGACGACGGCGGCGTCGTGTTCGCGGCAAACAGCTCGTCCGACTTCGAGATGACGATGACCTTCGGCGGCGGCTTGACGATCCGCATCACCACGACGCCACCGACGAGAAACACCGCCAGCGCCGCGCCCACGAAGATCCACGTCTTGCTGCCGCTCGGCTTCGCCGCCGCCGGAGCCGACGCGGACGACGGCGCCGCGGCCGTGGCTGCGAACGGCTGTGCCAGCGGCGTGCCGGCGGCGCGCAGCCGATCGAGCGTCTGCAGCGGCCGCCCCGTCAACGCCGTCACGAACACGCCCACGTCATCGAAGCGCGACGTCTGCTCCTTGGCCAGCGCCTGATCGATCGCGGCCACGACATGCGCCGGCACGTGCGGCGCCACTTCCGAAAGCGGCTGCGGCTGCTCGTACACGACCTTGAAGACGACCTCGGCCAGCGTCGTGCCCACGAACGCCGGCCGCCCCGACAACATCTCGTACACGATGGCGCCGAGCGCGAACACGTCGGTGCGCGCGTCGATCTGCGAGTTCTTGCCGAGCGCCTGCTCGGGCGCCATGTACTGCGGCGTGCCGAGCAGCTGCGAATCCTGCGTCTGCACCGTCTGCGAGTTGCGAATCTTGGAGATGCCGAAGTCGAGCACCTTGGCCTGATCGACGAGCTCGCCGCCAATCTCCGTCGGCACCAAGAAGACGTTGCCGGGCTTGAGATCGCGATGCACGACGTCGGCTTTGTGCGCCGCTTGCAGCGCCGAGCCGATCTGGCGCGCGATGCTCAACGCCGCGTCGAGCGCGATCGGCCCGCGCTCCAGCCGATGCGCCAAGTCCTCGCCGTCGAGGAACTCGAGGATCAGATAGGGCGTGCCCGACGCCAGCACATTGAAGTCGTGCACCTGCACGATGTTGGGGTGCCCGATCTTGGTCGCGATCTCCGCCTCGCGACGAAAGCGCGCGAAGGCCTCGCGATCGCCGGCGGCCACGCCGTGCAGCACTTTGACGGCGACGCGCTTGCCCGGCAGGCGCAGATGCTTGGCCGCCCACACCGTGCCCATGCCGCCTTCGCCGAGGAGGTCGGTCACTTCATACGTGTCGCCGAGGACGCTGCCGGCGTGGATCTCGGAAGTTTCGCTCATGGACCTGCGTAGTATAGTGCCACCATGAGACGCCACCTATTCTCTGTCGTGCTGGCACTAGCGGTACCCCAATTTGCCGTCGCTGCGCCGCTGCCGGCCGACCCGAAACCGGCGACTGTCGACGTGACCGCCGTCAAAGACGCGCTGACCATCTGGAGCGACGGCAAGAAGCACTTCGTCGCGCTGGCGTTGACGACCAACAGTGACTCGCCGGTCTTCTGGTCCAACGACGGCAAGAATTTCTACCAGCTGCGCATCGGCGGCGGCGGCTCCGAAGGCGACGACAAAGATCTGAAGAGCCTCGACCGCACGTTCTGGGAGCCGCGCGTCAACGCGCCTTACCAAGCCAGCCTCGACTACAAGAACAAGGACGGCAAGCCGGCCGCGCTCGAGGTCCAGTGTAACGAGCGCAAGACCGCGCTCACCAAGTCGTCCGACGCCGACGCCAAGACGATGATCGGCGCGGCCACGTTCTACAAGAGCCGCTGGCAGCATCGCGCCTACGCCTTGGCGCGCGACAACACCGGCAAGTACTACTACGTCGACCGCCAGCGCGAGCCCGAGGATTCCAAGAGCTTCCGCTTGTGGGCCGGCCAAAAAGGCGCGCTCAAGCCGCAGAAGATGGTCAACGTCGTCTCCGATTCGCAAGGCGACATCTTCTCGACGAAGCACGGCGAATTGCGGCTCATCATCGGCAAGCAGGAGACGAGCTGGATTCAGAACTCGAAGCCGACGAAGCTGACGTGGGTGCCGATCGACGACAACCACGTCCTCATTTACACCGACCTCGGCGTTTATACCGGCGAGCCGCTGGGCACGCCTTGCGACGACTTGTAGTAGGCGATCTCGATCTTCTCGCTGCGAAATTTCTTCAGTAACCCGCGCCGCAGCGACTCTTCGACCATCCCGCCGTCGATGTGCGAGTTGACGTTGAAGCCGAGCGCCAGCTCCACGCCGCGCTCGGTCAACGCCGACACGCGCACGAGCGGCGCCGGCGCCTTGGCGATGCGCTCGTCCGTGGCCGTCAGCGCCAGCAAGATCGCCGTCGCGCGATCGATGTCGGACTCGGGCACGACGACGACCTTGACCTCGCCGCGCGTCGCCGACGTCGGCAGCGCGTAGTTGACGACCCGCGTGTTGGCCAGCTCGCTGTTGGGCACGACCAGCAGGTTGCTGTCGCCCATCACGATCTTCGTCGAGCGCACGCCTATCTCCGACACTTCGCCCGACTCGCCCGTCGCCAGCTTGATGCGATCGCCCGGTCGAAACGGCCGATCGACGAGCAGGATGAAGCCGGCGAACATGTTGCCCAACGTCGCTTGCGCCGCGAGACCAATCGCCAGCGAGCCGACGCCGAGCGCCGCCACCAGCGACGAGACGTCCTTGCCGAAATATTTGGCGACGACGGCGACGTAGATCAGCGTCACCGCCAGCCACGTCACCTTCTCGGCCAGCGGCACATATTCGCGCTCGAGCCGCGAGCGCTCGTGCCCGTTGACGTGCGTGACCGACGACGTCAGTAAGAGCGCGACCAGCCGAATGACCAGCTGCGCGCACACGAACGCGCCCAGCACGAACGTGCCCCCGGCCAAGATGCGCTCGATCTTGAGCGGCAGCGGCGCCATCTCCACCGCGAGATAGCCGCCGATGAAGAGCACGATGGCCACGAACTCGCGCCGCAGCCGAACGATCGTCACCTCGTTGCGCTCGCTGGTCGCGTCTTGGGTGCGCCGATGGGCCCAGCGCGCGCCGAGCCAGCCGGCGATGATCGAGCAGCCGAAGGTGACGAGGAGCGTGAGGAACGCGAGGTAAACGCGGGTGAGCGGGCGAAGTTGGTCGGCGTCGGCGCCCCAGCGCGACGGATGCAGGAGGACGTCGACGACCTCGTTCATGACGAAAGACTACTGCGTGAGGGGCTTACGCAGCGCGTGCATCATCTTGATGCCGCTCGTCGGCGCGGCCGAAGCGCCCGACGGCGGCGTCGCCGGCGCGGCGGGCGGCGTCGCGGCGGGCGGCGTGGCATCGGCCTTCTTGTCGGCGTTCGGCGCCGCCGGCACGACGAGCGTGGGCGCCTTGCCCTTGTCGTCGCCGAACACGAGGATGCCGAACTTGTCGAGCGAGTGGAAGTCACCGACCATCGGCGGCGACCAAGCCGTGCCCGCCTGCGGACGACCGGTCGGCTGATCCATGCGGAAGAAGTTCACGCGCCACTCGGTTCCGAGCTTCGGCGGCACGTTCTTCATCTCCTTCTCCTTGCCCTTGGCCGACTCGAGCGGGAACGCCAGCTCCAGCGTCCAGCCCTTGTCCTGATCGTCGCGCTTGTTGAGCGTGCCGTCGACGTGCGCCGCCGCCTTCAGCCCCGACTCGAAGTCGTTCTGGTTCTGGCGATAGGTCGGCAAATACGAATCGAACGTCGCGCCCTTGGCGTTCGCCTGCAGCTCGATGTACGACTTGCCGTCGCCGTCGGCGTCGATGAACAGCTCGTCCGCTTCCTGCGTCCACAGCTTGTCGTCGTGCTTGTCGAGCGTCGTCCACACGTCGGTGTCGCTGTTCTGGAACGCGACGTAGAGATTCTTGTCGTCGTACAGCACTTTGGCGAACGTCTTCTGCTCGGCCGGCTGCCCATCGATCGAGCGCACGAAGTCGCCCGTCGACGCCGCGTCGGCCCACTCTTTTTCGTCGAGCTTGCCGTCGAGCTTGATGGCGCCGTTCTTGATCTTGCGCGCGATGATCCGCTTCTTCTCGACGACCGGCGTCGCCGACTGCACCGGCAGCTTGACCGCGAGGATACGATTCTCGGTGTCGTGCGGCCCTTTGGTCGGCTTCATGCGCAGCGGGCCCTTCCAAGCGCCGACATAGATGTCGACCTCGCTGCCCGGCCACGACTGCGGCACCGAGACGCGATGGATGTCGCGGATGATCTCGCCCTTCTTCCACAGCGCCAGCGGATATTTGCCGCCGATCGGCACGTGATCGGCGTTCAAGTGGTTCTTCTTCGAGTCCGGCGTCTCGAGGTGAACGAACAGCTTCCAGTCGTCGCCCACCGGCGCCAGCACGCGCCAATAATGGGTGAGCGTGAACGCCTTGCCCGGCGTGACCGTATCGGTATCGACGTCGACGCCGAGATACTCCAGCTTGTCGTCGAGCACGCCGTCGTTGGGATGCTGAATCTTGGCCGGCGCCGTCGCCAGGACGTTCTCGTGCGCGGCCTTGACGTCCTCCTCGCTCGGCATGTCGTTCTGCTGCTCGACGCAACCCGCCAGCAGCACCAGCGCCGCCCACGAAACCAACGACAACGAACGGGACATCTATTCCTCCAGCCCAGGATGAGGGATGCCACCTCTTATCCTCGTTCGCGGGCTCCCGTCAACCTGAGCTGGAGGGAAAACAGACGTGATTTGCTTGTAGATCTATCGGGTGAATCGACTACTTGAGGCCGGCGTCGAGCGCGGTCATGAGCGAGCCGTCGTCGCCGTCGAGCTCCCAGACCATGGCGCCGCGCAGCTGCTTGGCCTTGATGTACGCCGCCTTCTGGCCGAAGACCCACGGATCGTCGAACGTCCAGAAGTTGGTGCCGTCGTAGCCCCAGGCCGCCATCGCCGTCGTGTCGTGGTAGACCGTCGCGAACATGGGCTTTAGGACCTTGTAGTCGTTGGTGCCGGGCACCCAAACGCCGCTGGCGAGGCCGGTCGCGGGCTGCCACAAGCCGTGGTTGCTGCCGGCGGTGACCCCGGTCCAGCCGTAGCCGTAGAGCGGCAGGCCGAGCGTGATCTGGCTCGCTTTCACGCCTTGTGACAAGTACGCGTTGATGGCGATGTCGCCCGAAAACTTCGACGTCGACGGGTCGCCCGCCGGATCGTAGAGGGCCGCGCCATGGTTCGTCTGCGTCGGCTCCCAGTCGCCGTGGAAGTCGTAGCCCTGCACGTCGCCGTAGTCGAGCGCCTTGAACACCGTCGGCAAGTCGATGCCCGCCGAGATCTTGCCCGGATCGGCCGGCAAGAACGCGCTCAGGAGGTAATGCTTGCCGAGCGCGTCGAGCTCCGTGCGGAACTCGGTCATGAGCAGGCCATAGTTGGTCTTGTCGGCGGCGCTGTAGTGGTTGCCGGGATGGCCGGTGTCGCCGCCCGGCCACTCCCAGTCGAGGTCGAAGCCGTCGAAGATGCCGGCAGCGGTGCCCGGTCCGCCGGCGCCGTCGGACACGGGAATGTTGCCGGCGATGTACATGTCGATGCACGACGCGACGAACTTCTTGCGCGACGCGTCCGTGGCCGCGACGTCGGAGAAGAACTTGGAGAACGTCCAGCCGCCGAGCGAGACGACGACCTTCAAGTTGGGATATTTCCCCTTCAGCTTCTTGAGCTGGTTGAAGTTGCCCTTGAGCGTCTGCGAGTAGACGTCGGCCACGCCGTCGACGGAGGTGGTCGCGTCGAACGACTTCGTGTAATCGGCGAACTGATCGCCGGCGCCGTCACCTTGCGACGGATCGTTGCCGTCGGTGCCTGAAGCCTTCGTCGCCATGAGGCAGGTGAAGTTGACCGGGTCGATGTTCTCGAACGCGTAATTGATGACGGTGAGCTTGTCGGCTTCGCCGGTGTCGACGACGCTCTTGACCGGGAAGTTGCGGCCGTAGATGCCCCACTGCGCGAAGTAGCCGATGCGATCGTAGGGTCCGGTGTTGCCGCCGACCGGCGTGCCGCCGCCGCCGGCGCTGCCGCCGCCGCCAGCCGTTCCGCCGCCGCCGGCCGTGCCGCCGCCGCCCGCGCTGCCGCCGCCGCCACCGGCGCCGGTCGTGCACGTGTACGGGCTCCAGAACCAGGTGCTGACCGTCGGATCGTAGCCGGGATTCGCGTTGGTCGCGATGTAATACATGCCGTTCGGCGTGTAGAAGACGATCGCACCGACGGCGTACTGCGTGTTCATCATCCACACGGTCGCGCCACAGCCGGGGCCGCTCGTCGTCGTGCCGCCGCCGCCGGCGTTGCCCGTCGGATCGCCGCCGCCGCCCGCGTCGCCGCCGCCGGCGTTGCCGCTGCCGCCCGCGTTGCCGGTCGGATCGCCGCCGCCGGCGTTGCCGCTGCCGCCCGCGTTGCCGAGCGTGCCGCCGGCGTTGCCGCTGCCGCCCGCGCTGCCCGTCGCGCCGCTGCCCCCGCAGCCGGCGATGGTGGCCGCGAACATCACGCTCATCAGCGATCGAATGACGACTCTCATCTCGGTCCCCTATGCCTTCGGAAAGGAGTGGTGAAGCTTCTGGTGAGCTCGCGACAGTGCAGAGCCGAGACCAGCCTTGAGGGACCGCGCAGGTACGCCTTGTCGCACACTTGCGGTGTGCGCCGGTGGGGAACGATTCGACAGCGGCAAAGCGCGCAGTTACAGCGGAACGCGGCTGTTTACACGGAATCCTGCGAGGAAACGCGGCGACGAGGCGAGACTAGAAGTGGAAGAGCGTGACGCCGTTGAAGCTGGGCTTCTGCTGCCGATCGATCGAGCTGCCTTGCGCTGGGTTGAGCGCGCTGCCGGGCGACCGCGTGGGCAGCGCGTCGACGGTGTTGAAATTCCTGGTCGTCGACTCGGCCACGAGCGCGACGTAGACGATGAGGCCGATCGTCAGCGCCGCGCCGCCGGCGACGATGAGCCAGATCCACCAGTAGCTGTGCTTCTTCTTGACGATCGGCGCTTGTCCCGGTGCCGCCGACGCGTACGGATCGTAGCTCGCCGCCTGCGCCTGTTGCGCTTGCGGCGCGTTGACGTCGGGCGGCGGCATGTCGCCGGGCGCCTCTTCGGCCTGCGGCGCGTTGCCGCCGGGCTGACCTTGCGCCGCCGGCGGCTGCTGCGCGATGGCCGCTTCCAGCGACGTGATGCGACCTTGCACCTCGTCTTTGTTGGGCGCGTTGGGCTGCAGCTCCAAGTAGTGCCGGTAGTACTTCACGGCCACGCGGCGCTTGCCCAGCTTCTCGTTGGCGAGCCCGATGTTGTAGTCGAGCACCGGCGACGGACGCAGCGCCTCGGCCTGCTTGAACTCGCGAATCGAGCCCGCGTAATCGCCGGCGTTGTAGGCGCTGCGGCCGGCCTCGAAGTGCTGCTTGGCCTGCGCCATCGTCGCGTCGTCGTTGGCGGGCGCGGCGGCTGGCGGCGCGGCCTCCTGCGCGTGGACGCGATACGGCCACGCCACCATCGCCGTAAACGCCAGACACGTCACCGTCGCTATGAAGCTACGCACCCGCATGTTCCCTCCCTCGTAAGCCAAGGTCTCAGTAAGGATTCAGGACGTCACTGCCCTTCTTGGGCGCGTCGACGCGTTCGTAAGGATCGAGTGGCTTGCGCTGTGGCGGCCGCGCCGGCGGCGGCGTCGGCGGCTTGACCACGTGCGCCGGCGGCGGCGTCACGTGCACCGGCGGCGGCGGATCGGGCGTCGGATCGGGCGGCCGAACCGGCAGCTTGATCGGCGTCGGCTCGGTCGAAGCCACGTGTTTGCGCACCAGCTTGACCAGCACCTTGCGGCTCTTGGCCGGATCGAGCAGCTCCGGCTGATCGACGAAGCCGTCCTTCTGCAGCACGATCGACTTGGTCGCGCCCTTTTTGACTTTGATCGTCTCCGGCGTATCGGCGATGGCCACGCCGTCGACGAAGATCTTGGCCAGCGGCGGCTGCGAGTCGACGATGACCTCGACCTCTTCGACGTCGGCCGGCAGCGTCGTCGGCGGCGTTTGCGGCGGCGGATTCTGCGCGATCGGCGGCGTCACGATCGGCGGCTGCGGTTTTACGATCGGTGGCTCCGGCTTGGGCTTACCGACGAACACGATCGCCAAGCTCGCCAGCGCCACGACGACCACGCCGCCGACAACGATCGGCAGGCGCGACTTCGCCGGCGCGACCTCGGCTTCGTTCGCCGGCGCCAGCGGGCCGGTCGTCGCAGGCGTCGGCCGCGACGCCGCCGTTTGTCCGAGCGGCGTCACGCCCGACGGCGGCCGCGACAGCGACGGCAGCGGCGTCAGGCGCGCGGCGCCCATGCCGCCCGACGGCGTGCGTCCCGGCAGCGGGCGCGACAGCAGCTCCGGCGCGTGCGCCTCGGCGACGACCGCCAAATCCGCGCACAACGCCTCCATCGTTTGATAGCGGTCGTCCGGCTCCTTCGCCATCGCGCGCAAGATCACCGCTTCGACGTCTTCCGACAGCTGCGGCGACAACTTGCGCGGCGGAATCGGCGCCGTCGTGATGTGCTTCGTCAGAATCCCCATGAAGGACTCGGCTTCGAAGGGCACGCGACCGGTGAACAGCTCGTACATGATGACGCCGACCGAATAAATGTCGGAGCGATGGTCGAGCGGCCGACCCAGCGCCTGCTCGGGCGACATGTAGTGCGGCGTTCCGAAGATGGTGCCGGTGCGCGTGAGCGACTTGTTGCCGTCGGCGCCCGACACTTTGGCGATGCCGAAGTCGAGGATCTTGGCGACGACGCGGCCGTGCTTTTGCGCGAGGAAGATGTTCTCCGGCTTCATGTCGCGATGCACGATCGACTTCTCGTGCGCCGCGCCGAGGCCGCTGCCGACCTGCAGGCAGATCTCGAGCGACTCGGCGAACGTCAGCTTGGGCTCGGCGCGCATGCGCTCGGCCAGCGACTGCCCGGCGAGAAACTCCATGGCGAGATAGACCGCGCCCGACGGCAACGTGGCGAAGTCTTCGATCTCGATGATGTTGTCGTGGCCGATCGACGACGCCGACCAGGCCTCCTGACGAAAGCGCGCCACCGCTTCCGGATTCGACACGATCTCGGGGCGCAACAGCTTGATGGCAAAGCGCTTGTTGATGTTGACGTGCTGCGATTCGTAGACCTGGCCCATGCCGCCTTCGCCGATGAGGCGCAGGACGCGATAGCGATCGGCGAGCACCTGGCCGACGAGGTCGGTCTTGCCGGCGTCGATGTTGGCGACGAGCGGCGTGCCGTCGCGCGAGCAGAAAGCCCCGCCTTCGTCATAGCGTGAGTTGCACGCCGGACAGACCATCGCTACTGGTTTCGCTTCAGCCATTCCGCTCGCTCAGCAGCTCCAAATTATGACGCAGCATCGCCATCTTGTAAACGCACGGGAATGACCGCGCTCACATTACAGGTTGGCGCCGTCCCGTAAGCGCCGGCACTGATGTTTTTTCGCATACACAGCCGGCGACCGCAGTCGTGTATCTTCCCCCGCCAATGGCACGGACCAAGACCGATGACGTGTTGGCCGCTTCGGAAATTCACCACGCGCACGATCCGCAGCGGGCGGAGATGATCGCGCGCGTTCGGCGCTTCAAGTCGAGCTGGTTCGAGCTCGGCGAGGCGCTGGTCGAGGTCAAGCGCGGCGACAACTTCAAGCGGTGGGGCTACGGCAGCTTCGAGGATTATTGCGCCAAGGAGCTGCACTTGAAGCGCGACACGGCCGAGAAGCTGACCGGCTCGTTCGCGTTCTTGCGCAACAAAGCGCCCGATATCTTGAAGCGCGACGGGCGTGACGCGCCGATCCCGAGCTGGCAGTCGGTCGATTTTCTCCGCCGCGCCGAAGAGGAGACGGAGGCGCCGCCCGAGACGTTGACCGAGCTGCGCCGCCACGTGCTCGACGAAGGCGCGACGCTGCCGAAGATCACGCGGCTCTATAAAGAAGCGCTGTTTCCCGTGCCTTCGGAGGAGCAGAACGAGAAGCGCCTGACGAGCATGACGTCGACGATCAATCGACTGATGGAGCTCTTGGCGCACGCGCGTGCGGACAAGATCGTGCCCGAGTCGTTGTGCGCGGAGATTGAAGAGCCGCTGGCGCGGCTGGCCGAGCACCTCGGTCGCAAAGCGGAAGCCGCGTAAACACAACGGCCGCAAGCGCTCGCTCGCGCCGATTCGCGCGACGAGCGTCGTCCTGGTTATCGCTAAATCGCCGAATGGCAGCGTGTATCGGCGGCTCCACGGCCGACTACACGGTCCATTCGCGATGTCGTCTGCCGGTTACTTGCTGCCTTCGCCGCCCTCTTTGGCCGGCGCTTTCAACGCCTCCTCGGCGACCTCGGCCGCGCGCTTCTTGCCGGCGGCGATCAGCTCTTTGACCTTCTGGCCGCCTTTGTGGCCGATCTCCTCGTAGAACTCGTGGCCACGTTGATCGCGTACGGTCTCGCCGCCTTTGCGGCCGATGGCTTCGTAAAACGCGTGGCCCCGCTCATCGCGGACTTTTTGTCCGCCTTTGCGACCAGCCTCGCGGACGGTCATTCCGCCGCTCTTCTTCTCATCGGGCATTCGCTACTCCTTCGCAGGGGGTTGCTCGATCGATCGTTTGGCGGCCGCGATCAGCGCTCTGACCTTTTGGCCGCCCTTTCGTCCAATTTCCTCGTAGAACTCGGGGCCGCGCGCCGCGCGCACGGCCTCGCCGCCGCGCCGGCCGATCTCGCGGTAGTAGTCCGAGCCGTAGCGAGCTTTGGTGGTCTGGCCACCCTTCTCGCCGCCTTTTCGTCCCGCCTCACGCACGCTCATGTTGCCGGCCTTAGCCATTCACCCTCTCCGTTGACTGCGTAAATTCCGGGCGCATCCAGCGCGTACGCGACGATCGCCTCAGCCATGTCGCGACCGCTGGCGTCGTAGATGGCGCGAAACGACGGCGTGCCGTTCACCTCCAGCACCTCGGGTCCGCGCGCGCCGACGACGAGATCGACGCCGGCGTAGTCGAGGCCGACCGCGCGGCAGGCGGCGACGGCCACGCGCGCCACGTCGGCGTCGACCTGGGTGAGCCGCTGCTCGGCGTCGCGCGCGACGTTGCCGCGGAAGTCGCCCGCGCGCGGTCGCCGCGCCAGCGCCGCCGCGACCCGCGCACCGATGACGAAGACGCGCAGATCGCGCTGCACGTCGCGCACGCGCGCTTGAAGGTAGAGCGCGCCCCGTTCGGCCACGAGCGCCGCGGCGCGGGCGCCGTCATTTTCGGTGAGCGACTCGACGTCGATACCGAGCGAGCCGTAGAGCGGCTTGGCCACGGAGTCGCCGAGCGCCGCCAGCGCGGCGCGCGCTTGCGTCGCCGTCTGCGCGACGCGCGCGGCGGGCGTGGGCACGCCGGCCGCGGCCAACTCCCAGCTGGTGCGAAACTTGTCGATGGCGACGAGCAGCGGACCGATCGGGTTGATCAGGCGCGCGCCCGAGGCGGCCAAGACGCGGTAGAGCTCGAGCTGGACGTCGGCATTGCCGTCGTCACCGAGCGCGCGCGGCGTGAACAGCACGGCGTATTCGCGGCTGTCGACGCCGTCGATGGTGACGCGCGGCGCGCCGGCGCCGACGGCGGCCGCGAAGGCGGTCGGCGCGACGACGTCGACGCGACCGTGGCCGGCGGCGGCGAGCGCGAACCGCTGCGCGTGCCAGTCCTCGTCGTGACAGGCCGATATGATTCCGATTCTCCGCATGGGTCTCGACCGATTTGATCGCCTCGTTTCCTTTTCGATCCGTTCGGGTTCCACCGCGGCGGCAAACACGAGGCTTGCGGTGCGACGCGAACCGACACGCAGGAACAAAGCATCCGATGTGCCACTGCCGAGCGCAGGGCCCGCCCGCTCGACGGCTGACAGCCGCGACGACCGTCGCTGCTGCGCTCGGCGCCCTAGTAGGGCTTAAGATGAAGGCGAGATGGCGAGCAGCCTCGACATTCGACCGCCGGCCGTCGCCGGTCGCTTCTATCCCGGCCGCGCCGACGAGCTGGCGCTCGAGGTCGCGCGCTGTCTCGGCGCCGCGCCCGCGGCCGGCGCGCGCCACCTCGCGGTCGTCGCGCCGCACGCGGGCTACGTCTATTCGGGCGCGATCGCCGGCAGCGTGTTCGCGGCCACGGCGGTTCCCCGTCGCGTCGTCGTGCTGGCGCCCAATCACACCGGCCGCGGCCAACGCGTCGCCGTGTGGCCGCGCGGCGCCTTCGCGCTGCCCGGCGCCGAAGTGCCCGTCGACGAGGACTTGGCGGCGCGGCTCATCGCCAGCGGCGCCGGCTTCGTCGCCGACCACGAGGCGCATCGCGCCGAGCACGCGCTCGAGGTCGAGCTGCCGCTGTTGTTGGCGCGCCAGCCGCAGCTGCAGGTGACGCCGGTGATCGTCGGCGGCATCGACGGCGACGCCTGTATCGCGCTCGGCCGCGCGCTCGCAGCCGTCGTGACCGCGCTCGGCGAGGACGTGCTCGTCGTGGCCTCGAGCGACATGAGCCATTATTTGCCCGACGACATGACGCGCGCGATCGATCGTCGCGCCATCGCGCCCATGCTCGCCTGCGACGCCGCGCAGCTCTACGCCGTCGTCGAAGCCGAGGACATCAGCATGTGCGGCGTGCTGCCGGCGACGGTGGCGCTGGCCTACGCGACGGCGCGCGGCGCGACGCGCGGCACGCTGATCGCGTACGGCACCTCGGGTGACACCTTCGGCGAGCGCGACCGCGTCGTCGGTTACGCCGCCATCGCCATCGACTGATCGCTACGGATTACGCGGCGAAGCGATCGGAGGCGGCGTCGTGGATGCGCGTCTCGACGTTGACGAGGCGGCCGTCTTCGATCGTGTAGACGTTGTAGCGCGCGCGGCGCTCGGGCCGATGGTCGTCGTAGGTGCCCGAGCCGACGCCGATGACGGGGATCGGCCCGCGCGGCCCCGGCAGCTCGTTGCGCAGGTCGCGGTGCTCGTGGCCGTGCAGCACCAGCTCGCAGCCGACGCGCGCCAAGATCGCCTGCAGCGCCTCGCGATCGCGCAAGCCGCGCAAGACCGCGTGCCGGTTCGTGTACGGCGGGTGATGCAGCGCCACGATGCGAAATTTACCGTCGAGCTTCGTCAGCGCGCTCTCCAGCCGGTCGAGCTGCGCCGGGCCCAGCCGACCGTCGGCCCACGGCGGCGGCGACGGCACGGCCGTCGACAAGCCGACGACGGCGACGTCACCGCGCACGCGCAGCGACGGAAATTCCACCGTCGCCGCGCCGTCCGACGTCGCGTAAGGCGCGAACTGCGCGTGGAACGGCTGCCGGCGCTGCACGCCCCACGTGTACACGTCGTGATTGCCGGGCACGACGGTGACGCCGTGCGGGCCGAGCGCGATGCCGTCGAGGATCTCGCGCGCCAGCGAAAACTCGCCCGTCAGCGAGAGGTTCGTCAGATCGCCGGTGCAGATGATGTGATCGACGGGCGACGCGTTCAGATCGGCCACGATCGCGCGAAACAGCCGCACCGGATGCTTCTCGCCGCGATGCAGCTTCAAGTTCATGAACCCTGCGGCCCGCTTGTTGAAAAAGTGCCAGGGCCGCGCGCCGGTCAGCGACAGCGCGTGTACGTCCGAGAAATGCGCGATCTTCACGGCTTTCAATATAGTTGGCTTAGGCCTTTCGCGCCATGAACGTGTGAATGCCGCACTCGCTCTTTTGACCACCCCAGCGGCCGGCGCGCTCGTCGGCGTCGGCGCCGACCGCTTTGGTGCACGGCCAGCAGCCGATCGATTTATATCCCTGGTCCAATAACGGATTATAGGGAATGTCGTTCTTAATTAGATAATCCCACGTATCTTTGCGCGTCCAATTCAACAGCGGATTGATCTTGTAGAGGACGCCTTCGGAGCGATCGTACTCTTCGACGACGTCGATTCCCGCGCGCGACGCGCCTTGATCGCGGCGCAAACCGGCGATCCAGGCGTCGAGGCCGTGCAGCGCGCGCTCCGTCGGCTCGATCTTGCGCAGCGCGCAGCATTGGTCGGTGTCGCGCTGCCACAAATCGAGCCCGTGGCGCGCGTTCTGCTGCGCGAGCGTCACTCGTCCGCGCATCACTTCCAGCTGAATCCCATATTTCGCCACGAACTTTTCGCGCAGCGCGATCGATTCGGGAAACAGGAAATCGGTATCGATCGTGAAGACTTTGATATCGGGTTTTATTTTCGCCGCCATCGCGACCAAGGCGCAGCCTTCGGGGCCGAACGCCGTGGAGATGGCGATGCGCGGGAATTGCGCGAAGCTCCAGCCGAGGACTTCTTCGGGCGTGCGGCCGGCGAGCGCGGCGCGAGCGTCGGCGACGTTCATGCGGCGACGCTGCCGGCGCTCACGTAGCCGAGCTCGCGCAGCTTGGCCAGCACCTTTTCCACGCCCGCTTCCACCGTCTCCGACGACGAATCGACCACGACCTCGGGCGCCAGCGGCGGCTCGTAGGGATCGCTGACGCCGGTGAAGCTGCCGATTTCGCCGGCCAGCGCCTTCTTGTACAGCCCTTTGACGTCGCGCTTGGCGAGCACTTCGACGGGCGCGGTGACGAACACCTCGACGAAGCCGGAGCCGTCGCCGGTGACGAGCGCGCGCACCTCGTCGCGCACACTGCGATAGGGCGAGATGGCGGCGGTGATGGCGACGACGCCGTTGCGCGCCAGCAAGTTGGCGACGAAGCCGATGCGCCGCACGTTGATGTCGCGATCTTCTTTGCTGAACGTGAGGCCGGCCGACAAGTTGGTGCGCACGACGTCGCCGTCGAGCAATTCGACGCGATGGCCGAGCTCCTTCAAGCGCGCGGCGACGGGCTGCGAGAGCGTCGACTTGCCCGCGCCCGACATGCCCGTGAGCCACAACGCGAACCCCTTCGTCATGGCTGTATAGTAACCATCACCGGCCGGTTTTCAGTAGAATCCACAAAGCCGACAGATACTGGATACTTAGATACTAGAGATCGGAGCCGGCGTCGTCGATCTGCGCGGTCTTGGGATGCTTGGGCGAGGCCGACGACATGGCGTGCAGCGTCGCCGCCGGCCGCGGCGCCAGCGGCCACAGATGCAACAGCGGCTCGGGATCGATGTACAGCTCGGGACCGTCGGCGCTCGGCCGCACGCTGACGGCGAAGTGCAGGTGCGGGCCCGAGTGCTGCACGCCGGTCGCGCCGACGGTGGCGATGGCTTCGCCGGCTTTGACCGGGATGCCCGGCTTCAGATCCTCGCGGATCGCTTCCAAGTGGATGTAGCTGGTGACGACGGTGCCGCCCTTGTGGTTGATGCGCACGAAGCGACCTTCGTTGCCGCGACGGCCGCCGACCTCGGCGTCGCGCTCGACCCGCTCGACGACGCCGTCGTGCGCCGCCAACACGATCATGCCCTCGACGGTGCCGATGTCGACGCCGCAGTGGCCACCGGCGCACTCTTCGGGGCGCATGCCTTCACGCGCGGCGCCAAAGCGGCGGGTGTCGCGCTCGGGCAGCATGCGCTTCGGCCCCGGCAGCGGATGGAACCAGAGATCGCGCTCGGTGGGCGTGGGCGCGGACGCGAGCATCGCCATCGCGTCGTCCACCGTCGGCACGGGCTTGGGCGGCGGCAGCTTGACGGCGGGCGCGATCGACGCCAGCGCCGGCGGCGCCGAGCCGATCAGCTTGCCGCCGCAGGCGAGCACGATGAGCCCGACGGCGGCGAGCCCGGCCGTGCCACGCCACGACAGGCGCTTGAAAAGCGACGGAATGTGATGCGGCTCTTCGGGGGCTTCGTCGACCTCGCCGATCGGCAAGTCCGGAGGCGGACGCGACGCCTTTTCCTTGCACGCCGCCGAGCAGTACGCGCGCACTTTACCGTCGACGACGAGGGTCGCCCGGGCACGCAGCGGGTCGTATTCACCGCCACACATCGGGCAAGTCGCCGGGACAATCCGCATGCCGTGCCAGCGTACAATCTTTGCCTCACGAACGTCAACGCTAGCGTACCTATTAGAAGAGCGCGTTGATTGCCTAACGGGCTGCGTTATATTGCGCCCCATGTCTTCAGGCGCCGACTCGCACGCTCCTCAAATGTTCTTGGCCTCGCTCAAACGCTCACATCACTGTGGTCAGCTCCGCGGCACCGACATCGGCAAGCGTGTCGTGCTCATGGGCTGGGTGGCGACGCGCCGCGATCACGGCGGCCGCATCTTCATCGATTTGCGCGATCGCACCGGCATCACGCAGGTCGTGTTCGGCCCCGACGTCGCCGCCGAGGCGCACGCGCTGGCCGGCGAGCTGCGCTCGGAATATTGCATCGCCATCGAGGGCGAGGTCATTTCGCGCGGCGACAACACCAACGCCAAGATCCCCACCGGCGAGATCGAAGTGAACGCGCTGCGCCTCGAGATCTTCTCGCGCGCCGAGACGCCGCCGTTCGAGATCACCGACGACATCGAAGCCGGCGAAGCGATCCGCATGAAGTATCGCTACCTCGACCTGCGGCGGCCGGCGCTGCAGAAGAACTTCTTCGTGCGCAGCCAGCTCTATCGCGCCACGCGCGAGCTACTTCCACGAGCACCGGCTTCACCGAGATCGAGACGCCGTTCATGGTGAAGTACACGCCGGGCGGCGCGCGCAACTTCCTCGTGCCGTCGCGGCACAACGCCGGCCACTTCTACGCGCTGGCCGAGTCGCCGCAGATCTTCAAGCAGCTGTTCATGGTCGCGGGCTTCGATCGCTACTTCCAGATCGTGCGCTGTTTCCGCGACGAGGACTTCCGCCTCGATCGCCAGCCCGAGTTCACGCAGATCGACGTCGAGATGTCGTTCGTCTCCGAGGACGACGTCTACGCGATCATGGAAGGCCTGGTGACGCGCATCTGGAAGGAGGTGCTCGGCATCGACATTCCGGCGCCGTTCCAGCGCATGAGCTACGCCGAGGCGATGGGCAAGTACGGCGTCGACAAGCCCGACCTGCGCTTCGGCCTGCCGCTGACCGACCTGACCGAGACGCTCCGGCCATTCAACGGCGGCGGCGTGCCGCTGTTCGCGGGCGCGCTCGAGCAAAAGGGCATCATCAAGGCGCTGCGGCTGCCGGTGGAGAACGCCGGCTCGCTCAGCCGCACCGAAGCGGACAAGCTGGAGGAGTTCGTCAAAGGCTTCGGCGCGCGCGGGTTGGCGCGCGCCAAGGTCGGCGACAACGGCGAGTGGACGCAGTCGCCGCTCGCCAAGAACGTCACGCCCGAAGCGCGCGTCGCCATCAACGCCGCCGTCGGCGCGACGACCGGCGACTACCTGTTCTTCCAGTTCGGCCGGCCCAAGCTGGTCAACGCCGTGCTCGGCGGCCTGCGCCTGCACCTCGGCCACAAGCTCGGCCTCGTCGACAAGAACGTGTGGCGCTTTCTGTGGGTCACCGACTTTCCGCTCTTCGACCACGACGACGAGACCAAGAAGCTCGTCGCCGCGCACCATCCGTTCACGGCGCCGCGCGCCGAGGACGTGCCGCTGCTCGACACCGATCCGGGCGCGGTGCAGGCGCGCGCCTACGACCTCGTGCTCAACGGCAACGAGATCGCCGGCGGCTCGCTTGCGAATCTACCAGCGCGACGTGCAGGCCAAGGTGTTCGCGGCGCTCGGCCTGAGCGAGGAGGACTTCCGCGCCGAAGTTCGGCTTCCTGCTCGACGCGTTCAAGTACGGCCCGCCGCCGCACGGCGGCATCGCGTTCGGCCTCGATCGCTTGGCGATGCTGCTCTGCGGCGCCGACTCCTTGCGCGACGTCATCGCCTTCCCCAAGTCGCAAAAGGGCACCGATCCGATGACCGACGCGCCGACGCTGGTGTCGGACAGCCAGCTCGAGGATCTGCATATTCGGCTGGCACCGACGGTGAAACCCCAGGGCGAGTAGGCGTTCATCATGACTTCGGCACTGCAAGCGCGCGCGGCGACGCTGGGGCGACTCTCGTCCGAGCAGTTCGACGTGCTGGTCATCGGCGGCGGCATCACCGGCGTGGGCATCGCGCGCGACGCGGCGCTGCGCGGCTTGAAGGTGGCGCTCGTCGAGAAGAGCGACTTCGCGTCGGGCACGTCGTCGAAGTCGTCGAAGCTGGTGCATGGCGGCTTTCGCTACCTGGAGCACGCGCAGTTTCGGCTCGTGTTCGAAGGCACCAACGAGCGCGCGCTGCTCATGAAGGTGGCGCCGCATCTGGTGCGTCCGCTCGAGTTCCTGCTGCCGGTCTACAAAGCCGACAAGCCGGGCCTGTTCGTGCTCGACGTCGGCTTGTGGATCTACGACGGCATGTCGAAGTTCTCGTCGCCGAAGCTGCATCGCACGGTGCGCGCCGGGCCGCTGGCGAAGCTCGAGCCCGGCCTCAAGCTCGACGCGCTCGAAGGCGGCCTGCTCTACTACGACTGCGCCACCGACGACGCGCGGCTGACGATGGAGAACGTCCTCGACGCGCGGGCGCTGGGCGCGGCCATCGTCAACTACACGCGCGCGGTCAAGCTCATCAAGGACGGCGACCGCATCGCCGGCGCCGAGGTGCAAGCCGTCGAAGGCGAAGGCGCGACCTTGCCGATCCGCGCGCGCGTCACCATCAACGCCACCGGGCCGTGGTGCGACGAGATCCGCGCGCTCGCCGGCGACGCCGGCATCCTGCACACGTCCAAAGGCGTGCACCTCGTCGTCGACGCCGCGCGGCTCAACCCGCGCCACGCCGTCGTGATGAAGCAGAAGAAGCGCATCGTCTTTTGCATTCCGTGGGGCGGCGATCGCACGGTCATCGGCACCACCGACACGTTCTACGACGGCAAGCCCGAAGACGTGCACACCGATCAGGACGACGTCGACTACTTACTTGCGCTGGCGAACAACTATTTCCCGGAAGCGAAACTAAAATCCGAAGACGTGTTGGCGACGTGGGCCGGCTTGCGGCCGCTCTTGAAGCCCGACAGCGACACCGAGACGGCGTCGGATGTGTCGCGCGAGCACAGCATCGTCGAGCGGCCGGGCCTCGTGACCATCGCCGGCGGCAAGCTGACGACCTATCGCCGCATGGCCGCGGAAGTCGTCGAGCACGCGGGCAAGCAGCTCGGCGAGATCGCGCCCTGCGCGCACCGCCGATCGGCCGCTGCCGGGCGCGGCCGGCGCCGTGTACGAAGCGGGTTACGCGGGCGTCACCAAGCTGCAGGACGACATCGCGGCCGAAGGCAGCGTCGACGGCGCGGTGGCCAAGCAGCTGGCGTCGACGTATGGCGCGCGGGCGCCGTCGGTCGTGGCGCGCGTCAAAGCGGACGTGTCCGCCGGTCGCCGGCTCGATCCCGAGCTGCCCTATATCGAGGCGCAAGTAGACGTGGCCGTCGACGAGGAGCAGGCGCTGTCGGTCGAGGACGTGCTCGGCCGGCGCGTGCAGCTCATCCTGCGCGGCCGCGATCAAGGGCTCGGCTGCGCCGAACGCGTGGCCAAGCGCATGGCGCCCAAGCTCGGCTGGGACGAGGCGCGCGTCAAGGCCGAGGTCGAGCACTATCGCGGCGTCGTCGCGCGGACCCGCATGTTCCGTCGCTGAAGCGAGCGCGCAGAGCGAGCGAGCGTGAGCGTCCGGCCCGGAGGGCCAGCCAATCGATGGTCTGCTCATGGCGCAGCCATGAGTGATACTCTGCCAGCCATGCCGCCCGTCGCCGCGCGCACTGTCGAGCTCGTCGCAGAGCTGACGCGCGCCCTGCCCGGCCGCGTCTCCACGACGCCGCCCGATTGCGTCGCCTACGCGCGTGACCTCTGGCCGCGCGGGCTCATCGTCGCCACCGGCGGCAATCCCGCCGTGCATCCGCCCGACGCCGTCGTGTGGCCGACGACCACGGACGAAGTCGTCACCATCATCAAAGCGGCGGCGCGCACGGCGACGCCGATCGTGCCGTTCGGCGCCGGCTCCGGCGTCTGCGGCGGCACGCTGCCGATTCACGGCGGCCTCGTCGTCGATCTGAAGCGCATGCGCGCGATTGTCGACGTCGACGTCAAAGCGGGCGCGGCGACGGTGGAAGCGGGCATCTTGGGCGAGCACCTCGAGCACGAGCTCAATCGCCGCGGGTTGACGCTCGGCCACTTCCCGTCGTCGATCATGTGCTCGACGTTCGGCGGCTGGCTGGCGGCGCGCTCGGCCGGTCAGTTCTCGACGAAGTACGGCAAGATCGAGGACATGGTGCGGCGGCTGACGTTCGTCGACGGCCGCGGCGAGGTGCACGACGTCGCCGCCGGCGCCACGCCCGACATCGCGCAGTGGCTCGTCGGCTCCGAAGGCACGCTCGGCATCATCACGCGCGCGACGGTGACGGTGCGGCCGCTGCCGGAGACGCGGCACTATCGCGGCTGGGCGTTTCCGCGCGTCGCCGCCGGCTGCGAGGCGATTCGGCGGCTCCTGCAGCGGAACTTGCGGCCGGCGTGCGTGCGGCTCTACGACGAGCTCGACTCGTTCCTGCATCGCGGCGAAAAAGATCACGGCGACGCGCCACAGGCCGATCCGGAAGCGGCGCCCGAAGCAGCGATGGAAAATTGGCTGTCGTTGCTCAGGCCGTCGGGCAAAGGCGTCATCGCCGAGTGGAAGAAGCGCGCGATGGCGGCGGCGCTGACGCGTCCCGAGCTGATCAACAAGTTTGCCGCGAAGCTGTTGCCGTATGCGCAGAACGGCTGCTTGCTCATCGTCGGCTTCGAGGGCGATCGTGGCCTGACCGAGGCCGAAGCGCGGGCGGCGACGGCCGAGCTGACGCGCGCCGGCGGCCGCGACTTGGGCGAAGGTCCCGGCCAGCGCTGGCTCGACCATCGCTACTCCGTCAGCTTCCGCATGTCCAAGGTGTTCGACGCCGGCGCCTTCGTCGACACCATGGAAGTGGCCACGAGCTGGGACAAGCTGCTCGAGCTCTACCGCGCGGTGCGCGAGGCCGTCGGCCCCTTGGCCTTCATCATGGCGCATTTTTCCCACGCCTACGCCGACGGCTGCTCGATCTACTTCACGTTCGCCGCGCGCGGCCATTCACCGTCGGACGCCGCCAAGAAGTACGACGACATCTGGCGCGCCGGCTTGTCGGCGGTGACGCGCGTGGGCGCGACCATCTCGCACCATCACGGCGTCGGCTTGTCGAAGGCGCCGTTCATGCCCGACGAGCACGGGCAGGCGATGAGCATCTATCACGCGCTCAAAGACGTGCTCGATCCCGGCGGCATCATGAACCCGGGGAAGATGGGGCTATGAACACGCCCTTTTGGTCCGATCGACTGGCGCACGCGGTCGGCGCGGCGAACGTCGCCAGCGACGGCGGGCGCGTCGTCGTCAAGCCGGGCGCGCCGGCCGAGATCGTCGACGTCGTGCGCATCGCGGCCGAAGTGGGTGCGCTCGTCGGCGTCGTCGTGCCGGCGGCGGAGTCGGTGACGCTCGACCTGTCGCGCATGCACAACGTCTTGCACGTCGACGAGACGTCGCTGTTGGTGTCGGCGCAGGCGGGCGTGACCGTCGACGCGCTCGAGCGGCTGCTCGCCGAGCGCGGCATGACGCTGGGCCCGCTGCCGCCGTGGTCGCGCGAGCGCACGCTGGGCGCGCTGTTGGCGGCGCCACGCGCGTCGGAGGCGTCGCCGCGCCACGGCCGCTTCGTCAACCAATGCGCCGGCATCGCCGCCATCTTGCCCGACGGCACCGAAATCACGACGCGCCTGGCGCCGCGCAAAGCGACCGGGCCCGACTTGATGCACGCCATCATCGGCGCCCGCGGCACGCTCGGCCTCATCACGTCGGCGACGATTCGCGTGCAGCGGCGGCAGGAGACGCAGCTCGAGACGTCGTTCCGCTTGCCGTCGCTGAAGGCGGCGCTGCTGGCGGCGCGTGAGCTCATCGTGCGCGGCGGTCGTCCGGCGGAGCTGACGGTGCTGGCGACCGGCATCTTGTCGCTGCAGGTCGACGGGCCCGAGCCGCTGGTGCAGGCCGAGCGCGCGCTGGCGGAGTCGATCGTGCGCGCCCACGACGGCGCGACGGTGTCGTTCGCGCCGCCGCCGCGCGCGCAAAAGCCGCCGTACGAACGCGCGGTGGCGCTGGAGACGATCGACTCCGAAGTGCCGGCGGGCGCGCTCGTCGGCGACGCCGTGCGCGTCGTCGGCTGGCACGTCGGCGGCGCCTGTGTCGTCGACGTCGAGCGCCCGGCGCAGCCGCCGGCGGCGCCGCACGCGTTGTGGAACGCGCTCAAACGGCGGCTCGATCCCGATCGCCGCTTCGCCGCCTGGCCCGGAGCCTAAGACATGTCGCCGCCCGATCTGCAGACGTCGCTGTCGTACTGCACGTATTGCCCGAAGCTGTGCCGCCATACCTGCCCGGTGTCGAACGCGACGGCCAACGAATCGCTGACGCCGCGCGACAAGATGGCGACGATGCGCTCGTTGCAGCTGGGCGAGCTGCCGGCCACGATCGAGCAAACCACGCCGCTCTACGGCTGCAGCGGCTGCGGCGCCTGCACCGACGCCTGCCAACACAAAGTCGAGCCCGGCATCGCGCTCATGCAAGGTCGCGCCGAGGCCGAGCGCGACGGACGCGGCCATCCGGCGCTGCGCCAGCTCTTGCCGCGCATGCAGGCGAAGTCGGTGGCGGCGGCGGCGAAGACGCGCGCGCTCGTGCCCGCGCACAAGCGGCCGACCGAAGCGCAAGTGGCCTTCTTTCCCGGCTGCGAGAAGCCGGAGCTGGCGACGACGATGCTGCAGCTGTGCGATCGCATCGGCGCCGACTACGTGGGCGTGACCGCGGGCGACCACGGCTGCGGCGGCTATCCGCTCTTCGCCGGCGGTCTGCACGACGCGTTTCGCCTGCACGCCGAGCGCATGGCCAAGCAGCTCGAAGGTTACGCGCGCGTCGTCGTGCACTGCCCGGCCTGCGCGTGGGCGATGAAGACGCAATATCGCGCCTTCGGCGTGCCGTTGAAGCCGCGCGTCGAGCATTCGAGCGAGTTCCTGGAGAGCTTCGTCGAGCGCCTGCCGGTCAAGCAGCGACGGGAGCCGACGTTCTATCACGACCCCTGTCACCTCGGCCGCTGGATGGGCGTCTACGAGCCGCCGCGGCGCCTCCTGCGCAAGACGATGGACGACGTGCGCGAGTTCTCGCGGTCGCGCCACGAGTCCGAATGCTCGGGCGGCGGCGGCCTGTTGCCGGCGACGATGCCGGAGACGGCCGACGCCATCGCACAGGCGCGCTTGACCGAGGTCAAACAGGCCGGCGCCTCCACCGTCGTCTCTTCCTGCCCGACCTGCACCCGCCGTCTCAACCGCGACGGCGTGCAGGCGCTCGACCTCATCGAAGTCCTCGCCCAAGCCGTCACCGAGTCACCGTAGCCGTCGTCGTGGCTGGCCGTCGCGTGATATCGTGCGCGGCATGTCGGGAACCGTGCTCGTGATCAATCCGCAGTCCGCCGGCGGCAAGACCGAGCGTCGCTGGCCGCAGCTCCGCGCCATCATCCACGAAGCCTACGGCCCGTTCGAAGAGCGCTTCACGCGCGGCCACGGCGACGCCATCCGCGTGACGCGCGAGGCCTTGCGCGACGGCGCCGAGCTCATCGTCGCCGTCGGCGGTGACGGCACCATCAACGAGGTCGTCAACGGGTTTTTCGACGGCGACGCGGCCATCAACCCCGCCGCCGCCTTCGGCATCCTGCCCGCGGGAACCGGCGGCGACTTCATCAAGACGCTGTCGGTGCCGCGCGACACCGCCGCCGCCGCCGCCGCCTTGCGGTCACCGGCCCGCGCCATCGACGTCGGCCGCCTGTGCTACGTCGGCAACGACGGCAACGAGGCGGTCCGCCACTTCATCAACATCGCCAGCTTCGGCATCGGCGGCCTGGTCGATCGCTACGCCAACCAGTCGTCGAAGGCGCTCGGCGGCACGCTCTCGTTCGCCATCGCGACGTTGAAAGCGGGCGCCAGCTACAAGAACGTCAGCTGTGAAATCCGCTACGACGGCGGCAGCGCCAAAGAGGGACGCATCTACAACGTCGCCGTCGCCAACGGCCGTTACTTCGGGGGCGGCATGAAAATAGCGCCCGACGCCGCGCTCGACGACGGCTACTTCGACGTCGTCACCTTGGGCGACTTCAACTTCGGCGACATGCTCCTGCGCGGCCTCGACGTCTACACCGGCAAGCACCTGCAGAACCCCAAAGTCTCGGTCGTTCGCGCGCGCAAGATCGAAGCGCGCGCGACCAACGGCGCCGAAGTCCTGCTCGACGTCGACGGCGAGCAGCCGGGCCGCTTGCCGGCGACGTTCGAGCTCTTGCCGGGCGCGCTCAACGTGCGCGCGCGGACGTAACGTGGCCAAGAAGTCGAAGTCCGACGTCATCGACTTGGGCGCGCGTCGCAAAGCCGACCGCACGCCGCGCGTCACCCGCGAGCACCTCGTCAAGACGCTGCTGTCGGTGCTCTCGGGCACGCTCTTATTCCTCAGCTGCGCCGACTTCGACATCTGGCCGCTGACCTGGTTCGCCCTCGTGCCGCTCATCGCCGTCGCGCTGCATCCGACGACGAAGCGCCCGGCGTTCTACGGCTACGTCTGCGGCCTCTTCGCCAACGGCGGCGGCTTCTACTGGATCGTCGGCTTCCTGCAACGCTTCGGCCACCTGCCGATCGTCGCCGCCATCCCCATCTTCCTCTTACTGGTCAGCTATCAAGCGATTACCTTCACCGCTTTCGCATATTGTATTCGCAAATTGAATAATCGTTTTCCCGATTCGGGAATGGCCTTCATCGCGCCGGTCATCTATGTCGCGCTCGAGCTCGTCGTACCGTTCGTGTTTCCGTGGTACCTCGCGATCACGCAAGCGTGGGTGCGGCCGGTCATTCAGATCGCCGACTTGACCGGCCCGCTCGGCGTCTCGTTCATCCTCGTGCTGTCGAACGGCGCCATCTTCGACGCCTGGCAGGCGCGCCGGCTGAAGCGGCCGCTGCCGCTGCGTCGGCTGGCGCTGGCCCTCGCCGTCTTGTCGTTCTCGTTCGGTTACGGCGCCGTGCGCATTCATCAGGTGTCGAAGGCGCGCGCGGCGGCGCCAAAGCTCAATATCGGGCTCGTGCAAGCCAACATCGGCATTCACGAGAAGTGGCAGCCGCAATTGGCGCGCCAGCAGCTGCAGATTCATCAGCAGCTCGCCCGCGAGCTCGAGCAGCGCGGCGCCGACCTCATCTTGTGGCCCGAGTCGTCCTATCCGTATCACTTCTTCCGCGAGCAGACCCACGATTGGCCCGTCGGTGACGCGCGCGAGGTCAAGGTCGGCTTCCACACGCCGCTCCTGTTCGGCACGCTGACGATCGCCGAGAACCGCGCGTCGACGCCCTATCCGTACAACTCGGCGCTGCTGCTCGACGAGAAGTCCGACATTCGCGGCACCTTCGACAAGAACATCCTCATGGTGTTCGGCGAATACGTGCCCTATTACGAGCAGCTCTTGCCGATCCTGAAGAGCTTCCCCGAGATGTCGAACTTCGCGCGCGGGACCGACGTCGCCATCTTTCCGCTCGTGCGCCCCGACGGCTCGACGGTGCGCATCGGCCCGATGATCTGCTACGAGGACATCTTCCCGTCATTCGGCCGCCGCTTGACGATGCGCGACCCGAACGTGCTCATCAACATCACCAACGACGCCTGGTTCGGCAAGACGTCGGAGCCGTACGAGCACTTGGCGCTGGCCGTCTATCGCGCGGTCGAGTCGCGGCTCGACCTGGTGCGCGCCGTCAACACCGGCGTCAGCGCCTACGTCGACGCGACCGGCAAGCTGTACAAGCATGGCCCATCGTTCGATCCCGATGACGAGCACATCGCGCCGGCGCTGACGCTGCTGGAGCCGGTCGCCGTCATGCAGCCGTTCAAGCTCTACGCGCGACTGGGCGAATGGTTCGGCGGGCTGTGCCTCGTCATCGCGCTCGTGCTCGGCTTGGCGGCGCGCTCGCGCGGCGGGCTGCCGGTGCGCTGGCGGCTCGTCGGCTTGGGCGCGGCGGCGCTCGCCGTCGGCATCGTCGTCTTGGGCGCGGTGTTCTGCGGCCCCGGCCACCTCGATCTGGTGTGGCAGATCTTGACGCATCGGCCGGTGAGCGCCGATCCCGACTTGAGCTTCCGCGTCGGCCTCGGCCTCATTCCGACGGTGGCGCTCGGCTGCCTGACGGTCGGCGCGCTGTTGGCGCGCATGGCGCGCGGCGGGCATCAGCCGCAGCTGGAGACGGCGCTGGCGATCGTGGCCGTCGTCGTGGTGCCGGCGACGCTGCTCGGCCAGCTCGAAGGCGAACAGGCGGGCCTCGTCATCTCGGCGCTCTTGGCGATTGGCTTGGCGCTGTTGGCAGGCCGGCTCATGCGCCGCTACTTCCTGCGCTAAACCTTCGCGAGCGGTCCGATCGCAGCGTTGTCGCTGTGCTCCGGTGCTCACAGCCCGAGAGGCTGCTCCGCTCCGGTGCTCGCTCCGCCTTGCGCTCGGACCGCTCGCGCAGGTTCTACGGAGTTACTGCGGGAAGCCGATCGCGCCCACGCCCAGCTTCGTCAGCGTCTCCCACGCCAGCGGATGCGACGCCAGCGTCGGCCGATTGCCCTTGAAGCTCGCCGTCGGCGTGAGCAGCGCGGCCGTGTTCGGCATCGGCTTCTTGGCCACGTTGACGAAGTAGTTGTAGCCCTCTTCCCACATCGGTTGCACCGGATAGCTCGACTGCTTCGTCGCGTCATAGTCGACCACCGCGATCTGCGCCGGCGTCGCCCCCGTCGACTCCTTGGTGAAGCCGTTGGTGCCGTCGCAGCTGTAGGCCAGGCTGGGCGCGGGCACGAGCGCCATGTCCGCGTTCTTGCCGTCGGCGCCGATGTCGTAGTTGCTGCGCCCCTTCAACAGGCCGGCCTGAAACTCGAGCGCCGCGTAGAGGCGCTGCCCGCCTTGCACCGAGGTGTCGCCGTACAGATCGACGCCCGCGATCTGCTGAATCGCCGCCGTCTCCGCCGCGTTCACCGCCGAGCCGAGGCCGTACTGCACATGCTCGAGGTCGCGGCAGGTCTCCTGCGCCGTGCCGTCGGCCAAGCCGCTGGCATTGGCCAAGCCCCACCAATAATCGACGCCGCAGCCGCTCGACGACTTGCCGTTCTTGGTGCACTCGAAGACGTCGTTGCCGGCCTTGGGCGTCTTGCCGTCCGCCTGCAGATAAACGTAGTACTTGATGAACTGGAGCCAGTTCTTGGCCGCTGTTTTGAAGTCGGCCAGCTGATCGTTGTAGACCGAGATCTGCATGAGCGCGTCGGCCTGGCTCAGCTCCCAGTTGCCGTTCTCCGTCGCCGGCGTGATGACGTACGGCCGAATGGCGCGCGTCAACATGGCGCCGAACGCCGTCGCCTGCGTCTCCGACCAGCCTTTGGCGTACTTCGTCGACGGATAGGTGTAGCGAATGAGCTCGGCCGCGCGCGCCCACAACGTGCCCGTCCAGCCGCACTGCAAGGGCGAGTTGTCGGAGTAGGTGCCGTTCAACGTGTAGCCGGTGTGCGTGGTGACGTTGTTCCAGGCATCGAGGAACGTGATGGCCGTCTGCGCTTCCGTCTCGTCGCCTTGCAGGTACCAGGCGAGCGCATGCGTGTAGGCGGCGAGCGCGTTCGACTTCTCGTCGTCGCAGGAGGTGTCGCCGGCGGGCGCGGCCGAGTGCGAGCCGCACGTGACCGTGACGTGGCCGCTCGGCGCCGCCGGCGTCGTCGGCAGGTGGCAGCGGCCGGACGCGTCCTCGGCCGGGCACGCGGGCAGCGTCGTGTCGTTCAGATCGCGCAAGAGCGCCGCCAACGCCGCCGTCAAGTCGGGATCGTTGGCGGCGAGGCGCGCCTTGACCGAATCGAGCCCGCCCGCGGTCACGACGACGCCGGGATGGAAGAAGCCCGACGGATCGCGCGCGCCCACGACGGTGCCGCTGCCGCCGGCGCCGCCGCCGCCGCCCGCGCCGCCACCGCCGGCGCTGCCGCCGTCTGCGCCTGCGCCCATGTCGCCGCTCGGCGTGGCGGCGTCGGCGAAGGTGACGACGAACGTCTCGGTCGCGCCGATCGACTTGGCGTCGCCGCTCATCGGGCTCGCCGTCGCCGCCGACAGATACAGGCTCTTGGTCGTCGCGAACGCCACCTGATCGCCGGTCACGACCGCGCCCTTCGGATGCGTCAGATCGACGAGCACGAAGCGATCTTCGGAGCTCGTGGACTTGCTCGTCGCGTCCACGGCCGTGCCTTTGTGCGACGTCAGGCCGACGTAATCGCCGTTCGGCGCCTGCAGCACGACCTTCATGCCGTCGGCGATCGTGGCGTCGTTCGCCGTGTCATACAGCCGCAGCGTCTCGTCGGCGGCCGCGGTCGCGCTGTCGGCATCGACGTCGCCGCCGCCGCCGTTCACCGCGCGCACGTAGTGGCCGCTCGCCAGCACGCGCAAGGTCACGAGGTGCGACGCCTTGGCGTCGAGCGGCAGCGACGACGCATCCTCCGCCGGCGACGTGCAGCCGGCGGCGACGAAGGCGGCGAAGGCCGCGCCCAAGCAGGCAGCGCGGCGGCGAAAGACGAAGGCGGAAGCAGCGAACATGAAGCTCTCCTGGCTCGGGTGGCGGCGAGCGTTGAGCGCTTCGCCGCCAGGTAGAGCCGGACTTGCCGACCTGTCGCATTTATTTCTGCGCGATCACCAGCGCGCGCTGCAAACCGCTACGGCGACGCGGCGTTCGGCGGTGTCGGGGGGGCGGCGTTGGCGGCCAACAGACGCCGCGCCGCCGCTTCGGCGCCGGGCTCCCCCGCGCGTTGGCTGAGCGCGACCAGCTCGTTCAGCCACGTCGCCGCCTGCGCGCGCTGGCCCTGCCGCAGCGCCAGCGTCGCCAGATCGTCGAGGCTGCGGGCGATGCGATCGCGCTGCTCGTGCGCCTTGGCGACCGTCAACGCGTGCGTGAAGCTGAGCTGCGCGGCGGCGAATTCGGGCGCATCACCGGCGGCTTGCGCGAGGCCGAGCGCGAGCCAGTCGTCGGCGCCGACGCGATCGTGAGCGCGGGTGACGGCGTCGGCAGCGGCGGCACGCGCGCCGGCCACTTCGCCGGCGAGCAGCGCGGCGGCGCTGGCGAGCCGCCGGCCGGCGACGGCTGTGCTCGTCGCGCCGATTGCCGTCGCCGTCGCGGTGGCCCCGTCGGCGAAGCGGCGCGCGGCGGTGGCGTCGCCGGCGGCCAGCGCCACGCGCGCGGCGGCCAGCGCGATCGCCGAGGCCGCCGCCGGCGGCGCGTGGGCGGCGGCGGCGCGCACGGCCGCGAGCGTCGCCGCCGCGCCCGCCACGTCGCCGGAGCGGCGCTGCGCGTCGACGAGCTGCACGCCGACTTCGAACGCCTCCGGCGAACGCCGCCACTGCCGCTGCAACGCCGACACCGCCTCCGCCGGCGACGACAGGCCGAGCGTGCGCGCGATGAACGCGTCATCCTCGATGCGCGTCGCGCTCAGGATCGATCGCGCGCGCGCCGCCGTCTGTCGGGCGTCCTGACGAAGCCCTAGCGCCGCCTGCGTCTCCGCGAGCAGCAGCGTCGGCAGGAGCGACTGCGCGTCGGCGGCGGCGGCGCGCGTCAGCGGCGCGATGGCGCCCGCCGCGTCGCCGCGTCGCGCCCGCGCCACGCCTTCGCCGTAGTCGGTCTCGGCGGCCACCGACGGCAGCAGCCGCGTCGCCGACTGCCGCGCGGCGTCGCTGAGGGCCGGCGCGTGCAGCCGCGCGCGCACCCGCGCATCCAAGCGATCGGCGAGCGCGTCGAGATCGTTCGCGGCCTCCGTGATCGGCGGCGCGCCGGCGAGCTGCAGCGTGGCCGCGATCTGCCCGCGCGCGTCGGTCTCGGTCGCCACGAACCCGACGTGCGCCACGCCCAGCCGCGCTCGCCACGCGCGCTCGTCGGCGGCCGCGCCGAGATCTTGCGCGGCCGTCGCGACGACGTCGCCGGGCACGACGCGGATGCGCGCGCCGGCCAGCGTCACCCGCAGCCGCTCGGCGAGCGCGAACGTCACGCCGTCGCCGCTGCCGCTCACCCGCTCGACGATCGCCAGCGACGACGGCGACCGCCGCAACGCATATAGCCCGTAGCCGCCCAAGAGCAGCGACGCCGCCAGCGCCAACGCCAACGGCCGGCGCCAACGCGACGCGCGCGCCGGCGCGGCCAGCGCCATCCGCAACGACGGCGACGACGACGGCGGCGCCAGCAGCACCGGCGCCAAATCCGACACCAGCTTGCGGCACAGCGGGCAGTCGGCGACGTGCGCCTCGACGAGCTGCGCCTCTTCGGCCGTCGCCACGCCTTGGATGAACTCGGCGATGGCGCTGTCGCTGAGGCAAGAGCTCATGCTGCGACCTCATCATCGACTGCCGCCGCGTCGCCGGCAAGAGCGAGGCTGTCACGCGCCACTTTACACCTGGGTTGGCACGCCCCATGCGCATGCCGGGATCGGCGCTGCCGCCACGCCCGCACACCGGGCACGAACGTTGCTGTGACGACATCCGTGGACTCCTCCACTCAGCAGATTCTGGACGCATTTCGCGACGTAACGGCCGCGCACCCGCTGCGCCGGCGCTACCTCGAGGCGCAGGCGCGCTGGTCGTCGTTCACGCTGCCGGCGCCGCTGTTCGCTGCCTTCTTGGCCGAGCGGGCGCCGATGGTCGTGACCGCGCAGTCGCTGGCGATCGAGGAGCTGTACTTGACCTGCGCCTGTGCCCATGGCGACGCGGAGGCGCTCAGGCTGTTCGAGCTGCACTACATGCCGAAGGCCCGCGTCGCGCTCTTGGCCATGCGGCTCGACGCCCACGACATCGACGAGCTGCTACAGCGACTACGGGTTTACCTGTTCGTCGATCAGGTCGGCGGGCAGCTGCGCATCACGCAGTTTCGCGGGCGCGGCACGCTCGGCTCGTGGCTGGCGGTCAGCGCCGTGCGCTCGGCCTACAAGCTGATCACGCGCGAGAGCCGCGAGCAGCCCAGCGAAGACGAGCAGCTGGCGCGCATCACGACCCGCGACGACGACCACGAGGCGAGCGCCAAGCAGCGCCATCGCGCGGCGTTCACCGAGGCGTTCGGCGCCGCGCTGACGAGCCTCGACGATCGCGAGAAGAACTTACTGCGGCAGCATTACCTCGACGGTCTGTCGATCGATCAGCTGGGCTCGCTCTATCGCGCGCATCGCACGACGACGGCGCGCTGGCTCGTGGCCGCGCGCGAACGGCTGCTCGAGCGCACGCGCGCGCACCTCATGCAGCGGCTGCGCGTGCCGTTGGCCGATTGCGACAGCATCATCCGCAACGTCAAGAGCCAGTTCGATTCTGACGCTGTTCCGCTTCTTCGGCGGGTCGAGCCCGGCGCCGCTTTGAATTAGTGCGGCGGCGGATCGAACGAGACGTGCGGCAAGCCGTGGTGCAGGCCGAAGCCGAGGCCCAGGCCGAGCGCCGCGCCGACGACGACCGCCGCGCCGATGGCGACGCCGACGTACAGCCCGGTGCGGCGCCGACGCGGCGCCGGCGCGGTCGCGACCGCCAACGCGGCCGGCGGAACGCTTACGGCGGCGACCGGTTCGGCGACGGGCGTGGGCGCGACCGGCGCCGGCGCCGCCGCGGTCGCCTCGGCCGGCTTGGCGGCGGTGACCTCGTCGGCGGCGGCCTTGGCGAGCGCGCGCGCCTCTGCGGCGCGTGCGCCATCGGGCGCGGTCGACAGATAGAGCTCGCACGCCTCGACGGCGCGACGCGGCTGCCCCATGGCGCGATAGATCTGCGCGAACACGATCAAGAACTCGGGGCGCGGATCGATCGCATAGGCGGCTTGCACCTGCGCCAAGGCCTCGTCGTAGCGCGCCTTCTTGAACGCGCGATCGGCGGCGGCGAGATGCGCGCGCGCCTCGCGCGCCGAGTGGCCGGCCGAATCACCGCGCGCGACGCTCGCCGAGCTCAGCAGCATGACGACGAGGAGCAGCGACCGCAGCGACATCGACGCTCGACTGTAACGCAAGCCCACGGGCGTGGGAACGGCGTCGCTTGCTCGCGTCGCGCGGACTGCATACCATCGTCGACAGGGACTTGGTGATGGACGCGCAGCCCGGCACGCCGTTTGGTCGCTATCGGCTCGTGCAGTCGCTCGGGCACGGCGGCATGGCCGAAGTCTGGCGCGGCTTCACCATCGGGGACGACGGCGCGACCACCGCCGTCGCCGTCAAGCGCATCCTGCCGCACTTGTGCGACGAGCTGCCGGTCGTCGAGATGTTCTTGTACGAAGCGCGGCTGGCGTTGAGCCTGGCGCATCCCAACGTCGTGCGCACGCTCGATGTCGGCGTCGTCGCGGCGCAGCCGTACATCGCGATGGAGCTGGTCGACGGCATCGACCTCGGGCGGCTCAATCGTGGCCGCGCGCCGCTGCCGATCGGCTTCGCGCTGGCGACGGTGCGCGACCTCTGTCGCGGCCTCGGCTATCTGCACGCGCTCAGCGACGGCGAAGGACGACCGCTCGGCATCATCCATCGCGACGTCAGCCACTCCAACGTCATGGTCCAGCGCGACGGCACGGTGAAGCTGCTCGACTTCGGCGTCGCCAAAGCGGCGTTGGCGCGCGGCATCGCGCGGACGCGCTCGGGCGAGATCAAGGGCAAGCTCGGCTACATGGCGCCCGAGATGCTGCGTCCCGGTCGCTACGATCATCGCGTCGATATTTTTGCGGCCGGCGTCGTCTTGTTCGAGCTGTTGACGCATCGGCGGCTGTTCGAGGCGAGCGAAGAGGGGCAGCTCATCTGGCTCAACATGCGCTGCGAGATTCCGTCGCCGTCGCAGTGGAATCCCGACGTGACGCCGGCGCTGGAGGCGATCGTCATGAAGGCGCTGGCGGCCGATCCGGCGCGGCGTTATCGCAGCGCCGGCGACTTCGAGCGCGACCTTACGCGCGAGCTGGTGCGGACGCCGTGGTCGACCGACGCGAGCGTCGCGCTCGTGAAGGAGCGCATCGCCGAGCCGTCGCCGCCGCCGCGGCCGGCGGTCGAGTGGCCGAGCGCCTCGGCGACGCGCGTGACGCCGCCGCGGGCGCGACGGCTGCGCCCGCTCGTCATCGCGACCGGCGGCGCGGCGGCGCTGGCGGTGATGCTGCTCGTCGGCACGATGGCGCGGCCGCCGATCGCCGAGCCGACGCTGGCCATCGGCGCGAACGCTTACGGCGACGGCAGGTTGCGACCGGCGGCGGCGAGCGGCTGGGACGCGCCGAGCGCGCCCGATCGGCTCGCCAGCGCCGAGCTGGAGATGGCCGTCACAGCGAGCGCGCCGGCGACCGTCGCCGCGACCGCCGAGCCGCCGGCGAGCGCGCCGATGGCGAGCGCGCCGGCGCCGCGCAATCCGCCGCGCGCCGACTCCACGCGCCACGCGCATCACGGCGGCAACACGCACGTGGCGAGCCACAAGCCGGCCGAGCTGAACAAGGTCGTCGGACAGACGGGCCTGCTCGATGTCTATCGTCATTAAGCACGGCTTCATCGTCTGCGCCGCCGTCATCGGCCTGTGCGGCTGCGACGACACGACCGGCGTGCAGCTCGCCATCCACGGCAGCGTCGTCGCCGACCAAGTCAGCATCACCGCGACGGGCCCGCTCGGCACGGTCACGCACGTCGAGCCAGCGCCCGGCGGCAGCGACTGGACGCTGCAGCTCGTGGCCACGTTTCGCCCCGACATCGGCGACGTCACGTTCACGGCGACGCCGCTGCGCAATCAGCTCGCCGTCGGTGAATGTCCCGCGCGCAGCGTGATGGTGACGCCGCATCACGTCGTCGACGCCGCGCTCGACTGCGCGGCGTCGCCAAACGGCGACGGCGGGATCGCGAGCGGCGACTACTTCGGCGTCGTGCTCGCCGATTCACCGGTCGCTTATTACCACTTGGGCGAAGCGACGGGCACGACAGCGGTCGACTCGGCCGGCGGGCTCGACGGCGCCTATGGCGCCTCGGTCACGCGGCATCAGCCGAGCCCGCTCGCCGACTCAGCGGCGACGGCCGACGGCGCGGCCGGCTTTCCCGGCGGCGCGGCGGTGGCCGGCAACAGCGTGCGCGCCGCCGGTGTCGCGCTCGCGCCCAAGACGGCGCTGTCGGTCGAGCTGTGGCTGCAGTCGGCGGGCGGCAACGAAGGCGCGACCGTGCTGCAATACGACTACGGCGGCGGCAAGGTCGTGCCCGTCTACTCGTTCATGCTGACCGACAATCACGTCGTGTTTTACGTGCACGCAGGCGGTAAAACGACGGCGGCGACGATCACGAGCGCGGCCACCATCGCGACCGGGCAGGCCTATCACATCGTCGGCACCTATGACGAGAGCGCGTCGCCGGCCATGAATCTGTGGATCGACGGCGCGCTCGACACGATGCTGGCCGGCAACAGCGGCGACGTCGTTCACGGCGACGCGACCACGAGCGGGCTCGGCATCGGCGGCGCCTTCAACGACGGCTCGGGCGCCCTCGGCTGGAACGGCGTCATCGATGAGGTCGCCGTCTACGCGATGGCGCTGCCGCTGAGCCGCGTCCAAGCGCACTACCAAGCCGGCACCACGAAATAATCGCAAAAAAGAGTGCTACGAAGGGCGCGCTGCTGGCTCCTCCTGCCGTCCACAGGAGGACCTCATGCGCACAGCTCGGCTCGGCCATTTCGTTCGTACGCTCGCGATCTCGACGGCGCTGCTGGTGGCGCCCGGCTGCGCGCCGGCCGACGCGCCCGACGGCGACGACAGCGCCGCGCAGCACAAGGGCAGCGGCAGCGGAACCGGTAGCAGCAGTAGCAGTTGCAGCGCGTACGCCAAGAGCGGCGTCACCGACGTGTCGACCGCGGCGCAGCTGAAGTCGGCGCTCGCCGCCGCCAAGCCGGGCCAGCTCATCCAGCTCGCCGACGGCACCTACAAGGGCAACTTCGTGGCCGCCAAGTCGGGCACGTCGAAGCTGCCGATCGCGCTCTGCGGCAGCAGCAACGCCGTCTTGCAAGCGAGCGGCGGCTACGGCGTGCACGTGCAGGCGAGCTTTTGGGTGCTGTCCGGCTTCACCGTCTCGGGTGGCGAGAAGGGGATCGTGCTCGACGGCGCCAGCGACAACGTGCTGACCGGGCTCACCGTCGAGAAAACGGAACAGGAGGGCGTTCACTTCCGCGCCGCCAGCACGCACAACATCTTGCAGGGCTCGCACGTCAGCTACACCGGGCAGGAGTCACCGGGCTTCGGCGAGGGCGTTTACATCGGCAGCGCGCAGTCGAACTGGAGCGGCGGGCCCGACAAATCGGACGACAACCAGATCCTCGACAACATGATCGATCACACGGGCGCCGAGAACATCGACATCAAAGAAGGCACGAGCGGCGGCGTCATTCAGGGCAACCACTTCGACGGCACCGGCATGTCGGGACAGAACTTCGCCGACTCGTGGGTCGACGTCAAAGGCAACGGCTACACGCTCGCGGACAACGTCGGCGTCGACTCGCTCACCGACGGCTTTCAGGTTCACGTCGCCGTCAAAGGCTGGGGGCAAAACAACGTCTTCCACGGCAACAGCGCGCAGATCAAAGCGCCGCACTTCGCGGTCAACATCGCCGACGCCGCCGCCACCGGCAACGTCGTCGGCTGCGACGACACCGTCTCGGGCGGCGGCACGTTGTCGAACGTCAAGTGCCAGTAGGGATTTACGTCGAGCGTGATCGGCTGGCCGCGGGTTAGAAGGCGATGGCGGCGGCGATCGCCAAGGCCGTGAGCACGCCCGAGACGGCGAGCACGAGCCAACGCGCCGACGGCGAGCGCGGCAGCCGCAGCGCCGACGACGGCGCGAACGGCAGCGCGCGATAGCCGCCCGAACGCTCGGCGACGGCGAAGAGGCCGTCGGCGGGATCGTCGTCGTACAAGCTCGGCGCGGCGATGGGCGTCGCAGTGCGCGGGCGGACGGCGACATGCGACGGCGCCGCGACGCGCAGTGGACCCGAGTCGGCGAGCGCGGCCAGCTTGGGCCGCGATCTGCGCGTCGTGGCGACGTCGGGCGACTCACACAGCGTCTCGACGTCGTTGTCGAAGTCGGAGCGTTCGCCGCGCAGGCGCTTGAGATCGTGCGCCAAGGCCTCGGCGTCGTAGCCGGGCGCGTGCTGCGCCAGCGCCGCCATCACCGCGCGGCGAAACAGCGCCGCGTCGGCGAAGCGCTGCCGCGGATCGTCGACGACGGCGCGCTGCAAGAGCGCGGCGACGTCGGCCGGCACGCGCGCCGGCGGCAGCACCCGCGGCCAGGTGAACATCGGGCCGTAAGGCGTCGCGTACGACGACTCGCGCGCGACGTCGCCGAGCAGCGCCTCGAACAGCGTGACCCCGACGGCGTACAGATCGGCGCGATGATCGACGGGCTTACCCGTCAGCTGCTCGGGCGCCATGTAGCGCGACTTGCCTTTGACCAAGCCCACGCGCGTTCGCGTCAGCCGCCCCGACGCGTGGGCGATGCCGAAGTCGCCTAATTTCACCGCGCCCGAATCGTCGATGAGCACGTTCGCGGGCGAGACGTCGCGATGGATGATCTGGCGCGGCCGGCCGCGATCGTCGACCGCCGCGTGCACGGCGCCGAGGCCGCGCAGCACCTCGCCGACGATGTACAGCGCCATCGGCAGCGGCAACATGCCCGACGGCACGCTGCGCGCGATCGTACGCAGATCGATGCCTTCGACGAGCTCCATGACGAGATAGAACGTCTCGCCCGCGCGCCCGACGTCGAGCACCTGCACGACGCACGGATGCACGATTGATCCGGCGATGCGCGCCTCGTCGAGCAGCATGTCGACGAACTCCGGCTCGCTGGAGAATTGCGGCAGCAGCACTTTGACGGCGACGTCGCGCTCGAAACCGCCGAGCGACTGCATGCGGGCGCGAAAGACCTCGGCCATGCCGCCGCGACCGATGGGCTCGAGGAGCTCATAACGATCGAGGCGTTCTCCACGTCCCGAGTGCGCGCTGGCAACCGACATGTCCCGCGCTAGAGCCAGAATCATGCCGACGCGTAGCGGCATTTAGCGAGCCGCGTAAGTCCTCGTTTCAGCCGTTTTAGGTGTGTTGGGCGACCTGTTCGATGGTGTCAATCAACCCCGGCCGACGAAATCGCAAGGGGTCAGTCGACCATGCCGGATGATTCACGCAATTGCGGCGTAGCACCGTTCGAGGATACGATGTCGCGACCCCGATCTCTGCGAGGCCACTCGATGAAGCCCATAGCCGCACTGCTCTTGCTTTGCGTGGCCGCGCCCGCCTGGGCCGATCGCGAGACGATGACCAAGGCCAAGGCCTACTTCGACGCCGGTGTAGACGCCTACGATCAAGGCCGGTACGACGTGGCGCTGCACGACTTCGAGCAGGCCCACTCGCTGTCCCACTCGCCGGCGCTCTACTTCAACATGGCGGCGTGCGAGGAGCATCTCGAGCATTTCCAGCCGGCGAGCCTGCTCCTGCGCCAATACCTGATCGAGAAGCCGGAAGCCGACGACAAGGCCAAAGTCGAAGATCGCATTCACGCCTTGGAAGCGCGCGACGAGGAGCAGCAGCGGCAAAAAGCGGCGTTGGCCAAGGCGGCGGAGCCGGTCGTGGCGCCGGCGCCGGTCGTCGTCGCGCCGGCACCGCAGCGTGACAAGCCGAAGCTGAAGTACACGTGGGCGCTCGTGGGCGCGACCGGGCTCGCCGGCATCGCGGCCATCGGCGTCGGGTCGTATACGGTCGTGCATCACGGCGATCTGAAGAGCGGCTGCGGCGCGACGGCGGCCGGCTGCTCGGGGGCGCAAATCAGCGGGCTCAAGTCGACGGCGGTGGCGACGGACGTGCTCATCGGCGTCACGGCGGCGGCGGCGGTGGCGACGGTGATCATGGCCGTCGTCGAGACCCGCCATCACGGGCAGCACGCGGCCGCGACGACGCCGGCGCGCGTGGCGTTCGCGGGCAACGGGGTGCGCTTCTGATGCGCGCGCTGGCGATCGGCCTCGTCCTCGCAACGGCAGGCTGCTCGGTCATTTACGACGGCCACGACCTCATGGGCACGAGCCACGGCGGCGGCAGCGGCGGCGGCGGCGGCTCGGCCGGTGGCGGCGCGGCCGGCGGTGGCGGCGCGGCCGGCGGTGGCGGCTCGGCCGGCGGCGGTGGCAGCGACAACGGCGTGTGCACGCCCACCAGCAGCGTCAAGTTTACCGTCACCCAGCCCAGCGTCGTCGACGGGGAGCCCTTCGAGACCGCGCTGTCGGACATCGACCACGACGGCAAGCCCGACATCGTCAGCGCCAACTACACCGGCAACAGCTTCAGCATCCTCCGCGGCGGCGGCGACGGCACCTTCACCCTCGACGCTTCCTCGCCGATCAAGAGCTGCGCCACGCCCAACAACATGGCCGTCGGCGACCTCACCGGCGACGGGCTCGACGATCTCGTCATCGCCTGCTGGGACGGCACCAACGCCGTCGTCGACGTCTACGTCAACCAGAGCAAGCCGGGCGCGGTGAAGTTCGCCGCCGCGGTCGCGGTGGCGCTGCCGGCGCAGGCCGACTTCTTCCCGCTCATCGGCAAATTCAACGGCGACACCGACGTCGACCTGGCGCTCTTCGGCGGCAACAAAATGTACCTCTATGCCGGCGACGGGACCGGCGCGTTCGCCAAGAGCAGCCTGGTCGCGGCCGGCATCGGCTCGACGTCGGCGGCCGCCGGCGACCTCAATGGCGATGGCGCGCCCGACTTCATCACCTACGATGCCGACGCCGAGGACCTGTCGATGCTGCTCTCGGCGCCGCCCGCCGGCTATTCGATCACGACGCTCGCGTACGACGCGACCATGATGTCCGGCACCGTCTTCCAAGGCAGCACACCGCTGCTCACCGACTACGACCACGACGGCCTGCTCGACATCGTCATTGCGCAGGCGTCGAGCCAGAGCGGCGTCGTCTGGTCGTTCAAGAACGGCGGCTCGAGCAAGGTCCCGGCGTTTCCGACGACCGGCAGCGAGCTCGACGTCGAAGATCTGCCCATCGCCGTCGCCCTCGCCGACTTCAACTGCGACGGCGCCACCGACGTCTTGACCACGACGAACGGCTGCACCGACGACTGCGCGAACGGCGGCACGGAGGCGCCCGTCGTCGCCGTCTCGATCGCGCACGGCGGCAGCTACGAGGCGCCGGCGACGACCAACGTGCTCGACGGCTGCTACACGCCGATCGTGGCCGACTTGAACGGCGATGGCTATCCCGACGTCGTCTGCGGCAGCAGCGGCACGACCGTCTCGGTGCTCCTCAACACGCCCTGAGCCCGCCCGAACCGCTGCACCGCCTACTGCGACGCGCATTTACGGACTGCGCGGGCACGGCATTCAAACCGTTCGGCGTTCTAGCTCGGGGTTGCAAACAAAGCCGACCGCCGTAAGATGCCGGCTCCGCGTCAACGTAAAGGAGTCGCACTCATGGATACGATCGAGGTTGCCGCCGACGGCACCGTGAAGACCCCGTCTCGTCCCACCATCCCGTTCATCGAGGGTGACGGCACCGGCCGCGACATCTGGCGCGCCAGCGTGCGCGTCTTCGATGCCGCCGTCGAGAAGGCCTACAAAGGCGAGCGCAAGATTCAGTGGCTCGAAGTGCTCGCCGGCGAGAAGGCGTTCAAGCAGACCAACAACTGGCTGCCCGACGCCACCGTCGAAGCCTTCAAGAAGTACAAGGTCGGCATCAAGGGACCGTTGACGACGCCCGTCGGTGGCGGCATCCGGTCGTTGAACGTCGCCTTGCGCCAGATGCTCGACCTCTACACCTGTCTGCGCCCGGTCCGCTACTTCACCGGCGTACCGTCGCCGGTCAAGCGTCCCGAGAAGGTCGACATGGTCATCTTCCGCGAGAACACCGAGGACATCTACGCCGGCATCGAGTGGGCCGCCGAGTCGCCCGAGGCCAAGAAGGTCATCGCGTTCCTCGAGAACGAGATGGGCGTCAAGAAGATCCGCTTCCCGGGCACGTCGGGCATCGGCATCAAGCCGGTCTCGCGCGAAGGCTCGGAGCGCTTGATTCGCGCCGCCATCGAGTTCGCCATTCGCCACAAGCGCAAGAGCGTCACCTTGGTTCACAAGGGCAACATCATGAAGTTCACCGAGGGCGCCTTCCGCGACTAGGGCTTCGAGCTGGCGAAGAGGGAGTTCGGCGGCGTCGAATTCGACGGCGGCCCGTGGGTCAAGCTGCCGCAAGGCATCGTCATCAAGGACGCCATCGCCGACATCACGCTGCAGCAGGTGTTGACGCGGCCGGAAGACTTCGACGTCATCGCCACGCTGAACTTGAACGGCGACTACTTGTCCGACGCGCTGGCGGCGCAGGTCGGCGGCATCGGCATCGCGCCCGGCGGCAACATCAACTACAAGACGGGCCACGCCGTGTTCGAGGCCACGCACGGCACGGCGCCGAAGTACGCCGACCAGGACAAGGTCAACCCGGGCTCGGTCGTGCTCTCGGGCGTCATGATGCTCGAGCATCTCGGCTGGAACGAGGCGGCGACGCTGATCTTGAAGGGCCTCGAGACGAGCATCGGCAACAAGACGGTGACCTACGACTTCGCGCGCTTGATGGAAGGCGCGCGCGAAGTGAAGTGCAGCGAGTTCGGCGACCTCATCATCGCCAATATGTAGACGAAATCGTCCATTTTCCTCGCTCCTTTCATACGGTTACTGTTCTAGCGTAGCCGGCCGTATCCATCCTGTATCCATTTTCGACTATCCACCGGCGGCGCGCAGGCGCCGCTGCTCCTCTATGCTGTCGACGGTAGCAGCCTTCGCCGCGAAGGTCAGCCGCGCCACTTCGCTCGCCAGGTGGTCGGGCGCGAGGTGGGCGTAGATCAGCGTCGTCTCGAGCCGGCTGTGTCCCAGCAGCTTTTGCAGCGTCAGCACGTTGCCGCCGCTCATCATGAAGTGGCTCGCGAACGTGTGGCGCAGGAGGTGCCACGGCCGCCGCTTGGGTACGTGGCAGCCGGCCCACTTGAGCCACTGCCGCAGGCCGAACGTGTGGCGCCTCTCGCCCATCTTCCAGCCCTCGCCGGGGTAGTGGGCGGGGAACACAAGCCCGCTGTCCTCTGCGGCCTGCAGCTGCGTCTGGCGCTCACGCCACGCGCGCAGGATGGGCGCCAGGTCAGGGTGCAGCGGCAGGTAGCGCGGCTTGCCCGACTTCGGTAGGCCGAGGTAGGAGCGGTTCACGTCGATGCGCATCGCGTCGAGGTGGACGTCGATCCACCTCAAGCCGAGCAGCTCGCCTTTTCGCAGGCCGGTGTAGAGGCCGGTCCAGATCATCGGGCGCACCTGCTGCAGCGTGCGCGCCTCGAGCTTGGCTTCGTTGGTGTCGAGCCAGCCGAGCAGAGCCGTCACCTCCTCGCGGCGCAGGTAGTCGAGCAGGCTCAGGGCGACCGGATACTCGACGCCAGTCACGGGGCTGCGGCAGTCGATCAGCTTCTGCGCGTTGCCCCAGGCGTACAGCTTCGATAGCCGCGCCATTGTCCAGGCGACCGAGCCGGCGGCGTAGGTGTCGGCGATGAGGCCGTCTCGCAGCCGCTCGACGTCGCGGTTGGTCAGGCTCACCGCCGGCCGCGAGCCGAGCGTTGGCAGGACGCGCGTGCTGAAGACGCTGCGCGTCTGGTTGCGATACTCGTCGAGGTTCTTTACGCGCGGCGGCGAGTAGTCGGTCATGAACTTGTCGAAGAGCTCGCGGATCGTCAGCGTCGCGCGCTGCCGCGTCTCCTCGGTGCGCTCCTCGATGCCGACGAGCCCCTTGGTGACGCGCTCCTCGATCTTGGCGAGCACGGCGCGCGCGTCGACGATTGTGGTGACACCGCGAGCGAGCTTCGTGCGGCGCACGCCGTCGACGTCGACGTAGCGCAGATAAAAGTGGCCGCGGCGGCGGACGATGCCACGATCGCCGCGTTTCGGTTTCGGCTCATCGCCCATGAATCGGCTCCCTGCAAAAGGTAAAAGCGGCGCCGCCCGAGCTGGTGCGGCGCGCTCGGTGACTAGTGCAAGGTCCATTCGTGCGTCCCGTCGGACGCCCGCCAACGGTTCTGAGCTGCGCACCCGATGGCTTGGGCGACTTCAGACGCCCAATTGGAATTATCGGTAAGTCCGACGACGTCATAGCAGCAGCGGCGCGCCGCTTCACGGTCAACGCTTTCGTTGCTGCTGCCTCCGACAAAAATCACGAGCGGATGCGTCGCCGTCTTCGAGACAATGGTCGGTACCTCGTCGATGACGCGCCACGTATTGCCGCTGATCCGCCAGTCGAGCACGACAATGTCCGGCTGATGCTCTTTGATCTTGCGGTGCAGATCGGACGGTCCGTCGACCTGAAAGACATAGCTGAGCCGTTCCCAGGTGTTTTTCGTCACGAGACGAGCCATGTCGGGCATGGCCACAAGCATGATCTCGAGTGCGCTCATCGGCGCACCTGGCGCTTGCGCTCTGCTGCGATGTGGGCCTCAACCCGCGCTTGTTCCGCCTCCACCGCTGCCGCGTCCTTCGCGAGTTCGTCCTGCGCGTGTCGCGCCAGCTCGTCTTCTGCATAGCCAAGCAGCGCGCCGATCGCGTCGAGGGATCGCGTCGTCTCCAGTCCGACGGCAGACGAATCGACGAGACTCTCGTAGAGTAGGTCGACGATCGCGTGGGCCCGCTCGACGTGGAGCGATAGCGCCGTCATGTCGCAAGGGCGACTCATTTGAGCCACCTTCACGAGCGCACGACCGCGTCGTCGTTCGCCGCGCCGAATACGATCGCCGCCATCGGCAGCGCCGCGAGCAGATCGGGGCGCGTGGGCTCGTCTTCAAATTCGTCGACGGGAGGGACCTCTGAAACATTGACGTAGCTGTAGCCTGTGCATAGCATGGGCTTGCTCCTTCGCGCCCGTCCGTCCCTTCCGCCGCCAAGCTGAAAGGGGATCGACGGGCGCAGTTATTTTCGCGACTTGAAGTGAGTCGCGAGGTGCTATAGCCGTCGGGAGGCCGACGGCGAGAAACTACTTGCCGCGCTTTTCGGCGCGGTACTTTAGGCCGTCTTTGATCAGCGACCGCACGGTATCAGTGCGGCTCACGGTACGGCCGTAGTCGTCCTCGGCCTTCATGCGCTCTGACTCTTCGTCGACGACGCGCACGAGGTCAGCTTCAACGATGAAGGACAGGTGCACGGTCCCTGTGGCGCCAGCTTTGACGCGCTTAGGTTTACGAGGCATCGACGGTCCTAACTTTACCGTCGCTGCCGCCGTCCCGGAAACATTTCTGGCAGTCATCTTACCAATACACCTAGCAATAAATGTTTTTCAATGCAAGTATAATTTGCATTCACCGTCGCTGACCTATTCGGATACGTGCGAAGATTTCGAAGGAGGCAGCGATGCGAATGGAAAAATGGTCGACGGATGTCATGCCCTTTTTCGCCGGGGCCGATGGGTTGTCCGCAATGGAATCTATCAACGAGATGCAACGACTCAGCGTGCGCGAAGCCGTCATCATTGGCGGCGCTGGTCTCGATGCAGCGCTGGCAGAAATGCTTGCGCAACGCCTCGTCGGAGAGCCCAAAGCAATTGAGAAATTCTTGGGTCTCGACGGCAACGCAAACGCTCCGGTCGGCACATTCTCGGCGCGCATTCAGCTTGCGAGCCTTGTTGGCATCATCCGAACGCTCGAAGCGGACGCGCTTGACGGATTGCGTGATCTTCGGAATCAACTCGCCCATCGTGTCAACATCGACGTCACTACCGACAAACCGTTTGCTCGAATTGAGAAGCTGTACCAGTACCTCGACCTCGTCATGAAGGACGTCGGCGGCGCGAGCACTTTCGGAACGCTCGAGCGAACCGAATCGGATGCAAAGGCCGTCGTCGTCCTTGCCGTCTTCGGCCTGCACCACCTGTTCAATGACGTATCCAAGATCGTCGGTAAGATCCCGCTCGTCACGATTCCTCGCCCCGATCAGCCTGGTTGCTTGTAGTGCGTCGCCGGCGAGATGGAGCACAACTCGTTTCACAGTTGCACCGGCAATGCTGGGTTGATTGAGTAACGCGTCGTTGGGCGACCGCCCGTTGCGACGCTATAGCTCCTCAGCCAACCGTATTCCTCCAGCAACCCGAGCGCGCGATCGACGTCGTCGTGTTCGATGAGCCCCGAACAGTCCTTGCGCTGGATCTCGCGCAATGTGAAGCCGGTGAGCAGCTTGCCTGCGCGAATCTTCGCCGCGAGTTGGCGCGCGGCGCCTTGTGTTCGCTCTGTAACGACTTGGTAGACGCGCCGTGCGTGCGCCTCGAGTAGCGCGCACCAGCGGACCGCGAGCGCAGCGGCGCCACCGCTGACAGCGCCACCGACCGCGTCAGCCCACGCGCCGTCGGCTAGATGGAAGATCAGCGCCAGCGACGGCATGAGGCTGCTAAACTTGGACAGGTGCGCGGTGATGACCGATTCGTCGTTGCCCCGGTAGAGCTGATTTCTTAGGTCGCCGTACCAGACGTTAAACAGCTCTTGCGCCTCGGGCGTGAATCGCAGGTATGGCACCCCGTCGCGCTCTGCTTCGGTCCCGTCGAAGGTCGCCACGCTCAATCGCTCGAAGATTGCAAAAGCGCGGTTCTTGGCCTGCGTGTCAGGCCACCGATCGACGTTGACCGGCGGGCCGCCTACGTCGGGGTAAACGTGAGCTACCGCATCGTTCCCGGCGGAACCGGGCTCGCGTCGACGACTCCCTGTGTGCTGCTGCCCTCGGCGCTGCTGGCGCAGCTCAACGCGCAGTTCCCGGGCTGGCAATCGGCGGCGAATAGCGGCGGCATGTTCTCGTTCTACGGCGCGCCGGGGACAGGCCAGCTCGTGCCGGCGACGTGCAATCACACGATTGTCGTCACCATCGCCACTGGCGGGCCTATCGGTATGATGGCGGCGAGCTACACCGTCGACGGCGGCTCAGTCCAAGGGCCATTCACGTCGTCATTGTTCTCGCCGAATCTCCCGGTGTGGACGTTGGCGATTACGGGCACGCCGACGACGCTGTCGTTTCAGAACACGACTTTTCCGCTCGGCGCCACGTTCACGATCCCGCCCTTGGCGCCGCGCGCACCCTACACCGCCACTGGCCTCCCCGCAGGCGCAAACGTCTACTCGTACGTCGACGGCTACTTCGGGCCGCCAGTATCAGTGCCGCTCGGCTCGATGACGTTGACGCTCGCGACGCTCGCCGACGCCGTGCCCGGCGCGACCGTGCTGTTCAACAGTGGCATCGGCCAGGGGTGGACGGCCGGCGTCATTACGACCGACGGTACGACAATCAACTCCGGCGGGAGCGTGTACCCGTCGACGGCGCGCGCGGTCGCGGGCCTCGTCGGATACTCGACGCCGACGACGACGCCCGATCCCAACACGTACGCGCTCGCCGTCGCCGCTAATGGTGAGGCGTGGTTCACCGGCGGCGGGTTGACGTTCTATGGCGGGTCGGTGTCGACGTTGGCGTCGGTGTCGGGGCTCGTCGCGATCGAGACGGTGCCGAGCGTCGGGCCTTGGGTCGTGCGAACGGTGTGAGCGATAATTAGGCCTCGTCGGTGACGTCGCGGTCTGTAAACTTTTCGATATCCGCGAGCGCAGCGTCTATCTGTTTCTTGAATTCCTGCTTCACGCGACCATCCGGCAAACGCCCGCCGATCTGCGAGGCGATGATCGAGAATTTTCCGCGGCGCACGTCCGGCGACATTCTCGCCTTGGATTGGATGACTGCCGCGACCATGGCCGCATAGGCGCCCCAGCAAGCGCCGACAGCTATTGCCACCCAAATCTCCTCAAATTGTCCCGTCGGCGTTGCCACCCCTGGAATACCAAGCTCGGCCATGCTCGCCACCTCCCGTGTCGAATCATCGCACCGGACCACGCACTTCGCCTGCGACACGTTGCCGCTGCGCGCGCGTCCAGCATCAGCGCTTCCGCCAACGGTCAAAGTCAGCGGTCCATGCGTCGAAGCTCTTGGGCGGGTTGGAATCGCCCGATGACACGAACTCCGCGGCCTTCGCAACCAAGGCGCTCTGCTCGGGAAGGAGCCGGCCATTCTGCGCGGCCATCCGCATGCTCATCTCCATCTGGTATTGCAGGAACCACTCTTGACGAGTCATCGCTCAAGAATGCCATCTGGCGACGTCGGCGCCCATGCGACACGATGTCGCAGGCGACGGTTCATCTGCCGATCGTTGCCCGCAACTTCCCGCAGCTCTCGTCCATGCTCGACGAGTAGCAGCCGCTTATCGGACCGAAAGTTTGCGACTCAGACCGCGCGAATGCTCGCGTCGAGGAGCAATACCCTTCGAGCGTACTCAACAAACACCCGCAGGTTGATGAATGCCGTATCTCGATCGATGGGAGCTGGCGTTGTTGGATGACCAGCATCGTTCCGCGACCGTCGCAGCACGTCGAAAACCGCCGGAAGTGTGGATGACACCGTCTCATCGTGAGGGGCGGAGAGCAAACCTTGGCTCACGCTGTAGTCCAAGCGGCCCTTGGTCGTCTGAAACACCTTGCTTATCTTCGAGCCGCAGTCCCTCCGAAACTTTTCACGCTGAGCTTCTGGCATGCTAGACGCCGTCGCTTCTTTCAAATTCTGAATTAATCGCTCCGACGACGCTCCCAGCATGATGACCGATGCACGATGACACCCGCTGTTGAAGCATGTCACGGCTTCGATGAAGTATTCGCGGATGACATCGTCCGCTCCTGGACATTGCTGGACGAAATAGGCAACAAAGCCTTCCGGATCATAGGGTTGGGCCGTCTCCCCCGCGACGACCTTCTTGCCATATTCGGTAACGCTATAGAACGGCCACGCGTTGTTAACCGCATCGAGGCCGAAGACAATTACGCCGTCTATCAACATTCTCCACATCAACTGACGGACGATTTCTTCTACCTGCTGCTCCTCGCCCGCGTTGACGCTCGCAGGTCGCCTTTCCAGCCGCTGCACCGGTGACGACTGGTGAACTCGATGCAACACGTTCTCAACGACGTTCGCATGCTGTCCCTGTGGATGCTCCCTAAGGACCGCGAATACTAGTGGTCTTGCTTGCTCATAGGTGATCATGGGTGGTCGAACGTTGCGAGCAGTCGGCGCCGCTCGTCTTGCGCCGGCAGTTCGCCGCACGTGGCGCGCAAGAGCTCGATCTCGTCGGGCGCGAACGGCATCAGGTCGGTCGGTTGCTTCGCCATGGTCGGAGTGTACGATCAGTCGATGGCGACGTGCGCGACCTGTAACGACGCTGAGATCTCCTGCGAGGCGTGCGGCGGCCAGGCGTCGGCCGGCGCGCTCATGTCCACGGCCGGCTGTCGCGGAGAATACTGGGCGACCTCTGTCGCGCGCCAGGTGAGCACCGAGCGTGACTGGCCACCGTTCGAAGGCAAGGCGCGCACGATCGCTCTCGGCAAGGTGCACGACCTGGGCGGCGACGAGGCGACACAGGAACGACGCCCGCTGTGGTTTTGGCGATGGGCCGAGTACTAGTGGAACCGGCCGCGCGACCTGCTGGCACCCGGTGGACTACACGAAGTGGCCCCGGTGAGGATCTGCTTCGGAGGAGCTATTCTTCGACGGCTACAGAGGGCTGCGGCTGCTGCAGGACGATCGGTGCGGAGTCTTCATCGCCAACACGGATGCGGACGCCATGCGTGCTCAGCCCTTCCTGTGCGAAGGCCGAGAGCTTGAGCGCCGTGATCTTGATTCCCGCGCCCGGCTCGGAAACCACTTCCTTCCCAACGATCAACTTTTTCACGATGGGCTCCCTTTGTTAGCTATACAGGACATTGATCAACTTGGCCATGCCCATGGCAGATGCCAGTGCCAGCTCCTGGGTGTCCTTGTCGAAGAAATTGCGCTCCGAGGAATCGCAGTACATGACTCCGATGGGCTTACCTGTCGGTCCCGATGCGTCGACGATCGGAATGACCAGGGATGACATGCGCATTTTCTCGCAGGATTCCGCCTGTTCCCTTGTATAGCCGTAGCTGTCCATCAGGTGCTGTACGAACTGGTCGGCAGTATCGATCGTCTGTCCCACAACAGCATGCAGGGGACCGATTTCCTCAAGCCGTATGGCCTTGCCCACTAACCCGCATGCGTTCGGCCAGCGCCTTTTCGGCCCGGGAACTCGCTTGGGGTCGTGCGAGGAGTACCCAACGTACGACACGCATTGCTCGTGATATTCGCCGTCGATCCGGTAGAGCGTCGCGCGGAATTTGCGCCTGTCATCAGCACTATCCTGCAGGTTCTTTCGAAGTCTTATCTGCTCGTGAAGAACGTGCAAAGGACCTAGTAACGGCTTCGGGCTCTGCAGCTCTTCGTGCTCGCGGTCTTTGGAAGTGGCAACCACGAACTTGTAGAGCGCGACGACGATCGTCCAGATCAGTGCCCCTAGGGCCGGCCAAAGGATCCAAGAGTAGGCGTCGGTAATCTTCGCTGACGCTGTCGCGGAGGCCTCTGCCGCGGTCTTCGAGGCGTCAACCTGCACGGCAGCCAAGGAACTCTTGCCGTCGGCTATTGCTTTAAAGACGGCGGCCCCGGCCGCCACGGTGGGGCCAACCGCAGCAACCAGGACACCCATTCGCTCTGACGTCAAAAACGATCGACGCCTAGGTGAAGGAATCTGATTTCTCTTCACTCGCACTCCATCCGCCACCACCGTCGCACGGCACGCACGTTTCTCCAATTTAGCGCATCAGAACAGTCGCCATCTGCGGCGTTTTGTCGCACCTCGGCTGTGACCGCGAGCCGCAACCGGGCACGCCGCTGAGACGCTGCTGCTGTCGATCTCCGACGCTACAGCCTGATCACCGAATTCTCGACGCACGCCATGTCCAGTTCGAGCCGCCACGCCCGCCCAGGCTCGACGGTCACGCTCCCCGTCATTCGCCGTGCTGCTACTCGTTCCCGACGTACCGATGCCCCCACCACCTCGCGACGACGTCGACGCCGTCGTCGCAAGTGGCGCTCGCTGACACCGCCCAGTTGGGCACGTCGCTCTCCCACGTCACCACGCCGTGGCAAGGCGCATACAATCCCGTCGCCACCGAGACGGCGCCCGAGCCGATGTCGTAGGTGTTGCCCGGCGTGGCCACCGCGCGCGAGATGTCGACGAGCACCATCAACCCGTTGGGCGCGGCCGAGAAGCCTACCTCGACGATGCCGGCATCGTTCCAGGAGTAGCCGCAGTCTTCGAAGCTGCCCGAGTCGTAGAACTGCGTTCCGTTGAGCACCATCGGCTCGGTCATGGCCATCGCGCACGTGGGGAGCGGCGCGGCACTCACGGCAGCGGGCGCGAGCACCTGATCCGCGGGAGCGGTGCAGCCGGCGCCGCCGAACGCCAGCATGGCCACCAGCAGCGCCGGCAGTGCATTCAGCCTGACGTGGCGCCCGCGCGCCGCGCAGACACGGCACACGATGATCGTGTTGCAGTGCGGGCAGACAGGGCTCACGAGCGCACCGTCGCATCGAGGCTACGAAGGCCGTATCCGCCCGGTATCCATTTTCGAGGCGTCGGCATACTCCGCGAGTCGATGCGCGCGCGATGCCTGCGCTCTGTTCTCGTCGGTGAAGTGCCGTCGGTTGCCAGCGCGACAACCCGCGGAGACGCCCACGGTATCGCCAATATGTAGACGACATCGTCCGTCTTCCTCGCTTTTTCACACGGTTACCGTTCTCGCGTAGCCGGCTGCGACTACTCCAGGATCGAGCCGCTCGCCAGCTGCTCGTCTCCACCATCTCGCCACGACATCAACCCCGTCATCGCACGTCGCGCTCGCTGACATATCCAGTCAGGCACGTCGCGCCTGCCTGGTTAGCCGCGATAAGGGCTGGCGTCCTCGTCGTGCGCGTGTGGCAGACAAGCGAGATGGACCGGCCGGCCGCAGATTGCGCACGGCGCCGCCTCGGTATCGAGAATGATGCGATCCTTGCACACCGCGCACGGCGCGCCGACGACTTGCGGACCATGCGCGGCCAGGAGCCGTGGCGGCGGCCTCGATGGGCTTGGTGCCTCGCGCAGGTCAATCACCTTCTTGCAGTGCAGGCAGCGGACGAAAGGGTTGGCTCGGCGACTGAACGGCGAATTTTCGGGGTAGTACGCGCGCAGCCGCCACGTCTTGGTCACTTCCCCGCACTGTGGGCAGACAAACGTTCGGTTGAGCTTAACGGCGACGACCACGGCGTTGAAGGCGCCGATCGCGGCGAGGACAGCCCAGAACAAGACAGGAGGTCCGTCCATTGAACGAATGTAGCAGGAGGCGCGGGCGCGCACTGTGATCTGGGCCCGGCGGGCGCGCGCTAACTGTTGCCGTGTACACGTGCCGCCACCATCGCCCCGCACCCGCGCTGCCATCGTCGCCGTGCGCGTTGACGTCAGATTCCCAATCGCGCCGATGACGTCACCCTGGCTGAAACGGAGCCTCGGTGCCGTCCCATCGTGTGTCGCTGCACCCCGTGATCGGGCCGACGCCGAAGACGTTCGCGCCCGTGAATGCGATCGGCGCCGTCATCGCCACGGCGCACGTGGGCAGCGCGGCGTCGGCGTTCTTCGTCGAGGCTCGCCACGCTGGCGTCGGTCACGTAGAACGACACTCGGGCCAGCTCCGACGCCAGCTGGTCTGAGGCGAGGTGCGCGGCTCAGCTCAGCGTCGACGGCAAGCTCGCCGGCAGCTCGATGTGCTCGCTGCGGAAGCGATCGCACAGCCACCGCAGCGCCTCCTCCGTCGTGCCGCACACGATGTGCGGCTGCGGCATCGGCTGCATCCACATGAGCGCCTTCAGCATGCCGCGCACCACCGGCGAGGTGATCACCAGCGCCACGCCGAGGCTGTATTTGCGCAGGAGCGGCTCGTGCTCCTTGAGCCACGCAGCCTGCCGCCGCAGCAAAGGCATCTCCCACATGCGCAGGTTCTCGGTCACCACCAGCGACGCGTTGGGCAGGCGGCGCGCCACCATCGCGTCCTGCCACGTCAGGTATCGCTCCAGCTCCTCCATCGTGATTTGCCCGGAAAAGCGGAACACGATGATGGGCCAGTACCGGTCGTTGATATGGATCATCGGGGAGGCCATTATATCACGCTGAAACGCGTCCGAATTCCGGTCCGTCAGCCACGACATGAGCTCGCGCGCCGGCTTCGCGAGGCTTGCACGACCGCCAAAATCGCGCGCGCAAGCCCCGGCCGTGAAGGTCATACGAGCCGTCGCGCCATCGGGCTCATTGCGCCGCGTTGCCATCCGCGTCGGCCAGCCATCCCCACCACGATCCGCTGATCGTGACGCCCGGACAGTCCGTCGAGCGCGCGTCGATCTGCACCGACCACGCAGGCACGTCCGACACGACGCCATAGGTTCCAGTCCACGCGACGCACGTGCGCAGCTCGGCGCCGCGGCCCATCGTCGCAAAGAGCAGCGCGCCGGCGATGTCCACCGTCGCGGCCACGACGAGCCCGGCGCGCGGCGTGTCGAACCGAAAGCCCCACGCGTCGTCGAGCTCGAAGGTCAGCCCAAACGTGTCGACGTACGGCCCCGGCCACTCGGGCGACACCGACCACAGCTGTGCGTCGGCGCCGATGAACGATTCGCCCGCTGCGCTCGCAGGTGCCGTCACGCGCCAGGCGATGACCGGGTTGTCGGTGGGCGCGACCTCCGAGCTCGCCGCGACCCTCGCAGCCGCGGGTGACGTGCAGCCGGCGGCGACGAGCACCAGCGCCAGCAGCGCCATATCGACCCCATATCCAATCCGCGGCGTCGCGGCTTTACGGCAACCGACACTGCTGATCGTTGAAGCTGCCGTCGGAGGGCCGTCGCCACTTGCCAACGCGGCGAGCCGCGAAGGCGCGCCAGGCATCGCCACCATGTAAGACCGCCTCGCTGTTGCCGTCGCCGGTTCGCGCTCTGCGTCGCCGTCGGCGTCCACGCCATATCCGGCGCGTGCGCACCGGCGGCGCTCGGCTTCCTTCGTTCGACGGATGCGCTCGCGCGACTGCGGTCAGCCGGGAATCGCCTGCGGGAAGCTGAAGAACCCGGTCGGATCCCACGCGTGCTTGACGTGTGAAAGCCGCGACAAATTGCCGCCGTAATACTCGGTCGCGAAGTTGACGATGTCGGCGTCGATATAGTTCACGTACGCCCCGCTCGTGTACGGCGCCAACGCCTGACGCGTCTGGTGCACCCACGCGCGATTGCCGGCCTCGTCGCTGTCGTTCTGCCAGAAGGACTCGATCTGCAGGTCGCAGATCGCCTGCCGATGAAAAAAGGCGGTGGCGTGGCTGGCGACGCTGGAGATGGCGCCGCCGAACGAATCGAATTGAATCGTGTTGCTGGGCCCGGGCGCGTGGGTCACCTGGTTCACGATCACCGCCAGCGCCGCGTCCGACAGCGGCGTGACGACGTAGGCCGACGAGTTCTTGAACTTCGGTCGCGCGGCGGCGTCGTCGTCGCCGAACGAGCGCGCGGCGTCGAGGAAGCTGAGCGACTGCACCTGCAGATTGGTGGGCGAGCCGACGGCCAAGAGCGGCGAGAGCAGGTTCTGCAGCTCGCTGGCGGGGCCGTTGAGCTGCCCCACCGAGGAGACCGACTGAGCGCTGACGCTGATGATGGTGAACAGCCGCGGATCGGTGTAAGGCGCCCAGCCCTGCCAGAAGCTCATGACCGCCGCGAAGTCGTCGATCGGCCAGCTCACCGAGTAGGTCGACACGTCGGGCGCGGGATGCGTGGTCATCTCGAAGCCGGTGACGATGCCGAGATTGCCGCCGCCGCCGCCGCGCAGCGCCCAGAAGAGATCGGGGTTGAGCGCGGCGGTGGCGCGCACGACCTGGCCCTCGGCGGTGACGAGGTCGATGGCGCGCACGACGTCGCAGGTGAGGCCGTATTGCCGGCCCGACAGGCCGACGCCACCGCCGAGCGTCATCCCGGCGAGGCCGAGCGAGTTGCAGGAGCCGAGCGGGACCATGACGCCCTGGGGCGACAGCTCTTCGTAGACGTCGGCGACGGTGCAGCCGGCGCCGATGCGCGCGACGCCCGATCCGGCGTGGTGCTGGATGCCGTTGAGGCGGCTGACGTCGAGGACCAAGCCGTCTTGCACGAGCGAGTAGCCCTCGTAGCTGTGACGACCGGAGCGCGCCCGCAGCGGCACGTCATGCTCGCGCGCCCAGCGCACGGCGTTGCTCACGTCGTCGACGGTGCAGGCGAACACGATGAGGCGCGGGTCGATCGAGATGCGGCCGTTGTAGTCGCTGCGGGCGGCGTCGTAGTCGGGGTCGCCGGGGCGGACGATACAGCCGGTCAGCCGCGCCGGTGGCTGCCGGCAGCGCGCCGCCGGTGCCCGCAGCTTGTCGGTCACGTCATCCGTCGAAGCCGAGTCGGTGCTGTCGGTGGTGGGCGCGCCGCTCGAGCCGCTGGCGGCGCAACCGGCCGACGCCACAGCGACGCCCGTGCCGAGCGTGCGCAAGAACCGTCGTCTGGAAATTCTCATAGCTAGGATTTCGGTACCCGGCGGCGAAACGGCAATGTGAATAATGCGCCGTGACTGCGCTAGTTCGCGTCGGGCGCGGCGGTCATACGCGGCGCGCCTCATCCATACGCGGCGCGCCTGACGGAGCGCCGACCAGCCACATCCGCGGCGTGCACGTGCGACGGCGCGCGCGCTCGCCGCGGCTAACGACTTCTCAGAGGCTGCGCAACGCGACGACGGCGCAGGGCGGATGCCAGGCGCGGTTCTCGGTGTCGAAGAAGGCGTCGAGCACGTCGACGTCGGCGTTGCCGCACTGCGGGCAGGCATCGGCCACACCGCGCGGCGGCACGGTCGACAGCTGCTTGCGGCCGCCTTGAGTGTGGAATGGGCAGCGGTCTTTGCCGGCCAGCGTCGCGCAGGTGGAGCAGCTCGCGTTCATGGGTCTCAATCCCTTCGGCGAGGAGCCTACCACTCCCGAACGCAGCCGCGCTTCAGTTCTGCGTGACCAGCACCCAGTCGACGATGATCGTGACCGGATCGGTGAGATCGGCCGGATTGGCCGTGCTCGTGAACGTGCCGATGCGCGCCGGCAAGAGCCCGCCCGGCACCGCGAACGTGTCCGTTTGCGCGGCCGTACCATCGTAAAAGTCGATCTCGTTCGAGCTCAACCGCACGATCTTGAACGTCCGATAGCCGGCCGGATACGGGTTCTGCTCGGCGTTCAACGCGCCGCATTGCGAGATATTGTTGGTCTTGGGCTCGATCAACAGGATGTTGCTCTGTCCGCGGATCATCGCCGCTTCGGTCTCGCCGGTGCCGCAGCCGTCCGACAGCCGCGCATTGGCATAGCCGACGCCCTTTTCGTCGTAGGTCTGGCCGACGGCGAGGCTGACCCGCGCCGTGAACGTCGTACCGACGGGGAACGACGTCTTCGACACCAGCTCGGCGAAGGCCGAGGCCGCGGTGCCGGCGTTGATGGTGACGAGGCCGCCCGCGACGGTGACCTTGCCGCCGCCGCCGACGTTCGTGACCCACAAGTTGGGATCGAGCGTGTCGCTGGTGAAGTCGTCGAAGAGGAGCACGCCGGCCATGTCGGCGGGCGGCGCCATGCTCATGTCGAGGATCGCCGTCGTGCCGCCGCCGCCGCCGCCGGCCACACCGCCACCGCCGCCGCCGGCCATGCCGCCGCTCGCGAGATCGAGGCCGACCGCCATGTCGCCGCCGCCGCCGCACGCGTCGCCGGGCGCGCCGCCGTTGGTGCTGTGCTGATCGGGATCGGGCACGTTGGGACAGTCGTCGTAGGCGTCGGGAACGCCGTCGCCGTCGCTGTCTTGCAAGCTGCTCGCGAGATCGACCTGAGCCGTCGCCTGCCCACCGGCGACCATCATCGTCTCCGCCGCGCCCAGCGCCGGCATCGCGCCGTTGCCGGCGACGACGACGCGCACGACCTGCGCCTTGTCCGCCAGATGCTTGGCCACGAGCGCGCCCGGCAGGATCACTTTGGCGACGTGCGTGGAGGCGACGACGCCATGCGGATCGTAGACGTGCACGTCGAGGCTGTCGAAGCTGGCGCCGGCCTTGGTATCGACCACTTCGACGAGCAGCGTCGCCGACGAGCCGCCGCAGCCCGCGAGCACGGCCGCAAAACAGGCGCACGCGCGCAGTGCAGCAGACGAACCCATCACGACCTATTTATAGCACGCAGCCACGCTCGACGAGCGACGGCGTTTGCGCCCGCCGCCATCGATCCCGCATAATCACGCGCGGATGATTCATCGCCCCGTGCGTTTGCTCGTGCTCGTGCTCGTTGTGCTCCTGGGAATGGCGGCGAACGTGGAAGCGGCCGATCCCGGCTGCGGCGGTGAGCGCGTGGCCAAAGCGCAGTTCGAGCTCGGCCAGGCGCACCACAAGCTCGGCAACTACCTGCAAGCGATGGCTGATTTCGAAGCCGGCTACGCCTGTGTGCCGCTGCCGCTGTTCTTGTACGACATCGCGCAGATGGCGCGGCTGTCGGGTCAGCGCGGCAAGGCGCTGGAGTTTTACCGTCGTTATCTGGCGGCGGAGCCGAACGCGCGCGAGCGAGTTTACGTGCAGCGCTGGATCGCCGTGTTGTCGCGCGCGCACGCGACGTCGCCGTCGAGCGATGTGCCGCCGGCGCCGGGCACGCGGGCGCCGCCGCTGCTCGCGCCGACGGCGCCGCCGCCGGTCGCCGTCGTTGCGCCGCCGCCGCCGGCCGTGGCGCCGCCGCCGCCGGTCGTCGCGCCCGTCCTCGTCGTGACGCCGCCGCCGCCGGAGAAGCCGTCGCACAAAGGACGCTGGATCGCGCTCGGCATCATCGGCGGCGTGCTCGTCGTCGGTGGCGCGGTCACGGCCGGCGTTCTGTTGGGCACGAAGAGCTCGTCCGGCGTCCCGTCGAATTTCCACAATCTCGGCTCGTTCTAAGCCGCCACGCTCGTCGATCGCCGCGCGCTGTTTCGGATCCGGCGCCGAGCCGCCCTGCGCGGATGACGCCGCAGGGGCGAGGTGTAGGCCTCCCAGTCGCGCCGTCCGACTCCCGCTTCCAGCTGCGTAAGCGTTTGGAATGACGACGGCAACGGATGGTCTCGTCATTGCACTGTAAGCGCGCATGCGGTCGGTCTTGTGGCTAATGCTGAGCTTGGCGGGCTGCCAGTTTCAGGTGGCGTCGGCAGGCGGTAGCGGCGGCCCCGACCTCGCGCTGTCGGGTAGCGCGGCGGGCCGGCCGGCGCCGGGCGTCGACGTCGATTCTGGCGGCCTCCGTCGACGACTTGGCGGTCAAGATGGGCGCGCCGCCGCCGCCGCCGCCGCCGATGGTGGCGATGGACATGGCGCCGCTCGCGCCGGCGTCGCTGGTCGGCGCCGCGTGCAAGACGTCGGCGGAGTGCGGCGGCGACGGGCTGGTGTGCGTCGATCAGGTCGGCGCCGGCAAGACGAAGGTGCAGTTTCCCGGCGGCCACTGCACGCGCGACTGCACGAACACGGCCTGTCCGACCGACAGCATGTGCGCGCGCGAAGGCGGCACCTTCAACCTGTGCATGGCCAAGTGCACGCCGGGCGCGGCGACGGGCTGTCGCGACGGCTATCGCTGTTGCACCGCGGACGCGGTGTGCGCGCCGACGGACAGCTGCGACTGACGTCGCCGGACGTGCGGGCCGCGCCGCGCGATCGTTACGGCAGCGGCGCTTCCTCGGCCTTGTGCTCGTCGATGTCCGCGGCGCGCTGCTCGCGGGCGGCCTTGTCGTAGAGACCGTGATCGGCGGCGCGCTCGGCCTTGTCCTGGTGATAGTCGGCGCGCGCCTGATCCACGGTGTGTGAGCAGCCGAATGCGCCCAGCGCCAACAACGAACCCGCGCTCATCGCCAGCATCCACTTTCGCATCGTCGCAGCCTCCGCGCGGCAAGAGCCGCTGGCTTACTCGGATGCAGCGAGCGCGCCAGACTGCCGGCGCGTCGCGGACGTCACCACGTGAGCGAGAAGGACGCGCCGATGCTGGAGCTGAGGTTGTCGTGCGAGAACACCGGCAATACCGCCCAATGGACCTTCTCGACGACGCGCGCGTCGAGCTCGCCGCGACGATAACGCCGTAAATCCTCGAGCGACTCGTTGGGGCGCGTGGCGGTCTGCACTTCGCCGACGACGATGCCGACGATCGTCGTGTAGCCCCACGCCTTCCAGTCGCCGTAGCCGAAGCCGAGGATGAAGCCGGCGGCGCCGTTGATGATGAAGTTGCCGAGGTGGACGAGCGGGCCGGAGCCGAATTCGTCGTCGGCCGCGTCGCGCACGAGGATCTGCTCGGCGATGTTGACGAGCACGCACGGATCGTCGTGACCGGCGGCGAGCGCGTAGTGGCGCGCCCACCAGCGCGCGTCGGCGATCGCCTTCGGCGGCAGGATCACCGTCGACAGCGTGCCGATGAACGACGCCGAGGCGCCGACGACCTTCTCGGCGCGATCGGTGTGATTGTTCGACGTCGGCCACAGCGCCAGCTGTCCGACGGTGAGCGCGCCGTAGACGCTGCCCCACATCGCCGCCCACAACAGATCGTGCTGCCCCGCGATGCGCAAGCGACGATCGAGCCACGCGAGGCGGGTCTCGGCGTCGATGGCGGCGAGCGCGGGCGAGCCACCGTCGACGACGCGACATTGCGTGGCGTGCGCCGAGGTTGCCGCCAGGAGCGACGACAGCACGAGGGGCAGCGTCACCAGACAGCGAAACGAAGGCGCGGGCATCCCGCAAATATAGACATACACAGGCCTCCGCGTCGTCGGGCGAATGCGTGACTCTAACTTGAGTTTCTAATTTTGTAGGCGTAGCGTTCTCGGCCATGTCGCGTGGCTGTTTCGTTTTGTCCGTAACGCTGGGGCTGATCGCTGCCGGATGCACGCCGACGCCAGCGACGGCAGACGTCGACTTGGCGAGCGGCGTCGGCGGCAACGGCGTGCCGGCCGACCTGACCGCGCCTGCGGAACCACGCGACCTCGCGGGAATCGGGGCAGCGGATCTCGCGGTCGGCGGCGACTTGGCGGCGGCGGATCTGGCGACGGCCGCGGGCGCGCACGATCTGGCGGCGCCGGCGGTCGCTGATCTCGCGCCTCCGCCGGTCGCGCACGATCTCGCGGCGGCGACAAGCGTCGACCTCGCGACGGCGACAAGCGTCGACCTCGCGATGGCGACGAGCGTCGACCTCGCGGCGGCGACGGGCGTCGACCTCGCTGCGGCGGATTTGGCGGCGACGGGCGTCGATCTGGCGGCGGCGACGGGCGTCCACGACTTGGCGATCGTCGCCGACTTCGCGGCGGCTGACGATCTGGCGCGCTGTCCTTACGCGCCGGCTGGCGCGGCGAGCACGCTGTACCTGTTGGCGCCGAGCGGCTCCGGCCTCTTCGCGGCGCGCGTCGCCGCCGGCGGCTGGAGCGCGCTGCCCGCCGCCGCGGGGGCCGTCGCCGTCGACGACGTGGCGCTCGCGACCGTCGCCGGCCGGCCCTTCGCTGTACTCTGCCAGCACGACGCCACGCTCGCGTCCGTGCGCTTCGACGACTGTAGCGGCTTCGTCGCGCCGGCGCCCATCGGCGCGTTGTCGTCGGCGTTGCCGCCGGCGCTCGTCGGCGGCGCCACCACCGACGTCGTCTTCCGCGGCAACATCGACGGCGACGCGCGCCTCTACTGGCTACACGACGACGGCAGCGGCTTCGGCAGCGCCGCCGTCGAGGGCAACTTCTTGTCGACGCTCGCGCCTACCGCCTTCCGCGCCGGCAGCGATGTGCACACCGTGTTCACCGGCACCGACGGCAACCTCTACGACGGCATCGTGCAGGCGAACGGCGGCGCGGCGACGGCGCTCACCGGCAACACGAGCGCGCGCGGCCCCGCCGTCGCCGTCGACCAAGGCGGCAGCGTGCACGTCCTCTACAGCGGCGACGACAACCACGTGTACTCGTTCGTCACCAGCCAGCCGACCGTCGTGCACAGCCTGTGCGACGGTCAGCCGGCGAGCTGCTACGTCGTCACCGACGCGGCGCCGCTCCTCGCCATCGGCAGCGACGACACGCCGGTCGCGGTCTACCACGGCAGCGACGGCGCGCTCTATAGCGCGCAGCTCGTCGGCGACGCGTGGACGACCGTGGTCGCGGTGTCGGCGGGCGAGACGACGAGCCTGCCGGCCGCGCTCGTCACCGGCTCGGGCGGCAGCATCGTCGACGTCGTCTACGTTCGCGACGGCGACGGCCTGCCGCGCCACGCGACGCTCGGCAGCGCCGGCTGGACGCCGCCCGTCACCATCGCCGCGACGCCGTTGACCGGCGCGCCCGCGCTCACCGTCGCGCCGTAGATTTGTCGCCGCGGCTCGCGCGCCCGCGCTCACCGTCGCGCCGTAGATCTGCCGCCGCTGCTCGCGCGTGCGTGCTCACCGTCGCGCCGCGCCGCGCGCTCGGCCGCGGTCCGACCGCGCCGCTGCGCGGCCGCCGATCATTCGTCGGCATTCGTCGCTGCCGCCATTGCGCGCGAGAGCGAACGCGTTATAGATTGCGCGCCTATTCAAGGAGGACGCCATGCCCCGCAGGAACAAGATCGCTCTCATCGGCGCCGGCAACATCGGCGGCGAGCTGGCCGCGTTCGCCGCGCGCGAAAGCCTCGGCGACGTCGTGCTCTTCGACATCCCCGAAAAAGAGGGCGTCGCCAAGGGCAAGGCCCTCGACCTCGAGCAGAACGGCAGCATCATCGGCTCCGACACCAAGCTGACCGGCACGTCGAATTGGGACGACTGCGCGGGCGCGGACGTCGTCATCGTCACCGCCGGCGTTCCGCGTAAGCCGGGCATGTCGCGCGACGACTTATTGACGATCAACCTCAAGATCATCCGCAACGTCGCCGAGAACATCAAGGCGAAGTGCCCGGACGCGTTCGTCATCGTCATCTCGAACCCGCTCGACGCGATGGTCTACGAGCTCGCCAAAGTCTCGGGTCTACCCAAGTCGCGCGTCGTCGGCATGGCCGGCGTGCTCGATTCGGCGCGCATGCAGCTGTTCTTGGCGCGCGAAGCCGGCGTCAGCGTCAAAGACGTGCGTCCGCTCGTCCTCGGCGGCCACGGCGACACGATGGTGCCGATCCTCTCGGCGACCACGATCAACGGCATCCCGGCGACGAAGCTGATCGCCAAGGACAAGCTCGACGCCATCATCGCGCGCACGGCCGGCGGCGGCGGCGAGATCGTCAAGCTCATGGGCACGAGCGCCTATTACGCGCCGGCGTCGGCCGCGATCATCATGGCCAAGGCCTTCTTGCACGACGAGAAGCGCCTGGTCGCCGCGGCCGCCTTCTGTGACGGCGAGTACGGGTACAAGGATTTGTACATCGGCGTTCCCGTCGTCATCGGCGCCAAGGGCGTGGAGAAGATCGTGCAGATCGAGCTCACGGCCGACGAGAAGGCGCTGTTCGACAAGTCGTCGGCGGCGGTGCGCGAGCTCGTGGACGCGTCGAAGAAGCTGTAGCGCGGAAGTCGCGGCCAAAGCCGCATTCGGGAGTTTTCAGCCGGCGTTCGAGCGTCTTCGAACGCCGGTTTTATTTTGGGCGGGCCAACTGCGAGCGACGTGTGGCGAATTGCGGCGCGGCCGGTGGATGATGCGGCGCGCGGTCGAATTGCGGCGTGCGGGAGATTGCGCGGCGCGCGGGCGATGGCGCGGCCGCGCAGTCTTGGACCGTGGTGACGCGCGGCGCGCGGTTGTCGGATTGGCGAGGACGGGCGGGCGCGCGGTGCGCGCGCCCGTCCTCGCTCCATCGAGCCGGCCATCGGTTGAGCGCGCAAAGTGGCGAATGGTTTATCGCGGGCTCGGTCTCGCAGCGCCGACGTTCGCCGCCAAACGCAGACGTCGGAGACGAGCACACGCGCCCGAGTCTGAGATTACGCGCGGGAATGTCGCGCGGCGTGACCGCTAATACGGGACGTACGGAATCCGCGGCAGCGCAATCCACTTGCGCACCGACGGTCGCGCCCACTGCGCGTCGACGAAGCTGCGCAGCCGCGCCGGGACGTCGTGGCCGTTCAGGATCAGCCGCTGCAGCATGAACGCGAGATCGCTGTCGGCGATCGACCAGCCGCCGAAGAGCGACGGCGTGCCCTCGGGAACGAGGCGCATGGCGATTTCGATCAGCCGCTTCTGCGCGGCCTCACCCGCGGCCGAGAACGGCGCCTTGGCGCGCTCGTAGAACATCGTATGCGTCGGACGCTCCTCGCGGATCGGCAGCAGATCGGAGCGAATCCAGTCGAGCACCATGCGAGCGCGGGCGCGATCTTGGATGTTCTCCGGCAGCGCGCGGCGATATTGCGGAAAGGGAAAGGCGTCGTCGAGATAGTTGTCGATGGCGGCCGATTCGGCGAGCCAAAACCCATCGTGATCGATCGCCGGGACGCGGCCGGTGATGGCGCGATCGCGATATTCCGGCCGTTCTTGCGCCTTCTCTTGCAACGCCACCGTCGCGAGCTGATAAGGAACGCCCTTCTCCTCCAGCGCGATGAAGACGGAGAAGACGTAGGGGCTGATGTAGAACCCGTCGCTGTACAGCGTGAGCGCCATGGTCACCTCTGGTTGCGGAGCATAGCCGTTCGTGGAAAAGGCGGGGCCGGCACTTCGGCCTCCGCCGCGAAACCGAGCGTGCGATAGAGCGGTTGCGCGTCGCGCGTCTGCAGGAGCTGCGTGGCCACATCGCGCAGCCGCGGATGATCGAGCAAGAGGCGCATGACGGCGCTGGCGAGCCCGCGCCGCCGCCACGCCGGCGCGACGATGACGTCGTAGATCCACGCGCTCTTGTGCCCGTCGCTGACGGCGCGCGCGCAGGCGACGAGCGCGCCGGCGCCGTCGCGCGCGCCCACCCACGCCGACGAGCCGCGCAAGGCGCCGGCGATCCGCTCGGGCGCGTGCCGATCGACGTTCCAATATTCCGGCGCCAAGAGCGCGACCGCCGGTGCGACGTCGCGCTCATCGAGCGCGCAGTGCAGCGTCACCGCCGGCGTAATCCCGTGCGACGCCAGGCTCTCGCTCGGCGTAAAGCGCAGGAATTCGGGCGTCGGCATGTCGGCGTTGGCGGCGCGGATGAGCTCGATCGCGCGCGGGTCGCCGACCTCGCCGCGCGCCCACAAGTGCTCGCACAGCCGCGCCCGCTCTTCCGGCGAGCGATTCTGCGCCAGCTTGCTCTTGCCATCGACGCGATCGAGCGGCAGTCGACCGATCCAGATGGCGTCGACCTGCTTGCCGTAGAGCTCCTCGAAGCGCGGCTCGGCGACGTCGATCGGCACGTGCCGGCCTTCGGGCTGATATTTACGCATCAGCGCTTGCAGCACGCGCGCCTTGTCCGCGCGCGACTCGACCGCCGTCACGACGCCATGCGCCTGCGCGCTGCGATAGAGCGTCGTCGCCGGGCAGGCGCGCTCGGGGTCGGCGAAGTAGCTCGGCACCGTGGCCACGATCTCCTCGGCCGAGACGACGGCCGCGCGCCCGATCGTCTCCGCTTTCTCGCCCACCGGCGCCGCGTGAAACGAGAGCGCGCCATCGACGACCACCGCATGCAGCGTGCGCAAGATCGGCGCGCCCGCGGCGTCGGTGCTCGCCAAGTGGACCACCGCCGAATCGGCGAGCAGCTGCACGGCGGCGGCGCCATCCATGCGAAAGAAGCGCTCTCTACGCATGGTCTGTTGCATAGCCGACGCACTGGTACCGCCGAAAGCTCCAGTTCGGTGATATTGACTAGACCATGCGCGGATGGGAAGTGGCGGTGGATCTGCGGGCCGATGGCGATCAGCCGATCTTCTTGCGGCTGGCGCGTGCCATCAGCGACGACGTGCGGCGCGGCCGGCTGCGGCCGGGCGACGCGCTGCCCGGCAGTCGCACGCTGGCGCGCACGCTCGGCGTCCATCGCAACACGGTGCTGGCGGCGTACGGCGAGCTGGCGGCCGAAGGGTGGATTACGACCGCGGAGGCGACGGGCACGTTCGTGTCGACGGCGCTGCCCGAGGTCGAAGCGCGGCGACTGCCCGGCGGCGGCGCGCGCGCGACGATGCCGGGTCGGCTCGGCTACGAGCTGGCGCGCCGTTCGCCGCTCTTGCCGCAGCCGACGCTGGAGGCGGCCAGCCACGGCGACGCGCCCTATCCGACGAGCCTGCGGTCGCGCGCCGGCGAGCCGCGCGGCAAGGCGCCGGGCGCGCGCGCCAAAGCGGCGAATCTGTCGGCGCGGCGGCTGCAACTGTCGGGCGGCGTTCCCGACGTGCGCCTCTTGCCGACGGCACCCTTGGCCCGCGCCTATCGTCGCGCGCTCAGCCAACACGGCCCCGAGCTGCTCGATTACGGCGACGCGCGCGGCCATGCGCGGCTGCGGGTGGCGCTGGCGGCGATGCTGTCGGCCTTGCGCGGCTTGGCGGCGGGCGCCGACGATCTCCTCATCACGCGCGGCAGCCAGATGGCGCTCGACCTCGTGGCCCGCGCGCTGCTCGCACCCGGCGACGTCGTCGCCGTCGAGGGGCTCGGCTATCGGCCGGCGTGGACGGCCCTCGGCTCGACCGGCGCGCGCGTCGTGCCGCTGCCCGTCGATGGCGACGGCGTCGACGTCGACGCGCTGGCGGCGCTGGCGGCGCGTGAGCCGCTGCGCGCCGTCTACGTGACGCCGCATCATCAATATCCGACGACGGTGGGCTTGGCGGCCGGCCGGCGGCTGCAGCTGCTCGAGCTGGCGCGCACGCGACGCCTCGCCATCATCGAGGACGACTACGACTTCGAGTTTCACTACGAAGGGCGGCCGGTGCTGCCGTTGGCGGCGAGCGACACGAGCGGGAGCGTCGTCTACGTCGGCACGCTGTCGAAGATTCTGGCGCCGTCGCTGCGGCTCGGCTTTCTGGTGGCGCCACCGGCGCTCGTCGAGCGCGTGACCGAGCTCCGACACGCCATCGATCGGCAAGGCGATCAGGTCGTCGAATGCGCCGTCGCCGAGCTCATCGAAGACGGCGAGCTGCAGCGGCACGCGCGACGGATGCGCCGCATCTATCACGCGCGGCGCGATCATCTGATGGCGACGCTGCAAGCGCGGCTGGGCGACGTGCTGACGTTCACGCGACCGGCCGGCGGCATGGCGTTGTGGGCGCGCGCCGAGGGCGTCGACGTCGACGCCTGGGCCGAACGCGCCCGCGCCCGCGGCGCCGAATTCCGCAGCGGCCGCAGCTTCGCCTTCGACGGTCGCGCCAAACCGACGCTGCGCCTCGGCTTCGCCGGCCTGAGCGAGCCCGAGCTCGACGAAGCCGTCCGCCGCCTCGTGCTCGCGCTCGACTGAACGCGGTGTGTGACTCGTCGCACCCGCAAAATTCCGCACGGCCGCATACCGACGAGAGTGGAACTGACCTCGCGCCCTAGCGTAATATTGCGACCCATGGCGGCTGTGTTGGAGTTCTCGGGGGGGCAGCGTGCTCCATTTGCGATCGATCGTTCGGAGGTCATCATTGGGCGTGGCGGCGGCTGCGCGCTGCGCGTCGAAGGGGCGGCGGCCGAGCAGCACGCGCGGCTGACCGTCGACGGCGGCGGCATCGTGCACGTGCAAGATCTCGACACGCAGACGGGCACGCTGCGCAACGGCAACTTCGTGTATGGCGTGCAGCCGCTCGAGGATGGCGATGAGCTGAACATCGGCGGCGTGCAGCTGATCTTCCGGCTGCGCGCGCTGGCGAACGTCGTGACGCCGCGCGCGGGCGCCGACGATCGCACGCGCATGCCGACCGAGCTGCCGCCCGAAGTGCGCGCGGCGTTGGCGGCGCGTGACGCGGCGGCCGCGGCGCCGCCGGCGGGAATCGTCGTCGGCAAGGCGCAGCCGGAGCCGGAGAACTTCCGCACCGTGCAGATGACGGCACCGGATTTGGCGGCGCTGGGGATCGATCCGGCGACGCTGCCGCCGATCGCGACGCCGGCCAACCCGAGCGCGCCGCCGTCCTTCGCGCCGCCGCGCGCGTCGAGCGCGCCGGTTGGGGCGCGGCCGGTCGTCGCGCCGGCGGCGCCGGTGTCGGCCAAGCGGACGATGATCGGCATGCCGGCGGTGCAGCTGCCGGTGCCGATGGCGCCGAGCGCGACGCCGCCCGCGCCGAAGCCGCCCGCGCGTGAAGCGTGGACGCCGTCGCCGAGCCTGGCGCAGCCGACGCCGCCGCAGGCGACGCCGCAGCAAGCGACGATGATGGCGGAGGCGCCGCAGCTGCCCCTCACGCCCAAGCCCGCGCCGCGCACCGCCCAGCTCGACGCGCAGCCCGCGCCCATCGGCACCCAGCCGACGATGATGGCGCAAGCGCCGCTCGTGAGCCTGCCGCAGGCGACGCCGCAGCAAGCGACGCCGCAGCAAGCGACGATGATGGCGGAGGCGCCGCAGCTGCCGCTCACGCCCAAGCCCGCGCCGCGCACCGCCCAGCTCGACGCGCAGCCCGCGCCCATCGGCACCCAGCCGACGATGATGGCGCAAGCGCCGCTCGTGCCGCCGGCGGCGCAGCCGCTCGCCGCGCCAGCGGCGCTGCCCTACGCGCCGTCGGCGACGAACCCGCCGAACGCCAACGCAGCGCACGCCAATGCGCCAGCGCAGGCATACACGCCGCCGCCGAAGGGCGCGTTTGGATCGTTCTCGCGCGCGCTCGCCTTCATGACGCAGATCTTCACGCTCGCGCGCACGCACAAGACGCTCGTAAAGCCGCTGGTGTGGGACGTGCTGGTGACGACGCCGGTGATGGCGGCGTTCACGGTGCTGCTGTTCTTCGTGCACTCGCGCAACGGCTTCTATGCCTGCATGGCGGTCGAAGGCTTCCTGCTCTACTTCATCGATTACGCCTGTAACTCGATCACCTGCTCGCTCATGTACGACTACGGAACGACGGGCGCAGCGACGATGGAGACGGCGTTGCCGCGGGTCAAGCGCGCGCTGCCGGGCATCATGACGTTCGCCGCCGTCTCGGCGCTGCTCGACCTGGCGGCGACCTATGCGCGCGAGCGCAACGACGTCGCCGCGCGCCTCGTCTTGCGCCTCTTGCGCGCCATCTGGACGACCGCGACCTACGTCATCATGCCCGCGCTCGTCATCGAAGGCGTCAGCTTCGGCGCCGCCTTCAAGCGCTCCAAGGCGCTCATGGACCACGATCCGACGGGCGTCGGCGCGGGCGTGGTCGCGATGTCGATCACGTCGTACATCGTCGCCGCCATCTGCTTCCCGCTCGCCTGGGTCGTCATGCGCGCGCTCGGCTACATCCACCCGGCCATCGGCGCGCTCGGGGGCATGCTGATCGTCAACCTCTATTGGTCCGTCAGCGGCTGGATGAAGATCGCCTACTCGACGTGCTTCTACATGTGGGCGCGCGAATGCGAACGCACGGGCGCGACCGATCACGCCCTCGCCCCACTCCCGCTCCGCGCCGCCCTCGACGCCGCCTGACGACCCGCTCGCTCGCTCGTCGCGACGGTGGCTACGGCGACGCCGCGCGAACGCGACTGCCGACGCGCGGCCGTCGCAGCCCGGCCGACCGCGCGCGCCCGCCCGACGACGACGACCGCCGCCACCGCCAGCGCGCCGGCGAGCGCGGGCGCTCGCGCCGCCACCGCTTCGACCCACGACGGGATCGGCGTCTGCCACCCGAACGCGCGGTCGCCGATCCAGCCCAGCGCCGCCAGCGCGCCGAACGCCGCGCCGCCGACGCGCAGATAGCGATAACCCACGCTGCCGCTCATGAGCATCAGCCACGGCAACGTGACGCCGACGATGACGAGCTGCATGGCCTCGACGCCGAGGTTGAAGCCGAGCAGCGCCTGCGCCAGCGTCAGCCGATCGAAGCCGAAGCCGGTCAGCACCGACGCGAAGCCGAGCCCGTGAACGAGGCCGAAGCCGCCGGCGACGAGCGCCTCACGCCGCGGAAACAGCGGTCGCACGGCGTGCAGCGCGGCCACGAAGATCGAGACCGCGATGAGCGTCTCGACGGGCGCCGCCGGCAGCCTGACGACGCCGAACGCGCCCAGCACCAGCGTCGACGAGTGGCCGATGCTGAACGCGGTGACGATGGCGGCGATGGCGCGCAGGCCGTCGCGGCGCGGCCGCGGCTCGCGCCAGCGACGGTCGCGCGCGACGAGCGGCGCCGGCAACAGCAGCATGAGCAGGAACAAGAGGTGATCGGTCCCTTCGGCAATGTGCTGCAGACCGAGCCGGAACATCGCCGCCAGCGCGTGCCACGACGAGCCTTCCGTGCGATCGATCGTCAGCGTCCGCTGCTGATAGTGCAGCATGCCGGCGAGCTCGGGCTTGTCGCCCAGGAGACCGGTCCGCAAGTCGCGGCGCACGAAGACGTAGACGTTGTGCGTGACGACACGGTGCACGATGCCGTCGTAGGTGAGCGCGATGAAGCGCGCCGGCGCGCCCGCCGGCGGCCGCAGCGCGAGCCGCGCGACGACGAGCGGCCCGTCGGGCGTGGGCTCGACCGCCGTCGCCTCGAGCGCGACCGAAAAGAGCGCGCCCTCGCGCGTGCGCGCCTGCAGATGCGCGCGGATGTAGCCGTCGAGCGCGTCGCGCGTCGGGATCGACCGCTGAGCGGTCGCCATCGCCAGCTGCGCCGCCGGCAGTCGCAGCTCCGCCGCGACGGCGCGCTCGCCGACGTCGACGAAGAGCGCCGTCCCGCGCACGTCGTGCGCGTCGGCGGTCGCGGCGGCCAACAGCACCGTCGCGACCGCCAGCGTGCGGGCGGCGGCGCCGCTCACAGCGTGGCTCCGTAGTCGTACTGCTTGTCGCGATAGATCGTGTGGAAGTGCGTCTTGCCTTGAATGACGATGCCGCCCTGGCACGCCACTTCGATCCACAGGCGCGGACCGTCGATGCGCATGTACGTGCCCTCGACGTCGACGTCGACGCCCGCCGACTGCGTGCCCGCCCACGCGACGTAGGTATCGGCGAACGCGGCTGCCGACGTGTAATCGGCCAAGAGCTGCGCCGACAGCGCCGGATCGAAGTCGTTGACCCACTCTTCGATGGCCGTCACCACGAGCGCCTGCTGCGCCGCGCTCAGGCTCGACACGAGGACGCCCGTGCGGTTGGCGCCCGTCGGGAACTTGGCCTTGGCCGCGGCCGACGAGCCCGTCTGATATTCGACCGGCCCCACGAGCACGTCGGCGAACGTCTGGCCTTGCAGGTACGCCGTCGCCAGATCGGTCGGCGACAGCGACGCGTACATCGCGACCATGGCCGCGCTCTCGTCGGACAGAGGCGCGTAGGTGCCGCCGTTGATGGTGAAGCTGGCCTTGGGCTCGACGCCGATGTGGTTGGGCACCGGATAGCCGACGCCGGCGAGGTACGTGATGTTGTAGGCCATGTGGTGGCCGCCGAACATGATCTCCCAATTGCCCGTGGCCGAGGGCGTGCCGAAGATGGCAACGGTGTAATTGCCGGCCGAGTAGCCGGCGGCGGTCGTGGTCGTGCCGGCGTCGCCCGCGCCGGTCATGCCGCCGCCGGGGCCGCCGGTCATGCCGCCGTCGGGCGGGCCGCCGCCGCCGGTGCCGCCGATCATGCCGGTGCCACCGTCGCCGGTGCCGCCGGGCCCGCCGCCGGTCGAGCCCTGAATGCTGCCGAGGTAGTCGTCGGCGTTCATGACGCCGTCGAGGTCGGAGTAGCCGGCCGTCGTGAGCACGACCGCCATCATCGCCAGCGCCGCCGGCTTGGTGGCGCTGTTGCTGAACTGGCTGATCATGAGCCCGGGTCGCGCCACGCCCGGCAAGTTGGACCACTCGGTGCGGTCCTTCAAGTCGGTGAAGGCGAGGTTGACCGACGTCGCCTCGCTCGTCGTCAGCGTCGCCAAGAAGGCGTTGGTGGCGCACACGATCTTGTCGATGTGCGCGGTCGCGCTCGTGCAGTCGTCGACGGTCGGCGCCGCCAGGTCGCCGCCCGCGCCGGCGTCGCTGCCGCTGCTGCCACCGTGGCTGCCGCAGCCGGCGCCGGCAAACGCGGCGAACGCGAGCCAGAGCGCAGCTGCATGAGAAGTCGAACGCTGGTCGAAGTTGTGCACGAGGGCCTCCGCTGATTGGCGCGCAGCTGAAGCACCGGCCGTGCCGGCTCGCGATTCGCGCCGCGCGGGCACTTCGCGCCGCGGCCGGCGCGCGCTGCGTACGCTCAGCGTTCAGCGTGTCCGCAAAGCGATCACGCCGCGCCCGTCACTGCCGTCGACGAGCATGCAGAATTGTGCGCGGTCGAATCACGCCGCGGCGCCGCGGCACTGCATGCTCAGGCGATGTGTGAGCGGCGACGGGCGGCGACTTCCGCCGGCCGCGGCACTGCATGCTCAGGCGATGTGTGAGCGGCGACTTCAGCCGACGCGACGATCGGCCGGACGTGTGACCTCTTCGACGAGATGGTGCAGCGCCTCGTTCTCCGGCGTCGGCGGACCGAGCAGCTCGCGGACGGCGTCGATGATTTCGTGCCGCTTGGCCTGACAGCCGTCGACGCCGACTTGCAGCGCGGCGTTCGGCCGCCCGAGCAGCGCGTCGCGCCCGACCGGCTTGCCAATCTCGCCGGCGCTGGCGCCGACGTCGTCGATGTCGTCGCGCAGCTGCAGCGCGATGCCGATGAGCTCGCCGACGCGCGCCCAACGCGACACGTCGGCCTCGACGCCGCAGCAAATCGCCGCGCCCGCCGCCGCCGCGCGAAACAGCGCCGCCGTCTTTTGCCGATGGTAAATCTCGAGCTCGACCGGATGCGGCTCCAGCTCGAGCGCCTGCCCGCCGATGACGCCGTGCGAGCTGCCCGTCGCCGACGTGAGCGCGCCCACCAGCCGAAACGCCGTCGCCGCCCGCCGCGCCGGCGCGTTGGCCAGCGTCTCGAAGGCCAGCGTCAACAGCGCGTCGCCCACGAGGATCGCCGTCGCCTGCCCGTAGACGATGTGACAGGCCGGCTGCCCGCGCCGCATCGCCGCGTCGTCGAACTGCGGCAGATCGTCCTGCACCAGCGACGCGCAGTGGACGAGCTCGATGGCCGCCGCCAGCCGCCCCACCAGCTCGTCGTCGCCTTTGCCGTAGCTGTCGGCGACGAGCCGGCACAACAGCGGCCGCGCGCGCCGGCCGCCGGGAAACACCGCGTCGTGCATGGCGCCGTGCAGCCGCGAAGGCGGCGTATCGCGCGTCGGCAGCGCGCGCAGCAGCCACTCCTCGACAGAGACGTGCGCGCGCGCGATCAGCTCCTCGGACGCGCGCGGGGCATGCACCAGCTTCAGATGGTCAGGCAATGGTCACCGTCACACAAAGTTCAACTATACCGTTATACGGACGGTCGTTAAAAGCGGATGTCTGCCAGGGTCCGCCGGCGTCCGAATCAGGTGCGCGACTGAGAGTTGACGCAGATCACGCCACGCCACGTTCGGCCGTGACCGGATCGCCGTTACGATAAATCACCTCGTAGCCGTTTACCGCGGGAACGCGCGGACCTGGCGTCAGCACGCCGACGAGGTTGAGCGGATCGACGCCGGCGACGCGCAGCTCTTCGGCGGCCAGCGGCGCGGCTTTGAGCGCGCGCAGCGTCTCGACCGCTTCCGGCAGCGCGAACTGCTCGCCCGACAGACCGCTGACGAAGCGCCCGCCGCGGATCTCGCCGCGCGCCTCCAGCCGCCGATAGACGGCGACGAGGTCGCGCCACGGCGGCGCCGCCTGCTCGCGCAGCATCACGGCGCGCACGACGACGCCCCAGCGCCGCAGATAGGTCCAGGCGCACTCGACGGGGCTGCCGTCGCCGAACGGGCCGGCCTCGGGGCTGCGGCGCGGCGCATCGCGGTGCAAGAGCGACCAGCGACCTGAAACTCCGCGGCGCGGCTTGTCAGTCGTCTTGTTGCTCCGGGGCGCGATGAGCGCGCGCAGGCCGGCGAAACCGTCGCTGGTGGCGGCGCCGGCGCGCACCAACTCCCACAGGGCGTCCTCGATCTCGCCCGTCGGACGGCCGTGCGCCGCCGCCAAGTCGGTCACGAAGGCGGCGCCGCGCGCGTGCAGCGTCGCCGCCACTTCGCGCGCGAGCGGCGACAAGTGCTCCCACGTCGCCGGCGGCGCGTCCGTCGCCGCGTAGGGATCGATGAGCCAGCCGGCGTGTGCGCGCGTGAACAGGCCGATGGCGCCGGCGCGCGCCCGTGGGCTCGGCTCGGCTTCGGGCGGCGTCACCCGCAGTCGCGCCCACGCCATCTCGCCCGACAGACACAGCTCGTCGAGCATCGCCGGCTGATAGTCGTGAATGCGCGCCGGCAAGATATCGCGCTCCCACGCCGCCGCCGGCAACTCCAGCCCTTCGAGCTGCTCGACGACCTTGGCCACGCCCTCGACGCCGTGCAGCCGCGTCCCCGGCATCGCATGCTGCCAGCGCACGAGGAAGCGTATGTAATCGGCCGGCGACACCGGACGGACCCGCTCGCGCAAAGCGCCGATGGTCCGCCGATGCATGCGCTGCAAGAGCCCGCGCTCACACCATTCGATCGCTTGCGACGGCGGCTGGCCTTGCAGCTCGGCGTTCGAGAAGTGACCTTGCAGCACCCGACCGTCGGCTTCGAGCCGCGCCAGCGCCACGTCCACTTTAGCGGACGGCAGCTCGAGCGCGTCCGCTATCGCGGATACGGTCAGCGGACCGCTCGACAGGAGGTAGCCGCCGACGAGCGCGGTCGTCGCCGCGTCGTCGTCGGCCCACGCCGCTTCGGCGACGGCGCGGCGCTCGGTCGCGACCCAGCGGCCGCGAAACGGCGACGCGCGGCCGGCGGCGACGAGCGCGTCGAACCAGTCGCGCCAACGATCGATCGGTCGCAGCGCGATCATCGTGCACAACAGATCGTGCAGCTCGTCGGGATCGCGCGGATCGGGCGCCGCCTCCGCGATGACGGATGCGATCGCCGAACGGTCGACGATGCCGAGATCGCCCTTGGTCCGCCGCGTCCCGACCGCGCGCGAGCGGCGCTCCTCGAGCGGCGCGTCGTCGAGGAACGTGTAGGGCATGGCGTTCAAGATGGCGTGCGCCCACGGCGACGGCGCCACCGTGTCGCGCGCCAGACATTGGATCTGCCCGTCGCGCATGCGTTCGAGCACGCCGATGAGACCGTCGCAGTCCATCGCCTCTTGCAGGCAGTCGCGGACCGTCTCGAGCACCAGCGGATGCTCGGGCAGCGCCATGTCCTCGCGAATGACGCCGCCGTGGTTGTCTTGGCAGCCGGCGGCCTCGGGAAATACCGAGGCCATCAGATCTTGCGCCCGCATCCGCAATAACGGAGGCGGCGTGCGCCGGCCTTGCGTGAAGCGCAGCACCGCCAGCGCGCGCGTCGCGTTCCAGCGCCAGCGCGTCTCCCACATCGGCGACTGCAGGGCCGCTTGCACCAGCGTCTCCTCGACCACCGCCGGGCTCAAGAAGCCGAAGATGGAGTCGAGCGGGAACGAATGCTGCGGGCCGAGCGACAACAAGATCGCGTCATCGGAGGCGGCCGCTTGCAGCTCGAAGTCGAAGGCGCGACAGAACTTCTTGCGTAGACCGAGGCCCCACGCGCGGTTGATGCGGGCGCCGAACGGGGCGTGAATGACGAGCTGCATGCCGCCGGCGTCGTCGAAGAAGCGCTCGGCGATGACGCAGGTCTGCGACGGCACGCCGCCGAGCGCCTGCGCGCCTTCGACGACGTAGGCCAAGGCCTGCTCGGCGCCGCCGCGCGACAATTTGCAGTCGTTGGCCAAGAGCGCCAGCGCTTCCGCGGCCGGCCGCGCCATCAGCTCTTCGCGCAGCCGCGCCACCTCCGCCGACAGCTCGCCCGTGCGCGCCAAGCCCTCGCCGTTCCAGAACGGCACCGACGGCGGCAGGCCGTTGGCGTCCTCGACGCGCACGACGCCGTTCTCGACGCGGCGAATGCGCCAGGAGTGCGAGCCGAGCAGGAAGATGTCGCCCGCCATCGACTCGATCGCGAAGTCTTCGTCGAGCGTGCCGACGACCGCTTCCGTCGGATCTTCGACGACGGTGTAGTCGGCCTTGTCGGGGATGGCGCCGCCCGACGTCAGCGCCGCCAGCTTGGCGCCGCGCCGGCCGCGCACGCGACCGTTGACGCGATCGAGGTGCAAGTGCGCGCCCGAGCGACCGCGGCGCGTGGCGATGCCGTCGCCGAGCATGTCGAGGACGGCGTCGAATTCGCCGCGCGGCAACTGCGCATAGGGCGCGGCGCCGCGCACGAGCGCGAACAGCGCGTCGACGCCGAAGTCGCCCGTCGACGCCGCGGCCACCAGCTGCTGCGACAGAACGTCGAGGGGCGCCGGGCGATCGACGTGCCGATCCATCGCGCCCGACACCATCGCCCGCGTCGCCGCCGCGCACTCGACGAGCTCGTCGCGCGTCATGGCGAAGATGCGCCCCTTGGGGGTTCCCCCGACGCTGTGATGGGCGCGACCGATACGCTGGCGCAAGACGGCGATGGCGCGCGGCGAGCCCAGCTGACAGACGAGCTCGACGTCGCCGATGTCGATACCGAGCTCGAGCGACGCCGTGGCCACCACCGCGCGCAGCTGCCCCGACTGCAGCCGCCGCTCGACGCCGAGCCGCGTCCGCTTGGCCAGCGCGCCGTGATGCGCCGCCACCATTTGCTTGCCGAGCAGCTCCTCGAGATCGTGCGCCACGCGCTCACACAAGCGACGGCTGGGCACGAAGATCAGCGTCGTCTTGTGCTCGTGAATCAGCGTGCACAGCCGCGTATGCACGTCCTTCCACATCGAGCGCGAGGCGACGGCGCCGAGCGGCTCCTCCGGCACTTCGACGGCGACGTCGAGCGGCTGCTTGCGCCCGGCGTCGACGACGCGACAGGGCCGGGTCGCGCCTTTCTCGTCGGCGCCGACGAGAAAGCGGGCCACGTCGTCGACCGCTTGCACCGTCGCCGACAGGCCGATGCGCGTCAGCCGCTTGCCCGCCAGCGCGTCGAGCCGCTCCAGCGACAGCGCCAAGTGCGCGCCGCGTTTGTTGCCGACGAGCGCGTGAATCTCGTCGAGGATGATCGTCTCCGCGCCCGCCAGCACGCCGCGCCCTTTGTCCGACGTCAGCAGCAGATAGAGCGACTCGGGCGTCGTCATCAGCACATGCGGCGGCTTGCGGATGATGCGCGCGCGATCGGTCTGCGACGTGTCGCCCGTGCGCAGCGCCGTGCGAATCGGCGGCACCAACGTGCCGAGCCGCATCGCCGTCGTCTCGATGCCGCGCAGCGGCGCCTCCAAGTTGCGCTCGACGTCGGCTCCCAGCGCCTTCAACGGCGAGACATAGATGATGCGCGTCTTGTCGTCGAGCGCGCCGGCGACGGCGCGACGGACGAGCGCGTCGATGCCGGCCAAGAACGCGGCCAACGTCTTGCCCGATCCGGTCGGCGCCATGATGAGCGTGTCGCGGCCGGACGCGATCTCGGCCCAGCCGCGCGACTGCGCTTCGGTGGGCGCGCCGAAACGCTCGCGGAACCACGTCGAGACCGCGGGGTGAAAGCGATCGAGCACGAAATATGTATTGATCGCACTGCGCAGATGTTCAAGCGACAAACACGGGCTTGTCGGCATCGTCGTCGGTGCCTATCCCGATAGCGTGACAATTCAACATCGGAAGCGATTACGAGCGACGCGTCGCGCGTCGGTTTTGATCGTTGCCGACGACCCTTTGGCGCTGGAGATTTACGCGGAGCTGTTCACGTTGCGCGGCTATGCAGTGGTCACTGCCGTCGGTGCGCGCGATGGATTGCGCTGTGCGCGCGCCGCCAACGTGACGTTGGCGGTGTTGGCGCTGACGGCGGGCGCGGCGTCGCAGCTGCGCCGTCGCTTGTTGGCGCTCCGGCCGAAGCTGGGCGTGCACGTCGCCGGCTTGGCGCCGCCGCATGACAGCATTCCCCAGCTGCGCTCGCGGCTCCATTAGCGTCCGCGACGTCGCGGCTTGGTGGCGACCGACGAATCAGGCGCGACTTCGTGCAGCGCGCGGCGCTAAGCTTGCGCGCGCGCTTTGGCGACGAGCCGCTCGATCTCGGCGCGCAAATCGGCGCGCACGAACGGCTTCAACAGCACCCCGTCGGCGCCGATGTCGCTGGCGATCTCGGGCGCATACGGAACCGCCGAGCAGATGAGCACCTGCGGGCGATCGGGCAGCATGTTCAAGCCGGCGGCGACCATCGGACCCGACACTTGCGGAAGCCGCAGATCGAGCACGAGCACGTCCGGATGGATCGCGGCCAACAGGCGCGTCGCCGCTTCACCGTCGCTGGCGACCACGACCTCGTAGTCGCGGCTGTCGAGCTCTTCGCGCACGGCTTCCTGCACGGTCTGATCGTCGTCGACGACCAGCACCAACGGACGCCCCAGCTGCTCACGACTCGCGCTCACGTAGATCCTCCGCCGCCCACCACCAAGATAACATAGCTTGCCGCGCTCGCCGTCGCGCTTAAGACATTGACGCAATGACGCGTACGGTGATCCTCGTCGAAGATCACGCGCCGGTGCGTGGGCTGTATGCGGAGGCGTTGCGAGCGGCCGGTTGGCGCGTGCTCGAGCGGCCGAACGCGCAGGGCGTGGTGGCGCTGGCGCAACGTGAGGCGCACGACTTGGCGGCGGTCGTGCTCGATTGGACGCTGCCGGGCGACAGCGGTCTGCAAGCGCTGCGCGCGCTCAAGCGCGAGCGGGCGACGCGCCACGTGCGCGTGCTCATGCTGACGGCGCACTCGTCGGCGACGTGGCGCGCGCAGGCGTTGGCGGCGGGCGCCGAGCAGTTCCTGCGCAAGCCGCTGCGTCCGGCGGCGCTGCTCGAGGCGCTCGCGGCGCCGTTCGCAACCGCCGCCCTCGTTTGAACATCCGAATGTGCGGCAGCTTCGGCGCGAGCAGGCGGTCGCGCTCGGTTTGTCGTATGCTGTTCGTCCTCACTGGAGAGCCAACATGTCGCGCGCGTTGTGGGATCGCTACCGCGAATACCTGAACGTCAACCCGTCGATCGAGCTCACCCTCGATCCGAGCCGCATGAAGTTTCCCGCCGACTTCCTCGCGAAGTGGGAGCCGGCGATGCAGAAGGCCTACGCGGCGATGGAGGCGATCGAGAAAGGCGCCATCGCCAATCCCGACGAGAAACGCATGGTCGGCCATTATTGGCTGCGCGACGCGAGCTTGGCGCCGACGCCCGAGCTCAAGCGCGAGATCGAAGACACGCTGGCGAAGATCGAGACGTTCGCGGCCGACGTGCACGCCGGGAAAATTGCCGGGCAGAAGGTGCCGCTCAAGCGGCTGCTCGTCATCGGCATCGGCGGCTCGGCGCTCGGGCCCGAGTTCGTGCACGCGGCGCTCGGCACCAACCACGATCGCATGAGCGTGCGCTTCTTCGACAACACCGATCCCGACGGCTTCGATCACGTGCTCGGCGCCTACGAAGGCAAGCTCGACGAGACGTTGACCGTCGTCATCTCGAAGTCGGGCGGCACGAAGGAGACGCGCAACGGCATGCTCGAGGCGCAGGCGGCTTACGAGCGCGCCGGGCTCGACTTCGGCAAGCACGCAGTCGCCATCACCGGCGCCGACAGCGAGCTCGACCGTTACGCCAAAGAGCGCGGCTTCCTCGCGCGTTTTCCCATGTGGGACTGGATCGGCGGGCGCACGAGCGAGCTCTCGGCGGTCGGCCTCTTGCCGGCGGCGCTGCAGGGCATCGACATCCGCGCCCTGCTCGACGGCGCCAAAGACTGCGACGCCGTGACGCGCAATCGCGAGACCAAGCAGAACCCGGCGGCGTGGCTGGCGCTCATGTGGCACTTCGCCGGCGACGGACAAGGCAAGAAGGACATGGTGATCTTGCCCTATAAAGATCGCCTGGAGCTGTTCTCGCGCTACCTGCAGCAGCTGGTGATGGAGTCGCTCGGCAAAGAGAAGGATCTCGACGGCAAAGTCGTGCATCAAGGCATCGCCGTCTACGGCAACAAAGGCTCGACCGATCAGCACGCGTACGTGCAGCAGCTGCGCGAGGGCGTGCTCAACTTCTTCGCGACGTTCATCGAGGTCTTGCACGATCGCAAAGGCAAGTCGCTGGCGGTCGAGGAGAACACGAGCGCGGGCGATTTCTTGCTCGGCTTCCTCTTGGGCACGCGGCGGGCGCTGTACGAGAACGATCGGCAGTCGATTACGATCACGATCGCGCAGGTCGACGCGCGCAATGTCGGCATCTTGATCGCGCTGTACGAACGCGCGGTCGGCCTATATGCGCAGCTCGTCAACATCAACGCCTATCATCAGCCGGGCGTCGAGGCGGGCAAGAAGGCGGCGGCGGCGGTGCTGGCGATTCAGAAGAAGATCTTGGCCACGCTCGACGGCAAGCCGCGCAGCGTCGACGAGGTGGCGACGGCGATCGGCGAGACCGAAGACATCGAGCACGTGTACAAGATCCTCGAGCACATGTCGGCCAATCCCGATCACGGCGTGAAGCGGAACGGCGACGCGAAGCATCCTTTTTCGGCGACCTACGTCAGGAGCGTGTGATGGAAAAGCAGAAGATCGGCCTCATCGGGCTGGCAGTCATGGGCGAGAACTTGGCGCTCAACATCGAGGAAAAAGGCTTTCCCATCGCCGTCTACAATCGCACGACGGAGAAAGTGGACGAGTTCGTCGCGAAAAACCCGGGCAAGAAGATCTTCGGCGCGAAGTCGCCGCAGGAATTCGTGGCGTCGCTGGAGCGGCCGCGGCGCATCGTCATGATGGTCAAGGCGGGCAAGCCCGTCGACGACACCATCGCGGCGCTGAAGCCGCACCTCGAGAAAGACGACATGCTCGTCGACGGCGGCAACGAGTTCTTCGAGAACACCGAGCGGCGCGCCAAAGAGGCCGAGGCGGCGGGGCTGAATTACGTCGGCATGGGCGTCTCCGGCGGTGAAGAGGGCGCGCGCAAGGGACCGTCGATGATGCCGGGCGGCCATCGCGCGGCGTACGACGCGCTGGCGCCGATCTTGACGAAGATCGCCGCGCAGGTCGACGACGGGCCGTGCGTCGATTACATGGGACCGGGCGGCGCCGGCCACTACGTCAAGATGGTGCACAACGGCATCGAGTACGGCGACATGCAGCTCATCGCCGAGGCCTACGATCTGTTGCGCAACATCGGCGGCTTCAATCCGAGCGAGCTGTCGGACGTCTTCGCGGCCTGGAACAAGAGCGAGCTGCAGTCGTTCCTGATCGAGATTACGGCGCAGATCCTGGCCAAGAAGGACGACTTGACCGGGCAGCCGATGGTCGATGTCATCCTCGATCAGTCGGGCAGCAAAGGCACCGGCAAGTGGACGGTGCAGCAGGCGGCGGAGCTGGCGGCGCCGGTGCAGACGATCGCGTCGGCGCTCGATGCGCGCGTCATTTCGGGGCTGAAGTCGGAGCGCGTCGCGGCGTCGAAGGTGCTGCTCGGGCCGAAGCCGGCGCCGTCGTTCATCGACAAGAAGCAGCTCGTCGACGACGTGCGGCACGCGCTGTACGCGGCCAAGCTGTGCTCGTACGCGCAGGGCATGAACCTCTTGCGCGTGGCGTCGAAGACGCACGAATGGGATCTGCACCTCGGCCGCATCGCGCGCATCTGGAAGGGCGGCTGCATCATCCGCGCGAAGTTCCTCGGGCAGATCAAGAACGCCTACGAGAACAACCCGAATCTGCCGAACCTGTTGCTGGACCCGCAGTTCGCCAAGGACATGGGCGACGTGCAGCCGGGCTGGCGGCGCGCGATCGGCCTCGGCGTGCAGAACGGGCTGCCGATGCCGGCGATGATGGCGTCGCTGTCGTATTACGACGGCTATCGTCGCGAGCGGCTGCCGGCGTCGCTGATTCAGGCGCAGCGCGACTTCTTCGGCGCGCACACGTATCAGCGCTTCGATCGCGAGGGCACGTTCCATACGAACTGGAACGAATGAAGCAGCTGGAGGCGCTGGCGCAGCGGCTGCGGCAGCGGGCGCTCGGCTATCCCGAGACGTATGAAGAGGCGCCGTGGGGCGATCGTGTCGTGAAGGTGCGCGGCAAGATCTTCTTCTTCTGCGGCGTGCATGCGAAGCAGCTGTACGTGACGGTGAAGCTGCCGGCGACGGGGCGGCAGCTGTTGCAGCGGCCGTATGCCGAGCCGACGCACTACGGGATGGGCAAGCACGGGTGGGTGACGTCGAAGTTCAACGTCGCCGAGGACGTGCCGCGGCGTGAGGTCGAGCAGTGGATCGACGAGAGCTTTCGGGCGGTGGCGCCGAAGGCGCTCGTGTCCGCTTTGACGGATGCGCATGCGGTGGCGTCCGTCAAAGCGGAGGGCACGGCCGTGAAGGGCGCGGCGGGCGCAGCCGCGAAGGGCGCGACGGTCGCAGCCGCGAAGGGCGCGGCGGGCGCGGCCGCGAAGGGCGCGGCGGGCGCAGCCGCGAAGGGCGCGGCGGGCGCGGCCGTGAAGGGCGCGGCGGACGCAAAGGCAGCGGCGCCGGGCGGCGCGCGCCCAGCGTCCGCTAAAGCAGAGGGCAAGCAGACCGCGGCCGTCAAAGCGGATGTGTCCGTCAAAGCGGCGCACGGCAAAACCGCGGGGCATGGCAAAAGCGCGGCGCTCGCCAAAAGCGCCGCGCTCGCCGAGACTGCGCCGGCCAAAAACGCGGCGCACGCGAAAACCGTCGGGCACGCCAAGACTGCGGCAGCCAAAAACGCGGCGCTCGCCAAGGCCGCGCAGGCCACGACGGCGAAGGCCACGGCCGTGAAGACGGTGAAGGCCGTGCTGTTCTGCCTCGATCCGATCCGCGCCGAGCGGGCGGTGGCGGCGTTGGCGACACGCGCGATCGCCTGCGCCGTGGTGACCGACGCCGACACGTTGTCGCTTGGACGGGCGCGTGCGCTCATCGTCGACGTCGGGCGACAGCCGAGCGATGGGCTGGCGCTGGCGGCGCGCGTGGATGCGTCGGACGCCGCCGTGCACCTCTTCGTCGTCGGCGTGCGCGACGCGGCGCAGGCGCGACAGCTGCGCGCGTTGGGATCGGCCGAGTCGTTTCGCCTGCCGCCGGGCGACGACAGCGTGGCCGATGCGGTCGCGCGCGCGCTCGCTGCCGGCTAATTACCGATCAATCATCGCAGTCGCTCGCCCGCGCTCGTTTGTGGTTGCCTTGCGGCGGAGGCGCGCGGGCGGCCGGTGGCCGCGCGCGCCGGAGCTCCGTCGTGCCCGCCATCGGTGGAGCGCGCAACGGTGCTCGCGGTTTATGACGGGCTCGGTCTCGAAGCGCCGACGTTCGCCCCCAGCTCAGGATCCGGCGACCTTAGTCCACCGATCGCCGGCGCGCGGCGCGGCGATCTCGACGGCAACCATCGTCTACACTCGGCGAGCACCACGTCAACCTTCGCCAGGCGTGCCGCTCACCACGGCAACCTCGCGCCCGCGCTCGCCGCGATCATGACGTCGCTCACCACGGCAACCCTCGCGCCCACGCTCGCCGCGATCATACGTCGCTCACCACGGCAACCTCGCGCCCGCGCTCGCGGCGATCATGACGTCGCTCACCACGGCAACCCTCGCACCCACGCTCGCGGCGATCATGACGTCGCTCACCACGGCAACCTCGCGCCCACGCTCGCGGCGATCATGACGTCGCTCACCACGGCAACCCTCGCGCCCACGCTCGCGGCAGTCATGACGTCAACCTTCGTCCACGCTCGCCGTCGACGGCAACCTCGCGCCTACGTCCGCCGCTCACGACGTTGCGGGCCGGCCTGCATTCCGTCCAGCATCAGTCATCGAAGCCGAATACAATCGGCCGGTGCGCCTCGTGCTCGCCCTCCTGCTGCTCGCCGCCTTGCCGGCCGAGACCGCCGCGGCTGGCGCCCACGCGAAGCGGCCGGCCGCCGCGGTCGCGCGCCTGCGCGGCGTCGTCGCCTGGACCGGCCGCGTGCCCGACTTCGCCGACGCCGGCTGCGACCTCCAGCCCGTCGACCTCGGCGGCCGCACCGACATCAGCGGCGGCCTGTCGCGCGTCGTCGTCGTCGTCGAGCCGCTCGGCGCGGCGAAGCCGTCCAGGCACGCGCACAAGCACTCGGCCGCGCCCGCCGCGACCAGCGCCGCCGCGCTCGACATCATCGACTGGGACTTCGCGCGCGCCCCCTTCGTCGGCACCGCGCATCCCAACGTCGCCACCGCCGTCCGCTCACCGGTGACGCTGCGCTTCTTCGCCAACGACAAGCTGCTCGCGACCGTCCCACCGAGCACCGGCGAAGGCCGCGTCGTGCTCCCCGAAGGCATCGTCAAGGTCGTCGACGACCGCAACGGCGTCGGCTGGGTCTTCGTCACTCCGTATTTCGCGCGTCTCAGCAACGGCAATTGCCGCTTCAGCTTCCTGCTCGCTCCCGGCCGCTACCGCCTGCGCGGTTGGCATCCGCAAGCCGGTGAGCGCACGCTGACCGTCGACGTGGCCGCGCACGAACCGACCCCGCCCTTACATTTCTTGATCTTCAGCCGCCGCGAGAGCGACCATCCGCAATAACGGATGTCTCTGTATCTCATCCGCAATAACGGACACGCCTCGCCGACGCTGCCCTGACGGCTTTCGCGACGTCGATCCACGGCTGACAATTCATCAGCGCAGCGCCCATCGCAGCAAGCGACGCGACCGCAACGACGCGACCGCGGCGACGCGCCGACGACTTGCGTCACCCCGACTTCGGATGGCGATCGACGAGCACCTTGATCGCCGCGCCCAGCTCGATCGCGACGTCCAGCTCGAGCTGCCGCGGCTGACCGCCGACAAGCTCGGGCCAGAGCATTCCCCAATGCTGCTGCACGTCACTGAAGCGCCGCTTCTTCGCCGCGCCACGCAGCTTCTGCGCGACCGCCGAGTCTCCGAGCGGCGCCGCCGCCAACAGCGCGAGCAGCGCCGCGTCGTCGCGCGCCCGCATCCGCGCCTCGGCGTCCGCGAGCAGCCGATCGGCGCGCGCGCTCGTCGCCGTCGGCCGCAGCCGCCAGCGCAGCCAGCCGACCGCCGCCAGCGGCGCCGCGCCAACGGCGGTGAGCAGCAGCCACGCCTCGCCGCTCAGGCGTCACCGCTCATTCGTCCGACGCGCTCGCCGCTCATTCGCCCAGCACGCTTGCCGCTCATTCGCCCAACACGCTTGCCGCTCATTCGCCCAACGCGCTTGCCGCTCATTCGCCCAACACGCTTGCCGCCCAGGCGTCACCGCTCGTGGATCCGACGCGCTTGCCGCTCACTCGTCCGACGCACTTGCCGCTCACTCGTCCGACGCGCTTGCCGCTCACTCGTCCGACGCGCTCGCCGCTCACTCGTCCGACGCGCTTGCCGCTCACGCACGGCCGCTCGGCACGCCGCTCACACCCGCCGCTCATGCGCCGCCGAGCTCGCGCGCCAGCTTGTCGACGGCGCCGTCGGCATCGAAGCGCGACGTATCCAGCACATGCTCGGCCTCCGAATACAGCCGCTCGCGCGCCGCCAACAGCGCCCGCAGCTCGGCCATCGCGTGCGGATGCTGCGCCATCGGCCGCTGATCGCCCTGCTGAATGACGCGATTCCAATGATCCTCCGGCTTCGCCTTCAGCCACACCGTCACCGCCCGCCGCCGCAACAGCCGATAGGTCTCCTTGTCGTTGACGATGCCGCCGCCGGCCGCGATGACCATGCCCTGCCCGTCGGCGAGCAAGCCCTGCAGCGTCTCGCGCTCGAGCCGGCGGTAATAGCCTTCGCCGTGCAGCATGAAGATCTCGTTGAGCGTCAGGCCGGCTGCCTCTTCGATCGCCAGGTCGAGCTCGACGAAACGCAGCCCCAGCCGCTCGGCCAAACGCGGCCCGATCGTGCTCTTGCCCGCGCCGCGCAAGCCGAGCAGCGCGATGGTCGGCGCCGTGCGGCGCGCGAAGCGGGCGTCGAGCCAGCGGCGCACTTCGTTGAGCTCGGCGGCGCTGCGCCGATCGAGCTCGACGCCGAGGACGGCGCGCAGCCGCTGCCGCTCGTCGTCGCCGCCGGCGGGCGCCCGCGGATCGAGCAGCTGCGACGGCGAGCTCCCCAGCGCCCGCGCCACCTGATCGAAGCGCTCGAGCGAGATATTGCCGTCGCCGGCCTCGAGCTGCGCCAAGAACCGCGCGCTCACGCCCGAGCGCTCCGCCAGCGTCTTTTGCGTCAGCCCCTGCGCTTCGCGCAGCGAACGGACGCGCGCGCCGACGCCGGCCAAGAGCGGCGAGCGCGGCGGCCGGCGCGTCAACGCGCGGTTCAACGACGCACCATCGCCCGCGACCACGGCGAGCCCTCGACCCTCGGCAACGACTGCTGCGACCCGAGCAAGGTAGCGACCATCGGGCTCATGAGTGCCCCGAGCCGCGCAAACCGGCCCTCGCTCACACGCTGCCATGACCGCGACCGCATATCGGCATTATACTGCAATCGCCCCACGACGCTATGCACTATAGCGCTTGCAGCCCATTTCTCGATGGCTTAACGATCATCGCATGGACCCGACCAACGATCGTGGCCTCGAGCCGATCACGTTCGAGACGCATCCGAGCCGCTACCGCCACTGGAAGCTGCAGCTCGACGGCAACATCGCGACGCTGGCGCTGGCCGTCGACGAAGAGCATCCGCTGCGTCCCGGCTATCCGCTCAAGCTCAACTCCTACGATCTGAGCGTCGACATCGAGCTGGCCGACGCCGTCATGCGCCTGCGCTTCGAGCACCCCGAGGTGCGCGCGGTCGTCGTCACCTCCAGCCGCGATCGCATCTTCTGCGCCGGCGCCAACATCCACATGCTCGCCGGCTCGTCGCACCCGTTCAAGGTCAACTTCTGCAAGTTCACCAACGAGACGCGCCTCGGCATCGAGGACGCCAGCGCGCACTCGGGTCAGCGTTACCTCGCCGCCTGCAACGGTCCGACGGCCGGCGGCGGCTACGAATTGGCGCTCGCCTGCGACGAGATCGTGCTCCTCGATGACGGCTCGTCGACGGTGTCGCTGCCCGAAGTGCCGCTGCTCGCCGTCTTGCCGGGCACGGGCGGCCTCACCCGCGTCGTCGACAAGCGCCGCGTCCGCCGCGACCGCGCCGACGTCTTCGCCACGCTCGCCGAAGGCATCAAAGGCAAGCGCGCCGTCGAGTGGAAGCTCGTCGACCAAGTGGCGCCGCGCTCGAAGTTCGCCGGCGTCGTGCACGAGCGCGCGCAGCGGCTGGCCGCGCTGTCGACCGCCGAAAAAGGCCCCGGCATCGTGCTCGACGCGCTCGCGCCCGACGTCAGCGCCGACCTCTTGCGCTACCGCTACGTCGACGTCGCCATCGATCGCGCGCACCGCACGGCCACCATCACCATGCGCGCGCCCGACGCCGAAGTCAGCGGCATCGACGCCATCCTCGCCGCCGGCGCCGACTGGTGGCCGCTGCGCGCCTTCCGCGAGCTCGACGACGCGCTCTTGCGCCTGCGCTTCAACTACGAGGAGGTCGGCCTCTTCCTGCTCAAGACGCGCGGCGATCGCAACATGCTGCTCAAGACCGACGCCGAGCTCGACGCCCGCCGCGAGCATTGGCTGGTGCGCGAAGTGACGCTGCATATGGCGCGCGTGCTCCGTCGCCTCGACCTCACGGCGCGCAGCTTGTTCGCGATTTTGGAGCCGGAGTCCTGCTTCGTCGGCTCGCTCCTGGAGCTCGCGCTCGCCGCCGATCGGCGCTACATGCTCGACGACGCCAAGCGGCCGGTGCAGGTGCAAGCGTCGAAGCTGAACGCGACCGTGCTGCCGACGACCAACGGCCTCACGCGCCTGCAAATGCTGGGCATCGACGATCAGCTGCCCGCCATGATGCAGGCGCCGCTCGGGCCGACCGAAGCCGACGAAGCCGGCCTCGTCACCGTCCTCGCCGACGAGATCGACTTCGACGACACCTTGCGCCTGGCCATCGAAGAGCGCGCCACCATCAGCCCCGACGCGCTCACCGGCATGGAGGCGTCCTTCCGCTGCGTCGGTCCCGAGACGATGCAGACGAAAATTTTCGGGCGCCTCTCGGCCTGGCAGAACTGGATCTTCACGCGCCCCAACTCGACCGGCGAACGCGGCGCGCTCTCGCTATACGGCAAGCCCGAACGACCCAGCTTCGACTGGAGGAGAACGTAGATGTCGGCCATCCTGTCCAACGAAAAGATCCCCAACAACGTCGCGCTCTCGTCGGACAAGCGGCTGCAGCGCGCGCTCGAGCAGTGGCTGCCCAACTACATCGACTGGTGGAAACAGGTCGGCCCCGAAGGCTTTCAGGAGCGCGACGTCTACCTGCGCACCGCCATCTCCGTCGAGACCGACGGCTGGGCGCACTTCGACTACGTGAAGATGCCGGACTATCGCTGGGGCATTTTTCTCACGCCGCAGGAGTCGGACAAGCACGATCGGCTTCGGCGACAACATGGGCAAGCCGGTGTGGAACGAAGTGCCGGGCGAGTTCCGCAACATGCTGCGCCGGATCATCGTCACGCAAGGCGACACCGAGCCGGCGTCGGTCGAGCAGCAGCGCCTGCTCGGCAAGACCGCGCCGTCGCTGTACGACATGCGCAACCTCTTCCAGGTCAACGTCGAAGAGGGCCGCCACCTGTGGGCGATGGTTTATCTGCTGCATTCCTACTTCGGCAAAGACGGCCGCGAAGAGGCCGAAGGCCTGCTCGAGCGCCGCTCCGGCGACGCCGACAAGCCGCGCATCCTCGGCGCGTTCAATCAGCCGATCACCAACTGGGTCGACTTCTTCTTCTTCACCATGTTCACCGATCGCGACGGCAAGTATCAGCTCTACGCGCTAGCCGAGATCGGGCTTCGATCCGCTCGCGCGCACGACGCGCTTCATGCTGACCGAAGAGGCGCACCACATGTTCGTCGGCGAGACCGGCGTCGATCGCATGGTCGACGCGCACCGCCGAGCTGCTCAAGCAGAACGACGACGTCGCGTAAATTGGGCGGAATCGATTTGGTTACGCTGCAAAAATATCTCAATTTGTGGTTCTCGCTCTCGGAGGATCTGTTCGGCGGCGAGATCTCGTCGAACGCCGCCGACTTCTTCGCCGCCGGCTTGAAAGGTCGCTACAAAGAGGACGCGCTACGAAGACCACAAGGTCGCTCGACGGCAGCTACAAGCATGACCGTCCTCGAAGGCGGCAAGCTCGTCGACAAGGACATTCCGCTGCGCACCGCCATGAACGAGGTGCTTGCGCGACAACTACGTCGACGACTGCCAGCGCGCCGTCGACAAGTGGAACCGCACGCTCGAGCGCGCCGGCCGCTCGCGAGCGCTTCCGCTTGCCCAATCGCCGCTTTCATCGCCATCAGGGCATCTACTCGGGCCACTCGCTTCGACATCGACGGCAACCTCATGAGCGCCGAGGAGTTCGAGAAGCGCCGCTATGATTGGCTGCCTTCGCCGAGCGACATCGCCTACATCGAATCCCTGATGCACGCCGTCGTCGAGCCGGGCAAGATCGCCGGCTGGGTGGCGCCGCCGACGCGCGGAATCAACGGCCAGCCGTTCGAATACGAATACGTTCGCCAGTAACGCTGAACACGCGATTTTTGGCCCATGCGTGGTAGGATGTGCGTATGGCCAAGAAGGCGCCGCGCGGCAAGCTGCTCACGCTCAAGCCGAAAAGCAAAGCCAAGGTCATTCCCATCAAGTCGGGCAAGTCAGGTAAATCCGGTAAGGCCGCCAAGAAGAAGGCGAAGGTGATCGCGCTAGAGCCGAAGCGGCGGCGACCGAACGTGCCGCCGCAGGTGATGCCGCCGCCGATCGGCGAGCCTGACGACGATGGGCTGCGCGAGGCGATGGAAGAGCTGGTGGCGGCGCGGCAAGAGCTGTCGCGCCTCGGTCACGAGCTGACGTTGGCCAAGCGCGACCTCGAGAATCGCAAGCTGTCGTCAGGCTCGGCGCAGGAGAATCTGCGCGCGGAGCTGGCGGCGGTGCGGACGGATCTGAAGACGGCGCTGGCGGAGCTGGAGATCAGCCGCAACGAAGTCGAGCGGCTGCGCGGCAAGCTGGCTCAGAACGAAGCGGCGAGCGCGTCCAAGAAGCCGGCCGGCTCGTCGCCGAGCGTGTAGTAAGCGACGCCGCCGAAGCCGGCGGCCTTAGCGATCGCCGTCTTCTGCCCGGCGGAGTCGGCGTTCTCGAACCAGACGTCGCCCTGCGCGGTCGTGCAGTGCGGCGAGAGACCGGCGGTTTGATGGCCGAGCGGGCAGACGGTCATGTGATCGGTCTGCTCGCTGAACGTGCCCGGCAAGCAGGCCGCGGCGGCCGTGGCGGCGTCGGCGTACCAGCCCATGCCGATGCCGTAGTTGGCGACGCCGAGCGAGTATTTGCCGGGCGCACCGAGCGACTGCACGTAGGTGGCGACGTCGCTGATCCAGCCTTCGGGCGCGAGCGGACCCAAGTGATCGCCGCCGAGATAGTGGAAGTCGTAACCCATGAGGTGCATGACGTCGACGGTCGACTGCAACGCCGTGTAGTCGTAGGCGCTGTCGGGATTGGCGGTGCTCATGGCCGGCAGCGCCAGCGTCAACACCTTGCCCTCCGCGTGCAGCGCGGTCGCGACGGCGGCGATGAGCGCGTTGTAGGGCACGCGATCGGTGGCCAAGAAGAGGTGCTCGTAGTCGAGCTCGAGGCCGTCATAGCCGTGCGACTGCGCCAGCTGTGCGAGGGTCTGCGCGTGCGCGGCGATCGCGTCCGGCGTGGCCATGGCGGCGCGCATGTAATCGACCGAGTTGCCGTTGACGAGCGGGATGACCTTGACGCCGTGCGCGTGCGCGGCCGCCATGAGGTCGGCGTCGTCGACGATGGTCGAGGAGCCGGCCTGCGGCGCGCCGCCCGGCGTCAGGCTGTACCAGACGGGATGGACGGCGTCGAACCAGTCGGGGTTGGCGAGGAAGGAGGCCTTGCCGGCGGCGAAGGTGTCGGCGCCGATCCAGGCGCAGTGCTTGTGGGCGGAGTGCGCCGCCGTGGTCGTCGTGCCGCCGCCATCGGTGCCGGTGTAGGTCGTGCCGCTGTTGCCGCTCGTGGTCGCCGAGCCCGTCGTCGAAGTCGCGTTCGTCCCTGTCGACGGCGAAGTCGACGACGAGCCGCCGCCGCAACCGGAGGTGACGGCCGCCAACGCGACGGTGGTGAGGGCGAAGCGCGAAAGGGAATTACGGACGTTCATGGCCACGGCCCTTCAGCAAGCGACGCGCCACTGCACATCGCTGCAGAATTCGCACACGACCGCGGCAAAGCTGTAGACGCGTCGCCACAGTCGGCGCGCAAGTGTGGCCGCGACTCCGCAGCGCCGAGCCTGCTGCCCAAGCGAGCGCTCGTCGACGGTGACAGCGAGCGCTCGTCGACGGTGACAGCGAGCGCGGCGGCCACGATCGTCGCCATGCGGCGACATCGAGCCCGCCATGGCGCGCGGCAGCGACGGGCGGCGGCAACGATCGCGACGCGGCGAGCCCGCCGGCCTGCGACGCCCGTCGCGACGGCACATCGCGCGCGCCTTCCCGACACGGCCGCTGTAGCTCGCCGGCCGCGACCGTCGTCAGCGACGAGCGCGACGCTCGGTCGCGACGGGCCCGACGGCGCGCGAAAGCCGAGGCGCGCTAGGGTTTCGTGGTCGCGGCCGTCGCGTCTTCGGGCGGCAGCTGCGCCGCGGCGCGCGGAATCCACGCGTCGAGCAGCACCGTCGAGTTGATGCACTCATCGACGCTCGTCAGGCCCGGCGCAGCGACGATCTCGACCCAATCGTCCTTCGGCCGCACGCGCACGCGCAAGCCGCGACCGTCGACGACCTTGGCCCACGCGCCCAGATAGCGCGCGGCGAACACGTCCGTGCCCGCCGCCACCGTCGCCGTGACGATGCGCTCGTTCTCGCGCGTCACCGGCCCGAGCGCGCAGCCGTTGCCGCCCGTGCCGTGCAGCGCGTCGCCGAGCGCCTCGTGCAGCGACGGCGCCGCGAGCTCACCGGCGCCGGCCCAGCCGGCGATCGTCGTGCCGTCGGCCCAGCGCGCCGTCACGCGCGTCCAATCACCGTCGTGCTCGGTCACGTGCAGCTCGAGCGCCGCCGGATCGTCGACGGCCACGACCATCGTCGGACCGCCGCCGGCCGACGCGCGCAGATGCAGCAGCTTGCCCGCCGGCGACGCGTGCTCGCCGCCTTCGTGATCGACCAACTGCGGCTTGGGCGCGGCCACGTCGTCGAGCGTCAGCGCGTCGCACGGTAGATTCAGCCCGCGCAGCTCGACGCCGTCGAGCCGCACGTCCGCCTCCACGCGCGACCCGCGCACGTCGGCGTGCAGCGTCAGCTTCTCCGTCGCCGCCGCCAGATGCGCGAGGCCGCTGGCCGCGTCGACGGCGCGCTTGGTGCGCGCGGGAATGGCGTCGGCCGCGATCGTCGCCGTGAACGCCAGCGGCGCGCGCACCGTCACCACCGCCGGCTGCTCGAGCCCGCCGGTCGCGATCGCCGCCGCCAGCCCGTCGACGCGCAGCTTGAACGGCGTCGCGCCCTTCGGCGCCACCGTGACGACGAGCGGCGCCGGCTTCTTGCCGGCAACGACGCACGTGCCGCGCGCGCGGACCGCCGCCGGCATCATCAGCGCTGCCGCCAGCACCAGCGCCTGTCGGGCTCGCACGACCTGCATCGCGCGCATCATAACTCCGCTTCCACGACGCCTGCCAAGCACCATGAATAGCCGCCTATTTTGTACGACATCCACATTATTTGTCACTTTTCGTATGACAAAATTATCCGCCTGCCCTATCTTGGCTTTGTGAGCCGCACGTCGTCGACGGTTCACGGGAGGCTCCATGATTTACGATCTTCCGCCTTCGCAGCTGCGCGCGCGTGAGCTGGTCGCCAAGGAAGTGGCCGCCTTCGTCGGGCTCAGCCTGCTCTATCCGTTCGGCTTCGGCCGCGGCAAGCGCAAGAAAACGCCGCGCCTGGCCGAGCAGCGGACGATCGTGCTCGTGCACGGCTACCTGGCCAATCGGGCGACGATGCTGCCGCTGGCGGCCTACTTCAAGCTGCGCGGGCTCGGGCCGGTCTTGTCGTTCGACTATCAGAGCTCGGCCGGCATCGAGCATTCGGCGCGGGCGCTCAAGCAGTTCCTGAAGGAGCGCGTGCGCGGCGGACGCATCGACTTGGTGTGCCATTCGCTCGGCGGCGTCGTCGCGCGCTGTTACCTGCAGGAGCTCGGCGGCGCGCGGCGCGTCGATCGCTGCATCACGCTGTCGTCGCCGCATCATGGGACGTACGGCGCCTATTGGGTGGCGACGCGTGTCGGACGCGAGCTGCGGCCCGACTCGCCGCTCATCGCGCGGCTGCGGTCGACACAGCCCGCGGCGGCGCGCGTCAAGTTCACGTCGATCGTCGCCGGCTCCGACAACATCGTCTTTCCGCGCGTCTTCGCGGCGCACAACGGCGTCACGCGCGAGCAGCTGGCCGCGGGCGCGCTGGCGACGACCGACGAGCTCATGCACGTGCCCAACGTCGGCCATGTCGGCATGCTGTTTTCGCCGCGCGTGCTGCGCGCCGTCGCCGATCGCCTGTAATTCTCGTTCAATCGGCGATATGATCGGGGCTCGGCGATCACGTCATCGTGTCCATTTTTTGCGTCCGCTTCATTCGCGTCTGTCTGGTCCTGCTCGCGCTGTCGACGGCCGGCTGCATCGTGCCGCCCGCGCGCAGCTGTCCGAGCTGTCGCGTGCTCGAGGGCCTACATCCGACGCTGCCGCCGCTCAAGCCAGGGACCGAGCGGCTGTTCGTGATCGTGCCGGGCCTGCTCGGCTACGGCTGGGAGTGGGACACGCCGGTGGCGCGGCTGCGAGCGGCGCCGAACGTCGAGTTCGTCGTGTTCTGGTGGCAGCCGTGGGGCTCGATCGACCGCGCGGCGCGCGAGCTGGCGGCGCTCGTGACCGCGGCCGAGACGTCGCCGCCGTCGTCGCTGCGCGAGATCGTCGTCGTGACCCATTCGGCGGCCGGGCTGGTCGGCGCGCACGCGCTCGGCTACCTGCAAGCCCCGGCGGTGAAGCTGACGATGGTGACCATCGGCGCGCCGTTCGCGGGCATGCACTTTGCGCCGTGGAGCGAGGTCGATTCGCTGCACTCGCCGCTCATGCTCGGCATCGGCACGCGCTTTTTGCGCTATCCGCAGCCGCCGGCGGGCGTCGACGTCATCGAATACGTGACGACCTATCCCTCCGACCCGGTCATGCATCCGTATTGGGGGACCTCGGCGGCGCCGCCCGAGGTCGGACCGGCGGGCGCGCGGCGAATCGCGGTGGATCCGACGCTCGGCCACAACTTCGTCGTCGATAAAGTGATCCGCGATCTACTGACGCGGCAGTAAGCGCGAGCCGGGCGTATAGCGTTTGACCAGCGAAATACCGGTCAAGCGATAGATCGGATAGTTGATGACGTAGTGCAAGAGCACGGTGCCGAAGAAGAAGCGCAGGAAGCCGACTTCGGTGCGGCGGGCGTCGGTGTCGACCCACAGCGCGTCGGTGTAGCGCGTCAGGCCCACGCGGCGCAGGCGGCGGAAGAGCGCGACCTCGTCGCCGCCGACGAGCACGTTCGTGTCGTAGCCGCCGGCGCGCAGGTAGGCGTCTTTGCGGAAGGCGACGTTGGTGCCGACGGCGTAGTAGGCGGTGCCGGTGACGGCTTGGATGAGCTTCCAGAAGCCGAACCAGATGGCCATGACGACGTGGACCCACGGGCGCGCGCCCGGATAACGCGCCGGGCCGGAGAGACCGACGAGCCGCGGATCGGCGGCGAAGGCGGCGGCGATCTTGGTCAGCCAATCGGGCGGGCAGGTGCTGTCGGCGTCGATGACGGCGATGAGGGCGCCGCGCGCCGCGCTGACGCCGGCGGCTTTGGCGTTGACGGCGCCGAGCCGCGCCTCGGTGACGACGCGCGCGCCGCCGGCGACGGCGACGGCCGCTGTCCCATCCGTGGAACAGTTGTCGACCACGATCAGCTCGGCGTCGGCAGCGGCGGCGCGCACCGAGCCGAGGCAGCGCGGCAGGCTGGCTTCCTCGTTGTGGGCAGCGACGACGACGGTGATGGCAGGCGCCTGGTCCACGTGTAGACTGGGATGATGCCATATCGGGGGGTGATGGTGGTCGCTCTCGGCGCCGCCATCTCGATAGCCGCGCCTGCGTGGGCGCTTCCGCAAGTGGGCACGCCGCTGACCGCGGTGGCCATCGACGACGTCGCCGCCGCGCAGCCGCGCACGCTGCCGATCGGCCGGCCGATGCTGGTGTTGTACGAGGATCGCGAGGCGCAGTCGCAGAACGAGCATGCGCGCGCGGTGCTCGGTCGCATCAACGACGTGCCGCAAAATCGTGAACGCTTCGAGTTCATGGCGGTGGCGGACGTGGCGGCGTGGAATTGGTGGCCGGCGCGGCGCGCGGTGCTGTCGGATTTGAAGGACATCGCGCGCAAGCACAACACGACGATCTACGCCGACTGGCACGGGACGCTGCGCAAGACCTGGGGTCTGACGCAACATCGCAGCGCGATCGTGCTGACCGACGGCGCGGGCCAGGTGCGCTTTGCGTCTGAGGGGCCGCTGACGGACGAGCGGCTGGGCGCGCTGGTGGCGGCGCTGGCGGCGCTCGGCTGTACGACGGACGAATTCGCGGGCGCGGGCGGCACGGCCAGCGGACGCTGACGGCACCGCCGCAGACTCGTCAGCTCGCTTGGTCGACTACGGCCAGAAATCCCGAGCGGCGGCGATACCTCGACGTAAAACGGGAAGGCCGAGAGACGTTGGAAACGAGGACGCCGTTCGCCAGTCGCGGCAGGCGCGCGTGACTATGGCCCGTCGGTGGGAACGACGGGCACGAGGGCGCCGCGTTCGCCGACGTAGAAGCGGCGGCCGCGCCATTCGACCTCGGCGGACCAGAGCGCCTGCGACGAGCCGGCGACGATGAGGAGCTCGCCGGCGAGCATCGCGCCGAACGCGCGCAGCGGGCCGCCGGCGACGGCGTAATACCGGCGCAGCTGCAGCGCCAGGAGGGTGCGCGTCGTGACCAAGAGCGCCGTCGCCGCCGCCGCCCAGCCGGCGCCGTCGGCGCGCGCGGCGACGAGCGCCAACGCCGCGACGAGCAAGAGCGGCGTACAGCCGAGCAGCAGCGCATAGGTCGCGAACAGCGCCGGTCGCTGCCGGCGGACGACGAGCGACCAGCGCGCATAGCGGGCGACGACTTGCCCGAGCGAGCGGCCGGAGTCGGTGAAGCGCGCCGGCGCCGCCGATGTCGCCATGCGCAGGCCGGCGTCGTGCAAGCGGCGCGCGAGCTCGAAGTCTTCGCCCAAGTACGGCTCGAGCGAGCGGAATCCACCGACGGCGGCGAGCGCCTGGCGACGAACGGCGAGCAGCGCGCCGGCCAGCAGTGCGACGCCGCCCGAGCGCGCCGAGAGGCCCGCCAGCGCCAAGAGCGCGTGCGGCGTCGACGACAACAGCGCCGCCGACCAGCGATCGCCGGCGGTGCGCGCGCTGACGTCGATGGGCGGCGCCGACGCCGCGCCCGCTTCCGGATCGGCCGTCAGCGCGCTGACCAGCGACGGCAACGAGTCGTCATCGAGCTGCACGTCGCTGTCGGCGATGACGAGCAGCTTGGCCTCCGCCGGCAGGAGCGGGTCGACGACGGCCAGCTGCGCCGCCTTGCGGTTGGCGCGCGTCTCGATCGCCGTCGCCACCAGCGTCACGTCGGCGCCGGCGGCCACGAGCTCGTCGCGCACGCGCGCCGCCACCGGCCACGCCGGATCATTCACCGACGGAATACAAAAGTAGATGGCGCGCCGACCTTCGTAGCGCGCCGTGAACGAGCTGCGCAGCGTCTCGGCCAGCGACGGATCGAGCCCTTCGCACGGTCGCACGAGCGCGATCGTCGGCCAGGCGCGACCGAGCGTGCGCGCGCGCTGGGAATGACGATAGAGCTGCCGCGTCGACTGAATGGCGACGACGGTAAAGGCGGCCGCCAAAAGCGCCCATCCAGCGAACACGAGGGAGAGCGTCATGAGGAGCGCCGTGTCTTGAATCGTAGCAGGAACTGGATGCCGCGGGAGTCGAAGCGGTCGAGATCGAGGTACTCGCCGACGCCGCGGGCTTCGCGCGGCTCGGCGCCACCGCGCACGGCGAGCGCGGCCTGGTAGCGGGCGTAAAACGGCGACGCCTCGTAGAGCCGGCCGACGCTGCAGCGCAGCGTCGCGCCTTCACTGTCGAGCGCGAACCAGCGCGGCAGCGGCAGTCCCCACGGCGCGCGGCGGCGCTCGCCTTCGGGCAGGAGCAGCGCCGGTTGCACGATGGCCGGACGATCGTCGCGCGCGTCGACGACGAGGGCGCGCGCCGGGCGGTCGCGTTCGTGCAGCGCGTACAGGATGGTCGTGCGCGCGGCGTCGTGAAAGCGGGCCCAGCTCCAGCTGGAAAAGGCGCGCTCCAAGCGGCCGTCGCCATGGTTGACGTCGTGGTAGCCGACGCCGTCGAAGGACCAGTCGGGCCGCGTGAACCGGACGCGGGCCCGCGCGCGCGGCATGCGCGCCTGCCACCAGTGCTGCTCGCGACCGCCGCCGCTGGCGAGCTCGATGGGGTCGAGTGGCGGCGCGTGCGGCTCGAGCTCGATCGTGCCCGCGATCGGCGTGCCGACGCCCGTCAGCGCGACCAAGAACGGCGCCGTGCGCTCGCGCAACGTCAGGCGCAGACCGCCGTTGGCGAGGCGCTCGACGCGGCTCGTGGCGATGTGGGGGCCGTCGTCGTCGCCGGCGATGAGCGCGCTCGGGCCATATTCGCTCATGACCCAGGCGAGCCGCTTGTCGCGATCGTACAAGGCGACGTTGACGGCGACGTGCTCCTCGGCGCGCGCCACTTCCCCACGCCGCAGCCGCGCGGCATAATCGGGCGAAAATACGCTGCCGACGAAGAAGATGACGCTGAGCGCGCGCTGACCGTCATCGCTGAGCGCATCGAAGTACCACCAGGCGTAACCGCCGGGGCGCACGTCGTGGATCCGAGACACGAGCGCGCTTACATATCATCAAACGAGAGAGCAGGCGACCGACATGGCGACGGCGAAGAAGCGGACGGCGCGACCGAAGACCAAGAGCGGCAAGCCGCGGGCGCGCAAAGGCGTGAAGCTCAAGCCCACCGAGCTCGGCGCAGACCAGCTGGCGGTGGCGACGCTCGACGGCGAGGCGCAGGCGCTGGCGGACGCGGTCGTCGCCGACGGCGGGCGCGTCCTGGCCAGCTATCGCGAGCCGCTCGGCGGGCACGTGCAGCTGTTCGCGGCGCTGCCCATCGACAAAGTCGAGCCGACGCCCTATCAGCGCGACGTGTCGGACGCGCACGTGCGCAAGCTGACGCTGGCGATGGATCGCACGCGGCGCTACCTCGATCCGGTGATCGCCGTGCGCGTCGGCGACGGCTATCAGACGCCGAACGGCCACCACCGCTTGACGGCGATGAAGGAGCTGGGCGCGAAGACGATCTTGGCGCTGCTGATCCCCGACGCCGCGGTGGCCTATCAAATCCTCGCGCTCAACATCGAGAAGGCGCACAACCTGCGTGAGAAGTCGCTGGAGGTGCATCGCATGTACGGCGAGCTGGCGCGGCTGCGCGGCGACATTCCCGAGGAGCAATACGCGCTCGAGTTCGAAGAGCCGGCGCTGTGCACGCTCGGCTTCGCCTACGCCGAGCGCGGGCGGCTGTCGGGCGGCGCGTATCAGCCGTTCCTGAAGAAGGTGGAGGCGTTCTCGAAGGCGCCGCTGTCCGAGGCCTTGGGCGAGCGTGAGCGGCGCGCGCAGGTGCTGTTGACGTTCGATGACGCCGTCGCCGAGGCGGTGGCGGCGTTGAAGGCCAAGGGGCTGACGAGCCCGTATTTGAAGGCCTTCGTCGTGGCGCGCGTCAATCCGCTGCGGTTCATGAAGGGCGCCGCGCCGCCGTTCGACGAGCTCTTGCAGACGATGACCAAGCGCGTGCGCGGCCTCGACGCCGCCAAGATTCGTCCGCAAGACCTGGCGCGCTCGGGCGGCGCGCCCGACGACAGCGACAGCTGACGGCTTAGGACCAGCTGAGATCCCACTGGCATTGCGGCGCGCCTTCGAGCCGACAGGACAGCTTGCGCAGGGCGACGCTCTTGGCCCCGCCCAACGCCGCCAGCTCCGCCACGTAACCGCCGGCGATGCCGCACATCTCGCGCGACACGTCGACGTAATCGCGCAGCGTGACCACGGCCGCGCGCTCGCCTTTGCGCGTGAGCGCCATCTCGCCGCTGTCGCAATAGGTGCGCCACAGCCCGAGCCCCGATTCCAGCGTGCGCATCGGATCGCCGGCGTACAGGCGCGCTTTGTAGATGCCGCTGAGATCGTGCTGCGCCGCGCCGCGGCCCATCACGTGGTAAGGCTCGTTGCCGAGCGGCACGACGGTCGCGAGGACGCGCGCCAGCTGCACGTGATCCTTGGCCGGATACCAGCTCGACGGCAGCACCCGCTCCTCCAGATACTTCTGCAGCGGCGCGGGCAGCAGCTTGGCGGCGGCCACCTTGTTGGCGCGCAGCAGCTTCACCAGCGGTACCAAGATCGTCCCTTTGACTCTGCCCATCGTTTCACGCTGGCACGCCGGAGCCGCCTCATGCGCGGCACGCATATCCAGCTCCCCGCGCTATTTTATATCGGTTGGGCGCGCGCCGGCAAGCGCCGCCGGTTCGGCTACAGCGCGTCGACGCCGCCGTCGCTCGCGGGCGGCGCCGCGCAGTGCGCGTGCGACGCGTCGTCCGCCGGCGCGCACACGTAGCCGGCGCGGCAATCGGCGATCGTCGTGCACTGCAGCAGGCACGCGCCCGTCATGATTATGCCGCCGCCGACGCACACGGCGCCGGTTGGACAATCGCCGTCGCCGCGACACTCGGCCTCGCAGTCACCGTCGGGCGCCGCGACGTCGCAGAAGTACTTGCCCGTCCCGCATTGGCCCGAGGTCGCGCACGACGCGCCGATCGGCCGCCGCTGATCGCTGACGCCGTCGTCGCAGCCGGTCGCCGGCGGCAACGAGAGCGCGCACAGCAACGCAAACATCGTTCGCATCTTCATCGTGGCCGTGGATTCCTTACGAATGCGCGCGCTCGCCATCCTCGGTCGGCCCGACCTCCAGCCGAGGACGACGAACGCCTACGCTCGCTGAACACTGACGAATGACCCGCGATCCGTGACGTCGCCCGCGCCACGCCGACGGGGCTACTTGTTGCCGATCGCGATGCCCTCTTTGACCGCGGCGATGGCCTGATTCGTCAGCTCCACCGCCTTGACGCGGAAGCCGCCCTTGTTGTGCTCGGCGCGCTCCAACGACTCCTTGGCCTGCTCCAGGTGACCGAGCGCCGCCTGCATGTTCGGCTGCGGCAGCGCGCTCGCGCGTCCGGCCAGGAACGTGACCGCCAGCAGCACCAGCGCGCCTACGACCGCCGACCAACGAAACAGCTGCACCTTCGTCGCATGAGCCATCGGACAACCCTCCACACCTAGTTGAGTTGAGCGCGCCACCGAGACGGCGCCGGCGGTCATCTTACCGGGACGCCCGCTTTTTTCCCAGCGGTGGCGCTAGCTCGTCGGCCAAGAAGCCGGCGTCGTAGACGTTGCGCAAGGCCTCGAGCAGCGCCGACGAGTGCACGCTGACGGCGCGGTTCTGCGCGTCGTCGTACACGAAGTTGCCCGGCAGCGACTGAATGTTGCCGTCGAAGATGAGCCCGACGATCTCGCCCTTGGCGTTGATGACGGGCGAGCCCGAGTTGCCGCCGATGATGTCGTTGGTCGACACGAAGTCCATCGGCACTTTGCCGTCGACCTTGGCCTTGGCCGCGACCCACTTGGGCGGCACGTCCCACGGCGCCTTGCCGTCGGCCTTCGCGGCGCGCTCGTACATGCCGCCGATCGTCGTCATCGGCGCCACTCTCTTGCCCGCCTGCGTGTAGCCGGCCACTTTGCCGTAGGACAGACGCAGCGTGAACGTCGCGTCGGGATAGCGCGACAGCCCCGCTTTGGCGAACTGCGCCCGCGCGATGAGCTCGTGCGCGTGATTGAGCGGCGCCTCGACGCCGTCCTCGAACTGCTTGCGAATCGCGCGCCGGTCGCCGTCGATGGCGCGCGCCAGCACGATCAGCGGATCCGTCGAGGCATCCACCGCCGCCTTCGACGCGGCCAGCGACTTGCGCACCGCGATGTCCTTCAGCTTCGTCCCCGCCACCAGCTCGTGCGCGCGCGCCGCCGGCGTCTTGCCCGCGAGCAGCTTCTGCACGTAAGGATCGCTCGCGCCCAGCTCCTGCTGCTCGACCTCGAGCCACGACGTCAGCATCGTCTCCTCGAAGCCGTCGTAAACCGGCGCCGGCGAGAACACGCGCAGCTCCAGCGACGGCAGCGCCGTCTCGCGATACTCCTTGAGCCGCTTCTCGTTCGGCAGCTGCTTCTCCGCCGTCATGCGCACGAGATGCTGCGCCGTCACCAACAGCTCCGCGCCCGAGTTGTACGTCTCGAGCAGCTGATAGCGCACGGCCGACGGCTTCCAGCGCTTCTCGACCGCCGCGATGTCGTCCCAGACTTTGGCGTACTGCGCGTCGCCGGCGAGGCTCTTGCGCAGCGCCGCCTCCTCGGTCGACTTCTTCCCCATCAGCTTCGCGTCTTGCAAGCCGCCGAGGTAGCCCTTCAGGCGCTTGACGTTGTTCATGACGCTGAAGTGCCGCCGCTCCGCCTGCCGCGCCTGCTCGACGCCTTTGGCCGCGTACGCCTCCAACGCCACGCGCTGCGCCTCGAGCACGCGCTGCGTGAACGGATAGCTCACGTCGCGCAGCTGCTCGATCTCGGCCACCGTCGACAACCGATCGGTCGCGCCGGGATTTCCGGGCACGAACACCAGCTCGCCGTCCTTGGCGCCGTTGGCCGACCACTTGAAATAGTCGCCGTGCACGGGCGCGCCGTTTTCGTAGGCGCGGAAATAGGCGACGTCGAGATCGTAGCGCGGATACTCGAAGTTATCGGGATCGCCGCCGAAGAACGCGATCTGGAACTCGGGCGCGAACACCAATCGTACGTCAGTGTACTTTTTATAGGTGTACAGGTTGTAGACCGCGCCTTTGTAGAGCGCGACGACGTCACAGCGCGCGTGCGTCTTGTCCGCGCACGCCTTCTCGATCTGCGCCGACTTCTCTTTTTGCGCTTTGTTGACCGCGGCGTCGTCCATTCCCGCCTGCGCGACGCCGAGCACGTCCTTGGTCACGTCCTCGATGCCGGTGACGACGTTGAGCTCGAGATCGGGACACTTGATCTCCTCGGCGGCGCTGCGCGCGACGAAGCCGTCCTTGATGTAATCGGCGCCCGACTTGGCCAGCTTGTGGATGCAATCGGCGCCGACGTGATGGTTCGTCATGACCAGCCCGTCGCCGGAGACGAACGAGCCCGAGCCGCCCGAGTTGAAGCGCACCGACGACAAGCGCACGTGATCGAGCCACGGATCGGCGGCGTCGAAGTGGTAGCGCTGCTTGACCTTGGCCTTGGGGAAATTGTTGAACGTCCACATTCCTTCGTCGGCGCTCGCCAGGCTGCTGGCCCCGGCCACGATGACGACACCGACTACGAGCGACAGCTGGCGCATGATGCCTCCGCGGTAGGCTGCCCGGCTTACTACGATTGCGCGATCGGCGCCACCGTCGTCTTTGGTCGTCCTGTCGTCGCTGCGACGCGCCGTGTTAAGATGTGACCGTGCCGGTGCTGACCTCCGCGCTCGAGAACCTGCTCTATCACGACGGTCGCACGTCGCCCGATTCGCCCGATCGCCAGACGCTGCTCGCCTTCATCGGCGCCTCGCGCTGGCTGCGCTTCGCCGTCGGTGTCGCGCCCGACGAGCCGATGCCCGACGGCGACGACGAGAACGTGGCCGTCGCCGCCGTCGACTTCGCCGCCAATTGGTCGTCGTGGATGGGCTATCGACGCGCGACGATCGAGCTGACGCCGCCGGGAAATGCGCCGGTGCGGCTGCGCATCGACGGGCCGGGCGCGGCGCCGACGGAGCTGCCGGCGTCGACGTTCGCCGTGTTGACGGCGTGGAATCCGGGCGGCGTCGAGCGACCCAACGAGCGCGCCAATCGACGCGCGCAGGAGCAGCTGGCGCGCCATCTCGACGCGCGCATGGTCGAGCGCTGGCCGGCCATCAACGCGCCCGGCTCGCGCTATCGCGAAGAGAGCTTCGCCGTGCTCGGCCTCGATCGCGACGAAGCGTGGCGCCTCGGCGAGGCGTTTGGGCAGCGCGCGATCTACTACGTCGACCGCGGCAAGCCGTTCCTCGTGGCGCGCCGGCGCGGTCGCGTCGTCGCCTGGGAGGGCCAGCTGCGCGTCGCCGACTCGGCCGCGACGGCGGCGCGCGCCCGCTGACGCAGCTGAGCCGCGCGAATCCTATGCGCGTCCGTTCTTACGAGGCTCGCGCGCGAAATCCTACGCGCGCCCGCATTTACGACGGCTCGACGGGCTCGCGCGCGGTGATGCCGCCCGCTTCGCGCACCGCCGCCAGCAGCCGCGCGCCGCCGACGTTGCCCATCAGCGGCTCGCCGTCGTTGACGACCGTCATCGGCACGCCGCGAATCTGATAGCGCTCGGCGACATCGGGAAACTCCTGCACTTCGACGACGTCGGCGCTGATGTGCGCGGACGACATCGCCAGCTGGTACGCCGCCCGCGCCATCGCCGGACAGTGCGGACAGCTCGGCGTCACGAACACTTGGATGTGCACCGGCGCCTTCATCTCCGACAGCAGCTGCGCGATCTCCGGCGGCACCATCGGCTCGCCCGATCCGAGATCGAGCAGCGCCGCGATCAGCGTCGACATCTCGTAGCCTGCCGGCAAGCCGTAATAACGCAGCCGCCCCTTGGCCGTCGGCGACGCAAACAAGAGCGCCGGCGTCCGCTGCACGCCGAGGGCGTCGGCGCGCGCCGCTTCGGTGGCGACGTCGACGCGCTCGACCTTCACCTTCGGGGCCCCGGCCGCGGCCACTTCGTCGACGATCTGCACCACCTCGGCGCTGGCGTCGTCGGGCGCGGCGCTGGGCTCGGCACCGACGAGAATGAGCTTCGAACGCTCGCGCGTCACGACCGTGACGGTGACGTCGGCCGACAGGGTCGCGAAGCTCTCACGGAGGTACTGCGTATCGTCGTCGCCGAGAAGCGCCATGGCCTCAATCGTAAGCCTTTTCGCTTGCCGATGCCAGGTGCGCGGGGTAAGGTCTTCGCCGATAAAGCGCCTATAGCTCAGCTGGATAGAGCGTTGGCCTCCGGAGCCAAAGGCCCCAGGTTCGAATCCTGGTGGGCGCACCGAATCCGCACTTCCCCGCCGCACACCGACTCGGTCCGCCTCATGCCCATCCCGCTCGTGCCGATGTTCCTGAAGGGCGGCTTGCGGTGTCGATAAAGGCGACGATTCGGTTCTCCGAGAGTGGTCTCGTGTTCGCGACCTACGCCAACGTCGGCGTCGTCGTGATCCGGCAGCCGCTCACCATCGCAAAGGTGCGGCGGCTACGACAGGAGATCGAGCAGCTGCAGCAGCAGTTCGGTCACGCCCGGATCATGTTGACGATTGTCGAGTCCGCCGCGGTCGCCTCACCGGACAACGCGCTGCGCTCCGAGTTTTCGGCGCTCGCTCGTGAATTACCGGCGGAGCTGAATATCATCGTCCTAGAAGGCAGCGGTTTTCGCATGGCGGCCGCCCGCGCCATCATGAACGCCATGGCCTTGGTGAGCGGCAACGCCTCCAAGCAGCACACGTTCGTCTCGGTCGAGCCTGCGCTCGATTCGATCGTCGAGCATGGCCGCGCGCCCGGTCTCACGCACGAAGACTTGGCCGCAGTCGTCGCCACGGCGCGGGCGGCCCAATAGCGCGCCGCACGGCCTCGCGAACGTCTAGATCGTGCGGATCGCCAGCTCCAGCCCGTCGTCCATCGGCATCTCGATCGCGACATAGCCGTTGTCCTGGCCGCGCACGTGCTCGAGGAACGGGCGCAGGTCGTCGGCGAAGCGCAGCGTGTCGTCGGCGACCACGAGCGCGCCCGGCGCCAAGCGCGGCTCGACCACGCGCAGGAGCGGCAAATACAGCCGCTTCCAGCCGTCCAAGAACAGGAAGTCGATGGGCGCGGGCAGGTCGGCCAGCGTCTCGAGCGCGTCGCCGGCGCGCAGCTCGACGAGGTCGGCGACCCCGGCTTCGACCAGATGCGCCCGCGCCCGCTCAATCTTGCGCGGCTCCTGCTCGGCCGTGATGACGCGCCCGCCGGCGTCGCGCGCCGCCGCCGCCAAGTGAATCGTCGAGATCGCCAGCGACGTGCCGAACTCGACGATGAGCGGGCGCGACTTGGCGCGCGCCAGCAGGTACAAGAGCCGCCCGACCGCCGGCGCCACCGAGATGAAGGCGTCACCGAGCGCCGCCGCCACGTCGGGATCGCTGTCCGACATCGGCGCGCCGCGCGCCGCGGCCGCTGCCCGCGCCCGCGCCACCGCCGCCGGATCGCCGGCCTCGGCCGCCGCAAACAGCCGCGCCAACGTCGCCACCACCGCCGGAGATTCGAGAGAATGACGACTCATGTGGGCTCCTTGAAGTCCTAGTTGCCCTCAGCCTAGCGAACGCGACACATGACGTTTAGTGCAACGATTGCAATCCATAGTTGCGCGTGATGCAATCCGCCGGTGAGCTTCGATCTCAACCTGTTGCCGGCGCTCGACGTGCTGCTGACCGAACAGAGCGTCACCGCAGCGGCCAAGCGGCTGCACCTGAGCGCGCCGGCGATGAGCCGCACGTTGAGCCGCATTCGCGACGCCGTCGGCGATCCGATCTTGGTGCGCGCCGGACGCAAGCTGGTGCCGACGCCGCGGGCGCTGGCCTTGCGCGACGAGGTGCGCGCCGTCGTCGCGCGCGCCGAGCGGCTGTTGGCGCCGCCGGCGCCGGTCGATCTGACGAAGCTTAGGCGCACGCTGACCATCCGCACCAACGACACGATCGTGGGCGCGCTCGGCCGCGAGCTGGCGCGGCGGGCGGCGCGCGAGCTGCCGCGCGTGCTCTTGCGCTTCGTGGCCGAGGGCGACGAGGACGCGGCGGCGCTGCGCGACGGCGACGTCGACCTCGACATCGGCGCGCAAGGCGAGCTGGGCCCGGAGATTCGCGTGCAGACGCTGTATCGCGAGCGCATCGTGTGCGTCTTTCGCGCGCGCGGCCCGGTCGCGACGTCAGGTCGGCAGCGCCTGACGTTGGCGCGCTTCCTGGCGGCGCCGCACGTCGTCGTCTCGCGGCGCGGTCGTGTACGCAGCATCGTCGACGAGCGGCTGGCGGCGCGCGGCCTCGAGCGCCACGTCGCGGCCGTGGTTCCGACGTATCTGTTGGCGCTGTGGCTGGCGAGCCAAACGGACTATCTGGCGCTCGTGCCGCGACGTGTGGCGCGGGCGGCGGCAGCGCGCTTCGGCCTGCGGATGGCGCCGCTGCCCGTCGCGCAGACGACGTTCGCGATCGCGCAGGCCTGGCATCCGCGCTTCGACGACGATCCGGCGCACGTGTGGCTGCGGCAGACGCTGCGCGCCATCATCGTCAGCGAGCGCGACGACTGAGGCCGTAAAACCGTCGCGCAAACGGGACGGCCGCCGCGGGAAAAACGGTGGAATCTCGAGGCTCGCCCTTCATTGCGCCGCGGGCGAGCGCGCGGGCCGGCTCGCGGGATCGTGCGGGCGCGGCCAATCGCCCCGCGGTCGCCGCAAGATGCACCGGGGCCTGTGCCCCCGTCGGGCGCAACCGATTGTGTACAGCCGGGAAACTGCCCTCCGTACGCGGGTTTCGGCACACTGCGCACACCACTCCGCAGCGTCGGTGACGGCCCATGGCTTGCTTCAGTGTAGGACCCTACGAACGCTGGAGGCGTCATGGACTTGGACGACTATGAGGCCTCGACCGAGGGCGGCGCACGGCCGCATCGCGGCGACGTGGGCGCGACCACGGCCGAGCTGCCGTCGGACGTGTGGGCGACCAATCTGATGGCGACGCTGGAAAAGCCCGCCGACGCCACGGCGCCGGTCGTCGAAGAGCCGGAGTCGGCCGAGGAAGAGGCCGCGTGGCGCGCGGCGCTCGCGCGCGCACACGCCGGAGCGGCCGCGATCGAGCCGGCGCATGCGCCGGAGCCGGCGATCGAAGAGGATGAGGCGACGCCCGAAGAAGAGGCGGCGTGGGCAGCCGCGCTCGCTCGCGCACACGCCGCGCAGTCGTTGGTCGCGCCGACCGTGGCCGCGCCCGTCGCGGCGCCGCCGCCGGTGATTTCGTCCGCCGCGCCGGCGCCGGTGGCCGCGGCTGCCGTCGACGAAGAGGCACCGACGCCCGAGGAAGAGGCGGCGTGGGCGGCCGCGCTCGCGCGTGCCCGTGCGACTGGCGGCGCCGACGCCGCCGATGCCGAAGCGCTCGAATATGCGGCGTTCGGTGACACCGGGCAGGTGCCGCGCGTGGCGGCGGCCGAGGCGATCGACGAGCTGGCGTCGCAGTGGTCGGCGCCGAGCGAGCCGCACGCGATCGCGCCGGCGCCGGATGCCGTCGCCGTCGCGGCGCCGACGGAGCTGGCGGACGACGCCGGCTCGCAGACGATCATTCAGCCGATCGCGAGCATGCCGCGGCCGAGCGCGCCCGACGACGCCGGGCTCGAGGCGCGCCCGAAGTCGGTGGAAGTCACGATGGACTTCGAGAAGATCGACGCCGCGAATGCCGAAGCCGAAGCGGCGGTCGAGCACGCCGCGCCGGCGGTCGAAGCTCTAGAGCCGCACGCCGATACAGCGGCGGTCGTGGCCGCGGAATTGGCGCTTGCCGCCACCGCGCCGGTCGCCGGCGCGCCGGTCGAGGCGGCGATCGCCGCGCCCGCCGCGGTCGAGCCGGTCGTTGCGCCCGTCGCCGAACCGGCCGTTGCGGACGCGGCCGTCGCGCCGCTGGCCGCGCACGAGCCGGCGATCGAAGCGCCAGATGCACCAGACACGCACGCGGCGATCGAAGCCCATATCGAGCCCGCCATCGAAGCGCACGACGCACACGATGCGCACGCAGCGATCGAAGCCCATGTCGAGCCCGCCATCGAAGCGCACGATGCGCACGCGGCGATCGAAGCCCATGCGGCGGACGTCGAGCCCGCCATCGAAGCGCCCGATGCGGCGGACGCGCCTATCGCGCCGAGCGTCGCGCATGACGCGCCAGCCGTCGCCGCTGAAGCCGACGCCGAGACCACGACGGAAGCGCAGGAGCTGGCGGAGCTGTTGCGCGCCGGCCGTTCCGTCTTGTGCGCCGGTTCGCGCATCGCCGCCGGGCAGTCGAGCCTGCAGGAGACGCTGGCGCAGCTGGCGAAGCTCCTGCCCGACGAAGAGGCCGAAGCCGCGCAGACGGTGCTGGCGTCGCGTCCGCTCGCCGCCGCCGCGTTCATTCGCCGCCGCCTCGGCGCGGATTTGCCGACCGCGCTGGCCACCGTGCTCGACGGCGCCGATGCCGAGAGCGATCGCATTCGCCTGCTCGCCGCGCTGCCCTTCCGCGCCGCGGTGACGACGACCTGGGACGACGCGCTCGATCGCGCGCTCGGCCAGCTCGCCGACGGCGCGACGCGCGGCCGCTACACGCCTTACGACGCCGCCGCGCTGCGCGCCGACACCAAGCCGTTCGTCTTGCACGCGCTCGGCGATCCGCGCCGGCCGGAGACGCTGTTGTGGTCCAACGAGGAGCTGCAAGCGGCGCTGTCCGACGGTGAGCTGCGCGCGGCCTTGCACGATCTCTATCGCACGCGCTCGTTCCTGTTCGTCGGCTTCGATACGCGCGATCTCGACTTCCAGATCCTCGTCGAGCGGCTGCTGACGGGCGCGCGCACCGAGCTGACGCATTACGCGATTCTGCCCGGTCTCGGCGTCATCGAGCGCGACGAGCTGTGGGCGAGCTGGCGGATTCGCGTGCTCGCCGCCGAGGACATCGATCAGCTGCTCCTCGGCGTGCACGAGGCGCTGGCGGTGGCGCCGGAGCGTCCGTCCGACGACGACGGCGACGGCTGGCTCGGCGTGCTGGCGGCCGATCCGACCGATCTCGGCGCCGCGGCGCACCTCGATCGCATCTGCGACGAGCTGCGCGAGCGCGGCGATCACGACGCGCTCGTCGAGCTCCTGCTCGGCCGCGTCGCCATCGAGCCGACGCCGGCGCGCCGCGCCGAGATGCTGCTGTCGGTGGCGCGCATCTTCGAGTACGAAGCCGACGACGCCGAGCGCGCCTTGACGGCGCTGCTCGCCGCTTACAAAGAGGAGCCGGCGCAGGCCGATTGGCACGAGATCGAGCGGCTAGCCAACGCCGCCAAAGGCTGGGACGACGTCATCCGCGAGCTCGGACCGGTCGCGGCGCTGCCGGCGGCCGTGCGCGCGCCGCTGCATCGCAAGGCCGAGCGTTGGGCCGACATGCTGCGCGCGCTCGACGAGCTGGCCGCCGACGGGCTCGACGACGCGCCGATGCTGCGACGCGAAGCCGCAGCGTTGGCGCACGAGAAGCTCGGCGACGTCGCCGGTGCCATCGTCCGCTATGAGGCGCTGGTCGAGCACGCGCCCAACGACCTCGAGCTGTTGCGCCTGCTGGAGCCGCTCTATCGCGCCGCCGGCCGCAACGCCGACTTCTTGGCCAACCTCGCGCGCCAGGCGGAATCGACGCCGCTCGACGCCGAACGGGCCGTGCTCTATCGCCGCTTGGCGCAAGCCTGGGAGCTCGAAGCCGACGGCAACGCGGCCGCCGCCGACTGGTGGGAGAACCTGCTCGGCGTCGCGCCCGATGCGACCGATGCCTTGACGGCGCTCGAACGCCTGCATCGCCAGACGCGGCAGTGGTCGCAGCTGGCGGACATCTTGCGTCGCCGCGCCGCGACGGCAACGGGTCAGACGCAGGCCGAGCTGTACGCCGACATCGCCGCCATTCACGAGCACGAGCTCATGGACGTCGACGGCGCCGTCGGTGCTTACCAGCTGGCGCTCGGCGCCGACGAGCTGCACACGCGCTCGTTGGCCGAGCTGACCCGCATCTACGACGAGACCGGTGCCTGGCATTCGACGGTCTCGCTGCTGGAAAAGCGCGCCAAGCTGACGCCCGATCGCGCGGAGCAGATCGCGCACCTCTTCCGCGCCGGCGAGCTGTGCGCGGCGCGTCTCGACGACAAAGCGGCGGCCGAGACGCACTTCCAGCGCGTCCTCGAGCTCGAGCCGACGCACGTGCCGGCGCTGACGGCGTTGGCGACGCTGCATCGGCAAGCGGGCGGCCAGCTGCGCGCGGCCAAGCTGCTCGTCGAGGCCGTGCAGCACACGCCCAATCGGCTCGAGCGGACGCGGCTCCTCGTCGACGCCGGCAATCTGTATCGTTCGGTGGAGCAGACGGAGCCGGCGATCGAGCTCTACCAGCAGGCGCTGGCCATCGATCCCGAGCATGACGAAGCGGGCGCGCACTTGGCCGACCTCTTGTGGCGCGCCGAGCGTCACGACGAGCTCGTCCCCGTGCTCGAGATGCTGACGCGCAAGCCGGCGGAGGCGCCCGATCAGGTCGAGCGTTTTGCGCGCTTGGCGCAAGCGGCGACGGCCGCCGGCTTCGAAGACAAGGCGCCCAAAGCGTGGGCGCGCGCGGCCGAGCTCGACCCGAGCCACCTGCAGGCGCAGCGCGGACACGCCGATCATTTGATCGCGACCGGTCAATGGGCGGCGGCGCTGCGTTCGCTCGAGCGCGTCTTCCAGCACCACGTCGACAAGCTGCCGACAGCCGAGAAGGCCGCGCTCTTCGGCGATCTGGCGGCGTGCGAGCTGCACCTCGGCGCCAAGCAGTCGGCGCGCGAGTTCTTGAAGTCGGCGCTCGATGTCGACCCCTCCTATCGGCCGGCGCTGCTGCTGCAGGCGCAGCTGTTCGCCGACGAGCCGGCGCAGCTGGTGGAAGCCAAGCGCGCGCTCTTGGTCGGCGCGTCCGTCGACGAGCAGATCCGCCTCTTGGGCGAGATCGGCGACCTCCATCGCGACGCGCTCGGCGATCCCGACCGCGCCATCGGCGCCTGGGCCGAAGCGCTGGAGCTGCGGCCGAAAGATCACAAGCTCTTGCACCGCTGCCTCGACGCCTATGTCGAAGATCGCGCGTGGCCGCAAGCGCTCGAGATGCTGCAGCGGCTCATCGCGTGCGAGGAAGTGGACGCGGTGCGCGCCAAATATCGCCAGGCGGCGGCCATGATCTGCCGCGACGAGCTCAATCGTCCCGACGACGCCGTCGCCTTCTTGCGCGACGCGCTCGACGACGATCCGGCGCTGGAGCGCGCGGTGCAAGCGCTCGAGCAGCTCCTCGGGCAGCAAAAAGATCCGAAGGAGCTGGCGCGGCTCTATCGTCGTCGCCTGAAGCAGCTCGGCCCCGATGCGCCCGACGGCAAGAATCCCGAGCGGCTGCGCATTTGGACGGCGCTCGGCGAGCTCTGCGTCAACGAGCTGGGCGAGCTCGAGGCCGGTCGCGCGGCGCTGGAAGTGGCGCTGGCCTTCGATCGCAACAACTTGGAGCGGCACAAGCGGCTGGCCGACGTCAGCGTGCAGGCGCATCAGTTCGATCAGGCGATCGTCGAGCATCAGCTGATCTTGCGGCAGGAGAAGAATCGCATCCTGTCCTATCGCTCGCTGAAGCACCTGTATATCCAGACGAACGAGCGCGACAAGTCGATCGCCTGCTCGTACGCGCTCGAGTTCCTGCGCAAGGGCGAAGCCGACGACAAGCGCAAGGTGGCGGCGCACAAGGAGCTGCCGTTTGCGACGGCGCGGCGCGTGCTCGGCGACGATGGCTGGACGCGCGTCGTGCATCCCGAGGAAGATCGGCTGCTCGATCTGCTTTTCGCCATCGTAGGGCCGACGGTCGTCGCCGGTCAGGCGCAGCCGCACAAGGCGTTTGGCCTCATGCGCAAAGACGCCGTCGGCACGGCGGAGCGGTCGTTCACCAAGGCGCTCGCCTACGTCGCGACGACGCTCGACGTGCCGCTGCCGGAGGCGCACGTCAAGCCCGAGCAGCGCGAAGCGGTCGTGTACGCCAACTGCATCGATGGGCGCGAGCTCGTGCCCGTGTTCATCTTGGGCGGCCCGCTCGTCGGCGACAAGCGACGCGAGCCGGACCAAGTGTTCGAGCTGGCGCGCAAGGCGGCGCATCTGCGTCCCGAGCGGCTGTTGCGCTTGGCGATGCCGCATCCGCAGCCGATCGGCAACGTCATCGAGGCGGCGATGGCGCTCGCCGGCGACAACAGCGTCAGCATCGAAGGGCTGCGCTTGTCGTCGGCGCTGGACAAGGCGCTGCCGGCGCCGCAGCTGGAGCAGGTCAAGGCGATCGGCCTCAAGCTGCGCGAGGCCAACACGCGCGCCGAGGACGCGGCGCTGGCGTGGCTGCGGGCGACCGACTTGACCGGCAACCGCGCCGGCTTGTTGCTCGGCGGCGACCTCGAGAGCTGCGCGCGGCTCGTCGCGTCCGAGGGTCAGCCGGCCGGCGCCGCGGCGCCGACGGAGCGGCTGCTCGATCTCGTCTGGTCGAGCGTCACCGAAGAGCTGTTCGCGGCTAAGCGCTCGCTCGGCCTGCCGCTGTAAATCCTCGAATATCGCACATAATCGGCGGCGGACGTCGCGCCGGCGGACGGTTTCATGCATGATGCGCGCGTGCCCTCGTCGCGCCTTGCCGTCACGCTGGTGTCGCGCCCGGGGCGCGCGCTCGTCGTGGCGTTGGTGGCGACGCTGGCGCTCGTCCCGCTCCTGATTCGGCTGCGCATCGACGCCGACGTCGTCGACCTGTTTCCGCAGCGCAGCGTCGAGGCGCGGGCGTTCGCGCGCTTCTCGCGGTCGTTCGTGGCCGAGCAGATGCTGCTCGTGCTCGTCGAGGGCGACGACGGCGCGCGGCTGACGCAGTTCGCCGACGACTTCGCCGCCGCGCTGACGACCGCGCCCGAGACGGCGCCGCACGTGGCCGAAGTGCGCTGGCGCGTCTCGGCGGCGACCGGCGAGCTCTTGCGCGACCACCTGCTGGCGCTGCTCAGCGACGACGAGATCGCGCTCGCCGCCGCGCGCCTGCAGCCGGGCGCCGTCGACACGCAGGTGCGCCATCTGCGCTCGCTCTTGGCCGCGCCCGGCGGCTCGTCGCTGGCGCCGATCTTGACCGCCGATCCGCTGCAGCTCCTGCCGAAGCTGTCGGAGCGGCTGCAGCATGGCCTACCCGTCGACGCGCAGTCGGGCTACTTCCGCTCGGCCGACGGCAAGGCGCTCCTGATTTACGTGCGCCCCAAAGCGCCGACGAGCAACTACGCCGCCGATCGCGCGCTCATCGCCGGCGCCACGACGCTGGCGCAGCGCCTGGGCGCGCGCGTCGCCGCCGACGGCCAGCTGCACGGCGGGACACAACAGCCCGAAGTCGCCTTCACCGGCGCCTGCGCCTTCTGGATGTTCTATCAAGACTGGCTCCATCGCGACATGCAGCTGTCGACGATCTTGTCGGGCGTGGCCGTGCTCGTGCTCTTCGGGCTCTTCTTTCGCGCCGTGCGCGCGCTGCCGCTCGTGGCGTTGCCGCTGCTCGTCGGCTTGGTGTGGACGGCGGCGGCGGCGCAGCTGCTCTACGGTCGCATCAACGCCGTGTCGCTGGCCTTCGGGACCATCCTCGTGTCGATCGGCATCGATCTGCCGATTCAGCTCTACAATCGGCTGCGCGAGGAGCTGACGCGGCGGCCGCCGCTGGCGGCGCTGGAGACGACCATCGCCACGCTCGCCGGCCCGTCGCTGACGGCGACGCTCGGCCCGGCGGCCGTCTTCTTCGCCTGCGCGCTCTCGGACTATCGCGGCCTGGCCGAGCTGGGCGTGCTCGCCGGCATCGGTCTCGTCTTCAATTGGCTGGCGATGCTGACGGTGTTTCCGGCGCTCTTGGCGGCGCTGCCGTTTCGCTGGTGGGCGCACGCCGACAAGCGGCCGATCGCGGCGGACGGCGACGGCATCCTCGGCTTCATCGGCCGCTACGCCGGTCGCCGCCCGCGCCGCGTGCTCGTCGTCGGCGCGCTGTTGGCGCTGGCGGCGACGCCGCTGGCCTGGCGCGCGCGCTTCGATCGCCGCCTCTTGTCGCAGCCGCAGTCGATGCCGCCGGTGCGCGTGCAGGCCGAGCTCGAGCGCCGCTTCGGCGAGCGCGATCGCGCGCTCATCGTGCTCGTCGAGGACGCCGACCGCGAGCGCGCGCTCAAGCGGAGCGACCTGTGGCTGGGCGAGGTCGAACGCTTACGGCGCGCCGGGCTCATCCGCAGCTACTCCTCGACGGCGGCGCTGTTTCCGTCGCTGGAGACGCAGCAGATGCGGCGCGCGGCGCTGGTGCGCGCCGACGGCGTGGCCGGCGCGGCGCGGCTCGAGCGCGCGCTCGGCGACGCCGGCTTCGACGTCGCGCCCTTCGCCGCGTTCCTGCGGCAGCTCGCCGGCGGTCCGGCGCCGCTGACGCTCGACGACCCGGCCGCGCGCGAGCTCGGCTTCCTCGTGCGCGCCCACGTTCACGACGACGCCGCCGGTCGCGCCGTCGCCACCTACGTCTATCCGGCGCCCGAGCGCGAAGCCGCCGTCATCGCCGCGCTGCAGGCGTTCGCGCGCGGACCGGCCGACGGCGTGGTCACCGGCGCGCCGGTGCTGGAAGAGGCGCTGCTCTCGCTCTTGCAACGCGACACGCTGCACGTCACGCTCGTCAGCGGCCTGGCCGTCGCGCTCTTGCTGGCGGTCTATTATCGTCGCTGGCGTCCGTGGCTGGCGGTGATGTTGCCGCTGTTGCTCGCCTGGATCTTGTTCGCGGCGGCGCTGGCGATCTTGAAGCTGCCGCTCAACCTCTACAACCTCTTGTCGGTGCCGCTCGTCATCGGCTACGGCATCGACGATCACATCTTCCTCGTGCACCGCTATCAAGCCGAGCCCGAAGCCGGCACCGGACGCGTGTTGGCGACGACCGGTCGCGCCATCGTGCTGACGTCGCTGTCGACGATGGCCGGCTTCGCGGGGCTGGCGGTCGCGCGCTTCGACGGCCTGCGGCTGCTCGGCCTGTCGGGTGCGCTGGCCGTGCTGCTCTGTCTCTGCGCGGCCTTCGCGATCTTGCCCGCGCTCTTGACGCTGCTGTTCCAACGGCCGACCGCGAAGAGCTAAGGCGCGACCTCGATGATGACGTCGTTGGACTGCGCGGCGCGCCAACGCGCCCGCACCGTGTGCGTGCCGGCGTCGAGCCGCAGCCGCCCGCGCGTCACGAACGCGCCCCGCACACGGATCGATTGCGGCGCCGGGTTGCACGCCTCCGTCGCCGGCCAGGCCACCTCTTTGCCGTCGACGAGCAGGCGATCTTCCCCGCACGTCGGCAGCGGCGTCTCTTCCGGGCTGCGATTCAGGTGCGACAGCTCGAGGTCGACCGACTTGCCCGCCGCCACGTGCGCCGTGCCCGCCAGCTTCAGCTCGACGCGCAGCTCGGTCTCGGCGTGCAGCAGCGGCGCGGCGATGCCTTCGTAGCGGGCTTCGATCGTGTGGCGCCGGCCGTCGAGCGTGTCGGACATGATGGCGTAGCTGCCGCCGGCGGCGAGCGTCTGCTTGATCGGCTGCGCCAGCTGACAAGGGCCGTCGCTGCCGATGAACGGGCGCGGCTTGCCGTCGACGACGAGCGTGAACGGCGCCGCCACCGCGCACTTGTCGCCGACGACGACGGTGACCGCCGCGTCGCCGTCGTTGTGCAGCTGAGCGCGCACGCGCAAGCCCACGAGCTCGGCGGTCAAGCGCAGGTCCGCGAACAGCGCGGCGACGAGGAGCACAAAAACGGTTGGCATCAGGCGCGACTTAAGGCCACGATTCGAGCGTATCATGCGCACGCTCGGGCTTTCCATCGTGCTTCTCGTCGCCGGCTGCGGCAGCAGCAACGGCAATAACGGCGGCCAATGTCCCGACGGCATCGTGCTCTTGTCGTGGACGGTGAAGTCGCAGCCGCCGAACGCCGATCAAGGCTGCAAAGGCATCGCGTCCTTGGCCATCGAGCTGCGCAGCGACTGCAACGACGTCTCGATCGAGCCCATCCCGTGCATCAACGGCGCGCGCTGGCAGTACAACCAGCTGCCGGGCGGCCCCAACTTCGTCATCCTCGACGCGCTCGACAGCAAGCAGAACATCGTCGCCGAAGGCACCGCCACGATCACGCTCGGCGACACCATCCCGACGACGCCCACGCCCATCGACCTCGAATAGCCGGCGATTGAACAGTGTCACCCGGCCCGCGCAGCATACGTTTGGTATGTGAGCAGTCACCGCAGCGCCGGACGCTGGATCTCGCGATGGATCACGAGCCAGGCGACACTGTTTTAGCGGGAGGGATAGTGCTCGGCGCGGTAGTCGGCTAGCCAGCCGAGCACTTTGCGCAAGAGCTCGGGCTCGACCATGCCTTGCGCGCCGCCCGAGTCGCGCGCCTGCCGCGCGGCGCCGTAGAACGTCTCGCGCAAGGCCTCGTCCGACGCCACGCGGTGCATGCCTTGGCGCTCGAGCAGGCCGCCCAAGAGCGCCGCGTCGAGCCGCGCCGCTTCGCCTTCGAAGCGCTCACCGAACCGCGCCGCCGCCGTGCGCAGCGTGTTCTGCTGATCGAGCGGCAGCGCGTCCAGCGCCGACTGCGACATGACGAGGCAGGCCGGCAGCATGCCCATGCTCAAGTCGGTGAACCAGCGCGCTTGCGTCGACCATTGGAACACGAGCGCCGCCGCCGGCACCGCCGTGAAGCCGTCGATGCGATGCTCGTCGAACGCGCGCGCCGCCTGATCGACCGGCAGCGGCACCGGCGACATGCCCATCGCGCGCAACAGCTGCACCCAGACGTCGTCGCGATCCCAGACCCACACTTTGAGCGGCGCCAGCTCTTCGTAGGTGCGAATCGGCGTGCGCGAAAACAGCAAAATAGGCCCGAATTCACCGAGCGCCAGGCCGACGAGGCCGTTCTTGTGCAGCTCCTTCTCGACGCGTGGACCGAGCTGGCCGATGAGGTAGTGCACTTCGTCCCGCGAGCGCGTCAGGCCGGGAATGCGCATCACGCGCAGCGACGGCGCCAATCTTTCGCAGCCTTGCGACAGCGCCGCGCCGTCGAGCTGGCCGCGGCGCAGGCGATCGATGGTCGTCAGCTCGTCGCCGGCCATGCCGCCCAAATACCAACGCAGCTGCACCGCGCCCGCGGTTTCGGTCGCCAGCTCCTCGCTGAACGCGTGCATCGCGCGCGCCCAGCCCGAGCCTTCGGGCGCCATCGTCGCCACGCGCAGCTTCGTCGGCTCGTTGGCGCCGGCCACGCGCGTCAAGGCCAGCAGCAGTACCAGCGCGTGGCCGAGTCGGGGCATCACGCGATCAGTTTATCACCGACCGAGCAGATCGATGTTGCCGATGAGCGACTGGCGCAGCTCCGGCGCCACCGCCTTCGGGCCGAGCCAGATGCTCCACACGGCGCGCACGAGCTTCGGGCTCTGCGGCGTCGTCTTCGTCTCGCCGCCGGCATCGAGCTGCAGCTCGCCGTTGTCCTTGGTCGTCAAGATCCACTCGTCGCCGGCCGCGGCGTCGCCGAGCAGCGCCAAGAAGGCGTCGCCGCCGCGGCCCTGCTCGATGGCGTCGGCCATGTCGTCACGCAGCTGCTTGGCGCTCACCGCTTTGACGAAATGCAGGACCAGCTGCTTGTTGAAGCGGCCCCAGACGACGAACGCCGGCGCGTGATCGCCGTGCACGAGCCGCGCTTTGTCGCGTCCGCCGGCGCGCATCGCCAGCGCGGGAAAGGCGCGCTTGCCGTCGACGTCGTCGACCCACAGCGTCGCGTCGTACCACTTGGCGCCGTCGACGACGCGAGCGCCGCCGCCGATGCGCAGGAGCGGCCGCCCGTCGACCGTATGATCTTTGCTCGCCGCTTTGACGGCCTTGTCGCCCGCGCGCGGCGCGACGACGGCGGGCGCCGCATTGTTCCCGGGCGATGCCGCCTGCGCCGCATCGGGCGTCGCCACCGTGTCCATCGGCGGCGCTACCGGCGTCGGCGTAGTCGGCTGCGCCGGCGTTTCCGCCGCGGCTTTCTCGGGCACCGGCGCGACTGGAGTCGGCTTATGCGCGGCACACGCCGCCGAAGCCAAGATTACGAAGATCAAAAGAGTCCGCATCATCCTCATACCTGTCAGAAATTCAACACGTTCGTAGCTTATTTCAGGCTTGCGGTCACGTCGGTCGCGCATATGATTCGCCGGATGTTCGTCTGGTTGTACGCCCTGCCCGTGGCTTTTTGGGCCCTCATGTTCCTCGTATTTCTGGGACTGAGCGCAGTGCGTGGCATGCCGCGAACCGCCCGCATCGATCGCATCGCTCGCTCGCCCTACTTGCCGCGCGTGCTCATGGAGTACGGCTACTGGATGTTCGACGGGCCGGCGCGCGCCTGCGTTCGCCTCGGCGTCACGCCCAACATGATCACGGTGCTGTCGCTCGTCTTCACCGTCGCTGCCGCGTTCTGCTTCGCCGGCGGTCGCTTCTTCGAAGGCGGCTGGGCGCTGCTCTTCGGCTTCATGTGCGACGCCTGGGACGGCATCGTCGCCCGCAAGACCAACGTCTCCTCGGAAGCCGGCGAATTCTTCGACGCCACGATCGATCGCTACAACGATCTCATCGCGTTCCTCGGCCTCATGTACTACTACCGCAACGATTTGCTGCCGCTGGCCTTGGCCACGGCGACGATGATCGGCTCGACGCTGACGAGCTACACGCGCGCCAAAGGCGAGTCGGTCGGCATCGATCCCAACGTCGGCTGGATGCAGCGCCACGAGCGCGGCGTCTATCTCGGCTTCGCCACTTGCACCGCACCGATCGTGGCTCACTACACCGAGCCCGGCGTCGTCCATCCGCGCTTCTTCAGCGTCATCGCGATGCTGGCGCTCATGGCTGTCACCGCCAATGTCACCGCCATCTGGCGCGCACGCTTCGTGCTCGCCGGACTCGACAAACGAGACGCCCGATGATGAACCGTTCGACGCCCCCTAAACGGGCGCATGTCATGACCGCGCTGCCGGGACCGAAGTCACGCGCCATCAGCGCCCGTGAAAAGCCCTATCTCGCGCCGGGAATTCAGCAGATTTCGACGCTGGCTGGCTTGGCGTTCGAAGGCGGCGACGGCGCCGTCCTCATCGACGCCGACGGCAATCGCTTCCTCGATTTCGTCGCCGGCATCGGCGTCGCGTCGCTCGGGCACGGCCATCCGGCGCTCGCCGAAGCGCTGCATCGCCAAGCGCTGGCGTTGACGTCGGGCAGCTACGCGTCGGAGGCGCGCGCGTCGCTGCTCGAGCGCATCGCGCAGCAGACGGGACAGATCGGCTCGGGTGCGCTGACGCGAACGATGTTGTATTCGGGCGGCGCCGAAGCGGTCGAGTCGGCGTTGCGGCTGGCGCGCGCGCACACGAAGAAGCACGAGGTCATCGCCTTTTGGGGCGGCTTTCACGGCAAGACGACGGGCGTGCTCGCGCTCATGGGCTCGGACTTCAAGCACGGCCTCGGGCCGCTGCCGGCGGGAAATTATCTGTCGCCGTGGGGCGATCTCGAGCAGCTCGAGCGCACGATCAAGCTGTCGACGACCGGTAAATTGGCGGCCATTCTCGTCGAGCCCGTGCAAGGCACGGCGGGCAACATCCTGCCGCCGCCCGGCTTCTTGGAAGGCGTCCGCGACATCGCCCACAAGCACGGTGCGCTCTTCATCGCCGACGAGATGATCACCGGCTGGGGTCGCACCGGCCGCATGTTCGCGCAGCAGACGTTCGGCTTCGAGGCCGACATCTTGACGTTCGGCAAGGGCGTCGCCGGTGGTTTCCCGGTCGCCGGCGTCGTCACCACCGACAAGATCGTGGCCGACGCCGATCCGTGGAGCCGGCCGTCGTTCTCGTCGTCGTCGTACGGCGGCTCGCCGCTGGCCTGCGCCGCCGCCGACGCCGTCACGCGCGTCATCGTCGACGAGCAGCTCGATCGTCACGCCGCACGCATGGGCGAGCTGCTGCTCGGCGAGTTGCAGCGCCTGCGCCGCTTCGACGTCGTCGGCGACGTGCGCGGCCTCGGCCTCATGTGCGCCGTCGATCTCGTCGATCCCGAGACGCAGGCGCCGCTGGCGAAGCCCGACTGCGAGTGGCTGTTCAAGAACGCGCTGGGCCGCGGCCTTCTGACGATGTGCTACTCGCCGCGCATCCGCATCAACCCGCCGCTCGTCGTGAGCGAGGCCGAAGTGCGCGAAGGCGTCGACCTGCTCGAAGCGTCGCTGGCGGCGCTGCAAGCGCACCGCGCATGACCGACGGCGCGGACGCCGCGCCGCCGTCGCCACCCGCGTCGCCGTCGTCGGTGACGGCGCCCGGCGCCGCGTCGCCGCCGTCGCACGTGCGCACGCTCACCCGCTCCACCATCGCGTCGATCGCGGCCACCGGCTCCGAGTTCGCGCTGCTGCCGATCCTCGTCCACGTTGTGCACGTGCGCGCCTGGCTGGCCTATTCGTCGGTCCAGTTCATGGCCAACGCCATCAGCTTCCTGCTCTACAAATATTGGGCCTTCGAAGCGGCGGAGATCGGCGACGTTCGCGCCCAATACGCAAAGCAGCTGGTCATCTTCGCAGGCAGCTTGGTCTTGAACACGGCGATACCGTCATTCTTCTCGTATCGCCTGCACGTGGAGCCGGTGTTGGCGTTCCTGATCTCGCAGGTGGTCGTCTATCTGGCCTGGAACTATCCCGGCAATCGCTATTGGGTCTTCAAGCGCTGAGCTAATTGCAGACGTCGCAGTGGGGCCATTTGCCGCCGCATTGACAGGCGTTCGCGCGGCACAGGCCGCCGGGCAGCCACGTGTAATTCTCGCCGCAGACCAAGAGATTGCCGTCGTCGCACGAGCTGGTGCCGGGCACGCACTGCGCGCAAAAGGAGCGGCTGTCGACGGTCACGCAGCCCAACGGGCAGCTGCGAGAGGTCCACACTCCGACGATGAAGGTCGATAAGCAGATTCGGTAAGCAAACGCACGACGACGGGCGCGGCGTGTGCGCGCCGTCGCTGTCGCGTGGCGTTTGGCCACTCGCCGCAGCTATTCGGTCGGCGCCACCGACGCCGCCGCGCCGCAGAAGCTGACCTTGCGCATCGCCGGCGGCGGCGCCGTCCGCTCGCGCGCTGCCGTCGCCCGGCGCTCCTTGTAAATCCGCCCGAAGCGCGCGCTCGCTTTGCCGTCGAGCGTCGTCATCAGCGCCTTCCACGCCGCCGTCGCATTGCCGTCCGTCGTCGGCGGCTCGGGCACCAGCGCCACCAGCCCGACGATGTCGTCGACGATCGTCGGATCCGCCTTCGGCCTCGCCAGCATCTCCGTCGCCGCCGGCACGAGCACGCGATCGCGCAGCGGATTCAGGTCGCTGGCGTCCACCTGGCACCATAAGAGCCGCGCGTGCAGCCGCGAGATCGCCACCCCCGACGTCGCGTGCGGGCTCTCGAGCAGCTGGCGCAGCGACATGTCGTAGTCACCTTGCGACTCCTGGTATTGCGACACCATCACCTCGAGGATCTTGCCTTTGCACTCGGCGTCGCAGCTGGTGCTCATCATGTACTTCGTCAGCCACTGTGTCTGCGCGGCGTGGAACTCGTCGAGCTGCTTGGCCGCGTCCGCCGTCTGGAATTCGCCGGTGCGCGCCGCCGCCAACACCAACGCCGCCACCAGATGCGCGCCCGGCGAATAGTTCTCGAACTTCGTCACGTCGTTCCACAGGCGGCGCTCGTAATAGTCGGTCAGCGTCGGCGTGAACAGCGCCTCGAAGCGCTGCACGTTCTGCTGCACCTGACGCTCGTCCTTCAACATCACGAGCGGACCGGGCTGATTTTGCGCCGACGCCGCCTCGGTCTCGTCGAGGATGAGCTGCCCCATCGCGCGCGAACGCGGCGCCAGCTTGTCGTTCGCGCAGGCGTCGACGGCGCGCGTGACGCCGTACTTCTGATCGCAGCTGAGCACGAACGAGCGCGACAGCCGCAGATAATCCTTGTCGCTGGTATTCGACAGCACCGACTGCATGTAATCGGGGTTGTCCTTGCCCAGCTCGAGCGCATACGAGACCGACAACTCGGGATCGAGGATATTGCCGCGCGCCAGCGACAAGAGCACGCCGTAGCGCTGATCGACCGTGTTCGCGCCCGTCGACGCCAGCACCTGCAGGTTCTTGGCGAGGATCTCGGCGCGCTCGATCTTCCAGCTGTTGGCGGCCTGGGTCTCGGCCACTTTCTGCTGCGCCTCGGCCTGCCAGCGCGTCGTCTGCGACTGCCGATATTGCCAGATCGACGTCGCCATCAAGCCGACCGCGCCGATGACGAAGCTCGACAAGAACGTGTGATATTTGAGGATGAACTTACCGAGCTTCGACGTGTTGGGATCGATCGCGCCTTCGGCCGACGCCGCGTCTTCCGCGCTCTGCACCGGCGCTTTCGCCTCTTTGCCTTTGTCTGCCGCTTTGTCGCTCGTCTTCTCGTCAGCCATTCACTCGTCCTCTTTGAGCAGCTCGGCGCGGGCCACCGCGTCCGATCCGAAGCGATCGCGGATGCGATCGAGCGTCGCGCCGAGGCGCTCGCCTTTTTGTCGTTCGGGCTCGTCGAGCCCCAGTTGTCGCGGCCCATCGGTCGCCGCCAGCGCCGTCGCCGACACGCCCGACAAGCGCACGCCCGGCGCCACGACGTGCGCGGCGTCGAGCAGCTCGAGCGCCACGCGCACGATGACGCGCCCATCGGCCGTCGGCGCCGGCAGCGTGCGCCGCCGCGTCGTGATGTGAAACTGCGGATCTTTCAGCTTGAGCACGATGGCGCCGCCGAGCTGCCCCGCGCGTCGCAGCCGCTCGGCCACGCGCTCGGCCTGCGCGGTCACGTGGCGGCGCAGCTCGGGACCGTCGGTCAAGTCTTTGGCGAACGTCTCTTCGGCGCCGACCGACACGGCGGCGCGATCGGTCACGACCGCGCGCGCATCTTGACCGCGCGCCAACGCCAAGAGCGCCTCGGCGTGGGTCTTGCCGAGCCGCGCCGCCAGCGCTGCCGGCGGATGGCGCGCGATCTGTCCCAACGTCGTCAGGCCGAGCGCGCGCAGCTGCGTCGCCGTCTTCGGCCCCACGCCGAACAGCCGCTCTACCGGCAGCGGCTCGAGAAACGCGACCGTCTCTTCGGCGGGCACGAGCTTGAACCCGTCGGGCTTGGCCAGATCGGACGCGATCTTGGCGACGAACTTCACGGCCGCCGCGCCCACCGACGCCGCCAGCTGCAGCTCGTCGCGCACGTCGCGGCGAATGGCGTGCGCGATCGTGGCGGCGTCGCCGAGCAGCCGCTCGCAGCCGGTGACGTCGAGGAACGCCTCGTCGATCGAGATCGGCTCCACCAGCGGCGTATAGCGATCGAGCACGGCGTGAAACTTCTCCGACTCGGCCGCGTAGACGCTCATGCGCGGCGGCACGACGATCGCCTGCGGACACAAGCGGCGCGCCGTCACCATCGGCATCGCGCTGCGACAGCCGTAAGGCCGCGCTTCGTACGACGCCGCCGTGACGACCGAGCGCGCGCCGGCGCCGCCGACGAGCACCGGCCGGCCGCGCAGCTCCGGCCGATCGCGCTGCTCGACGGACGCGAAGAACGCGTCCAGGTCGACGTGCAAAATCACGGGCCCAAGTATAGGCGTAGAAAGCGACTTACTGCTGCGACATCGGCTGATGCGTCGCCAGCAGAATAATCACGATGACGAGCAGCCCGATAATCCCGTGCAGCGACGCGTAGAGCGCGCGATTGAGCGGGATGTCGGGGTTCTGCTTGGCCACTTGCCGCTGCTTCACCGTCAAGAACACGTGAATCGCAAGCACGACGAGGACGAACGTCAGCTTGATGTGCAGCCACATGGCGACGCGAAACCAGGCGCGCCCGTAATCGACGGTCATCAAGACGCCGAACAGGATGGTCAAGACCGCGCCCGGCAGCGCCACCAGGCCGTTCAAGCGCCCCTCGAGGAAGCTGAAGCGCGGCCGCACCGCCGGCGCCTCTTTCGAGTGGTAGCCCAGGATGCGCGAGAACGTCAAAAGGCCGCCCATCCACAACACGACGCCGATGAGGTGAAAGCCGAGGTACCAGCTACGCATGGAGGCGGACGTTAGCACCTTGCGCGAGTGGTCGCGAATGTGAGAAGCACGGAGCATGCCGCCGCGCGTGAAGGTGCTGTTCCACGACAATTGTTTCGATGGTGCCGCATCGGCCGCGCTCTTCTCGCGCTTTTACGTCGACCGCATCGACGCCAGCGCCATCTTCAGCTTCAGCGGCAAGACGCACGGCACCGGCAACGTCTACGCCGAGGGCAGCTTCGACGGCGACGTCAACACCGTCGTCGACTTCCGTTATTCGTCGGATCCGCGCCTCGAATGGTGGTTCGACCATCACGTCTCGGCGTTTCCGACGCCCGCCGACGAAGAGCACTTCCGCACGCATCCGAGCGCGCACAAATTCTTCGATCCGAAGGCGCGCAGCTGCACGAAATACCTGGCCGAGACGTGCCGGAAGACGTTCGGCTGGGATTATTCGGCGCATACCGATCTCGTGCATTGGGCCGACATCATCGACGGCGCGCAGTTCGAGAGCCCGAAAGCGGCCGTGGAGCTGGCGGAGCCGGCGCTGCAGCTCATGACGTGGGTCGAGAACAACCAGGATCCGGCGCTGAAGCTGCGCTTCATCGACGAGCTGGTGTCGAAGCCGATTCCCGAGATCGCGGCCTCGCCCTATGTCGTCGACGCGCTCAAGCCGGTGTTGGCGCAGCACAAGCGCGGCATCGACGTCGTGCGCGCGCGCGCGAAATACGAGCATGGCGTGGTCACGTTCGATGTCGCCGACGACGGGCTCGACGCCTACAACAAGTTCATCCCCTATTTCCTCTTTCCCGATTGTCACTATGTTGTCGGCGTGTCGCTGACGACGTCGCGCGCCAAAGTGTCGGTGGGCTCGAATCCGTGGGCGAGCCAGCGCCGCACCGTCAATATCGCGCAGCTGTGCGAGAAATATGGCGGCGGCGGTCATCCGGTCGTCGGCGCGGTGTCGCTGCCGGTGAGCGAGCTGCCCAAGGCGCGCACGTTCGCCGCCGAAATCGCCGAGACGCTGCGCGCGGCGGCGCCGTCGGAGAAATAAGATGCCGTCGTTTGACGTAGTCAGCAAAGTCGATACGCAAGAAGTCGATAACGCCGTCAATCAAGTGAAGAAGGAGCTGACGACGCGTTACGACTTTCGCGGCACCGAGAGCGAGATCGATCGCGACGAAAAGGGCATCACGCTCAAGTCGGCCGATAAGGAACATTTGTCGGCGGCTTACAAAGTGTTGATGGAGAAGTTCGTCAAGCGCGGCGTGTCGCTGAAGTCGCTCGAGCCGCACGATCCCGAGCCGGCGGCCAAGCAGTCGATGCGCCAGCTCATCGAGATCAAAGACGGCATCTCGACGGAAAAAGGAAAAGAGCTGGTCAAGCTCATCAAAGACGCCAAGCTCAAGGTGCAGGCGCAGATTCAGGACGAGCAAGTGCGCGTGACCGGCAAGAACAAAGACGATTTGCAGGCGGCGATTCGCTTGTTGCGCGGCGCCGATGTCGGTCTCGATTTACAGTTCATCAACTTCCGGGAGTAACGATGTCTCTTCAGTACGGGCGTTCGCAGGCAGCCGCGTTGATCGACGGCGAAGATTACGAAGCAGCGGTCACGGCGGCGACGGACGCGATCGCGCGCGAGCCGAAGAATTCCGAGCATTGGTTCGAGCGCGCCACGGCGTTGGCGTGGCTCGAGCGTTACGAGGAAGCCTGCGCCGACTTCGAGCAGACCAAAGTGCTCGATGTCGTGACGCAGGTCGTGGAAGTAGAGGCGCTCGACGACGGCTACTTCTCGTCGCTGCTGGGCGCGGCGCGCGGCAAAGAGGTCGCCGCCGGCTGCGCGCTGTTGCAGCGCTATGCGACGGTGTGGCCGGAAGGTCGCCACTTGCAAGACGCGCAGGAATGGCAAGAGCGGCTGCGCGGCGAGCGCAAGAGCCACTTCGTCAAAGAGCGCCTCGCCTCCGAATAATTCCGCACGACTTCGCTCCGCTTACACTTCGACAGGTGCCGCCGTTTCGTCAGTCGCCGCTGGGGACGAAGACGAACGGATAGCTGACCTGCGCGGCGCAGCGCGGGAATTCCCAGCGACGAACGGCGCCGGCGACGCAAGCGCCGACACGCGCGTCGGCCAGCGTCGAGCTGGCGACGGCGGCGTCGGCGGCGCTGCCGTCGGCCGCGATGTGAAACTGCGTGACGACGCGACCGGTGAGCTCGGGGCGCGACTGCAGCGCCCGTTCGTAACAGAAGCGCACTTCGTTGACGTGGGCGCGCACGACGCGGCGGATGAGCTCGGCGTCGCAGCTCGAGGGCACGACGACGGCATCGGCGGCGGGACAAGCGATCGTGAAGCCGCCTTGGAAGCCGGCGCCTTCGCCGAATTCGCTGTCGTCGCTGCTGCGATGCAGGCGGCCGGCGGCGCGACCGTAGCCGAAGCCGCTGCCGCTGCCGCTGCCATGGCCGATGGTGCCCAAGTTGCCGATGGCGATCGTGTCGTCGCCGCCGCCGCCTGCGCCGACGCCGCTGAGGCCGAGGCCGCCGGCGTCGTCGCTGCTGTTGGTGGCGCTGGCGGTTCCGCTCGCGCTGCCGCTGTTCGCGCTGTCGCCGCTCGCGCTGCCGCCGCTCGCGCCGCCGCTGTTTGCGCCGGTCGCGTCGGCGTCGAAGGCGCGGCGATCGCTCAACGCCAGCTCGACGGCGTCGGAGACGCGCTCGTCGCCCAAGAATTCCGCGCGCCAACGCGCGAGCGCACCGACGACGCCGGCGGCGTTCGATCGCGCGGCACCGGCGCTGGCACGGGCTGCAGCCGATGCAGACGGCGCATCCGCTCGCGCCAGCGTCAGCGCGGACTTGGCGGCCGTTTCGGGCGCGAAATCCGCGTCGCGTCTGCGCGTGGCCGCGCCTTCGGCATCGTGGGCAGCGGCTGAGTTCGCGGCCGCTTTCGCCGCGGGCGTCGCCGGTTTTGCCGGCGCCACGTCGTTCGGGCGCGCGGCCGGCGCGTCCTTGGCGCGCGTCGGCGGCGCCGTGACCGCGTAAAACTTCACGAGCGCACCTTCGGCGTGACCGTGGGTCAGCCGCGCCAGCCAGTCGTCGTAGCGCAGCTGCCAGTCGAGCTTGCGCGGCGGCGCGTTCATCGTGACCACGACTCCGAACGCGCACACGAGCGCCGCCGCCGCGCCGACCGCCAGCGTCGCCAGCTCGCGCGCCGAGCGCCGCGGCGCCAACGCCAGCTTGCGCGGCGCCGTCGTCGCCGCGACGTGCAGCTCGGTCGCGCCCAAGCGCAGCCGCGCCGTCGTGCTCGGCCCAAGCGGCACCGCGGCGACGCCGCACAACGTCAGCTCGCGCAGCGACACCTGCCGCTCGCCGACACGCACGACGCCGTCGCAGACACCGTGGACGAGCAGCTCGAAGCCGTCCTCGCAGCTGCGCACGCGCACGAGGCCGTCGCCGTCGCGAAACGCCCGGTCGTCGCCGCCGCGCCACAGATAGCGCTGCTCGACCACGTCGCCGTCGAGCCGCAGCGTCACTTCCACCGCCGTCGCGCCACCGACCAGGAACGGCCACGGACCGAGAAGCACGCCCATGCCCGATGGACAGCGGCGCGTGCCGAAAGTTCCGCGCGCCGCTTTGCCGCGGTTATTGCGCTTGATCGGTGATGAACGTGTCGGGATTGGCCTCGCCTTGCACGGGCGCGACCTCCGTCGGCGCCGTGCCTTCGAGGAACACCTCGTCGATGCTCGTCGAGCCCGGCGCCGCCAACAGGCCCGACACCGGATCGATCTTCTGCACGACGATGCCCGGCGGCTGCGCGAACGGCTGCGGCGGCGTGCCTTTGAGCGCGCCTTGCATGATCTCGACCCACATCGGCAGCGCCGCGCGCGCGCCCTGTTCGCCGTGGCCGAGGTCGCGCATGTCGTCGAAGCCCACCCACACGCCGGTCACGAGATTGGGCGTAAAGCCCATGAACCACGCGTCGGGCCGCTTCTTGTCGAGGTTGGTCGTGCCCGTCTTGCCCGCCGCCGGCCGCCCGAGCTTGCCCTTGGCCGACTGCGCCGTGCCCTCGTCGATGACCGACTGCATGACGTTGGTGATCAGATACGCCAGCTCCGGCTTGAGCGCCTGCGTCACTTGCGCCGTCGGCGACGGCTCGACTTCGGACCCGATCTGCTTGATGAGCTGCGGCGCCATGCGCTTGCCGTTGGCCGCGAAGGTCGCATACGCGTTCGCCAGCTCGTACGGCGACACCACCGACGTGCCCAAGGCCAGCGACGGATTGGCCTCCAAGCTCGACTCGACGCCGAGGTCATGCGCCAGGCTGGCGACGGCCGCCGGATCGACGCCGCCGCGCGTCGTGTCGACGAGCTGTGACGCCACCGTGTTCAGCGAGCGCGCCAACGCCACGCGCAGACGCACCGGGCCCATGAACTGCTCTTTCTCGGCGTTCTGCGGCTTCCACGGCGCCAATCCCGGCGACACGTAGGTCTGCGGCCCGTCGACGAGCACCGAGGCCGGCGTCCACTTCTCGGTGGCGAACGCCGCCGTATACACGAACGGCTTGAACGACGAGCCCGGCTGCCGCTTGGCGTAGATCGCGCGATCGAACCCGCCCGGATGATAGCCGTAGCCACCGACGAGCGCCTTGACCTCGCGCGTGTTCGGATCGAGCACGACCACCGCCGCCTGCGGCCCGAGCTCGAGCGCCAACAGCGCCGGCTTGTCCTTGGGAAAGTCGAGCACGCGCACGCGAATGACATCACCGACGGCAAAGCGCTTGTCGGCGACGAGCCCCTTCGGATTATAGCGATCGACCGTCGACGGCAGCGGCAGCCAGCCCGTCTTGGCGCCCAACGACACGAGCGCGCCGTCGCCATCGTGCGAATGATCGTCGGGCTTGGGCATCGTCAGCGCCTTCGCCGTCGGCGCGGTGGTCGGCGCCGGCGCCGCCTGTCCCGGCCGATGCGGCTGCGGCCCGCCGCGCCCTTTGGTGCGCCGATCGCCACTCTCGCCGTCGCTGCTGTCCTCTTCATCGTCGCCGGCCTTGGCCGCGCCGCCGATGACGACCTTCTCGACGACGCCTTCGACGATCTTGTCGCGCCCCGGCCCCGACGGAAACTGCTGCGCCAGCTTCTTCTCGTGCGCCGCGATCTGCGTGCCCTTCAGCCGCGCCAGCGGCTTGCGATAGCCCTGCCGCGCGTCCAAATCGACGAGCCCCTTCTCGACCGCGTCGCGCGCCAGCTTCTGGATCTTGGCGTCGCACGTCGTCACCACCGTGAGCCCGAGCGTCGCCAGCCGCTTGGCGCCGTAACGCTCGGTCAACACGCGGCGCACTTCGTCGACGAACTCGGGCGCCGTGCCCACCGCCGTCGTCGACGGCTTCACCAGCCGAATCGGCAAGCTGGCAAACTTACGCCCTTCGGCATCCGACAAATGGCCGTAGCGAACCATTTGCGACAAGACATAGCGCTGGCGATCTTTGGCGCGATCGGGATGCTTCCACGGATCGATCTCGCTCGGTCCTTTCGGCAGCGACGCCAGCAGCGCCGCTTCCCCGGCGTCGACGTCGTGGATCGACTTGCCGAAATAGAACTGCGCCGCCTCTTCCACGCCATATCGCAGATAAGGAAAATCGATTTGATTCAAATATAAATAAAGGATTTCGTCTTTCGAGAGCTTCGACTCGAGGCGCTTGGCCAGGATCATCTCCTGCACCTTGCGCTTGACGCCGGCGAAGCCGCCGCGCGTCGAGTTCTTGAGGATCAAGTTGCGCACCAGCTGCTGCGTCAGCGTCGACGCGCCGCGCATGCGCGCGCCCGGCCGCAAATCGTCGACGAGCGCGCGGAAGATGCCCCAATAGCTGACGCCGCCGTGCTCGTAGAACTGCGCGTCCTCGGCGTCGACGATGGCGTGGATCATGACGGCCGGGATGCGATCGCGGCTGACGACCGTGCGCCGCTCTTCGTAGATTTCGCCGATGAGCTCGCCGTCGCTGGACATGACTTTGCTGACGACTTTGGGGCGATAGTCGGCGACGGCGTCGATGCGCGGCAGATCGGGATCGGCCGCCAAAACGACGAACAGCCCGATGCCGCCGACCGCCGCCAAGGCGACGCCCGACAACGTCAAGAAGGCAGCCCAGCGCAGCCAGCGACGGCGGCCACCGACCGCCGGCAGCCTTTGCGTCGTCTTTTGCGGGCGCTTTTCAGCCACATTTTTCGTCACACGCTTTTCGGCCACGTTTTTATACGGGCAGTCTAGCGCGCGCATCCCCGCGTCGCTACTTAAGCCGGACGTGGGACGCGCCTGTATTGCTTGAAAATCGAGCGATTCGCGCAATAATCGAGAGCCGGCGTACGTCGACTATCGCCGACGACCCGCGCTGAGCGCCGAACCGACCCAACGTAGGAGCAGCGCCGCACTTCGCATGGACTCGATCTTCATCGTCGCCGCCATCCCCATCTTCTTCGCCTGCATCGGCGTCGAATGGTGGATCGCGCATCGCCGCGGCCGGCAGCTCTACCGCTTCGCCGACGCCATCAGCAACCTCGGCAACGGCATGGGCGAGCAGGTCATCGGCGCCTTCGCCGTGCCCATCACCGTCGGCATCTACGCCGCCATCTGGCGCCACTTCCGCGTCGCGACGTTGCCGATGCGCTCGCTGGCCGCGTGGGCGGCCCTCTTCGTCCTCGTCGATCTCGCCTACTACTGCTTTCACCGCGCAGCGCATCGCGTGAACTTCTTGTGGGCCGGGCACGTCGTGCATCACCAGTCGGAGGAGTACAACTTCTCGGTGGCGCTCAGGCAGAGCTGGTTCGGCCAGCTGACCTCGTGGATCTTCTACGTGCCGCTGGCGATCGCCGGTTTTCCGCCGGCGATGTTCTTGACGATGACGACGCTCAACACGCTCTATCAGTTCTTCATTCACACGCGGCTGGTCACGCGGCTCGGGCCGGTCGAGTGGGTGATGAACACGCCGTCCCATCATCGCGTGCATCACGGCGTCAACCCGCGCTACGTCGATCGCAACTACGCCGGCATCTTGATCGTGTGGGATCGGCTGTTCGGCACGTTCGAGCCCGAAGGCGACGAGCCGATTTACGGGCTGGTCAAGCCGCTCGGCAGCTTCAACGCGCTGTGGGCCAACGTCCACTATTGGGCCGAGATGGGCGCGATGGCGCAAAAGACGCGGCGCTGGCGCGACAAGCTGCGCGCGTTCGTGGCGCCGCCCGAGTGGCGACCGGCGGACCTCGGTGGGCCGGTGGTCGTGCCCGAGCCGACGCGACGCGGCCCGTCGCTGACGGCGCGCGCCGATCGGCGGCGCGACGTGTGGGTGGCGGCGTCGTTCGTGGCGGTGGCGCTGGCGTCGGGCTGGTTCATTTGGGCGGCGGGCACGCGCGCGACGGCGCCGGCCGTCATCGCCGTCGGCGTCGCCATCTTGGCCGTCATCATCGGCTGGGGCGCCGTGTATCGGCCGGACTCGACGAGCGAGCGCGCGTAATCAGCGCTTGGCGTCGAGCCGCGCCAGCGATCGATAGGCGGCGTCGACCTCGGGCAGCCGGCGATCGGCGTGGCCCCAGTGCGCCAGGAAATCGCCGTACGCCGCGCGCGCCGCCTTCGGCTGCCGCAGCGCCTCGAGCGCGCGGCCGCGCTGATAGCGCGCCATGACCGCCGAGGCCGTCGCCGTCGTCGGGACCAGATCGGTCGACTGCGTGCGCACGCGCTGCACGTCGGCGAAGGCGTCGGCCGCCAGCTGCCAGGCATGCTCGGCGAGCGCACACTGCCCGAACTGGAACAAAGAGCTCATCGACTGCTCCGACAGATCGCGGCCGCGCGCGACGACGTCGCGACAAGCCGCGCAGCCACCCGCCGCGGCCGTGCGCAGCCACACGCGCGGCGGCGGCGACAGCGCCGCGTCGCGCAAGAGGCTCGTGAGGTCGGGACATTGCTCGCCGCCGCTCGCCACCTGCGCCACCTTCCGCTCGAAGCGCGCATAGGCCAGCTGATCGGGCCGCATCGTCGCCTCAAAATAGGTGACCGTCTCGGCCAGCGCGCGCTGCACCTCGCTCGGCACGCCGGTGCGCTCGCCCAAATCCTGCGACTCCAGCAGCGCCAACACCGTCGGCCCTTGATCGCCCGACGGGCGCCCCTCTTTCGCCGCGCGCGCATAGGCGTCGAACGCGGCCGCGAACCGGCCTTGCAGCGTCGCGATCTGACCGACGCGCAGCCAACCGTCGGCGCCCTCTTGGCCCGGCACCGTCACCATGTCGTTGGCCACCGTCGCCGCTTCGGGCAGCCGATCGGCGACGATGAGCACGTCGCACAAGAGCCCCTTGCGCGTGTCCGAGCCGTGCACGATGAGCAGCCGCCGCGTGTCGACCACCGCGCGCGCGACCTGATGCGCCTCGAGATCGAAGGTGATCTGCGCGCTCAACGGCTGCTCGGCGTCGGGCGCGACGCGCATCCAGCGGCTCTGTACCTCGGCCACTTCGCTCTGCCGGCCGAGCGCGCGCAGATCGTTCTCGAGGTCGGCGCCGAACTGCAAGTCGGGATGGCGCGCATGGGCCGCGCGCTCGACGGCCACCGCCTCTTCCACGCGATGCTGCCGCACGAGCGCCGTCGCCAACATCCACGCCACCATCTCGTCGCCGGCGTCGGCATAGTTGAGCGGCTGCAAGAGCGGGATCGCGTCCTGATAACGGCCGCTCACGAAGACGGCGGCGGCGTCGAGCAGCGCGCGGCCGCGACCGGGTGACTGCGTCTTTTGCGCGCGGGCCAACGCGTCGCGCGCGCTCTCGCTGTCGCGATGGATGATCGCCTGCAAGACGTAGGGATCGGCCCAGCCCGGCTCGGCGGCGATGGCCGCTTTCGTCGCCGCTTCGACGCGCGCGATGTCCGTATTCACCGACGCGAAGGCCTCGAAGATGGCGCGCTCTTGATCGAGATAGGCGTGGAACGACGTCACGCCGCGCTCGCGCATCTCCTTGGCTTCGGCGGCGTTGGGCGGGCGCTCGGCTTGGCTCTGCACGAGCAGCGTCTGCAGCTGCGGCAGTAAGCGTTCGAGCAGCTTGGCCACCGACTCGCCTTCCATCTCCGCCAGCGGCTGCGGCCGATCGGATCCGGTCGCGCGCACGTCACCGCCGAGATGCAGCACGTCGCCGTCGCGATGGAAGCCGAGCCGCACGATGACGTTCGGCTGCTGCGACCGCTCGACGGCGCGCACGCGCAGCTCCTCGCGGCTCAAGCTGTGCCGCGCCGCGCGCTCGAGCACGGCCGCCAGCCAATCGTCCTCGCGCGCGCCCAAGTTGTCGACGACGAAGGCGACGCGCCGATCGTGCGCCGGCAGCCGATTGCGCAGCGCGCCGCGCGTGTAGAGCCCGGCCGCGACGGCGACGAGCGCCGCGACGCCGACCGCCGCCGCCAGCCACCGCTTGCGCCGGCCGGACATCCGTCCGCGCAGCCGCACGCGCAAGGCCGCGCCGTCGGCGATGCGGCGCAGCGGCGCCGGCTCGAGCGCGTCGTCGATGGCGCGCACCAACGCCGCCGGCAAGTCGGGCCGCAGCGTCGCCACCGACGGCGGACGCGCGTCGCGGCGCTGCTCGAGCAGGCTGCGCGCCGTGTCGGACGCGGGCAGCGCGCCCGTCGCCGCTTCGTACAGGACGAGGCCGAGCGCGTAGACGTCGGCCGCCGGACCGACGTTGCCCGACGCGGCCAGCTGCTCGGGCGCCATATACATCGGCGTGCCGATCATGGTGCCGCTCTGGGTCAGCCGCGGATCGCGGCCCGGCACCGACGGCGCCTCGCGGGTCGGGTCGCGCTCGACCGCCGCCGGCTCGTCGATGCTGGCCAGCCGCGACACGCCGAAGTCGGTGATGACCGGCCGATGGGTCCGCGCGCGCAAGATGATGTTCGCCGGCTTCAGATCGCGGTGAATCACGCCCGCCTCGTGCGCGGCCGCGAGCGCATCGGCGAGGTCGACCGCCAGCTGCAAGAGCTCGGTCGCGTCCAGCCGCGGCTCCCGCTTGAGCCGCGCCGCCAGCGTCTCGCCCTCGACCCACTCCATCGAGATCGCCACTTTGTCGTCGCGCTCGATGAGATCGTAGAGCCGCACGACGCCGGGATGGGTCACCTTCCAGGCCGCCTTGAGCTCGCGCCGCACCCGCGCGATGCGGCCGCTGCGATCGCTGGCGGCGATGGACAACACCTTGAGCGCGACCTCGACGTCGACGGTGCGATCGCGGGCGCGATAGACGACGGCCATGGCGCCGCGGCCCAATTCCTCGCGGATCTCGTAGCGGCTACCGACGATTCCCGCGGGCAGCTCGGCGCGATCGGGCGACGCGTCCGGGTCCGCGTCGGACGGCGACGACGGCCCGGGCGGCGGCAGCGGCGAATCGGCCATCCCGGTATTTTATCACGTCGCGCCCGTCTCGGGCGAGGAAGCCTTACGGCGACGCGGCTTTGGCGCGCGCGACGATCGCGTCCGCGCCGCGCACGTCGCGCCGATAGTAGTCGGCGAGCAGCTGCAGCCGCTCGTCCGCGTCCAGGTCGCCCACCGCCCCCAACGCGCGCCGCCGCCGCGACGCATGCGTGTACACGCACAGCGCCGTCGCCACCGACAAGTTCACGCTCTGCGAAAAGCCGTGCATCGGGATCGCGAACTCGACGTCGCAGGCCGCGCGCGCCGCCGCCGTCAACCCGTCGCGCTCGTTGCCGACGAGGAACGCCGCCGGCGCCAGCGGATCGAGCGCCTCGAGCGCCACTTCAGCGCCGGGAACGGCCGCGTACAGCTTGAAGCCGCGCGCCTTCAGATCGGCCGCGCAGCGTTCGATGGTCTCGTCGCGCGCGATGTCGAGCCACTTGTCACAGCCCTGCGTCACGCGCTCGGAGAAGCCGAAGCTGGAGCCGACGACGTGGACCTCGCGCACGCCGTTGGCCTCGCAGCTGCGCAGGGCCGCGCCGCCGTTGTGCGGGTCGACGAGCTGCTCGAGCACGACGACGAGCCCGCCGAGGCGCGACGCCACGACGCGCTCCAGCTTCTCGCGCCGCTCGTCGCCCACATGCTGCGACAGCGCGTCGATGACTCGCTGCGCGTCCTCTTTTGCCACCGGTTTCACGGCGTCCATGTACCACGTTGCCGGGCGCGTGCTAAGGTCCGCCGTCGTGCGCGAGCCCGAGCTTCGCAAGCTGTTGACCGAAATCTGCCACCGGATGTACCGGCAGGGCTACATCGCGGCCGGCGACGGCAACGTCTCCGCCAAGCTCGACGACGAGCGCGTGCTCGTGACGCCGACCGGCTATCACAAAGGCTTCATCGAGCCCGACGATCTGGTCATCGTCGACTTGCACGGCAAGCTCCTGCGCGGCACGAAGAAGCCGTCGTCCGAGTTCCTCATGCACGAGCTGGCCTACGCCGAGCGCGCGGACGTCGGCGCCGTCGTGCACGCGCATCCGCCGATCACGGTGGCGCTGGCGCTGGCCGGCGTCAGCCTGGCGCAGTGCATTCTGTCGGAGACGTGCCTCATCTTGGGCGCCATTTTGGTCGCGCCCTATTCGACGCCGACGACGGAAGAAGTGCCGCGCGTGCTCAAGCCTTACATGCGCCAGTCGAACGCCATCGTCATGGATCGGCACGGCGCCATCACGCTCGGGCGCAACCTCGACGAAGCCTACAATCGGCTGGAGGCGATGGAGCACGCGGCCAAGATTACGCACGCCGCGCGCGTGCTCGGGCCGGTCAAGCCGCTGCCGCCGCGCGAAGTCGACAAGCTGCAGGCGCTGGCCAAGCAGCTCGGCATTCCGCGCGCGCCCGACCCCTGCACGCTCTGCAACGCCTGCCCCAACGGCACCGGCGGACCCGGCACGCTGCCCGACGCCACGACGCCGCAGGCAACGACCACGACGAGCGGCGACGAAGCGGCGATCGTCGAAGCCGTCTTGCGTCAGCTGCGCAGCCGCTGACTCCGCGCCGTTCACGCTTTCGTGAACGAGCGTTGACGCTTCCTCACAATCGTCGAAATCATCGCAATTCGTGGCTTCGATCACGCGATAAGCCCGCGCCTGCTTCGTCTTTGCAGCAGGAGGAAACATCGATGCGCTCGTTCGCCACCTGCTTGACCTTGGCCTTCACCTTCGTCGCCGCTTCCGCTCACGCACAGGAAGCCGTGAACATTCCGCCGCCGCCGCCGCCCGTCGCCGTGTTGCAGCCGCCGCCGCAGTGGGTCGCGCCCGGCTACGCCAAAGATCTCGAGCGCCGCGGCCACACCAAGAAGGTCGCCGGCGCGCTGCTGATGGGGCTCGGCGCCGCCGCCGTCGTCAGCGGCATCGTCCTCGACGTGCTCGATCAGCGCTGCGACGACAACCGCTGCTACAGCGATCGCCGCGGCGAGCTCTTCGCGCCCTCGGTGGCGCTCGGCCTCGTCGGTGGCGCCGCGATCATTGCCGGCATTCCCACCTACATCGTCGGCGGCGCCGAAGTCGCGCGCGGCCGTCGCCTCGAGCTGACCGGCTTCGGCGCGGCGCCCACGATCGGCGCCAACGGCGTCTCCGGCGTCGCCGCCAACGCCAGCTTCCGCTTCTGAGCCTACTTCGTTTGCAGCTGCCCTTGCTGCGCCAGCTGCGCCAACGGCGTCGTAATCCGCTTGACGTACGCCATACACTCTTTCTCCGGCATCGCCTCGGTGCGCGAGAAATGCAGCGGCGTCGCCAGCGCCTTCTCGTACTCCTCGTCGGTCAAGCGCCCGCGCTCGTGCATGCGTCGCATGATCCGCTTCGTATACGCGTCCCACTTCGTATCGAGGAGGCCATTGGCGTGGCAATACTGCACGTAGCGCCGCTTCGGGTTGGGCAGGATCGACGAGAACCAGGCCGCCTCTTGCGGCTCCAGCTCCTTGGCCGACTTGCCGAAGTAATGCCGCGACGCCTGCCCGATGCCGTAAATCCCCGGGCCGAACTCGATGACGTTGAAGTAGATCTCCATGATCCGCTCCTTCGTCAGGTGATGCTCGAGATACCAGGTCAAGAACATCTCCTGCAGCTTGCGCGACAGCGTCTTCTCGCGCGAGAGCAGCACGTTCTTGACCATCTGCATCGAGATCGACGACGCGCCCAGCCGGAAGTAGCCGCGCTGCAGGTTCTGCTGCAGCGCCGAGCGAAACTCCGACGGAATGAACCCGTGATGCTTGAAGAAGCCCGAGTCCTCCGTCGTCATGATCGAGTTGATGAGGTTCGGCGAGATCTCCGCGAACGGCACCCAATCGGGCGACTCGGGCCCGACGATGAACGTCCTCCACTTGCCCGGCTCGTACTCGACCGTCTGCTCGAACGTCGCCAGCAGCCGATCCGACGACACCCACTCCGGCGCCTGCACGACCTTACAGCCTTCGATGCCGACTTGACCGCCCAAGTCCGGCGGCACGTCGAGATCCTGCAAGTCGAGCGCGAGGTGCAAGTCGCTGGCGAAGGTGCCCGTCAGCTTGAACCCTTGTAAATAGGGCACCAGCTCCGACGGAAACGCCGCCAACGCCGTCTGACACGGCAGCGGATGCACCTTGAGCGTCGCGTCGAACTTGGGCCGCTTGCCGACATTCTCGACCTCGGCCGCGATGGCCGCGTGCAGGTTGCGGAAGTCGACCGCCAGCTCGGCCAGATGCAGCGTGCGCGCTTTGGTGTCGAGCCGCCCTTTGACGCGCGCGTCGAACCCGAGCCGCGGCACGGGAACGGGCGCGAGCAGCGGCGACGCGACCGTCAAGCCGCCGAGATGCGCGCCACCGATGAACGCCAGCGCGTCGTCGCGAAAGGCGAGATCCAAGTGCGCGTCGACCTCGCCCTTGGACGCGTTGAGAATCTCGGGCGTGCCGTCTTTGTTGCGCAAGACCGAGTCGAGCTGCGAGAGCTTGAAGCGATCGGCGCGCAGGCTGAGCTTGCCCTCTTTCGTGTCGGGCTTGAGCCAGCCGCTGGCGTTCCACAACTCGATCGCCGCGCCGCCATAGCTGCCGTGCACGTCGATGACTTCGCGCTCGCCGTCAGCGTCGGGCCGCACGTTGCCTTTGATGCCGGTGAGCGCCAGCCCCGGCAGCGGTGTCAGCGAGCCGTCGGCCACGGTGATCGTCGGCAGCCCGACGGGACGATTGTGCGCCAGCGTCAGCTCGATCGTCGCCTCGCCGGCCGCGGCGCGCGCGCCGGCCACCTCCAGCTTCGCGTTCTTGACCTGCACCGTCGCCGGGCCATCGGGACGCAGCTCACAGTCGAGCGCCTGCACCTCGGCCGAGCCCAGCGTGTCGTCGGTGAGCCGCACGTTGCCGGACTTGACGCGCACGACGTCGATGCGCGTGCCGCCGCCGCCGCCGCCGTTCTCGCCCTCTTGGGCGTGCCTGTGCTTCTTCAGCTCGTCGAGAATCGAGGAGACGTTGTCGTCGCCCGATTCGCCGCGCACGACGTCGACGCGCGGCCGATCGAGCTCGACATATTCGATGTGCAAGCCGCCGCCGAACAGCGACGCCAGCGTCACCTTCGCGCGCAGCGCCGGCACGACCAGCGGCGGCGCCGCGCCCGCGCCGTCGACGACGAAGCCGCGCAGCTCGACCGTGCCGAAGCCGACGCGCACGTCGTTGACCATGATCGCGCGGCCCAAGCGCGCCGCCACCTTGGGCAGCACGATCGCGCGCACGACATGCTCGCCGGCGAGCGGCAAACCGGCCAACAGTGCCAGCGCAACGAGCGGCAACCACACGAGAAGCCGGCGATCCATCGGCCCGTGAGTCTAGCAGGCTAAATGAGATCGCATAGCGTGAAACCGCAGTCGCAGCGCGGAAAAGTCAATCAGTCGTGGGTCTTGCAGGTCACGGCCAGGATGAGGATGCCGCCTTCGTAGCGCTGGCCGACCTGCAGCACGAAGCCGCCCTCGTCGAGCACGAACGTCGTATCGACCATCTTCGACTTCTTGCTCTTGTCTTCGATCACCAGCTTCAAGCGCAGCCGATGATCGCCCGGTCCCGCCGTATGGCCGATGAACGTCAGCGACACCTGCCGCCCGTTGGGCAGCTCGAACGACTGCGTGCCGTGCTCGGCCACTTCCAGCTCGCGCCGCTCGAGCAGCTTGAACTCGCGCCACGCCGTAAACGGTGCCTTCAATAGATAGGGCCGCAGCTTGTTGATCTGCGAGTCGACCTCGGGCTCTTTGCCGTCGTCGCCGTTGTGCAGCGCGTGGACGATCGGGATCTCGCACGACGCCGACTCCGCGCGCGCCACGCCACCGCCCCAAGCAGACAGCGCCAGCGCAACCGCGAAAGCCCAGCGTCCGATCGTCATATCAGTCCTGCTCCTCGGTCCAGATCACGGTCGTAGGCCCATGGGGCGTGTCATTCAAGTTGAACACCGTCGCCACCCCGCCCGACGTCTCCAACGATTCGACGTCACAGGCATTGCCAGTCTGCCACGGCTGGAACAAGAACAGCAACGCCGCCGCCGCCATCGCCAGCGTGCCCGCCGACCAGCTGCCCGGATGCGCGCGCAATCCCCAGCTCCGCCGCGGCTTCGCTTTGGGCTTGGCGTCGGCGTCGAGCTGCTTCTGCAGCGCCGGCCAGAGATCGATGTCGGCCGCCTCGGCCATGAGCGTGTTGGCGACGAGCCCGCGCACTTCGCCGAGCGCCGACAGCTTGAGCTCGTCGTCTTCCGACAGCTCCGCTTCGACGCGCGCCCGCTCCTCGGCCGGCAATTCGCCGTCGAAGTATTGCTGCAAGCGCGTATTTCTGGCGTCCGCTTCTCTATCCATCGTCAGTTCCTTCACGCCGCCGGAGTGGCAGCTTTGCGGGCCTCGATCAACATCGCCTGCATCTTCTTTCGTGCATGAAACAGCCGCGACATGATGGTGCCGATCGAAACCTTCATCGTCTCCGACATCTCTTGATACGACAGCCCATCGACTTCGCGCATGACCAGCACTGCCCGGTGGGACGGCGACAGCTTCGCCAAAGCTCCCAAGATTTGTGTGCGCAGCTCTTTATCTGCAAGTGCCCGCGCCGGATCGAAGCCGGTTCGATGCGGCGTCACGCCGGCGTCGTCGGCGTCGCCCTGCGCGATCGTCTCGTCGAACTCGACCTGCTGGCCGCGACGCTTGCGCAGGTGGTCGATGCACAGGTTCATCACGATCCGGTACAGCCAGGTGAAGAACTGCGAATCGCCCTCGAACGTCGCCAGGCTCTTGTGAACCTTGAGGAACGCGTCCTGGCAGATGTCACGTGCATCGTCGGGGTCATGAACCATCCCGAGCGCGACAGCATAGGCGCGACGTTGATGTCTGACGACCAGCTCGCGAAAGGCGGCGGCGTTGCCCTTGCGGGCGTCGTCGACGAGCTGTCTATCGTCCGGCTCCAAGTCCGTTTATCGCTCTTGCGCTCTGTGGGTCCGACGGCGGCCGGAGAAGAATATTCAGAATAAAACGGGAAGAAAACCAGCGAAAAATGCGGAGTTGGATAGGAAGTGTGACTGAAGACAAGAAAATGGGCGGACAAAACCTCCGGCGTTGGGGGGAGTACGTCGGAAGCTCTGCCGCCCGACAGTCAGTATGTATCTTTGCCGTGTCACTGCAACTCGAATTTGGGACAGATTTCGTGACAAACTGTGCGGCGTGCCCGGAGCCTCGCTGGAACCTGCCGTAGAGATTGCCGCTTTCGTCGGCGCGGCGCGCGCACGGCTGCGCGCGCGGCAGCTGTGGTGGGCGCTCGGTCGCGGCGGCGCCTCGGCGGTGGGTGGCCTCGTCGCGCTCATCGGCGGCGCGGCGTTGGCGCCGGGCGCGGGCTGGCGACCTTTCGCGCTCTTGGCGGCCGGCGTCGGGCTCGGCGTCGGCGCGGTCGTCGGCGCGCGCGGCCTCGCGCGGTGGCGCCGTGATGACGCGGTCGCGCGGCTGATCGGCGAGCTGCAACCCAACGTCGGCGACGATCTGTGGTCGGCGATCGAGCTCGGGCGCGACCTGCCGCGGCTCGAGGCGGAGCTGATCTTGTCGCCGGCCCTGGCGCGCGCGCAGCGGCAGCGCGCCGCCGAGCTGACCCGCGGCGTCGACCTGCGCCGCCTGTTGCCGGTGCGGCGGCTGGCGAATGTGTGGCCGCTCTTCGTCGCGCTGGCGCTGCTGGTCGGCCTCGCGCGGGTGTGGCCGGCCGGCGTCGCGCACGGCTGGCTGCTCTTGACGTCGGCCGAGCCGCCGGCGACGACGTCGGTCGAGCCCATCGTCGGCGACGTCGAGCTGACGCTCATGTATCCCGCGTATACGGGCTTGCCGCCGCGCGTGATTCCCGGCTCGACCGGCCACGTGCTGGCGCTGCCGGGCACGCGCGTCACCGTCGCGGCGCGCGCGCTCGTCGCCGTCGAGCGGGACGCGGCGCTGGCGCTGGAAACTGACGGACAGCCGCCGCGCGAGCTGCCGGTCGAGGTTCACGACGGCCATTTGTCGGTCAGCTTCGACGTCACCGCGCGCGGCAGCTGGCGCTTCGTGCTCGGCGTCGGTGCCCATCGCGTGCGCGAGCCGGAGGCGCACGTCATCGATCTCGACGTCGACCGCGCGCCCCGCGTCGATCTGTATGCGCCCGCCGATCCGCTGGAGGTGGCCGGCCCGCGTCGCGTCGAGCTGGCCTGGTCGGTCGACGACGATTACGGGCTCGGCGCCATCGATCTCGTGTGGAAGATCGGCGAGACGGCCGAGCAGCGCCGGACGATCGCGACGCCGCCGCCGGGCGCGCGCGCGCAATCGGGCAAGCTCGAGTGGGATTTGGCCGAGCTCGACCTGAAGCCGGGCGCGCGGGTCGCCTATCATTTGGAAGCCAAGGACAACGACGATCAGCCGCGGCCGAACATCGGTCACTCCAAGACGTTGACGCTGGTGATGTTCAGCCCGCGTGAGAAGTCGGAGCGTGCGCTCGCCGACGAGAACGCGCTGCTCGACGAGCTGGTGCAGCTCCTCGGCGATCGGCTCGAGGTCAGGCACGACGCGACCGATGAGGCGCTCGTCGAGAGCTACACGCGGATTCATTCGCGCGCCGATGCGCTGCTCTTGGCGTTGGCGCGCGCCGAGCAGTCGGCGGCCGAGCTGCCCAAGTCGAAGAGCGCGTCGACGCGCGACGGCAAGACCATCTTGGGCGAGATGCACGCGCGCCAAGGCAAGCTCGTGCACGACGAAGAGCAGCTGCTGACCGAGCTGCGCGAGAAGCGGCGCAAGTCGGCGCAGCACGCGGGCGCGGCGCGGCCGCTCGACAAAGGCAACGGCGCGCACGTCGCCGAGCTCGAGCGCGACGCCATCTTGCTCGACGATCTGCTGGGCAAGCAGCGGCTCGAGGAGCTGCTCGCCGTCGCCGACGAGATGGCGCAGGCGCGCGATCGGCTGAAGCAGCTGATGAGCGACTACAAGAAGACGCGCTCGGAAGCGGTGAAAAAGGAGATCGAGCGGGAGCTGAAGCAGCTCGAGCGCAAGATGGCGGAGCTGGCGGAGAAGGCGAAGCAGCTGTCGTCGGAGCTGCCCGATCAGTTCCTCAACGCCGAGGCCATGGGCAACAACGATCTGCAGAAGCGCATGGATGACTTGCGACAGATGCTGGCGCGCGGCGACGTCGACAAGGCGATGGCGGAGCTGGAGAAGATGTCGCAGTCGCTCGACAAGATGATGCAGTCGATGGAGCAGGACTTGCGCGGCTATCGCAATCAGCGCTTCGGGCCCGAAGAAAAGGCGCTGGGCGAGGTCGAGAACAAGATCTCCGACTTGGCCGAGGAGCAAAAGCGGGTCAAGGACGAGACCGATCAGGTGCGCCAGCGCGCGCGCGCCGAAGTGCAGCGGCAGATGAAGGACAAGGCCGACGCGCTGACGAAGCGGACGCGCGACAAGGTGGCCAAGCTCAAGCGGCAGCTGGACGCGCTCGATCCGCAGGCGGTGTCGCCGTACGATCAGGAGGAGCTGCAGCGGATTCGTTCGCGCGTGGCCGACACCGATCGCGCGCTCGGCGCCGGCGATCTCGACGAGGCGCGCGGCATGGCGCGGCAAGCGCATGAAGGCCTGCGCAACATGGCGATGGATCTGCACGACGAAGAGCAGCGCGGCTTCACGCATACGCCGCCGAAGCTCAAGAAGACGCGCGAGCAGGTCGGCGACGATGAGATGCTGGCGCGCGAGGTCGTCGACGAGCTGGACAAGGCGATGCCGCGGCCGTCGTCGCTGATGTCGAGCGAGGATCAGAAGAAGCTGGCGGAGCTGGCCAAGCGCCAAGATCAGCTGCGCAAGCACGTGCAGGAGCTCGGCAAGGAGCTGGGCAAGCCGAAGCTCGGGCCCGACGGCAAGCCGATGGCGCTGCCGCTGCCGCGCGACATGCAGCCGGGACTGCGCGAGGCCGGGCAGCACATGGAGCGCGCGACCGGCCAGCTGCGCGGGCAGGCGGCGAGCGAAGCCGTCGGCGAGGAGTCGCAGGCGCTCGACAAGCTGTCGCAGATGAAGGAGCAGATGCAGCGCGAGCGGCGTCCGCGCGACGGCAGCGGCGACACGCGCATGGACAAGGAGCCGGTGCGCATTCCCGGCGCCGACGAGTTCCGCGCGCCCAAGGAGTTCCGCCAGGATCTGCTCGACGCCATGAAGCGCGGCGCGCCGACCGAGTACAAAGAGCAGCTCAAGCGCTACTACGAGGAGCTGGCGAAATGACGCGCGCCTGCCTGCTGGCTCTCGTAATCCTACTGCCGAGCGGCGTTGCGCGCGCAGCGTCGGCGGAGCGGGTCTATCAGCTCGTCGAGGAGCAGCGGCTCGACGAAGCGCAGCGCGAGCTCGAGCCGCTTTTGCGCGCGCGGCCGCACGATCCCGAAGTGGCGTTCGCCGACGGCGACTTGATCTTCCATCACGGGCAATACGCGCGCGCCGCCGAGCGGTTCGCGGAGGCGGCCGGCAAGTTGCGCGGCGAGAACGGCGCCGAAGCGGCGCGCATGCGCGACCTGGCGCAGTCGACCGACGCCGTGACCAAGGAGTATGCGGTCGCGCGCGGACAGCACTTCGTCGTCTCTTACTCGGCCGGCAAAGACGCGCTGCTCGCCGACTATGCGCTCGGCGCGCTCGAGCACGCCTACGCGGCGCTCGGCGACGACTTCGGCTGGCGTCCGTCGGAGCCGGTGCGCGTCGAGATCTATCCCGAAGTGGCCGATCTGGCGCGCGTGTCGCCGCTGACGCTCAAAGAGATCGAGACGTCGGGGACGATCGCCTTGTGCAAATACAACCGGCTCATGATCGTGTCGCCGCGCGCGCTCATCGCCGGCTATCCGTGGCTCGACACGCTGACGCACGAGCTCACGCATTACATCGTGACGCGCGTCTCGAAGAATACGGTGCCGATCTGGCTGCACGAAGGGCTGGCGAAGTTCGAAGAGCGCCGCTGGCGTGGTCCTTCCGGCGGCGGGTTGACGCCGGTGATGGAGCACTTGCTGGCGACGGGTTTGGCGCACAAGCATCTGATTACGTTCGCGCAAATGCATCCGTCGATGGCCAAGCTGCCGTCGCAGGAGGACACGGCGCTGGCGTTCGCCGAGGTCTACACCGTCGTCGACTACTTGCACGCGCAAGGCGGCTGGCCGGCGCTGCGCGCGCTCATCGGCAAGCTGCGCGACGGCAAGCCGCTCGACGACTTCGAGCCGCAGTGGCGCGCGTGGCTGCGGACGCGAAAGTTGCGGCTGCACCCGGGATTGTTGCCGGCGGAGACGGAGCTGAAGTTCAAGAAGTCGGGCGCCAAGACGACCGAGGCGAGCGAGGACGACTCGGCGCACATCTCCGAAGAGCGGGCGCGCAAGCTGGCGCGGCTCGGCGGCATGCTGCGCGCGCGGCATCGGCTGGCGGCGGCGGCGACCGAGTACGAGAAGGCGGCGGCGATCGTCGGGCCCGGCCATCCGTCGGTGGCGAACAAGCTGGCGCGCACGTATTTGGAGCTCGGCGATCCCAGCCGCGCGATCACGACCGCCGAAGGCGAGCTCGAGCTCTATCCCGATCAGGCGGCACCCAACGCGACGCTGGGCGAGGCTTGGTTGGCCAAAGGTGACAGCGGTCGCGCGCAGCAGTATTTGCTGGCGGCGCTGGCGATCAACCCGTTCGATCCGGCGGTCCACTGCGGGCTCGAGCGCGCGTTCGGCAAGACCAAGGACGCGCGCGAGGCGGCCGAAGCGCGCGCCTGCCAAATGCTGCGCTAGCCTTCGTCTCGCCCGTCGTTGGAAATCGGAGCTGGGCGGCGTCGCGGTCATGGAATGCCTACGGCCCGTTGAGGTTGCGCGCGCGTAACGGGCCGACGGGCGCGCGCTGTGCGCAATCGCACCGCCGAGCGCGACCGCGGCCGCGTCGCTCGTCGTCGCGCGCGCGGCCAGCGTGATTGTCGCGTCGACGGCCGGGCATCGCCGCCCGTTTCGTGGCACACTGACGGCCGATGGTGGCCGAGACCCCAGCTGATTTGCGCGCCGTAGAAGAGATCGCGCGCGCTCGCATCGAGATCAAAGCGGAAGTGGAGAAGCGCATCATCGGCCAGCAGCGCGGTCGATCGATCAGCTGCTCGTCGTCGCTGTTCGCGCGCGGCCACTGCCTGTTCGTCGGCGTGCCCGGCCTCGCCAAGACGCTGCTCATCTCGACGCTCGCCGAGGTGCTGAACCTCAGCTTCAACCGCATCCAGTTCACGCCCGATCTCATGCCGTCGGACATCACCGGCACCGACGTGCTCGAGGAGGATCACGCGACCGGCAGGCGCGTGTTCCGCTTCATCCACGGTCCGGTGTTCGCCAACATCGTGCTCGCCGACGAGATCAACCGCACGCCGCCCAAGACGCAGGCGGCGCTGCTGCAGTCGATGCAGGAGTACCGCGTGACCGCCGGCGGCGCGACGCACCCGCTGCCGGCGCCGTTCCTCGTGTTCGCGACGCAGAACCCGATCGAGCAGGAGGGCACGTATCCGCTTGCCGGAGGCGCAGCTCGATCGCTTCATGTTCCAGGTCGACGTCGGCTATCCGACGGCGGAAGAGGAAGTGGCGATCGTCAAGCAGCAGACGAGCGCTCATCGGCCGTCGCCGCAGAAGGTCCTGTCGCCCGAGCGCATCCTGGCGCTGCAGGAGCTGGTGCTGCGCGTGCCGGTCGCCGATCACGTCGTGCGCTACGCGGTGGCGCTGGTGCGCGCGACGCGGCCGGCGGAGTCGACGCTGCCGTTCATCCGCGACAACGTCTCGTTCGGCGCCGGGCCGCGCGCGTCGCAGTATCCTGATCCTCGGCGCGAAGGCGCGCGCGATCCTCGACGGCCGGCCGGCGCCGACGATCGAAGACGTGCGCGCGCTGGCCCATCCGACGCTGCAGCACCGCATGATCACCAACTTCCACGCCGAAGCCGAAGGCGTGAAGACGCGCGCGCTCATCGATCGTCTGCTCGAGAGCGTGCGGCCATGACGTGCCGACTTATTGTCATTCGTACAATAAGTAACTAGGTCGACATGGAGCTGCTCGATCCGCTCGCGCTGGCCCGCTTGCAGAATTTGGAGCTGCGCGCGCGCACCGTCGTCGAAGGCGCGCTGTCGGGCCTGCATCGCTCGCCGCATCACGGCTCGTCGGTCGAGTTCGCCGAGCACAAGGAGTACGCGCCCGGCGACGAGATCAAGCACATCGACTGGAAGGCTTACGGCAAGTTCGACAAATACTACGTCAAGCGCTTCGAGGAGGAGACCGAGCTGCGCGCCTATCTGGTGCTCGATTGCTCGGCGTCGATGAGCTATCGCGGCAGCGGCGTCTCCAAGCTCGACTACGCGCGCATGTTGTCGGCGGCGCTCGCCTACTTATTGTTACGGCAACAAGATCAAGTGGGGATGGTCGCGTTCGGCGAGAAGCTGCGCGGCTTTCTGCCGCCGCGATCGCGCGGCGGGCACCTCGGCGACCTGTTGACGGCGCTCGACGGCGTCGTCGCCGAAGGGCGCACCGATCTCGGGCGCGCCATCGCCTACGTCTCGGAGGTGGCGCAGCGCCGCTCGCTCATCTTGTTCTTCAGCGACCTGCTCGGCAGCGACGAGCGCGTGCGCTCGCTCCTGCGCGGGCTGCGCGCGCGCAAGCACGACGTGGCCGTGTTTCACATCCTCGATCACGACGAGCTGACGCTGCCGTTCGAAGGCACGACCGTCTTCGAGTCGATGGAGGATGACACCAAGCTGATCGCCGATCCGGGCGACGTGCGCAAAGCCTACTTGGCCGAGCTCGGCCGCTTCATCGACGGCTATCGCGACGGTCTGGCCGAAGGCGACGTCGAGTATCACCTCATCGACACGTCGACGCCGCCGTCGCAGGCGCTGTTGCAGTTCCTGACCGGCGCGTGGCGCACGCGCGGCAGGCGTCGCTGATGAGCGGGCTCGGCTTTCTGTCGCCTGGTTACGTCATTGCGACAATAACCTTCGCCATCCCCATCGCCATCCACTTGATCGGCCGCAGCCGCGCGCGCGTGCGCCGCTTCGCCGCGATGGAGCTCTTGCAGCGCAGCGATCGCCGCGTCGCGCGGCGGACGAAGCTGCAGCGCTGGCTGCTCCTACTCTTACGCGCGCTGGCGATCGCCGCGGTGCCGCTGATCTTGGCGAAGCCCTTCGTCGAGGCCACGAGCCACGATTTGCCGGCGTCGGCGGTGGCCGGCGCGCAGTCGGCGGTGCTCGTCATCGACGACTCCCTGTCGATGTCGGCGGAGCGCAGCGGACGCACGCTGCTGGCGACGGCGAAGTATCGCGCGCGCCGCATCCTCGACGCGCTCGGCAGCGACTCGGAAGTGGCCATCGTCCTCGGCTCCCGCGACGGCGGCGCGCCGGTGGCGCAATTGACCGGCGATCGCATCAAGCTGCAGCGCGAGCTGGCCCAGATCCGCCCGACTTATTGTGCAACTGACATAACCGGCGCGCTCAAGCGGGCGGCGCAGATTCTGGTGACGGCATCGCGGCCGGCGCATCGCGTCTACTTGTTGTCGGATCTGGCGGCGCATGGGTTTGGCTCGGAGCCGCCGTGGGCCGCCGGACGCGGGCCCGAGCTCGTCGTCGTCGACGTCAGCGACGGGACCCCGGCCGCCAACCGCGCCGTCGTCGACGTGCGCACCGAGCCGGCGCCGCATCTCGGGCCGCGCGGCGTGCGCATCTCCGTCGACGTCGCCAACTTCGGCGCGCAAGCGGTCAAGGAGCTGCCGATGACCTTGCGCGTCGACGGGCACGCCGTGGCCAAAGGGCTCGTCGACGTGCCGGCGCACGGGCGCGCCATCAAGCGCTTCTTCCACGTGCTCGAGCCGCGCGCCGGCGGCGGCGAGCTCGGCGTCTACGACGTCACCGCCGAGCTTTTGCCCGACGTCCTGCCGCTCGATGACCGCCGCTTCGCCCGCGTCGAAGTCCGGCGCGCGCTGAGGGTGCTCGTCGTCGACGGCGATCCGCGCACCTCGCGCCGCGACGACGAAGTGTTCTACTTGGAGACCGCGCTGCGGCCCGGCGATCGCGACGACTCACAGCTCGACGTCAGCACCGTCGCCGCCGACGAATTGGCCGGTCGCCGCCTCGCCGACTTCGACGTCGTCTTCTTGTGCAACGTCAAGCAGCCCGACGGCGACGCGCTGCGCGAGTACGTGCAAAGCGGCGGCGGCCTCTTCATCGCGCTCGGCGACAACGTCGACTCCGACGCTTACAACGGCGCGCTCGGCGATCTGTTGCCGCAGCCGCTGCAGACGCTGCGCACCGTCGGCGCCACGGCCGCCGATCGCGACGATGGCGAGCGCCGCGCCGGCGGCGACGGCATGCGCCTCGGGCGCATCGACCGCAATCATCCGCTGCTCGCGCCGCTCGCCGACGCGCAGGCGGGCGAGGCATTGCAAGCGGCGCGCTTCTCGCGTTACGCGCTGTTTCGCCCGCGCCCCGAAGGCGAACGGCAGGTTCTCCTGCGCTTTGCCGACGGCGCGCCGGCGCTGCTCGAAGGTCGCCTCGGCGCCGGCCGCGTGCTCGTGTGGGCGTCGACGCTCGATCGCGACTGGACCGATCTGCCGATTCAGCCGGCCTTCTTGCCGCTCATGCAGCAGGCCACGCGTTATCTCGCCCGCGCGCCCATGCACGATCCGGAAGCGGCGCAGACCGTCGGACAGCGCCACGAGATCCCGCTGCACGACGGCGACCTTCGCGTCGAAGTGACGCAACCATCGGGCAAGCAGCTGGCGTTCGAGAAGGACAAGGTCGCGGGGCGGCGGCTGCTCGGCTTCGAGGCCACGGACGAGCCCGGCATCTACCGCGTCGCCGCCGCCGGTCGCGACGGCGTCATGCGGGCGCGGCCCGACGCCAGCTTCGTCATCGATGTGGACGCGGCCGAGTCCGATCCGACGCCCATCGACGCCGCGCGGCTGCGCGCGCTCACGGCCGGCGGCGGCGCGGCGTCGGCGCAAGCGGTGCCCAAGCGCCGCGTCGAGCTATGGCACACGCTCGGCGCCGCGCTGCTGCTGCTGCTGCTCGGCGAAGCGCTGCTCTTGCGTCGCAAGTAGTTACTGTCGATTCGACAGTAAGTCGAACCTTATTGTCGCGGTGACGCGAAGTCTGGGCTTATTGTCGAAGTGACAATAAGTAAGCGCTAGAAGCTGCCGAAGTTCGTGCCCCACGTGCCGGGTTGCGGGCCCATGTCGAAGTGCAGCGTGCCGCCGTTGGCGATCTGATCTTGCGTGATCCACGGATGCGCGAGCACGACGCCGTTCCAGGTCACGTTCTGCACGTAGATGTTGGTCGGGCTGGCCAGCGGCGCATCGAGGACGAGGGTGCCGTTTTGCACGCTGAGCTCGACGCGCGGGAAGCTGGGACGGCCGATGAGCCAGACGTTGGTCGCCGTCGCCGGATAGAGGCCGAGCGCGCTCAAGACGTACCAAGCCGAGAGCGCGCCCGCGTCTTCGTTGCCGGGCAGGCCGTCGTGCGCCGTCGAGTAGAACGACGTGGCCGCCCAATCGACCCAGCGCTGCGTCAGCTCGGGATGGCCCGCCGCCAAAAAGAGAAACGCCGCGTTGATGTCGGGCTCGTTGCCTTGAATGTAGTAATTCGCCGGCTGATTGGCCGCGATCGCCGCCTGCGCCTGCGTGAAGAACGACGTCAAGTGCGTCGTCATCAGATCGGGCGAGCCGTGCAGCGCCATGAGGCCCAACATGTCCTGCGGCACCAGCCACGAATACTGCAACCCGTTGGCGCCGTAGTAGAGGTTCTCGTCGTCGGTGAGCGGGTTGAACGGCGTCGTCCATGTGCCGTCGGCGTTCTTGCCACGGAAGACGTTGGTGCTCGTGTCCCAGAGCGTGTGATAGCTCTGCGACCAGGTGTGCGAGCGCGTGGCGTCGGCGGTGCGGCCGATGGCCGTCGCCAACGCCGAGATGGAGGCGTCGGCGACGTTGTATTCGAGCGTGCGCACGACGACGCGCGCGCCGACGCCGGGCACGACCGTACCGACGGGGACGTAGCCTACCGACAGGTAGCTGGCGAGGCCTTCGCGGCCGCTGTGTTGGCTGCCGGGCGGCGGCGGGCTGTCGACCTCCTTCAGCATGAGGTCGACGGCCTCCGACGGGTCGAAGCCGCGCACGCCGCGCAGATAGGACTCGGCGACGACGACGTCGGCGGGCGAGCCGGCGGTGATGTTGGGATAGCCGTGACCCATGGGCCAGCGCGGGAAATAGCCGCCTTCGCGCGCCATCTGAATCAGCGACTGCGACAAGTTGCTCTGCTGCGCCGGCCGCACGAGATCGAGCAGCGGATGCACCGTGCGATAGGTGTCCCACATCGAGAAATTGGTGTGATAGTCGAACGTCGCCGTGTGCGTGGCGTTGTCGAAGCCGTGATAACGCCCATCGACGTCGGTGACCAGCGACGGCACGACCATCGAGTGATAGAGCGCGGTGGCCATGATCGTGCGCTCGGCGTCGGTGCCGCCGGTGAAGCGGACGGCGGCGAGCTGCGTCTGCCAGGCGTCGCTGGCGCGCTGCTTGTCGCCGTCGAAGTCGAGCGTCTGCAGCTCGGCGACGCGATTGCCGCGCGCGCCGGCGACGTCGACGTAGGAGATGCCGACGCGCGCGTGAATCTGCGTGCCGGCGGCGACGGCGAACGAGGCGACGGCGCCGATCTTCGTGCCGCTGCGGCTCGTCGTCGTGGCGTCGATGGTCGTGCCCGTCCACGTCGAAACGGAAGTGGGCGCGGGATCGAACTGAATCGAGAAGTAGGTCTTGAGGCCGCCGACCGACGGACCGGAAAAGCGGCCGCTCGGCGTCGTGTAGCCTTCGAGGACGCTGCCGTTCACGGCCAGCTGCGCGTCGATGATGTTGGTGCCGATCATGGCGTGGCCGAGGTCGAGCACGACTTGGCCGACGCCGCCGGCCGGCGCCGACACGAACGTGTAGCGATGGTGCGCGCCGCGCCGCGTGACCGTCATTTCGGCGCGCACGTTCGGCTTCGTCAGCGTCACCGCGTAATAGCCGGGCGAGGCTGCTTCCGTCGTCTTGTCGTACGTCGAGTGGTAGCCGGCTTCGGTGATGAGCGACGCCGCGGCGCCGACGGCCGGCATGAGCATGACGACGCCGATGTCGGGCGTGCTCGTGCCCTGCAAACGCGTGTGCGAGAAGCCTTGGATGAGGTCGTCTTCGGACAAGTAGCCGGACGCGTGCGTGCCGCTGGCCGGCGTTCCCGTCGAGACGGTCGTGTCGGGGCTGGCCGCGACCATGCCCCACGGCAACACGGCGCCGGGGAAGCAGTTGATGCTCTTGGTGCCCGCCGTGCCGATGAACGGGTCGACGAGATCGGTGTAGCGCGCGACGGCTTCGGCCAGGTCGGGCGCGCCGCCGTCGACGCTGCTGCCTCCGTCGTCGTCGCTGCCGGCGTGACCGAGGTCGGCGCCGCTGCTCGCGCTCAAGTCGTCATGGTCGTGCGTGGCGCCGCCGTCAGCTTGGCTGCCGTCGCTGCCGCAGCCGCTGCCGAGCAGCGTGGACAACATGCTGACCAGAATCGCGCTCGAAGCGAGCGCCGTACGTGTGCTGCTGCGCATGGGTCGGCCGCTCCTCGGCAGTAGCTCGCGGGCTCGCGAGCGCGGCGAACGCTCGCACGCAGCCGCTGTGCGCGGCAAGGTGCGCGCGAGCTCTCTTCGCGATCGTCATCGTCGCGTCGCGCGGCTGTGCCGGCGACGAGACAGCACGCGCGCTAACGCTGCGAACGCGCGACGCCGCTAGTGAGCGTGCGCGCCTTGGGAGTCGCGCTATTGCGCGCGCGCGGCCAAGCGGGCGTGCTCGTCGAGCGGCAGCGCGCGCCAAGATCCCGCCGGCGCGCGCGCCAACGTCGCGCGAAAGCCGCGCACGCGCTCGATCGACGCCGCCGCGCGGCCGCCGTCTTCGCCGCGCGCCATATTCTCGTCGAGCACGGCCTCGGCCTCGGCCTGCACGCCCGGGTCGCGGCAGGCCAAGAAGCAATCGGCGCCGGCGGCCAAGCTGCGCGCCACGACCTCGCGCGTCGACCAGCGCTCGTGCACGGCCTTCATGTCGAGATCGTCGGAGACGACGACGCCGCGATAGCCGAGCTGATCGCGCAGTATCTCGGTCAGCCAGCGATGCGACAGCGTCGCCGGCTCGACGTCGACGGCCGGATAGACGACGTGCGCCGTCATGAACATCGGCACGCGCGCATTGGCCGCCGCGACGAACGGAGCCAGCTCGATCTCGCGCAGCCGCTGCTCCTTGGCGTCGACTTTCGGCAGCGTCAAATGCGAATCCGTCGCCGTGTCGCCGTGACCGGGATAATGCTTGCCGCAGCCGCGCACGCCCGCCGACTCGAGGCCGCGCCAAAACGCCAACGCCTGCCCCGCCGCCGCTTGCGGCTCGGTGCCGAACGCGCGATCGCCGATGATGGGATTGTCGGCGTTGGTGTGCACGTCGAGCACCGGCGCGTAGTCGACGTTGAAGCCGAGCGCCGCCACTTCCAGGCCGATCGCGCGTCCGACGGCTTCGGTGTACGCCGGATCGCCGACGGCCGCGACGCGCGCCATCGCCGGCCACACCGTCAGCGGCGCTTTCACGCGCTGCACGCGCCCGCCCTCTTGGTCGACGCTGACGATGAGCGGCGGCGCGTCGGCCGGCGTCGCCGCTTGCAGCGCCGCGGTCAAGGCCGCGATCTCGTCGGGCGTGCCCAAGTTGCGCGCGAACAAGATGACGCCGCCGACGCGCCCGGCGCCGATGCGCGACAGCAGCTCGGGCGGCGCCTCTTTGCCTTCGAATCCGACGATGAGCAGCTCTCCGGCGCGCGTCATGCCGGCGAGCATACCAGCGACGGGTCGGTGGCGCTGCACTCCTGCACGATCGTGATCGTCACGTGCGTCAGCGTATCGCCGACCACGAGATCGACCGTCTCCGTCGCCGGCAGCGCCATCGGATAGGGCGCGTCGATGGCGTCGATCTGCAGCGTCGCCGGACAGCTGGTCGCGCGCGTCTGCGCGCCCATCGTCATCGCCTGCACCAGGCCGACCGTCAGCGGCGGCTGCTGCGTGCCCAACACGACCGTCGCCAAGCAGCTCATGTCGGTCGCCGAGCTGCCCGGCAACGCCGCCGTCCACGTCATGTCGCTGCCGCACGGTTTGATGGGCGCGCCTTCCAGCGTCGTCGGGTCGACCCGCAAGGTGCACTTGACGTTGGCGCTCGTCGTAAACGCGCTCGTGAAGCAGCCGGCCACGTCGCCGCACGCGGTCTGCTCGCACGCGAGATACTGCGCGCACAAGGCGTTCGACGGCGCCATCGGATCGTTGCCGCCGGTGTTGCACTCGGAGTCGTACGCGAAGCCGTCCTGATCGGCGCACGTGCGCACGCCGAGACGACAGACGCCGTTGCCGTCGGCGGCCCAGCACGGCAGATCGCGGTTGGGCACTTCGTTCGGATATTGCTGGCCGTCGCATTTGACCGGCAGCGCCTCGCCGGCGGGCAATTCGCAGCCGAGCGTGTCGCCCAAGCGCGCGAAGGTCGTCACGACATCGACGTCGCAGCCGGTGCCGGTGCCGGTGCCGATCCACGGCTGACCGGGCGCGCACACGCAGCCGTCGACGGCCACGTATTTGGGCCCGCCGGCGACCGACGCCGAGCCGAAGAGCCCGAGGTGCTGCACGCGCTTCAACACCTTGTCTTTCGCGAACGGATGAGCGCCGAACGTCGCCTGTCCGACGAGCCGACCATCGTCCGCATAGGCCAACGCCGCGACATAGACGAGATCGTCCAAGTTGGTCTGATGCGTAGGCTCGATCAGGAAGTCGTAAGGACGCTTCGTCAGATCGCGCCCTTTGACGTCGACGCGCGTGTGATTGGCCGGCGCCACGCCGACCCAACGCCCGCACGACGACTGATGCGCGACGACGAAATCGAGCGTCGTAATCCCGGCCGCCAGCGACGTCTCGTTGGCCGGCCCGCGCACTTCGACGAGCTCGCCCGTGTCCGGCACGCAGCCCGCGACGAGCGCCACGACTGCGACGAGCAGCGACGCTACGGGCAGACGAGGCCGACGGGGCACGGCTGGTCTCCTTGGCATTGGCGGCAGCTGTTGGTGCCGAAGCAGTTGGCGGGCGCGCACGCGCTCGTCGACGTCAGCTCGGCGGTGCACTTGCCGGTGGCGTTGCAGTAGAAGCCGGTCGTGCACTCGGTGTCGACGGTGCAGCTGGTCGGGCAGGTCGTGGCCGCGCCGCTGCACAAGAGGTTGCTGCCGCAGGAATTGCGGCCGGGCGTGCCGATGACGCTGAAGCCGCACGTGCCCTTCGGCGAGGTATCGGCGGCGCCGCAATTCTGGCAGTCGCCGGTGCAGGTCGTGTTGCAGCAGAAGCCGTCGACGCAGCGGGTGCTGCCGCCGGGGCATTCGCGGCAGTTGGCGGTCAGGCATTGGCCGGCGCCGCCCGCGGCCTCGCTGCACGCATCGCCGTTCGCCTTCTGTTTCACGCAGGCACCGGTGCCGTCGCAGTAGTAGCCGGTGGCGCAATCGCCGTCGCCGGTGCAGAGCGCGAGGCAGGCGGTGTTGGCGGTGTTGCAGCGGGTACTGTTGTTGGCGCACGGCGTGCCGGCGCCCGGCGCGCTGCAGGCGCCCATGCCGTTGCAGTCGGGCGTCGCCGTCGTCGCCGCGGCGCCGCCGGTGCCGGGCGTGCAGACCTGCGGGCAGGCGACGGTGGTGCCCGGATATTGGCAGGCGGTGCGATGCGCGTCGGTGCCGTCGCAGGTGCCGGCGCACTCGCTCGCGCCCGTCGTGCAGGCGGTGCGCGACGGCGTGTCGCCGGTGACGGGCGCGCCGGTGACGGCCGAGCAGGTGCCGCCTTTGCCGCCCAAGTTGCAGGCTTCGCACTGGCCGGTGCAGGCGGTGTCGCAGCAGACGCCGTCGGCGCAGAAGCCGCTGAAGCAGTCGGTGCCGATGGCGCAGGTCGCGCCCTTCGACTTGACGCAGCGGCCGTTGCCGTCGCACACGGTGTTGCCGGCGCCGTCGGGGCAGCCGTCCGTCGGCGCGGCGGTGCCGGCGGGCGTCACGTTGGTGCACGTGCCGCCGGCGCCCGTGCAGCTCTTGCAAGTGCCGCAGCTCGCCGACGTATCGGGCAACGCGCAGCAGTGGCCGTCGATGCAGCGGCCGGCGGCTTGGCCGGTTTGCGGCGTGCAGTCGCTGTTGGCCATGCAGGTCGAGCCGGGACCGGCGGTGCAGCTGCCGGGATTGCCGGTGCAGGTGAGCCCGCCGGTGCAGGCGGCGCCGCCGCCGCACGAGCAGTCGCCGCCGGCGCACATGTTGGCCGTCGTCGCCGAGCAGGTGTTGGCGGTGCAGGAGCCGCAGTAGGTGAAATCGGTGGCGATGTTGCGGCAGCCGTTGCTGCCGCAGCAGGTCGTCTGCGTCGCGTGGCCGCCTTTGCCGCAGTCGTCTTTGCCGTCGACGAAGCCGGCGCCGGCGCAGGCGTCGTCGATGCCGTTGCAAAGCTCGGTGGCGCCCGGATGCACGGTCGGATCGCCGTCGTTGCAGTCGTTGCAGCCGACGAGGCCCGCGGCCAACGTCAACCCGGCGCAGGTGTTACACGCCATGTACAAGTCTTTGTCGTGGTCGAACTCGTCGAGGCTGGGGCCGGGCGGCGGCGCGCCGCTGGTGTCGCCGGGGACGTGGCCGTCGCAGTCGTCGTCGAGGCCGTTGCAGAGCTCGGCGGTCGGGCAGACGGTGATGGGATCGGGCGCCGCCGTCGAGCAGACGTACCACTGCGTCGACGCGGCCGTGCGACCGAAGGCCTCGAAGCAGTTGGTCTTCGTCATGTCGCACGCCGTGACGAGACCCGCTTTGCATTGGCCGACGTTGATGCCGCAGGTCATGCCTTTGACGGCCAAGCGCACGCCGTCGGGCGCGTCGACGCGGCCGTCGCAGTCGTCGTCTTTGGGGTTGGTCGCGTCGCAGCTCTGCGGCTTGGGCTGGCCGGCGCCGAAGCAGCTCGGCGCTTTGCCGGTCGTACCTTCGCCCGGACACATCGTGCGCGGCATCGCCAGCGTCGCCAGCAGCGGATCGATGACCGGCTGCGCGATCGAGCACACGCACGCGCCCAACGTCTTGGCGCACTCGCCGGTGTTGGAGTCGGTGCAGCTGGTCGGCGCGCCGGCGGTCACCAGCGGCTTGCCCGACGGATCGGGGTTGCCCTCGTCGATGAAGCCATCGCAGTCGTCGTCGACGCCGTTGCACAGCTCGACCGCGAACGGATGCACGGCCGCGTTCTTGTCGTCGCAGTCGGGCCCATTCGGCGTGCCGACATAGCCGTCGCCGTCGAGATCGCCGGTGCAATCGGTCAGCGGCGAGCCGCAATCTTTGGCCGTCGCCGACTTGCAGTTCGCCGGCGCCGACGGATAAGTCGTCGGATCGGTGTCGTCGCAGTCGAGCTGCACGTTGAGTGGGTTGCAGTTCTTGCCGTTGCTCGTCTGCACGCCCGGCCAGCCGTCGCCATCGAGGTCGCAGCCGGGATCGACCGTCGCCGGGCAGCCTTCGTAGGCCACGCCGTTGCAATCGGCGTCGCCGACGAGCCCGCCGAACGCGTTGATCTTGCCCGTGCCGCCGACGCTCATCGGACCGCCCGGCTCGTAAAAGCCGCGGCAAAACCCGAGTAAGCCGACGGCGACCTTGCTGATGGAGCTGACGCCGCCCTCGGTGCCGCCGGCCTTCAGCGTCGCGCCCGGATAGACCGCCGAGTCGTCGTCGTTGCAGTCGACCATGCCCTTGTGCTTGTCGTTGACGTCGGGGCAGCCGTTGGTGGCGTCGACGCGCTCGAAGCCGTCGCCGTCGAGGTCGCAGGGCACGCAGCCTTCGCCGATGGTGCCGTTGCAGTTGAGATCCCGCGTCGACCCGCACGGCTCGTAAGCGCCCGGATGCACGGTCGGGTCGTTGTCGTCGCAGTCGTCACCCTGCGGCGGCGCCGGATAGCCGTCGCAGTCGTTGTCGACGATGCAGGTGGTGTCGTTCTTCGGGTCGTTGGCGACGGCGCGGCAGCTCTCGTCGATGCCGTCGCCGCAGCGCTTCGTCGGGCACAAAGGCTGGCCCAAGAAGTTGGTGAAGGCGTCGCTGGTGCCGTCCTTGCCGAGGCTGTAGCCGCAGCAATTGGGCGGATCGGGGAACGGATCGATGTCGGTCGGATGATGGCGCTTGGCGTCGCCGTCGTCGCAGTCGTGGCCTTTGACGTCGTGATCGCCGTCTTTGTCGACGCACGCTTCGTCGGCGTTGCCGTTGCAGTCCTCGTCATAGCCGTCGCCGCAAATCTCGGTGGCGAACGGGTTGATCTGCGAGGCCTTGATCATGATGGCGACGCCGCTCGCGTTGGGCGGGTCGTCGAGCTTGTCGTCGCAGTCGAGCACGTTGGTCTTGCCGGCGTAGAGCTGCGCCGCGGCCGGCACGTGCTGCATGAACGGGCCGGCGTCGGGCCAATAGTCGCCGTCGGCGTCGTCGCCCGCGGGCACGGTCAACATATGGGCGTCCACGTCCATCGTGCCGTTGACGTGGACTTTGCCGCCCCAAAAGAGCACAGTCGCGCCGCTCGACGGTTTGCCGTTGGCGATTTCGCCGATGACGCCGACCAACAACAACGTGAAGTGCCCGCCGCGCGACAGCTTGAGCGCCAGCTTCAGCTTGTCGACGGTCAGATCGAGCGGCGGCGAGCCCGGCGTCGAAAAGCCGCTCGAATAGACCACCTGATCGGCGTCGTCATCGTGGACGAACAGCTGATATTGCTCGACCTTGGCGTCCGCGGTCACGGTCAGCAAAACCGCGTTCGGGCCATGACAGCCGGCAACGAAGATCATCGCACAGGCAACCCAAGCCGCTCGTCGATGATCCATCCCGGTTGCCATCATAGCCCGTCCTTGACGGTACCGGGAAGCCTACCTATAGTCGCGCCTCTTTGATGATGGCGTTCCTTCTGGAGAGACGAATGCGCCGCTGGTCCGTGTTGCTGATTCCTGCGTTGTTAGCGACGGCGACGCCGGCGTTCGCACAGTTTGGTGGTGGCGGTGCCGGCGGCGGCATGGGGCGCCCAGGTGGCCAAGGTGGCATGGGCGGACCGCAGCAACCGCCGGAAAAAGAGGAAGGCCCGGCCGAGGAAACGCCCAATCAGCAGGAGGAAAACCCAGCGCTGCAGCCGTTGCCGGCGTGGCCGCAGCAGCATGAAAAGACGCTGCAATTCTTCGAGCTGCACGGCTATTTGCGCTTCCGCTCGTACCTCTTCCACGAGCTCAACCTCGGCATCTGGAACCAGACGCTCGGCCCCAAAGCGTCGTTCCCCGTTCCCTACAGTGAGTTCGGCTCGACCGGCGAGAAGTCCAACCCGCTCAACCCGGCCTCGAGCTGCGCGCAGCGTAACAACACCAACTGCCGCACCGACAATCTGACGTCGGCCGACATGCGCATGCGCCTCGAGCCGACCATCAACGTCACCGAGCAGGTCCGCGTCCACGCGCAGTTCGACGTCTTCGACAACATGGTCCTCGGCTCGACGCCGCAGGGCTATTACCTCAACAACGCCGGCGCGTCGGGCGGCGCGGCCACGAAGTCGGGCGACGTGCCCTACGTCTTCGGCTCCACCAGCGCACAAACGCAGACCGCCGGCGTCAACGCCGTCACCAACTCCATCGTCGCCAAGCGCGCCTGGGCCGAAGTGCGCACGCCCTTCGGTGAGCTGCGCTTCGGCCGCATGCCCAACGAATGGGGCACCGGCATGTTCATCAACAACGGCGACTGCTTCGACTGCGACTACGGCCAGAACGTCGACCGCGTCATGTTCGCGTCGAAGCTGTGGGGCCACTTCATCGCCTTCATGTGGGATTGGGTCGCCACCGGCCCGACGACGCAGATCATCGGCCCACAGCAAGGCCAGGGCGTCTTCTACAACGCCGACACGCTCGACGACGTCTCGCAGTGGGCCTTGGCGCTCGGCAAGCAGGACAAGCCCGACGAGCTGCGCGAGAAGCTCGACGCCGGCAAGATCGTCTTCAACTACGGCGGCTACTTCATCTATCGCCAGCAAGATTGGGATCAGACGGGCTCGCTCGCGCTCAGCGGCAACACCGAGCAGTCGCTGCAGGCCGGCTTGCATCCGCGCCACGCCAAGGAGTTCATCCCCGACATTTGGCTGCGCCTCAACTGGAAGAAGCTGCACATCGAGGCTGAAGGCGCGATGCAGGTCGGCACCATCGGCAACCTGAGCGACATCTACGGCGCCAGCTACAAGGGCTCGACGCGCATCTTGACCGGCGGCTTCGTCGCCAAAGCCGACTACAAGCTGCTCCACGACGCGCTCAAGATCTTCTTCGAGGTCGGCTACGCCTCGGGCGACGACTCGGAAGATCCCAACGCCATCACCAACTTCCAGCACGCGACGTACGCGCCGATCAACAATCAGATCGGGCGCTTCAGCTTCGATCCCGACTATCACGTCGACTTGATCTTGTTCCGCCGCATCTTGGGCACGGTCTCGAACGCGACCTACTTCAAGCCCGGCGTCAGCTACGACATCATCGACAACTTCGGCGCCCGCGTCGATTTGATGTACGCGCTGGCCAACCACCCCGTCGGCTATCCCGGCAACAGCTACAACCTCGGCCTCGAGATCGACGGTCAGCTCATGTACAAGAACGAAGAAGAGGGCTTTTACGCCGGTCTCGTCTACGGCGTGCTCTTCCCGTTCGCGGCCTTGGGCATTCCCGGCGACATTTACGGCACGCAGTATCAGAAGTCGTCGCCGAACATCGCGCAGACGTTCCAGGCGCGCCTCATCGTCAAGTTCTAGCGCTCGCTGCTTCGCAATTCTCCGCCGATTCCGCGCAACTTCTCGTTCGACTCGCCGATAATCTCGCGTGGCCAAAACGAGCGCGCGCTTCGTCTGTCAAAGCTGCAGCTATTCGTCGACCAAGTGGCTCGGCCGCTGTCCCGAATGCGGCGAGTGGAATTCGCTCGTCGAGGAGGTCGGCGGCACGAGCGACGCCAAGCCTGCCGGCTCGGTCACGTCGTCGGACAAGCCGCGCTCGATCGGTGACGTCGCCATCGACCACGCGCCGCGGCTGTCGAGCGGCATCGGCGAGCTCGACCGCGTGCTCGGCGGCGGCGTCGTCGCCGGCTCGCTCGTGTTGCTCGGCGGCGAGCCCGGCATCGGCAAGTCGACGCTGCTGTTGCAGGCGCTCGACGGCTTGGCGCGCTCGGGCAAGAAGGTCCTGTACGTCTCGGGCGAGGAATCGGTGCAGCAGACGGCGCTGCGCGCGGCGCGGCTCGGCATCAAGACGGCGGCGCTGCACGTCTTGGCCGAGACGCAGCTCGAGCGCGTGCTGGCCGAAGCCGAGTCGCTGAAGCCGGCGGTGCTCGCGGTCGACTCGGTGCAGACGATGCATTCGGCGGCGCTCGAGTCGATCCCCGGCTCGCTCGCTCAAGTGCGCGAAGCCGCCGGCCGGCTGTTGACGTATGCCAAGGGCCGCAACGTGCCCGTCATCCTCGTCGGTCACGTCACGAAAGATGGCGGCTTGGCGGGTCCGAAGACGCTCGAGCATGTCGTCGACTGCGTCCTCTATTTCGAAGGCGAGCGGACGCACAACTATCGCGTGTTGCGCACGACGAAGAATCGCTTCGGCTCGACGAACGAGATGGGCGTCTTCGAGATGCGCGCCGAAGGGTTGGGCGAGGTGACGAATCCGTCGGCGCTGTTCTTGGCCGAGCGACCGCTGAACGCGCCGGGCTCGGTCGTCGTCGCGTCGGTCGAGGGCTCGCGGCCGATCTTGGTGGAGATTCAGGCGCTCGTGGCGCACGCGGCGGGCATGCCGCGACGCACGGCGCTCGGCATCGACCCGAACCGCGTCTCGATGCTGCTCGCGGTCATCGAGCGACGCGCGGGCATCGACGTGCTCGGGCAGGATGTGTTCGTCAACGTCGCGGGCGGCGTGCGCCTGTCGGAGCCGGCGAGCGACTTGGGCGTGCTGGCGGCGGTGGCGTCATCGGCGCGCGGCCGGCCGGTCGACGCGCAGACGCTCTGCTTCGGCGAGGTCGGCTTGGCCGGCGAAGTGCGCGCCGTCGGCAACGTCGAGCTGCGGCTGGCCGAGGCGCGCAAGCTCGGCTTCCGTCGCTGCGTGCTGCCCGAGCTGTCGCGCTCGCGCCTGCCCGGCAAGCCGGAGCTGGAGCTCGTCGGCGTGCGCGACGTCAGCGCCGCCCTCGACGCGCTCATCGAATAGCGAAACCTCGGAGCGCGACGGCTTTCGATCGCACGTCGGTGACTTCGGCAGAGCGAGCTAGCGGTCGGGGCCGCGCAGCGTGCGTTCGAGCGGGCCGGCGATCAGCGCGGCGTGCAAGTAGATGCCGGGCAGCCAACGCGGCACGCCCGCGAAGTCGGGATGACGATAGAAGAAGAAGCCGAGCGCCGACCAGCCGGCCTCGAACGCCGTGCCCGACACGGCCATGATCAGCGAATACACGATCAGCCACGTCGCCCGACCGCGCACGACCCGCCCGAGCCACCATGCCGCCAGCAGTGCCAGCGTCACGTTCGGACGATCGGCCGGCAAGAACGACGTGATTGCATACGCCGTCGCGAACGCGATCCCGTCGCCGGCCATCTCGCGCCCCGTCGCCGGCCGCTCGTCGCGCGAGCCGAGCAGCCGCCGCGGCAAGGTCGCGCCCGCCACCGCCGCCAGCGACGCGCCCGCGAACAACAACGGCACCCACCACGCCTGATCCCAGACGACGGGATGCGCGTAATAGAGCACGCCGTGGGTCGCGTGCAGATGATCGCCCACGGTGCACACGGCGGCACCGACGAGCGCCAGAGCTAGCCAGCGCAGCATCTATTAATGTGGCGTGCCGCCGAGGTCTTTGACGTGCTGGCGAATGATCGCCGCCTGCTTCGGATCTTGCTGCGCCTTCAAGTCGATATAGTCGTTCCACTGCTCGATCGCTTCGTCGTTGCGCTTGAGCTGCGCGAACAGGACGCCGAGATCGTGGTGCGCGTCGGCCATCTTGCCGTCGATGGCGATCGCCTTCTGATACTCGCTGATCGCCTCATTCGTCTTTTGCTGCCGCCGATAGACGACCGCCAAGTTGAAGTGAAACTCGGCCACGTCCGGCTTGAGCTCGATCGCCTTCAAGAAGTACTTCGCCGCTTCGTCGTTCTTGTTCGTCTGCCGATAGGCCACGCCCAAGTTCGACAGCCCGTTCGCGTCCTTGGGATCGAGCAGCACCGCCTGCTCCAAGTGCGGGATCGCTTTACCGAAATCCTTCTTGTCGCGGTAGATTTTGCCGAGCGAATACTGCCAGCTGGCCTCGTTGGCGTTGATCTCGACCGCCTGCTCCAGCTGCTTCTGCGCGTCGTCGATGCGCCCCATTTTGTAGTAGGCCATGCCCAGGCTGGCGTGCGCGTCGGCCGTCTTCGGCTGCAGCTTGACCGCCTTCTCGAGGTGCTCGGCCGCCTCGTTCAGCTGGTTTCTCATCTTATAGGTGACGCCGAGCGAGAACTCGGCCGCCGCGTAGTCCGGCCGCTGCTTGATGGCGAGCATGAACTCTTGGATGGCTTCGTCGGTCTTGTTCTGCTGCTTGTAGGCGAGGCCCGATCGATAGTGCGCGTCGGCCTCGTCGGCCCACGCTGCGCCGGGCAGCCCGATTGCGATCGTCAGAACGAGAGCCGATTTGAACATGAGCGCAGCATAGGACGGCCGTTGCCAACCATCAAGATCGAGGCGGCAACACTCCTGCCACCATTGTGTCAGTAGACGCTTCGGCGAGCGCGTCCGACGCGATGTCGAAGTCGCCGCCCGCTTGCGCCAGCTCGTCGACGACCGGCTGCAGCTCGGCGCCGAGCCGCGCCGCGTCGACCGACCGATGCCGCAGCGCCGCCAGCCGCAGCCGCTCGAGCGCCGCCACTTGATGCTCCAGCCGCGCCATCGCCCGCTCGCGACCGTGACGGATTTCGTCGAGATAGCCGAGCTGCGCCGTGATCGCCTCTTGCGCGCGACCGAGCTCGAGCCGCGCCAGCGGGTCGGTCGTCGTCTCCAGCTTGCGGCCCATTAAAAGGAGGCGCGCGCCCAGCTCGTCGGGTCGTGAGCGCGCCGCTTCCAGCTCGAGGTCGCGCCAACGGCGGCCGAAGCGCGTCATCTTGTGCACGAGATCGTCGGCCGCCGCGCGCGCCGCCGGCGCCTCGTCGCCCATCGCCGCCAACGCGTCACGATGGGCCCGCGCCGCGCGACCGAGCAGCTGGCCGAGCTCCGACTGATCGCCGAGCGCCGCCAGCTGCGCCAGCGCGTCGAGCTGCGGCTCGCGTGCTCGCGCGAGCAGTCGGCCGATTCCCGACACGCCGACGATGAGGCCGCCGACGGCGCCTTCGCCGAGCGCACGCAGACCGTCGGGCACGCTCGCGAAGGCGTCGGTCGCCTTCAGCGCGTTCACCACCATCGCGGCGGTGAGCGCGCCTACCGTTCCGGTGGCGAGCGAAGTCCAACGCGCCGCGCCAGCGACCCCGCGTGAAAGCCCCGCAGCGACGGCAACCGCCGTCACGCCGACGCCCAATCGCCCGCCCATTTCGGCGCCGGCCGCGGCGACGATCGCCCACATCAGCGCCGGCACCGCGCCCGCCCAATCACGCGGCGGCGCGACGGCGCAGGTGACGATCAGCGCCGTCAGCAGCGTCGCCAGGGTCGCCGGCAGAAACAGCGCGGCCACCGCCGCAGCCCCGCCGGCAAGTGTCGCGCGTGCGACCATTTTTTGTAACTCATCGTGATTATTGATGTAGATGGGCACGCTTGATCAAAACGCACGAGCGGGCTATGCGATCTACCCGAATGCGACTGGACCGACCACGACCGCTGCTGCTGGATGGAGGGCTCGGCACCGAGCTCATCGCCAGAGGTTTGCGCGTGCGCGAGGAGTCGCCCGAGTCGTGGACCTTGTCGCATCCCGATGACGTGCGCGCGATCCATGCGGCCTACGCGGCGGCCGGCGCCGAGGTCATTCAGACGAACACGTTCGGCGCGACGCGTCCGCGGCTGGCGCGCTTCGGTTTGGCGGATCGCGTGTCCGAGCTGTGCATCGAGGCCGTGCGCTTGGCGCAACAAGCGGCGCCGAAGTGCGAGATCGTGGGCAGCTTGGGTCCGACCGGCGAGACGTTGCCGCTCGGCCCCAACGCCGATCTCGGCTGGCTGCGCGACGCCTACGCCGAAGCGGCGGCGGCTTTGTGCGCGGCGGGCGTGGTCGCGATTCACCTGGAGACGCAGTTCCATCCGGCCGAGCTGCGCACGGCGATCGAAGGCGTACGTTTGGGCGCGCCGCAACTACCGGTAATCGCGTCGATGGCGCTGATGCCGGGAATTAGTGGGCTCGAAACTCCGCACGGCGTGCCGATGGCAAAGATGGTGCGCGCCCTAGAAGATGTGACGCCCGACGCCGTCGGAGTGAACTGCGCGATCGAAGCCGAGCGCATGCTGCAGGCGGTCGTCGCGCTGCGCGAGCGCTTCACGCTGCCGGTGTGGGCCAAGCCGCAGGCGAAGATGTCGGACAAGTGCGCCACCGGCCGCTCGACCGAGTCCAACGAGACGTTCGCGCGCCACGCGGCCGCGCTCGTCGACGCCGGCGCCTCGGCGGTGGGCGGCTGTTGCGGCACGACCCCGGCGAGCATCGCGGCGTTGCGCGCCGCGCTCGCCGAGAAGCCGGCGCAGGTGGCGTCATGACGCTGCTGATCACGGCCATTCACGTGCTCGTGACGGCGCTCTTCGGGCTGACGACGCTGCGCTACGATCGCGGCTTGGCGACGCGCTTCGGTGACCCGGGCGATCTCTTGGCCGGCAAGCACCTGTCGTGCACGCATCAGAAGATTCAGCCGGGACAGCTGGTGTGCGCGCATCGGACGCTGCCGTGCGGCACGCCGCTCATCTTGGAGAACCCGCGCACCGGCCAGTTCGCGCTGTGCGAGGTGCTCGACCGCGGGCCGTTCGGCGCCATCATGCCGACGGGCGAATGGGGCATGAAGATTCACAAGGACGAGCCCGGCGACTGGCGCGGCATCGTCGACTTGGCGCCCGCGGTGTCGGACGCGCTCGGGCACAACGGCCGCGAGCACATTCGCATGTTCTACCAGCGCGTCGCCAGCCACCTGCATTACGGCCGCGTTCCACCGGCCCGGCCGTCGACCATCGCCGACGGCGCGCCGGCGCGGCTGCGGCCGTAGTCCGCGCGCACGACGCCCGGAATTCCCGTTTTCAGCGCGCAATTCGCCGCTAAAACGCTGCATCTTCGCTTCCCATTCGTCGTCGATTTGTTAATGTCACGCCGCTTGGAACGGCCGCTTCTCATTGGTATCGCCGGTGGCACTGGGTCGGGAAAGTCGACTGTCGCCCGCAAAATCGCGCAAGGTCTGCCGGCGCAATCGGTCGGCGTCGTCGATCACGACAGCTATTATCGCGATCGCTCGGACCTCACCTTCGACCAGCGCACGCACCTCAATTACGACCATCCCGACTCGCTCGACAACGACTTGATGGTCGAGCACTTGATGGCGCTGCGCGAAGGCCGCGCCGTCGACGTGCCCAACTACGACTTCAAGACGCACTCGCGCCTGCCGGAGCCGCGCCGGGTCGAGCCGACGCGCATCGTGATCGTCGAAGGCATCTTGGTCTTCGTCGAGGAGCGCGTGCGCAAGCTGCTCGACGTCAAGATCTTCGTCGACACCGACGCCGACTTGCGCGTCTTTCGCCGCATTCGCCGCGATCTCGAGCAGCGCGGGCGCACGTTTCAGCAGGTGCGCGAGCAGTATTACGCGACCGTGCGGCCGATGCATCTGCAGTTCGTCGAGCCCTCGAAGCGCTGGGCCGACTTGATCGTGCCCGAAGGCGGCGACAACCACATCGCCATCGACCTCATCCTCGGCAAGCTGCGCCACGTGCTCGGCGAGATGCGCTGATCGTTGTCTTTGTCGCGTGACAACCGGTGCAATCGCCGCGGCGGCGCTTATGACCGAGCCGGGCCGCTGCGACAGATTGTCTCAGCAGTCGATCCGCCGGCGACGAACGACAGTATGATCTAAAGAGGAGCAGATCTTTGAAGAAGCGCGCCAAGCGTCGTAAGTCGCCCGAGCATCGCGGGTTCGGTGACCTCCAACTCAAGAACGTCATTCGCAACCATATCGATATGGTGCTGTTTCTGTGCGAAGGGAATCTGTCGGAGGCGGCGGTGGTGTTGGGGATTCATCGACGCACGTTGCAGCGCATGCGCCGCGGTAAACGCATCGTCGACTGATTGCGAATCGCGTTCATTCGACGGCGGCGAATATCGAATTAACGATATCGTCGCCCATTCACGGCGCGCGCTCCATCGTTTCGGTGAGGCAGCGCAGACAATATTTATGCTCGGGCCCGCTGCGATATCCGCAGACGCGGCACACGAGCGGCCGCTCCGCTTGCCACGACGACCCGTGCACGACATCGTCGGCCGCAGCGTCCGTCGCTGAAGTGGGCTGCCGCCGGCGCATTCGCGAGCGGCGCGGCACCAGCGGATCGATATAACGCACGATCGAATTCCAAATGGACATATCCCGTCCTCCGGTCGGAGAAATATTCGAAAGCTCTCGAATCCGCGGAGAAGGAATAATCAAATCAGTAAGGCGCAATGAAACAGATAGAGCGGCGCGACCGGCGCGCTGCGACGCGCCGACGTGCGGGGTGCACGCGCATGCAGCGTGGCGTCGCGCGTGACGTTCGCGAACGATCGGGCCGATAGTCGCGGCGCCGCGCGGCGCGCGAGCGCGCGGCCGGTCTCGGTCGCGGCCGCCGCCGGCTTGGCGCTCGCCGCGTAGGCCGCCGACGCTCTGGCTGCGCCGACGAGCACGAGCGCCGGGCAGGCGAGCGCCAGCCGAACGAGGACGTGCCACCGACGCGCCGCCGACATCGCAGCATGGATGGCCACGGTTTGCCGCGCTGTCAAGGCGCGCGGGCCGCGCACGACAGCGCCCGCGCGCCTTCGCGCAACGCGTTACGGAGTCGGCGGCGCGCTCACGTCAGCCGGGACGACAACGTCGGTGCGCCCCTCTTTGTAGGCCTTTTTCATGGCCTTTTCGTGGAGCTCTTGCGCTTCCTCCTTCTCGCGCGCCGCGACCGCGTAATCGCGACCCTGAGCCGCCGCGTCGGCGCGCAGCGAATGCACACGCGACTGATTCTCCAGCTCCACCGACGATGCGCAGGCACCCGCGCCGCACACAATGAAGCCGAGCAAGACGTTACGGACCTTCATGGTCACCTCCAGTCGCCAAGGGATCCTGCAGCCGTCGCGCCAAGCCCCATTTAGCGACCAAGAATCGATTTCATGACGCGCGATATCAATGATGTTTCTGATATTCGGCGTCATGTGTCGCGGCGGCGATTCAGCGCGCGGCGACGCCACCGCGGCTGCAGGTTTCGCCTGATTTCTCGCGATTCGGACGGGAGGTGACCGCAGTTCCCGATCGCGGAGAAAACATTTATCCCAGCGCGAAACCGGTGCACGCAGGCGATATCGAATCGGCGCCGAATAATCGTTAGGAAACGTGGCCGCAGCGCATTGACGCGACTCGAGGAGGCAGCGGTCTCACGCTTGCAAATGCAGGCTTCGTGTTGCGAATACAAGCTATGGCGTTCTTGTTGTTGGCCGCGGGCGCGGTGCACGCGGAGCCGATTCCGCGCGGTCCGCTGCGCCTCACCGCCGATCCCTGCGCCGACGAGAGCGGCGCCGAGCTGCGCTGCGGTGGCGTCACGCCGCGGCCGGCGCGCCAAGTCTCGTATTTCGAAGCGCACGAGCAGCTCGTCATGCGCGACATGATCAGCTTCAACCACAGCTACACGCTCGATTACCTGCGCGATCGCGATCTCTTGCGGCTGTATGGCCCGACGCCGGGCTCGACCGGCGGCGTCGCCGACGGCATCGCCCTCTTCAGCACCGTCGTCGTCGCCGCCGCGCACTTGCCCGGCCGCGCCCGCGTCCTCTTCGATCACCGCGTCCACGTCGGCCCAGCGCTGTTCGAAGGCGGCGGAATGGGCGCCGGCATCGGCGCCAGGATGTAGCCGAAACGCAGACGGGAACCGCAGCTGTAGCGACCCTCACGACAAACGGCGACCGATTGATCCATAGTGCGCCGCATGCGTTCTTGGCTTATTTCGTTTTGCTTCGTGATTGCAGGTTGCGGCGTCAAAGGCAGCGAGCTGTGCCCGACGACCGGCCCGTCGCCGCGCGCCTTCGCCACGGCTGTCTTGGCACCCAGCTACAACGAGATCTACCTCTACGGCGGGCAAACGGGCACGAACTTGGCGGGCGGCAGCATCAACAGCGACGAATTGTGGCGCTACAGCTTCGGCGCCTGCAGCGGCTGGTTGAAGCTGGCCCCGACGGGAAATTCGCCCGGCGGCTGGTCCCGCTACGCCGCCGCGCTCGACACCAAGCGCAGCCGCATCCTCTACGTCGGCGGTCCCACGAGCGAGACCTGGGCGCTCGATATCAACAACCTTACATGGACGCAGCTGCTGACGGCCGGTAACGCGCCGAGCGCGACGCAGCAGCCGTGGGCCATCTACGATTCGGACGACGATCAGCTCATCGTCGGCGGCGTCTTCGCGCAGCCGCTGCAGTTCGCCGACAGCGACCAAGGCACCTGGGCCGATCCCATCGACTTCACCGCCGCCACCGGCAGCGCCGCCGCCACCGATCCCACGCGCGACCAAATCTTCACCTGGAACGGCGTGGAGATGGACAGCTACTCCATCAACCGCGCGACCGGCGCCATGGTGACGTTGAAGGGCGATCAGTCGGGCAGCTTCGTCGACGGCATCGGCTGGGATCCGCAGGCCATGCGGCTGTTGGCGCTGTCGAACGCATCGGTCTACTCCATCGACAACGTCGACGCGCTCGGCACCGTCGCCACGACGACGCGCTTGGCGCCGGCCGGCACGCCGCCGACGCCGCGCACCGGCGCCGCGTTCACGATCACGGGCTCGCTCGCGTTCATGTTCGGCGGCGAGACGGCGAGCGGCTGCTTCCTCGGCGATTGGTGGTACCTGACGAACGAGGACACCTGGCAGTCACGCTCGGTGGCGACGACCTGCCCGTGATGTGCTAGAAATCGCGCCCATGGCGCAGCAATACATCTTCACGATGAAAGAGCTCCGCAAGATCGTCCCACCGAAGCGGGAGATCCTGAAGGGCATCTACCTCTCGTTCTATCCGGGCGCGAAGATCGGCGTCATCGGCGGCAACGGCGCCGGTAAGTCGACGCTTCTGCGCATCATGGCCGGCGTCGACAAGGAGTTCATCGGCGAGGCCTACCCGGCCGAAGGCATCAAGATCGGCTATCTGCCGCAAGAGCCGGTGCTCGATCCGACGCTCGACGTGAAGGGAAACGTCGAGCTGGCCGTCAAAGAGACCAAGGAGCTGCTGCGTCGCTTCGAGGAGGTGAGCAACAAGTTCGCCGATCCCGACGCCGACATGGACAAGCTCATGGCCGAGCAAGGCAAGCTGCAGGACGCCATCGACGCCGCCGGCGCCTGGGAGCTCGATCGCACGCTCGAGATCGCGATGGACGCCTTGCGTCTGCCGCCGCCCGACGCGGACGTGACCAAGCTGTCCGGCGGTGAAAAGCGCCGCGTCGCGCTCTGCCAGCTGCTGCTTGTCGAAGCCCGACATGCTGCTGCTCGACGAGCCGACCAACCATCTCGACGCCGAATCGGTCGCCTGGCTCGAGAAGTTCCTCACCGATTTCCCCGGCACCGTCGTCGCCATCACGCACGATCGCTACTTCCTCGACAACGTCGCCGGCTGGATCCTCGAGCTCGATCGCGGCGCCGGCATCCCGTGGAAGGGCAACTACTCGTCGTGGCTCGAGCAGAAGGGCAAGCGCCTGGCCGACGAAGAGAAGCAGGAGTCGTCGCGGCAGCGGCAGCTGGCGCGCGAGCTCGAGTGGGTGCAGGCGTCGCCCAAAGCGCGCCAAGCAAAGTCCAAGGCGCGCATCCAGCGCTACGAAGAGCTGCTGTCGCAAGAGGGCGAGCACAAGCAGGACGAGATCGAGATTCAGATCCCGATCGGTCCGCGCCTCGGTGACGACGTCGTCATCGCCGACCATCTGAAGAAGGCGTTCGGCGAGAACGTGCTCATCGACAACCTCGACTTCCGCTTGCCGCGCGGCGGAATCGTCGGCGTCATCGGCCCCAACGGCGCCGGCAAGACGACGCTGTTCCGCATGATCACCGGCCAAGAGAAGCCGGACGGCGGCGAGCTCAAGGTCGGCTCGACGGTGAAACTGGCCTACGTCGATCAGTCGCGCGAGGCGATCGCGCCCGACAAGAGCGTGTGGAGCCAGATCTCGCTCGGCGCCGACTTCCTCGAGTTCGGCAAGCAGAAGATCAGCTCGCGCGCCTACACGTCGTGGTTCGGCTTCCGCGGCTCCGATCAGCAGAAGCTGGGCAAAGAGCTGTCGGGCGGCGAGCGCAACCGCTTGCACCTGGCGATGACGCTCAAGACCGCCGGCAACCTGCTCCTGCTCGACGAGCCGACCAACGATCTCGACGTCGACACGCTGCGCGCCGTCGAAGAGGCGCTCTATCAGTTCGCCGGCTGCGCGGTCGTCATCAGCCACGATCGCTGGTTCCTCGATCGCGTGGCGACGCACATCCTGGCGTTCGAAGGCGACGCGCAGGTCGTCTGGTTCGAGGGCAACTACCAGGCGTACGAAGCCGACCGCAAGCGTCGCTTGGGCGCCGCGGCCGATCAACCTCACCGCATCAAATACAAAAAGCTGGTGCACTGATGATCGTGATGATCGCATCGCTCTCCGAAGCGCAGCTCGCCGCGGCCAAGGCGTCGTACCAGAAGCTGACCGACACCGATCAGCACGTGGCGACGAAGAAGCCGCCGAAGAACGCCGAGAAGATCGACGTCAGCCCGCGCATTCGCTCGGCCAGCTTCGGCCACAAGACGTGGCTGCACATCGCGCCCGACGGCTCGGAGTTCTGGGTCGAGTTCGGCAAGAGCACCAATCGTCCGGGCGGCCTGTACGGACCGTTCCCGGTCGACGCGTCGCCCGCCGTCGCCGCGCCGCCCGCCGAAACGAAGTAGCACCGCAGCCTCCCGCCAAGTAGCCGCCGCAACTACAGTTTCCGCCCTATCGCGTGTGCCTCCGCGCACGTCTGTTTCTCTCGCAGCCACAAAATCGACAGCGCGCGCAGGAATATCGCGCGTGCGGTGCGTCTGGTCGGCAGGAGACCTCGAAGATGCGCCGCCTCACCGCCGTCATGTTCGCCGCCCTCGCCGCCTGCGCCAGCCCTGCCGACGCCGGCGACGTGCCGCCGGCCGAGCCGCGCCCGACGCCCGCTTTGTGCGTGCCGAGCGCCGACGACACGCTCTGGCTGCCGGCGGCCGGCGACGCCGTCGCCATCGGCGCGCGCGACGGCGGCTACGGCAAGCCCTGCGGCGGCGTGCGCGACGAGCGCTGGGTGGCCGAGATCGTCAACGTCCACGGCGCCGCCTTCCGCGTGCAAGCCGCGCCCGCCGACGGCCACGACGCCGCCGTCGACCTCACCGTCTACGGCTTCGTGACGCAGCACTGGATCGGCCACACCTACGTCCCCGGCCACTGGCAGGAATTGGCCGGCTCGCGCGGCCCCGGCGTCGCCTGGGTGGCCGTCGATCCCGCCGACGACCTCGTGCCGTACGCGGTCGTTCGCGTGGCCGCGCGCGCCAGCGCGGGCGCGACCACGCTCCCCGTCACCATCACCGTCGCCCGCTGAAGCCGCGGCAACAGCGCGACTTCAGCGGCGATCCGCGCGCGATACTGAAGGAGCTGCTTCAGCGTCTGATACTGAAGTGACTGCTTCAGTGTTACTTCTTGTGGCCGACCATGTCTTCCGGCTTCACCCAGGCGTCGAAGTTTTCGCCGGTGACGTGACCGCTGGCGATGGCCGCTTCACGCAGACTCGTGCCCTCTTTGTGCGCCTTCTTGGCGATCTTGGCGGCCTTGTCGTAGCCGATGTGCGGGTTGAGCGCGGTGACGAGCATGAGCGACGCCGCCATCAGCTCGCCGATGCGCTTCTCGTCCGGCCTCGATGCCGACGGCGCAGTTGTCGTTGAAGCTGACGCAGCCGTCCGACAAGCAGGCGCACCGACTGCAGGAAGTTGTGGATGATGAGCGGCTTGAAGACGTTGAGCTCGAAGTTGCCCGAGGCGCCGCCGATGTTGATCGCGACGTCGTTGCCGAGCACCTGCGCGCACATCATGGTCATGGCCTCGCACTGCGTCGGGTTGACCTTGCCCGGCATGATCGAGGAGCCCGGCTCGTTCTCGGGGATGCTGATCTCGCCCAAGCCCGAGCGCGGACCGGACGCCAGCCAGCGCACGTCGTTGGCGATCTTGTTCAGCGACGCCGCCAGCGTCTTGAGCGCGCCGTGGGCGAAGACGAGGGCGTCGTGGCCGGCGAGCGCCTCGAACTTGTTGGGCGCGGTGATGAAGGGAAGGCCGGTGAGCTTGGCCAGCTCGGCGGCGACACGCGTCGCGAACTCGGGATGCGCGTTGAGGCCGGTGCCGACGGCGGTGCCGCCGAGCGCCAGCTCGGACAAGTGCGGCAGCGTCACCTCGACGTGCGCGACGGCGTGATCGAGCTGCGCCACCCAGCCGCCGATCTCCTGGCCCAGCGTCAGCGGCGTCGCGTCCTGCAGGTGCGTGCGGCCGATCTTGACGACGTGCGCGTAGTCGGCCGACTTCTTGGCCAGCGTCTCGCGCAGCTTGCCCACCGACGGCACCAGATCGCGCTGCAGCACCGTCACCGCGGCGACGTGCATCGCCGTCGGGAAGACGTCGTTCGACGACTGCCCTTTGTTGACGTCGTCGTTGGGATGCAGCTTGCGCGCTTCCCCGCGCTCGCCGCCGAGGATCTCGGAGCCGCGGTTGGCGAGCACTTCGTTCATGTTCATGTTGGTTTGCGTGCCCGATCCCGTCTGCCAAACGACCAGCGGGAACTCGGCGTCGTGCTTGCCGGCGATGACCTCGTCGGCCGCGGCGATGATGGCGCCCGCCTTCTCCTTCGTCAAAACTCCAAGATCCATATTGACCTGAGCCGCGGCTCGCTTTACGAGAGCGAGCGCACGAATGAGCTGCGACGGCATCCGCTCACCCGAGATCTTGAAGTTTTGTAACGAGCGTTGGGTCTGTGCACCCCAGAGGCGGTCCGCCGGGACCTCGATGTTGCCGAAAGTGTCTCGTTCGATGCGCACGTTGGCCATGAACGCTTTATATGTATGATCACTCGTCATGTCTACTGACCTACTGAGCCTCGCGAACAACCTCCCCTTCGTCGACGAACTGTGGGCGCGCTATCAAGCCAACCCCGCCTCCGTCGATCCTTCTTGGCGTGCGCTCTTCGAAAGCGGCGCCGCCGAGCTGGGGTCATTTGGCCTCACCGTGACCACGTCGTCGCCGCAGAACGGCAACGGCCATCACGCGAACGGCAACGGCAACGGCCAAGTCGCCCGTCAAGCGCACGAGCAGCAAGCGCTCAAGACGATCTTGCCGTTCACGGCGCCGGAAACGACGATGGGCCTCGGGCCGTCGGAAGCGCGCTTCGGTCGCACGTTCGGCCTCGTCAACGCGCACCGCGCCCGCGGCCACATGGTCGCCAAGCTCGATCCGCTCGAGCAGCTGCAGCACGAGCCGCAGCCCGAGCTCGATCCGCGCGCCTACGGCTTCTCCGACGCCGATCTCGACGTCGTCATGCCGTCGGGCGGCTTCTACGGCACCGGCGCCGTGACGCTGCGCGAGCTGATGAAGCGGCTGCGCGCGACGTACTGCGAGAACATCGGCGTCGAGATGAACCACATCTCCGACGTCATGAAGCGCGCCTGGCTGCAAGAGCGGATGGAGCCGGTGCTCAACGCGCCGCCGATCGATCGCAACACGCAGCTCTACATCCTGGAGAAGGTCGCCGCGGCCGAGGTGCTGGAGAACTTCATCCACACCAAGTACGTCGGCACCAAGCGCTTCAGCCTGGAAGGCGGCGAGTCGCTGATTCCGATGTTGGAGCTGATCGTCGAGCGCTCGGGCTTGCATGGCGTCGACGAGATCGTCTTCGGCATGTCGCACCGCGGCCGCCTGAACGTGCTCGTCAACGTCATGGGCAAGTCGCCGAGCGACCTCTTCGCCGAGTTCGAGGACATCGATCCCGAGTCCATGTTCGGCGGCGGCGACGTGAAGTATCACCTCGGCTACTCCGCCGACCGCGTGACGCGCGCCGGCCACGAGCTGCACCTGTCGCTGGCGTTCAACCCGACGCCATCTCGAGGCGGTCGATCCCATCGTGCACGGTCGCGTGCGCGCCAAGCAGCGCCGTCGCGGTGACGAGGTGCGCGAGCGCGTGCTCGGCGTCCTCGTGCATGGCGACGCGGCGTTCGCCGGCCAAGGCCTCGTCGCCGAGTGTTTGAACCTCACGTCGCTGCGCGGCTATCGCACCGGCGGCACGGTGCACATCATCGTCAACAACCAGATCGGCTTTACGACGTCGCCGACGGAGTCGCGCTCGACGCCTTACTGCACCGACGTGGCCAAGGGCATCCAAGTGCCGATCTTCCACGTCAACGGCGACCATCCCGAGGCGGTGGCGCAAGTGGTGCGGCTGGCGATGGACTATCGCAAGCAGTTCCACTCCGACGTCGTCATCGACATGTACTGCTACCGCAAGTACGGCCACAACGAGGCCGACGAGCCGAGCTTCACGCAGCCGCTCATGTACCAGAAGATCGAGCAGCATCCGACGGTGCGTACGCTGTACGCCAAGGAGCTGGTCGAGCGCGCGCTGATTACGCCTGCGGAAGCGGACGCGATCGTCGGCCGCGAGCACCAGAAGCTGAACGAGGCGTTCCAGTCGAAGCGCTCGGTGCGCCCGCGGCCGGCGTTCGGCACCGGCTACTGGGAAGGCTATCGCGGCGGTCCCGACACGGCGACGCCGGAGGTGAAGACCTCGGTTCGCGCGCGCCGATCTGCAGCGCATCTCGGAGCGCATCACGACGCTGCCCGAGCGACTTCAATCCGCATCGCGTCGTCGCCAAGCTGATGACGACGCGCGCGCAGATGGGTCGCGGCGAGACGCCGCTCGATTGGGGCATGGCCGAGCATCTGGCGTTCGGCTCGCTCGTCGACGAAGGCCACATGGTGCGGCTGTCGGGTCAGGACTCGCGGCGCGGCACGTTCAGCCATCGCCACGCCTGCCTCGTCGATCAGAAGACGGCGCAAGAGTACATGCCGCTCGAGCACATCTCGGCCCGATCAGGCGCCGCTGCGCATCTACGATTCGCCGCTGTCGGAGGCGGCCGTGCTCGGCTTCGAGTTCGGCTACTCGCTCGACTATCCCGACGCGCTCGTGGCCTGGGAAGCGCAGTTCGGCGACTTCGTGAACGGCGCGCAGATGGTCATCGATCAATACATCTCGTCGGCGGAGGACAAGTGGAACCGCTTGTCCGGCTTGGTGCTCTTACTGCCGCACGGCTTCGAAGGCCAAGGGCCGGAGCACTCGTCGCGCGCGCTTCGAGCGCTTCTTGGAGCTGTGCGCCGAGGACAACATGCAGGTCGTCATTCCGACGACGCCGGCGCAGTTCTTCCACTTGCTGCGCCGTCAGGTCGTGCGCAAGCTGCGCAAGCCGCTCGTCGTCATGACGCCCAAGTCGCTGTTGCGCTTGCCGGCGGCGCGCTCGGATCTGAAGGAGCTGTCCGACGGCCAGTTCCAGCGCATCCTCGACGATCCGACGCCGCCGCATCGCGATCGCGTCAAGCGCGTCATCCTCTGCACCGGCAAGATCTACTACGAGCTGGCCGAGGAGCGGACGCGCCGCAGCGACGACACGACGGCCATCATGCGCATCGAGCAGCTCTATCCCATCTCGGCCCGCGACTTGGCCGGCGCGCTCGACACCTACGCGCAGGCGGAAGAGGTCGTGTGGGTCCAAGAGGAGCCGCTCAACATGGGCGCGCACCACTTCATCTACGTTCGGCTGCTGGAAGTGGCCGGGCATCGCAGCGTGCATGTCGTGGCGCGCGCCGAATCGGCCAGCCCGGCGACGGGCTCGCACAAGGCGCATCTCCTCGAACAGCAGCGCATCGTCAATCAGGCGTTCGCGCCCGTCGACCAATTAGGGTAAGAGGAAGCATGGCTGATCTGGTGATTCCCAAGCTCGGAGAATCGATCTCCGAGGCGGTGATTGGCAAGTGGCTCAAGAAGGTGGGCGAGCCCATCGCAGTCGACGAGCCGGTGGTCGACCTCGAGACCGACAAGGTCTCGGTGGCGCTGCCGGCGCCCGCGGCCGGCGTGCTCTCCGAGCAGCGGTTCGCCGTTGGCGATACGGTGAAGATCGGCGAGATCATCGGCATCATCGCCACCGGCGCCGCTGCGCAAGTCGCGCCGCCGGCCAATGGCGAAGCCAAGAAGCCGGCCGCCGGCGAGCTCGCCGCGGCGGCGACGCTCGCGCAACCGGCGGCGCTCGGTCAGCCGGCCAAGGCCGTGGCCGTGACGGCCGCCGAAGGCCCGAAGGTCGTCGGCGGTCCGGTCGAGCAGATGGCGCCCGCGCCGCGCTCGGCCACGGTGCCGGCGGTGGAGACGGCCGGTCAGGAGCCGGCCGCGACGGTGCCGCACTCGAAGACGCTGCCACCGTCGGTCCGCAAGGCGATCCGCGAGGGCGCCAGCTACGAAGCGCCGACGTCGTACGCGGCGCCGCCAGGAGTCGCCACGCAGCAGTCGCGCGGGCCGCAGCCGCCGCCGACCGTCGGTGAGCACGAAGAGGCCGTCGCCATGTCGCCGCTGCGCAAGCGCATCGCGCAACGGCTCGTCGAAGCGCAGCACACGGCGGCGATTCTGACGACGTTCAACGAAGTGGACATGACGAACATCATGTCGCTGCGCGCGAAGTATCAGGACGACTTCGTCAAGCGCCACGGCATCAAGCTCGGCTTCATGTCGCTTCTTCGTTCAGCGCCTGCGTCGAGTCGCTCAAGCTCTATCCCGGCGTCAACGCCGAGGTGCGCGGCGACGACATCATCTACAAGAAGCACTACGACTTCGGCATCGCCGTCGGTGGCGGCAAGGGCCTCGTCGTGCCCGTCATCCGCAGCGTCGATCAGCTCGAGCTTGGCCGGCATCGAGAAAGAGATCGCGCGCCTCGCCGGCAAAGCGAAGGACAACACGCTCACGCTCGAGGACCTGTCGGGCGGCACGTTCTCGATCTCCAACGGCGGCATCTACGGCTCGATGATGTCGACGCCGCTGTTGAACATGCCGCAGACCGGCATCTTGGGCATGCACAACATCACCAAGCGGCCGATGGCGGTCGGTGACGCGATCGAGCTGCGCCCGATGATGTACGTCGCCTTGTCGTACGATCATCGCGTCGTCGACGGTCGCGAGGCGGTGCAGTTCCTCGTCGGCGTCAAAGAGCGCCTCGAAAACCCCGAGCGGCTCATCCTCGAGGTCTGATGTCCCGCCTGGCGCTCGCCGCGCTCGCGCTGCTGTCGCTGACGGCAGCCGCGCGCGCCGGCGAGCCTGACGTCGCGTTCGCCGCGCTGCAAGGCGACGTCACCGTCGTCTCCTTTTGGGCCACCTGGTGTCCGCCTTGTGTCGCCGAGCTGCCGTCGCTGGCGGCGTTGGCGGCGCACGTCGACGGACGAGCCACGCGCGTCGTCGCCATCAGCGTCGAAGACGGCGCGGGCGCGGCCGACGCGCGCCGGCTCTTCGCCGCGCGCAAGCTGACGATGCCGCTCCTCACCGACGGTAAACCGCTCTACGCCCGCTTCTTCCACCGCGCCAACGTCAGCGTGCCGCGCCTGGCCGTCATCGATTGCAGCGGCCGCGGCTTCAGCGTCGAAGGCTTCGCGCCCGACGAAGCGCCGGCCGACTTCGTGCGCGAGCTCGACGACGTCATCGCCCGCGTCCGCGCCGGCACGACGCGCCCGCCGCGCGGCTGGCAACGCCTCCGCCGCTGACGCGCGCCCATGCTTACGGCGACGCGGCTTTCACGCACGCCGCCGATGTCGCGCGCGCGCCTGCTGTGCTAGAAATTCGGCATGAGCCAACCGCTGCCGCCCATCACCGCGACCGACCTCAAGCAGCTCATCGACAGCGACTCGCCGCCGCGCCTCATCGACGTGCGCGAGCCCAACGAGTGGGTGTCCGACCTCGGCCACATCGACGGCGCCGAGCTGATGCCGCTCGGCACGGTGCAGGCAAACGTCGGTAAATTGAAGGGCGAGACGCGCGAGATCATCTCGATCTGCCGCAGCGGCATGCGCGCCGGCCAAGCGGCGACGTTTTGGGCCGGCCAAGGCTTCGCCGTGCGCGTCTTGACCGGCGGCATGATCGCCTGGAACGAAGCCAAGCTGCCGATCACGAAGACGCCGTAATCAGGGAACCAGCGGCGGCATCGGCTGCAGGTCGTTGCGCGAGCGCGACGCCGCCTCGCCCGCCGCCGCCGCGCCGACCGCCGTCACCGTCTCCAAGACGCGGCCCGTGCGCGACTTGAAGTGCGTCGGCCCCAAGCAGCCGGCCAGCGCCAGCGCTCCCACGATCAATCCGCAATGTCGCATTCGATGCTTCGACCACATGACGGCGACCAGCGTTGCATCGCGTCGCGAGCGGCGCAACGGCCGATCGGCGCGCTATCGCAGCTCTTGGAATTCAGTCGAGAATTGACGAGGCGGCGAGCGGACGCGCTGTGATCAGCCGCGCAGCGCGTTGAACACGAGGCCGGGCAGCTTCAACAGCGACGGCGCCGCTTCCATCTTCACCAGCCGCCGTCCGATCTCGCCCGCGGTCTTGTGATTGGCGAACCAGCTCGGCTTCGGATTGACGACGAGCGGCCCGCGAATGACGCACTTCTCGATGTCCTCGAGCATGTACGTGTTGTGCACGAAGCCGACGCCGCTCTGAATGTCCTCCAGCGTCGACGACGGATGGCCGCCCCACGGCGTCGTGCCCCAGCGCGAAGCCGAGCGCCGGCCAGTGGTTGATGCTGACCGTGCCGTAGCGCAGCTTCTGCACCGCGCGATCGAGCGCCGCCGCGAACGCCGGATCTTGCAGCGTCTTCGGATGCACGATGATCGTCGCCGACAAGGTGCCCCACACTTTGCCGTTCACGAACTCGACGGCGCTGTCGAGGAACGCGATCGGATCGCTTCCGCCCAGCGTCGTCTCGCTGATGACCGAGCACCACGGCTCCATCGAGAACACTTTGTCGTCGCCGCTGGAGTCGATGTCTTCGATCATCGCCCACTGCAGCGTGCCCGGCGTCGTGTCGCCGATGCGCTTGACCGTCGCGTGCGAGCCGACGAGCTCGTTCCAGCGCTGCTCGGCGCCCGGATAGTAGGCTTTGCGCACCGGCGTCTGCGCCAGCGCGTCGGCGATCGAGCGCTTGAGCTTGTCGCGCCCGTCCCAGCCGTCGGCCGAGATCATGAGCTTGGCCGAGTTGCAGTTGAACGACGCGTTGTTGGCGATGGCGGCCGTGATGCTCTCGCCCTGAAATTTGAGCTCCGCGTCGCTGTAAGGCCCGGGCACGACGATCACCGGCGAGACGTTGCCGAGCTCGCTCGTGATCTCTTTCTTCAGCAGCGGCTCTTTGCGCGCTTTGCGGGCGTCGCGCTCGGCGCCGGGCGGTCCCCAGACCATCAAGTCGTGCGTCTTGTCCGAGCCGGTGATGTGGATCTCGTCGACGTTGGGATGCTCGACCAAGTAGCTGCCGACGTCGGCGCCGCCGTAGCACACGGCGATGAGGCCGCGCTCGACGGCGGCGGCGAACGCCTTCTCGATGAACGGCCCGACGTGCGCGTTGACCGGGTTCATCTTGACGAGGCAGACCTTGCCCTCGACGAACATCTTGTGGATGGCGTCGGTCGGCGGAATGGCCGCGACGTTGCCGGCGCCGAGCACCAGCGAGACTTTGCCTTCGCGCTCTGCGATCGGCGTCTTGTACAGCTTGGCCGCGCGATCGACGACCTGCGGCGCCGTGATGCCCGGCTGAATCCAAATCTCCGCCGTGAAGCCCGCGAACAGCACTTTGTCGATGCCGCTCGCCGGAAACGCCTCGACGACGACGCGACCATCGGGCCGCGTGCGCACGCGCGCCGGATCGAGCGACGGCCGCCCCGCTTCCAGCCGCTGCAGCGTCTCGATCAACAGCCGCAAATTGCGCACGACGATGCCCGGCCCGGCGAACCACTCCTCCGACGCCAGCGGCGAATTCGGATCGATGCCCTTGGCGTGGCAGCCGGCGAGCACGCTGGCTTCGGCGATGGCCACGTAGCCGTCGAGCATCTTCTTCGCGAGCGCGATGCGATCGGCGATCGGCGCGCGCGCCCAGCCGGTCGCGGCGGCGCGCAGCTTGTTCAACGTCGCGTCGAGCTCCGGGCGCGCCGTGGACTGCGGAATCTTCGCGGAAACGTCGACGCTCTGCGCAGCTTGCATGGGATGGGCTCCTCGCGCGGAAGTGTAGATCAGGTTTCCCGCGTCCAGTCGCCCGATTTACCGCCGTGCTTTTCCAGGAGGCGCACGTCGCCGAGCCGCATGCCACGATCGATCGCCTTGCACATGTCGTAGATCGTCAGGCCCGCCAGCGTCACCGCCGTCAGCGCCTCCATCTCGACGCCGGTGCGATCGAACGCGCGCACCGTCGCGCGAATCTCGACGCGCGGCCGCCCGCCGTCATCGAACGGCGTGAGCGCGACGTCGACCGCCGTCACGCGCACCGGATGGCACAGCGGAATCAGCTCCGCCGTGCGCTTTAGGCCCGCGATCGCCGCCATGCGCGCGATGCCGAGCACGTCGCCTTTGGCGATCGAGCCGGCGCGAATCGCCGCCAACGTCGCCGGCTCCATCTCGACCGCGCCCGCGGCCACGGCCACGCGCTCGGTCTCGGCCTTGGCGCCGACGTCGACCATGCGGGCGACGCCGGCGTCATCGAAGTGCGTCAGCTTGGTCATCGAACGCGGATTACTCGACCGTGACCGACTTGGCCAGGTTGCGCGGCTGGTCGACGTCGGTGCCCTTGAAGTCGGCGACGTAATACGCGAGCAGCTGCAGCGGCAACACCGTCAACAGCGGCTGCAGCTCCGGCACGCGTGTCGGGAATGAGGATGCACCTCGTCGGCGATGGCGCCGATGTCGTGGTCGCCGCGCGTCGCGATGGCGATGACCTTGCCTTCGCGCGCCTTGACCTCCTGCAGGTTCGACATGACCTTCTCGTAGCCCGGCCCCTTGGGCGCGATGACGACGACCGGCATGGCTCTCGTCGATGAGCGCGATCGGCCCGTGCTTCATCTCGCCCGCCGCGTAGCCCTCGGCGTGGATGTACGAGATCTCCTTGAGCTTGAGCGCGCCCTCGAGCGCGATCGGGTAGTTGTTGCCGCGGCCGAGGAAGAAGAAGTCGCGCGCGTGGCCGTAGCGGCGCGCGATGACCTGGATCTGCGGCGCCAGCCCGACGACGTCGGCGATCTTCTGCGGGATCGTCAGGAATTCCTTGATCAGCGCCGCCGCCGCCTCCGGCTTGAGCGCGCCCGTGCGCCGGCCGAGGTGAATCGCCAGCAGCACCAGCGCCGCCAGCTGCGTCGTGAACGCCTTGGTCGACGCCACGCCGATCTCGGGCCCGGCGTGCGTGTAGAGCGACGCCGAGCAGGCGCGCGGGATCGACGCGTCGACGACGTTGGAGATGCAGATCACCGTCGCGCCCTGCTTCTTCGCCTCTTTGATCGCCGCCAGCGTGTCGGCCGTCTCGCCCGACTGCGAGATCGCCAGCACCACGTCGCCCTTGCCGATGATCGGGTCGCGATAGCGATACTCCGACGCCAGATCGACCTCGACCGGCAGGCGCGCCGAGCGCCTCGATCATGAACTTGCCGACGAGCGCCGCGTGCCACGACGTGCCGCAGGCGATGATCGTCATCTTCTTCACGACGTTCATGTCGAGCTCGAGCCCGTCGAAGAACGCGTCGTTATGCTCGACCGACAAGCGCCCGCGCAGCGTGTCGGTCACGGCGCGCGCCTGCTCGTGGATCTCCTTGAGCATGAAGTGCTTGAAGCCGGCCTTCTCCGCCGACACCGACGCTCCAGGTGATCTCTTTCGGCTCGCGCTCGATCGTGTTGCCCTCGAGGTCGGTGATGTCGATGCCGCTCTGCTTGACCTCGGCGATCTCGCCCTCCTCGAGGAAGATCATGCGCCGCGTGTGCGCCAGAATCGCCGGCACGTCCGAGGCGACGAAGTTCTCGCCCTCGCCGAGGCCGAGCACGAGCGGCGACGCGTTCTTGGCGGCGATGATCTGATCGGGCGCCGTGTCCGACAAGACGACGATCGCGTAGGCGCCCTGCACCTGCTTGAGCGCGCGCCGCACCTGCTCGACCAGCGGCGCCGCTTTGTCGGCCTTGATCTCCTCGTCGACGAGGTGGGCGATGATCTCGGTGTCGGTCTCCGACGAGAACGTGCGCCCCTTGGCCTTCGAGGCGTCGCGCAAGCGTCTGATGGTTCTCGATGATGCCGTTGTGCACGACGCTGACGGCGCCCGACTTGTGCGGATGCGCGTTCTCGTCGGAGGGCCGGCCGTGCGTGGCCCAACGCGTGTGGCCGATGCCGACGCGACCGACTGGCTTCGAGTCGCGCAGCAGGTTCTCGAGGTTCGCCAGCTTGCCGCGGCAGCGGATGACGCGCGTCGTGAGGCCACCGCCTTCCTTCGCCGGTTCGAGCACGGCGACGCCCGCGGAGTCATAACCGCGATATTCGAGGCGCCGCAGCCCCTCGATCAAAATCGGCGTGCACTCTTTTTCCCCGACGTAGCCGACGATTCCGCACATGACGTGATCGATCTCCTTCCAAGCAGCCTAAGCGCCTGACCTTTCGCCTTCAAGGAGCAGGCCTTACCGCGGGCCCAACCGGCGCCGGCGCTCCTCGGTCACTGGCTGGTCCGACGTTGAAGTCATTCCATCGTAAACGTTAGCCGCGCCTCGAAGTTGCGCACTTCATCGCAGCTGCGCAAGCGCCGCACGCGAGCGGGCGACGCCTTCGTTCCAGCCCACTTGCACCGACAAGGCGTCGGCTTCCGTCAGCCAGGCGCGCACGTCGACGCTGTTGCCGCCGCGCGGATCGGCCAGCGCGATGAGCAGCTCGGCCGTCTGCCGCCGATCGCCGACGCGACGCAGCTCTTCGATCGCCTTGCGTCGATGGTCGACCGCCTGCGCCGGCTTGGCCGTCGCGTCGAGCAGCTCGGCCAAGAACGTGTGCGTCTTCGCGCGCCCGACGGGATGGTCGACGCGCTCGGCGTGCCGCAAGGCGTGCATCGCGAACGAGCGCGCGGCGTCGCTGTCCCGGCCGCGGCGCGCGACCTCGGCCAGCGCCAACAGGAGGCGCCACATGACCTCGGGACCGCGATCGGCCTCGGGACCATCGCCGGCGGTCACCAGCATCAGGCCCTCCCACAGCTCACGCTCGGCGCCTTCGACGTCGCCCGAGCGCACCAGCACCTCCGCGAGCTCGAGGTAGAGCTCGGCCAGCGTGCCCGCGTCGCCGCCGCCGAGCGACGCTTGCAGCGCCAGCGTCAGGTGGTCGCGCGCCGTCTCGAGGTTCTCCCACTGCCGTGCCAGCCACGCAAGTCCGCGTAGTGCTTGCACTTCGGCCCAACGATCGCCGCGCGCTTGCGCCAATTCCAGCGCCTCGCGCAAGACGCTCTCGGAGGCCACGACCTCGCCCTGATAGCGCAGAACCAGCGCCAGCTTGAGCGCCAGGCGAATCTGCGTCCGCTCGTCGCCGGCGCCTTCGGCGAGCGCCTGCCGGCCGCGCTCGAGCGCCGCGCGGTACCAGCGAACGGCGGCGTCGTCGTCGAACCCTTGGCGCGCAGCGTCGCCGGCGCGCTCGAGCAGCGCCACACGCGACGTCTCGCCCGCGCGATAGGCGTGATGAGCGACGACGACCGGCTCGGCGCCGCGCGTCTCCAACAGCGAAGCCAGCGTCGCGTGCAGCTTGCAGCGCCGCTCGTGGTCGATGGCATCGTAGAGCTGCTGCCGCAACGTCGGCGACGGCAATTCCAGCCGCTGCTGCGTGGCGCGAATGAAGCCGTGCAGCGACAGCTCGGCCAGCGCCCGCCCGACGTCGCCGAGGCCGGCCGCGTGCGCCAGCACCGCAGTCGGCACGTCACCACCGGCGACGACGGCGACCTCGAGCAAGGTGCGCGCCGTGTCGGGCAACTTGGCCGCGCGCGCGCTCACGTCATCGGGCGGCACACCGACGGCCGCGTCGCGCAGCTCCTCGACGACGAAGAGCGGAATGCCGCCCGAGCGCTCGGCGACGCCGGGCGGCAACGCCAGCTCGTTCAGCGCCAACGAATCGAGCGGCGGCAGCCGCACGACCTCGACCTCGGCTTCCAGCGCCTCGGCCCGCGTCGCCGTCACCAGCACCGTCGCCGTTCCCGGCAGCGACACCAGCTCGGCGAGCACACCCAGCGACGGCGAATCGTAGCGATCGGCGTCCTCGAAGATGAGCGCGCCCGACGTCCGCCGCAATGTCCCGAGCGCCGCGGCGATCGACTCGCGGCGACGAACATCGTGCGACAGCTTGGACGCGGCGCCGCCGAAGCCGAACAGCTCGGCCAAGCCCGCGCGATCTTCGTGGTGATCGCGCGTCGCCTTCTCCAGATCCTCGCGCGCCGGCCGCTCCGACAGGCCGAGCAGCTGCGCCAGCGCGCGCCGAATCGGATACCACGGCGTGCGCGCGCCCGACGGATCGGCGCCGGCGACGGCCACGCGGCGAAAGCGGCCCTCCTCGCGCTTGACCCACTGCTCGACGACCGCCGTCTTGCCCACGCCCGGCTCACCGACGAGCAACAAGGCTTCGGCAGCCAAGCCTTCGAGGCGCGCCAGCACGTCGTCGCGCCCGACCATCGGCAGCGGCAAGACCAGCTTCTGCGCGTCGACATTCGGCGCCGCCACCGCCGCCGCCGCGCGCGTCAGCTCGTACGACCCGCTGGCGCGCAAGACTGCGCCGCACTCCGGGCAAAAGCGCGCCGTGCCCGGCAGCGCCGTGCCGCACTGCTTGCAGCGCTCGCCCATCCCGCGCACGGCGTGCTCGAGCGCCGACTTCATCTCCGCCGCCGAGCGATAGCGCTGCTCGCGCGACTTCTCCATCGCCTTCAAGCACACCGCTTCGATCGCTTTCGGGATCGTCAAGTCGGGCCGGCGCAACGTCGGCGGCTGCGGCGTCAGATTCAGATGCGACATCAAGGTGTCGATGAGCGGCCCGTCGCTGGCGAACGGTCGCGTGCCGGTCATCGTCTCGTAGAGCACGACGCCGGCGGCGTACACGTCACTGCGCGCATCGAGCTCTTCGCCGCGGATCTGCTCGGGGCTCATGTAGTCGGGCGTGCCGCAGACGGCGCCGCGCGAGGTCAGGTTGCTGTCGTTCTCGCCGCGCAGCTTGGCGATGCCGAAGTCGAGGACTTTGACGTGCTCTTTGCCGGTGCGCAGCGTCTCGACGAAGATGTTTTCGGGCTTGAAGTCGCGGTGCACGACGCCGGCCGCGTGCGCTTCGTCGAGCGCCGACAGCGCCTGACCGAGCAGCTCGACCAGCCGCGACGGTGACAGCGGCGTCTCGTCGGCGATGACCTGCGCCAGATTTCGCCCGCGCAAGAGCTCCATGACCAAAAACAGCAGGCCGGTGTCCGACTGTCCGAAGTCGAGCACCTGAATCGTATTCGGATGGCGCAATCGTGACGCGGCGCGTGCTTCGGTCTGGAAGCGGCGCAGCGTGGACGAATCGCCCGCGACATCGGGATTCAGCAGCTTGACGGCGCACTGCGCATCGAGCGACAGGTGCTCGGCGCGATAGACGCGACCCATGGCACCGACGCCGATGAGCTCCGTCAAATGGTACTTGGCCGCGAGGGTCGTGCCGATGTACGGATCACCCTCCTCGGCAACGAGGTTGCTGAGATCTCCGCCGCAGGCAGGGCAGTGGCGATGGCTGTCCCAGCAGGCGGCCGCGCAGGCCGGGCACCGCTTCACCCCTCTAGCATACACGCATTTCACGCAATGGTCCCGCGCCTTGACAAACGGCCCATCCGTCTGCTAGATCGTCCGCTCTCTTTAGGTTTTTGGGGTTTTTTAAAGGCAATCCGGGAATTTCCCTGGGGCGTCGACAAGCGGTAAGTCACGGGGTTTTGGTCCCCGCATTCGTAGGTTCGAATCCTACCGCCCCAACGAGAGAAACAAGGGACGACGAAGCATGATCAAGGCCCTCACCATCTTCAGCGGTAACGGCAACCGAGAGCTTGCCGAGGCCATCTGCAAATGCGTCGAGGTCCGTCCCGGCCAGTCGGAGGTCACGACGTTCTCCGACGGCGAAATCTTCGTCGAGATTGGTGAGAACGTTCGCGGGGTCAATTGCTTCGTCGTTCAGTCGACGTGCAGCCCCGCGAACGACCCATCTCATGGAGCTGCTCATCATGATCGACGCGCTCAAGCGCGCGTCGGCCGGCTCCATCGTCGCCGTCATGCCCTACTTCGGCTACGCGCGCCAAGACCGCAAGGTCAAGCCGCGCACGCCCATCAGCGCGAAATTAGTCGCCGATCTGTTGACGACCGCGGGCGCCGATCGCGTCTTGACGGTCGACCTGCACGCCGGGCAGATCCAGGGCTTCTTCGACATCCCCGTCGACCATCTGTATGCCTTGCCGGTCATGATCGAGCACTTGAAGCAGCATCACGGCAACGGCAAGGACACGGTCATCGTCTCGCCGGACGCCGGCGGTGTCGAGCGCGCCCGCGCCTACTCGAAGCGCCTCGACGCCACCTTGGCCATCATCGACAAGCGGCGCGAGAAGGCCAACGTCTCCGAGGTCATGAACATCATCGGTGACGTCCGCGGCAAGGACGCCATCCTCGTCGACGACATCATCGACACGGCGGGCACGCTGACGCACGCGGCGCAGGCGTTGGCCGACGCCGGCGCCCGCACCGTCTCCGCCTGCTGCACGCACGGCGTCTTGTCGGGCCCGGCCATCGAGCGCATCGAGGCCTCGCCGTTGACGGAATTGATCGTCTCGGACACCATCCCGCTGCGCCCGGAAGCCAAGGCGTCCAAGAAGATCAAACAGATGTCGGTGGCGCGCATCCTCGGCGAGTCGATCAAGCGCATCCACCACGGCGATTCCATCTCGAGCTTGTTCATCTGAAAGGATCAGTCATATGGAAGTCGGAAAGCTGAACGTCGAATATCGCGGTGATACGGGCAAAACGGTCGTGCGCCGTCTGCGCACGGCTGGCAAGATCCCGGCGATCTGTCTACGGCGGCGGCGGCGAGCCCATGCCGTTGTCGCTCGATCCGCTGCTGCTCTTGAAGTCGCTCGATCCGGTCAAGAAGACCAACACCGTATTGACGTTGACGGTCGCCGGCGCCCCGACGGGCGCGTCGAGCGAGCTGACGGTCATGGTGCGCGAGTATCAGAAGGACGCGATCCGCGGCAACGTCACGCACGCCGACTTCATCCGCGTCGACCTGAACAAGCCGGTCCATGCGACGGTGCCGGTCGTTCTCATCGGCAAGTCCGAGGGCGTCAAGCTCGGCGGCATCATGCACCAGGTCATTCGTACGCTCGCGATCGCCTGCACGCCGGACAAGATCCCGACCAAGCTCGAGGTCGACGTCACGGCGCTGGGCATGAACGAGGCGCTCCACGTCAGCGATCTCAAGCTCGGCGAAGGCGTGCGCGCGTTGGCCGACGGCGGCTCGACGATCTGCGCCGTCACCGCTCCGAAGGCCGAGAAGGAAGTCACTCCGGCGGCGGGCGCGGAAGGCGGCTCCGGCGGAAGGCGCTGCGGCGGCTCCGGCGGCGGCTGGCAAAGAAGGCGACAAGGCGGCAGCCGGCGGCGACAAGAAGGCGGCGGCTCCGGCCAAGGACGCCAAGAAGTAATTTTCGGTTGTTGCTGCCCAAGGTGCTCGGCTCGTGTTCTTGATCGTCGGTTTAGGCAATCCGGGACGCGAGTACGAGCACACGCGGCACAACATCGGTTTCATGGTCGTCGACGAGCTGGCCCGGCGGTGGAAGCTGCCGGGTTGGCGCGACAAGTTCGGAGCGGAGGTTACGCAGCAAGAAGGGCTGGTCGTGTTGAAGCCGCAGGAGTACATGAACGTGTCGGGTCAGGCCGTGCAGCGGGCCCAGCAGTTCTACAAGATTGAGCCGCCGCGCACGATCGTGGTGCATGACGAGCTCGACCTCGACTTCGGCAAGCTGCGCGTCAAAGTAGCGGGCGGACACGGCGGGCATAACGGGCTGCGATCGATCATTGCCAACGGCGGCGACACCTTCATCCGAGTTCGTTGCGGAGTGGGCAAGCCGGTCGGTGGAAAAGAGCGAGTGACCGGGCACGTGCTCGGTGGATTTTCGAAGTCGGAGCAAGCGGAGCTGCCGTTCCTCGTCGGTGGAGCGGCAGATGCGGTCGAGCTGATCATGAACAAGGGCGCGACCGCGGCGATGAACGCAGTGAATACCGACAAAAAGTAGCACCTCGTTCCCGACGATTGTCGTTCGGGGGCAAACCCAAGAGGGAGAACGAAGCATGTTATCGATGAGAGACGAGCCGGGAACGCAGCGAGAGTTCGAGACGATCTTCATCCTGCGTCCGGACACGAACCAGGACGGCATCACGCTGGTCAACACGCGCGTCAAAGGCGTGATCGAGCAGCTCGGTGGCCGCGTCATCAAGCTGGACAACTGGGGCAAGCGCAAGCTCGCCTACGAAGTCAAGAAGCAGCTCAAGGGTATCTACCTTTACTGGCAGTACCTGGGCTCGACGGGCGTGGTCGAGGAGATCGAGCGCAACCTGCGCATGCTCGACTCGGTCATCCGTTACTACACGGTCAAGGTTGACGAGAACGTCGATCCGAACGCCAAGCCGGCGGCGATCGACGACGAGACGTTCAACAAGGCCGCGTCGACGGTGCCCGACGAGGAAGAGCTGGCGACCGGCGCGGCGCAGCTGCCGCGCTTCGACGAGGACGACATCCCGGATCTGGACGACGACTTCCTGCCGTCGCTGGACAATGACCTGCCGATCAAGGGGAAAGAATAAGCCATGATGCCCGAGACTGATTCGAGCGAGGGGCGCGGCGGTCGTGGTGGTCGCGGCGACAAGGACAAGAAGGGCAAAGACGCGCGCAAGCGTGGCTTCGCGCGCCGCAAGGTGTGCCGCTTCTGCGCCGACAAGAACGTCGCCATCGACTACAAGGATCCGCAGACGCTGAAGTACTTCATCACCGATCGCGGCAAGATCATTCCGCGTCGTATCAGCGGCAACTGCGCGACCCATCAGCGCAAAGTCGGCACGGCCATCAAGCGCGCTCGCATGATCGCGTTGATGCCGTTCACCGTGACGGGGAAGTAAACCATGCCCACTATGATTCAGGTCGTTCTCAAAGAGGACGTGCACAACCTCGGCTCGGCCGGCGATCTCGTGAAAGTGCGCCCGGGTTTCGGCCGCAATTTCCTGATCCCGCAGGGCAAGGCGGTCGTCGCCACGGCCAGCAACGTCAAGGAAATCGAGCACCAGAAGAAGCTGATCGCGGCCAAGACGGCGGCGGCGGCGAAGGACGCGCAGTCGGTCGCCGACAAGCTCGCGTCGATCGAAGTCTCGATCGAGCGTCAGGCGGGCGAAGGCGACAAGCTGTTCGGCTCGGTCACCTCGCGCGACATCGAAGCGGCGCTGAAGGAAAAGGGCGTCGTCGTCGATCACCGCAAGATTCACATCGCGGAGCCGATCAAGACGATCGGGTACCACACGCTCGAGATCAAGCTGGGCAGCAATGTCACCGGCAAGATCAAGGTCGTCGTCGTTCCCAAGCAGGCGTAAGACTAAGCACTCGTGAAATGCGAAACGCCGCGGCAGAGCGATCTGCCGCGGCGTTTTATTTTCGTCAGCCCTTCTCGACGGGAAGGCCGGCTTTTTGCCAGCCGACGATTCCGGCGGGCATGACGAACACGTTGGTGTAACCGAGCTTCAGGGCGCGCCCGGCGCCCTCATGACAAGCGTGTCAATGCTCGTTGTGACAATAGAAGACGAGCGTGGCGTGTTTGTCGGCGGGCAGCGCCTTGGCGTCGTAGTCCATCGGGTTGAGCCACTTCGCGCCCGGCAAATGCGCGTCCTTGTAGACTTCGGCAGCGTTGTTGTCGAAGACGTAGAAGTTCTTCTGCTTCAGCTTCGCGTTCACCTCCTGCGGTGTGAGGGACTTGAACGTCGGCTCGTCGGCGCGCGCGACGAGCGGCGACATCATTAGCAACAGCGCGGCGATCACGATTTTCATCGCAGTAGTATAAGCCTATACTTCGCCGCGCAATGCAGTTCACCGCTGGACACGACTCGCGCCCGACGCCGCCGCACAGCCAGGAGGCCGAAGAGTCGGTGATCGGCGGCATCCTCGTCCATCCGCGCAAGTTCAACGACGTCGCCGAGTTTCTCGTCGCCGACGACTTCTATCATCCGGCCTTACGCGCGATCTACGAGGCCATGATCGAGCTCGACGCGGCGTCGAAGCCGATCGATTCGCTGACGGTGGCCGAGCAGATGCGCGCGCTCGAGACGTTCGAGAAGCTGCGCGCGTTCAACGGCGCCGACTTCTTGACCGAGCTGATGTCGAAGGTGGTGACGGCGGAGAACATCGGCTATCACGCGCGCATCATTCGCGGCAAAGCGACGGCGCGACGGCTGGTCGAGGCCTGCCGCGAAATTTCGGCGCGCGGCTACGGTGAATACGGCGACGTCGACGAGTACATCGACGCGGCCGAGCGCGAGATCTTCGCCATCGCCTCGCGCTCGCAGAAGCAGTCGTTCGAGCCCATCAAGACGATCTTGTATACGACGATCAAGGCGCTCGAGCGGCGTTACGAGCGCAAGCAGGCCGTCACCGGCGTGCCGACGGGCTATCACAAGCTCGACACGATGACGGCGGGCATGCAGCCGGGCGATCTCGTGATCATCGCGGCGCGTCCGTCGATGGGTAAGACGTCGTTCGTCATGAACATGGTGTTGAACGCGGCCATGACGAAGGTGAAGACCGAGGACGGCAAAGAGCGCCATCCGTTCCCGGCGCTGGTGTTCTCGCTGGAAATGTCGAAGGAATCGCTGTGCGAGCGTCTGTTGTGCTCGGAGGCGCGCGTCGACTCGATGAAGCTGCGCGGCGGCTTCTTGGAGACGAAGGATTGGATCCGCATCACCACGGCCGCCGGCAAGTTGGCCGAGGCGCCGATCTTGATCGACGACTCGGGCTCGCCGACGCTGCTCGAAATTCGCGCCAAAGCGCGACGCTGGCGCTCGGATCAGAACATGTTTTACGGCGGCGCCGAGCAGATGGGCTGCATCGTCATCGACTATTTGCAGCTGGTGCAAGGGCGCGCGACGAAGGATGACAATCGTCAGCGCGAGATCAGCGAGATCAGCCGCGGCTTGAAGGCGCTGGCGAAAGAGCTGCGCGTGCCGGTGATCGCGCTGTCGCAGCTCAATCGTTCGCTCGAGTCGCGCGCGGACAAGCGGCCGATGCTGTCGGACTTGCGCGAGTCGGGCGCCATCGAGCAGGACGCCGACGTCATCGCGTTCATCTATCGCGATGAGGTGTATTCGAAAGACGAGTGCAAGGAAGAGGACAAAGGCGTGGCCGAGATCATCATCGGCAAGCAGCGTAACGGGCCGACGGGGCACGTGCGGCTGGCGTTCTTGAATATGTACACGCGGTTCGAGAATTTGGCCGAAGGGCGCGACTCGGGCGACTGACGCGCCGACCTGGAAGGCGACACTGGGCGTACGCATCTTCTGCACCGGACGCAACAGCCACGCCTCGCTCGCCTCGCAGCGATTGCACGGCTGCTCGAGCGGCCCCATGAACGCAGCATAGTCGAGCGCGAGCTCGGTTCGAAGACGGTACGCGTTCGCGCCTCGAAGATTCGGGCGGCGACTATTGGGCGCGGAAGACGAAGGGGTAGACGACGGTGGCGTTGCGGCCGACGCTGAAGCTCCAGCCGGCGGCTTCGCGGCGTAGGCATTCGGCGACGAGCGGGTCGGGCAGCGTCGATTCGTCGACGGTGACGCGCGAGACCTGGCCGGCGTCGCCGACGCGCAGGCGCAAGGAGACGGTGCCGGCGAGCGAGGGATCGCGCTTCAGCCGGCGCTCGTAACAGGCGCGAATTTGCGTGGCGCGGCGGCGCACCATCGACTCGATCTCGACGGGCACGCTGTCCGACGCCGACGACGCAGCCGCATGAACCAGCGCCAGCTTGAGCTCGCCCGTCTCGGGGCCGATGGCGACCCACTGATGCAGCGACGCGAAGTCGGCCCGCGACAACTCGATGTAGTGGCGGCCGAGCGGACGACGGACGGTCAGCGGCGTCGCGCCCTCCTCCACGCCGTCGACGGCGAGCGTCGCCGCCGGCTGCGAGTCGACGTGCAGCGCGCCCGAGGCCGTGCGCACCGCTTGCAGGCCGCTCCAGGCCATGAGGTTCATTTCGGACGCCGTGCGCAGGCGCGCCGCTTCGTGCGTCGTCATCGCCGCCGTCGTCGCGCGGCCGCGGCCGAAGACGGCGCGCGTCGGGGCCGTCAGCAGCGTCGACGACGAGCCGTCACGCTCGGTGACCTCGACGGTGCCTTCGAGCACTTCGACGGTCGTGACATGCTGCGCCGACGCCACGCTGAACCAGGTGCCGTGCACGCTGATGATGTGATCGGGCGTGATCACCTGCAGCGACTCGCCCGTCGACGCCGCCGCCGAGCGCGCGGCCAGCGGCAGACCCGCCTGATCGTGCGGCCCGACGCGAACGGCGATCTTGCCGCGATCGAGGAACAGCCGCTGCGTCCGCGCCTCGAGCCGCGTCAACGCCAGCTCGGAATCGGCGAACAAGAGGAAGCCCGAGCCTTCCGACCACTGCGCCGCGACGCGCGCGCTCGCCGACGTCGCCAAATGATCGCCGGCGCCGAGGTTGGCCTCGATGCCGAGCGGACCGGCCGCGCCCGCGCGCCGCAGCTTGACGTCGCCGCCGATGAGCGTCACCAGCGCCTGCAGCGGCGACGTCGTCAGCGGCGGCACCTGCAGATTGTGCGCGATGCGAATGGGCGCATGCTGCGGCGCTTTCGTCACATCGCGCGTCATGAACGCCAACGCCGCGGCACCGACGGCCGACAGCGCCAAGCCGTAAACGAAGCGCGAACGCACTCGCGGCTCGGGCGCGATGCGCGCCCAGCGAATGCTCGCCTCGGCGCGCACCAGCGCCGCCGCCGACGGATCGGGCGGCAAGCTCGCGGCGGCGAGCTGCAGCATCGACTGCGCCGCACGCACGCGGCCGAGCGCCTGCGTACAGGCCGCGCAGCCGTCGACATGGCGCTGCTCGTCGCTGCCGAGCGGTCGCCGCGGCGACTGCGCCAGCCGATCGGGACGCACGCAACGTCGCGTCTGCGCGCTCACGACGCGTCCTCCGACGTCGGCGTGGAATCCGCTGTCTGCGGCAGCTGCACTTGACCGTCGAGCCGCGCGTCGAGCGCCGCCAGCGCGTAGAACTCCTTGCGCGCGTAGTGCAAGCGCGTCCGCACCGTCAACACCGGCGCACCGACGATGCCCGCGATCTCTTTGGGCTCACGACCTTCGATCTCATGGAGGATGAATACGATCCGCTTCTTGGGCGACAGCTCGTCGAGGATGCGATAGACGGCGTGCAGACGGCGGCGGGCGTCGAGCGCGCGCTCCGGCGTCTCGCCGCCGTCGCCGAGCACGACCTCGACGACGTCTTCTTGCGACACTTCGGCGCGCCGTTTGCGCTTCCGCAGCCGCTGCAAGGCGACGTTGACGCAGACGCGATAGAGCCAGGTCGTGATCTTGGCGTCGCCGCGAAAACGGCCGATCGAGCGGAAGACCTCGATGAAGACTTCCTGCAAGACGTCTTCCATCTCGCTCTTGCCGGGGCCGAGCATGCGATGGAGGTTGCGCGCGACTTCGGAGCGATATTGGCGATAGAGCTCGCCGAGCGCGTCCTTGTCGCCGCGCTGGCAGCGTTGGACCAGGTCCGGCGCGCCTTCCGCGTGGATAATCGCCTGCAGCTTGCCGGTGCTCATTCGTAAGCTATGTGGATTCTGCCACGAAATTCGTTCAACGCTGGATTTGCAGCCGTCGTTAAGTTAGTCATGAGGGTCGCACCATGGACGACATCGATCGCCTCGTAGGGCTCATCACCGAGCGCGTCAAAGCCAGGCTCGCTGGCGGCGCGCGTTCGGAATCATTACGCATGCTTCCGCGCGACGAGCTGCGCGATACGCCGTGCACCGACGCGCCTTCGCACGAAGCCTGCGAAGGCTGCGGCATGTGCGCGGCGCGCCGGCCCGAGAGCGTGCACGCGCTGGCCAACCAGGGCGCCTGCCGCGTCGGCGCCGGCGTCGACACCGGCAACGTCGACGTCGCCTTGGCGCGCATGATCGATCATACGCTGCTCAAGGCCGACGCCACCGCCGCCGACGTCAAGAAGCTGTGCGACGAAGCGCGCAAATATTGCTTCGCCTCGGTCTGCGTCAACTCGTCGCAGGTCGGTCGCGCCAGCGCTTACTTGGACGGCTCGGGCGTCATGGTCTGCGCCGTCGTCGGCTTTCCGCTGGGCGCGATGACGCCGACGGCCAAGGCGTTCGAGGCGCGCGAGGCCGTCCGCGCCGGCGCGCACGAGATCGACATGGTCATCAACATCGGCGCCTTGAAGTCGCGCGATTACGGGCTCGTCGAGGATGACATCCGCAAGGTCGTGCAGGCGGCGCGGCCGGCGAAGGTCAAAGTGATCTTGGAGACGGGCGCGCTCAACCAAGAAGAGAAGATCATCGGCATTACGCTGTCGAAAATAGCGGGCGCGCATTTCGTGAAGACGTCGACGGGCTTCGGGCCGGGCGGCGCGACGGTCGAGGACATCGCGCTCATGCGCAAGCTCGTCGGCGACGAGATGGGCGTCAAGGCGTCGGGCGGCGTGCGCACGCACGAAGACGCCGAGAAGATGCGCGCCGCCGGCGCCAATCGCATCGGCGCGTCGGCGTCGGTGGCGATCGTGAACGCGAAGGTCGCCGCCGAGAGCGGCAAGCAGCCGAGCAAGGGGTATTAGTCGTGCGTCATACTTTCGATCGCGTCGTCTTGATGGTCCTCGACTCGTGCGGCTGCGGCGCGGCGCCCGATGCCAAGAGCTACGGCGACGACGGCGCCAACACGCTCGGCAACATGAGCGTGCGCGTCGGCGGCTTGACCTTGCCGCATTTGCAAGGGCTGGGGCTCGGCCATCTGACGACGATCTTGGGCGTGCCGCCCGTCGCGGCGCCGCGCGGCGCGTTCGGCAAGATGCGCGAAGCGTCGGCCGGCAAAGACACGACGACGGGCCATTGGGAGATGAGCGGCCTGCAGGTCGACACGGCGTTCCCGACCTATCCGCATGGCTTTCCGGCCGACTTCATGCGCCGCTTCGAGCAGCAGATCGGGCGCGGCACGCTCGGGAACAAGACGGCCTCGGGCACCGAGATCCTCGACGAGCTCGGCGCCGAGCACATGAAGACGGGCAAGCCGATCATCTATACGTCGGCCGACAGCGTGTTTCAGATCGCGGCGCACGAGGAGGTCATTCCCGTCGCCGAGCTGATGAGCATCAGCGAGATCGCGCGTAAATTGTGCGACGAATTGCCGGTGGCGCGCGTGATCGCGCGGCCGTTCGTGGGCGAGCCGGGCAAGTTCAAGCGCACCTACAATCGCCGCGACTTCTCGATGCCGCCGCCGGCGCCGACCGTGCTCGACGCCATCGCCGACGCGAGCTTGCCCGTCATCGGCGTCGGCAAAATCTGGGACATCTTCGCCGGCCAAGGCGTGACCGAGAACGTGCACACCGAAGGCAACGCCGACGGCTGTACGCGCACCATCGAGGCGCTCGGTCGCATCGAGCGCGGCCTCGTGTTCACCAACCTCGTCGACTTCGACATGCTCTACGGCCATCGCCGCGATCCCGAAGGCTACTATCGCGCGCTGCAGGAGTTCGACGCCTTCTTGCCGAAGCTGCAGCGGCAGTTGGGACCGCGCGATCTCGTGCTCATCACCGCCGATCACGGCAACGATCCGACCTATCGCGGGACCGATCACACGCGCGAGTTCGTGCCGCTGCTCGCGATGAGCGCGCGCGCCGCCGGTCACGATCTCGGCGTCCGCAACGGCTTTTACGACATCGCGCAGACGCTCGCCGACGGCTTTGGCCTAAAGCCGCGCTCGCGCGGGCTCAGCTTCTTGGACGCCGTCACGTGAACGCGGTCGAGCTGATTCGCAAGAAGCGCGACGGCGGCACGCTGACGGCGGCGCAGATCGACGCCTTCGTTCGCGGCGTCACCGACGGCAGCGTGCCCGACTATCAAGCGGCGGCGCTGCTCATGGCCATCTTCTGGCGCGGCCTCGACGGCGCCGAGTTGGCCGCGCTCACCGACGCCATGCTGCATTCGGGCGACGTGCTCGATCTGTCGAATTTGGCGGGCGCGAAGATCGACAAGCATTCGACCGGCGGCGTCGGCGACAAGATCTCGCTGCCGCTGGCGCCGGCGGTGGCCGCGTGCGGCGTGCTCGTGCCGATGATCTCCGGCCGCGGGCTCGGTCACACCGGCGGCACGCTCGACAAGCTCGAGGCGATCCCCGGCTTCGACGTGAACCTCGATGAAGCGCGCTTTCGCAGCGTGCTCGCCGATTGCGGGCTGGCGCTCATCGGCCAGACGGCGCGGCTCGCGCCGGCGGACAAGAAGCTGTACGCGCTGCGCGACGTCACCGGCACCGTCGAGAGCATCCCGCTGATCGCGGCGTCGATCATGTCGAAGAAGCTGGCCGAAGGCATCGACGGGCTGGTGCTCGACGTCAAAGTCGGGTCGGGCGCGTTCATGAAGACGATCGAAGAGGCGCGGAAGCTGGCGCAGACGCTCGTCGACATCGGCCGCCGCGCGGGCAAGCGCGTGAGCGCGCTGTTGACCGACATGGATCAGCCGCTCGGCCGCTGGATCGGCAACGCCGTCGAAGTGCACGAGTCGCTCGAGCTCTTGCGCGGGCACGGCGAGCCGGATCTGCTGGAGCTGACGCTGGCGCTGGGCGGCGAGATGCTGCTCTTGGCCGGCGTGGCGCGCGATCCCGACGACGGGCGCGCGCGCATCGGTCGCGCCATCGCCGACGGCACGGCCTTGGCGCGCTTCGAACGCTGTGTCGCGCTGCAAGGCGGCCGCATTCCCGGCGCCGAGACGCGCTGGTTTCCCGAGGCGCACGAGAAGGTCGACGCCGGCAGCGGCTACGTGCAGCGCATCGACGCCGAGGCGGTCGGGCTGGCCGCGCTGCGGCTCGGCGCCGGTCGCACGAAGAAGGAAGACGCGATCGATCCCGGCGCGTGGGTGCGGCTGATGGCGAAGGTCGGCGAGCAGGTGGCGCCCGGGCATCACGTGGCGTTCTTCTCGCAGCCGCGCGACCAGGCCGTGGCCGACGAAGTCAAAGAGCGGCTGCGCGCGGCGTTCACGCTCGGGCCGACGGCGCCGGCGAAGCGACCGCTCATCCTCGAGGTCATCCGATGAGCCCACGGGCCGCAGCGAAGCTGTCGCCGATGCCGACGCCGCCCTCGCCGCTCGTCGTCGAGGTCGTCCGATGAGCCATGACGGTGCGACGGAGGCCGCGTCGAGCGAGCTGGCGGCGGCGATCGCGGCCTTGCGCGCGGCGCTGCCGGCGGAGGCGCGGCCGACGGTCGGGCTCATCCTCGGCTCGGGCTTGGGCGCGTTCGCGGATACCCTGGCCGACCGGGTGGTCGTGCCGTTCGGGCGGCTGCCGGGCTTTCCGCCATCGACGATCGTCGGGCACGCCGGAAACGTCGTCTATGGCCGTCACGGCGTCGAGGTGTTGGCGCTGCAAGGGCGGATTCATTCGTACGAAGGGCATGATCTGGCGCGCGTGGCGTTCCCGGCGCGCGTGCTCATCGGCGCCGGCTGTACGACGCTCGTCATCACGAATGCGGCCGGTGGTGTCGACGTGACGCTGTCGGCGGGCGAGATCGTCATCATTCGCGATCATTTGAACCTGATGGGCGGATCGCCGCTGCGCGGGCCCAACGACGAGCGGCTGGGGCCGCGCTTTCCCGACATGACGACCGCCTACGATCCGGCGCTGCGCACGTTGGCGGCGGCGGCCGGGCGCGACATCGGCGTGACGCTGCGCGAAGGCGTGTACGCCGGGCTGCCGGGACCGCAGTACGAGACGCCGGCCGAAGTGCGCATGCTGCGGACGCTGGGCGCGGATTTGGCCGGCATGTCGACGGTGCCGGAAGTCATCGTGGCGGCGCACATGGGGGCGCGCGTGCTCGGGCTGTCGTGCTGCACGAACGCGGCGGCGGGGATCACGCCGCACAAGCTGTCGCATGCCGAGGTGACCGAGACGGCGACGCGCGTGCGCGGGCAGTTCATGGCGCTGCTGGGCCGCATTCTCGAGCGGCTGGCGGAATGACCGCGGCGGCGGCGACGCGAACGGCGGGCAGAATCACCGCGGAGTCGGCGGCGTCGGAGTCGGCGCCAACGGCGGGCGGAATCACCGCGGCGACGGCGGCGGCGTTGGCGCCAACGGCGCGCCGAATGACCACGGCGACGGCGGCGGTGGAGTTGGCGCCAACGACGGGCGGAATGACCACGGCGTCGGCGCGCACGGCGGGCGCGACCGCAGCCGACGCGGCCGCTCATTCCGCGCGCAGGCCGGGCGTAGTCGAGGCGTTCGGTCGGGCGTTTGCCGCCGGGAAGCGCCGCGCACACGCTTTTGCTGCCACGGAACGCCGCGCATACTCTCTTACTGCCGCGACTTCGCGTCGCGAACGATGCCTATGAACGAGCTCATCGAAGCGGCCCGTCGCGTCCGCGAAAACGCCCACGCACCCTACTCGCGCTATAAAGTCGGCGCCGCCGTTCGCACCGCCAGCGGTCGCGTCTTCGTCGGCGCCAACGTCGAGAACGCGTCCTACGGCCTCGCCTTGTGCGCCGAGCGCAGCGCCATCGCCGCCGCCGTCGCCGCGGGCGAGACGCGCCTGGCCGCCGTCGCCGTCATCACGGCATCGTCACCGCCGGCGGCGCCGTGCGGCATGTGTCGCCAGGTGCTGGCCGAGTTCGGCGACGACGATCTGCCCGTCGCGCTCGTCAATGACGCCGGCGAACGCAGCGATACGACGCTCGGCGCGCTCTTGCCGCACGCGTTCCGCCAGAACGACCTGACATGAGCCGCGTGATCGTTGCCGGCGGCACCATCGTCACGATGGATGCCGCCCGCCGCGTCATGGTCGGCGACGTCGTCATCGAAGACGGCCGCATCGTCTCCATCGAGCCCGCCGCCGCGTCAGCCCATGATGCAACTGCACAACGCCATGGTGCAAATGCACAATCGCCCGCCGCGGACGCCGAGCGATGGTGCAAACGCACAATACCATGGTGCAAACGCACAATCAGCCGGGCGGAACGCGCGTCGGGTGGTGCAAACGCACAATACCATGGTGCAAACGCACAATCGGGTGCCGGGGCGGCGACGGATCGTGATGCGGACGCACAATATATAGACGCGCGCGGCTGTATCGTTTTGCCGGGGCTGGTGCAGGCGCATACGCACCTGTGCCAGACGCTGTGCCGCGGGCATGCCGACGATCTGCCGCTGCTCGAGTGGCTGCGGCAGCGCGTGTGGCCGTACGAAGCGGCGCTCGACGAGCGGGCGATGCGCGCGGCGGCGCGGCTGGCCTGCGCCGAGCTGCTGCTCGGCGGCACGACGGCGATCCTCGACATGGCCACCGTGCACGAGACCGACGCGCTGTGTGACGCCGTCGCTGGGACCGGGCTGCGCGCGACGATCGGCAAGGCGATGATGGACGTCGGCGACGGCGTGCCGGCGCGACTGCGCGAGACGACGCGCAGCTCGCTCGACGAGAGCGACGCCCTGCGCGAGCGCTGGCACGGCGCGGCCGACGGACGGCTGCGCTGGGCGTACGCGCCGCGCTTCGTCCTGTCGTGCACCGAGGCGCTGCTGCGCGAGGTCGCGGCGCGCGTGCGCGGCCGGCGCGCGACTGCACACGCACGCGTCGGAGCAGCAGGCCGAGATCGCCGTCGTGCGAGCCGAGCGCGGCGACGACAACATCGCCTACCTCGAGTCGCTGGGGCTGGCCGGGCCGCGCGCGGTGCTCGCGCACTGCGTCCACGCGACCGACGCCGAGCGCGCGCTGCTCGGCGACGGCGGGCACGCACGTCGTGCACTGCCCGTCGTCGAACTTGAAGCTGGCCAGCGGCATCGCGCCGATTCCCGAGATGCTGGCGCAGGGGATTCACGTCGCGCTCGGAGCCGACGGCGCGCCTTGCAACAACAATCTCGACGGCTTCCTCGAGCTGCGGCTGGCGGCGCTGCTGCACAAGCCGCGCGCGGGTGCGACCGCGATGCCGGCGGCGACGGTGTTGGAGCTGGCGACGCGCGGCGGCGCGGCGGCGCTCGGCCTCGAGGACGAGATCGGCGCGCTGGAGGTCGGGCGGCGGGCGGACATCATCGTCGTCGACCCGCGCAGCGCGCACGCGACGCCGTCGTTCGATGCCGTCTCGACGCTGGTCTACGCGTGCCAGAGCCGCGACGTGCGCGACGTGCTCGTCGACGGCCGCGTCCTCGTACGCGGCGGCCGGCTGACGGAGGCGACGGGGCTCGACTACGGCGAGGTCATCGCCACGGCCGCCGCCGAAGCGGCGCGCGTGCAGTCGCGCGTGCGCGCCTAACTCGCAGCACGCGGCGGCGCGCGATTCCGGCGACGTCATCGCCACGGCGACCGCCGAAGCCGCGCGCCTGCAGTCGCGAGCGCGCGTGGCTCGCAGGACGCGACGGCGCGCGGTCCGCGCCATGGCGAAGCAATTCCTGATGCAAATGCACAACATTAATTGTGCATTCGCACCACGGCAATCGGTCGACCTAAATGTGCGGATGCATCACGACTGCTTGAGATCGCTTTGACGGCGCAGCAAGGGCAGCGCGAACCACAGGCCGGTGAACGTCAGGCCGGCGATTCCCGTCGCCAACAGCGTGACCGAGTGGCTCGACATGACCGACGCGATGACGTAGATCGCCGTGGTCATGGCGACCGCGAGCATGCCGATGCCGGCGATGACGAGTCGATTGCACGTGCGGATCATCTGCTCTTTGTCGCGGACGTCGCGCCGCCAATGCAGGCGATGGTAGACGCTGGGCGCGATGAGGAATGCGCAGGCCGCAGACGTGCAAAGGAAGCAGATGAAATAGACGTGCTTGAGATCGTTCGTGAGCTTCGGAAAGTTGGCGCTAAAGGGTGCGGTCAGCAAAAAGCCGAAGAGAAGCTGGACGCCGGGCAGCGCGGTCCCCACTTCTCTGAGAAATTCGGGCCATTCGCGATCGAACTTGGTGAGGTCGGTGTCGCTCTCCATTGACGTGACTGTAACGTCGATTGGCAATGCAAGTAAGCCCGGCCGTTGCGAGTCCGGGCGCGCGCACATTTTCGCCGACGCCGCGACCTTTGACTCAGCCGCACAGCTCGCCATTCGCGCTCGACAGGGCGGAGCGCCGCAATCTTCTCGGTGATGATATTCTATGGCGGGAGGTTCATATGCGCAGCAGCCACCTGGCTACGCTGGGACTGACGCTCGCCGCCGGCTGCTTCGGGCCGCACAGCAAGCTGGAGCCAAGCTCGAGCGTCACCATCACGGGAGTTGTGCAAACGCAAAACGGGGCGCCGTCGCCGCCGGTCACGGCGAAGCTGATTCGCCATCCCGATCCGCTGGAGGCGCTGGGCCAGATCTTCGAGGCCATCGGCAGCCTCGGCTTGGCCTGCCTCGGCGGCCAGCTCGACATCTGCAGCGCGTTCGCACAATCGACCACCGCCAGCGACGGCAGCTATCACTTCGCGCTCAAGGGCTCGGACACGCAAGGATCGACCGACGAGGCGCTCACGTTCACGATGTTCGCCAGCTGTGCCGCGCAGCCGGCGCCGGCGGTCGGCGACTGCGCCGTGGCCGCCGACTTCATTGTGCAGACGCCCAATTTAGAGATTCCAGCGCTGCGCCAATGGACGGCGTTGGGCAGCGAAGACGACGCGAGCGGCGACCCGCACTTTACGTGGCCGCCGTTGCAGTCGACGATCGGCGGCGCCGCGGCCGACGATTATCGCGTCACCATTCGCGACACGCTCGGCAATCTGGTGTGGCTGCAGGACGCGCAGGCGGCGGCGAACGTCGTCGTCGATCGCCACGCGACGCAGGATTTCGCCGGCAGCTGGTCGGCGACCGCGCAACGGACGGACAATAGCGCCGGCACGACCTTCGGCATCACCTGGTATTCGTCGCAGCAGGCTTATGCCAGTCGCTTCTTGAATCCGCTTTCGCGTACCGGCGATTGTTATGTGCAGACGGCGACCGGGCCGGCGCTGATTGCCCGCCCCTGTCCGCTCACCGACGGGAATATGGGCACCAAGTTCGTGCCGGTCGCGGCGCCGGCCTGTCCGACGGGGCAAACTTGCACGCCGCCGACGCAGAACAATTGGATCGCGATCGATATCGGCTTCCAGCATCCCATGGCGATGCTGGTTCTCTATGACGTGACGATATCGGGGGCGACGCAGAAGATCGCGATCGAAAGCTCGAATGACCTGATGACGTGGACGCCGGTCACGACGGTGGCCGCGACCCAGTATCAGATCATACCGCTCTCGATCGTCGCCGAGCTCTTGCGGCTGCGCGTCGTCGACGCCGACGGCGCCTTCACGGGCGCCGGCAACAGCGAGATCGCGATTTACGCGCCCGGCACTTAGCCGCGCCCGACGTCAGGCACGACGAATCACCGCGCATCGACTCGCGTTCACTGCACGCACGCAAATGCCGATGATCCTCCATCCGGCCAGCGCAGCTTCGTTCGACGGGTTGATCAACATTGATTCGCGAATGCTGTATGTCTCGGCGAGCTTGCCTCGGCCACGAATTGCAGTGAGACGAGCCGGCGTCGCACACCGAATCGGCGTCGTGCCACCGGCGGCGCGCGCGAGCCGGCCGCGCACGCGCTGAGCGGCTCGCGTTTGCGCGCGAAAATGATGCAAACGCATCACGTCATTGTGCAGTTGCACTACGACGAAGTTACCGTCCCGGAGCTTGTAATTCCGCGGCCGGCGTGCCCATGATTCGTGCGCCATGCCGCGCATCGAGCTTTCGGCCAACGGCGCCGCCCGCGCAGTCGAGCTCGCCGACGGCTACACCGAGGTGGTCTACGGTTTGGCGACCGCCGAGGTCGTCGGTAAAAGCCGTTCGCCGCTGTCCCCAAGTAAACCATCCACGTAACGAATCGACCCAATGGGGCCCTCATGACGATGAGACTGAACAAGACGTTGCTCGCCTTGATCTTCGCCACTTCCGCTTTATTGTGCGCTCGCACAACGCAGGCCTACGAAGCGCCGCCGCGCACGGCCTTCATGCTCGAGTTCGCCAGCGGCGTCGCCATTCCGATCGCCGACAGCAACTACAACAAGTTCGCCGATGCGTCGTTCAAGCTCTCGCTGCGCGCCGGCGTCATCATCTACCTCGCGCACAATTTGGGCATCGCGCCCGAGCTGCAGTTCGACTACATCCCCGTCAACAGCGACGACGGCACCTACGCCGACAACCACATCGACGTCAAAGCCAACCGCATCCGCGCGCTGGCCGGCGGCCGCTTCATCGTGCCCTTCGGCATCGGCTCGTTCTACGTGCGCTTGGCGCTCGGCGTCGACTACATCACCGCCGAATACAGCGGCAGCGCCGCCGGCTTCACCGCCAGCACGACGCGCAGCTCGACGGCGTTCACCTTCGAGCCCGGCTTCGGCGTCAACTTCAACATCCACCGCCACATCATGGTCGGCCTCTATGCCGGCTTCCCGATCGCACCGTCGCACGATCTGTCGATCACCGAGGCCAACCTGGTGCTGCTGACGCCGAAGTTCGACGCCGTCGACCTCGACCTGCTCGCCACGATCGGCTTCCGCTTCTAACGCGTTCGATCTCGCGGTGCCACCGTTAGGCGGGCCGCCAGCTTCCCCAATCTTATTGTGCATTCGCACCACACCATTATGCAAACGCACAAATACGTGGTGCAATTGCAAAATGACGCTCTTCACGAGCGCGTCGTGCGTCTGCGTCAGGAGGTGGCGATGCTCGGGTTCGGTTGCGTTAGCATGGGCGTCTAATGCGATCGCACCATAACGGCTGGCTTTATCGCCGGCTCTTCCCGCGTTGGAAGCCGCGCGCGGAGCTTCGTCCGACGACGCGCGCCAGCGGCGACGAGGCGATGCGCGTGCGCTGGTTGGGGACGGCCGGCCATGTCATCGAGGTGGGCGGCACGACGCTGCTCATCGACCCGTTTCTGACGCGGCCGTCGGCGATGCAGCTGCTGCGGCCGCTGCAGCCGGACGCGACGGCGATTCGCGCGCACCTGCCGCCTCGCGTCGACGCCGTGCTGTGCGGCCACAGCCACTTCGATCACCTGCTCGACGCGCCGGCGATCGCGCTGGCCACGGGCGCGCTCTTCGTCGGCAGCCGCAGCAGCTGCGCCTTCGCGCGCGCCGCCGGCGTGCCGGCGATGCAGCTGCGGGAGATCGGCGGCGACGGCGGCAGCCTCGCGATTGGCGCGGCGACCGTGCGCTTCGTGCCCAGCCTTCACGGTCGCGTCGTGCTGCATCGCGTGCCGTTTCCGGGCGAGGTGACCACGCCGCCGTCGCTGCCGGCGCCGGCGTGGCGCTATCGCATGGGCGGCGCCTATGGCATCCTCGTCGAAGCGAACGGCCTGCGCCTCTATCACAACGGCTCCGCGGACCTCATCGATGCCGCGCTCGCGGGCGCCCGCGCCGACGTGCTGCTCGTCGGTCTGGCCGGCCGGCGCGCGACGCGCGACTACTTGGCGCGACTGTGCGGCGCGCTGCGCCCGCAGTTAATTGTGCCAACGCATCATGACGCGTTCTTCGCGCCGCTCGAGGGCGGTGTGCACCTCTTGCCGGGGATCGATCTCGACGGATTCGTCGCCGAGGCGCGCCTGCACGCGCCGTCGGCGCGAGTGGTCACGCCGGGCTACGACGAAGCGCTGGCAATTCCGCAGTCGGCCTCGGACGCGGCCTTCGTCGCGTAGCCATCGTCAGGCCGCAACGAAGCAGGCGCGCCTCGGCTCGTGCCGTTCGCGGCGACGCGCCGAGCAGGCGCGACGGTCGTGTCGGGCCCGACGTCGCGGCGCGCTCGTGGCAATAAGCCGCATAAATTCGCCAGACCTTAAGTCTGTCGCCGATTATCTGTTGAGGATATGGCGACGAATGGCGTAGCGGATTTGCGGCCGCGCGCATCGAGACCGCTAAACACTGCGCCATTCAATGAAGGTGATTGCGGGTGATTGAAGCCCTTAAGGAACTACTGCGCGCGAACGCCGCGGCGCGCTTACGGTTGGACGCTGAGCGCGTCCAAGCAGCGCGCGTCCTGCCCGGCGTTCGCGCCGCCGGCGTTGACCTCCAGCAGCGTCGCGAACAGCGTACACGCGTCGCGACCGCCGTGGCTGGAATCGACCCATCGCGACGCGGCCGCGATCGCCGACAGCCGATCGCCCGCGCCATCGTAAGCGAGCGCGTACAACTCATCGCGCTGCGGGCTAGGCTCGCAATCGCGCTGCGACAACGACAAATGATTCAGCGCCGTGTGATAGCGACTGAAGGTCACATCACGCTTAGCGGCCGCGAGCCAACGATCGGCGGGCGCGCAATTCTCGGGATACGGCCGGCTCACGAGCGTCACCGGATTTGCCGCGATGCGCGAATGCGACGGAATCGCCGCCAGCATCACGCCCGAGCCGATGGCCAGCGTCAATAAGACGGCTGTGACGCCACCGGCGATTCGTGCCACCCATGCGCGCCGTGCTCCGGCCACACAGCGGCGACAGTAAGGATCCGCCGAGAAGTACAGCGTGCAAGGATCGCAGAGAGCCACATGACAGCGAGTGCAGCTCGACGCCGCCTCCGCCGAATTGTGCGCGGTACAAGCGATCCGCGGCTCGGTCTCGCCACGGTACGGCATGATTCAACAATACGCCCGCGCCCTGGCGTCGGCAACGGGCTCTTGCGAAGCGCGCGTGAAGACTTATTTTAGCGCCGTGGAAACAGCGACTAACAACGAAGACAAAGTGCAGGTTGCGTGTGCTCAATGCGGGTCACTCAATCGCTTTCCATTTGTGCGGCGGCTCGACGATCCGACGTGTGGCCGCTGTAAACAGAAGGTTTTTCCGCGCGCTCCCGTCGTCGGCACCGACGCGACTTGGCGCGATGTCGTCGAGCAGTCGCCGATTCCGGTGCTCGTCGATTTTTGGGCGCCGTGGTGCGGACCGTGTCGCGCGGTGGGGCCGGTGTTGGAAGCGGTGGCGCGCGAACGGGGCGGCAAGCTCAAGATCGTCAAAGTAAACGTCGACGAGAACCAGAAGATCGCGGGACGATATCGAATTCAGTCGATACCGGCGTTGAAGCTGTTTCGCGGTCCGCTCGAGGTCGACCAGCAAGTGGGCGCAATGCCGAAAGAGGCGGTCGATCTCTGGCTCAGCCGCTTCATCTGAGCGAGCGCAGTACGTAGGTAAATCCAGGCGTCGTAACGATATCGACTGAGCCTTGGTTCACCGTTATCGATCGTCATCGTCGCCAGCGGTCCATCGGACGCAAAGTGGGTCAGAGTGACATTGATCCGATGCGTCATGCCCGCAGTCGCTGTTTGCTCTGCCCTTCCAAGCCGTCGAAACGAATCCGTTCGACGACGCGCGTCTTGCCGAGCGTCAGCGCCGGAGTTCCACCGACCTTGGCCGGAAACCCAACTTACGCGTCTTGTCGACGGCTACAACGTTCAAGGACGGGCATGGTCACGTCGGTCGGTCGCTTTCACGACCGGAGACGGACGCGCGTGCGGAGCCGGGGCGGAAGCTTCGCCCCCGACTCGCGGAGATAGCCGAGGACGAGGTGAACGAGCGCGTCCCGAAACGCTGGGCGCCGGAGGGTCGCCGCGGAGAGATTGAGGGCGCCGTCGATCGCCCCCTGGACTGCGGTTGCGATCATCATCGCGACGAGCTGCACTTCTGCGTCGTCCATCCGCGCTGCCAAGCTCGGACGGATCACGACGGCGAAGGCGGAGACGATCCGGCGCACTGTCGCGCGGACGACCCGGATCCCATTGAAGCGCGGCATGTGGGCCTGCAGCACCACGCTGAGCTCGGCGTGCGCCTTCTTGTGGCGCACGAGAGCGTCGATCGTCGCGGTAATGCGCGCTTCGAGCGATTGGCTCTCCGTCGCCACGAGCGTCCCGAGCAGCTCCGTCTCGAGCGTCGTCATTTCGCGCTCGAGGAGGGCGAACAGGAGCGACTCCTTCGCCGGGAAGTACTGGTAGAGCGTCCCGACGCCCACTCCGGCGACCTTCGCCACGCGCGTCGTGGTCAGCGTCTCGAACCCCTCGTCGAGCAAGACCCGAATCGTCCCCTCCAGAATGGCCTCGACCGTGGCCTTCGAGCGCTCCTGGATCGGCTTCTTTCTCGGCTGAAACGAATGCATAGGTCCTCTCGCTTGGAATGCGAATGGAAACCCGAAGGATCCGTCACATATTAACCCGTATGAAAGCATTCGTGACTGGAGCGACCGGGCTGCTCGGAAATAATCTCGTGCGCGCGCTTCGGGCCGAGGGACACGAGGTCGTCGGGCTCGTGCGGTCGGACGCCAAGGCGCGCCGCCTGCTCGACGGTACGGGGGCTACGTGGCTCGTCGGAGACATGCGGAGCCCGGAAGCCTTCGCGCCGGCTCTCGGCGGGTGCGACGCGGTGTTCCACACCGCGGCGTACTTCCGCGAGTATTACCAGCCGGGCGACCACGCCGAGGCGCTCGCGGCGGTGAACGTCCGCGGCACTCTGGCGCTCATGGCGCTCGCGGATGATGTGGGCGTTCGCACGTTCGTGCACACGAGCTCGAGTGGAACGATCGGCTCGAAGCCCGACGGCTCGCCCGGGGACGAGGACACGCAGGCCCCTCCGATCGCGCGAGAGAATCTGTACTTCCGGAGCAAGGTGGACGGCGACGCGCAAATCCATGCGTTCGCGCCGAAGAGAGGGATGGCGATCATCGAGATTCTTCCCGGCTGGATGTGGGGCCCGGGCGACGCGGCTCCGACCGGCTCGGGGCAGCTCGCGCAGGACTTTCTCGCCCGCAAAGTGCCCGCGATCCCGCCGGGCGGGGCGAACGTGGTCGACGCGCGCGACGTCGCGAAGGGAATGATTCGCGCCGCCGAACGCGCGAAGCACGGCGCGCGTTTTCTGATCGCGGGGCCGACGATGTCGATCGCCGAGATGCTGTCGGCGCTCGAACGAGTGAGCGGGATCCCCGGGCCGCGGATGCGACCTACCGTATTCCCTCGCATTCGCGTTCGCCTGCGCGAGCGAAGCATGGTCACGCATCTCCGGCCGGCCGGCGTTGATGACTCGGATGGCGCTGAAGTCGATGAACAACCCCGCCCGCGCAACCTCGGCGCGGGCGGAGCGCGAGCTCGACGTTCGGTTCCGGCCGTTCGACGAGACCGCGCGGGATGTGGTGGCGTGGTATCGGGCGGCTAGCGAGGCCGGGAAAGCCGGGACGGAGAAGCACGGCGCTGTGGCGCACGCCTGAAAGGCCGTCCCGGCACGACGCGGCGCCCCGGCAGGTCACTCGCTGCCGGAGCGATTCGAGCTCGGAGCCCGATGAAGGCGCAGTGGCGCTCGTGAAGTAGCGAGTCCGTTCGGCAAGACGCGTCTGGTCGAACGGACTCGTCGAAACAATAGATTCGATACCGCTGCCAAGACCAATTCTGCAGGTGCGATTTTAGAGCCGCACATTCGATTGTGCAGATGCACCATCACGTTTGGTCGCGGGTGGCCCATTTCGTGAGCGTCGGCGGGCGATAGGATTCGAACGCTGTCAGTAGGTCGACCGCGGAATTGGCGTGCAGCAGCATCGCGGCGTACTGCGGGCGGACGAGCTCGGCGGCGACCTGCACTTCGATGAAGCGCACGAGCGGTTGCCAGAAGCCTTCGACGTCGAGCAGGCCCATCGGTTTGTCGTGTACGCCGAGCTGGGCCCAGGTCAGCGTTTCGAAGAGCTCGTCGAGCGTGCCGAAGCCGCCGGGCAGCGCGATGAAGGCGTCGGAGAGGTCGTGCATGAGCTGCTTGCGTTCGTGCATCGAGGGCGTGATGCGCAGCTCGGTGAGACCGCGATGCGCCAGCTCGCGCTCGACGAGCGCGCCCGGAATGACGCCGATGACTTCGCCGCCGCCGGCGAGCGCGGCGTCGGCGACGATGCCCATGAGGCCGACGTTGCCGCCGCCGTAGACGAGGCCGATGCCGCGGCTGGCGAGGAGCGCGCCGAGGTCGCGGGCGGCGGCGGCGTAAGCGGGCGAGCGGCCGGCGTTGGCGCCGCAGAAGACGCAGATTCGCATGGCGCGACTTTACTGCATGCGGGCCGAGCTGGCGACGCGATCGCTGCGGGTTCGCAACCGCACTGCGTCGCCGGTCTGTCGCGACGTGCCGACGGTGCGCCGCAGCCGCGACTACGCGCCGCAGAATCTCCCGACGATCTGATCGAATGATGTCTGCGAAGGCTTTGATCGTACCCTGGCGTAGAAGCGAGCGTCTCGTCGAACGGACACGGAAGGCGCGGCGGGCTGATCACGCCCCAGCGTGCGAATGCTGGGCGCGCTGGACCTGTTCCTTGATGGCGTCGAGGTTGAACGTGCTCGGTTTCTGCGACGGCGGAAATTGGATGAAGCTCTCGGCGAACCTGGCCACGACGTCCTGCACGAAGACGAACCGCCAGAACTCGAACTTGAACCACTCGGCCTGCTCGATCGATTGCCCCATGCCCGTGCGCTCGAACGGGTCGAGGCGCAGGTTGACCAGGAGCGGCCAATCGACCTTCACCGTGCCGCCCATCCAGCCGGTCGGCTGATCGATGAAGCGATACTTGTAGTCATTGATCCGAATCGCCCCGAGCGTCGCCTCGGCGAAGTAGTAGATTTCGTGGCGCGCGGACGGCTTCTTGCCGGCCAGGAACTCGCGCTGGTCGTAGCCGTCGAGGTGCACTTTGTAGCGCCGGCCGTTGAGCTCACGCTCCTGCTTCAGCTCTTCGACGATGTTGGGGTTGCCCGCCGCCGCGACGATGGTGGGGAACCAGTCGAGCCCGGAGATGATCCCGTTCTCGACCTTGCCCGCAGGAATGTGACCCGGCCAGCGCGCCACGCAGGGCACGCGGAAGCCGCCTTCGAGCACGGTGCCCTTGGCGCCGGCAAAGGGCGTCTGCCCGCCATCGGGCCAGGTGAAGTTCTCGGCGCCGTTGTCAGTGGTGAACACGAGGATGGTGTTGTCGGCGACGCCCAAGTCGTCGAGCTTCTGCATCACCGCGCCGACCAGGTCATCGAGCTGCGCCATGCCGGCTTCGTAAATGCTCCAGCCATTCTCGGAATTACGCATCTTCTGGTACTTGTCGGCGAGGTGCGTGACGACGTGCATGCGCGTCGGGTTGTGGTAGCAGAAGAAGGGCTTGCCCGCGCCGTGGGCCTCGTCGATGAATTGGAACATGTGCGCGAGGATCTCGTCGTCGACCGTCTCCATCCGCTTCGAGTAGAGCTCGCCGGCGTCCTCGATGCGCTGCTTGCCCACCTTGCCCCAGCGCGGATCGATCGTCCCGTCGTCGCGATCGGTGGCCCAGCAATGAAGCAGGTTGCGCGGGCCGATCTTGTCCTTGAGCGCGGCCGGGTAGTTCGGATGCTCTGGGTCCTCCATCGCGTCCAAGTGATAAAGGTAGCCCCAGAACTCGTCGAAGCCGTGGACGGTGGGAAGGTACTCGTTGAGGTCGCCGAAGTGGTTCTTGCCGAACTGGCCGGTGGCGTAGCCCAGCTCTTTGAGCGCAGTGGCGATGGTGGGCGCATCCGCCGGCATGCCGAGCTTGGCGCCGGCCTGGCCGACCGTGGTCAGCCCGGTGCGGATGGGCAGCTGCCCGGTGACGAAGTTGGCGCGCCCGGCGGTGCAGCTCGCTTCGGCGTAATAGTCCGTGAAGATCACGCCTTGGGCGGCCAGCTTGTCGATATTCGGCGTTCGCCCGGCCATCATGCCGCGATGGTAGGCGCCGACGTTGAACCACCCGATGTCGTCGCCCATGATGAACACGATGTTCGGCTTGCGCTGACCGCCGCTGCCGTTCGTCTTTGCCATGCCGCGCCTCCTCGAAGGCATGGCTCTCAGCGCGAATACAGTGACGTCAATCGGTTCATTCCTGCAGAGCGGCCCTTTATCAGTCGCTCTGCAAATAGCCTCGACGATCGGCGCGACACATCCGCGCCGGCTGGCTCGACGGTAAACAATGCGAACGTTGCGCGAGCCACCGACGATAGTCGACGCGCACCGCGCGCCCGCCCGGCGTCGCCAACTCCCACTCCGCTGTCGACACCGTCATGATGCATATGCACAACAATAATGCGCATATGCACAATATCTCCAGCGACGCCACGGAGCCGCGCCCGCGTCATGATGCATTTGCACCATAGAATCCGGCCGGTCGATGGACATCGCGAGCCGATCCCGCTAGATCTTCCGCATGACCAAGCGATTCAAGGCCGCCATCATCGGCGGATCCGGCTACGGCGGCAACGAGCTGATCCGCCGCCTCCTCTTGCACCCGCAAGTGAGCCTCGAGCGCGTCGCGTCCGTCGACTTCGTCGGTGAGCCGCTCGCCGACGCGCATCCCAACCTCGAAGGGCTGAGCGAGCTGAAGTTCGAAGAGCTGCCGCCCGAAGAGGCCGCGCGCGGGATGGATATCGTGCTCCTCGGGCTGCCCCACAAAGTGAGCGCGCACAAAGTCCCCGACATCATGAAGACGGGCGCGCGCATCGTCGATCTGTCGGGCGATTTCCGCCTGCGCGACGCCGCCGCCTACCAGAAATATTACGGGCAGGCGCATCCGTCGGCGCACCTCCTCGACGGCACCTTCGTCTACGGACTGCCCGAGCTCAACCGCGAGCGCATCAAGACGGCAAAATACGTCGCTTCGCCCGGCTGTTTCGCGACGACCATCGAGCTCGGCCTCTTGCCGCTGGCCAAGGCCGGGCTGCTCGAAGGCGGCGTCGAAGTCGTCGGCATCACCGGCTCGTCGGGCGCGGGCGTCGTGCCGACGGCGACGACGCACCATCCGACGCGCGCGGTCAACCTGCGCACCTACAAGCCGCTCGAGCACCAGCACATCCCCGAGATCACCGAGACGCTGGCGTCGGCGGGCGCGCGCAACCTGCTCCTGCGCTTCGTGCCGATCTCGGCGCCGCTGCCGCGCGGCATCTTCGCCACCTGCTTCGCCCACGTCGACGGCAAGGCGACCAAGGACGCCATCGCCTCGGCGTTCGCCGAGACCTACCGCGGCGAGCCGTTCGTGCGCGTGCCGAAAAAGCGGCTGCCCGAGGTCGCCGCCGTCTCCGGCTCGAACTTCGTGGAGGTCGGCTTCGCCGTCTCCGACACGCCCGATCCGGTCACTGGCAAGCGGCTCGTCAGCTGTTTCTCGGTCCTCGACAACCTCATCAAGGGCGGCGCCGGCCAGGCCATCCAGAGCATGAACATCATGCTCGGCCTCGACGAGAAGCTGACGCTCGAAGATCCCGGCTCGTGGCCGTAATTGTGCATTTGCATCATGCAATTACGCATTTGCACCATATAATTATGCAACTGCACCATGACCTCCACGATGGGATGAGCCATGAGTGAAACGATCGTCGTCAAACTCGGCGGCGAGGTCGTCGGCGGCGCGGAGATGGCGCCGCTGGCGCGCGACCTGCGCACGCTCGTCGACGGCGGCCGCCGCGTCGTCGTCAGCCACGGCGGCGGCCCGCAAGCGACGGCGCTGTCGAAGAGGCTGGGCATCGAGTCGCGCATCGTCGGCGGCCGCCGCATCACCGACGCCGCCACGCTCGACGTCATGAAGATGGTCATCGCCGGCCAGGTGAACGTCGACCTGTGCACGCAGCTGCGTGCCGCGGGGCTGAAGCCGGTGGGGCTCCACGATATTGTGCGAGCGCACAAGAGGCCGCCACGGGTCGTTTCCGGCTGCGGGCCCGATCCGATCGACTTCGGTCACGTCGGCGATGTCGACGACTTCGATCTGGCGCTGCTGGCGCGCGTTCTCGACGATGGCTACGTGCCGGTCGTGGCCTGCCTCGGCCACGGCAGCGACGGCGCGGTCTACAACATCAACGCCGACATCGTCGCCAACCAGCTCGCCGGCGCGCTGCGGGCGGACGCGCTCGTGCTCGTCACCGGCGCGCCGGGCGTCTTGCGCGACATTCAGGACCCGGCGTCGCGCATCCCGCGGCTGACCGTCGCCGACGGCAAGCGCGCCATCGCCGACGGCACGGTGTCGGGCGGAATGATCCCGAAGCTGGAGGAGTCGTTCGCGGCGTTGGAAGCCGGCGCGCGCGCCATCTACATCGTCTCGCGCGACGTCGCGCGCGCCGTCGGAGAGCCCGGCAGCGTCGGCACCGTCCTCGTGCCGTAACCCGACCGCGACTGCTGGCCGCGCCGCGCGAGCGACAATGTCTGCGGCCGGCCTCGGCGAACAACTGCGCCGAAATGCTTACGACCTCGCGGAAATCACCAAGCGCCATCGCTAAGGCTCGGCTGATCGCTCCGATCGCACGACCTCGCGGAAACCACCAAGCGCCATCGCTAAGGCTCGCCTGCTCGATCCGATCGCTTGACCGCGCGGCAACCGCCAAGCGCCATCGCTGAGTGTCGCCTTATCGATCGCTCGACGAGCCGCGATGATCGAGCGAGAGGAGCGTTTTTTGGGGGGACTAAAAAGCGGTAATTCTGCGAATGAAGCCGTCCGCCGTCGCGGCGGCGCGCGGGACGATTACAGGTGGGTGCCGGTGATCTCGAACGACATCGCCGTGCCGCCGGCCGGCTCGAACATCATCTTCAGGTCGACGCCGTCAGTCTTGAACGTGCCCGTTCCGCTGATCGTCCCGTCGAGGTTGCCCGTCGAGTGATCGACGTGCGCCGGCTGCGACGCCACCGTCACTTCGGTCGCTTTGATCGTCCCGCGCAACCCGTCCGGGTTCGGGCCGGAAATATCGGTCGTGATGCCGGCGACGAACGTCAGCAAGATGTCGCCGCCGCTGCCCGGCGCTACCGTCATGACGTCGGAGTCGGTGCGATTGACGTCGGTGTTCGTGATCATGACCATGTAGCTGCCGATGACGTCCTTGGTGGACGACGTCGCCGAGCTTCCGCCACAGCCTGATGACGCAACTGCACAACAAAACATGATGCCGGCGCACCACAAAGACTTCATGCGCGAAGGGTATCCCCGCACGGCGCGCGCCGTCAATCGCTACGGAGCCCTACCGTGTCGACGCCATCACAAGTGACCGAATTCCCACGTTCTCCTGATGTCGGCGCGACCCCTCAGTTGTCCAACCGCACACTCAAATAACGGGAACCACTGTCCAATATTCTCGCGCGCGCGCTTTTTCTCAGGCCGCCTACCGTCCGCGCCTGAGGCGACCTCCACCGAGCCACCGGATTCGTGATGCGAACGCACATCAGCAGTGAATTGTGCGCTCGCATCATTTATTATGCAAATGCACAACAAGCTTCATCGGGCGCTGCAATTTCAACGGTCTCCGTCGCGGATGACGCATGACGACGCGCGTCGCGGAGGGTGTGAACGGGGCGCCCACCGCGCCGGTCGCCTGCCGGCTCAGCGACGAGACGTCTGCCCGAAACGTGGCCGAGCGCACGCTCACCGTCGGCAAATCCGGGTTTGACCCTCCGTTCGACGCCCCGTACACTCGATGGGATGTTCCTGCGTCTGACCGCTCGCCTGCTACCTGTCTCGTCGGTCGCAGCCGCGGCTCTGATCGCCTCCGTCGCCGGTGCCGCACCGAACACGAGCAGCGCGGTCGCCCCGGCTTCGGCGACGACCGGCGCTCCGATGACCATCACGCCCACGACGTCGCCGACGACCGCCGCTCCCGGGTCGCTGCCGGCGCGCGGCAACGCGCCCATCGTCACGCCTGCCGCCGTCCGCCACGGCAACTACATGCCGTTATCCGAAGTCCGCGCCGGCATGAAAGGCTACGGCCTGACGGTGTTCAAAGGCACGAAGCCCGAGCGCTTCGACGTCACTGTCATCAGCGTGCTGCACAACTTCCTGCCCAAGCAGGACATCATCCTCGTGCAGTCCGACGATCCGCGCCTGTTGCACTCGGGCATCGTCGCCGGCATGTCGGGCTCGCCCATCTACTTCGAAGGCCGCCTGGCCGGCGCGCTCAGCTATGGCTGGCACTTCGCGAAGGATCCCATCGCCGGCGTCACGCCCATCGAGACGATGATGGCGGACCTGAAGCGCCCGCTGCGCGGCCGGTCGAGCACGCCCGTCGCCGAAGCGGCCAATGATCCGCAATATCGTCGTCGCGGTGGCGAAGTTGGTGCAAACGCACAACATAATGATGCAATCGCACAACGTGATGGTGCATTCGCACAACGTAATGACGCGAATGCACAATTTACGGCGTCGGCGCGGCGCAGCTTGGCGGAGGCCATCGGCGACGGCCGCGATCCGGTGAACGATCGCTCGCCGCTGTTGGCGCGCCTGCCGCTGCCGGCGCTGCCCGAAGGCGCCGAGCCGCGCCTGGTGCGCGCGTCGGTGCCGCTGTCGCTGGCCGGCGTCGGCGCCGCCGCGTTCGCCGAGCTGACGCGCGTCTTCGAGCCGTTCCATATGGTGCCGCTGCAGGCCGGCGGCTCCGGCAGCGGCGACGGCAGCGGGCCGAAAGCGTTCGAGAACGGCGGATCCATCGCCGTGCAGCTCATCCGCGGCGACGTCAGCGCCGCCGGCACCGGCACCGTCACCGCCGTCGAAGGCGACAAAGTGCTCGCCTTCGGCCATCCGATGTTCAACGTCGGCGAGATTTATCTGCCGATCGCCACCGCCGAGATTCACACGTTCATGTCGGCGCTGTCGTCGTCGTTCAAGATGGCGTCGCCGCTGAACGAGATCGGCTCGCTGGTGCAAGATCGCCAGGCCGGCATCATCGGCGACACGTCGCAGCGCGCCGACATGATCCCCGTGCACGTCAAAGTCGGCGGGCCCGGTCGCGCCGAGCAGGACTTCCACTTCGAGGTGGTGCGCCACCGCTTCCTGACGCCGATGCTGGCCTCGACCGTCGTCGCCAACGCCGCGCAGAACGCGGCCAGCGACGTCGCCGACGCCACCATCACGGTGCGCTCGAACCTGGCCGTGCGCGGCTACAAACCGCTCGTGCTCATCGATCACGTCTACTCGCCCGACGGCGTCTCGACGCGCACGCTGGCGTCGGCGTCGGGCTTGAAGGCGATCGGCGACATCCTCTTCAACCCGTTCGCGCCCGCCAACCTCGACCGCATCGACATCGACGTCGACGTCGACTACAAGGCGGAGGTCTCGGAGATCGTCGGCGTGGCGCTCAACTCCGACGACCTCGTGCCCGGCTCGCGCCCCAACCTCTACGTCACCTTGCGCCCCTACGCCGGCCAGGAATACGTCCGCGCCATCCCGCTCGAAGTGCCGCGCGCGCTCGCCGGGCAGTCGGTCAAGGTCGTCGTCACCGCCGGCAGCCTCGCGCACCCCGACGTCGCGCCGCCCGAGAGCTTGGGCGGCCTCATCGACAACTTGCGCAAAGGCTACCCCGCCGACTCCATCGTCGTCGGCCTGGAGACGCCCGACGAAGGCGTCACCCTCCGCGGCAGCGTCATCCCCGATCTGCCCGGCTCCGTCATCGATACGCTGCGGCCGGGCGCCTCCACGCGTCGCGCCGACACGTTCAAGCGCGCCGCCCGCTTCGTCGTGCCCATGCGCGGCGTCATGCAGGGCAAACAAGAGATCACCGTTCACGTCAAGGACGACCAGAGCCAGTGACGCCCGCGCCTTCGTTGTGCGATCGCAAAATATCTCTCCGCAAGCTGACGGCCTTATTGTGCGTTTGCATCACATTATTATGCATTTGCACCACAAAGGCTGCGTTCGCCGGCGGCACGCGCGCCTGGCGCATCACCAGCTATAAAGACTTCGACGAAGGCGAATCGACCGGCGTCTTGCTCTCGTCGCTGGGCGAGGCCACGAGCGGCTTCAGCGCCACGCGCATCGAGGTCAACGAGTCGGTCGTGTACACGACGGCGAGCAGCGCGGACGGCACCGTCTTCGTCGGCACCGGCGATCAGGGCGTCGTCTACGTCTATCAGAAGGGCAAGCTGCGGCGGCTGTGCAAGCTAGACGCGATCCTCGTCTCGTCGCTGGCGGTCGGCCCCAACGGCAGCGTCTTCGCGGGCACGATGCCGGGCGGGCGCGTCTATCTCATCGACCGCGACGGCAAGGCGCGGGAGCTGGCCAAGCTCGACGCCGAGCACGTGTGGGCGATGACCTACGACGAAGCCAAGCAGACGCTGTACGCCGCCACCGGGCCGGCGGGGCGCCTCTTCGCCATCGACGCGTCGCACCTCGATCGGCCGTCGTTCGGGCGCCGCGATCGGCTCGTCTACGAGACCGGCGAGAAGCACCTCCTGTCGCTCGCGCGCGCCGACGACGGCGCGCTGCTCGCCGGCTCGGCCGATCAGGCCATCTTGTATCGCATCGTCCCCACCGCGAACGGCGCGACGGTGCAAGCGCTGCACGACTTCGACGGCGACGAGGTGCGCGCCATCTCCCGCCGCGGCAACGTCACCTACGTCGCCGTCAACGAGTTCCAGCGCACCGGAACGACCGCGCCCGCCGTCTCGACGGGACCGGACGCGCCGCACGGCACGAAGATGGTGCTGCCGGCGACACCGGCCGCGCCGGCGACGACGGCGTCGCTGACCCGCGATCGCCGCGGCCGCGGCGCCATCTACCGGCTCGATCCCGACGGCCGCGTCGAGCAGCTGCACGCGCTCGCCGACGGCTACTTCACCGCCGTGTTCGCCGACAGCGACGGCAACGTGTGGGCGGCGAGCGGCTCCAACGGCCGCGTCTACCTCATTCGCCCCGATCGCACGGTGATTACGGCGCTCGATCTGCCGGAGCGCCAAGTGTTGACGATGTCGCTTGATGCGTTTGCACAAAACCATGGTGCAAGTGCACCAAACGGGCTGATCGGAACCGGTGACGCGGGCGCGCTTTATCGTGTCAGCGCCGATCCGCCCAAGGATTCGCATTACGTCACCAAGGTCTACGACGCGCAGTTTCCGGCGCGCTGGGGCAACGTGCGCTGGAGCGGGCACGGGCAGCTGACGCTGGAGACGCGCGCCGGCAACACGTCGCATCCCGACAAGACGTGGAGCGGCTGGACGGCGCCGCTGCGTATGGAGAAGACGGGCGACGGCGGTGTCGGCCATATCGCGTCGCCGGATGGCCGCTATCTGCAGGTGCGAGTCAATTTCGCGGCGACACATACGGTGCTGCGCGATTTGACGACCTATTATCAGCCGAAGAATCAGCCGCCGCGCATCACCGAGCTCACCGTCGGCGAGGAGACGCAGGCGCGGCGACCGTCGGCGTTCGTGCGCGCGACCAAGCCGCGGTCGCCGGTCGTCAAGCTGCGCTGGCGCGTCGAGAATCCCGACGACGACGATCTCATCTATCGGCTCTATTTCCGCGAGGAGAGCGAGAGCAATTGGAAGCCGCTCGGCGGATCCGAGCCTTTGACGCGCACCGATTACGAGTGGAACACCGAGTCGATTCCCGACGGAAATTATGTCGTCAAGGTGGTGGCGTCCGACGAGCGCTCCAATCCGCGCGAGGAGGCGCTCGAGCATAGCCTGGCGTCGACGCCGTTCCTCGTCGACAACCGCAAGCCCGAGCTGCTCGATCTGAAGGTGGCGTATCCGTGGGCGAGCGGGCGTGCGCGCGACAGCTTCTCGACGATCTCGGATCTGGCGTACTCGGTCGACGGCGGCGATTGGCAGCCGTTCGCGCCCAAGGACGGGATTCTCGACGATCCGAACGAGGAGTTCAGCGTGAAGCTGCCGAGCGGGCTCGTCGCGGGCACGCATTCGCTGGCGGTGCGCGCGGTGGACGCGGCAGACAATGTCGGCGCGCTGCAAGTCACGTTTCGCGTGAAGTAGCAGCCGCGCGGCGATTCTCGGTCGCGCCGATCGCAGGTCCGTGCGCCGTAGGTCACGTTCGCGTGAAGTAGCGCGCCTCGACGCGAGGTCACTCCAAGTCGAGCGCCGCCCACGAGCCCGCGCCGTCGACGCGGCGAAACAGGCGCCGCGGGCTAGATATCGTCGAGCTTGCGGCGCAGCTCGTCGATCTTGCGCGTGATGTCGGCCTTGGCCATTTGCTGCCGGTAGTCGGCCTGCGGCACGTACTCCACGACGCCCTTCGCCATCGGCCCGTCGCTGTCCGGCACCTTGCCCTGCCGCTCGGCGCGCTCCAACGAATCGAGCCCCTTCGTCAGGTAATTGTGCACCCAGCCGGCCGTGTGCTTCTCGAACGGCACGATGAGCTTGCGCAGAAACTCGACGGGAACGGCGTCCAGCTGCGCGCCCGACTCCATCAAGATCTGCAGCATCACCCGGCGCGTGATGTCGGCGTTGCCGCGCTCGACGTCGAGGATGCGCACGTTCTGCTTGTCGCGGACGAGGTCGCCGATCTGCTCCATCGTGACCGCGCGCGACTGCGCCAGATCGTAAAAGCGACGATTGCCGTAGCGATGGATCATGCGCTCGCCGGGAAACGCCTGCTGCGTCGCCTCCGCCTGCGCCCGCGGCGGCCGCCCTCGCTTGCGTTTGACCTCGGCCGTCGCGGTCGGCTTACCGGCGCGCGCGCCGGCCGACTTGACGCTGCCGCCTTTATTGCCCTTCGCCGCTCTCGCCTTGCTGCTCACGCCGGCCTCCGATCGAACGCAGGCTAACATATTGTGCAAATGCACCGCAAACATGGTGCGATCGCACAATTTGCGACGCCGGGGCGACCGCCGCCGCGTCGTCCGCCCGCGACCAAGTCGCGGCCGCGATCGCCGATGACGCTCTGCGCGATATTTTGCTTTTGCACGTTGACCGCCCGAAACCTCGTTCGCGATTGAGCGGAAGCCACGTCGAGGCCTCTGTTTCGCTGCAGCTGTGAATTTATAACGCGGTTGCACATTTTTATTATGCAGTCGCACAACCGAGCTTGACAGCGGTTGGGGTCGGGCGCAGGGTCCAAGTAGAGGCGTCCGAGCGGCGCCACGGAGGGCGACGATGAGTGTGGCGAGTGGGGATTTGGGCGACGTGACGGGAGGCCACCTGAAGATCGGCGCGGCGTCTCATTTGGGGCGCAACGCGGCGATCGTGGTGGCAACGCTGGCGATCGGAATCGGCGTGGTGGCGTACACGATCCATTCGGGGAAGGAGGATGGCGCACTGATGACGCAGCTCGACCAGTTCCGCGCGACGTACGCGCAGAAATGTGAAGCGCCGGCGTTTCAGGGTGAGCCGTCGGCGCTGCTGAAGGACACGTACCTGAAGTCGGAGCGACTGCAGGCGACGGTCGTGCAGCAGCAGAGCGCGCTGACGGCGGGCACGCCGTGTGAGGAGGTCACGCGAGCGCTGCGCGCCGCCGACTTCCCGATGGCGCAGGCGACAGCGCAGTAATCGAGCGCGTCGCGATCGGCGTCATCGTCGTCGACGAAGGTCGCGCGCGAGACGCCGGAAAGTCGGCTGGGCCGGTAGAAATGGGGGACGACAGTCGATTCAACTGGCGACTGTCGATGGCGAAGCTGTGCCGACAGCGCGACCGTCGCATCCCGGCTCGTCGATGATTCAGCCCGTTAGTCGCCTTCGACGCTCATCTACTGAGGCATTCGTCTGTCGCCTAGACGTAAAGCCGTTCACAGAATCGATCTCGCCACCTAGCTAGCCGACTGCGCGCCATCTGCCGTCGCAGGCCTGAGCTCTAATTCGCTCGCGATTTTCGCGGCGGCGATCGTATTTCGACTGAGAGCCGCGCCTCGCCGGCTCTCAGTCGCTCGAATATTCGATATCGAGTCGCGACTCGCTGGCCATCAGTCGCTCGAACGCTGGACCTGCAGCGCCGTCACGATCATGCGTGACGCGCGCGAGCGATTGAGCGTGTAGAAGTGCACGCCCGGCGCGCCATTGGCCAACAGATCGGCCGCTTGCAACGTCGCGTGCGCCACGCCGAGCTGCAAAATCGCCTCGGGATCGTTCTTGCGCTTCTCCAGCGCCAGTCGCAGTCGCATCGGCACCGTCGCGCCGCACATGCGCGTAATCCGCTCGATCTGCGCGAAATTCGTTATCGGCATCAGCCCGGGAACTATCGGGCATTGAATTCCCGCTTTGCGCGCACGCTCGACGAAATGGAAGTAATAAGCGTTATCGAAGAACAGCTGCGTAATGAGGAATTCGGCGCCGGCATCGACTTTACGCCGCGTATGCAGGAGATCGTCCTCGAGCGCGGTCGATTCCAAATGCGACTCGGGATAACAAGCAGCGCCCAGGCTGAATGGGAGATCGCGACTGCGAATGAACTCGATGAGCTCGTTGGCGTGGCTGAAGCCATCCGGCGCCGTCACGAACGTCGGCTGATCGATGGGCGGATCGCCGCGCAGCGCGAGGACGTTGTCGACGCCGGCGACGCGCAGCCGCTCGAGCACCTCGGCCAGCTCGGCGCGGCCATGCCCGACACAAGTCAGGTGCGCCATCGCCTCGATGCCGGTTTCGCGCTTGATCGCCGACACGAGGTCGACCGTCATCTGCCGCGTCGATCCGCCCGCGCCGTAGGTGACGGAGACGAACGCCGGCGCCAGGTCCTGCAGCTCGCGCAGCGTCGTGAAGAGCTGCGCCACGCCCTCCTCGCTCTTGGGCGGAAAGAACTCGAAGGAGAAACAAGGCGCGCCGCCTTGCCGTAAACGATCGACGATCTTCATGGCCGCGAAAGGCTACCATGCTCGGCGCGATGACGCAGCCGCACGTCGACGTAATTGCGCAAATGCACCACGATATTACGCAACTGCATAATTACTGTTTATTACGCAGTTGCACAATGGCGCGCGGTGGCCAGCTTTCGGGTCATGACGCGGCCGAGCGAGCCGCGTTCATACGGCGACGGGAGAACGCGGTCGCGCGCGAATAAAAACGGCCGGCTGCGATCGCGCCGCAGGGGGGTACAGCGCGATCGAGCCAGCCAATGTGTCGGACCGCCAAGGCGCCGCAGGGGGTACGGTGCAGCGGCGTTTCCCGACCCTACTGTTGTGAGGGCGAGGCGAGAGGAGTCAAGATGGCGCTCGAAATATTCCAGACCGAAGTCGGCTTGATGAGTAATTTCAATGAGCTAATTGCAGACAGCGAGGCGCGTGTGTGCGCCGTCGTCGATCCGGCGTTCGAGGTCGATCGGCTGCTGAAAGAGGCGGCGAAGCGCGGTTGGCGAATCGAGATCGTCCTCGTCACGCACACGCATCACGATCACGTCGACGGCGTCGAGGAGATCGTGCGCGCGACGGGCGCCAAGGTCTACGTCGGCGTGGGCGAGGCCGAGGCGCTGGCGCGGGCGGCGCCCTCGGCGCAGGTGACCCCGTTGCGCGGCGGCGAGACGATCGCCGTCGGTGCGCTGCGCATCGAGGCGCTGGCGACGCCGGGCCACACCGTCTCCGGAACGTCGTATCTCGTCGACGGCAACGTCTTCACCGGCGACACGCTGTTCATCGGCGGTTGTGGGCGCACCGATTTTCCCGGCGGCGACGCGCCGACGATGTGGCGCAGCCTGCAGCGACTGGCGTCACTGCCGGAAGAGACGCGCGTCTGGCCGGGCCACGATTACGGGCAGACGCCGACCTCGACGATTGGCTGGGAGCGCACGTCGAATCCTTACCTGCTGTGCAAAGACGAAGCGGCGTTCATCGCGCTGCGCACGGGCAAGAACGCCCCTCGGCCGATCAAGCGCACGACGTAGCGCGCGTCAGCGTCACCCGGTATCGTCACGGCACCTCACCTCGACAGAGTCGTACGACACGGCATGACGAGCCCGCGAGCGACACCGCGGCCGGTATGACGCAAACGCACAATTAGGCGCGCGCTTATTGATGCAGCGGGTATTGGATGCACGCTTCGATCGGGGTGCCATCGACGCGCTTGGGGCAGACGCGGAACAGCGACGGGAGCAGCTCGACCATGACGTAGTTGTGGTCGTTGACGAAGATGGCGCAGCGCGCGGGACAAGGACGCTTTCCCGGCACGCCGCATCTGGCCGCGCGCAGCTCGGCGCCGCCGCCGCCGGTGACGACGTAGTCGAGTGTGCCGGTGCGGCCGCGCTCGTAGTCGTGATCGTGGCCGCCGAAGAACATCGACACCCGATAGCGCTGCATGATGGGCACGTAGTCGCGCACGCAGATCGGGTTGTCGCCGTGCAGCCCCGACGACGCCGGCCCTTCGTGCGCGTAGACGAAGATGGCGCGGACGCGGCGGCGACGCGCTTCCTTCAGGTCGTGCTCGAACCAGCCGAGCTGCCGCGGCGACTTGTACTGATCGCTGTCCAGTGCCACGAAATGCGCGCCCGCGATGTCGTAGCTGTACCAAGACGGCTCGTCGGCGCCGGCGATGGGCCAGCGAAAAAATTGCATGAACGCCGCGAGCCCATGGCCCTGCTTGGCATACTCGTGGTTCCCAATCGCCGGGAAGATACAGACCTGACGCAGCAGCGGCGCGGCCACTTCGAAGAAGCTCTCCCACTCCCCTTCGTCGGTGCCGCGATCGACGAGATCGCCGGTCAGGATGGCAAAATCCGGCTGCTCTTCGATGAGGGAGCGGTTGAGCTCGGCGTGAATGTCGTGCCCCGACCGAACGTCGCCGTAGACGGCAAAGCGCAGCGGCCGTCCCGATTCCGGCGGCGTGTGAAACGCCACGTCGCCGCTGTCGACCACCGCCGCCGAAGACTCCTTCACACTATCTGACTTCGCCTCTTCATTGTGCGATCGCACATTATAATTTGGCGTTTGCGCATTTTCATTGTGCGAACGCACATTATAATTTGTGGTTTGGGCATCTTCATTGTGCAATTGCACATTGGCATTTTGCGTTTGCGCATTTTCGTTGTGCAATTGCGCATTTTCGAGCATTCGAGCGCGGACGCGGTAGTGGTAGACGGCGCCGGGCTTGAGCTTCGTCAGCTTGATGACGTGGTGGACGCCGAGCGGATCGGTGGCGGTCGAGCCGTAGTCGGCGCGCGATCCCCAGCCGAGCGCGACGGTCGTGGGCAGGTCGGTGTCGACGACGATCGTCGCTTCGTTTTCGCGCACACCGAGCAGATAAGGGCCGCGGATCAGGCGCGGGCCTTCGTCGCCGCCGAGCGAGGCCTCGAGCGACGTCGCGCGTCCGGCGGTGTGCGGATGGACCTCGATGGCGAGGACGTTTTCACCCGCGTGAAGCAGACCGCGCGCGGCGAGGGCGAAGCTCTCGAACTCGAGGCCGTGGACGTCGCTGGCGAGACCGTCGGGGCCGGCCGTGGCGTCGAGGCGACGGCGGGCGATCTCCGTGCCGTCGAGGTAGGCGGCGAAGCCGTGGGTGTAACGAACGCGCAGCGTGAGGGCGCGCAGAGCGGCGAGCGCGCGCGCATCGGCCGTGAAGTGCCAGCGGACGAAGCGGGCGCCGACACAGCTGGCGACGCCTGCATCGGCGGCGGTCGACGTGCGGTTGAGGTCGTCGGTCGCGGAGGCGGTGCGCGTGCCAGACGACGAGGTGGCGCCGCCGAGCGCGCTCGGTGAAGCGGTCGAGGGCGCGCCGGCTCCGGCCGTCCGCGGCGCCGGCTTTGTCGCACGCGACGGAGCGGCTGCGCTCGTCGGCGCGTCGGTGGCCGCAGCCGGCGCGCGCGCATCGGCCGTCTCGCCTGGAACAGCAGCCGCCGCGGCCGCGTTGTCATGCCGCTCGAAGACGATTGGCCGCTCGACCCACGCGCGGTCGTCGAAGTCCGCGCGCTGCCAGCCGGCCGGGGCCGTGCCGCACGTCATTCGCGCGGCGTCGCCGACGTGCACCCACGTCTGCTCGTCCGCGGCCGCAGGCGACGGCGCCGCCGCCAGCAGCGCCAGCGCGCAGCCGAAGCCAGCCAGCCGTCTCACACGCCGAGTATGAATCACCTGCGTCACCAATTGTAGTCGCTGACGCCGCCGAGCGCCGACCGATCTCATCGCGGCATCGACCTCGGGTCCGACGTTCGGCCACCCAAGCTTCAACCGCCGACGCTCGGCTGTCGAACCTGGACGGCTCACGTTCAGCCGCCGACCCGCGGCCATCTCCGCGCCGACCGCCGACCTTGGCGATCAAAACCGAGGTGCTAGCGCTCGGTCCCGCCTTCGACTATCGACGGTAGAACCGCCGGCGGTCAGCTGTCGAAGCTCAAGTGCCGACCTTCCACCACCGGACCTCGCTTCAGCTGCCGAAGTCGCCGAGCTTTACTATCGACTTTCCGCTGTTGCTTCGGCCGCGATCGTCGGCTGTCGACGCTCGTGCGTTCAGCCGCAATCTTTGGCTGTCGACCTTGGATTGCCGCCTGCAAGACGCGATATCCGACCGCCGACGTTCAATCGCCGACGCTGTCGACCGTCTGCTGACAACGACCGCTGGCACGCGCACATGACGAGCTACATTCGCCGGTCTTCAGCAGTCGATCGACGTCGTGAGATTGTCGGCTGCGACCTTCAGCTATCGACGTTCCATATAAGACCGTAGGCCGCCAAGCTTCGGCCGCTGATTTCGTAGTGCGAATCTTCGAATGGCGACGGTCAACTTCGATGGCGGCAGCTGCTAGGCGTCGTCGGCGGTGCTTTTCGGTGACGCAGCTGCGGCGACTGGCGCGTCGGCGGTTGCCGCCGCCGACGTTGCGTCGGCGGTCGGCCGTGTCGTGTCGGCTGCGCCCGTCGACGCGGCGCCGCCGTGTGCTGCCGTCGCGCCGTGTGCGGCCGCCGTGCCCATCGCAACAGCCACGGCATGCTGCGACGCGGCTGCGACGGTATCGCCGGACGTCGTGCCCGTCCCGTGCGCGCCATCCGCCGCCCCGCCATCGGTCAACGCCGGCGGCTGATGCTCCAGCCGACCGTTCACGTGGGCCGCCCCGATGAGCACGATCGGCCGAAACAGCAGCTGCAGCACCGGCGTCGCCAGCAGCGCCGCCGTCGACAGCGCGAAACCCACCATCAGCGACGGATGCGCCTCGACCAGCGCGATCTCCTCGCGGAACGGCCGCGCCAGCCGATCGCAGCGGCCCGCGAACCAACGCAGAAGACCGCCGCCGAACGGCAACCGCGCCGCCGCCGCTTCCAGCAGCCGCACGAACCATGGGCGCGGCGCCGCCAGCGACAGCGCGTCCAGGTCGGCCAACGTTTGTCCCGGCGCCAACGTGCGCGTCGAGTCGAAGGCGTCGACGACGATCCAATGCAGCGCCCACATCGCGCCCAACGCGTTGATGGCGAGCCGGCCAACGAGCGGCACCAGCATCAGCACCATCGTCACCGGGATCAGCCCGACCGCGACGAGCAGCGTCTGCCCGACGGTGCGCCAAACCGCGCGCCGGAGCGGCTCGTAGCAAGGCAGCGCCTGCGAAAAGCCGAGCTTGTGCCGCGCCAGCACCGCCATACGCGCGTAATATTTCGCCAGGAACAGCGACGGCAACGGCGCCAAGAACGCGAACGTCTGGTAGAACCGCCGCACCATCGCGCCCGGCCGGTACGACGACGGCGCCACAATCGCGACCAGCACGCAGAACGCCGCCACGACCGCCGTCGGCAACAGCGCGGCGCGCATGAGGTCGCGATCGCGGAACAGCAGCCGCGCGCCCAACAGCGGCTGCATGAAGCCGTAGACCACGCGATCGGCATGCGCGCTCGGCGGCGCGGTCGGCGCCGCGAGCGACTCCGCGGCGAGCTTGTGCGGCGCCCAGCGCTCGCTTGGTGAAGGCGATGGGCTCACGGGAGGCTTAACCGACGGCGTCGCAGCCATATTCCGTCGCAGTCTAGCAGGCCGCGTCCGAGCCGCAGCGGACGCTCGTCGCACTGCCGGCATAAACGTCGGTCGCGCTTGGACTTGGGGGCGAACGTCGGCACTGCGAGACTAAGCCCGCTATAAACCTCGAATACTGTTGCTCGATCCGCCGATGGCAGGCTCGACGGAGCTTCGCCGCGCGCGCGCACCGCGCGCCCGCCGCGGCGAAGCCGCCCGCAAACCTACGCGCACCAGCGCCGATCGAGTCGCGACGCAAGCCGGCACCGAGTCGTCGCGAACAGCGTCCCGGCTATCCGGGCAGGCCCGGGCACGTCACCGGGACCCGCGAACAGCCGTCACAGGCTGTCCGCACGGCCACAACAGCCGTCACAGGCTGTCCGCCCGGCCACAACAGCCGTCACGGCATCCGCGAACGGCCGTCACGTCGGCTGAATCAGCCGGCGTTTACATTCGAATGTGGGTTGAACGAGCCTTCGCGCCGCCCGCCGTACCAGCCGAGCGGTCGCGACAAACGCAGTTCGGAAGGTTACGCGGCCTTCGTCTTGGCGCGCTTCTCGGCGGTCTTCACCAGGTCGAGCAGGCGCGCCGGCGAGTACGTCTTCAGCTTCGTCACGAACGGCGCATCCTTCGCGCGGCCCAGCGACGTGCCCAGCTGCTCCGCCAGCTTCTCGATCGAGCCGTACTTCGACTTGATCTCCGCGCCAACGTCGTGGAGCCGCAGCAACTTCTTGTTCGACGCCGCCAACAAGCGCGCCTTCAAGGTGTCCTGCTCCTCGTCCGACTTCGCGATCGATCCCAGCACGGAGATCACGCGGTCGACCAGCTTCTCCTTGCTCTCGTGCTCGTCCTTCTGCCGGGCGAGAGGTGATTTCTTCGTGGCCATGGTCGTTCGCTCCTACTTTTCTTCTACGGTGGCTACGGGGGAACTTTACGGAGTTGCAGACGGCGCGGGCACTCCACCCATTGCGCCGCCAAAGCTCTTGAGCAGGCCTTTGATCCGGTTCGTCAGATCTTCGACCTGCTGCTGATTATAGTTGAGCGCCAGGTGGAACATCGCGCCCTTGTTGTCGATCTTCACGCCGTCGAGGTACTGCGCCAGGCCCATCACCATGAACTGCGGGCTCTTGCGAATGTCCGCGACCTGCGCCGTGGCCTTCTCCGACAGATCCTTCGCGTCCGCTTCGCTGCCGGTGTCGACGTTGAGGTCCGCCGAGACGCCGCCCGCGAAGTCGACGTTGCCGAAGATGTCCTTCATCGAGCCCGCCGACGACAGGCGCGGATCGTTCTTGAAGCTGTCGCGCGTCGACTGCGGCACGACACCGGCGCCCCACAAGGCGTCCGACGTCTTCGAGCGCTTCAGCAGCGCGGCCAGCTCGAGGTTCTGCTTCGCGCTCTCGCCCTTGCCGGCGGCCAGATCGACGACCTTCTTGATCCACTCTTTGCCGCCGACGACCGCCGTCTTGTTGTCGAGGAACGTGGCGAACGCCTCGCCCTTCTGCGTGTCGGTGTAGAGCTTCTTGCCGCCGTATTCGCTGATCGTGACGTCGCGGCCGTCCTTCTTGGCCTGCTCGCGCGCGCAGTCGACCAGCTTGGCCTCGTTGAACGTGCCGCGCAGAATGGCCGCGAACTCCTTCTGCTCGCGACCTTGCGGGAACGCGACGAAGACGGAGTCGATCTGCGTGAACGGATCGAGCTGGCACTTGGCGACGAAGTCGGCGTAGTCCTTCTTCTGCTGCGCGTCGCCGTCGCGAACTTCCAGCACTTTGCGCCACATGGCCGTGTTGCGCACGCGCGACACGTTGGCCATGAGGATGATGTCGGCCTCTTTAGGCACCAGCGAAAGATCCTCTTTCGCCGCGCCCGTGCCCGAGCTGCGGTGGCAAGCCGAGGCAGTGAAGGCGACGAAAAGGAGCAGTCGAGACGCGCGCATGGAGATGGCCCCCATCAATAGAATTCCGGGTTTATAGAGGTTGACTTACACATAGTCAAGGAAGAATACGGTCCGACGCTGTGATAGGTTCCCCCGCCGTGTCCTGGCAATCACGATTACTCCGTGGCGAGCGAGTTTACGTGCGGGTCGATGCTTCCGGTGAGCCTGTAGCCGAAAGCGACGGTCGCGTCGACATCGTTTATAAGCCGGGCGGCAAGATTTACCGCGCCGGCGCGCGAAATTTGAGCGCCGATCCCGATCCCAAGACGATCGCCGACGACGCCGCCGAAGCCGGCGAGCGCGCGCCGGAGACGAAAGAGGCCAAGGACGCCAAGGGTAAGTCTAGCGGTTCAAAGGGGAAATCGGCCGGCGGCAAAGCCGCGGCGGCGCCGGCCGGACCGTTGCCGAAGGACGCCATCATCGTTTATACCGACGGAGCGTGCACCGGAAATCCGGGCCCGGCCGGGCTCGGCGTCGTCATCATCGACGGCAAAGAGCGCCGCGAGCTGAGCGAATATCTCGGCATCGGCACCAACAACATCGCGGAGCTCATGGCGATTGTGCGCGCCCTCGAGGAGACGCCGGCGGAGCGAACGGTCGTCATCCACGCCGATTCGTCGTACGCGCTCGGCCTCCTCGGCAAGAATTGGAAGGCGAAGGCGAACCAAGAGATCGTGGAGCGTATGCGTAAGCTGGCGCGTCCATTCAAGGATCTTCGGCTGGTCAAGGTCGCGGGGCATGCCGGCGTGCCCGAGAACGAGCGCGCCGACGAGCTGGCGCGCATGGCCGTCAACAAGCGCGCCTGACGATGAAGCCGCGCCCCGAGCTCGTCCTCGTCGGCGTGACGATTCTGTGGGGATCGACGTTCATCGTCACCAAGGACATCGTTCGCGATGCTCCGCCGCTGCTCTATTTGGTCCTGCGTTTCGGCTTGGCGGCGCTCGTGTTCGTGCCGCCGTATCTGCGGCGGCTGCGCGATCGGCGGCTGATTGTCGACGGCGCGGTGCTCGGCGTCATGAACTCGCTGGGGCTGATTCTGCAGGTGATCGGGCAGGCGCACACGACGGCGTCGAAGTCGGCGTTCATCACGTCGCTCAATACGCCGCTCGTGCCGCTGGTGGCGCTGGCGATGTATCGGACGCGGCCGTCACTGCCGCAGCTCGTCGGGATCGCGCTGGCGACGCTCGGGCTCATGCTGCTGACGTATCCGACCGGCGGCGGCCATTGGAACGCGGGCGATCTGTACACCGCTGGGTGCGCGACGATCTATGCGTTCACGATCGTGCAGATCGCGCGGCGCTCGCGGGGGCATGACGCGGGCGCGCTGACGGCGGTGCAGATCGCCTTCGCGGCGTTGACGTTCGTCGTCGCGTTGGGGGCGGCGAAGCTGTTGATCGCGACGACGGCGACGGAGCGGCTGCCCGACTTCGCGCAGCTGGAGGCGCGACCGCTCGTGTGGTCGACGCGGCTGGTGGGCGAGCTCGTGTACATGGCGATCGCGTGCACGGTGGTCACGTTCGCGCTGCAGACGTGGGCGATGGCGCGCATGAGCGCGACGCATGCGGCGATCGTGTTTGCGCTCGAGCCGGTGTTTGCGACGGCGATCGCGGTCGGGGTCGCCGGATCGGCGGAGTGGCCGAATGGACGCGGCGTCGCGGGCGCGTGCCTCATCATGCTCGCCGTGGCCGCCAGCGAAGTGCCGCGGCGACGGGCGGCGGCGGTGGCAGCGAGCTGAGCCGCGCAACTTCTTTTCGAAAATGGCGATAAAGGGAGGGCGGATGGGGGAAATTACGCCGAGCCCACCATCCTCCGGAATCGATCGTCGCCGGCTACGCTTTGCGAGACTTCCGCGCCAACTTCGCCCCGCGCGCCCCATTCGACCTGAGCGGCGCCTTCGGCCGCGACGTCTCCTCCGAGCGCACCGCCGCCTTCAGCTTCTGGCACGTCGGACAATACACCGTCGACCGACCGCCCTGCACGATGCGCACGAGCGTCGTTCCACAGCGCGGACACGCCTCGCCCTGCTTGCCGTAGACATCGAACGGATTGTCCGCGCCCGCCTCTTCGACATAGGTAATTTCCGGCCCGTCTTCGCGCGCCAACGTGTCGCGAATCGAGCCCACGATGCCGTCGGCGAGCGCGCCGACCTCCGCCTTCGTCAGCGAGTCGGCCGGCCGCTCGGGATGGATCTTGGCGCGCCACAATGCCTCCGCCGCCTGAATATTGCCGACACCCGCCAACACCGTCTGATCGAGCAGCGCCTCTTTGATGCTCTTCTTGCGCCTGGCCAGCTTCGCTTGCAGCTGCGCGGCATCGACGCCGTCGACGAGCGCGTCGGGTCCGAGCGCGCGCCACGCGTTCGGCGCGTCGTCGCCGCGCATGCCGACGAGCGTGCCGAACAGCCGCGGGTCGACATAGCGCACCGAGCGCCGCGCGCTGTCGAGCCGCGCGCGTTCGTACGGCTGCGGCGGATCGTCGTGCTTGCGCAGCACCCACTTTCCCGTCATGCCCAAATGCGAGAACAGCACGAGCCCGTGATCGCACTGCAGACGCAGCCATTTGCCGCGCCGCTCGACCTTCTCGACCGTATGCGCGACGAGCTGCTTGGCGAACGCCGGCGCGTTGCCTTCGAACACGCGCGGCGAGAGCTCGACATGCGTCAGCTTCTGCTTGCGCAGCCACTTCTCCAAATTGCGGCGCGCGACTTCGACCTCGGGAAGCTCGGGCATCCGCGTCGCCTAGCCGACGACGCCTTCGCGCTGGACCTCGGCGGCGACGTCGGCGAGCGGCAGAAAGCGGTAATCGTCGAGCGCGAGGCGATCGAGCGTGGCTTCGAGCGCGCGCTGTTTCTGCGTCAGCGACGCGCGCAAATCGGGCTGCTTGGCGACGAGCTGCGCCGGGATTCCGTCCTCGTCGGCGCCGATGAGATCGATGCCGTGCAGCTCGAGGTTGAAGAAGCGACGCGCGCGCATCGACTCCAGGATTCGCGCGCGCACCGCCGTCGGCGCCAGCAGCAGCGAGACGTACGGCGCCCAGCTTCCGATCGCCGGCAAGCGCAGGCCGGGCGTCACCGACACCGGCAGCTCGACGAGCGACGACTGGCCGCGCGAAAACGGCGAATTGCCCGGCCGATACGGCTCGACCGGCGCTACCAACGCGCGCGGATCGCCGAGCACCGAGCGCGAGCGGCGGCCGACGAGCGACATCAGCGTCATGACGCCCGCCTTCGCCACGTAATACGGCCACGACGGAAACACCGACGAGTCGTAGCGATAGCCGCGCGCCTCCAAGACCTGCAGCACCTTCGCCGACAGATCGTAGCCGGGCGCGCGAAAACCGGTCGGCGCTTTGCCGGCGATGTGGCCGATGACCTCGTGCGCGTTGCCGACTTCCTCGTCGATCTGCGCGCGATGCAGCCGCGCCAAATCGTACGGATGCGTATGGCTGTGATTGCCGAGCTCGTGGCCGTCGCGCGCCAATTGGCCGAGCATTTTCGCGCCCGCGGCGTCGTTGGCGGCGTCGCTGCCGACGACGAAAAAGGTCGCGTGGATCTTGCGGCGCGCGAACAGCTCGGCGAAACGCGGCAGCGCGCGGCGCAAGACGACGTTGGCGAGCTCGCGCGGCGGCGCGCCCAGGCCGTGGATGCCGTAGTAGCAGCTCAGGGGATCGAGGTCGATGCTGACGGAGCAGGTGCGCAAGCGGGCGTTACGATAGCACAGCGCGAACCGAGAGCCGCGCCGCCGTAAGTGTTACTTGACGATGACGCCGCAGCCGATGCGCGGGCCGGCGTTGCCGGTGGGCTGCGTCTTGAAGTCGTCGACGCCGCCGTGCACGACGACGGCGTGGCCGATGACGTCGTTGACGCCGCCACCGCCGGCCGTCCACTTGGTCGTCTCCAGCGTCAGCGTGCCGGTGCCGTCGGGCTTGACCTCGAGGTTGCCGATGTCGCCCAAGTGGAAGTGGTCGGCGGGCGCGCCCCACTTGCCGTGCTCCATGTGCGTCGGATTCCAGTGATCGCCGGCCGACTTGCCGTCGGGTGAGCTGCAGTCGCCCTTCTCGTGGATGTGCACGGCGTGCAATCCCGGCGGCGCGTCTTTGACCTCGATGCGGAACACGATTCCGCCCTTGCCGTCGTCGGAGAAGGTGACGTCGCCCTTGAGCTTCGAGCCGCTCTTGGCCGCGACGTCGGACTTGGCGACCTTCTTGCCCTTCAAGCCGAGCTCGGTCTTGTTCTCCTTCTTGTCGGCGCCCGTCGTCTTCTGCGCGAACGCCGCACCACCCGCACCCACCAGCAAAAGCGCCAACCCGAATGCACCGAGCTTATTCGTGTTCATTGTGGCGTCTCCTTTAGAGGGGGCGTCCCTAATTCCCTCCCGTCGGCGAACCTGCTGCGGGCCCGAACTGCGTCGTCACTCTTCGGTCGCTGGCCTACGGGCCAGCTCCCTCATCGTTCCTAGCATTTCGGGCTCCTCGCGGCGGTTCGACTCGGTCCGGGAATTAGGGACGCCCCCTAGCCTTTGACGCGGATGATATAGGTCAGCCGCGTAATGTCGCGCAAAACTTTAGGCACGCGCTTGAACAAGTTAATCGACGGCGGCCGCTTCTCGACGATGTGGATCGGGATTTCCTGCACGCGCTTGCCGTCACGCTCGGCGCGAATGACCAATTCCGACGCGAATAGATCGCGCTCCAAAAGGCATTTATCGACCGTCGATTGCAATCGATCGCGGCGAAATGCCTTCAATCCGTGCGTATCGGTGCCGTGAAAACCGACGAGCACGCGCAGCATGCCGTTGATGATCAACGTGGCGCCGTGACGCAGCATTCCGCGACGATCTTCGGCGCCTTCCATCACTTTCGAGCCGACGACCATATCGGCGCGATCGGCCTCCAAGATCGCCAATGCGCGCTGATGAAACTCGGTATCGCAAAGGTCGATCTCGTCGCAAATGACGAACTTGCCTTTGGCGCGCAAAATACCCTCTTTCAACGCGCGACCATAGTTGGGCTGGCCCAACGAATGAATCTGCACGCGCGGATATTTGCGCGACAACTCTTCGCCGATGGCGACGGTGCGATCGCTCGAGCCGTTCTCGGCCAAGAGGATCTCGTAATCCCACTTCAATTCGTCGAGGCTGGTCAGCAAATCGACCACCGACGAGTGCAGGATTCCTTCTTCGTTATAAACGGGAATGACGATCGAGATATTCGGATTCACGAATTGAGCCTCAGCGCTATTTCGCGACCGGCCAATATCGAGTCCTCCATGGCGTTGTAAATCCAGGAGCCGTATCGTCCGCGCGGGAAAACATCATTCGATTCGAAATATTTGATGATGGTATCGACTGCCGAATAATAATTATCGTCGAACACGACGTAGGCGTATTTCAGCTCTTTGAGTTCCGCGAACAGGACGTCGTCGGCGGAGTTGATGGCGCCGGCCGCGGCCAACGCCTGCGCGACGTCGGGCATGATGTCGTCGACGCGCGGCATCGGCCCGCGATCGGACAGCTCGACATAAAGCGAGCCGCGACCGGGCGGCGCCATCGCCGGCACGGCATTCGTATAAATCCCGACGCGATAAAACGGATATTTCTCTTCGGGGACGTAGATCCAATGAAAATCGGCGTTGGGCGACGACTTGGTGGCCACGTTTAGATAACGAACGGGGGTACACCGAAGTTTCGCGGCCGCCTCTTCGATATGCCGCGGACAATCGACCACCCGCGCCACCAGCTCCGGCAGCGGAATGCTCGCGATGACCGCGTGATAAGGGACCGTCTCGTCGCCGTATTTGACGGTGCGCGTCTTCAGGTTGATTTCGTCGATGGGCGTCGACAAATGCACGTCGCCGCCGGTCATGCGCGCCACGAAGGCGCGCGTCAGCGTCTCGATCCCGCCCGTGCGCGGGTACAAAAACGAGACGTTGTAACCGAGCTCGGGCGGCACGTCGCCGACCGCGCCGCGCACGACGTCCTCGAGCTTCGGAATGGGGACGAAGCGCGAGCACCACTCCGCCGTGATCTCGCGCGGATGCACGCCCCACAGCTTCTGGTTGTACGGAATCATGAAGTGGCGCGAGATGCCTTCGCCGAACTGCTTCAAGCAGAAGTCTTCGAAGTTACGCGGCGGCTCTTTGGACTTCGGATTGTTGGCGGCGCGAATGAACTCGAGCAGACACTCGGACACGACCGCCGGCGGTAAACCGTAGAGATTCGCCTGGAACGGGAAGCGCGTCAGCACGCCGTTCGAGAAAATGCGGGCCTTCCGCGCGACCGGCACGAGCTCGCCCGGCAACAGCTCTTGCACCAGCTGCTTCGTATAGGGATCGCGCAGATGCAGCCAGTGGCCGGTCTTGTCGAAGTGGAAGCCTTGCGTCTGGTCGGTGCGCGCGTGACCGCCGAGGCGCGCCTCTTTCTCCAAGAGCAGCCACGGGCGACGCAGGTGGTAGGCCGCCGAAATGCCGGTCAGGCCACCGCCGAGGATGACGACGCGGCTGGCCGCTGACTCCGTGGGCATCGAGGGTCGATAACACGAACGAGGGGTCGAGATCAAAAGAGGTATTTGCAGTGACGACGCGGCGCAGGCAAAGTCCCCCGGTGCCGCTGCGTCCGCCGCCGTCGATGTCCACCGCCGTCGCCGCCGACTTTCGCGCGCGCGTCCGCGAGCTCGACGACGCGCACCGGCGGCGCGTGGCGCATTCGGGCGTGCCGAGCTGGCTTCTGCAGTGGCTGCGCGCGCGCATGCCGCCGGCCATGGGCGGACCGCCGCTGTTGCCGCGCAAGCCGCCGCCGCCGATTCCGCTGCCGGCGGCCAACGAGTGCGCGCTGACGTTCATCGGCCACGCGACGACGGTCATTCGCTATGCGCACGCGCGCGTCGTGACCGATCCCTGTCTGGCGCGCTCGCTCTACTCGCTCAAGCGTTTACGGCCGGCGCAGCTGCCGCCGGGCGCGCTCGAAGGCGTCGACTGCGTCCTATTGTCGCATGCGCACGCCGATCATCTGCATCGGCCGTCGCTCGAGCGCATCGATCGCTCGGCGACGCTGCTGCTGCCGGCGGGCGGACCGGCGAAGTCGCTGGCGGCGCTCGGCTTCGGCAACATCGTCGAAGTGCGCGCCGGCGACGTCACGCGCGTCGCCGGGCTCGAGGTCACGGCGGTGCCGGCGCAGCATCGCGTCGGCCTGTTCGGCGGTGGGCGCGCCTTCGGTTACGTCGTGCGCGGCGACGGCCCGACCGTCTACTTCGCCGGCGACACCGGCTACTTCGACGGCTTCCTCGAGGTCGGCGCGCGCTTTCGTCCCGACGTGGCGCTGCTGCCGATCAGCGGCTATCGTCCGCTGGCGCTCCGGCGCGATCATCTGTCGCCGCTCGACGCGCTCTATGCGCTCGAAGACTTGGGCGCGCAGCTGATGCTGCCGATCCACCACGGCGCGTTCGCGCTCGGCTACGAGCCGCCGGCCGAGCCGCTGGTGTGGCTGAATTCGCTGGCCGCGGCGAGGCGGATCGAGGACAAGATCGCGTGGCTGGAGCCGGGTGACTCCTGTGTCGCGCGCCGCCCGCCATTGCAATCGCCCTCGTCGTCGGATATGCAAGCGAAGTGAACGAGACCGCGCGTACGCCTTCGCTGCCGGCCACCTACGCCCTGCTCGCGGCGCTGGCGCTGGCGCTTTTCGTCCCCGGGCTGGGCTCTTACGGCTTTTGGGATCCGTACGAAATCCGCATCGCCGACGCGGCCCGCGCGCACGCCAACGGCGCGCCGTTGGCCCAAGCGGCGACGCAGCTGGGCCGTCCGGCGATTGCCGTCGCGCTGGCTGCGAGCGGCTTTCGCGCGGTCGGCACCGGCGAATTCGGCGGGCGACTGCCGATCGCGCTCGTCGCGCTGTTGGCCGTGCTCGCCTGCTTCTACGCCGGCGGCGGGCTCATTCGTCGTCGCGGCGCGCTGCTCGGCAGCTTCATCTTGGCGACCACCCCGGCGTTCCTGCTCGGCGCGCGCCAGCTGACGACGAACGCGCCGCTCATCCTCGCCACCGCGCTCGCCGTCGGCGGCTTGGCGCGCGCGCTGTGGCCGCTCGCGGGCGCGTCGTCGTCGCGGCCGATTGGCGACGCCATCATCGCGTCGGTCGGGCTCGTCCTCGGACAGCTGTCGGCCGGCCTGCTCGTCGGCATCGTCGCGCCGCTCGCCGCCGTCGCGGCTGCGCTCGTCTTGGGCGCGCCGGGCGCGCGTCGTCGCGTCGGCTACGCCCTCGCAGTCGTCGCGCTGGCGCTGTTCGCGTGGGACGGCTTGGCCTGGGCGCATCCGGCCGGCTACTCGGCGCTGCTCGGCGGCACGCCGCATCCGTTCCTCAGCACCGTCGTCTTCACGAACCCATTGAAGCAGCTCGGCTTCGGGCTGTTCCCGTGGATCGCGCTCTTGCCGATGGCGGGCATCCACGCGCTGCAGTCGACGACGACCGACGCCGAGCCCGGCGAGCGCGACCAGTTCGGGCGGCTCGTGCTCGTCGCCTGGTTCGTCATGCTCTACATCGCGGCGACGCTGCAGGCCGCGGGCGCGCAAGAGCTGCTGGTGCCGGCGGCGCCGGCGGCGCTGCTGCTCGTCGGCGCCTGGCTCGATGACCTGCTCGATGTGCCCGACGCGCAGCCGTTCGCTGCGCTGACGGCGGCGCTGGGCGCGATCATCATCGGACGCGACTTCTTCGTGTTCCCCGAGCAGTACGTGGGCGTGCACATGCTGGAGACGATCCGCTGGCCCGGGCCGCTGACGGCGATTCCCTACGTCATCGTCGGCTTCGCCTGCTTCTTCGCCGGCGTCATCGGCCTCGCCATCGGCGTTCCCTTGGCGCGCGCGTCGTCGCCGGTCGAGGCGCGGCTGCGCGGTCGCTTCATCCTCGTCGCCGGCGCGCTCGGCGCATCGCTCGTGCTCGCGCTCGGCACGGCGCACTACATCGTTCCGCACGTGTCGAAGCACCTGTCGTCGCGCGACTTGTACGGCAAGACGAAGGCGCTCGATCCCAACGCGCCGCTCGGTCAATACCGCTTCAACGCCACCGGCTCGGCCTACTACAGCAACGGCAAAGCGCCGACGAACCTGCCGACGCTCGACGATCTCTTCCGCTTCCTCGGCAAGCCCGAGCGCGTGTTCGTCATGGCCGGCGTCGACGAGCTGCCGTCGATTCGATCAGCACGCCAAGCAGAAGTCGCTCGGCTACTACGTCGTCGACGACTCGAGCTCGCGCTATCTGACGCTGTCGAATCGTCTCGGCCCGAACGAGCACGATCTCAACCCGCTCAAGCTCTACGTGTCCGACAAGGCACCGACGCCGGCCCATCCTGTCAGCATCGACTTCGATCACAAGATCGAGCTCATCGGCTGGGACGCGCCCGCCGTCGTCGAGAAGGGCCAAGACATCAAGTTCCGGCTCTATTTCAAGGTGCTCGCGCCCATCACCGGCAACTACAAAGTCTTCGCGCATATCGACGGCGCCGGCACGCGCATCAACGGCGATCACGCGCCGCTCGAGGGCCGTTTCGCGACGAACTATTGGGTGCCCGGCTTCTTCATCACCGACGAGCACATGATTCGTCCCGACCGCGGCACCGAGAACTCCGGCTTCTACAACATCTTCATCGGCCTCTATCAAGGCGCCGAGCGCATGAAGGTGCTAGCGGGTCCCAGCGACGGGGATAACCGCGCAAAGCTGGGCACGCTGACCGTGCGGTAACGCACCCGCCGCGCTAACCCTCGACGGGAATTCGCTTTTTGCTTGTCTCGGAGCCTCGGGACGCGGTATGCCGCGAGTGAGGGCCGGGGTGGAGGCGATGCCGAAGCGCGTGCGCGACCGACGACGTACCTTGACTCCCGTGTCGACGGACACTCGTACCGGTGCCGACCGCCGTATCCACGAGCGGGTGCTGGTCGACATCGAGGTCGACTATCGGGCCGACGACACCTTCCTGTTCGCGTACATCACCGATATCAGCGCGATGGGAATCTTCGTCCGCACCAACAATCCCGATCCCGAAGGCACCAAGCTCAACCTCTGCTTCCGCGTGCCGCCGGAGCTCGGCGGTCACATGATCGAGGTCGAGGGCGAGGTCATCTGGATCAACCCGTTCCGCCCCAACGAGCCGGCGCGACAGCCGGGAATGGGCATCCAATTCATCGACTTGACGCAGACGCAGCGCGAATTGGTCATGCGCATGGTCCGCACCTTCGCGTACTTGAACGACGACGACGACGGGCAGACCGTCGGCAACTCCTAGCACCGCGCGCTCTTGCGCAAGTCGACGTGCTCGCTGATTCAGCGGCGCACGAGCAGCGGACGCGCGGTCAACGTCAGCGTCAGCGTGTGCGCGGCCGTCGAGAGCGATGGCGCGAAGGAGCCGAGACCGGTGAGCGACATCGGGCTTTGCCACACCGGCGAATAGGCCAGCGACGCGTTCAACGCGGGCGAGAGCCAATAGCTGACGCCGAGCTGCCCGCCGACGGTGTCGTAGAGCGCGCTGTAGTCGGCGAAGCCGCCGTGGCCGCCGTGAACGCCGACGGTGACGCCGATGCGCCGGCGCAGCCACACCGTCGCCGCCGCGGACACGAGCGCGCCGCGGTCGATGACGTCGACGCGCGCCGACAGCTCGAGCCGGCGCGCGACGACCGCGCGACCGGCGACGAACGCGCCGCCCCAAAAGCGCACGCGGAAGTCGATGTCGCGAAAGTGGTACGGCGTGACCGACCAGCCGGCGGTGACGAGGAGCTCGCGAACCCGAACGCCGAGCGAGAGCGACGCCGGCAGCAGCAGCTCGTTGTCGTTCAGCGCGTCGAATGTGCCCGGCGTAAAGGGAACGACGGGCTGCCAGGTTCGATGCGATACGCCGAAAGACGCGGCGCCGTAGAGCCAGCGACCGAAGTAACTCTCGACCGCGAGCGCGCCATATTCCTCGCCGATTCGGCCGCGATAGTCCGTGAGCTTGACGCTCGGCTGCGTCGCCTCGATCACCCGGAACGGGTAGCGCGTCGCGCCGCCAGCACCGCCGCCGTCCACGTGCAGGCTCCACGCGCGCTGCAAAAACGGCTGCAGCGCCGGCGCGGCGTCGTCATCGACGAGGCGGCGGCTGTAGAGCGTGGCACCGGCGCTGCCGCCGCCGGCGAGCCATGCGCCTTCGTCGGCATTGTGCGCCGCGATGATGGTGCGTCCGTCGAACTGCGCGGCCGCGCTGACGTCGAAGCGCACCGGCTCGCCGCTGGCGGGCAGCGCGGCGACGACGGCGGCGAGAAAGGGCGCGATCATGACCGCCGCTCATAACACGCGGCTCAGCCGCGGCTCGCGATCGCGATCACACGCTCAGTTGACGTCGGGATCCTCGCCCTCGCCGTCCACGTCGGCCTTGCGCTCGTCGGTGGAGGCAATGCGGTAACGGCCGTCGAGCCAGTTGCCGAGATCGACCAGCCGGCAGCGCTCGCTGCAGAACGGGAAGGACTTAGCGTCGGCGGCGACCGGCTTCTTGCACTGCGGACAATTAACGGGTTTGGGCGTCGTCATCGTTCACACGGTCTTCTTGTCGAGGCCATAACGCTCGACCTTCATGATGAGGTTGCTGCGCGAGATGCCGAGATCTTTGGCCAGCTGCGACTTGTTCCAGTGCGTGCGAATCAGCCCCTGATGAATGAGGTCGCGCTCGACACGCTCGACGGCATCCTTCAGCGAGCCCGCCTGATCGTAGCGCGCGCTCGCCCTCGGCGACACCACGGCCGCGTCGCGAACCCGCTGCGACAGCAGATCTTCGGGCAGCTCGTCGACGTCACCGCCGAGCACCATGCAGCGCTCGATCTCGTTCTCCAGCTCGCGAATGTTGCCCGGCCACGGATAGCGCTGCAGCGCCTGGAGCGCGTCGGGCGCGAGCTTGGGCGGCCGCACGCGACCCGAGCCCGGCCGCGCGCGAATGCTTCCGCAAGAAGTGCTCGCAGAGAATCGGGATGTCGTCGATGCGCTCGCGCAGCGGCGGCACCTGAATCTTGATGACGTTGATGCGGTAGTAGAGATCCTCGCGAAACTCGCCGCGCTCGACCATCTTCTGCAGATCTTTGTGCGTCGCCGCGATGACGCGCACGTCGACCTCGCGCGTCTCGGTGCCGCCGACGGGCGTGAACGTCCCCTCTTGCAGCACGCGCAGGAGCTTGACCTGCAGCGCCGGCGACATGTCGCCGACCTCGTCGAGGAAGAAGGTGCCGCCGTCGGCGATCTCGAACAGGCCCTTCTTGTCCTTGATGGCGCCGGTGAACGAGCCGCGCATGTGACCGAAGAGCGCGCTCTCGAGCAGGTTGTCGTTGAAGGCGCTGCAGTTCTGCACGACGAAGGCGCGCTTGGCGCGCGGCCCGTTGTAGTGAATCGCGCGCGCGACCAGCTCCTTGCCGGTGCCGCTCTCGCCGCTGAATCAGCACCGTCGACTCCGACTCGCTGACCTTCTCCAGCAGGCGAAACACCTCTGCATCGCCCGCGAGTTGCCGACGATGTTCTCGAAGCGATAGCGCTCGCCGAGCTCCAACGTCATCGACGTCAGCTCGCGCTCGCGCAGCTTGAGCTCGGCGTGATAATTCTGGATCTCGTCGGTCCCGAGCTCGAGCAGATCGCACAGCTGGCCGATCTCTTCGCCGCTGAGCTGCGGAATACGCGCAACGGCCGCTTGCAAGTCGTCGCCGTTGCCGCCGGCGGGCGCGACCTCGCGGATCTTGCGCATCAACAGCGACGTGGCGTCGTCGTCGAGCGCGCCGTGGACGCTGCCGCCGACGAACAGGAAGCCGGCGAATTCGCCGTCGAGCACGATGGGGCAGGCGATGACGTCGAAGCCCAAGTGGCACTCGTGCACGATGCAGCGCCGGCCGGCGCGCGGCGTGATGCCGCGTAATTTGTCGCGCGCCAGCTTGACCGAGTCGTTGCAGCGCCGGAAGCCCTCTTTGCTGAAGAGCGCCATGCGGCAAAAGTCGTTGTTGGGCGGGATGACTTTGCCCTCGGCGTGGTCGAGGACATAGCCTTTGGGATCGGCGAAGGCCAGCTCCACGCGCCACCATTTGCGGATGACCTCCCGCAACATCTGGACAGTATGGAGTTTTTCGTATGGCCGCAGGTTGATCATCGATCCCGCTGTCGTAAAGTAGCACAGCCACTGTCCTCGAACCAGACGCTGTCGTCATTCGCGACGGTCGACCGCGTGTGTAGGCTGTGTTACCTTCCAGCCGTGCGATATTCGTATTTCTTGCTCTTTTGCGCGCTCGCAACCGGCTGTCACTTCCAGCTCGAAGGCACCGGTGGCGACGGCGACGCGCTGCCACCTACCATGACCGCCGATCTCGCACAGCCGGGCGGACCCATCGGCGACGGCGGCAGCGACCTGTCGGCGCCGGCTGGACCGCCTTCCACCGACATGAGCGGGCCGACGAAGCCGTCGGTCGATATGACGATGTCGGACCCGACGAAGCCGGCCGACATGACGATGACGCCGCCGCCACCACCGCCGCCGCCGGCCGACATGACGCCGCCGATCGCCGGCTTTCCGTCGCACGTGGCCTACCACTACTTGAACGACTCGGCGGTCGACTGGGTGCCGGCCGATCAGACGACGATCGACACGAGCGCGCTCACGGTGACGCCGGCGACAACGGGCGTGACGCTGGTGAGCGACAGCGGGCTCGTCGTGTTGGCGCTGCACAGCTTGACCATCAACGCCAACGTCACGGTGCGCGTCGTCGGCGGCAAGCCGCTCGTCATCGTCGCCGGCGCCACCATCGAGGTCGACACCAACGGCACGCTCGACGCCGGCGCGCACGGCGCGACGCCCGGGCCGGCCGGACAAGCGGCGGGCGCCGGTCCCGGCAAAGGCGGCGTCAGCACCACGGCCGCGACCGACGGCAGCGGCGGCGGTGGCGGCGGCTATGGCGCAGTGGGCAAGGCTGGCGGCACGGCGGTCGTCGGCCTTGGCCAGACGGCGCCGGCGGGCGGCGCGGCCGGCACGACTTACGGCAGCGCCACGTTGACGTCGCTGCTCGGCGGATCGGGCGGCGGCGCCGGCAACACGCCGGTCGGCGGTCTCGCCGGCTGCACGGCGGCGGCCGGCGGCGGCGCCGGCGGCGGCGCGCTGCAGCTCACCGCGCGCACCAGCATCAACGTCGACGGCGTCGTCACCGTTGGCGGCGGCGGCGGCAAAGGCGGCTGCCCGGCGACGACGACGAGCGGTGGCGGCGCCGGCGGCGGCGCGGGCGGATCGCTGTTGGCGGAGTCGCCCGTCGTGTCCGGCGGTGGCATCTTGACGTCGGGCGGAGGCGGCGGTGGCGGCGGCGGCACCGGCATCGCCACGAACAAGAAAGGTGGCGACGGCTTCGACGGCGACGATCCGGCGACACCTTCGACCGGCGGCACGGGCTCGCAGCCGGGCGGCGGCAACTCCGGCGGCGACGGCTCCAGCGACCAGGCGGGCACGGTCGGCGGCGCGGGCGGGCAGCTCTTGGCCGGTGGCGGCGGCGGTGGCGGCGCGTACGGCCGGCTCTACGTGCGCACGACGGCCAACCCGTCGCTGCCCGGCTTACAAGGCTCGTCCGAAAGCGACACGTCGCTGCCGGCGACGATTCCGTAGCGCGCGCAACGCACACAGGGCCAAGCCGATCGCGAACGGAGCGGCGGAGTCGGCAGCGGCGTGGCCGGACATGGAGCAGCCGCTCGACGTCACGGCGGGCGCTTCCATGATCGGCGGGACCGTGCCGCCGACGGTGACGCCGGCGTCGATGGGCGTCGACGACGTGGCGGCGGCGGCGAAGGCGCGCGTGATCGTGGCGCGGTTGGCGGCGTCGTCGATCGCCTCGACGGTGACGTAGAACTGCTCACTCGACGCGGCCGTGATCGTGGCCGTGTACGGCGGGGTCGAGACCGAAGCCACCAGCTCCAGGTTCTTGTAGAACTCGACGCGCGTGACGCCGACATCGTCGCTGGCGCCGACGCTGACGAGGAAGCTGGTCGGCACTTCGGCGGCGGCGTCGGGCCAATTGAGCGTCGGCGGCGTCGTGTCGCCGCCGTCGTCGGCCGCGCCGACGTTGCAGTCGAGCAGCGCCACCTCGTCGGCCGGATCGTTGCCGCACACCGACGAGGCCGCGCCGCCGTAGCTGGTGTAGGCGCCGCCGGAAAACGAGAGCGTGAACAGCTGCGGCAGCGTCAGATCGGGCGAGGCCGCAGCGTACATGACGTCGGTCGGCGTCGTCACGTGCTCGAGGCCGAACGTGTGGCCGGCTTCGTGCGCGGCGACGTTGGCGATGCCGACGACGCCGCCGAAATCGGGCGTCTGCTCGGCGGCGAAGTCGAACGCGACGTCGTTGTCGATGGCGTTGCCGCAGTCGATCTCGGCCAGGCCGGCTTCGATGCTGGAGAGGCCGATCGTCGTCTGCGTGCCGCCGATGAGGATGCGCGTGTAGGGCGCGTAAGCCGGCCGCGTCGTCACGACCGAGACCGCGTACGGCTGCAAGAGCGTGCGCACGCGGTCGACGACCGAGGCGATGGCCTGATCGCGCGTCACCTGCGGCGCGCTCGGCGCCGAGTCGAACGGCGGCACCACCGCGCTCGTCGGCGCCAGCCGCGACTGCACCGGCATCGCCGAGGAATCGTCGCTCGCCGCCTCGACGACGCCCGCGCCTTCGAAGTCGAGCCACAGCGTCACGCCGTCGCCGGCCAAGCACGACTGGGCGCGCGCCGGGACAGCCGTGCAAACGATGAGCATCACGAGCGTTGCCAGAACACTGCGGTACATCTTCTCGATGGTACACGCGCGCCGGCCGTGGTAGCAACGCGCCGTGCGCATCGCGCTCTTGTCGCGCAACGCCAAGCTGCATTCGACCGCGCGCCTGGTCGAAGCTGCGCGCGCGCTCGGCCACGAGATCGACGTCATCGATCCGATTGGCTGCGTCTTGGTCATCTCGCGTTACACCCACAAAATGTACGCGCGCGGCCGGGAAATGCGCGGCTACGACGTCGTCATCCCGCGCATCGGCGCCAGCATCACCGACTATGGCTTGGCCGTCGTCACCTACTTCGAGCGCGCCGGCGTGCCGTCGGTCAACTCGGGGCTCGCCATCGCGCGTTCGCGCGACAAGCTGCGGGCGCTGCAGTATCTGTCGGCGCACGACGTCGGCATTCCGCGCACGGCGATGGCGCGCACGCCGGAGGCCATTCGCGCGGCCGTCGATGCCGTCGGTGGCACGCCGGTCATCATCAAGCTCTTGCAAGGCACGCAGGGCGTCGGCGTCATGATCGCGGAGTCGTCGGCGGCGGTGGAGTCGACGATCGATACGCTGTGGGGCCTCGGGCAGAACATCATTCTGCAGGAGTTCATCGCCGAGTCCAAAGGGCGCGACATTCGCGCGCTCGTCGTCGGCGGCGAGCTGGTGGCGGCGATGCGGCGCACGGCCAAGAAGGGCGAATTCCGCAGCAATCTGCATCGCGGCGGCCTCGGCGAGCGCATCGAGCTGCCGCCCGACTACGCGCGCGCCGCGCTCGACGCCGCGCGCATCATGGGGCTCGGCGTCGCCGGCGTCGACATGCTGGAATCGAAAGACGGGCCGCGCGTCATCGAGGTCAACAGCTCGCCGGGGTTGAAGGGCGTCGAGCGCGCCACCGGCATCGACGTCGCGCGCCGCATCGTCGAGCACGCCGAGAAATTGGCCGTGCGCAAGCGGCAGACGTGAGCGCGGGAACGTGAGCGGCCGGCCAATCGCACCCGCGAATCGATCGAAGGTGCGGCCGTGACGAGCGCGCCGCGGAATCCAGCGCTGCTCGTGGCGCCGGGCGGAAGCGGCGTCGTCGAGCTCGGCGGTGGCGTGACGGCGCACGTCGTGCGCGGCGCGCACGCCGGGCCGATCGTGTGGGCGTGGGTGCCGTCGGGCGTGAGCGATCCGTCGCAGGTGCAGGCGCTCGGTGAGCTGCGCGATCGCCTGGTGCCCGGCGAATTGCACGGCGCCGTCGGGCATTCTGCTGGCCGGCCCGGCGATTCCGCCGGCGCGCGAGGCCTATCGCGACGCCGCCGCGCTGCGCGCCGTCTGCCACGACGCCGCCGCGCTCGTCATTCTGCAGACGGCGACGCCCGGCTTCATCACGACGCCGCACCTCGAGCTCGACGTCGACGACGACGCCGCCCGCAAAGTGGCGCGCGCGCTCGGCGCCCGCTTCGCCCGGCCGCTGCCGGCGCCGATCAACCGCACCATCGTCACCGCGCCCGCGGTCGTGTTCATCGACGGCGAGCAAGGGCGCTTGTCGCGCCCGGTGATCGATCGCGCCGCGGTCGCGCTCGGCTCGCTCTTGGGCACGCTGGGAATGACCGGCGATCCACCGCTGAAACCCGACGTGCGCGTCGTCCTCAAGAGCGTTGCCACAGTAGACGCTTGGGGCGAAGAGCTGATGGAGGCCGTCGTTCACGTCGGCGACATCGTCGACAAAGGGCAAGCGATCGCCTACGTCGGGCCGCCCGGAACGCGCACACGCAAGAGCCTGCGCGCGCCGGTCAGCGGCGTCGTGTTGTCGATTTCGGCCGAGCAGCGCATCGGTCTCGCCGGCGAAATCCACATCGGCCGCTTGTCGCGCACGCTCCATCGCGTCAAACAGTCGCGCCGCCCGAGCGACGGCGAGGCGTTCGATCTCGGCTGGTGCGAGCACGTCGCCCTGCCCGAGCTCGGCCTGCAGCTGCGCGCCAAGATCGACACCGGCGCGCGCAGCTCGGCCTTGCACGTGACGTCGATGCGCGAAGTGGCCTTCGACGACGACGGCAACATCCTCATGGACGTGACCATCCCCGACGAGGCCGGCCGCGATCGCTCGACCCGCGTCAGCGTCGTCGAATACGCGCAGGTCAAGGACTCGGGCGGCCACACCGAGCGCCGCCCCGTCATCGAAACGTTACTGGCGCTGGGCGATCGCGTCGGCCGCGTGCGCGTGACCTTGACCGATCGCGGCGACATGCGCTTCTCCATGCTCGTCGGCCGCACCGCGTTGACCGCCGACGCGCGCGTGCATCCGACGCGACGATATCTGCTCGGCCGCTGATCCTTCGTTGATCGGCCCGCGCTACGGCATTACCATTACGGTTAGAGTGAGATCCGGTGGGCGCACATCATCATCATCATGATCACGACCATGGCGCGTCCGGTCACGATCACGATCACGCCCCTGGCGCGGCCCGGCTCGGCGATCGCAGACGGCTGATCGGCGCGCTCGTCGTCACGGCGGTGATCTTGGTCGCCGAAGTGGTCGGCGGCTTCATCGCCCACTCGCTGGCGCTGCTCTCCGACGCCGGTCACATGTTGTCGGACGCCGTCGGCATGGCCTTGTCGCTGGCGGCGCTGGTCATCGCCTCCCGGCCGTCGGACGCCCGCCGCACCTACGGCTGGCACCGCGTCGAGATCTTGGCGGCGCTAGGCAACGGCGTGACGCTGGTGGCGCTGTCGATCCTCATCATCTACGAAGGCGTTCAGCGGCTGCAGTCCGCGGTTCCCGTCGACACGCGCGTGATGATGCCGATCGCGGCCATCGGCCTCGTCGCCAACCTGATCGGCGCCAAGCTGTTGCACGGCTCGCACTCGCTCAACGTCAAAGGCGCCTACTTGCACGTGCTCGGCGATACGCTGTCGTCGCTGGCGGTGCTCGTCGGCGGCTGTGTCATGTACTTCGCGCACGGGCTGTATTGGCTCGATCCGGCGCTGTCGATCGGCATCGGCCTCTTCATCATCTACGGCTCGTATTCGCTCATTCGCACCGCCGTCGACGTGCTGCTCGAAGCGGTGCCGCGCGACATCGATCTCGCCGGCGTGACGCACGCGATCGACAACATGACGCACGTCGTGGCGGTCCACGATCTGCACGTTTGGACGATCACGAGCGGCTTGCACGCGCTGTCGGCGCACATCGTCGTGCGCGGCTGTGACGCGGCCGAGCGCGATCGGCTGATCGAGAAGCTGAAGCAGACGCTGGCCGGGCAGTTCAAGATCACGCACACGACCATTCAGCTCGAGTCCGAAGCGTTCGAACACGACTGCCACGTGTGCTAGAACCGCCGCATGGCCGACGTCGCCGCCGCGATCGAGCAGCTCTTGGAGGAGATGGTGGTCATGCAGCGCAAGCGCGTGCTGACGCATGCACGCCGCATCAACGGCCGGCTCACCGAAGACGACGTGCAGCAGCCGCAAGATTTTCCCGAGCTGTCGGGCAGCCCCGAGTGGAACTACGAAGACGGTTTGCTCGCCGGCTATCAAGCGGCGCAGGCAGCCGTGCGTGCGCAGCTGCGGAAGCTGTCCGATATTTAGTGACTCTAATCTGAGTTACGCTATGATTGCAATTGCGCGTGCCTAGTCATACGATGCGCGCAGCAAAATCCCAGCGAGGCTGAACATGTCGCAGACGACCGATAAAGTCCGTCACATCCTGTCTTGGTACGCTTCGGAGAACCCGGGCGTCGTCACCAACTTGGCGCGCCTGCTCAACCACGGCACGCTCGCCGGCACCGGCAAGATGGTGATTCTGCCCGTCGACCAGGGCTTCGAGCACGGTCCGGCGCGCTCGTTCGCGCCCAATCCGGCGGCGTACGATCCCGACTATCACTTCCAGCTCGCCATCGACGCCGGCTGCAACGCCTACGCGGCGCCGCTCGGGCAGCTCGAAGCGAGCGTGCTCAAGTTCGCCGGCCAGGTGCCGCTGATCCTGAAGCTGAACAACTCGGACACGCTGTCGAAGCAGGAGCCGTGCTCGGCGGTGACGGGCTCGGTGAAGGACGCGCTGCGCCTCGGCTGTTCGGCCATCGGCTTCACGATTTACCCGGGATCTTCCGCGCGCAACACGATGTATCAGGAGATTCGCGAGCTCATCCTCGAGGCCAAAGACGTCGGCTTGCCGACCGTTCTGTGGGCCTATCCGCGCGGCGCGGGCTTGGCGAAAGAGGGCGAGCAGGCGGCGGATGTCACGGCCTACGCGGCGCAGGTGTCGTGCCAGCTCGGCGCGCACATCGTGAAGGTCAAGCCGCCGAAAGATGTCGTGTACCAGGAGGAGGCCAAGAAGGTCTTCGAGAAGTACAACATCCCGACCAAGACGCTGGCCGATCGCGTGCGTCACGTCGTGCAGTCGTGCTTCAACGGCAAGCGCATCGTCATCTTCTCGGGCGGCGAGACCAAGGACGACGCGGGCGTGCTCGAGGACGTCAAGCAGATCGCGGCCGGCGGCGGCTTCGGCAGCATCATGGGTCGCAACGCGTTCCAGCGCCCGCACAAGGACGCGCTGAAGCTGCTCGGCGACGTGATGAACGTCTTCAAGAACGCGTAACTCGTCGTTTTCTTCGCCCACTCCCCTACATTTCCGGCGTTTCCGCGTGCAACTTTAGTTCGGGCGCCCTCGCGTGACCGACCTATACTTAGGTCAATGCACAGCCACGCGGGACCGGCGCTGGTTCGCTCGCGGTTTCACAAGCGGCGCCCCGATGGGCCACGGCTCGTCGAGCGCGACGTCGTCGTACCTGGGCTCGACGAAGCGCACGACGGCGTTCGCATCGCGCACCTGACCGACCTGCACGTCGGCCTGTTGACGCCGGCCCGCAAGATCTTGCGCGCGCTCGAGATGGCGCAGGATGCCAAGCCCGATCTGCTGCTCTTGACCGGCGATTTCGTCTGCTACGCGCCGAAGTTCGTCGGTCGGCTGGCGGAGCTGACGCGCGGGATTCGCGTGCCCACCTACGCCGTGCTCGGCAATCACGACTATTGGACCGACGGCGCCGGCGTGCGTCGCGCGCTCGAGCGCAACGGCATGAGCGTCCTGCGCAACGGGCACTCGGAGGTGCAGCTGAACCACGCGCCCTTGACGATCGTCGGCATCGACGACGCCATCACCGGCCACGCCGACGTCAAAAAGGCGTTCACCGGCGTGCGCAAAGAGGGCAGCCGCATCGTGCTGACGCACGTGCCGAACTTGGCCGATCGCGCGGCGGACAACGGCAAGGGGCTCATCCTCGCCGGCCACACGCATGGCGGGCACGTCAAGATCGGCTCCTTGACCGAGAAGATCGCGGCCCGCTTCGGCAACCGCTATCTCGCCGGCTTCTACGACGTTCAGGACGCGCTGTTGTATGTGAACTGCGGGATTGGCTCGTCGTCGGTGCCGATTCGCGCGGGCGCGCCGGCCGAGTGCGCGATCTTCACGCTGCGCGCACGCTGACGCGAACGCCTACGGCCGATTAGAGCTTGGCGAGGGCTTCGGCGATGCGGCGAACGCCCTCTTCGACGTTCTTCATCGACGTGGCGTAGGACAGGCGCAAGAAGCCGGGCGCGCTGAAGCCAGTGCCGGGAACGACGGCGACGCGGCCTTGCTCGAGGATGTACTCGGCGAGCGCGACGTCGTCTTTGAACTGCCCGCCGCAATAGGCGGAGAAGTCGGGGAAGCAGTAGAACGCGCCCAGCGGCTCGTGCAGCACGACCTGCGGGATTGCGCGCAGGCCGGCGGTCATGGCGCGGCGACGGCGATCGAACTCGGTGTGCATCGTGGAGATCGAGTCCTGCGGGCCGGTCAACGCGGCCAGCGCCGCGGCTTGCGCGACGGCCGAGGCGTTCGTCGTCGACTGGCCTTGCAGCGTGTCCATCGCCTTGACGAGCGCGCGCGGGCCGGCCAAGTAGCCGATGCGCCAGCCGGTCATGGCGTACGTCTTGGACACGCCGTCGACGAGCAGCACGCGGTCGGCGATGTCGGGCGCCAGCCGCGGCAGCGACAGCCACTCGACGCCGTAGACGAGCTTGCGATAGATGTCGTCGGTGATCGCGTAAACCTCGGGGTTCGCGCGCAGCACGCTGGCGACCGCTTCCATCGACTGCTTGTTGTAAACGGCGCCGGTCGGATTCGACGGCGAGTTGAGCATGATGGCGCGCGTCTTCGGCGTCACCAGCTTGGCCAGCGCGTCACCGTCGAGCTGGTAGCCGTCCTCGGCCTTCGACGGCAAGAGGACCGCTTTGCCGCCCGCCATCTGCACGAGCTCGGGATAGCTGACCCAGCACGGCGACGGAATGATCACCTCGTCGCCGTCGTCGAGCATCGCCATGAACAGGTTGAAGAGCGAGTGCTTGGCGCCGACCGAGACGATGACGTCGTCGGCCGTGTGCTTCGTGCCGTGCGCACCGTTGAGCTCGGCAGCGACGGCGGCGCGCAACGCGGGCGTGCCCGATACGGCGGTGTATTTGGCGACGCCGCCCTTCTGGATCGCGGCGATGGCCGCGTCTTTGACGTAATCGGGCGTGTCGAAGTCGGGCTCGCCGACGCCGAAGGCGATGACATCGACGCCTTGCGCCTTCAGCTTGGCGGCTTTGGCGCTGACAGCGAGGGTGAGCGACGGCTGAATGCGGGTGACGCGTGCGGCGATCTTCATTTTCCCTTTCCTAGTCGTTCGTACAACGCGGTCTCCACCGTCGCCGGCACGAGACCGGTGACGTCGACCGCCGAACTGCGCGACCTCTTTGACCAGCGACGAGGAGACGTAAAAGTCCTTCTCCGAGGTCATGAGGAAGATGGTGTCGATGTCGTGGCCGAGGCGCCGATTCATGTGCGCGAGCTGGAACTCGTACTCGAAGTCGGCGAGCGCGCGCAGGCCGCGCACGACGATGCGGGCGCCGCGTTTTTCGACGTACTCGACGAGCAAGCCCTCGAACGCGTCCACTTCGACGCGCGTGTCGTGGCCGACGGCGGTCAGGATGTGCTGGCGGCGCTCGTCGACGGTGAAGAGCGGCGCCTTGCGGACGTTGTTGGCGATGGCGACGACGACGCGATCGAACATGGCGAGCGCGCGCTGCAGGATGTCGACGTGCCCGTTGGTGATGGGATCGAACGAGCCGGGGTAGATCGCGATGCGCTCAGCCATTTGCTTCACTCCGTCGGTAGAACGACACCGCCGTTTGTCCGTAACGTCGGCGATCGAAGAGCGCCAAGGCGTTCTCGTCGTCGCCGATCTTGTCTTCGGGCGCGTTGCGCCACTCGTGCTCGGCGATGACGAGCCCGTCGGGCGCCAGCACCTCTTTGCGCACGATGAGGCCCAGCGCTTTGTCGAGCTCGCCCGTCTTATGGGAATCGTACGGCGGATCGAGGAAGACCCAACCGAAATCTGCGCCCGCCTGCTTCGTGAGCCAGCGTACGACCGGGCTACAGATTACCGCAGCGCCACTACAGCTCAGCGTGTCGATGTTGGCCTGGATGACCTCGCAGGCGTCCTCGTCGGCGTCGACGAAGAGCGCGGAGGTGGCGCCGCGCGACAGCGCTTCCAGGCCCAAACCGCCCGAGCCGGCGTAGAGATCGAGGACACGCGCGGGCGTCTCGAAGTTGGAGTCGAGGATGTTGAAGATCGCCTCGCGCACCTTGTCCGACGTCGGACGGGTGCCATCGCCTTTGGGCGCTCGCAGCGTGCGGCCACCGGCGCGGCCACCAATGATGCGCATGTCGCGCTTATAACACGCCGCGGCATGGTGTACACTGATCTCAAGTGGCGCAGAGGAACCTCTCCCGCGCCCTCATCGACGACCACGTCGAGGCAGGCCGGGGGGAACAGGCGGCGATTCGTGAGCCGAAGCGGGTGTGGACCTATTCACGCCTGTGCGACGAATCCGCGCGCGCAGCGTCGGCGCTGAAGGAGCTGGGCGTCAAGCCCGGCGAACGCGTCGCGCTCGTCATGCACGACTCGGCGGAGCTGGCGTCGATCTTCTTGGCCTGCGCGCGCATCGGGGCCGTGGCCGTGCCGCTCAACGCGCTCTTGCGGCCGCTCGAGCTGCGGACGCTCATCAACCATTCGCAAGCGGTGGAAGTGATCGCGGCCGGCGATTTGGCGAGCGGCGTCGATCAGATTCGCGGCGAGCTGCCGACCTTGCGCCACTTGTGCACCGTGGGTGGCGCGCATCCGGGCCAGGTCGACTTCTCGGCGCTGGCGCGCGACGTCGAGCCGTCTTATGCCGCGCACGAGTCGGACGAGGACGTGCCGGCGTTCCGGCTCTATTCCGGCAGCGTCACCGACGAGCCGCACGCGTCGACGCACGGCCACGACGCGGCGGCGCTGGCGTTCAGCTGTTACGCGCGCGAAGTGCTGCATTTGGCGGAGACCGACCGCGTGCTGGCGACGGCCAAGCTGTCGACGGCGTACGGCCTCGGGCTCGGCCTCTTGTTCCCGCTGGCCGCGGGCGCGGTGACGTTCCTCATGCCGCAGCGGGCGCGGCCGCGCGCGCTCTTCGACGTGCTGGCCGCGTTCCAGCCGACGGTGCTGGCGGCGACGCCGTCGCTGTGGGCGCAGCTGGCGAACGACTACGCGCTCCTGAGCGTGCCGCGACCACAGCTGATGGCGGCGGTGCGGCACGCGGTGTCGGGCGGCGAGACGTTGCCGCTGGCCGTCGACAAGCGCGTGCACGAGCTGTTCGGCGTCGAGCTCTTGCATGGCTTCGGGCTGTCGGACGCGCTGTCGTTCGTGCTCTCCAATCGTCCCGGCGATCGCCGCGCGCTCTCGGTCGGCAAGCCGCTGCCCGGCATCACGGCGCGCGTCGTCGACGACGAGGGCAAGGCCTGCCCGGCGCAAGAGATCGGCGCGCTCGAGCTGGAGGCGCCGACCGTGACCGGCAAGCTGCGCTCGGGCGATCGCTTCCTCGTCGACAGCGACGGCTACTTCTATCACTGCGGGCGCGCCGACGATCTGTTCAAGGTCGGCGGCCGCTGGGTCGCGCCGGGCGAGGTCGAGCGCGCGCTGCTGCTGCATCCGGCGGTCTGGGAGTGTGCGGTCGTCGAAGATCGCGACGCCGATGGGCTGCCGCAGCCGCATGCGTACGTCGTCGTGAACGTCGGGCAGACGCCGTCGGACGCGCTGGCGCAAGGGCTCATGCAGTTCGTGAAGGACGAGATCGCGCCCTACAAATACCCGCGGCAAGTGTCGTTCGTCGATGCGCTGCCGCGCGCGCCCGACGGCAAAGTGCAGCGCTGGCGGCTGCGCGGCAACGCCTCGTGAACCCGGCTTCATCGACACCATCGGCGCCGGCGCCATCGACGCGGGCGCGCGGCTTTGCGCTGGCGGCGGCGCGCGCGCTCGGTGAGGCGGCGGCGACATTCTGCAGCGAGCGCGGCAAAGGCGCGCATGCCGACGCCGCGGCGCTGGGCCGCTTGGCGGCAACGCTCGTCGACCCGGCGGCGCGAGCGCGCGCGGCGGCGGCCTTCGATCGCGTCGAGCCGGCGGGCCTCGCGCGCATCGATCGCAGCTGGTACGTGGCGCCGGCCCAGTCGACGCGGCCGGCCGCGAGCGCGCACATGGGCCGCGCGGCCTACGCGCACTTGGTGGCGATGGAAGACGACCCGCCGGTGCCGTCGCTGTCACGCCATACGGCCGAGCGCTTGGAGCTGGCGTTGGCGGCGCTCGGTCGGCGCCGCGTGGCGCTGGCGTTCATCGGCGCGCCGCGGGCGGGACTGGCGCAGCTGTGCGCGCGGCTCGGCGAGCCGGCGGCCAGCGCGCTCGTCGCCGAAGTGACCGAGCTGCGCGTGCAAAAAACGGCCACGCCCGACGACATCAAGGCGGCCCAGCACGCGGTGTTCTTTGCCGGCGGCGGCGTCGGCGGCGCCGGTGACGACGGCGAGCTCGGCGGCGACGGCGGTCGCGATCGCGCGTCGGCGCTGTTCTTTCGCGTCGGCGCGGCCTGGCTCGGGCCGGCGTTGGCGCGCGACGGCGACGAGCTGCGCCGCGTCGCGCAACGGCTGCCGCGCGCGCTCGGGCAGGCGCTCGTCGACGCGGCGGCGGCGCCCAGCAGTGACGGCGAGCGCGGCGCCGCCCTGGCGCGGCTGGCCAACGTCGTCGATCGGGACCTATAATCAAGGCATGAAGCGATCCGTCATGCTCGTCCTCGCGCTCGTCCTGCCGCTGTCGGGCTGTGGCTACAACTCGCTCGTGTCCGGTGACGAGAGCGTCAAAGCGGCCTGGGCGCAGGTAGAGAACGTCTATCAGCGTCGCGCCGATCTCATTCCCAACCTCGTCAACACCGTCAAAGGCTCGGCGAAACACGAGGAGACGACGCTGCAAGAGGTGACGGCGGCGCGCGCCTCGGCGACGCAGATCAAGCTCAGCGTCGACGATCTGTCGAACCCGGAGAAGGTCAAGCAGTTCGAGGACGCGCAGGCCAAGCTGTCCTCGTCGCTGGGCCGGCTCATCGCGACGTCGGAGGCCTATCCCGACCTGAAGGCGAACGCGGCCTTCCGCGATCTGATGTCGCAGCTGGAAGGTACCGAGAACCGCATCTCCGTCGAGCGCAAGCGCTACAACGACGCGGTGCGCGACTACAACGTCAAGTGCCGCGAATTCCCGACGATGATCGCGGCCAAGATCTGGGGCTTCAAGGCGAAGGAGCCGTTCCGCGCCACCAGCCCCAACGCCGAGACGGCGCCGGCGGTGCAATTCTGAAGCAGCTTCTGCGACGGACGGCGACGCGCGGCGCGCGCGGCTCACGGCCGCCGTCGCCGCGTCAGCCGTCGTCCACGGGAGCGGCGTAGATGCGCGCGCTCGTGGTCGCGGCGTGCGTGGCGGTCGTTGGGCTGTCGGCGTCGCCGGCGGCGCATGCGCTGACGGTGCCGCCGCGACCGACCCAGCCGGTCAACGACTATGCGCACGCGCTGACGCCGGACGCGGTGGCGCGGCTCAACCAGCAGCTGTTGTCGTATGAGCTGGGCACGACGCGACAGATCGCCGTCGCCATCTTCCCGGCGCTCGACGGCGAGGAGCTGTTCGACTTCACCATGCAGGTCGCCGAGGCCTGGAAGATCGGCTCCAAGAAGAACAGCGACGGCGTCCTCATCACGCTGTTCATTCAGGATCACAAGGACTTCATGGCCGTCGGCTACGGGCTCGAAGGGCAGCTCACCGACGCGCTCACCGGCCGCATTCGCACCGAGCTGATGGAGCCACGCTTCAAGGCCGGCGACTACGAAGGCGGGCTGCGCGCCGGCTTGGCCGCGATCGACACGGCGACGGGCGGCCACCAGCACGAAGAAGGCAAGCTGCCGCTGGCGGCGCCGCGCAGCCAAGGCTCCGGCAACGGCGGCGGCTTCCCCTATCCGATCCTCATCTTCATCGCCATCTTCGTGATCGTGCAGATCCTCCGTCGTCGCGGCGGCGGTGGCGGCGGTGGCGGCTGGTTCATCGGCACCGGCGGCGGTGGCGGCTGGTCGAGCGGCGGCAGCGGCGGCGGCAGCAGCTGGGGCGGCGGCGGCGGCTCGTTCGGCGGCGGCGGCAGTGGCGGCAGCTGGTAGTCACGTCGTCTTCGCCGCGCGCGTCTTCGCCGGCGCCGGCCGCGCGCCAACGCCCGTCGCGAGCGCTGGCTCGGCACGGCCTGCCGCGCCTGCGTCACGTTGGAGTTCGGTCGTCGCGACGTCGTCCGCCTAGCCTCGTTTCGACGGCGGCAGCGAGCGTTCGTCAGGATTTGCGTCATCTTTGGGGGCTTCGAGGAACGAATGCCGGGAATGCTCGACAAGGTGCTGCATCCGACCGACCAGCAGAAGATCGTCGACGCCATTCGCGCCGCCGAGCGGGTCACTTCGGGCGAGATCAAGGTTCACGTCGAAGCGCGCTGCCCGGGCGGCGACGCCTATCATCGCGGCACCGAGCTGTTCACGCGGCTCGGCCTGACGAAGACCAAAGAGCGCAACGCCGTGCTCATCTATGTCGCGACGCGCGATCGCATGTTCAGCATCCTCGGTGACGTCGGCATCCACGAAGAGGTCGGCTCCGGCTTCTGGGCCGACGCCGTGCAGCGCATGAAGGTGGCGTTCGCGCGCGGCGCCTTCGGCGAAGGCATCAGCGGCGCCATCCAATCGGTCGGCTCGCGCATGGCCAAGAAGTTCCCGCGCCGCGCCGACGACGTGAACGAGATCGACAACGAGATCACCACCGCCGACACCGAAGGCAAGAAGTGATCGGGCCATGATCGTTCGGCCGCTCATGATGCAAATGCATAATAACGTAGTGCAAATGCATAATGACATGATGCGAATGCACAATATTGGCGACGCGGCATGAGCAAGGTCATCAAGTCGGGGGCGAGCGGGCAGGTCAAGCGCGCCATCGTGCAGGCCGACGTGTTCGACGCCAAGCTGGAGGCCGAGCGGCTGATCGCCGAGGCGCGCGAGCAGGCCGAGCGCGAGCTGCAGGCGGCGCACGACGAGATCGAGCGGCTGCGCCGGCGCGCCGAGACCGAAGGGCGCGAGCGCGGCCTGGCGGCGGTGACCGAGCTGCTCGTCGGCGCGCGGGCAGCGGCGGCGCGGGCGCGGGCGAACGCCGAGAGCGAGCTGCGGACGCTGGCGGTGCGAATCGCCGAGAAGATCTTGGGCCGCGAGCTGCAAGTCGACGCCGGCGCCGTGGTCGACGTGGCGCGCGCGGCGCTCAAGCACGCGGGCGAGCCACGCGAGCTCGTCTTGCGCTGCGCGGCCGAAGACCTGGAGGCGCTCGAACGCGGCAAGCCGCGCCTCGTCGAACGCTGTCGCGCGGCGCAAGTGGTTGTCTTTCGTGCGGATCCGGGCGTCAGCCGCGGCGGGTGCATCGTCGAGACCGAGCTCGGCGTCATCGACGCGCGACTGTCGACGCAGCTCGACGCGATCGAACGCGCGCTGCGCGGGGAACCGGAGTAGGCGCGCGGTGTCGATCGTGAGGACGCCGCCATCGTCGATGCCGCTCGTACGCCTACAGCCGCCCGCGTTTCGTCCGTCGCGCCCGTGCGAGGCCGCGGCGTGAGCGGCGACAAGCTGCGGCTCGAAGCCGCGCTCAGCGTCGTCGACGGCGTGACCGCGCCGCGCGTCGCCGGCCGCGTCACCGAGCTCGTCGGGCTCGTCTTGCGCGCGACCGCGCCCGGCGCGCGCACCGGCGAGCTGGTCATCGTCGAGCGCGCCCGCGGCGGCCCGCTGCGCGCCGAGGTCGTCGGCTTCCACGGCGAGCAGGTCATCCTCTTGCCGCTCGGCAACGCCGCCGGCGTCGGTCCCGACAGCGTCGTGCGCCCGACCGGCCGACCGTTCTCCATCCGCTGCGGCGCGCCGCTGCTCGGCCGCGTCATCGACGGCCTCGGCGAGCCCATCGACGGCGGCCCGCCGCTCGACGCCACCGCGGCAAACGCCGGCAGCGCCGGCAGCGCGACCCATCTCGACTGGTGGCCGGTCGAGCGCGCCGCGCCCGATCCGCTGCAGCGCCGCCGCGTCACGCGCGCCTTGTCGGTCGGCGTGCGCGCCATCGACGCCGTCGCCACCGTCGGTGAGGGCCAGCGCATCGGCCTCTTCGCCGGCCCCGGTCTCGGCAAGTCGACGCTGCTCGGCCACATCGCGCGCCACACCGAAGCCGACGTCATCGTCATCGGCCTCGTCGGCGAGCGCGGCCGCGAGGTGCGCGACTTCTTGGAGACGCAGCTCGACGACGAGAGCCGCCGCCGCGCCGTCTGCGTCGTGGCCACGTCGGACGCGGCGCCGCTCCTGCGCTTGAAGTCGGCGCTGACCGCCACCGCCGTCGCCGAATATTTCCGCGAGCAGGGCAAGCGCGTGCTCCTGCTCGTGGACTCGTTGACGCGCGTGGCGCGAGCGCAGCGCGAGGTCGGCCTGGCCGCGGGCGAGCCGCCGGCGCGCCAAGGTTATCCGCCGTCGGTGTTCGCGCTCTTGCCGCGCCTGCTCGAGCGCTCGGGCCAGTCGGACAAAGGCTCGATCACCGCCGTTTACGCCGTCTTGACCTCGGGCGACGACGGCGACGATCCGATCGCCGAAGAGGTGCGCGCGATCTTGGACGGTCACATCGTGCTCTCGGCCGAGCGCGCCGCGCGCAATCAGTGGCCGGCGCTCGATCCGGTGCGCTCCTTGTCGCGCGTCATGGACGAGCTGGTCGACGACGGCCATCGGCGCGCGGCGGCGCGGCTGCGCGAGGTCCTGGCGACCTACGAGCGCCAGCGCGACCTCGTGCTGCTCGGCGCCTACCGCAAAGGCGCGGACCCGGCCACCGACGATGCGTTGGCGCGCGTCGCCGCCGTCGACGCCTTCCTGCGCCAAGGACGCGACGAAGAGGCCCACTTCGCCGACTCGCGCCAGCGCCTCATCAACCTATTCGCAAAATGAAAAAACATATATCGATCGCGTTATTGATAACGAGTTTCGGCGCGTTTCCGGCGCAGGCGGCGCAGTCGGCGCCGGGCGCGATGCAGGATTCGCCGGTGTTGGCCGCGATGCAGGCCGAGCTGTCGCGCTCGATGGCCAAGCTGCGCCTGAAACATTTCGAGGCGCCCTACTTCATCGGTTATGCGGTGCGCGACTATCAGCAGCACTCGGTGTCGGCCCGCTTCGGCGCGCCCACCGACGTGACCGACAATCACGCGCGGCAGGCTTGGGCCGAGGTACGCGTCGGCGATTATCAGTTCGACAACACGTCGTCCGATCGCGAGCTGGCGTTCGACATGGGCGACTCCGATCAGTGGGAGGCGCCGACGGAAGCGCCGCTCGACGACGATCCGCAGGCCTTGCGCGGCACGCTGTGGCTGTTGACGGACGCGAAATACAAGCGCGCGCTGGCGGCCTACGCGAAGAAGCGCGGCAAGCGGGCGACGACGATCAGCGAAGACGAGAATCTGCCCAGCTTTTCGCGCGAGCCGGCGGCGCATCACGTCGACGAGACCTCGCCGTTCTCCTGGAACGAGCCGCTGTTCGCGGCGCGCGCGACCAAAGCCAGCGCGCTCTTTCGCGCCTATCCCGACCTCTTCGAAGGCGCCATCAAGATCTCCGGCGACCGCGTGACGCGCTGGTTCGTCAACTCCGAGGGCAGCACCATCGTCACCGAGCGGACGATCTTCGCGCTGCACGTCAACGCCTCGACGCGCGCCAAAGACGGCATGCTGCTCGAGCACGAAAAGGACTTCTACGGCCGCACGCCCGACGAATTGCCCGACGACAAACAGCTCGCCGACGCCATCGCGCTCTTGGCCAGCGAGCTGCGCGCGTTACGCGAGGCGCCGCTCATCGATCCCTATACCGGTCCAGCAATTTTGATGGAAGAGGCGGCGGGCGTGTTCTTCCACGAGACCGTCGGCCATCGCCTCGAAGGCGAGCGCCAGAACGACGAAAAAGAGGGCCGCACGTTCAAAGGCCAGGTCGGGCACAAAGTGTTGCCGACGTTCTTGAGCGTCATCGACGACCCGACGGTGCGAACCGGCGGCGGCATCGACGCGCCGGCCGAAGGCGGCGGCCCGGCCATCGCCCATCGCCCGGTGTCGCTCAACGGCTGGTACAGCTACGACGACGAGGGCGTCGTCGCGCGCAAGGTCACGCTCATCGACAACGGCGTCTTGCGCGACTACTTGAAGTCGCGCACGCCCATCGCCGGCTCGCTGCACTCCAACGGCCACGGCCGCGCCGAAGGCAGCGCCAACCCGATGGGCCGCATGGCCAACTTATTCTTACGCTCGACGAAGAAGGTGCCGGTCTCGAAGCTGAAGGAGCTGTTGCTCGACGAAGTGCGCCGCCAAGGCAAGCCCTTCGGGCTCATCATCCGCGACATCACCGGCGGCTCGACGAACACGTCCAACTACGGCTACCAAGCGTTCAAAGGCGAGCCGCGCCTCGTCTATCGCGTCGACGCCAAGACCGGCGCCGAGACGCTCGTGCGCGGCGTCGAGATGGTGGGCACGCCGCTGACGACGGTCTCGCGCATCATCGCCACCTCCGACACCGAAGGCGTCTTCAACGGCTTCTGCGGCGCCGAGAGCGGCTTCGTCCCGGTGTCGACGGTGGCGCCGGCGCTGCTGATGAGCGAGATCGAGCTGCAGCGCACGCAGAAAGCGGCCGAGCGTCCGCCGGTGTTGCCGCCGCCGTGGTCCGACAAGAAGTAAACAGCTGTTTACTTAGCGCCGATCTACTTCTTGTTGCCGTACAAATAGGCGATGGTGCGCTGGTGGCCGTCGGCGAGGCGGCTCTCGATGCGCAGCCAGCCACCGACGGGAAGCGGCTCGTCGAGCGCGTACACAATCTCGCCTTTGACGTGCTCGCTGGCGGTCGAATCGTCGACGGTCGAGTCTTCGGTGATGGCGATGCGCGCGCGCTTGCCGTCGCCGTCCAACGACAGCAGCTTCGACTGGCGATGCGTGTGCACGCCGCCGGCCGGCGGATCGTCGGCGCTCCACGTGTCGCCGGCGTGAATCGGCGTCGTCGGAAAGGCGATGATGCCGGCGCCGGTCGCGTAGCGCACGCGCAGCGCGTTCTCGAGCGCCAGCTGCGCCTCGACCGGCGCGTGGAAGTCCGCGCGCGGCATCCAGTGCGAGTCACGATCGAGCGCGTCGAGCTGCAAGGTCACGGTGCTGCCGGCCGGCCAGGCCGGCGTCGTCGCGCCCGGGAACGTCGGCGGCCCGAGGCCCACTTGCGTCGTGCCGTCGGCCATCGTCCGCAAGATCTTCCACGGCAGGTGCATGTCGATGACCGGCTGCGCGGTGCCGTCCTCGATGAGCTCGTAGCGAATCCGCGCCTCGCCGGTGCGACCGGGCGTCAGCTGCAGCTGCAGCGCGCCCGAGAGCTTATGGACCTCCGGCTGTTGCTGTTGCCTCTTCTTGCAGCCGGCCACAGGCGATATGACGAGCGCCAGCGCGAAGACGCGCAGTCCCCAACGGTTCATCGGAAGCTTGTAACTCAAGAGCGCGTGGAAGTTGAAGCGAATGTGTTGCGGCCGTGCGGGTTGCGGCTGGCTAATGCGACGCGGTCACGGTCAGCTGATCGCTGCCGACGTGCTCGGCGATGAGCAGGCCGGCGACGAGCGCGACGACGGCGCCCGCGGCCGTCCACGTGTACCACTTGCCCCACGGGCCGACCGACTTCCTCTTCGGCGGCGGCGCCGTGGTGGCGACGAGCTCGGGCGGCGGACCCGCTTGCTCGGGCGGCGCGGCGTACAGCGCCAGCTTCTCCATCGCCGGCGCGCCCGTGGCGTCGACGCGCGTCGTCTCGGGCGCCCACTGCGCTTTGGCGACGTCCAGCCAGCGGCCGAGCAGCTTCTTCGGCCCATCGGGCAACAGCACGAGCACGCGCTTGGCACCGACGCGACGGCCGACGGCGGCGACGTCGATCGGCTTGGCGTCGGGCGACTGCGCGCGGATGGCGTCGACGAGCACGCCCAGCCGATCTTCCTTCACCAGCGCCACTTTCACCGACTCGCCCGCGCGCAGCTCGCGATGGCCGCGGCGAAATCCCGGCGCTTCCACATCGATGACGTCGATCGTCGGATCGCCGCCCGGGAACGTCTGCGGCGCCGCGCCCAGCTCGCGCAGATTGCGGAAGACGATGGCACCCGCCGGCTCGCTGTCGACGGTGACCGGCGCCAACGCCGGCTCCCACGTGCGCGCCAACGGATACTTCTCGACCAGCCGCTTCATGTCGTCGTTGCTGCCGGCGGCCCAGCTGAGGCGCTCGGCGGCGCGCGCGGCGTCGACGGGACGGCCGAGCTGATCGTAGCAAGCGAGCAGGCTGCGCTCGACGTCGCCCAACAGCTGCCGCAACACCGTCAAGGGCACTTCGTTGAGCAGCACCGTCTCGGCCGCTTCGTAATCGCGCGCCGCGTCGGCATATTTGAGCTTCACGAAGCTGGCTTCGGCGCTGTGCAAGAGGAGCTGCACCTTCGTCGACGGGCCGCCTTCGACGAGCAGGCGCCGATCTTCGATGCCGTCGACGGGACGAGCCGTGGCCGTGCGCGCCAAGGCCGCGTTCACTTCGGCGACGGTGCGCGCCGCGCCCAGCTCCAGGCTCGACGCGTCGCCCATCCAGACGACGGCGATCGGCTGGCGATCGGGCGCGTGCGCCGGCACGGGCGTCGGATCGGCGGCGTGCGCCGTGGACAGCGTCAACAATGAAACGGCGGCCGCGGCCGCCAAATTGTGCATATGCATAAGATAATTGTGCGATCGCATCATTTCATTTTTCTTCGAGCGGCTTCTCGAAAAATTTGTTGAGCGCCCAGACATCACGCGCGCGCAGCCCCTCGAAGCGCACGCCCAGGCCGCGAAGTCGACCGTCTTCCAGCTCCAACCAACGCACTTGGCCTTCGACTTCGATCGGCTCGGCCTGCGTCGGCACCGGGAACTTCAGCACCAAGCGCGTACCAAACGGCAACGACTGCTCGGTCTCGATGAACACGCCACCTAAACTGATGTTGCGGGTACGCGCCGTGTACGTCGTCGACTCGTGCTTGAAGTCGATGGCGACACTTCGTTCATACCGTCGATCCGACCTGCGGTGCTCCACCGGTGAGCCTCCTTCAGCTCGTGGATGCTACGTCGGATCCACGTCTACGTCTAGCACCAGCGGGTGATGATCTCCGAGCGGAAGCCGTCGCGGAGACACGCACAAAACTGCACGAGTCGCGCCTCTTACGAACAGGTGATCGACGCGAAAGATACCGAGCAGGGTTGCCCCGGAATCGCGCCCGGCATCGACGAAGTTGCGCGTCAGGCGGGCGAAGGTGCGTACGTCGAGCAGGTTGTGCGTGCCGGCGGCGGAGGCCGCGGCAATCCTCGGATCGATGTTCAGGTCGCCGCCAAAGATGACGAGCGGCTCGGCGCGCGCTTCGGCCAGCTCCGCCAGCGCATTGCCCTGCTCGGCGCGGCGATCGGCGCCGAAGACGTCGAAGTGCGCCGACAACGCCGCGCCCACGACGTCGCCGCCGCCGTCGCCGTCGAGAACGAAGCGCACGCCGACGACGCCGCGCGTGGTCTGGCCGAGCAGCGCCTCGTCGAACACGGGCTGCAGCTCGACGCGCGCCAACGCCGCCACGCGCCGGTCGTAGCCGCACTTCGTCGCGAGCGCCGCGCGAAATTCCCCGAGGCGCGGGAACATTCGCGACTGCAGCGCCGTCAGCTGCCGCTCGTCGATCAGCTCCTGCAGCAGCACGACGTCGGGATGCAGCTCGGCGAGCACCGCCGCCACCGCCGGCACGTCGGCGTCGTCGAGCCGATTGTTGTGCGTCGGCGAATAGAGGCGCCCCACGTTCCAGCTGACGACCCGCAGGCGGCGGCGCATGTGTTAGCGTTTCTGCCCGACAACAGGCTCGACGACAGGAGAACCGCGCATGAGCGACTGCCTATTCTGCAAGATCGCCGACGGCACGATCAAGACCGAGCTGCTGCTGCAAGACGACCGCGCCGTCGCCTTCCGCGACATTCGTCCCAAGGCGCCGACGCATCTGCTCGTCATTCCGCGCCAGCACATCGCGTCGCTGAACGAGCTGACGGAGGCGGACGAAGCGCTCGTCGGCCACTTGCACGTGCTGGCCAAGCAGCTGGCCGCCGCCGAAGGCCTCGCCGACGGCTACCGCACCGTCATCAACACCGGCCCGCACGCCGGTCAGACCGTGTTCCACATCCACCTGCACGTCGTCGGCGGCCGCCCGCTCACCTGGGAGTTCTGACGTCGTCTCGGGCCGCGCCGTCGCCTGATGCGAACGCACAATTACATTGTGCAGCTGCGTAATATCGTGTTGCGAATGCACAATTTCGTGGTGCAAATGCACAATCAGTAGCGAATGTCGACGTGCGCCTTCTTGCGCAGCTCCTTGAGCCACGACTGCTGCGCCTTCTCCACTTGCTGATCGTAGAGCTGTTTGCGCAGCGCCTCTTTGACCTCTTCGAACGGCCGGATATCCGCCGCTTTGCGCTCGACCAGCTGCAGCACGACCCAGCCGCGCGCCGTGCGAATCGGGCCGCGCACGTCGCCCGGCTCCATCGCCTGCACCGCTTCGTCGAGCTCGTCGACGAGCGTGCCCTTCGATAGGAAGCCGAGGTCGCCGCCGCTCTCTTTCGTGCCTTCGTCGTCGCTGTACTGCTTGGCCAGCTCGCCGAACGAATGGCCTTCGCGCGCCAGCTCGACGACCTTGAGCGCCACCTTCTTCTTCCGCTCGACCTCGTCGTCGCCCATCTTGTCCGACATCGTGATCAAGATCTGCCGCAAGCGCACCTGACGATCGGCGCCCGACATCGCCTTCTCGTTCTGCTTGTAATAGGTGCGCACCTCTTCGTCGCCGACCGAGACGCGCGAGCGCACCGCCTGCGACACGACCTTGAGCTCCAGGATCTGCTTGCGCAGGCTCTTGCGATAGCCGTCCATCGTGTAGCCCTGCGTCTTGAGCGCCTCGACGAACGTCGAATCATCGAGCTTGTTCTGCTGCTTGACCTGCTCGATGGCGCGATCGATCTCTTCCGACGTCACCGCCAGCTTGAGCTCGGTCGCCTGCTCCTGAATCAGCTTCGAGTCGATCATCAGCTCGAGCGCCTTGCGCTTCGTGTCGTCCCACGCCTTCTTGCCTTCCGGCGTCTCTGGATCGGGCCCGCGATATTGCGGCGCCGCGAACTGATCGAGCTCCGTCTCGAGGATGACGTCGTCATTGACGACGGCGACGACGCGCTCGACGACGCGCGCGGCGCGCGCCGTGGAGCCCAAAACGACCGACGCGACCACGACAGCGAGCGCGAACGACAGGCGACGAAAATCGAGCTTCACGGGGTTATGACTCAGCTAGGCCGTTACTTGTTCGCCGGCTCGGGCGCTTTGGGCGATCCCGGCGGTGGCAGCGCGATCGTCGACGCGCCCGCGGGATTGCCGGGCGCGACCGGCGTGGCCTGCGGCGCGCCCGGCGCGCCCGGATGGAACTGCCCCGGCCCCGGCGGCGGCACGCCCGGCCCCGGAAACTGCCCGGCGCCCAGCCCTTCGATCTGCACTTTGGCCAGCTTGGCCTCGTCGATCTTGACGTTCGACTTGTCGCGCACCGTCTTGGTGAACGTCTCCATCGCGTCCTGGCGCTTATCGCGATAGATCTTGTTGCGAATCTGCTGCACGACCTCTTCGAAGCGGCGCGTGATCGCCTTGCGCCGCCCGGTCAGCTTCAAGATGACGATGCCTTGCGACGTCCGCAGCGGCTCGGACACGTCGCCGATGTTCTGCAGCTTGAACGCCGCGTCGACGATCTCTTTGGGCACGTCCTTCGTCTTGGCGTCGAAGTAGCGCAGATCGCCGCCGCGATCCTTGGTCGCCAAGTCTTGCGAATACTCGGCCACGAGGTTGCGGAACTGCTGATTGTCGACGCCTTTGATGCGCGCGTCGGCCAGCACCTTCTTCGCCGTCGACGAATCCTTGACCAAGATCGAGGCCACGCGCACCTCCTCGGCCTTGTTGAACTCCTCGGGATGCGCCTCGAAGTATTTGCGGCACTCGGCGTCGCTGATGTCCTCGACCTTCTGCTGCTCGACCTCGTCCTTCATCAGCTTCTGGATCATGACCTGCTTCATCGTGCGGACGACTTCGGGATCTTTATCGAGCCCGCGCCGCTGCGCCTCTTTGGCCAGCACCTCGAAGCGCACCAGGTTGTCGAGGAACTCCTTCTTGCGCTCCAGCGACGTGTAGCGCGCCCGCACGTAAGGCGACTGCTGGTTGATGCGCTCTTGGAACTCGCCGACGGTGATGGTGACGTCGTCGACCTTGGCCAGGACTTCGGCCAGGTCTTCCGGCTTCTGCGTCGAGGCGCGCGCGCCTTTCGAGTCCTCGCAGGCGGCGTGCATGAGCGCGCCCATCAGCATCAATGCGCCCGAGCCGAGCACGAAGCCCGACTTGCGCCACCACGTCAGCTGCTGCTTCCGCATGTCGTGGAGGTAGCACGCGGCGACGGCTACATCAACCGCCACCTTGCCGCGCCCTGATCGTCACTCGCGCAAAAAGCGGTCCAGCAGGCGGTAAAAGAGGCGATCGATCTGGTCGCGCTCGGCGGGGACGTCGAGGCAGAAGCGCAGGCCGTAGCTGCCGGCTTCGGCCCAGGCGACGATGGCGCGGCCACGCAGCGGCTGCGGCTCGCCGGCGACGTTGGCGCCGTCGAGCCAGACGTCGTGACCGACGGCGAGCGGCTCGTCGGTCGTCAACGCGCAGCCACCGCCGCCGAAGTCGCGACAGCGCGCGGTGACCGGGCCGTGGCCGCGCATCAGCGTCAGCTCGACGACGAACGGCACGCGCAGGAACTGCCGCGCGTCGAGCTTGCGGTGGCGCTCGCCCGAGGCCAACACCTCCGACAGCCGCTCGAACAGCGTGTGATAGCGGCCGGCATCACTCAACGACAGCCCGCGCTCTCGTCGCTGGCGGTCGAGCTGGCGGAATTCCTCGGCCAGCTCCGACAAGCCCATGGGAACCGAAGGGGCGCGCAGCGCGTGGGTCATTCATCCTCCGCTCGAGCGTCCAAACCGGCCGCGCCGCTCCCCGGCGAAACCTCGCCATCGGGCGCGACGAAGCCCTCGGTAGCCTATGTTTTTATATAAAAATTAAGTATTTTCAACTACACAATATCTGGATTAAAAATTCGTGTCTAGACCTTTTTCGCGCGGCCCTATAATGCGGGCTCATGGCCAAGCCAAAGTCCAAGAAGAGCACCAAGGCGCAGGGCAAGAAGAAGAGTGCGGCTCCTTCGAAGGCGAAGGGCAAGACGAGCGCGAAAAAGAAGGCGCCCGCGAAAAAAGCGAGCGGCAAGGCCAAGCCGGTGAAGAAGGCGGCCAAGCCCGTCAAGAAGGCGACGCCCGCGAAAAAGCCCGCGCCAAAAGCAAAAAAGGCGGCGGCTAAAGCGGCGGCCAAGCCGGTCAAGAAAGCGGCAGCGCCCGCGAAAAAGCCGGTAAAAAAGGCCGCGCCGAAGAAGCCGAGCGTGCGCGCGCCCGAGCCGGAGACGACGCACGCCGCTGAAGATCGCGAGATCGAGGCCGGTTGGGCGACGTCGTCGAGCGAGCACGAGCACGACGACGAGCACGTGCACGCGACGCCGCCGAGCCCGGAGCCGGTGCGCGGCTTCGGCAACAACGGCCAGCACGCGGCGGCCGACGACGACGAGGACGAGCCGGTGGCGGCGAGCGAAGACGACGAAGACGCCGTCATCGTTCCCAGCGACGACGAAGAGTAGTCGCCGAACGGTCGAACGCGCGCGTCGCTGACCGTGGCGCGCGCGTCCTCTCGCCTCGCGCAGCAGCCATCCGCGATCGCGCCGCGATCGCTCCAGCAAAACGACCGCTCGCAAAGCGCACGCTCCTCGTGTGTCCGCGCGGCGTCGTGCGGCAGCGCACGGCGGATTTTCGCGCGGCGAGGCATACTGTCCGCTTGTCGCGATCGATTCGAGGGACGCACAAGCGTCTAGAGAAACTGGAGACTCAGCACTACGCGGACGAGCGCGTTCACGACGAGCTGCTCCATGAGACGCGACGGCGCATTCAGCTGCAAGATCGGGTGAAGCGGCGCGTGCGCAACACCCGGCGCGAAGCGCAGCTGACGATTCCCGCGCTCGTCGAGGACGCGCTGCCGATCGAGATCGTCGACGGCGGCGCCTATCGGCAGCCGGCGTTCACGGCCGACGAGCTGCGCGATCTGATGCGCCGCTTTCCGCCGAGCGCGCTCGATGGGCTGGGCGTCGTTCGCTTGCGGCCGGCGTCGCCGTACGAATATCGCGCGCGCTTCGGCAGCTACGATCCGCACACGAACACGCGGAGCCGCGAAGTTTTCCCCGGCGTTTGGGGACCGATGCTGCGCGGCCGCTATGGCGAGCACGCTCGCTCGATCGACGTCTACACGCACATTCATGCGCCCGGGATCTCGGCGGCGGCGACGGCGCTCATCAAGCTGCGCACGCTGCACACGTTCGCGCACGAGGCGTCGCACCACTACGACTTCATGTTTCGCACGCGCGGCGATCGCTGGCTCATGGATCATCCGCGCGATGAGTTGTACGCGACGAGCCGCGCGTACAACTATGTCTGCGCCTTCGTGGTGCCGTGGCTCCAGGAGAAATATCCGACGGAATGCGCGGCGCTGCAGGCGTGGGTCAGCGAGCACGGCGGCGCGCCGATGCGGCTCGCGCTGTTCGCCGACGAGCGAGCGGGACAATCGAGCCCGCTCGCCGACGCGTTCGACGAGCTGGTGGACGACGTCATCGCCGGTCGCGACGCCGCGACGACAAAGGTGACTTGGGCGCGAGCCCTGCACGAGACGCTCGACTCGACGCGCGATGCCTGTCACGTGCTCGACGGAGTGCTCGCGTTACAGCCCGATCACAGCGAGGCGCTGGTGGTGCGGGCGGGGATCGATTGTCGGCAAGGGCGCTACCAACGCGCGGAGACGACGCTACGGGCGGTCTTGGCGCGTGAGGTGCAACAGATGGACGCGTGGGAGACGCTGCTGCTCGTCTATCACTCGCAGCGACGCTGGCAAGACATGGCGGCGGCGGCGACCGACGAGCTGGCCGTGCGCATCGCCGAGGACGACTGGCCGGCGCAGGCACGCGAGCATCGCGCGCAGGCGTGGCTCATCTTGGAGCGCTGGGACCTGCTCGAAGCCGAAATCGCAACGATGCGCGCGAGCGAGCATGAGGCGGAACGCGACGTCGGCGACGTCTATCAGGCGCTGCTGCAGTGCTGGCGCGGTCAATTCGCCGAAGCGCTGGCGCTGAGCACGCGGCTCTTGCAGGACGAATATCGCGACCGCGACCACGCGTCCGTCATGCGCGTCGTGCGCTTCGCGAGCGCGCACCGCTTGGGACGGCCACAGGACGCGGGCCGATGGACGCGCGCGGATGTGACGCTGCTGCTGCAGGTGTTGCCGACGTGGCAGCCGCGACTCGAGCAGCTGTTGGCCGAGGTCGCACAGCACGCGCGCCGCCCGACATCGTAGACGGGTCTACTGTTTCGCGTTGGCGACGAGCTCGCCGAGCAGCTTCTTGGCCAGCTGCACGCGCTGATCGCGCTCGGCCGGCAAGAACCCGCGCGACAGCCGCATGTCGGGCGTCAGCTTCCACTGCGAATTCTTGGCGTTCACCAGCTTCATGACCGCGGCCGGCTGCAGCGGCGTGTCGTCACGAAGCGCCAGCGCCATGCGCACCTCGGTCAGCTCGATGGCGCGCGCGCCCAAGCGGCGGCCGAGGCCCTTGACGGTCATGATGTCGCACAAGACGTCGACTTCAGCCGGCGGCGGACCATAGCGGTCGCTCAGCTCGACGACGATCTCCTGCACTTCCTGCTCGTCGCGCGCCGACGACAAGCGGCGATAGAACTCGAGCCGCTGACCGACGTCGGGCAGGTAGTCGTCGGGGATGAAGCCGGGCAGATCGCAGGTGAGCTCGGGATCGCGCTCCTCGTGCACCGGCTCGCCCTTCAGCTCCGCCACCGCCTCTTCCAGCATCGCCGTGTACATCTCGAAGCCGACGGCGGCGATGGCGCCCGACTGCTTGGCGCCCAGGAGATCGCCGGCGCCGCGGATCTCGAGATCGTGCGAGGCGATGTGGAAGCCGGCGCCCAGCTCGGTGAAGCGCTGCAAGCACCGCGAGGCGCTTCTTGGCGTCGGCGCCGAGCGCCTTCCTCGTGGGGATGAGAGGTAGCAGAAGGCGCGCTCCTTGGCGCGGCCGATGCGACCGCGCAGCTGATAGAGCTGCGCCAGGCCGAACGTGTCGGCGCGGTTGACGAACATGGTGTTGGCGCGCGGGATGTCGAGGCCGCTCTCGATGATCGTCGTGCACAAGAGCACGCTGCGTCTTGCCGTCGACGAACTCGACCATCACCTGCTCCAGCTCCTCGCCGCTCATCTGCCCGTGGCCGATGCCGACTTGCACGTCGGGCACAGATCTCGCGCAGCTTGCGCGCCCACTCGTGGATGTCCTCGACGCGGTTGTGCACGAAGAAGACCTGCCCGCCGCGCGCCAGCTCCCTCTTGACGCCGTCGATGACCAGCGCGTCGTCGTACTTGCTGACGACCGTGCGGATGGCGAGGCGATCGACCGGCGGCGTCGTGATGATCGACAGATCTCGCGCAGGCCCATGAGCGCCATGTGCAGCGTGCGCGGGATCGGCGTCGCCGTCAGCGTCAGCACGTCGACCTGCGTGCGCAGCTTCTTCAGCCGCTCCTTGTGCGCCACGCCGAAGCGCTGCTCCTCGTCGACGATGATGAGCCCCAGGTCCTTGAAGCGCACGTCGGTCGACAACAGGCGATGCGTGCCGACGACGACGTCGACCTTGCCCGTCTGCCAGCGCCTTCAACGTCTCCTGCTGCTCTTGGCGCGGCTTGAAGCGCGACAGCGACTGCACGTTCACCGGCAGCCCTGGTATAGCGCGCGGCGAAGTTGCTGGCGTGCTGCTCGACGAGCACCGTCGTCGGCGCCAGCACCGCCACCTGCTTGCCGCCGAGCACGGCCTTCAACGCCGCGCGCATGGCGACCTCGGTCTTGCCGTAGCCGACGTCGCCGCAGACGAGCCGATCCATCGGCCGCTCGTGCTCGATGTCGCTCGAGCACGTCGTCGATCGCCTTCTGCTGATCGGGCGTCTCCTCGAACGGGAACGTCGCCTCGAACTCGCGGAACATCGTCTCCGTCGCCGGCGCCAGCGCGAACGAGTGGCCCGGCAGCGCCTTGCGCTGCGCATACAGCTGCAGCAGCTCCTCGGCGAGCTGGCGCACTTCCTTGCGCGACCTTGCCTTTGGTCTTCTTCCAGGTCTCGCCGCCGAGCTTGTCGAGCTTCGGGCGCACGCCCTCGGCGCCCGCGTAGCGCTTGCACTTCGTTGAGCCGCCAGACGGGCAGATAGAGCGCGCCGCCTTCGTACTCGAGCTGCAGGAAATCGACGGCCACTTCGCGCCCGGCCGAGCGCAAGGGCAGCTTCGTGAGCCCCTTGTAAATGCCGACGCCATGCAGCGTGTGCACCACGAAGTCGCCCGGCTGCAGGTTCTTGAAGTCGTCCTGCTTGAAGCCCTTGGCGCGCCGCTTCTTGGTCGCCGAGCGCACCGCCTTCTCGCCGAAGATCTCCTGCTCCGACAAGAGCGCCACGCCGTCGAGCGGCAGCACGAAGCCGTGCCCGAGCTGACCGAGCACGATCTCGACGTTGGTCCGCTGCGCGCCCGGCTCGAGCAGATTGTGCGACTGCAGCACGCGCTCGACGTGCGGGATGATCCGATAACCCTTGAGCAGCGACTCGAGCCGCTCGGCGTGCTGCGGGTTGGGCACGGCGACGAGCGCGCGCACGCCGGCGTCGCGCCAGTCGCGCAGCCGCCGCGCCAGCGGCCGCAACAGCTCCTCGTGCTTCTCGGCGCGCGCCCGTTGCAGCTCGATCGCCAAGTCTCGATGCGGCTCGACCGCGAACCGGATGACGGGCACGTCGCTGCCGGCGACTTCGAGCTGATGCGCCTCGACGCGCTTGCCGCGATCGAAGATGGCCTGCAGGTCCGCCGGCGAGAGGTAGAACTCGTCGGGCGTGAAGGCCAGGCGGTGCTCGTCGACGCGGGCGCGATAAGCCCGCTCGCCCTCTTCGTGCATCGCCGCGACGGCTTCGATGCAGGCGTCGGGCTCGTCGACGAACACCAGCTGGCTGGCCGGCAAATACTCGGCGATCGAGGCCAGGCGCTCGTGAAACGCCGGCGTCAGCGCTTCGACGCCGAAGAAGTCCTCGCCTTTGTCGATCTGATCGAGGATCGCGCGCGTCTTCGACGACGGATGGTGCGCGTGATCGCCCGCTTCGAGCAGCCGATCGCGCAGCTTGTTGCCGCGCGTCAGCACCGTCTCGCGCACCGGATGCAAGTAGATCTCGTCGACCGCGCGCATCGTCCGCTGCGTCTCGGGATCGAAGAAGCGAATGGACTCGACCGTGTCGCCGAACAGCTCGATGCGCAGCGGAAAGCGATAGAGCGGCACGAAGACGTCGATGACGCCGCCGCGCACCGCGAACGTGCCCGCATCCTCGACGACGGGCGAGCGCGTGAAGCCGCCGCGCACCAAGATCTTCAGCGTCGTGTCGCGATCGATCTCCTCGCCTTTTTGCACGACGTCGACGAGATCGGAGAACGACGCGCGCGGAATCACCCGTCGCGCCAGCGCCGGCGCCGAGGCCACGAGCACGTCGGCGTGCTGCCCTTGCGACAGCCGAAACAGCGTCGCCATGCGCGACAAGATCGCGCGCCGATCGGGCGAAATGTCGTCCCACGGCGCCGTCTCGACGTACGGCAGATGGGCCACGCGCGCCACCGCCTGCGGATCGTCGGCGCTCATTTGCGACTGCACGAAGAAGCGCAGATCGCGCGTCAACGCCTGCGCTTGCGCCTCGTCGGCGGTGACGGCGAGCAGCGGCGCCGGCAGCTGCGCGGCCAGCAGCGCTTGAAAGGCGCCGCTGGTGTTGTGCACGCGCACGATTTTGTGCTCGGCGAGCAGGCGTTTGACCGAGGCAAAGCCGGCCGCGGCGCTGACGCCGGAGAGCTCGTCGTCCATTGGCATGGGAGCGCCTGAAACCTATGGCGGACCGGCGGCGCGCGCAAGGTGCTAGGATGCCGCGCATGAGATTTCTGGCCGCGGCGCTGGTCCTGCTCCTGCCTTTTGGTGCGAACGCAAAAAAGAAGCCGGCCACGCCCGCCACCACCGCCAAAGCGCCCGCCAAGGCCCCGAAAGACGCGCTGCTCGCGGCCGCCGACGAGATCGCCCACCAAGTGTCGGCCATTCGCGGCCTGGCGATCCTGAAGCCGCTGCAGCGCGACGTGCTGTCGCGCGATCAGATCGGCGCCAAGCTCAAAGAGCGCATTCGGATCGAGTTCACGCCCGAGGAATTTCGCAACGAAGGCCGCGTGCTCAAGCGCTTGGGGCTGTTTCCGCCCGATCTCGACTACGAGAAGATGACGATCGATCTGCTGATGGAGCAGGTGGCGGGCTTCTACGATCCGTTCGCGGGCAAGCTCTACGTCTCCGATTGGCTGCCGCTCGAGCTGCAGCGACCGGCGATGGCGCACGAGATCGAGCACGCGCTGCAAGATCAGCACTTCGACCTCAAGAAGTACGCGACGCCGATCAAGGACAACGACGACAAGCAGATGGCGCAGTCGGCGCTCGTCGAAGGCGACGGCACGGCGGTCATGATGGAGTTTCAGGCGCAGGCGATGGGATTGCCCGTCGATCAGCTGCCGATCTGATCGAGCAGGTCGGCAAGCAGATGTTGCAGGGCAGCTTCGGCTCGACGCCGGAGTTCGCCAAGGCGCCGCAGTTCGTGAAGGAGACGCTGATTTTCCCCTATTTGCAGGGGTTGACGTTCGTCGAGGCGCTGCGCAAAGGCGCGCCCTGGTCGCGCATCGACGACGCCTTCAAGTCGCCGCCGGAGTCGACCGAGCAGATCATCCATCCCGAGAAATACCTGAACAAAGAGCATCCGATCCAGATCACGCCGGTGCCGCTCAAGCAGCTCGGCGCGCGCAAAGAGATTCGCCGCGACGTGTTTGGCGAGCTGGTGTTCAAGATCTTGTTCGACTCGGCGCCGCCGCCGGCGCCGGCACCGGCGAAAAAGGCGACGCCGGGCGCGCCGCCCGAGCAGCCGGCGGACGCCATCGCCGAGAAGGCGGCGGCCGGTTGGGGCGGCGATCGTCAGGTCGCGTACAGCGACGGCACGCCCGACGGCGCGTTGACCATCGTCGACCTCTCGGTGTGGGATTCCGAGAGCGAAGCGAAGGAGGCGGAGCCGGCCGCGCAGCGACTGCTGGCGAAGCTGGCGGCGGCCGACGGCGCGCACGACGATTGGCTGGTGCAGCGCGACGGCGACAAGCTCGTCCTCGTGTTCGGCGCGCCCAAAGGCACGGGCGCTGCCGTCGCCGCCGAGGTCTTGAAGAGCTGGAAGATCGCGCGCTGAAGCCTTAGCGGACTACGATTTCAGGCGGCGGACTTGGCGTCTTCGCCGACGAGATAGCGGATCATCTGCGAGAGCCCGCTGACGTCGTAGATGTCCTGATCGAAGAACGGGATGGTGATGACGTCGATCTGGCCGCGTGAGCGATCGCGCAGTCGCTGCACTTGGCGCGCGTCGGTGTCGGCCAGCTGCTGAAACTCGCGGTGCGTGCGATCGAAGTCGGACGCGATCTGCACCATGTCGTCGCCGCTGTAGCCGACGAGCTCGGGCCGCGCCTGCAGCTTGGCGATGAGCGCCTCGCGGTCGAGCGTCGCCGCCGCCGCCGAGTGGACGCGGTTGACGACGAAGGCGCCGAGCGGCATGTGCGACGAGACCAGGCGATCGTGGAAGTAGATGGCCTCGTCGATCGAGAGCGGCTCCGCCGACGACACGAGGACGAAGCCGACGTCGGCGCCGCGCAGGAGGTCGAACACCTCTTTGGCGCGCTCGCGAAAGCCGCCCAAGATGGCGTTGAACTCGACGAAGAACTGCGCCATGTCCTCGAGAAACGCCGAGCCGACGAAGCGCGCCAGCCGCTTCAAGACGAAGCTGGCGCCGAGGCCGAGCGCCTTGAGCGAGAAGCGACCGGCCGCCAGATAAGGCTTGGTGAACCACTGAATCGCCGAGGAGTCGATGGCCGCGGTGAGCCGCTCGGGCGCGTCCAAGAAGTCGAGCGCGTTGGCCGTCGGCGGCGTGTCGAGGATGATGAGATCGTATTTTTGCGTTTGCACAATTTCGTGCAGCTTGGCCATGGCCGCGTATTCGTGCGAGCCCGCCAGCGTCGACGAGATCTGCTGGTAGATGCGGTTCTCGAAGATGCGCTTTCGCGCCGCCGGATCTTTGGCGTACTTGACGACGATCTCGTCGAAGGCGCGCTTTTGATCGAGCATCATGGCGTCGAGCGAGCCGGAGACGGGCGCGCCGCCGAGCGCGACTTTCTCCGCCGGGACGCTTTGCAGATCGTGGCCCAGCGACGACAAACCGAGCGCGTTGGCGAGCCGCTTGGCGGGATCGATGGTGAGGACGAGGGTGCGACGACCGGCGCGGGCGCCCGCCAAACCCAATGATGCGGCGGTGGTCGTCTTGCCGACGCCGCCGGACCCTACGCAGACGAGGATGCGTCTTTGCGCTACTAGGTTGGCGAGCGACATGCGGGCGCGGAATATAGTATGCTCCGCGCATGGCAACAAAGTCGCTTCGCGAGTATTTGGAAGAATATGCCGAGGGCCATCGCCAGCTCGGCACGCGCGTGACGCACATGGTCGGGATTCCGATGATCGTGGCTTCGCTGCCCGTGCTGCCGTTCAACCCGCTGCTCGGCGGCGGAATGTTCGCTGCCGGCTGGGCGCTGCAGTTCATCGGTCACTACTATTTCGAGAAGAACGAGCCGCTGCTCTTTGGTGACCTGACCAATACGCTCGTGGGCGTGTTGTGGGCGGCTAAAGAATGGGCCGACCTGTTCGGCATCGAGCTCCCGCTTCCCGCTTCGGCGACCGCTTCCGCCTCGTCATGATCCATCGCTATAGCGTCGAAGTCGGCGGGCAAGAGCGCGACATCACCGTCGAGAAGCTCGAAGGCAACCGCGTGCGCGTCGGTCATGCCGGCCGCGTGCGCATCTACGAAGCGGTCAAGGTCGCCGGCACGGGACGCGCGTCGAGCTGGTCGCTGTTGCCCGAAGGCGGCGGCGTGACGGCGCTCGTCGACGTCGATGGCGCGGCGCCCGATCTGACGGTCACCGTCGACAACATCAGCGTGCCGTTGAAGCTGCAGTCGGCGCGCGCGAAGGTCGCGGGACGCGCCGCGGCGCCGCCGAAAGCGGCGGCCGCGTCGGTGCAGTCGCCGATGCCGGGCAAGGTGGTCAAGCTGCTCGTCGCGGTCGGGGACGAGGTCAAGTCGGGGCAAGGCGTCGTCGTCGTCGAGGCGATGAAGATGGAGAACGAGCTGAAGTCGCCGCGCGACGGCAAGATCAAGGCGGTCGGCGTCAAAGAGGGGCAGCCGGTCGAGGCCGGGCAGGCGCTCGTCACGTTCGAGTAGCTCGTCGTCGCGCGACGTTGCGGCGGCGAGTGGATTCGGCACGCAACTTTTGCGACGGCGCGCCGATAATTGGGGCGGGAGGTCGGGGGAAACCTTCCGGGCCCACCATCCTCCGGAATCGATCGTCGCCGCGCCCGCCGCTCCGCTCGGCCCTGACCTAACCGCGCGTTTCTAGAGGTTCCGCCGCCGTGCTGCTATCATGCGGGCGTGCTGCGCCTAACCTTAGCCTTACTGCTCGTCGCTGCGGCTGGCGGCTGCCATCGCCCACCGCCGCCCGCCGACGTCGCGCCCATCACCGCCGAAGACGAGTCCCTCAAGAAGAGCGAGACCGATCTGCTGGGCCAGCGCGGAATGCTGCAGCGCGAGCGCAAGAAGCTGTCGGACGCGCGCGCCGAGCTCGTCGAGCGCCGCTCGCAGCTGGGGCACGACTCGACCGGGCAGGCGGCGATCGACGAGGCCGAGAAGTCGCTGCTGACCAAAGAGGGCGAGTTGTCGCAGCAAGAGCAGCAGGTCAATGACAAGCTCGATCTGCTGTTGAAAGCGCGCGATCAGCTGGTGCAAAAGGCGACGCAGGTGGTCGCGACGTCGCCCGGCGCCGACCCGCTCGAGCGCGCGGCGCGGCGCGAGCAGACGGTGGCGTCGCGCGAGAAGGAGCTGGCCGAGCGCGAGCGCGACGTCGGGCAGCGCGAGAAGGACCTGGCGTCGCGCGAGGCGACGTTGGCGCGGCGCGAGCGCGACACCTGCGGCGCGATGGCGGCGGTGCCGGCGAAGATCGAGCTGCCCAAGGGGTTGCATTACACGGCGCACGACGTCGAGCCCGTCTACAAGAAGGCGCTCAAGCTGATGCAGGAGCGCGGGCTCTTGACGTCCGATTTGCCGCCGGGGACGTCGAAGCTCGTCGACGAGACCCGCGACGCCATGAAGAAGGCCGACTACGTGCGCGCCAAATACGACGCCGATCAGCTGCTCGCCACCGTCGAGGAGATCAAGATCGATCGCTCGTTCATCTCGGCCAAGATGGCGCGGCTCTCGGCGGCCATGCACGGCCGCAAGCTCGACGGCGGCGATCGCAAGTCGGTCGAGGATCTCTTTCAGGAAGCGACGGCCAACTACGGCGACGGCAAATTTCCGCAGGCGAACATCAAGATCAATCGCCTCTTCGCCATGCTCAAAGCGGGTTGAACGAGCGCGCGATTGAGCAGTCGCTGACGAGTAAGTGAATATTGCTCCGGCGAAACTCGATTCATTTCTCGACGAAACAATAACGAAAAATTAGCGCTTGGCCGGCTCCAAAAGGCGGATTCCGTCGCGGATGAGCACGCGTACGACGCCACCGATCGTGGTGTTGCGCCGCTTGGCTTCCACCTGCAGATCTTTGAGGTCCTTATCGGAGATGCGGACCGTGATTCGCGTTCCCTTTGGATCTTTGCTTTTTCCGACCATCGATTCACACACCCCCGGTTTTTTTGCTAAAGGCCGGAGAGAGCCTTTCTGCGAGATACTGTATTTAAGCGACAAATGCCGTCAAGATATTGTTTTCACAATAGATTTTGTCTGACAAAATGATTCGGCGCGTATCGCAAATGCACGATTGACCCGTTAGATTGGCGACAGTCGTCTTAAAAGAACCCGCTTAAGAAATACGGATGAATCGAGCGCTGATTTTAAGGCGTCGTCACTGGCTTGAAGCTCGCCGAAGAATCATCGTGGACGCCGGGGCGCGCCAGCCAAACGACGCCCAAAGTGACACCCGTCAGGACGATTCCCGCGCCGACTACCGAATACCAACGGCGGTACCAAGGCAGCTTGCGGGTATTGATCGGCAAGCCGCGGCGCTGACTTTCCGTCATTTCACCTTCGGCCAGCGGATAGGCGGCCATATTGACGGCGACGGGCAGCGTTTGATCGAAGCCGACCTCGAGGAAGCGCAAGAAGTCGTGATAGGCGGGATGGGTGACGCGCAGGGCGTGCGTGCCGACCGGTAACTCGACGACGCCGGAGCGCGCGAGGCGGCCGTCGACTTGGACCTCGGCGCCTTGAACGTCGAGCTTGATGTCGAGGCGACCGACGTAGCGCGCGGGATCGATGACGCGGGTGAGCGCGGCGCGGGCGGCGTCGAGGTCGCCGGGCTCGCGCGCGGCGCCGCCGGTGAGCGCGAACGTCGTCGAGCCGAGCGAGCGGCCGCCCGGCACTTCCAGCGCTTGCACGTAGATGATGAGCCCTTCGCCGAGCGGCGTCGCTTCGACGGCGACCGCGCGCTGCGCGCCCAGCTCGCGGCCGAGCGCCAACGCGCGCGCCGACGGCTGCGACTCGAGGCGGCCTTCGCCTTTGCGCGGCGACGTAAACTTGCCGTTCGTGAGGTTGACGGCGGTGACGCCGGGGATGAGCGGCAAGGCTTCGGCCAGCGCGGCTTCGAGGCGCGCCGTGGCCGCGCCCGCCGCCGATTCGCGCAGCGGCAAGACGGCCACGCGCGTCGCGCCGGCGGCGTGGGCGACCGTGGTGCAGATGCACAACGAAATGACGCAAATGCACAACAGCATGGTGCGAACGCACCATGAAGAGCTGCCGATCGGCGGCGCCATGATGCGAACGCACAATTTCAGGGCGCGTTTGCACAATGAGCCGGGCCGGCTGACGTTTATTGTGCGATCGCGGAACCGGCGGCGCGCCGGCGTCACGGACAGCCGCCTTTGGCGCAGCTGACGGGCGACTGCTTGGGGACGCCGAAGCCGATGCCGATGCCGATGCCGATCGCGGTCACGGCGACGCCGCCCCAAAAGTACCAGCGTGTGTACAGCGGCGTCTCGGCGGCGGCGCGTCGTCGGCGCTCGGCTTTGCGCGCGGCGACGCTCATGGCGCTCGGGTGGACGACCACTTGGGTCGTCTTTTCGAAGCGGACGGGGACGTCTTCGGCGTAGGGCGAGAAGCCTTCGCGCGTGACCGCGAGCTTGTGCACGCCCATCGACAGATTGCCGAGCGGCTGCGCCAGCGGCGTCTTGCCGACGTCGACGCCGTCGAGGCTGACGGTGGCGTCGGGCACGTCGGACAGGAGCGCGATGCTGCCGACGAGGCGCTCGGGCGCGACGAGGCGGAAGGCGGCGACGCGAATTTCGTCGATGAGCTCCTCGGGCGAGCCGCGCAACGTGGCGGTCACGCGGCGCAGCTCGCGGCCGTTGTCGTCGACGAGCTTCAGGTTGACGACGTAGCTGTCGGCCAGGCCGCCGACGTTGCCGGAGACGACGCGCGTGACGTGCAGCGACTTGGCGAGCTGCACGAGGCAGGCGGGATCGGCGGTGCAGTTGGCGAGCTTGGGGAACTGCCGCACTAGGTCGTCGACGGCGCGCGCCGACGGCAGCTCGTGGCCCACGACGCGCGCCAGCTCGCCGCGCAGCACGCGTTCCAGCTGCCCCACGATGTCGGGCGCGATCCCGAGGGGATCGAGGCGGAAGAGCGCATACGTCTCGGTGGCACGCGCGGCCGTCGCTAGGAACAGCAGCGTCGCCACGATCAGCGAGCGCATCGGGGTCAGCATAACACCGTGCGGCGTAGGTTACGTCATCGATCGGCGCGCGACGGACGATTCCTGCGCCGCACGGTGAGACCGCACGTCAGCCGCGGGCGCGCCGTCAGCCGCGGGCGCGCCGTCAGCCGCGAGCGCGCCGTCAGCCGCGAGCGCGCCGTCAGCCGCGACGGATCCGCCCGCGGTCAGCCGAGCGCCGTCAGCTGCGCATCCAGCCGCGTCGCCAGCTCCTCGATGCACTTCGGCCCGAACTCGGCCGCGAACAAATACGGCAGATGCACCTGCGGCACCGGCAGCTCCGTCCGCAGCCGCTCCAGATAATGATCGTTCAGCGCCCGCCGCCGCTGCTCCGTCCGCGCCGAGCGCACCAGCGGCTGCAGCTCGCCGTCGCCCACGTTCTCCGGCAGCGCCGCCAACGCCCGCGCCGAAATGCCCTGCGAAAACCGCGGCGGATACAGCGCGTTGACGACGAGCGGCCCGAGCGGCGCCGCGATCTTCTGCCGCGCGCTCGCTGCCAGCTCGATGGCCTCGTTCGACGGCAGATCCTCGGCCAGCGTCACGATCGACAGCGCCGTCCGCTGCCCGTCGCGCACCAGATCGCGCGCCGCCTGCGCCGGCCGCGTCAACGGCCCTTCCGGCACCGAGTCCAAGATCGCCTGCGGAATCTGCAGCATCGTCACCAGATGCCCCGTCGCCGGCGCGTCGAACACGACCAGATCCCACTTGCGCCGCCCGTGCTCGAGCTCGGTCGTGTGGTACCAAATCTTGCCCAGCATCGAGTAGTCGTCGAGGCCGGGAATGGCGTGCAAGAACTGTCGCGACACCTTGTTTTCCAGCACCTGCTTGGCGATGAACTCGGAGTGCAGCACCATCGAGCCGTACTCGAGCAGCGCCGCTTGCGGCGTCATGTTGACCGCGAACAGGCTGTCGCGAATGCGCGTCACCTCGTGACCGACGGGCGGCACGCCGAACAGCGCCGACAGCCGCTCCTTCGACTTCGACTGCGCCAACAAGACGCGCTTGCCGCGCTTGGCCGCCGCCAGCGCCAACGCCGACGACACCGTCGTGCGCCCGACTCCGCCTTTGCCGCCGATGATCACCAACTGCTTGTCGAATAAGGTCATGCGCACAGTCGCTCGGCGACGGCGTCGAGCACGCGCGGCGACAAGAGCAGCGAGAGGTGGCCGAGATCGTCGAAGACGCAGTCGGCGCCCGCAGGCGCGATCGACGACGACTCCGGCGGCTCGATGACAGCGTCGGCCCGCGACCAGACCGACGTGTACGAAAGCCCGTCGCGCGGCGTAATCGGCCCCAGCGCGGCGTAAAACTGCGAGCCGACGCGCGTCTCGCGCGCCGACGGAATGAGCGGCCCGAGGCGCGACGTCAGCGTGCCGCGATGGGGCGAGCCGATGGTGACGACGCGCCCGATCTTGCCCGCGCCGTCGAGCCGATCGATGTACCAGCGCGCGACGACGCCGCCGAGCGAATGGGCGACGATGTCGACGCGCTCGCACTGCTCCTTGGCGCGCACCTCGTCGACGAAGCGCGCCAAGTTGGCGGCCGAGCGCGCGATCGGTTGCAGCGAGAAGTAGCTCGTCCCGTACAAGGGACCGATGCCGCGCGCCGCCAAGCGACTGCCGAGCCAGATCCAGTTGGTGCGATTCATGGCGAAGCCGTGCAGCAGAATCACCGGGTGGCGCCGGCCGCCGGCCTGCCCTTCGCCTTCCGTCGCCACTTCGTAGCTGGCGCCGACGAGCCACCACAGCGGCCAAAACGGCAGCAGCAAGAGCACGGCGCCGAGCTCGAACAGCGCGGCACGCAAGAGGTTGGCGACGCGAGTCGTCCGCCGCCGATGCCAGAACGCGTGCGAGTAGCTGAGCGCGACGAACAGGACGGCGCCGCTCACGACAAGCGCCAGCAGCTCGGCGACGATGCGCAGCAACACCGACGGAACGTAACGACCGCGTCGGACGCTGTCAACGTCGCGTTTGGCTGGGGAGCGACGCGATCTAAAAGCGGAAGCCGAGCTGCAGCCGCACGGAGACGAGGCCAGGCGCGAACACCGTGTGCACCGGCGTCGACGACTGGCCAATCGGCACCGGCGGTCCGCGATCGATGTCGGAGAACGTCAGATCGAAGTGGCCGCCCAAGCCGAGCTCGATGCCGCGCGTGATCTCGACGGAGACGCCGGCCGCGATCTGCAAGAGCGGCACGACGGCAACGGCGGTCACGTTCTGCGCCGTGCCGTTGGTGTCGGGATCGAAGTATTGCGCGACGCTGAAGCCGCCGCCGATATTGAACCAAGGGCGAACGCGGCCGAAGATCTCGTCGACGAAGAGCATGCCGGCGAACGTCGTGTTCGCCAGCGACTGCGTCAGATCGCCGAAGACGACCTCGGAATGCTTCTCGTGCTGCACGCGCTGATACGCGAACTGCGCGCCGATACCGAGCCGCAAATGGCCGTAATTCAGCAGCGCCCGCGCGATCGACAGCCCGGCGCCCCAACCGACCGGCGGCAGCGTCGGCGACACCGTGCCGAGCGTGAACGGCAAGCTGGCATCGACGGTGATGAGCCACGGCTTCGGATACGGCTTGACCGGCGGACCTTCGCCCGAGTCGGGACGACTGTGACCGGGCGGCACGTAGTCCTCGGGCGCCGGCTCGGCTTGCGCCAACAACACAGGCGCCGCCGAATCATGCGTCGTCGTCGCCGTTGCGCGCGTAGCGGGCACTGCATTTACGCCGTCATCGGCAAGGCCGCCGACGCTCGCGACAGCTGCGACCGCCGTCGCCGACCAAGCGACGGCGGCGACAATCACCAGCGACCCGAGCGCGCGCACGACGCGACCATATCATTTCCGCATTTCCATGCTAGGTTGCGCCGCACATGGCAACACTGTTCCTCAAGCGCGGGCGCGCAAACCCGCTTTGGCAAGGCCACCCTTGGGTTTATTCGGGTGCGGTCGCACGCGAAGAAGGCACCTATCAACCGGGCGACGTCATCGATGTCGCCGACGCCGAGGGCCGCTTCATCGGGCGCGGCTTCATCAATCCGCGCTCGCAAATTCGCGTGCGCATGGTGACGACGCGCGACGAAGCCGTCGACAAGCACCTCATCGCGCGCCGCGTGCAGGAAGCGATCAGTCTGCGCGCGCGGCTCTTGATGCCGTCGACGGAGACGAACGCCTACCGGCTCATCAACTCGGAAGGCGACGGTCTGCCCGGCCTCGTCGTCGACGTCTACAACGACGTCTGCGCCGTGCAGTTCACCGCGCTCGGCATGAAGCTGCGCGAAGTCGAGGTCTATGACGCGCTGTCGGAGCTGCTCAAGCCGCGCGCCATCGTCGAGGTTTCGGCGGGCGGGTTCGCGCAGGTCGAAGGCTTCGCCTCGGCCACGCGCGCCGTGCGCGGCGACGACGGCGCCGCCGCGTCGGTGCGCTGCCGCGAAAACGGCATCCAGCTCGAGGTCGACCCGCTGCATGGCCAGAAGACCGGCATGTTCCTCGATCAGCGCGAGAACCGCCGCATGCTCGGCTCGCTCGCCAAAGACGCGCGCGTCCTCGACGTCTACACCTACGCCGGCGGCTTCGCCCTCAACGCGCTCAAAGGCGGCGCCAAATCGGCCACCTGCGTCGACGCGTCGGGCCGCGCGCTCGAGCGCGTCCGCGCCCACGCCGAGCTCAACGGCATGAGCGCCATCGAGACGATCGAAGCCGACGCCTTCCGCTTCCTCGAGAGCGCGCGCCCGCGCAGCTTCGACATCGTCGTCCTCGATCCGCCCAAGTTCGCCCGCGCGCGCAAGGACTTGGACGCCGCCATGAAGGGCTACCAGCGCCTCAACGCGCTCGGCATGAACGCCTGCTCCGAAGGCGCGCTCTTGGCCACGTGCAGCTGCTCCCAGCTCGTCGACGGCGAGACCTTCGAGCGCGTCATCGCCGGCGCCGCCAAAGACGCCGGCCGCCGCGTCCAGCTCCTCGAGGTCGCCTCACAGGGCATGGACCACCCCGTCCCCCCCGCCTTCCCAGAAGGCCGCTACCTAAAATTCGTCCTCTGTCGCGTGGTCTAACCGCCGCTTCGAAGTCTGTGGCGAGGAGGCGTGCGTTAACCCGCCCTCTGCCACCAAATTCCCCCCAAGCGACGCGGGCGTGCCTCCGGAAACCTCGTACGGGTGGCGTCGCGTACCTTCTTGTCCGCGCGCAGCCGGAGCGCGTCGCGATCCCGCACAACCTCGCTTACACCACGAAATTAGAAGCGAAAGCGCCAACGCCTGCGCCCTGGGCGCGGAGCGAGCACGGACAAGAAGGTATGCGGCGACAGGACCCGTACCATCGTCCAGCCCGCGTCACTTGGCCCCGCGCGGGCAGCGCTATCGCCTAAGCGGCTTGCGGAGCGACCGGAATCGGCCGATGAAACGTGAGGCGGTAGACGCTGTTTTCGGTCTCGACGTACACCGATTCGCCGTCGGGATCCGCCAGCACCCTGCGGACCGGCGTCGTGATCATGCGATGGCCGTTGGGATCGCGGAAAATGACCATGCCACGACCGACCACGGGGTAGCTGACGAGGAAGCCGTTGTAGATACGGCCCACCCCGACAGCCGCACGCTCACGGCCATGGTCGCGTATTTTGCGCGCGGTAACGTTGGTCATCGCAACCCGTCCAGCCGAGTCACCAACTAATTCTACGCGCGCCGATCCCCATCGTCACTGTAAAATTGGGCATGGATCCAGACGTAACGCGATCGGTCAATCCCTACGACCCTTTCGTTCTGCCGGCGGCGCCCTGGATTCGCGTAGTTCCGCTGCGCACCCCGACGCTGCCACCGGCGACGCACACCAACTGTTACCTCATCGGCGACGGGCCGTCTGTGATCGTGGTCGATCCGGCGAGCCCGTGGGCCGAAGAGCAGGCGAAATTGGACGCTTTTGTGCAGACGCACAATTTGCAGCCGTCCGAAATCGTGCTGACGCATCATCATGTCGACCACGTCTCGGGCGCGATGGCGCTGGCCGAGCGGCACGGCATCGGCGTCGCGGCGCACGCGGAGACGGCGTCGCGGCTCGAAGGTCGGGTCGCGGTCACGCGGCTCCTCGACGATGGCGCGCGTTTGCCGGGCGGACCGAGCAGCTTGGTCGCGATGCACACGCCCGGGCACGCGCCCGGCCACCTCTGCTTCGTCGACGCGGCGGCGCGCGCGATCGTGGCCGGCGACATGGTGGCCTCGGTAGGCACGATCATCATCGAGCCCAGCGACGGCGGCGACATGGCGCAATATCTGGTGTCGCTGGCGCGGCTGCGCGGCGCGGTCGATGCCGGCACGCCGCGCCTCCTGCCGGCGCACGGCCCGCCCATCGTCGACGGCGGCGCGCGGCTCGACTTTTACATCGCGCATCGGCTGGAGCGTGAGGCGCGCGTGGCGGCGGCGCTGAGCGCGACGGCGGCGACGGCGGAAGCGCTCGTGCCCGCCGTCTATCCCGACGTCGCGCCGGCGATTTACCCGCTCGCCGCGCGCTCGCTATTGGCGCATCTGGTGAAGCTCGAGCGCGAAGGTCGCGCCGTGCAAGAGCCCGGCGACCGCTGGCGCCGCGCGTGACTTACGGCCGCGGCAGCGTGAGCTTCATGCCGACGTGGCTGGCGACGAAGCCGAGCCGCTCGTAAAAGCGCCGCGCGTCGACGCGCTTCGCATTCGACGTCAGCTGCACGACGCGACAGCCGCCCACGCGCGCCCGCTCGATCGCCCACTCCAGCATGCGCGCGCCGAGGCCGAGCCCGCGTCGCCGCGCGTCGATGCGCACGGCCTCGATCTGCATGACGCGCGCGCCGCCGTGGCTGAGCTGCCAGATGAACGTGAGCTGACAGCTGCCGACGACTTGACCTTCGAGCTCAGCGACGATGAGCTCGTTATCGGCGTCGCCCTCGATATGCGCAAAAGCCGTCAGATAGGGCGGCGCCAGCTCGCCCGCCGGCGTCGGCGGCGTCTCGCGCGTCGCGCCCATGAAGTCGTCGGCATAGAGCGCGACGATCGCCGCCAAGTCTTCGCGCCGCGCCCGACGCAGGACGAGCGCGTCGTCGCTCACAGCCGGCCCAAGTCGCGCTCGCGCACCCAACCTTCGAGACCGTTGGCCAAGCGCACGCGCACCCAATCCTGCTCTTTGTCGGTGACGCGCACGCGCAGCCCGGCGTGCACGCCGAACGACGATTGGTAATTCGGATCGGGCCCCTCTTTGACCTGCACCGAATCGGGCAGCACGATCGCCTGCTCGACCCGCTCGGCCATGTACAGCCGCGCGCCCAACAGCGTGCCCGCCGCCACCGTCGCCAAGCCGAGGAACGACAGCCCCACGACGAGCGACACGTGCAGGAAGCCCGGCTGCACGAAGTGCACGAGGATCAGCCCGGCGAACAGCGCCACATACAGCCCCAAGAACAGCCAGCTCACCCAATCGACCGTCACTTGCGAGGCGACGCGCATCCAAAACGGAATCGCCTCGGCGCCGGCCAGGCGGTCTTCGCCCTTCTTGCGCGCGGCATCGCGGGCGACGGTCAAGTTGAAGCGCACGTCCTCCGACGACGGATCGAGCTCCAGCGCGCGCTCGTAGTTGTAGATCGCCGGCCCCAGCTGGTTCGCCTTCAAATAGGCGTTTCCCAAGTTGTAAAACAGGTCTTGCGAGACGGCGCCGAGCGCCGCCACTTGCTCGTACGCCTCCACCGCTTCCGCATAACGACCGTGAAAATAGGCGTCATTGCCGCGGCGGAAGGTCGCGTCTTTGGAGGCGGCGATCTCGGTGTCGGCGGCGCGGGCAATGCCACAAAATCCCATTAGTAAAATGCAAAACAATAGGGGTTTCATGCCGCCACTTCCTTATCGAGCGGGCGCTGCTTCTCGATCATGCCGAGCAGAATGCGCACGCGCCGCATGGCCGCGCGCATCTCGCCCGGTCCCGACGCCGACGGCGCGAAGCGCGCGAAGTCGCAGTTCTCCAGCTCCTTGACGACCGACTCCGCGGTCTCGCGCTGAAAGCCGCGCGCCACTAAATGTTCGCGCAGCTCGCTCAGCGTCAACGCTTCCACTTTGGCGCCCAGGCGATATTCGAGGTGCTCGTACAACACGCGCGCGCACTCGCCGAAGAACGCCGACGGCCGCTGCGCCTTGATGTGGTATTCGGCCACGCGCAGTCGCCGTCGCGCCGAGCGCCGCGCGCGTCGCCGCTTCGAGCCGGCCGTCTCGCGACCGAGCCGGCGGCGCAAGGCGTCGCCGATGAGCACGAGCAGCCACAATCCCGGCGGCGCCGCCAACAAGCCGACGGCGACGCGACCGCGGAACAGCCGATCGCCGAAGCTCGCGCCCACGCTCGAGCGATTGCGAATCGGCCGCACCTGCTGCCCGAGCACGTTCTCCTCGTGCGTGCTCGGCTGCCCGCTCGACACTTTGCTCGGATCACCTTCGACGGTGAGCGCGATCGGCTGCGACTTCGCCGTCGCGTATTTGCCGGTCCCGGGATCGAAGTAGGGCAGCTCCACCGACGGCAGCGTCAGCGCGCCGCCCTTCTGCGGAAGGAGCAGATAGGTGTAGACCTTTTGGCCGTGCACCTCGTCGCCGGGCTCGATGGTCTCCTTCGTCGTCGGCTCGTAGACGCGGAAGCCGTCGAGGTGCTCGAGCTTGTGCAGCCGCACGTTGCGAATGTTGCCCGCGCCGCGCACCGTCACCTTCCACGTCACCGCTTCGCCGGCTTTGACCTGCGCGCGATCGACCGACGACACGACCTCGAAGCGCCCGACGTTCGAAGACTCGAAGCCCGCCGGCCGACCCTCGACCGGCAGCGGCATGACGTCGATCGTCAGCGCGCGCGACTTGCGCGAGTCCGACGCCGTCGGTGAGAACGCCGTCTGCAGCGTCGTCACCTCGGCCTCGAGCGGCGTAATCGACAGCTTGCCCGACTTGAGCGGAAACAGCGCCTTCTTGAGCAGCAGCGCCACCGCGAAGTCGTGCCCTTTGATCATCGTGCGATCCCACGCCAAGTGCGTCGTCGGCACGAACAGATCTTCCGCCCAAAAGTCCTCGTGCTTGGGCTCGGACAGCGGGCGATAGCGCAAGATCTCGCTCTGAATGAACAGGCGCCACGACACCGTCACCTGCTGCCCGACGTAGACTCTCGGCTTGTCGGTGGCGGCGTCGACGAACAGATCCTCGTCGCCGTGCAGCGTGTCGGGCACGATGACGCTCGGATTCACCGTCGCGCCCGGCCGCCCGCCCAGCGTCGACACCGCGTTCTTCAGCGGCGCGCCCACGTGAATGACGAGCGGCCGCGTCTTCAGCTCCGTCCCGGCGATGCGCACCGTCGCCGACTCGATCTTGAGCGCGCCCCGCTTCTTCGGCCGATAGACGTAGACGTGCTGCTCGATCATGCGCACCGACTGCCGCCCGTTGGCGATGCCCATCTGCACCGACTCGTTGTCCGACGCGTGCAGCAGCTCGAAGTCGGGCGCCGTCGGCGGACGATAGGCCTCGAACGTCTGCGAGCCGTCGCGCTGCAGCGTCACCGTCAGCTCGACCGTCTGATCGCTGGTCACGTTCTCCGACGGCACCGTCGCCTCGAAGCGCACGCCCGCCGCGTCCGCGCCCGCGCGCGACGCCGCCAGCGCAACCGCCACGGCGACCAAGAGTTTCGCGAGCCGCTGCGGCAAGACCGCGAGCCGTGCATTCCGCATCGCCATTACCAATCCTTCGCCGGCCGGCGGCGATTCTCGGCCCGTCGCCGCGCCAGATCTTTTTGCACCGTCGGCTCCGAACGCTCCAGCGCGTCGAGCACCGCCTCGGCGTCCTGCTTGTCGATCTCGCGCGGCTGCTCCTTCTTCTGCGCCCGCTGCGCCTGCTTCTCTTTCTCTTTGTCCTTGTCGCCCGGCTGCGGCTGCTGCTCTTGCTGCTTCTTTTGCTCCTCAGCCTGCTTCTGCTCGTCCGACTTCTGTTCTTCTTGCTGCTTCTGCTCGTCGGCCTGCTTCTGCTTGTCGTCCTGCTTTTGGTCCTTCTTGTCCTGCTGATCTTGCGCCTGCTGCTGCTGCTGTTGCTGCTGTTGCTTGTCGTCTTTATTGTCTTTGTTGTCTTTATTGTCCTGCTGCTGTTGCTGCTGCTTCTGCTGCTCTTGCATCTGCCGCAGCGCCAGCTCCAAGTTCCACTTTGCGCGCCGATCGTCCGGCCGCAAGCCGAGCGTGTGCTTGTAGGCGTCGAGCGCGTCTTTGCCCCGCTGCTGCTTCAAGAGCGCGTTGCCCATGTTGTAATAGGCGTCCGCTTTGAGCTCCGCGTCGTGACCCTCTTCCGACGCGCGCAAAAACTCCTTCTGCGCTTCGGGGAATTTGCCGAGCTGATAGAGCGCCACGCCGCGATCGTAATGCGCGATCGGCTCGTTCGGCAGCTGCTCCACGGCGCGATCGAACGACTTCAGCGCGTCCTCGGCTTTGCCGGCCGACAGCAAGCGATTGCCCTCCTCGATGTTGGGATCTTTGCGCTTCAGTAGATCGAAGCCGGTCAGCATGGGCAAGGCCAACAGTAAAACCGCGGCTGCCAGCGCTTTTTGCGACGGCTCGCTGGCGAACCCGGTCGCGGCCGCGGCCAATTTGCGCGTCGATTCGTCGCCGGCCACCGTCGCCAAAGGCGGCGTATTGGCGCGGCGCTCGCGCAGGCAGCTCGACAACAGCAGCATCAAGAACGCCGGCAACAGGAACCAGCGGCCGACGTCGTCCGGCTCGCGCTCGAAGCGCGCCGCCTCTTCGGTGCGCTCGAGCTGCGCGATCGCCGACTGCACGCGCTCGACGCCGAAGCGGCTCTGATCGAGCGGCGTATATTCGCCGCCGGTCAAGGCCGCCATCTGCTTCAGCGCCGACTCGTCGAGGCCGACGCGCACCGGATCGCCGTTGTCGTCGGAGACGTAGCCGTGCTGCTTGCCGTCCTCGTCGAAGAGCGGCACCGGCGGCTTCTCGTTCGAGCCGATGCCGAGCGTGTAGATGCGAATGCCGAGCGTGGCGGCCTTTTTGGCGGCGGCGAGGCCGAGGCCCTCGGTGTCCTCGCCGTCGGTCATGAGCAAGATGACTTGCGCCGGCCGCTTCTTGCCTTCGCGCTCGCGGACGCGCGTCAAGAGGTCGATCGACGCGCGCAGCGCGCGGCCGATGTCGGTGCCGCCGACCGGCATGTCGTCGGGAGTGAGGTCGCGCCAGAAGAGCTTGGCCGCTTCGTAGTCGACGGTGAGCGGATACGACATCGTCTCGCCGGCGAACGCGACCAGGCCCACGCGATCGCCGTGCAAGCTGTCGATGAAGCGCGACAGCTCGGCTTTGGCGCGATCGAGCCGCGTCGGATAGACGTCGCGCGCCAGCATCGACTTCGAGAAATCGAGCGCGACGACGAGGTCGAGGCCGCGGCTCTCGGTCAATTTCGCGCGGCCCGGCATCTGCGGCCGCGCCATCGCCAGCACCAGCAGCGCCACCGCGAACACCGACAAGATCGCGCGCGCGCGACGACGACCGGGAGAAGACGAGGCCGTCATGCGCTGAATCATCGGCAAGTGGCCGATCTTCTCGAGCAGGCGACGGCGCCGCTGACCATCGAGCGCATAGGCGACGACGAGCAACGGCACGAGCGCCAACAGATAGAGGAAATGCAGATCGCCCCAGGTCATGGGAATCTCCGGAAGCGCGTCAGGCTGAGCAGGACCTCGAGCAGCGCCAACATCAACGCCGGCACGATCAAGATCGGGTAGAGCTCGGCGTAATGCGGCGTTTGCGCGCGCAGCTTCGAGCGATCGAGCTCCTCGATGATCGCCTGAAAGCGCTTCTCCAGCGACTGCGTGTCGGTCGCGAGGAAGGGCGTGCCGCCGGTAGCGTCGGCGATCTCCTCGAGCAGCTTGGGATTCACCGGGAAGCCGGGCTGCGGACGCACCATGTTGCCGAAGCGATCTTGGCCGGGCACGGCTTCGGCGGCCAAGACGTCGCGGCCGATCAAGATGGTGAAGATTTTGATGCCGAACGTCTGCGCGAACTTGGCGGCTTTGCGCGGATCGATCTTGGACGCGTTGTCGTCGCCGTCGGTGACGAGCACGATGACCTTGGACTTCGCGGTCGATTTGCGCAGCCGGTTGATCGACGTGCCGAGCGCGTTGCCGATGGCGGTGCCCTTGCCGTCGACGAGGCCGATGCGCACGTCGTCGAGCAAGCTGCCGACGGCGCGCGTGTCGAGCGTCAGCGGCGACTGCGTGAACGCCTCTTTGCCGAAGATGACGAGGCCGATGCGGTTGGTCGAGTTGCGATCGATGAACGAGCGAATGACGCGTTTGGCGGCGCTGATGCGGTCGGGCACCATGTCGTGCTCGCGCATGGATTCGGAGACGTCGAGCGCGATGACGATGTCGATGCCTTCGACTTCGGCCGGATCGGTCGACAGCTTCTGCGGCCGCGCCAGCGACACGGCCACGAGCCCGACGGCGACGAGCAGACAGGCGCGCGGCAGATGCATGAGGTAGCCGAACGGGCCTTGCGCCGTCGCCATCAAGTCGTGCGTGCGCGTAAACGCCAGCGTGCCGGCGCGGCGACGGCCGAGCGCGAACGACACCCACGCGCCGAGCGGCACCGCGAGCAGCAAGAGGAAGCCGCCGCGATGGCGCCAATGCACGTCGTCGCCGCGCAAGGTCCACAAGCCGTAGAGCACGAACGGCAGCGCGATGCCCAGCGTCAGCAAATAGGGCGCGAGCACGCGTAATAAGCGACGCTTATCCACCGTCCACCTCGCGTGGCAAACGCACCGGGCCCGAGATCGATTGCGCCACTTGCTCGAGCGGCGCCGCCGTCGACAACACGATCGCTTGCGCGGCGTCGAGCGCCAGCGTCGCGCCGCCTTCGGTCGAGCCGGCTTTGGCGAACTTCACGAGATCGGTGTCGGCCAAGAAGCGCGGCACTTCGCCGCCGTCGGTCGTCAGATGCGGCGCGCGGCGCGTGAGCTCGTCGAGCAGCTCGGTCGTCGTCAGCTCGATCGAGTCGAAGCCGTAACGCGCGCCGAGATACGCGCGCACGATCTCGGCCAGCGCGAAATAGAACGGACGATAGCCGTCGACGCCGTAGTTGCCGGCGGCGCGCAGCGCGGTGAGCCGCTCCATCGCCACTTCCTCGGGCGGACGCGCCGGCGCCGCCAGCGCCGCCAGCGCCGCTTCCGGCAGTCGACGCTTGAGCGCGCGGCGAATGAAGAACACGACGAGCGCCAGCGCCACGAGGCCGCCGGCGATGGCGCCGCTCCACTTGAGCGCGCGAATGACGCGCTGATCCTCGACGAACGCCGAGCGCGTCGGCCGCTCCGGCTGCGCATCGGGATGCGGCTCGTCGGCGGCCACGAGCGGCTTGATCGACACCGAGACCGGGTCGGTGGCGACGGTGTGCACCTCGCCCGTCGGCGTCAGATAGCTGACCTCGAGCGACGGCACTTCCAGCTCGCCCGTTTCATAGGCCGCGACGCCGAGCACGAAGCGATGCGAGCGCCGCCCGTCGCCGAGATCGCGCCCCAGCCGCTCGCCGTCGTTGCGATCGAGCAGCTCCAGCTTGCCGAGCTCGAGCTTCTGCGGCAGCGTCACCGCCACGCCCGCTTTGGCCACCGCGCTCACCGTCAGCGTCAAGCGATCGCCGACGTGCGCCTCCGAGCGATCGAGCGAGACGCCGACCGTCGGCGCGTTCGGATCTTCGACGGCGTCGTCGCCGCCGAGATCGGGCGCAGCCGCCGACGCCAACGTCGCAAAAAGCAGCACCGCGCCCGCGACCCAGGCGCGCATCAGTGACGCATTCTCCGCTCGCGCGCGCGGAAGAACGCCACGAGCGCGGCCACGTAAGGTTGATCGGTGCGCACGTTCACGAAGTCCATCGAATGCCGCTTGAATAGCTGATCGCGCTCTTCGCGCTGTTTACGGACCGCTTTGGAATAACGCGCGCGACCCGGTCCGCTGGTATCGAACGCGACCACTTCGCCCGTCTCCACGTCTTCGAAATAAACATATCCGACGTCCGGTAATTCCTCTTCCATCGGATCGGTAATCGTTACCGGCACCAAGTCGTGCTTACGCTTGGCGATGCGCATCGCTTTCTCGTACTTGAGCGCGCCGCCGTCGACAATGAAGTCGCTCACGAGAAACGCCACCGAGCGACGCCGCGCCACCTTGCCGAGGAACTCCAAACCAACGCGCAAATCGGTTCGTTTCGACTTCGGTTGAAACGTCAAAATCTCCGTGATCAACGCCAAAACGTGTTTCTTTCCCTTTTTCGGCGGTACGAATTTCTCGACTTGATCGGTGAAGATGATGAGGCCGATGCGGTCATTGTTTTTGATCGCCGAGAATGCCAATAACGCGGCGATTTCGGCGGCGACTTCGCGCTTGGGCTGCTCGCGCGAGCCGAACGCGCCCGAGCCCGAGGCGTCGACGAGCAGCATGACCGTCATCTCGCGCTCTTCGACGAACAGCTTGACGTAAGCCTCGCCGATACGCGCCGTGACATTCCAGTCGATAAGGCGAACGTCGTCGCCCGGCTGATATTGGCGCACTTCGGAAAAGGCCATACCAAGCCCTTTGAAGACCGAATGATAAGCGCCCGCCAATTGATTCTGCGCCTGCCGCGCAGTCACGATTTCGATTCGGCGGATCTTCTTGATCAGCTCGCGCGGAAGCATGTTTTTACGGCACTTCGACGTGCTCGAAGAGGCGGCGCACGATGTCTTCCGACGTCACGTTCTCGGCCTCGGCTTCGTAGGTGAGAATGACGCGATGGCGTAGCACGTCGAGCCCGACCGACTTGATATCCTCGGGCGTCACGTAACCGCGCCGCTTCAAGAACGCGTGCGCGCGCGCCGCCAAGTTGAGGAAGATCGACGCGCGCGGCGACGCGCCATATTGCACGAACACGCCCAATTCCTTGAGCCCGTAAGCGGCCGGCTCGCGCGTGGCGTGCATGACGTTGATGATGTAATCGCGAATCTTGTCGTCGATATAGACTTGGTTGACGACGCTGCGCGCGCTGATCAGCTCCTCCAGCGTCGCCGTCGGCTCGACCCGCGTCGCCGACGGCACGCCCGACGTCATGCGATCCATGATCTCGCGCTCTTCGGACTTCTGCGGATAGCCGACTTTGACCATCAGCATGAAGCGATCGAGCTGCGCTTCCGGCAGCGCGTAGGTGCCTTCTTGCTCGATCGGATTCTGCGTCGCCATGACGAGGAACGGCTCGGGCAGCTTGTGCGTCTCGTCGCCGATCGTGACTTGCCGCTCCTGCATCGCCTCGAGCAGCGCCGACTGCACCTTGGCGGGCGCGCGGTTGATCTCGTCGGCGAGCACGAGGTTCGCGAACACCGGCCCGCGCTTCGAGCGGAACTCCTGCGTCGCCGGGTTGTAGATGGTCGTGCCGACGATGTCCGCCGGCAAGAGATCGGGCGTGAACTGGATGCGCTGGAACTTGGCGCGCAAGCAGTCGGCGACCGTCTTGACCGTCAGCGTCTTCGCGAGACCGGGAACGCCTTCGAGGAGCACGTGCCCGCCCGTCAGAAGGCCGATCAAGATGCGCTCGACCATGTAACGCTGACCGACGATAACCTTGCCGACTTCACTGAAGAGCTTTTCGGTGAAGGCCGACTCCTTCTGAACCAGCTCGTTGATGACTTTGACGTCGTAGGCCATGTGGCCCAAAGAGGTAGCACAGCTTGGGCGAGTCGCCCAACCGCCGCCGCCGGGTTCGAACGTGCGCTATTTGCAGGCGGTGCGGCTGCAGCGGCTGTAAGGCGTGTTGGCGACGGCGCAGCAGCCGACGTAACCGGTGAGGTTGCCGCAGTCGTCCAGCGTGTGGCACAGCGGCACGCAGGCGGGATTGAGGGCGCTGCCGCAGGTCGAGCCTTTGCCGGTCGTCGTGGCGCCGGCCGAGCCGCAGCACGTGGTGTCGCCGGGCGCGGCGTTGGTGCAGTCTTCGGGGCCGTCGCAGGCGAAGACGACGCCGCCGGTGCCGCAGGTCATGTTGATGTCGATGCACATCTGGCTCGTGGCCGTGATGCAACACGAGTCCTTCGACGAGGCGCTGCAGATCGTCGTGCCGCAGCGGATGCCCGACGTCGTCTCGGCCATGTCGTGCGACTCGACCTCGAGATCGTGGGTGACGGCGAGATCCTCGCCGGCGATGACGCCGCCGCCGCCGGCCACGCCGCCGCCGCCGGCCACGCCGCCGCCCGAAGATCCGCCGCCATTGCCACCGGTGCCGCCGGGCGAGAGCAGATCTTGCTGCGGTAGGTTGAACGCATCGGGGTTCGCCCGCGTGCAGCCGGTCGACACGAGGGAAGAAATCGCGATCAAAAGGCCGAATAAGCTACGCATGGGACAACTCCAAATAGACGACCGATAGATGGTATCACGCCGCGAACGAGGCGGACGGTCGTCGCTTGTGCGCATTTGTGCCGCATGCGGCCGGAGCGGGCTCGTTGCATGGCGCTAGCGTGTGTCAGACATCGGCAGCGACGGCAGCGGCCGCGAAAACGGCGGATTCCGCCCGACCGACGCGGCCGGCGCTGACTGTCACGAAAGCTGCGGCAATTGACACCGCGCGCCGTCGTTGCTACTAACGCCCCGCCATGACTATTCAACGGGATGACCCGCGATTCTGGGACGTCCGAACCCTGGAGCGCCGCTTTCGCAAGGGGCAGATTACCAAGAAGGACCTTGAGAAGCATCTCAAGACCATTGCCGACGCCGCTGGAAAGCAGGCGCCGATCGACCTCTCGGCCGTCGACGACGATGACGACGACCTGGACGATGAGGACGACGAGGAAGACCCAGGCGCCAACGGCGCCGCGCACGAGTAGCGGAAGCGGCGTCGACGTCGTAGACTGCCGGCGATGGGCGTCAACGACTGGGACGGTACGCGTGCCCTGGCGCTACTGCGCGAGCGCATGAATCGTCTGTTCGACGAACGCGGCGCGCGTGTAGCGACCGCGATCGAGCACCCTTTTGCGCCCGCCACCGATGTCTACGCCACCGACGACGAAATCGTCGTCACCGTCGAATTGCCGGGCGTCGAGAACGCCGACGTCTCCGTCGAGGCCGACGGCCGCGCGCTCACCGTGCGCGGCGCGCGCCATTTTCGCGGCGAAGGCGCGGCCTATCACCGACTCGAACGCAGCTACGGCGAATTCCAGTGCGCGGTCGAGCTTCCCAGCGGGGCCGACGCCGCGCGCCGCCGCGTGCGCCTGGAAGCAGGCGTGCTCACCGTCGAGATCCCGAGGTCGGACACATGAGCGACGAGCAGCCGCAAGATCCGCAGCAGGCAGAGCAAACCGAAGAGCCGGAGCTCGACTTCGGCATGTTCGTGATGTCGTTGGCGTCGTCGGTGCTGGTGCATCTCGGCGAGCTCGCGCATCCGGAAGCGGGCGCCGGACAGCGGAATTTGCCGCTGGCCAAGCAGACGATCGACATCCTGGGCATGCTGCGTGACAAGACGCGTGGCAACCTTTCGCAAGAGGAAGCGCAGCTGATCGAAAACCTCCTCTACGATTTACGGATGAAGTATGTGGATGCGAAAAAGCGTTAGCCTCGTCGCCGCGGCCGGGATCGGGTCGCTCATCGCGATGGCCTTGATCGATCGCGGGCGTCTGTCGCACGCGCAATCGGAGCACGTCGGCGTCGACGGGCATCAAGCCGGATTCGCCGTCGCCAAGGCGGACGGCAAGCCGGACCAGAAGCTGGAAGCGACGACCGCGCCACCGACGGTGGCGACACCCGGGCAGGCGGTCTATCCGGCGCGGGCGGGACAGCCGGTCGTGCCGGTGGCGGGCGCGCCGACGTCGTTCGTCGAGCTGGTCAAGCGGGCGATGCCGTCGGTGGTGAACATTCACACGACCGCGCTCATCAAGCAGCGGCCGGTGGCGGTGTTCCCGTTCGGCGAGGACTCGCCGTTCTATCGGCTCGTGCAGCCGCCCGACGAGCGCGCGCAGTCGCTCGGCACCGGCTTCATCATCAGCAGCGACGGCGACATCATCACCAACAATCACGTGGTCGCGCCCGAGGAGTTGGGCGGCCGCGTCGCCGACGAGATCGTCGTCTTGCTCAGCGACAAGCGGCAGTTCAAGGCGCGCGTCGTCGCCCGCGATCCGCAGACGGAAGTGGCGCTCTTGCACATCGACGCCAAAGATCTGGTGCCGGCGGAATTGGGCGACAGCAACAAGCTCGAGGTCGGCGAGTGGGTCGTGGCCATCGGCGAGCCCTACGGCCTGTCGTCGACGGTGACGGCGGGCATCGTCAGCGCCAAAGGCCGGCGCGGCGACGATCTCGGCGGCATGAACAACGGCTATTGGGACTTCATTCAGACCGACGCCGCCATCAACCCCGGCAACTCGGGCGGACCGCTCTACGACATGCACGGCAACGTCGTCGGCATCAACACCGCCATCAACGCGCGCGCGCAAGGTTTGGCGTTCGCGGTGCCGATCGACATGGCGAAGTCGGTGGTCGCGGACTTCAAGAAGTTCGGCAAGGTGCAGCGGTCGTGGATCGGCATTCGACCGATCGATGCCGCCGATTCGCGGCGCGCCGGCATCGTGCTGCCGACGGGCGCGCTCGTCGGCACCGTGGTCTCGGGCTCGCCGGCGGCGAAGGTGGGCATTCGGCGCGGCGACGTCATCGCGAAGTTCGACGGCGTCGTCGTCGACGATGCCGAGCGGCTGCGTTGGCTGTCGGCGAACGCGGGCGTGGGGCGCAAGATCACGCTGCATGTCCAGCGCGGGCGGCAAGAGGCCGATCTCGTCGTGACGACGGTGGCGCAGCCGGATTAGGCCCGTTTGCCGCGGCCGTTTTACGTCTTCGGCCGCGAAGTCTCGCCGTTTGGGCCGCGGGAAGCTCGGGCGGCGCAGCTGACGTAACAACAACATGCGGTGGAAACGCGGGCTCGTGGTCGCGGCGTTCGTCGGCGCGTTGGGGTTGATCGTGACGCATCGGACGGCGTGGGCGCTGGCGCGCAACGTGGCGCCGGTGTCGCTGCAGGTGCCGGTCGCCGGCGTGGCGCGCGCGTCGCTGCGCAGCTCGTTCGGCGAGCCGCGCTCGGAGCATCGGCGGCATCAGGGGATCGACATCTTCGCCAAGCGCGGCACGCCCGTCGTGGCGGCGTGCGGCGGCGAGGTCGTGAGGATCGGGCAGGATCGGCTCGGCGGCAACGTCGTGTGGGTCGCGGGCGGCGGCGCGCGGCTTTATTATTATGCGCATTTGCAGGCGTTTCGGCCGGGACTGCGCGTCGGCGAGCGGGTCGACGGCGGCGACGTGCTGGGGCAGGTGGGCACGACGGGCAATGCGCGCGGGACGCCGCCGCATCTGCACTTCGGGGTTTACCCGGCGTTGCATGCGTTCTGGGCGGTGGATCCGGCGCCGCTGTTGCGGCGGCCGTAGGCCGGTCGGCGACGGGCGCGGGCGGCTGCCGGTCGGGCATGCGACGGGCGGTCGCCGGTCGGCGACGGGCGCGGGCGGCTGCCGGTCGGGCATGCGGCGGGGGGTCGCCGGTCGGCGACGGGCGCGGGCGGCTGCCGGTCGAGCATTGGCGGCGGGGGGTCGCCGGTCGGCGGCTGGGGCGCGGGTGCGCATGCGGCGGGGGGTCGCGGGCGCGGCGACTGGCGCGGCCGTCGTTCGGGGCGCGGTGAGGCGAGGGGGACGGCTGTTCGCGGCGCCGCGCCGGGTGCGACGGCCGTTCGCGGTCGCCGAGCGGTGACGGGCGGTGGGCCGCCGTTCGGTTTGCGGCGTGCGCTTCGGGCGGTGGACGATCGGTCGTGCGGGTTGCGCCGGCGGCGGAAGCTCGCGGGCGCGCGGTGCGCGCGCGAGCTGGAGCTCCGTCGGGCCGGACATCGGTTGAGCGCGCAACGGTGTGGGAGGTTTATTTCGGGCTCGGTCTCGCAGCGCCGACGTTCGCCCCCAAGCGCGAGAAGTGCCGCGAGGTCAGGCTTGGCAGACGATGAGGACGTTGCCGGGGTGCGTGCGGGCGGCGACTTCGTCGACGGTGACGGTGAAGCCGAGCGCCTCCAAGTCGGCGCGCAGGTCGGCGACGGCGCGGAAGTGCACGGCCGGTCCGCGGTTCCAGCCGAGCCGCGTGACGACGCGCTCGACGACGCGCGTGAAGCGGGCGCCGCCGCGCCTGGCGCGATCGCCTTCGCGGACGAGCAGGCGGCCGCCGGGGCGGAGCGCGGCGCGGCAGCGGGCCAAGAGCGCGCGCTGCGTGTCGACGTCCCAATAGTGGAGCATGTCGACGAGCGTGACCACGTCGCAGGGCGGGATGGCGAAGCTGCGCGCGTCGCCGGCGACGACGTCGACGCCGGTCAGGCCGCGCGCCGCGTGGACGCCGCAGGCGACTTTGGCGGCGTCCCATTCGACGCCGAGCGCGCGCCGCTCGCCGCCGACGACGCCGAGCAGCACGGGGAGCATGCCGAGGCCGCTGCCGAGATCGACGGCGAAGGCGCCGGCCGGCACGCGCGCGACGATGGCGCGATAGGCCGGATCCATCACGTACTTCATGCGCGCGTACCACTTGAAGCGCGGATGCAGCCCATCGTAACGGTCGCGCGCGCGCTCGATGGCGGCCGTCAGCCCATCGTCCGTGGCATCGGCGGCGACCAGGCCGGCGCCGGCGATCGCGACCGCGCCGTCGGTCACGCCACCGTCTTCGGCCGTCGCCGCCGGGCCGGGCGCGTCGGCCGAACGTCGCCGCGCGCGCAAGATCGCGAACGTGATGGCGCCGGCGACGAGACCGATAGTCGTGCCCAAGATGGCGCCGCCGATCATCCAGTCGACGAAGAAGAGCCGCGCCAGCTGCCGCACCTGATCGAGCCGAAAATCGTGCCGCGTAAGCGCCAGCCAGCGACCATGCAGCGCGCGCTCACCCAGCTGCACCGACGCGAAGCCGATGAACGGCACCAGCGGCGGAATCGACAAATTGGCCGCGCCATAGACGACGAGCTTGTTCAGCCGCAGCACGAACGCCAGCGCCAGACAGAGCAGAATGTGAAAGCCGAACAGCGGCGTGCAGCCGACGATGCAGCCGACGAGCACCGCCGCCGCCAGCCGAATCGGCGCCGTATGCTCGTGCAAAAGCGTCTGCCACAGCGCGCGCAGCCGCTTCCTCAAGCGAGCTCCACGAAGCGCGCGACGATCGTCTTCGGCCCCACTTTCGGGAAATAGACGGTCAATTTCAGGTCGGCGCCCGAGCCGGTGAAGCCGCGGACCTCGCCTTCGCCGAACTTCGGATGGCGCACGCGCTGGCCCATGCGAAAGATGCCCTCGACGTCGTCTTCGCCGCCGCTGCCGCCGTCGCTGTCGTATTCGACGGAGATGCCGCCGTCGCGTTCGACCGTGCGCGCGCTCGCCGCCGCGCCGCCGCCGCCGATCCGGCCGCTCTGCCCGCCGGCGAAGCCGTCGTCCACGGCGTCGTCGTGCCCGCGCTCCATCCACGCCGGCCGCGAGCGCGGCTGATTGACCGGCCGCTCGATGCAGGCTTCGGGAACGTCAGCCAAGAAGCGACTCTCGCGAAACGGCCGCGCCTCCTGACCGTAGAGCCGGCGCGCGCGCGCGTTGGTGAGGTACAGCCGCTCCTCGGCGCGCGTCATCGCGACGTACGCCAGGCGCCGCTCCTCTTCCAGCGCCGCCTGATCTTCACCGTTGCGCAGCGAGGGAAACACGCCGTCTTCGAGCCCGGTCACGAACACGACCGGAAACTCCAAGCCCTTGGCCGCATGCACCGTCATCAGCGTCACGCCTTTTTGCGCGGCATCCGACGGCGCCACCAGCGACACCTGCTCGAGGTAATCGTGAATCGTCGGCGCCACGCCGTCGCGCGCGAACGTCTCGCCTTCGTAATCTTTGATCGATCCCGTGAGCTCGAGCAGGTTCTCGATGCGCTCCTGCGACTCGTGCGTCCCATCGGCGGCCAGCCGCTCGAGGTATTGCGTCCGCTCGAGCACGGCGTCGGCGAGCGCGCCCAGCGAGCCCGGATGCTTGACGAACTCGTTGCGCAGGTCGTCCATCATGTCGATGAAGCCGGCCAGCTTCTTGCGCGGCGCCGCCGACAGCTCGACGTCGCCCGTCCGCGTGATCGACTCCATGGCCTGCCAGACCGTGATCGACTCGGCGCGCGCCCGCGCCACGACGCGCTCGTAGGTCGACTCGCCGATGCCGCGCGTGGGCTTGTTGATGACGCGCTCGAGCGAGACCTCGTCGGCAGGATTGGCCAAGACGCGCAAGTAGGCCAGCAGATCCTTGACCTCGGCGCGATCGTAAAAGCGAATGCCGCCGATGACGGCGTAGGGCAGATCGGCGCCGAGCAGCGCCTCTTCGAGCGCGCGCGACTGCGCGTGCGTGCGGTAAAATACGGCAAAATCGGCGGGCGCGCGGCCGTCGTCGATGCACAGCCGTTGAATGGTTCGTACTACGAACTGTGCCTCCGCGCGCTCATCCTCGGCCGTTTGATAGCGAATCAGCTCGCCGCCCAACTTCTCGGTGAAGAGGCGCTTCTGCTTGCGCTCCAAGTTGCGCGCGATGACGGCGTTGGCGGCGTCGAGGATCACCTGCGTCGAGCGATAATTCTGCTCCAGCTTGACCGTCTTCGCGTCGGGATGGTCGCGCTCGAAGTCGAGGATGTTGCGCACGTCGGCGCCGCGCCAGCTGTAGATCGATTGATCGTCATCGCCGACGACGCACAGGTTCGTCGTCCGCCCCGACAAGTGGTTCACGAGGTCGTATTGGACCCGATTGGTATCCTGGAATTCGTCGACGAGCACATGATCGAAGCGGTCGGCCAGCTTCGGTCCGACCTGCGGATCGCGGCACAGCTTGAGCGACTTGAGCAGCAGATCGCCGAAGTCGACGCCGTTGGCCTGCTCGAGGCGCTGCTGATAGACGGGATAGACGCGCGCCACGAGATCGCTGAAGTAGTCGTGGCCTTGTAGTTCGTCGGGTCCTTCGCCGCGGTTCTTGGCGCCGTCGATGGCCGAGAGCATGGCGCGCGGCGTGGCGAAGCGATCGGCGATGCCGAGGTCCTTCAAGACGCGCGAGACGAGGGTGCGCTGGTCGTTGTCGTCGAAGATGACGAAGTCGCGCCCGAGGCCGACGCGATCGGCGTGCATGCGCAGGAGGCGCGCGCAGGTGGCGTGGAAGGTGCCGGCCCAGATGCCGCGCGCGCGGCCGGCGGTCAGCTTCTCGATGCGTTCGCGCAGCTCGCCGGCGGCTTTGTTGGTGAAGGTGACGGCGAGGATGCGCTCGGGCCAGGTGCCGCGCCGCAGGAGCTCGGCGATGCGAAAGGTGATGACGCGCGTCTTGCCGGAGCCGGCGCCGGCGAGGATGAGGAGCGGGCCGCGATCGTGGAGGACGGCGTCGCGTTGCGCCGGGTTGAGTCCTTCTAGGCCGTTCACGCCGACGTTGTAGCACTGCTTTCGGCAAATGCGGCGGCGGCGGCGAGATGGGCGCGGCGGAGGGTACGTCAGCGACGGCGGCGGCGGCGGCGGCGGCGGCATGGCGACGGCGGTGGAGGCATGGCGACGGTCGGCGCGCGGCACGACGGCGCGCGTGGCGACGGCCAGCGCTCGGCACGACCGCGCTCGGCACGTCGCGCGCCCGCGACATCGCGCGCTCGGCACATCGCGCACTCGCGACATCCTTCGCTCAGCACGGGTCGCGCGCATGGCTGGCCTCCGCTTTCGCTCGGCGCGACGGCTACAAATGGAAGGCGCGCGCTCGGCGCGAAGACGAGCGCTCGCCGCGACGGAGCACGCATAGCCTCCTCGCCTTCACTCGACGCGAACAACGCGTTCCGCGCGCGAATGACCGCGGCAGGCGCAGCAACGATCGGCGCGACGAATGCAACGCGCGGCGTCATCACCATTGGTTTGACCATACGCCGTTGCATCGGCGATACAAGAAGCTCATGCATGCGACCCGACGGGCGGCGCTGTGGGCCGCGGCGATGGTGGCGACGGTCGACGTGCTCATGCTGCGGCGCGCTTGGGCCAGTGTCGGCGAGCGCGCGGCGTTGTGGTCGGGCGCGTTCGCGCTGGCCTGCGGCACGGCGCTGCTCCTCACGCCATGGCTGCGCGCGCTCACGGCCGGTGCCAGGCGCGAGGTCGCGACATCCGACCACGACGGCGCGTCTTCCGCTCGCAACGTTCGCGACGTCGGGTCTTCCGCTCGCGACGTCGCGCTTTCCGATCGCGACGGCGCGTCTTCCGCTCGCAACGTCGCGCTTTCCGATCGCGACGGCGCGTCTTCCGACCACGATGTTGCGCGCGCTGTTGGCGACGTCGCGGATGCCGCTCGCAATCCGTCATCGCCGACGACGCTCGGCGCGCCGTCGGCACTTGCGCGTGCGCGTGCGCTCGCAGCCGATCGGATCGCGCGCGCCGCCGCTGCCGTCGTCGCCGGCATTCCACTCGGCATCGCGCTGTCGTCCACCCATCTGGCGCAAGCGCGACTCGGCCGCGCGGCGCCGGCGCTGCTCGCCGCCACCATCTCCGCCGCGCTGTGGCTGCTGCCGTCGATCGCGCGGCTCCACGTCGGCCGCGCGCCACTCGGCCGCGTCCTGCTCGCCGCCGCCGGCGCGGCGACGCTCGCCTTCGAAGCGCTCTTGCCCCGCCGCCTCTACCCGTCGCTGCGCGCGACGCTGCTCGCCATCGGTTTCGTCGCGCTCGCGTGCGCGCTCGGCGCCGCCAAGCCGCGCCTGCCCGCCGACTGGCGCAGCTGGCGTCGCTGGCGATCGTCCGCCGTCGCGTCTTTCGCCGGCGTGCTGCTCTTGCTCGCCGGTCGCACTCTCGTCGACGTCAGCGCCAACACGCGCTTCGTGGCCAACGCGCAAGCGCCGGCTACCGCGCTCGTCCTCGACGCCGTGACAATGGTTAAACCATTCGTCGCGCGCTCGCTGAGTCAGCCTGCGACGGCTCTTCGCCCGGCGGCGACGACGGCTGCGGCCGCCAAGAACGGCGCGCCGTCGGCGCCGGGCGTGACGACCGGCGCAACCGCCGCCGCGGCGAATGGTTTAACCAATCTTGCGCCCCTGAACCGCGCCGACGCCGATCTCGCCGACATCTGGGCGCAGGCCGCCGCGCCGCTCGGCGACGCGCACGTCGTCATCGTTACCGTCGACGCGTTGCGCGCCGATCGCCTGCGGCCGGAGCACATGCCGCTCGTCGCCGCAGCCACCGCGCACAGCCTCGCCTTCAGCCGCGCCTACGCCACGGCACCCTCGACAGCCGCGTCGATCACGGCGCTGCTCACCGCCCACCACCCGTCGCACCTCGACGCGCGCCCACCGACGCTGGCGCAGATCGCGCGCGCCCAAGGCTGGCTGACGGCCGCATTCTTCCCCGCCGGCCTCTTCTTCGACGGCGGCGGGCCACTTCTACCGTACGCCAACGATCATTTCGGCTTCGAATGGGTCGACACGCGCACGCTGCCCGCGGAGGAGCTGACCGACGCCGTGTTGACGCGCGTGCAGCAGCTCGTCGCCGATGGTGAGCCGCGCTCGCTCTTGTGGGTCCACTACTTCGATCCGCACGAGCCTTACGAGCTGCATGGCCTGCCCGCCGATGCGCCGCCACTGGCTCGTTATGACGCCGAAGTCGCCGCCGTCGATGGCGCGCTCGCTCGCCTCATTAATGGTTTAACCAATTTGGCGCGCCCGACCTTGCTCGTCATCACCGGCGATCACGGCGAGGAGTTCGGCGAGCATGGCGGCGCGTATCACGGCTCTTCGGTCTACGACGAGCAGCTGCGCGTGCCGCTCGTCGTCACCGTCGTCGGCCGCGCGCTCTTGCCGGCTGTGACGATCGCCACGCCGGTGTCGCTCGTCGACGTCGCCCCGACGCTGGCCGCGCTCGCCGGCTTGCCACCCAGCGCCGGCGACGGCCGCCCGCTGCCGCCGCTCGACCCGGCGCCGCGCGACGTCGTCGCGGCCGTGCACACGCGTCGCATGCTGCTGCGTTGGCCGTGGAAGCTGATTCACGATCTGCGCCGCGACGTCGACGAGCTCTACGATCTGCAGTCCGATCCGCGCGAAATGCGGAATGCCTACGATGTGCACGCCGACGTCGGCGGCGAGCTGCGCGCGGCGCTCGGCCAATGGTTGAACCAATCGCCGCCGTCGCTGCTGGCGACGCGCCTCGGCGACCCGACGCAGCCGGCGGCCACGCGCGCCCAAGCCGCCCGCGAGCTCGGCGAGCGCGAAGCCTTCGCCGCCGCGGCCGCGTTACAAGCCGCGCTCGCCGACCGCGATCCCGCCGTGCGCGCCGAAGCCGCGCTCGCGCTCGGCCAGCTCAGCGACGCGCGCGCCCGCGCCGCGTTGCGCGCGCTCGTCGACGACGATGCCTACGGCGATCGCGCCGCCCTCATGCTCGGCCGTCTGCGCGACGACGCCGCGGCGCCGCGCTTGGCCGCGATCTGTCGTCGCCCGTTCGCCGAAGGCGACAGCGCCGCCGCGGCGCTGCAGCGCGAAGCCGCGCACTACCTCGGCTTCGTCGGCGGCGCCGGCGATGTCGCCGCCTTGTGGAGCGTCGCCGCCGACCCGCGCGTACGCGGCGCCGCTTACGTCTCCGTCGGTCGCATCGCCGGACGAGTCGGCGATCGTCGCGCCGCCGGGGCTCTGCTCGATCGTTTTGCCGTCGAAGATCACGACGACGCGCGCGTCGATCTGGCCTGGGCGCTCGGTCTCGCCGGCGACGCGCGTGCCGTCGACGCGCTGGCGGCGGCCGCCGCCGCCGAGCCGCCGCTGCCGCGCGCCAGCGAAGCGCTCGTTCGCCTCGGCGCGGTCGCGACGACGACGTGGGCGCCGAACAGCTTTCGTCCGCCCGTGCATGCGCGCCCGTCGCCGCGGCCGATCATGCAGGCCTCGCGCGTCACCGACGCGCCGCTGCCAGCCGCGCCGCCGCCGTCGACCGTCGGTGGCATCGATCTCGTCTGTCGCCACGGGCGCGTCCCGGCCGTCGAAGCCGCGCTCGAGCAGTGGCTGGGCGCGAGCAGCTGTACGCTCGACGCGCCCACGGCGTCGCTGCGCGCGGTCGCGCCGGCGGGCGCCGACGTCATCCTCGTGCGCGCGCGGGCCCTCGGCGACAACGCGCAGCTGACGGTCATCGTCGACGGCGTGGCGCTGCCGCCGCTGACGTTGGGCCCGCGTTACCAGGAAGCGAGAATGGTTAAACCAATTTCAGAAATGGTTAAACCAATTCGCATCGAGCTCAAGCGCGAAGGATCGGCGATCGAGCTCGATCACGTGCTGCTCTTGCGCGACGTGACGCCCGCACGACTTTAGGGGATACTGCGCGTCCGTATGCGCAGTCGGAAACAGTCAGCAGCTCAAGCGTTTCGCCATCGCTTCGAAGGTCCGTTCTACCGCCGGGTGATGATGGCCGGTATTCGCAACATTTCGCATCCGCTGCAGCGGGCGACGATGCCGTTCTGGGCCGGTATTTTCTATGTGTTGGTGCCGCGCGCGCGGCGCGTAATCGAGGCCAATCTCGAGCGCGTCATTGGTCCTACCAATCCGCTGGAGACGAAGGCGCGCAGCTTTCGCCTCTTCGTGAACTACGCGCAGTCGATCGCCAACATGTACGCGCTGCACGCCGGGCAAGCGGTTCCCGTCGACGCGGTGACGCTCGGGCAAGAGCACATCACGAAGCTGCAGCAGGAGGGGCGCGGCGCCGTCGTCGTCACGGGGCATCTCGGCTTTTGGCAGATCGCGCCGATCTTGATGAAGCGTAAGAGTTATCCGCCGCTGACGATGGCGATGGCCGAGGAGCCGAACCAAGGCACCGGCGAGTGGGAGCGGCAGTTTCGCGAGAAATTCAGCATCGTGTACACGACGCGCTCGCCGTTCGCGACGCTCGATCTGGCGCGCGTGCTGCGTCGCGGCGAGCTCGTCGGGATGCAGATGGATCGCTTCACCGGCGGGCCGCATGTGCGGCTGCCGTTTTGCGGGCACGACGCGCCGTTTCCGCTGGGGCCGGCGACGTTGGCGCGCGCGACGGGCTCGCCGCTCTTGCCGACGTTCATCATCGCCGACCAGACGCGCACGCACTGTACGTTTCACGTCGAGCCGCCGATCGAAGTGGCGCATACGAGCGATCGCGACGCCGACGTGCGCGAGGCGACGGCGCGTATCGTGGCCGTGTACGAACGGTACGTGCGGCAGTATCCGGAGCAATGGTTCAACTTCTTCGACTTCTGGAATCCGCCGCAGCCGGTGCGGGCAGTGCCGGCGACGCCAGCGACGGCGACGGCGCCGTGAGCCTGCTGCGTTTGGCCGTCGGCGGAGCTCGACTTCCGGAATCCGCAGCGGCAGCCCCGGCACTGCCGGGCGACGCCAGCGACGGCGGCTGCGCGGCCCTGAGCTTGCGGTGGACTATCGGCAGAGCTCGACTTCTGGAATCCGCCGCAGCAGTGCCCGGCAGCGCCAGCGACGGCGGCTGCGCGGCCCTCAGTCTGCGATGGCGGGCCGCCGACGGCGCGCGCGGTAAACGGCTCGCGGTGACGGCGCCCTACCCGCAGCCGGCCGTGAGCGCGCTCGAGCCGGAACATTCGGCGGCCAGCGAGCGTCCGTGAGCATTCGCGCGGTCGTCACGGGAATGGGCGCGGTAACGGGCTTCGGCCGCGGCGTCGAGCGGCTGTGGACGGCACTGCTCGACGGCGAGCGCGCCATGCGCGAGCAGCCGCAGCTGAGCGCCGTCGGCCTGCGCGTCGGCCCCGTGGCGCTCGTCGAAGCTTTACCGCTGACGGCGCCGTCGCGCGCCGCGACGTTGGCGCGCTGGGCCGCGGAAGAGGCGCTCGCCGACGCCGGCAACGTCCCGCGCGGCCCGCGGCTCGCCGTCGCCTGCGGCACGACGCTGGGCGGCATCGCGTCGTGGCTGCCGCTCGTTCGCGCCGACGTCGAAGCGGGCGCGTCAATGGTTAAACCAATCGGCGCAGTGGTTGAACCAATCGACGCAATGGTTGAACCATCAACCGCACCACTGCGCGCGCCGCAAGGCTGGGGCTACGCCGGTCCGGCGCAAGCCGTCGCCGCGGCCGTCGACGCGCGCGGCCCGCTCGTCGTGCCCTCGGTGGCCTGCGCGTCGGGTAACGTCGCGATCGACGCCGCCCTGGCGCTCATCCGCAGCGGCCGCTGTGACGTCGTGCTCGCCGGCGGCGCCGACGCGCTGCACGACTTCGTCATTCAAGGCTTCGCCTGCCTGAAAGCGCTCGACGCCGAGCTCTGTCGCCCGTTCGATGGCAGCCGCCGCGGTCTCAACCTCGGCGAAGCGGCGGCCTTTCTCGTCATCGAAGCCGAGCCGCACGCGCGGGATCGCGGCGCCCGCATCCGCGCCTTCGTCGACGGCAGCGGCGTCGCCGCCGACGCCGTGCACATGACCGGGCCCGACCGCGAAGGCCGCGGCGCCGCCCGCGCCATGCAGGCCGCGCTCGTCGACGCCGGCCAGGACGCGGGCGCCGTCGGCTTCGTCAGCGCGCACGGCACCGCCACCGTCTTCAACGATCTGATGGAAGGCCACGCGTTACGTCACGTCTTCGGCGAACGCGCCGGGGCCATCCCGGTCAATTCCGTCAAGGGCGCGCTCGGCCACACGCTCGGCGCGGCGGCGGCGTTGGAGGCGATCGTCTGCGTGCGCACGCTCGAAGCCGGCCAGATCGCGCCCACCGCTGGGCTGCGTGAGATCGATCCGCAGATCGCGCTCGACGTCGTGCACGGCGCGCCGCGCGCCGCCGACGTGCGCGTCGCGCTGTCGACGTCGTCCGGCTTCGGCGGCACGAACGCCGCCGTCGTCCTCACTCGCGCCAATGGTTAAACCATTTCTTGGATTGGTTTAACCATTATGCGCCTCGTTAATTTGCGGTCGGATCGGTGATGCTGGGCGCGCCGGCGCGAACGCTGTCGATGAAGTCGAGCGCCAGCGCGTGCGCCAACGCGGTCGGCTCGTCGAACGGCTGCACCGCCGGCAGCATCGTGAACGGCGGAAACGGAAACTGATAGTTGTGCGTGCCTTCCTGCGTCGTGAACATGCCGTGGCCGGCGCCGGCCAACTCGACGACGGCGTGCAGCGGCGAAGCGGCATACGGCGCCGCTGTCGTCGGCAACGTCACGTACGTGAGCGCATGAGACTGCTGCGCGAGCACGACCTGCGTGGCGCCGAACGCGCGCGCCAAGGCCTCCTCCGCCTGATTCGGCACCGTCTCGTCGGCGAAGTCGTGCAGGAAAAATAGGCTCTTGCTCGCGGTCGACCCCGACGAAAGCGCGAGCCCGTCGGCCGGATCGAGCACCTGCTGCAAGAGGTTGAACGACATTTGCGCGCGCACGGGCAGCGTGTCGGGATCGTCGAGATCGGCGTCGATATCGAACGCGTTGGAGACGAGCGGCGCCAGTCGCGGGCCGAACTCCGGCGAATTGGGCACGAGATCGGCCAGCATGCCGCTGCCTCCGACGTCGAGCACGGCCGAGTCGAGCATCGGATCGACGGCGACGACGATCGCGCCCAAGATCGAGCCGAACGACTCCGACGTATAGACGAGATCGGCCCCGTCGATGGTCAGCGTCGCCAAGCGCGGGTCGGCCGCCGCCAGCGACGAGAAATCACCGCTGCGCGCGAGTCGCACTTCCTGCATGAGATCGACGGTCGCTTGGCGGAAGTTGTCGCGAATGCAGCGCACGTCGAGCGACAGGATGCCGGCGCTGGAGTTGCCGTTGAAGTCGAAGAACCACGACACCGCGCCGCCGCTGCTCGGGTCGCCGATGCCGTCGCTGCCGGGCGCGCCGGAGAGGTTGAACACCTTGTCGACGTTGCCCGGTAGTCGCGAGCCATGCCACAGCTCGTCGATGCCGAGGACGGCGTAGCCGCGCGCCGCGTAGTCGTTGGCGACCGACAGCACCGCCGAACGGTCGCTGTCGATGCCGTGCTGAAAAATCGCCACCGGCGTGTTCGCATAGTCGCCGCGAATTGGTAGGACCAATATGAACGGGATGGAGTTGACCGACTGCACCGATTGCGCGGCGTCGAACAGCCCGAGCACATCCGGCGTCGGCGCGAGATAGTGCGGCGAGTCGTAGGTGCCTTCGAGGACGAAGCCGATCTGATCGTGCAGCACGCCGCCCGACGCCGGACGGCCCGGCAGCGTCGTCGTCACCGGGCCGCCGAACAGATCCTGCAGGTCGTCCGACGAGGCGAAGAGCCGCGTGAAGTGCGCCACCGGCGGCATGGCCGTCAAATCGTCGAGCACCTTGGGCACCCAGCCGGTCAGCGTCTGCGTCGTGAACGCCGTCGCCGCCAATGGTTTGACCTTTAACGAAGCGAGACGCTGCGCCAACTTCTGATAGGACGCCTTGCCGCCAAACGCCCCTTTTCCAGCGATGGCATCGTGCATCGTCGGCGACGGCCGCAGCGCGTGACCGGCGGCATCGTGAACGCCGCTCGTGATCCAGCAGCCGTAGTTGTGGTGCTCTTTCAGCGACGTCCCGAGCGGCGACATGGCCACGAGCTGCTTGTAGGGCGCGCGATAAAAGAGCGGAAAGCTCCACGTCTGCGTCGCGTCGTCGAGGTCGGCCACGGTCGCGACGGCGCCCGCGTCGAGCACGACATCCGCGTCGACGGGGAAGAAGATCGAACGCGTCGACGAAAACCCGTCCGCTTCCGACAACGACGCCGCCAGCTGCGTCAGATTGTCCTCGACGAGCGAATCGAAGGGGAACGGCGTCGCCACCTGCAGCTTACCGTTGTCGCCGAGCAGCGCATCCGACGGCCAGGGCAAGAGGCGCAGGTCGAGCGGCGTCGTCGCTTGCATGACCGCCTGCGGGCCGACTGGCTTGCTGCTGCAGCCGGCGGCGACGAGCAGCAACAGCGCCAAGGATTGGTTTAACCATTTCGAAATCGACGCCGATTGCCGCATTGCGTAGACTCTACAGCCTTGGCGATGGCGCGAGAACGGCGAACCGAAGTGGTGGTGACGGGCGCGTATGCGGTTGCGGTCATGCCGGGCGCCGCGCTCGCGCCGGCGCGCTGGGCCGGCAAAGAGGCACGGCTGGCGCGCATGGATCGCCTGTGCGCGCTGACGCTCGTGGCCTGCGATGGCGCGCTGCTCGACGGCGCGCTGGCGCCGACTGCGCCCGAATGGGACGGCGAGCGCACGGCCATCGTATTCGGTAGCGCCTTCGGCTGCCACGCGACCAACGAAGACTACTATCGCGGCTTGGTTCGCGACGGCCAGCTCGGCGCCAGCCCACGCCTGTTCGCGTACACGTTGCCCTCGTCTCCCGTCGGTGAGGTCTCGATTCACTACGGCGTACGCGGTCCGGCGACGGCGTGGTGCAATGGTTTGACCAGTGGGCTCGACGCGTTCGCCGAAGGAGTGGCGCTGATCGAGCGTGGGCGCGCCGACCGCGTGTTGGTGTGCGCGGCCGAGGTGGCGACGCCGTTGTTGACGCGAATTTTGGCGGGGGACGGGCCGTCCCTTTACGCCGACGCGGCGCTGGTCGACGCCAGCGCCGCGCTGCTGCTCGAGCGAGCCGGCGATGCTGCGCGACGGGGCGCGACGCCACGCGGGCGGCTGCTGGCGGCGGCGGCCGCGTTTCACGCCGGCGCGCGCGCGGCGGCCGTCGCTGACGCGATCGCGCGAACGCTGGCGGCGGCCGATCTGCCGGCGGGCGCGTTCGGGCGCGTCCTGGCTGCGCCCGCTGATGGCGCCGCCGCTCGTCGCGCCCGCGTGCAAGGGCGCGAATGGGATGCCGGCTCATCCGCCGCCAGCGCTGCACGAAGCGCCGTCAGCGACGGGAATACATTGGGCGCGGCGCCGCTCATCGCCGTCGCTGAATTCTTCAGTCACGCCGCCCAAGGCACCCTGGCGCTCGCATGTGCCGGCGACGACGGCGGCGCAGCGACGGCGGCCGCGCTACTCGCCGGCTGAGCACGACCCGCCGCAAACCCAGGCCGATCGAGGCCTATTTCGCCGGCCGTCCCCGCGAATCACTCAAGGCAGACGGCCGAAGTTTCGCAGTATCCGACGTTCGCAGCACGCCCTCCGACGTTCGCAGCACGCCCTCCGACGTTCGCAGCACGCCCTCCGACGTTCGCAGCACGCCCTCCGACGTTCGCAGCACGCCCCAACGGTTACAGCGTTGCGGACGATCGCACGCACGCCGGCCGATGTTTCGGCGCGCGGCCGACGTCCGGCCGGCGGCAGACTTCGCGGCACGCGGCAGCTGCTCGCGGGAAGCCCACCGACGGCACGGTCGCCGTGTCCGCCATGCGCCCGCCGATGTTCGGAGCACGCCCCGCTCTCGGCAACGGTCGATGGTGAAACCATTCCTACAATTGGTTTAACCATTGATACCCGACTCGGCGTTTGCTGCGCGATCAGAACGCCAATAATGTCGCCAACGCGCTCGAGGAGGTGTTGACGACTGGCGCGACCCTCTTCCGCCACTCGCGACACGCGCGCACAACCGGCGCTGCCACTCGCGCCGCGGCAGCCGTCGTCTCCCCCCCCCCCGACTTTGCGTCGAGCCCGCATTTCGCGGCACAGCGATCAGTCAAACCATCTCTCCGATGGTTAAGCATTCCTCGGGATTTGGTGGCGGTGCCGTTTCCGTGAATGCCACAATCGAAGAGCGGCACTCGAAAATGGTTAAACCATTTAGGGGATTGGTTTAACCATTTGCTATTGGGGTTTGCCGCCGTGTCTACCGGCGCCGCCGACGAAGCGATCGATGCCTTCGGCCGCGTGCGCCAGCGATGTCCAGCCGTGGGCGAACTCATTGTCGAGCGCCTCGGGAATCGTCATCGCCGCTTGCTCGTACGTCGACAACCGGTCGTTGCGTAGGCACAGCTGCGGCAGGCTCGCGAGCTCGGCGGCGAGCGCCTCGGCGGCAGCGCGCGCGTCGCCGCGCGGAACGACCCGATTGGCCAGACCTATCGCCAATGCTTCGGCGGCGCCGACGGGGCGGCCGGACAGGATCAGGTCGAGCGCGCGGGACAGGCCGATGAGCCGCGGCAAGCGCACGGTGCCGCCGTCGATGAGCGGCACACCCCAGCGACGGCAAAAGACGCCGAATACCGCGTCCTCTTCGACCACGCGCAGGTCACACCAACAGGCCAGCTCCAACCCGCCGGCGACGGCATAGCCCGCGACCGCGGCGATGACCGGCTTGCGCAGCAAATAGCGCGTCGGGCCCATCGGCGCGTCGCCGCTCGGCTCGACACGGTTGGGATTCCCCGCCGACATCGCCTTCAGGTCGGCGCCGGCGCAGAAGTTTCCGCCTTCGCCGAAGAGCACCGCCACGTGCGCGCCGTCGTCGGCCTCGAAGCGGCGAAAGGCGTCGGCCAGCGCCTCTGCGTGATCGCGATCGACGGCATTGCGCACGTCGGCGCGGCTCAAGACCACCGTCGTGACGGCGCCATTTTTCTCCACGCGTACGGACATCAGTTCTCCTCGTTTCCGATGAGCTCGTCGAGCGTCACGCTGCGCAAGCCGCGCGCCGCCAGCGCGTCGAGCAGCGGCACCAGCGCCGCCGCGGCGACGGGGACGCGCGCGCCGCGCTCGGCAGAGTCGTGCAGCACCAAGATCGCGCCTGGCCGCGCCGCCGCGATGAGCCGCGCCGCCGCCGCGGCCGCCGTCGTCGACGCGCGACCATCGCGCGCGGTCGCGCTCCAGCCGACAATGGTTAAACCAATTCGCCGCGCCGCTTCCACCACGCGCGGCGACAGCAGCCCGACGGGCGGACGAAAAAAGCGGACGCGCGCGCCCGCCTGCGCAAACAGGTCCTGCGCGCGCGCCAGATCGGCGGCGAGCCGCTTCGGATGCTGGAACGGCGTCGTGTAGGCGTGCGTGAACGAGTGGTTGCCGAGCCCATGGCCGCGCCGCACGAGCTCCGCCAAGAGCGCCGGAGCCGCGGCTGCGCGGCGGCCGATGACGAAGAACGTGCCGCGATGGCCGCGCGCCTCGAGCAGCGCAGCGACGGCGCGCGTGTGCTCTTCGTCGGGACCGTCGTCGAAGGTGATGGCCAATCGATCGCCGGCGCGCGCGGGATCGACGGCGAGAATGGGGCGCGCGAAGAGGCCGCTGCCGAGCATGAAAACGCCGGCGCCGATGCTGGATATGAGCGCGATCGCGATCGTCGCCAAGCACCACCACGGGAGGTTGCCGCCGCTGAGCGTGCGGACGATCGCGCCGACGCTGCCGGCGACAGCGAGGCCGAAGACGAGTCGGGCCCAAGGCCAGCCGCGGATCATCGAGCGCACGATAGCGGAAATGGTTGAACCATTGAAGCAGCCACGCTGTACGTATATACATGCGGACCCATGCGACGCGCGCTAGTGACCGGGGGAACCAAGGGCATCGGCCTAGCGATCGCGCGCGCGCTCGCTGCTGCCGGCCACGACGTGCTGGCGCTGTACGCGCACGATGACGCGGCTGCGCAGGCGGTCGCCGACAATGGTTCAACCATTGCCGTGGCGCGCTGTGACGTTAGCTCGGCGGCGGCAGTGCAGGCGCTCTTCGACGTCGAGGGCGAGCGCGGCTTCGACGTCGTCGTGCACGCGGCCGGGTTTACGCGCGACAAGCTGATGCTGATGATGCCGGAGCAAGACTTCGACGACGTCTTGGCGGTGCATCTGAAGGCGGGATTTCTCGTCGGCAAGCAGGCGATCAAAGCGATGATCGGGCGGCGTTGGGGACGCGTCGTGCATATCGTCTCGCCGACGGCGATGCTGGGGCGTATTGGTCAAACCAATTATGGCGCGGCAAAAGCGGGGCTGATCGGGCTCACGCGATCGCTGGCGCGAGAAGTGGCGCGCTTTCAGATCACGGTGAATTGCTTGTGCGCCGGCTTCGTCGAAACGGAGATGACGGCGGCGCTGCCGGAGAAAGCGCGCGCCGAGCTACTGCGCGCGATTCCGCTCGGCCGGCCGGGTCGCGCCGAGGAAATCGCGGCGGCCGCGGCGTGGCTGTGCTCCGACGGAGCCGCGTATCTGACGGGCACGGTGCTCGGAGTTGACGGCGGGCTGACGTAAGGCGAACTTGAAAGGGCGAATGAACGATCTAAAGCGGGACATCAAGGAACTGATCATCGGCAGCTTGAACCTTTCGGACGTCACGGCGGAGCAGATCGTCGACGACGCGCCGCTGTTTCAGGAGGGGTTGGGGCTGGACAGCATCGACGCGCTCGAGCTGGCGGTGGCGATCGAGCGTAAGTATCACGTGACCATCCCCGACGAAGCGGTCGGCAAGAAGGTGTTCTCGTCGGTGAGCGCGCTGGCGGAGTATGTCGGCGCCAACCGGCCGCCGGCGTGAGCGACCGCGCGACCGGCGCGGTTGCGACCGTAAACGACGACGCCGTCAGCGCGTTTGCCGGCCTGAACGATGACGCAGTCAGCGCGTTTGCCGGCCTGAACAGCGACGCAGCCGCCTCGTTTGCCAGCCTGAACGACGATGCAGCCACCTCGTTTGCCAGCCTGAACAGCGACGCAGCCACCTCGTTTGCCAGCCTGAGCGACGACCCAGCCACCTCGTTTGCCAGCCTGAGCGACGACCCAGACGCTTCGTTTGCCGGCCAAAAGGACGCAGCCAATTCGTTTGCCAGCCTGAACGACGACGCAGCCGGCGCGTTTGCCGGCGTGAGCGACGACGCAGCCACTTCGTTTGCCGGCGTGAATAGGGACGCGGCGGCTGCGTCTGCTGGCAAGCTGTCGGCGTATGGGCGAGCGCGACGGGGCGGGGGAATGGTTAAACCATTACTCGCTGCCGTCGCTGCGTGGGTGATCTTGGGCATCGCGGCGATGGGACATGCGCAAGCGCCGCCGTTGGACGCGTTGCTGAAGGAGGTCGACGCGGCGAAGGCTTCCGTCACGACCTTGAGCGGCGAGTTCACGCAGAGGAATCGGGTCAAGCTGTTCAAGCAAGAGCTGGTCGCGCACGGGAAGCTCTATTTTCGGCAGCCGCGGCAAATTCGCTGGGAGTACACGACGCCCGATCCTTCGACGCTGATTCTCGACGGGAATCGAGCCACGCTGTCGTCGCCGGGTGCGGCGCCGCAGGTCTTCGACCTGGCCAAGGACGCGACGATGCGCGCCATCTTCGACCAGCTGCTCGTGTGGTTGGGGTCGGGCTCGCTGGCGCAGGCGCGTGCGGATTACGAGCTCGCGAGCGGCGGTACGGCGGCTGCGCCGACGCTGCTGCTGACGCCGAAGCCGGCGAGCACGGTGGCGCGAGCGTTCGCGCGCGTCGAGCTGCGACTCGACGGCAAGACGCATTTGTTGCGGGCGATCGCGCTCGTCGAGCCGAACGGCGACGAGAAAGAGATCGTCTTCACCAAGCTGGCGAAGAACGTGACGCTGCCGGAAAACGCCTTTCATTAGGCGGCCGTTTGTTTGCGCTCGCGAACGAGCGCGCGCTCGAATTGGTTAAACCAATTCGAGCGCGCAGACAGCGAAGAAATCGCCGAGACACGCGTCCCTCGTGTCTCAAATGGCCGCGGATTCCCGGATTCGCCGAACGCTCGACGATCCAGTCTAGTACGCCCCCCGCGGGCGGAGCTGCTCTCTCGCGATCTGCGCGCTGCGGAACACGCGACGTCGCCGGTCGGCGCCTCGCTTCCGGCAATGGTTAAACCATTAGTCGCAATGGTTAAACCATTGCGACGATCGCGTTCGCGAATCGCGGGAGACGCGGCAGTACGTCGAATCACGCCACAATCGTGCCCGTGGGCACTTCACGACCGTCGACCGAAGCGGCGCTGTGGGGAATGGTCAAACCAATGGGGTGACTTCGCCGGCGATGACGCGCGTGGAGCGGCCATCGTCGAGGCGAAGACGAAGGGCGCCGTCGTCTTCCGAGATCTTCGGCGATGCCTTCGAGGATGTCGCGGCCGGCGGTCACGCGAACGCGGCGACCGAAAATGCGGGCGTGCTGCTTCCAGGCGACTGCGACGACGGCCGGCCCTTCGGCGACGAAGCGGTCAAACCAATGTTCCAAGCGGCCGCACAACGCGGCGGCGAAGTCGGCGCGCACGACGGGGAGGCCGCGCACCAACGCCGCCGACGTGGCGATCGCGACCAACTCGTCGGGGAAGTCGCGCGTGTTGAGGTTGACGCCGATGCCGACGACGACGTGATGGACACGATCGAATCGGAGCTCATCTCGGTGAGGATGCCGGCGACTTTCTTGCCGTCGAGGAGGACGTCGTTGGGCCACTTCAGCTGCGGCGTGATGTCGAGCGCGGTCAAGGCTTCGGCGACGGCGACACCGGCCGCGAGCGTCAACGGCGGCACGCGATGTGGCGGCAGCGGCGGGCGCAGGACGACCGAGAAGTAGAGGCTGGCGCCCGACGGCGAATGCCAGCGACGCCCGAGGCGACCGCGACCACGCGTCTGCGCGTCGGCGACGACGACGGCGCCGGCCGGCGCGCCGGCCCGTGCCCACGCGGCGGCTTCGTCATTGGTTGAACCAGTGGTCGGCAGGTGGCGCCAGGCGCGGCCGAGCCAGTCGGTGGCAAGGCGCGGCTGCACGACGGCGGCGTCGAGGGCATCGGGTTCGCCGTCGAGCCGGTAGCCGCGCCGTGGCGTAGCGGCGATGGCAAAGCCGCGTTTGCGCAGCTCGGTGACGCGCTTGCCGACAGCGGCGCGGGAGACGCCGAGCAGGTCGGCGATGTGTTCGCCGGAGACGAAGTCGGCGCCCCGCAGCAGCTGCAGCAGGCGCTCGTCGGACGAAGACGATGGCGCGACGAGCGCGTCGACGGGAGTCGCGCCGGCCGGCGGCGAATCTGTGCGGCGGCGATCGTCGTCCGTGGCGTCGGCGGGAGTCGGGGCTGCCGGCGACGGGTTGGCTCGGCGGTCGTCGTCCGCGGCGCCGGCGTCGTCGCCGGCGGTTCGGCGGTCGTCGGCCGTGGCGCCGGCGTCGTTGTGGCGTTTGCCGTCAGCATCGCCGGCTGCTCGGCGATCGTCGTCCGCGGCGCCGGCGTCGTCACGGCGTTTGCCGTCATCATCCCCGGCTGCTCGGCGATCGTCGTCCGTGGCGCCGGCGTCGTCGTCGCGTTTGCCGTCAGCATCGCCGGCTGCTCGGCGATCGTCGTCCGCGGCGCCGGCGTCGTTGTGGCGTTTGCCGTCAGCACCACCGGCTGCATTGTCGCGGCGATTGCCGGATCCGCCGCGGCCGTTGCCAGCGTGACGCGCACCGAGACCCGCAGTGCCGGCGCGACCACCGCCGCTGCCGCGCTTGCCGGTCACAGCTCGAGCGACAGGTCGACCGCGCGCGCGGAGTGCGTCAGCGCGCCGACCGAGATCCGATCCGGCCCCGCCTCGGCGAACGCGCGCACCGTCTGCAAATTGATGCCGCCCGAGACTTCGACGATCGCGCGGCCGGCGATCTGCCCCACCGCCGCGCGCACGTTCGCCGCGTCCATATTATCGAGCAAGACCACTTCGGCGCCGGCGGCCAAGGCTTCTTCGATCTGCGCCAGCTCCGTCACTTCGACTTCGACGCGCAACGAATGCGGCGCCCGCTGCCGCGCCCGCTCGACCGCCGCGCGCACTCCGCCGGCGGCGATGACGTGGTTGTCCTTGATGAGCACGCCGCTCGCCAGATCGGCGCGATGATTGACGCCGCCGCCGGCGACGACGGCGAGCTTGTCGAGTACGCGCCAGCCGGGCGCCGTCTTGCGCGTGTCGCAAATGCGCGCCCGCGTGCCGGCCACGGCGTCGACGAACTGCCGCGTCAACGTGGCCACGCCCGACAGCCGCTGCAAGAAGTTCAACGCCGTACGCTCCGCCGCCAACAACGCCCGGGTGCGGCCCTCGACGCGAATGACGCCGTCACCTTTGGTCACGCGGCTGCCGTCGCCCGCTTGCACCACGACGCGCGTCCCGCCGTCGACGCGCGCGAACACCGCCGCCGCGACCGCCGCGCCGGCGACCGTCAGCGGCTCCTTGGCGATGATGACGCCCGCAGTCGTCGCCGCCGCGTCGAAGATCGCCTCCGACGTCACATCGCCGCGCCCGAGATCCTCTTCGATCGCCAGCGCGATCAACGCTTCCACGGCAGGAGTCAACATGCCCGCGCTTGTACCACGCGCCGCTGCGACGCGAAAAGTCGTGCTCGCGGCTAGCGTTGCGTTTGGGGGCGAACGTCGGCGCTGCGAGACCGAGCCCGCGATAAGCCTCGCGATCGTCGTGCGCGATCCGCCGATGGCCGGCCCGACGGAGCGAGGCCGGGCGCGGCCGGCTCGCTGCGCCCGCCCGGCCTCGCCGTGCCGTAAACCGAATGACCGCTCGGCCCGGCGAGCCTACCGCCGCGCATGCGCGCCCGCCGAGCACGCAATCGCGCCACTCGCGGCGCACTCCGCGCCGCACGCCGCGCATTCCGCGCCCGCACGTCCCGCAATCGCGCCGCACGTCCCGCAATCGCGCCCGCACTCCGCGCATTCCGCGCCCGCACGTCCCGCAATCGCGCCCACTCGTCCCGCAATCGCGCCCGCACGTCCCGCAATCGCGCCGCACGTCCCGCAATCGCGCCGCCCGCCGCGCACTCCGCGCCCACCCTCGGCGCGCATCACCACAAATCGACGTCCCACCCCACGCGCCGCGCATGCCGCTTCAGCCGCGCATCCGGATTGACCACCCGCGCCATCCCCACCCGCTGCAGCATCGGCAGATCGCTATAGCTGTCGGTATAAAAATAGCTGCTCCGCAAATCCACGTCGTTCGCCGCCGCGAACGCCTCCGCCCAATGCACCTTGCCCGCGCCGTAACAGGCCGGCCGCACGTGCGTCCCCGCGAACTTCCCGTCGCTCACATTCAGCCGCGTACAAATCGCGTGCTCGATCCCCAAGTGCTGCGCCAACGGCTCGACCATATACGGCGTCGACGACGACAGAATCGCCATGACGTGCCCTTCGTCACGATGCCGCTTCACCGCCTCCAGCGCCTTCGGAGCCACCGCCGTCAACACCTGCGCCGCGAAGAACGCCCGCGTCTTGACGACCAAATCATCCTCCGACTGCCCCGCCATCTCGGCGATCGCCCGCGCCGTCACCGATTCCATGTCGAGCACCGCCAGCTTGTATTGCATCAGCCAGCCGATGGCGCGCAGCGTGCGATAGATCGAGATTTCGTTGTGCTGCCTGAGCCAACGCAGCCACAAGCTGGCCGTGTTGCACTGCAGAAGCGTGTGGTCCATGTCGAAGAACGCCGCGGCGCGAGTCACGACAATAGGCTGGCGCTGAGGAACGCCATGAGCAAGTTGCAAGCGGCGTGGAAGATCGTGCCGGCGAGGATCGAGCGCGTGCGCGCATACATCCAGCCGAACGCCAACGCCGGGAAAAAGCGCGACAACATCTGCGGCTCGAACGACACCAGGTAGTGGCCGAGCCCAAACAGCGCCGCCTGCAGCACGTAGCCGCGACCGACGAGCGCGCCCAACAACCGACGTGTCGGCGGCCAGGCGTCGTCGAGCCGACCTTGGATGTAGCCGCGAAAGAACAGCTCCTCGGGCAGCCCGACGACGATCAGCTGCGCCGGCACCGCCAGCGCAAACTGCGGCGGCAGACGCCAAACGGGATGTGTCACCTTCCAGCACGCTCCCGGCACCCACTCCGGGAAATGCCCGCAGCCGAGCCGCAACAGCGCCACGAAGCCGAGCGCGAACAGCGGCAGCACGACCACGATCGCCACCGCGGCGATGGTCAGCCCGAGCGCCAGCGGCTGCCAGGTGAACCCGTATCTCTCGATGTTTTGCCGTCGCGGCAACACGAGCTGCGGCAGCGCGATGAACACCAGCGCCACCAGCGCATGCACGTTGTTGTGCACGAGCGACCAGCTCGCCGGCGCGAGCACCAGCAGCGCCGACAAGACCGTCGCCAGCGCGAACACGCCGAGCACTTCAGCGACGATGCGCCGCGAATTCTGGGGCGATTCTGGGGTCAAGCGACTCCAGTTTTAGCACGCGCGGCAGCGGGGTCGGCAGACACCGTCGCCGAGAAAAGCAGGCAAAACGATCGCGCCCGGCGCTGGCGTTCCGCCCGGACGCTGCTATACCCCGCCGCTACGGGCGTTTACGGCCGTAACGAGGAGGCGACCTTGCCCATGCGGGCGCGAAGCGAGGCAAGCGTGTCGACGAGAGTGTGGAGATCGTCGAAGATCTCCTGCTCCTTCGCGAGCTCGCGCAAGTCGTCGCTCGAGACCTCGGTCGCGTCGAGCAGCGCCAGCGTGCGGCCGAGATATTTCTCGACGCGCACCAGCGCCTTGCCCGATTCGCGCACGTCGTCGTCGAGGAAGAGCAAGAGGTTCTTCAGCTCCGTGCTCGCGGCCAGCTTCGGATTCTTCGTCTCCCGCTCGGGCAACATATCGCGCATGCGGCGGCGGGGCGTCGATCGGCGTTCAGGCAGCATGCCTCAGCTTCAGCCCCGATTTCGTCCCTGTCAAAATTTTTGCCCGAACGCTACACCCGGCGAATTCATTCCAGAAAAGACGGCGAGCGATTTGACTCCGCCGATGACGCCGAACATAGTATGGCGTGCTCGCCGGGCGCGCGGACGCTTTTCCCTTGACTGGGGCCGCTTGCTTCATAGGATCGCGCGTTTCCGAGCAACCCATCGTGATGAAAGTATTAGCTTGGGCTTGATCCCGGAGGACAAAATCGCCGAGATCCGGGACCGCACGGATATCGTCGCGGTCATCGGCGAATACGTGACGCTCAAGCGCACGGGCGTGAACCACAAGGGTCTATGCCCGTTTCACAACGAGAAGTCGCCCTCGTTCAACGTCAACGCGCAGAAGCAATTCTTCCACTGCTTCGGCTGCGGCAAGTCGGGCGACGTCATCAAGTTCCTCTCCGAGCTCGAAGGCAAGTCGTTCATGGAGACGCTGCGCCTGCTCGCGCAGCGCTCCGGCGTCGAGCTGCCCGAGCCGACGCGCTCGCCGCGCGAGGAAGAGCGGCTGCGCGCGGCCGAGAGCGAGCGCGCCAAGCTGGTGCGGCTGCACGATCTCGTGGCCACGTTCTACGTCGCGCAGCTGCAGACGCCGGCGGCGCAAGCGGCGCGCGCCTACCTCGCGACGCGCGGGCTCGACGACAAGACGGCCGAGACCTTTCGCGTCGGCTTCGCGCCCGCCGGCTGGGAAGCGCTGGCGCGCCATCTCGAGCAGAAGAAGGTGCCGGCCGAGCTGTCGGAGCGCGCGGGCCTCATTCGCCGCCGCGAAAACGGCACGCACTTCGATACCTTCGTCAACCGCGTCGTCTACGCGCTGACGTCGCCGATGGGTGAAGTCATCGGCTTCGGCGGCCGCGTCATCAGCAGCGAAGATCAGCCGAAATACAAGAATTCGCCCGAGACCCTCTTGTTCAAGAAGGGCGAAAACCTATTCGGTCTGCACGTGGCCAAGCACGCCATTCGCAAGGGCGGTCGCGCGCTCGTCGTCGAGGGCAACTTCGACGTCATGACCTTGCATCAGCACGGGGTCGACTACGCGGTCGCGCCGCAAGGCACGGCCATGACCGGCGAGCAGGTCAAGCTGCTCAAGCGCTTCGCCCGCGAAGTCGTGCTCATGCTCGACGCCGATCCGGCCGGCCGCGCGGCGACGATGAAGATCATCCACCTGTTCGTCGAGGCCGAGCTGCCGCTGAAGATCGCGCAGCTGCGCGCGTCGGGCGGCAAAAAGCAGGATCCGGACGAGCTGGCGCGCACGAATCTGCCGAAGCTGCAGGCGCTCATCGACGGCGCGCAAGACGCGGTCGAGTTCTACTTCGAGCAGGTGGCGTCGACGTCGGAGCCGACGGTGCCGGGCCGCGTGGCCGCGATCGAAGAGACGGCGCCGCTGTTGCGCTCGCTGCGCGATCCGTTGGCGCGCGATCTCTACATCGACAAGCTGGCGCAGCTGTTGCGCGTCGACGTCGGCCTCGTGCAGCGCGCGCTGCGGGCGCCGCAAAACATCGGCTTTCAGCAGCGGACGGCGAATCAGCCGAGCCGCTTCGACGCGGCGCCGCGCAGCAACGGCTCGGCCGCGCGCCTCGAGTTTGCCAGCGGCGGCGCGCCGGCGGCGGTGGCGACGATGCTGCCGCCGAGCGAGCCGCATCCCGACGACTACGGCGACGCCATCGAGCCCGAGGCGGACGGCCCGGCCGTCGTCGTGCAGCGGCCGCTGTCGCGCACGCACGCCGCCCTGTTGGCGTTCCTGGCGCAGCACGGCGATCTCCTGCCGCGCGTGGACCTCTCCTATTTGAAGGACGACGCCGTGCGCGCGTTGGTTGCCTCGGCGCAGGAGCGGCAGAAGTTCGACGCCGCGCTCTTGTCGACCTGCGCGCCGGAAATTCGCGACGCCGTCGCGCGCGCCTTATCGTCCGAAGAGTTTGCCGGCGACAGCGCCAAGAAAGCCTTCGAGCCCATCATCGCCAGCATGCGCCTCCCGACCGACCTGCCGGCGCTCATGCACGAGCGGACCGTCGCGCTCGAGCGCGGTGACCGTGACCTTGTCGAAACGCTGAACGCACGAATCAATGCTGTAAGGAGAAGCTCTCGATGAACCGTGATCGCGACACCGAGCGTCAAAAGCAGAAGCTCATCACGATGGGCAAGCAGAAGGGCTTCGTCACCTACGACGAGGTCAACGACGCGCATGCCCGAGGACATCGTCTCCTCCGATCAGATCGACGACTGGCTGTCGACGCTCGGCGACGAGGGCATCGAGGTCGTCGACGTGGCGGCGCCGGCCGGCGTCAAGGTCCGACGTCGGCGCGCGCGGCCAGCCGAAGGTCCCCGAGGTCATCGAGGAAGACGGCGAAGAGACGCCGTCGACGAAGAAGAGAAGCGACGGCGAAGAAGAGGACGAGGAGGATTACGACGGGCTACTCGAAGACCAACGACCCGGTGCGCATGTACCTGCGCAAGATGGGCTCGGTCTCGCTGCTCACCCGCGAAGGCGAAGTCGAGATCGCCAAGCGCATCGAAGAGGGCGAGCGTCGAGTGCTGCAGGTCGTGCTCAACAGCTCGGATCGCCGTCGAGGAGATCCTCGAGCTCGGCGATCGCCTGAAGCAGCAGCAAGATCCGCGTCAAGGAAGTCATCCGCGACGTCGACGAGGAAGACGCCGAGTTCGACGAGGAGTGGTACATCGATCGCGTCTGCAAGCTGATCGACAAGGTCCGCCGGCTGCAGCGCAAGAACCAGGCGAAGGTCGAGAAGATGGACGCCAAGCTGCCCGACGCGAAGAAGAAGAAGCTCAAGGAAGAGATCCAAGAGAACATGCAGGAGATGTTCGAGCAGCTCTCGGAGCTGCGGATCAACAAGAAGCAGATCGACCAGATCGTCCAGAAGCTCAAAGAGCTCGTCGTCCGCATCGAGAAGGGCGAGAACGAGATCAAGGAAGTCGAGTCGCAAGATCGGCTTGTCGCAGAAGGATCTGCGCAAGACGTTGAAGGAGATGAAGTCGTCGCCGCAGAAGTCGCGCGGCCTCGTCAAGAAGCTCGGCTTGAACGCCGGAAGAGCTCGAAGAAGCCAACCTCAACATCGGCAACGCGCAGAAGAAGATCAAGCGCGTCGAGGACGAGGCCAAGCTGACCGAGGACTCGCTGCGCACGACCTATCGTGACATCCACGAAGGCGAGCGCATGGCCGAGCGCGCCAAGAGCGAGCTGGTCGAGGCCAACCTGCGCCTCGTCGTCTCGATCGCCAAGAAGTACACGAACCGCGGCCTCCAGTTCCTGGACCTGATCCAGGAGGGCAACATCGGCCTGATGAAGGCGGTCGACAAGTTCGAGTACAAGCGCGGCTACAAGTTCTCGACCTACGCGACGTGGTGGATCCGCCAGGCGATCACGCGCGCGATCGCCGACCAGGCGCGCACGATCCGCATCCCGGTCCACATGATCGAGACGATCAACAAGCTCATCCGCACGTCGCGTCTATCTCGTCCAGGAGCTCGGCCGCGAGCCGACGCCGGAAGAGATCGCCGAGAAGATGGAGCTGCCGCTCGACAAGGTCCGCAAGGTCCTCAAGATCGCCAAGGAGCCGATCTCGCTCGAGACGCCGATCGGCGAAGAGGAAGATTCGCACCTCGGCGACTTCATCGAGGACAAGGGCGATCATCTCGCCGTCCGACGCCGTGATCTCGATGAACCTGGCCGAGCAGACCCGCAAGGTGCTGGCGACGCTGACGCCGCGCGAAGAGAAGGTCCTGCGCATGCGCTTCGGCATCGGCGAGAAGTCGCGACCACACGCTCGAGGAAGTCGGCCAGGACTTCGAGGTCACCCGCGAGCGTATCCGTCAGATCGAAGCCAAGGCGCTGCGCAAGCTGCGCCACCCGAGCCGCTCCAAGCGCCTCAAGAGCTTCGTCGAGAACTAGCCGCTTCGCCCGCGCATCAAGCTCAGCTTCGCCATCAACTACTACTGCTCGTTAGCGTTCAGCGTCGCGCGATTTCCACCGCGCGACGCTGAGCGTTGGTCTTGCCTACGCGAACGCCGCGGCGTTGGCGCGCACCCACTCCTCGTACGTGCGCGCCGTCTTGCCCGTCACGTCGCGCACCGTCGTCGTCTGCAGCGAGCCGGCGGTGCCGCGCAGCTCGAGCACGGCGTCGACGAGCTCCTCATCGAACCCCAGCTTCAACATCGCCGCGCGCGCCGCGTCCGGCTGCACGTCGACGAAGCGGATCGGCTTGCCGATGACGCGCGCGATCGTCTCCACCTGCTCCTTCACCGTCAGCGTCTGCTCGCTCGTCAGCACGTACCGCTTGCCCTCGTGGCCGCTGCCGGTCAACGCCGCCGCGCCGACGGCCGCGATGTCCGCCGGATCGATGGGCGCGCTCGTCGTCGCGCCGTCGGGCGAAAACACGCTGCCCTGCCCTTTGATCGACCCGGCCCAGCGCAGCGTATTGGACGCGAAGTTACCCGGCTGCAGCATCGTCCACTGAAGCTTCGTCTTCTCGATCGCCTGCTCGGCCAAGTGATGCCACTTGCCAATCGCCGTCGTCGGATGCGTCGCCACCGTGTAGCTCGACAAGAGGACGACGTGACGCACGCCCGCCGCCTGCGCCGCGGCCACGGCGTTCGCCGCGACTTGCGGCAGATCGCGCGCATGGGCCATCAGAAACAGCTTGTGCGCACCCGCGGCGGCCGCCGCGAACGACGCCGGATCGAGCAGATCGCCCTTGGCGACGTCGACGTCGCCGAGCTTGCCCGCTTTCGCCGGATCGCGCGCCAACACGCGCACCTGCTCGCCCGCCGCCAACAGCCGCCGCACCACGCCGCCGCCCACATCACCGGTCGCTCCAGTCACTAGGATCATGTCATCGCCTCGTCTGTACCGTGTTGGACTGCGCGCCGGCGCTCGCTGCCGGCAGCCGCAGCTTGTCCCAGCCCGCCGGCCGGCGCCACTGGCGCGCGCAGCCACTCGTCGTGACCACACGCGCCTCCGCCCAGCTTCGCCGACAGCGACGCAAAACGAGGTGTTGCACGCCCGCGTGTGACGATTTTGTACGCCCGCTGCCGCCAAAACTGGCGACAGATGACCATGCGCAGCTGTCCCCACCTCGAGACGTCCCAGCGAAGTGTGCGGATTTAGGGGGACTAGACAACGGCCTGTTTGTTGCTCACAGTAGTGTGCAACCAGAGGCGGACACATGTTCAAACAGGCGATAACGGTGACGGCGATGCTACTGACGGCGACGGGCGCGGCGCTGGCCGACCCGACCGAGCTGAGCGGACGCGGTGACGACGGCAGCGGCTCGCCGCTGCAGGTGCTCGCCGTGCCGACCCAACCGTGCGCGGTGAAGGGCGGGATCTGTCTGACGGCCGGCTCGCACACGATGGCGGTGTCCTCGACGGAGGTGGCCGTCGCGGCGACGAGCGGCAAGGCGCCGCCGATCGTGCCGCGCTTCGCGCGCGCCGAAGCGGTCGCCTCCTCCGACGGCTCCAGCTCGACCGCGTCGAGCGGCGCGCAGTGGACGCTGGAGCTGGCGGGCGCGCTCAAGCATCCGGCGTGGGGCGGCAACGCGCTCTTCATCTTCTTCGACCTCGAAGATCCGAACGCGATCGACAACCACGAATACACGGCGCTGTATCAAGCGCCGCTCAAAGCGGGCAAGACGCTGGCGGCGCGCGTCGCCTTGTCGCCCGAAGAGGGCTTCCGCGCCGGCCACACGTATCGGATGCGCGTGGTGCAGCTCATCAACAACAAAGAGATGCTGCTGACCGAAGCCGATCTCGCGCTGCAGTAATTCTGGTTACGCCCGCGCCGCCTACGTTTTGTACTCGAGCCGACATCGCAGCGTCGCAACGCTTTAATTTCGATAGTTGTCACAAGCAGGTGGGTCATCGCTTGCCAAGCCGTAAAGGACGATCTAACGTCCGCGAGCGTCGCCGCCGGAAAGTGCTACATTTCAACTACCACCGACGGCACCGACGAGAACTCGGGCCCATAGCTCAGTTGGTCAGAGCGGCCGGCTCATAACCGGCTGGTCCCTGGTTCAAGTCCAGGTGGGCCCACGAAGGAGAACGGGTTTGAAAGATCAATTGCTCTTATTGACCGAGCTTCAACGTCACGATGCGCGCATTCAAGAGCTCGAGCAGATGGTCAAGTCGTTTCCGACCAAGCTCGAGGCGATGAACGCGGATCTCAAGCGCGTCGAGTCCATGCTCGACCGCGAGCGCGCGCAGCTGTCGGACACCGAGTCCTGGCGCAAGCGTCAGGAAGAAGACATGAAGACGCAGGAGCAGCGCGCGATCGCCGCCAAGCAGCACTCGGCGGCGGTCAAGAACGCCAAGGAGTACATGGCGTCCGAGCGCGAGCTGCAGGCGACGCGCAAGAACGCGGCCGATCGCGGCGAAGAGGTCTCCAAGCTCGTCGGTGCGGTCGAGACGGCCAAGACGTCGATCGAGCAGCACGAGGCGGACTTCCAGGCGTTGAAGGAGCATGTCGCGGCCGAGCAGAAGGCGGCGGACGAGAAGATCGCCGAGCTGCAGAAGCAGATCGCCGAGGAGCGCAAAGGCCGCGAAGTCGCCGCCGGCCGCGTCCGTCCCGACGTGCTCAAGAAGTACTCGGCCATCCGCATGAAGCGCGGTCTGGCGCTGGTGCCGGTCAAGAACGGCACCTGTCAGGGCTGCAACATGAACATCCCGCCGCAGCTGTTCAACATGATCCAGCGCGGCGACTCGATCGAGCTGTGCGGCAACTGCAACCGCATCATCTACTGGGACAAGATCATGGAAGGCACCGGCGACGGCGCGCCCTCCGAAGGCAAAGAAGCCGGCACCAAGAAGTAATACTGAAGTAACCGCTTCAGTATCAGTTTTCGCGATTGGGAGTGCTCGTCGGAGAAGACGAGGTGGTCGCTGGTGGCTTCGGCCACGAGAGGAAAGTCCGGGCTCCACAGGGCAAGGTGCCGGTCAACGGCCGGTCGGGGCGACCCGAAGGACAGTGCCACAGAAAACAAACCGCCACGAAAGTGGTAAGGGTGAAATGGTGCGGTAAGAGCGCACCGGATCCTTGGTAACAGGGATCGCATGGCAAACCCCACCTGGAGCAAGACCAAGCAGGAGGCATCACGCAAGTGATCGCGGCGGCCCGTCGCGCTGCCTCCGGGTCAGGTCGCTCGAGCTCGTCAGCAATGGCGCGCCTAGATGAATGACCACCGCCGTCAGGCTGTATTTGGCGGAACAAAACCCGGCTTACTAGACTCTCCGACGAGCACTCCCGCTTTTTTCACCTGCAACATCGTCCGCACGCTCTGCTAAGTTCGCGCCGATGAAGATCGCCACTTGGAACGTCAACTCGATCCGCGCGCGCACCGAGCGCGTCATTCCGTGGCTCGAGGCCAATCGGCCCGACGTCTTGTGCATGCAGGAGCTCAAGGTCGAGGCCGAGAAGTTTCCGATGGAGCTGTTCACGGCCATCGGCTACGAGGTCGTGCTCACGGCGCAGAAGACGTACAACGGCGTGGCCATCGTGTCGCTGAAGAAGGCGACCGACGTGCGCATCGGCCTCGACGACGGCGTCGAAGATCCGCAGGCGCGGCTGATCTCGGCGGTCATCGACGGCGTGCGCATCGCCAGCGCCTACATCCCCAACGGTCAAGCGGTCGGCAGCGACAAGTTCGAATACAAGATGCAGTGGATGGCGCGCATGCGGCGCTGGCTCGACAAGCACGATCGCAACGAGCAGATCGCGCTGTGCGGCGACTTCAACGTCGCGCCCGAAGCCAAGGACGTGCACGACCCGGTGGCGTGGGAGAAAGAGACGCTCTTTCACATCGACGCGCGTAAAGCGCTGGAAAATATCCGCGCCTGGGGCTTGGTCGACCTATTTCGGCTGCACCATCACGAAGGCGGCGTCTATTCGTGGTGGGATTATCAAATGCTGGCGTTTCCCAAAGGACGCGGGCTGCGTATCGACCACATCTTCGCGTCGGAGTCGCTGGCCCGTCGCTGCGACAGCTGCGTCATCGACCGCGAGGCGCGCAAGGGCGTCAAGCCGTCCGATCACGCGCCCGTCATCGCTACGTTTACCTGATTCGTTTCTATTATTTCAATATCCGTTAATTTTGTTTCGACAGCTGCAGCTGCAAGCGGCTGGCGGCGGCGATGAGGTCGACCTCGCCGCGCGCGTTGCCGACTTCCGAGAGCGCGCCGACGACGTCGTCGAGCGGCAGGTCGGCGGCGAGGCGCGGCACGAGCGCGACCATGGCGCCGAGCGAGCGCGCCAGCTCGACGGCGGCCGCGGGCGCGCCGGCCAGCCGCGCGGGCTCGGCCAGGCGGGCGACGAGCTTCGTCATGTTCGCCGACGCCAGATAGGGCTCGCAGAAGGCGACCTGCACGAACATCGCCTGCAGCACGGGCAGGTTGAACGCCTCTGGGTGCTTGGGCGGATTGGCGTAGAACGCGGCGTCGAGGGCGGACGTCGCGGCTTGCCAGGCGCGCGCGCCGGCGGCAGCTTGCGCCAGCACGTCGCGCCGGCGATCGCGCGGCGGCAGCGGCTCGTGGCGCGCGTCGATGAAGCGATCCCCGTCGAGGCGAAAGGCGGCCACGCGATCGTCATCGGGCGTGAGGAAGAGATCGAGGCCCAGCCACAGGCCGTCATCGCGCAGGACGCGCAGCGTGTGATAGCCGGGCAGCACGTTGCGATAGCCGCCGTCGTCGCCGGTTTCGGGCGGCAGCAGATCGAGGCGACAAGTGCGACCGCTGACCCCGAGGACGACGAGGTCGCCCATGTCTAGCCGGCGTCGACGGCGGCGAGCGCCGCGGCGAGCTCGTCGTGAACGTGTCCGTTGGAGGCCAAGACCTCGCCGTGGTCGCTCTTGAACGGCGCGCCGCCGTAGTCGCTGATGCGGCCGCCGGCTTCGGTGACGATGAGCGCGCCGGCCGCGACATCCCACGGCTTCAGCTGCCGCTCCCAGTAGCCGTCGAACCAGCCGGCGGCGAGCATGCACAGGTCGAGCGCGGCGGCGCCGACGCGACGGCAGCCCTGCGTGCGCGGGTAGATGGCGCTCCACTGAGCGAAGTTGTTGCGCGGGTTGGTCGCGTTGTCGTAGGGGAAGCCGGTGGCGAGCACGGCGCCGGCGAGCGTCGCGGTGGCGCTGACGGCGAGACGGCGCGGCTCGGCGTGGAGCAGCGGCTGCACCAACCAGGCGCCGTGGCCGCGCGCGGCGTAGAAGGTCCAGCCGAGCGCCGGCGCCTCGACGACGCCGGCCACTCCGCCGCCCGCGTCCTCGACGCCGATGGAGACACAGAAGAACGGCAAGCCGTGCGCGAAGTTGGTGGTGCCGTCGAGCGGATCGACGAGCCAGCGCCGGCCGGAGCTGCCGCTGTGGCCGCCGCCCTCTTCGGCGATGATCTCGTCGGCGGGATAGGCGGCGCGCAACGCGGCGACGACGTGCGCTTCCGAGCGCTTGTCGTATTCGGTGACGAGATTGATGGTCGTGCGCTTGGCGTCCGAGGCGTGGGCGCGACCGGCGCCGGCGCGCAAGATGGCGCCCGCTTCACGCGCAACCCGTAGCGCGACGACGAGCTCGGGCGTCATTTAGGCCGTGTCGTCGACGGGCAGGTCGAGGAGCATGGCGACGGCGTTGGGCGGCGCATGGCGGAACTGCGACGACTCGGCCACGGCGGCGTCGACCATCGACGTCGGCACGGCGCGGAAGCCGAACTTCTCGGCGAAGAAGTCGCTCGCGCTCTCGGTCAACAAGTAGACGCGACGGGCGCCGCGGCTGCGCGCGCGACCGAGCGCCGCGTCCGCGAGCATCCAGCCGAGGCCTTGGCTGCGCCGTTCGGGCGCCGTCGCCAAGCCGCGCAAGAGGCCGGCGTCGTCGTGCAGCTCCATCGCCACGCAGCCGACGATTTGGCCCTCGGGATCGCGCATCACGAGCAGATCGCCCACCACTTCGTCGAGCTCTTCGAACGGCAGCTCGGTGCGCGCGAGCAGATCGCGCACGCCCGGCAGATCTTCGGCGCGCGCCGGCACGACCGCGTCGCCGAGCCGCGCCAACAGCTTGTCGTGGATGCCCTCGAAGCCACCCGACGTCATGATGACGACGGTGTCGCCGGCGGCGGCGCGCTCGGCCACTTGCGCGACGATCTGCTCGACGTCGCTGACGTGGCGCGCGGGCACGCCTTTGCCGCGCAGATCGGCGGCCAGCCGCTCGGGATCGAAGCGATCGTTGGCCGGCGCCTTCTCGGGATGGCTGACGGCGCCGACGATGATCTCGTCTGCTTCCGCGAACGCCTCGGCGTAATCCTTCTGGAACACGGCGCGCCGCGACGTCGCCGAGCGCGGCTCGAAGATGGCGATGAGCCGGCCGCCACCATGACGACGACGCAGCGCGCGCAGCGTCTCGCGCACGGCCGTCGGATGGTGCGCGAAGTCGTCGATGACGGTCACGCCTTGCGCCACGCCGCGCACTTCTTGCCGTCGCTTGACGCCGGCAAAGCGACGAATGCCGCGCCCGATCTCTTCCGGCGACAGGCCGAGCGACGCGCACGACGCGATGACCGCGAGCGCGTTGGCGAGGTTGTAGCCACCGGGCAGGCCGGTGTCGAAGACGCCGAACGGTTTGCCCGCGTGCGTGACCTCGAACAGCGTGCGGCCGCCGGGACGCATGGCGATGGCGCGCGCGATCCAATCGGCCTGCGCGTCGGGATTCTCGGCGCCGCGCACGACGTACGTCTCGACCTTGCACTTGGCGTCTTTGACCACATCGAGCGCGCCCGGTGAATCGGCGGCGACGACGCACAAGCCGTTCGCGGGAATCAGCGCCACGAACTTGCGGAACGCGTCTTTGATGGCCTCGAGCGAGTCGAAGATGTCGACGTGGTCGAGCTCGACGCTGGTGATGATCGCCGTCTTCGGTTGGTAATGCAGGAACTTCGAGCCCTTGTCGAAGAAGGCCGTGTCGTATTCGTCGCCTTCGACGACGAAGTGCGGGCCTTGGCCGAGCCGCCAGCTGCGCCCGAAGCCGACCGGCACGCCGCCGACGAGGAAGCTCGGATCGCGCTGCGCGTCGACGAGCACCGACGCCGCCAGCGACGACGTCGTCGTCTTGCCGTGCGTTCCCGCGACGACGAGCGAGTGCAGCCGCGTCAAGAACAGCTCTTCCAAGAGCGCGGGAAACGACGTCAGTTTGAGCCCGCGCGCCTGCGCCGCCTTGACCTCGACTTGATCTTTCGTCTGCACGTTGCCGACGACGACCGTGTCCGGCTGCCAGTCCAAGTTGGCGTCGCCGTAGCCGTTCATCACCGGGATGCTCTGCTCCGCCAGCTGCGTCGACATCGGCGGATAGACGTCCGAGTCGGAGCCGCGCACATCGTGGCCCGCGGCCTTGAGCAGGCCGGCCAGTGGGCCCATTCCAGTGCCGCAGATGCCGATGAGGTGAATCTTCACGGGAGTTGGACCATGCCAGCGACGGGCAGGAGTGTCAATCCCAACACCCGCTAACGACGGCGTCGCTTGACACCTCCGTCGGTCTGTAGCGAAAATACCGTGGTGGCAGAGTCGAAACGCGAACGGCGCGGGCATTTCCGCGGCAAGGCGCGTCCCGGCCGCCGTGTGGAAGTCCGTTATCGCATCTTGGACGGCGGCCAGCTCGGTGAGGAGCAGCGCGCGTTCACCAAGAACATCGGCGTCGGCGGCGCCTTCATCATGACCGCGCATCCGCCGCCGCCGGGCACGGCGCTGCAGATTGCGCTCAGCGTGCCGGCCGCGTCGCGCCCGCTCGAGGTGCGCGGCGACGTCCGCTGGGTCATCGCCGCCCGCGGCGCAGACGAAGCCGAGGACAGCGACGACGGCGACGACGAGCCGGGCATGGGCGTCAAGTTCGCCGGCCTCGACGTCGACCAGCTGATGGCGCTCAACGAATATTTCGGCTCGCTCACGTCGACGATGGACCACGACGAGGCCTGATCTCTTGAATTACCGAGGAGGCGCTGTTTAGTTTGGATCCACGGCCGCTGGTTTTGGCCTGCGAAGACGAGGAGCGCATCGTCGAGCTGCTGCGTGCGTTGACCGAGCCGCTGGGCGTCGATCTCGTCGCGGCCAAGGACGGCGCCTCGGCGCTGGCGCATCTGGCGGCGCGACGACCGGCGCTGATGACGCTCGATCTCGTGCTGCCCAACCTCGACGGCTTCGCGGTGCTCGAGCGCATTCGCCAGCGCCGCGAGCTCGACGACATGCCGATCATCGTCATCTCGGCGATCACCGACGGCGCCACCGTCAAGCGCGCGTACGGCTTGGGCGTCGTCGACTTCGTCGCCAAGCCGTTCAACGTCGACCTGTTCGACGCGAAGCTGCGCGTGTTCTTGCGCATGCAGCGGCTGTCGGAGGAGATCCGCGCGCGCCAGGCGTTCCTCGAGAACGTCGTCGATCATCTATCGTCGGGCCTCGTCGTCGTCGACGGCGGCGGCGTCATCGTCAAGGTCAACGCGGCCGCCTGCGCCATGCTCGCGCGCAGCGCCGACGCGCTGCTCGGCCGCACCATCGGCGACGCGCTGCCCGGCGGCGAGCCCTTGTTCCTCGTCTCCGGCGACGCCGCACAACGGCGCGTCACGATCGGCACCAAGCACGGCGAGCGCAACTTGGGCTTCACCAACGCCAGCGTCGAGGTCGACGGCGGAATGGGCGCGCTGGCCGTGTTTCGCGAGCTGTCGGAGGTGGAAGCGGCGCGACGCGAGCAGGAGGAGCGCGCGCGCCGCGAAGAGCTGGCGTCGTCGGCCAAGAGCTTCGCCCACGAAGTGCGCAACCCGCTGGCGGCGATCAGCGCGGCGGCGCAGGTGATCGCGCGGCCCAACTGCGACGACGCGCAGCGCGTGCGGCTGGCGCGCGCCATCGACGGCGAGGCGACGCGCGTGGCCGGGCTGGTGCAGGAATATGTCGAGCGGCGTGAAGTGCGCTCGCCGCCGTCGATGGTCGACGTGCACGCGCTCTTGCACGAGGTCGTCGACGTGAACTTGATGACGTCGCCGGCGCGCGTGCGCGTGGCCGTGCACTGCGATCCGCTGCTGCCACACGTGCGCGCGGACGGCGCGCGGCTCAAACAGGTCGTGCTCAACTTGGTGCTCAACGCCGTCAAAGCCACCGACGGCGGCGGCGGCATCACGCTCGACGCGCGCCCCGATGCCGGCGGCGTCGCTTTGCGCGTCAGCGACACCGGCTGCGGCATCGCCGCCGCCGACTTGCCGCGCATCTTCGACGAGACGTTCTCGACGCGCCAAGGCGGCGGCCTCGGCCTGCCGATCGCGCGACGCATCGTCGAGCTCCACGGCGGCGCCATCCGCGTCGAGTCGTCGGAGGGTCAAGGCACGACGTTTACTGTCTGGCTTCCTGCGGCCTGACTCTAACTAAGCTCGAATGTGATCTGAGCTTGCGCCCACGGCGGCCAAACGGTCGCGGGCGGCCCGGGCGCTAGGCGGAGCGAGCACCGGAGCGGAGCGTACGCTTTGGTACGTGAGCACCGGAGCGCAGCGACAACGACGCGAACGGGCCGCCCGCGGCCGTTTGGCTATTGCCAGTGAATGACGCGGCGGTGACGGCCGATCAGATCGTCGAACGCGACCGTCAAGCCGACCGACAAGATCTGGTTGTGCGCTTGAAAATAGCCGTTGTTGATGACGTCGGTGGGCTTGCCGCCGGGGCTGAGCACGGTGTCGTTGTTGCCTTGGATGATGCCGTTGATGAGCCGGATGTCGCCGTTGGTGACGTTGCGCGCCGGCTCCCAGATGTACGCGTAGCCGACGTTGAGCGTGATGCCGCGCACCGTGTAGCCGAGCCCGACCGTCGGCGCGTACTTGGCCATCGTGTCGAAGTCGATGCGCGTGTCCGCGTCCTTCGTCGCCGCCGAGTCGAAGAAGAAGCCGGCGCGGAACGTCAACACGCCCGCCGCCAGCCGCATGTTGTACGCGCCGCCGACGCGCACCGAGCCCGTGTCCTGATAGTGGTGCGTGATCGTCGGATCGAGGTTCTGCAGCGGATCGAGATCGGGGATCTTCACCTGGTCGCCGGTACCTTCGGCGTTCTTCCAGTTCTCGTAGTCGCCGTCGAGCTCGATGTCGCCGACCTCGAAGTTGTCCGCGGCCTTGAACACGTAGCGGATGCCGAGGCGAACGACCGTCGGCATCTTGAGATCGAACGAGGCCGCGCCGGGCGTGATGGCGACCTGCGACAGCGCCGGCGGCGCCGTCGCGTAGGCCTTGCCCTTGGTGTTGATGTTGATCTGCGGGCGCACGTTGAGGCCGATGTCGATCGTCCTCGTCGGGTGGAACATGAGGCCGAGCGCGCCGGTGCCGGTGATGGTCGTCGTCTTGATGTCGGTGATGCCGTCGCAGGCGGCCGCTTCCACGCTCTTGCACAGGCCGTTGGGACCACCGCTGATGTAGACCAGCGACGCGTTACCGAGGTCGAGGTTGGCGTAGACGAGCGACGCCTCGAGGCCGATGTCGAGCCAATGCGTCGCGCGAAAGGCGGCGGCGATCGTCGGATAGGCGACGACGGTGTCGATGCGCGTGATGTCGTAGCGCGCCGGCGAGGGCGCGCTCATGCCGTTGGGCAGCTTCACCGTCGTGCCGTAGTCGCGCGTGCTGACCGAGTTGGGCGCGAACAGGCCGAGCGCGAACGTCCAGCGATCGAAGTAGCCGAAGTCGGTGCTGACGCCGACGGTCGGCACGTAGCCGGGGCCGGCCGAGTTGTGCACCGACGGAAAAGGCTGCCCGCCGTAAGGCACGCTGGCGCTGGGCACATCGGGATAGGTGCCCGTGCGCTGGAAGCTGTAGCTGTTGAAGATGAGGTTGCTGTCGAACAGGAGCCGCGTGCCGCGCTGACGCGCAAAGCCGGCGACGTTGTAGTCAAAGGCCGTGGCGTCATCGGCTTTGGCGGTGAACGCCGCGCCGCGACCGAGCGCCTCCGAGCCTGCGCCCGGATATTCGAAGCCGCCGGCGAAGGCGACGGACGAGGACAACAAAGCAGCCGTACAGCTCAGGGACGCGATGGACCGCTTCATGACTGCTCCGCGCAAGAATTCCGCTCGTTCATGCACCCTCCGCTCGACGATAAGCGCGCAAGTGAACCATCAAGATCGAAACCGCCGCCGGGGTCACTCCGGCGATGCGGCTGGCCTGTCCGATCGAACGTGGGCGCACGCGCCCCAGCTTCTCTTTGACTTCGTGGGAGAGCCCCGCGAGGCCGTCGTAGTCGAGCGTCGCCGGCAGCGCCAGCTCCTCGAGCGAGCGCAGCTTGGCTGCCTCTTCGTTCTGCCGCGCGACGTAGCCGGCATATTTGACGCGAATCTCGGTCCGCTCGGCCACGCGCGCATCGTCGACGCCGCCGAAGCCGCGGCGCAAGGTCGCATAGTCGACCTCGGGGCGGCGCAACAGCTCGAGCAAGGTCACCGGCTTCTTGAGCGGCGACGTGCCGAGCGCCGCCAGCCGATCGTTGACGCCGGCCGACGGCGCGAGCGTCGTGCCCTGCAGCCGCGACATCTCGCTCGCCAGCGCGTCGCGGCGCGCGGAGAACGCCGTCCAGCGCGCGTCGTCGACGAGGCCGAGCGTGCGACCGAGCGGCGTCAAGCGCTCGTCGGCGTTGTCCTCGCGCAAGAGCAGGCGATGCTCGGCGCGCGACGTCATCATGCGGTAGGGCTCGTCGGTGCCTTGCGTCGTCAGATCGTCGACGAGCACGCCGGCGTACGCCTGATCGCGACCGAGCACGAGCGGCGGCGCGCCCAGCTGCGCCAAGGCCGCGTTGGCGCCCGCCAGCAAGCCCTGCACGGCCGCCTCTTCGTAGCCGGACGTGCCGTTGATCTGCCCCGCCAAATACAGCCCGCGCACCCGCTTGGTCTCGAGCGTCGCGGAGAGCTGCCGCGGATCGCAGAAGTCGTACTCGACGGCGTAACCCGGCCGCATCATGTGCGCGCGCTCCAGCCCGGGAATCGAGCGAATGAGCTGCAGCTGCACATCGACCGGCAGCGACGTCGAGATGCCGTTGGGATAGACCTCGTGCGTGTCGAGACCTTCGGGCTCGAGGAAGATCTGATGGCGCGCCTTGTCGGCAAAGCGCACCACTTTGTCCTCGATCGATGGGCAATAGCGCGGCCCAATCCCCGTCAACGAGCGCTCGAGACCATACAGCGGCGAGCGATGCAAGTTGGCGCGGATGAGCGCGTGCGTCTCGTCCGTCGTGTACGTGATGTAGCAGCTGCGCTGTTCCAGCGGCGGCGCCGGGCCGTCGTCGGAGAATTGCGGCATCGGCACGTCGCCCGGCTGCGCCTCCAAGCGGCTCCAGTCGATGCTGCGACCGTCGAGGCGACAGGGCGTGCCCGTCTTCAGGCGCGCCAGCGGAAAGCCCAGCGACTCGAGCGACGCCGACAGGCCGCGGCTCGGCGCTTCGCCGGCGCGACCGCCGTCGTACTGCGCGTCGCCGACGTGGATGCGACCGCGCAAGAACGTGCCCGTCGTGATGATGACCGCGCGCGCCGACAGCCGCAGCCCCAGCGTCGTCTCCAGCCCGACGATTTCGTCGTTCTCGACGAGCAGTCGCGCGCCCTCTTGCTGCAGCAAATCCAGGTTCGGCTGCGCTTCGACGACGCGGCGCATCTCGACGCGATAACGCGCCTTGTCGCACTGCACGCGCGTCGCGCGCACGGCCGGCCCTTTGGACATGTTGAGCCGGCGGAACTGAATGCCGACGGCGTCGGTGACGCGCGCCATCGCGCCGCCGAGCGCGTCGATCTCTTTGACGAGGTGCCCTTTGCCGACGCCGCCGACGGCCGGGTTGCACGACATCTGCGCCAATTTGTCGAGGTCGCCGGTGATGAGCAGCGTGCGTCGACCCAATCGCGCCGCCGCCAGCGCCGCTTCGCAACCGGCATGACCGGCTCCGACGACGATGACATCCCAGGCGTCAGGATGGGCGAGCATGGGTCCTTGATTACACTTCGGCAAAGGGCCGCGGCAACCGGAATCGCAGCCGCGGAGTCGCGTTGGGTCCGGATCCAAGAAGTTTGAGAGCGAAGGTCAGCATCAATAGCGCAGGCCGAGGCCAAGGGCCAACGCTAGCGAATCGTCGGGCAGGAGCGTGCGCGCGCCGATGTCGGCGTCGAAGTCGAGGCGTACGCTCACCGTCGTCGACAGGCGGCCGCCGCCGAGCGGAAAGAGGTCGATGGAGCCGGCCAAGAAGCCGCCCGCGAGCACGGCCGAGTCGGTTCGCCAGCGCACGTCGCCCGCGGCCGGACCGGCGCGCAGCCGGACGCGACCGAGGCGCAGCTGCAGCGCCACCGAGCCCAAGGCCTCGAAATAGGTCGTCTGCCCGCCGGCTTCGCCGACGAGGACGCGGCCGTCGCCGATGACGGCCAAGCCGGCGCCGACCTCGAGGCCGATCAGGAACTCGCCGCCGCCGGCCACGGCGTCGAAGCCGGGCGCGCGCACGTCGTTGCCGACGGCCGTGCGCCAACCGCCGGCGGCGACCAGCCACTCGGTGTTGATGCGCTCGCGCAGCCACGCCGCCGCCTGCGCGTGCGCCGGCGACGCCGCCGACAGGAGCGCGACGAGCACGACCGCGCCGCAAAGCCGCGCGGTCAACGCAGCCTCCCCGGCCCTCGCCTCCGCCTGACGGCGCAAGGAAAGGCGAGCCTCGCCGTCACTGCGCCAGCTCGTCCTCGGCCGAGGTGCCGCCGCTCAGCCCTTTGCAGCTGGGCGTGCCGTGCTTGAACCGCGGCTCGAATTTATAGACGTGCAGCACCAGCTCCAGCGTCAGATCTTCCAGCGTCTGCTCGGGCGAGTGCTCGACGGACCAGCGCAAGCCCTCGACGCGCGTCGAGCTGCACTTGTCGAAGAGGCCGCGCGGCACGGCGCGCGCCTGGTCGAGCCAGATCTTCATGTCGTCCTTGATGCAGGGCCCGGTCGCGCCGCAGGCGAAGGCGAAGATGTCGTACCAATCGGTCGTCTTGACGCCGAATTCGCCGATGAGCAGGCGCGGGTGAATGCCTTGGCTCTTGTCGGTGGCGACGACGCGCAGCTTGACCGCGTGACGACCGGGCGGCAGATCGACGTAGCCGCACGTGGGCTCGACCTGCGTCGTGTCTTTGACGAGCGTGCCTTGGCTGTCGATCGTCACGCGCACGTTCTCGAAGCCGCGTCCGGTGCGGAATTCGAAGCGCTTTTTGCCCGGCGCCACGTCGCCTTCGACGGCGGTGTTGCCCTCCATGCCGCGGCCGAAGTCGTCGACCGGGCGGCACTTGCAGACGCCGCCGGCGCAGCGCGCGCCCGCCGTCTGCAGCGGACCATCCGTGGGCTCGGGCGGACGCGGCAGCTCGGTTCGCGAAGTAGTCGCACAGCCGACGACGAGACCGAGGGCGAGACAGGCAACCAGGCGCGGCATCGGCGCATCGTACACCATTTGCTTTGACAGGCGCGGGTCTGCCGAGGAGGATTGGCCGTTCATGTCGTACCGAAACGTCATCGCCGCTGTGCTCGCGGCTTTTCTCGCCACTGCCTGTGCCGGTGAAGCCAACAGCTTCCTCCGCTCGGTCCCGAACTTCTATCCGACTGCCCAGCAGAACTACGAAAAGGGTGTGAAGGAGCTGAAGGAGAAGAACTGGATCACGGCCGAGCAGTATTTCCGCCACGTGCGCTCGACGTTCGGCTTCAGCCGCTGGGCGACGATGGCCGAGCTCGGCCTCGCCGACAGCGAGTTCGGCCACGAGAAGTTCGTCGAGGCGATCGACGACTACAAGAACTTCATCAAGGCGCACCCCGGCAACGAGCGCGTGCAGGACGGCTACTGCGCCTTCCGCATCGGCTACGGCTACTATCGCGAGATCCCGAGCGACTGGTTCATCCTGCCGCCGTCGTACGAAAAAGATCAGGGCCCGGTCATCGACGCGCTGCGCGAGCTGACGGCGTTCACCGATCAATACGGCGAGACGAACTACGCCATCGAAGCGCGCAAGCTCATCGGCGAGTGCATCCGCAAGCTGACCGACCACGAGCTGTACGTGGCCGACTTCTACTTGCGCAACAATCATCCGTTCTCGGCGATCGGGCGGCTCGAAGGCATCATTCGCCAATATCCGGGCGCGCAGCGTGAGCCGGAAATCATGTTGCTGTTGGGCCGCGTATATTTGAAAATGGAGAAGCCGGGCGAAGCGCGCGCGACGTTCGTCCGGCTGGCTGCGACCCACCCCGACGATTATCGGTCGGAGAAGGCGCGGCTCTACATCGCGTTCATCGACAAGCGGTACGGCTCGCGCCTCTGACGGGAAGTTAAAGGAGATTCATGGACGAACGGCTGCGTAACCTGATGCACCTCGCGCGTGAGCACTACGAGAATCGCGAGTACGACCAGGCGGAGCCGATCCTCCAGCAGATCGTGCGCGAGCATCAGGGATTCGCCGACATGTTCAACATGCTCGGCGTCATCCAGCACGGTCACGGCCACTTCACGCAGGCGCAAGAGCTGTTCGAGCAGGCGCTGGTGATCAACCCGAATTACACGGAAGCGGCCTTGAATTTGGCCGTTACCTATAACGACCTCGGGAAATATCAGCAGGCGAAGGATGTCTACGCGCATGCGATCGCGCGCTCGCGGGCGCAGCCGCGGCAGTTGGACCCGTTCGCGAAAGGCAAGATCGCGAACATGCACGCGCGGGTCGCGGACGCGTATGCGGGCATCGGCATGAACGAGGAGGCGGCGCGGGAATATCGGCGCGCGCTCGATCTGTGTCCGACGTTCATCGACATTCGGACGAAGTTGGCGGCGACGCTGCGCGATATGGGCGACAAGGAAGCGGCGGTCGCGGAGTATCAGCAGGTGAAGCAGCAGTCGCCGAAGTACGTGCCGGCGAGGGTCAATTTGGGCGTGACCTTGTATTCGCTGGGGCGCAAGGACGAGGCCAAGGCCGAGTGGGAGTCGGTGTTGGCCGAGGAGCCGGGGAACAAGAGCTGCCGGATGTACCTCGATATTTTGAAGGGGTAGCCGGCAACCGGCGCGCATGCCGCGGCCGCCGGTGCGCATGTCGTAGCCGCCGGCGCGCATGTCGTAGCTGCCGGCGCGTATTCGTGACTGCGGCGCGCATTCGTGGCTGCGGCGCGCATTCGTAGCTGCGGCGCGCATTCGTGGCTGCGGCGCGCATTCGTGGCTGCGGCGCGCATTCGTGGCTGCGGCGCGCATTCGTGGCTGCGGCGTGCATTTCGGGACGGTCGCGTTGGGGTTTACGGCACGGCGGGCTCGCGCGGGCGGGCTGTGCCCGCCCGCGAGGCCGCTCCGTCGGAATCGGCCATCGTGTAGTTGGGCACGCCGATCGTTGGTTTATCGCGGGCGCACGCGCACCGCACCGACGCGCGCCCCCAATTGCAGCAGCAACTAGGCGTTCACTTCGACATCGTTTGCACGAGCCCGGCCGTCGCATCGGCGGCGAGGCCGGCGCCGGCGAGCGTCGGCCCGACGGCTTTGTCGCCGAGCAGCTGATAGGCGAAGAAGGCCATGAGGTAGCGCTTGGTCTGCGCGAGCACGGTCATCGCGTTGGCGGTGCCGGCGGTGCAGAGCGTGCAAAACGCGCAGCTCGACGGGTCTTCGAACATCGTGTGATCGGCGTTGACGACGGTGATCAGCGTCGACGGCGTGGGCGCGACGCCGTACAAGACCTGATAATTGTCGGCCGTGGGCGCGCAGCCGCCACCGTCGGTGGTCTCGCCGAGGAAGATCGTGGGAATGCCAATCGTCGACAGGTTGGTGCGCGCCTCGGCGCCGCTCTGCGAGCTGTCGACGGGATCGATGCCGAAGAACGCCCGGACCAGCCCTTTTGCGCCCTGCTCCAGCGCGAACAGCGAGTTCTGCCCGCCGCGCGAATGGCCGGCGAACCCGACGTTGCTGGCGTCGACGAGCCCGGCCAGCGGTCCCGACGTCTGCTGCGCCGGCAGCCACGTCGTCACGATCCAGCCGAGGTCGGCGACGATCTTGTCGTAGCTCTCGCCGAGCACGCCCGGGTCGTCGCGCAGGAGCGTCACGATGCCCCACGACGCCAGCCGCTCGCCATACGGCGCGTAGGCCGCCGCCGGCTGCTGAAAGCCCGACGACAGCATGACGACCGCGTGCAGCACCTTCGTCGACGGCACATAGGCGACGATCGTGAAGCTGCCGTTCGGGCTCGTGACGGCGATCGATTGGCTCGTGTAACTGTAGGGCCCGTCGCCGTCGTAGAGCACGCCGCTGCCCGTCCCACCGCCGCTGCCCGTCCCGCCGCCGCTGCCCGTTCCGCCGCCGCTGCCCATGCCGCCGCCGCTGCCCATGCCGCCGCCGCTAGAGCCGCCGCCGTTACCGCCGGTGCCGGTACCGCCGGCATTTCCGAGACCGCCACCTCCGCCGCTGGCGCCGCCGCCGCCGCCGTTGTTGCCGCCACCACCACCGCCGCCGCCGGTCGAAGGGCCACAGCCCGAAGCGACCAAAGCCAGCAACGCCCCCTGAAGTAAGTATTTACTTAACATGTCCGATGAGTGTCCCCAATGTTGCCGCGGGGACACCGCTGCGTCGCGTCAGCAGCCCACGCGCGCGACATAAGCCGAGCCGACTTCGCCGGCACACAATCGCCGAGCGCACGCAGGCAGTCGACCGACTTCAGCCGCTACTGCGGCGGCCGTGGCGCCATCAAACGCCGCGCGGCGTCGAACAACACCGCCGCAGTCGTCGCACGCCGCCGCGTCGTCGAATGCCGCTGGGTCGTCGAACGACTGCGGCCGCTGTGGCGTCGGAGGACGGGCAAGATCCGTAGGGCGTTGGCGTTCGGCGACTTCGGTGAATGCCGCGCCCATCCGCGACGCGCCGGCTCCTTCAACGGCTGGTGCGCAAGACCCACAAGACGTCGGCGACGTGATCGCTGCGCGCGTCGGCCTCGTCCGTGTCCAAGACCGGCAGAATCGTCAGATAGGGCGCCGCGCCACGGCGCAGCGCGCGGTCGGGAATGGCGAAGCTGTGCGTGTGCCCTTCGCCGGCGACGACGACGAGCCGCGCCGGCGCCGTCGCCGTCTTCAGCGCCGCCGCCACCCGCTCCGCCATCGTCTCGTCCCACGCCAGCTGCGCCAGATAGAAGCGCTCGAACTTGGCGGCGTCGAATTTGCCGTGCGGATGCTGCGCGAACGCCTCACGCACGAGCTCGCGATGCGCCTCGGGACCCGGCTTCATCTCCGGCAGCGCGCGCTTCTGCTCGTCGGTCAGGCTCTCGATCCCACCTTTGGCGATGGCGTGCGCCAGCCCGGGCGGCGCGTTCAGCGCGAACACCGGCAGATGATGCGTGCGACAGAACTCGAGCAGCGGCCGATAGAACCCGTAGTCGAAGCCCCACGTGTGCTCCCAATCGACCGCTTTTAGGAACGCCGCTTCGTCGAGCGTGCCGTTGAGGTAGCCGTCGAGCGCGTCCTGCATCGTCCGCGGCAGCATCTCGAGCCCGAGCCCCACCGACGGCTCGGCCGCGTAGGTGCGCTCGAGGACCTCCACTTCCGCCGCGTGATGGTGCGGATTGGGATGCTCCTCGCCGACGTAGATGACGCGCGCCGCGCGCAGCTTGTCGTCGAGCGCGCGATCGGACAGCTCGTCGCCCGATTGGCAATCGACCACGCGATGCGGCAGCGCGATCGGCTCATGCGCGCCCTTGTCGGCGTCGGCAGCGGGCGCGGCCACCGGCGCCATCGTCGTCGGAGCATGCGCGCAACCGCCGGCGACACCAGCGGCAGCGACGGCGAAGACGATTGCGACGAGCGGCCTCATCGCTTGAGTATACTGCGCCGAATGCGCCTGACCACGCGCGACCTGCCCGGCACGGGCGGCGCCGCCAAGACTACGCCCGAGGACTTCATCGTCGACGAGCTGCCCGCCTATTCGCCGTCGGGCGAAGGCAGCCATACGTTCGTGCACATCGAAAAGCGCGGCCTGACGACGGCCGAAGCGGTGGCGCGAATGTGTCGCGCCTTGGCCATCAAGCCCAACGAAGCCGGCGTCGCCGGGCAAAAAGATCGCCAAGCGCTGACGCGACAGTGGATCTCGCTGCCCAACCTCGAGCCCGAGCGCGCGCTGGCGACGGCCGTGGAAGGCGTGCGCGTGCTGGCCGCCGCGCGTCACGGCAACAAGCTGCGCACCGGTCACCTCGCCGGCAACCACTTCACGATCACGGTGCGCGGCGTCGGCCCCGACGCGATCGCCCGCGCGCAGGCGATCGTCGCCAAGCTCGTCACCGATGGGCTGCCCAACTACTTCGGCCCGCAGCGGTTCGGCGCGCGCGGCGACAATGCCGTGCGCGGCAAGCAGCTCCTGACCTCGACGCGCCGCGTGCCACCGACGGAGAAGCGCATGCTCGTGAGCGCCTATCAGTCGGAGCTGTTCAACCGCTTCTTGGACGCGCGCATCGACGACGCGCTGATGACGACGGCTCTGGAAGGCGACGTGCTCAAGAAGAGCGACACCGGCGGCCTCTTTACCGTCGACGCGACGTCGCTGGCGGACGCGCAGGCGCGGCTGTCGGCGCGCGCGCTCGTCGTGACCGGCCCGATGTTCGGCCACAAGATGATGGCGCCGCCGCCGGAAACGCCGGCCGGCGCGCGCGAGCAGAAGATCTTGGCCGAGGAGCAGATCGACGCCGCGACCTTCGTCGTGCTCGGCCGGCTCGCCGAAGGCACGCGTCGCCCGCTGACGGTGCCGGTGGCGTCGGCGGCCGTGCGCGCCGGCGACTCGGCGGACGCGATCGTGCTCGAGTTCATGCTGCCGCCGGGCGCTTACGCGACCGTGCTGTTGGCAGAAGTCACAAAGGTGGCACCTCCCAGCGCCACGCCGACACATCCCGCCGCCGCCTCGTAACCCTATAATTCTCGTCAGTGATTTCGACATCTACGCGCGGTGCAACGCGGGTTGGCCGTCGTGCGTCACACCAATTGAACGGCGAACGGTTCGCGCTTAGACTTGCCACGCGCAACCGCGCTCGCATATAGACCGGAGCCTCATGCATATTACGGAAAAGTTCCTCGCCCTCACGCTGCTCGGCGCCGAATGGGTCCTGTGGCTGCTGGTGGCGCTGTCGATCCTCAGCGTCGCCATCATGATCGAGCGCGCCTGGTTCTTCGCCACGCACACCATCGACGTCGAGTCGCTCAAGACCGACCTGCGTCGCTTTCTGTCGAAGGGCAACCTGGCCGACGCGCGCGCTCGCGTGAAGGGCTCGGACGCGTCGGAGATGCTGATCGTCGCCGCCGGCCTCGACGAGGCCGAGCGCGGCCCCGACTCCGTCGCCGAAGCCATGGTCGGGCAGAAGGCGCGCGAGCGCATGCGGCTCGATCGCAACCTCGTGTTCTTGGGCACGCTCGGCAACAACGCGCCCTTCATCGGCCTCTTCGGCACCGTCCTCGGCATCATTCGGTCGTTCGATGACCTGGCCAAGAATCAGGCGGGCGGCGTCGGCGTCGTCATGGCCGGCATCTCGTCGGCGCTCGTCGCCACGGCCGTCGGCCTGCTCGTCGCCATCCCGGCCGTCGTCGGGTTCAACTTCTTCAACCGCCGCGTGCGCCAGTCGCTCGCCAACTCCGACGCGCTCGCCCACATCGTCCTCGCGCAGCTCAAAGGCAACGACGAAGGCGCCGTCATGAGCGAAGGCAAGAAGGGCGCGGCCAAGCCGTCGGAGTCGAAGTAATGGCCGGCGGCGGCACGCAATACGAGGACGACGAAGGTGGGCCGGGCGCCATCGCCGACATCAACGTCACGCCGCTCGTCGACATTACGCTGGTGCTCCTCATCGTGTTCATGGTGACGGCGCCGATGATCGTGAACAACCCGTCGATCAAGGTCGAGCTGCCGAAGGCGGCGACGGGCGACGAGACGCTGAAGTCGACGCTGTCGCTGACGCTGCAGCGCGAGGCCGCGGGCGGCTACTCGCTGTATGCGAACGGCGAGAAGACCGACGAGGACAAGGTCAAGAAGCTGATCCCCGACATGCTGACGAAGAACAAGGATCTGCAAGCGATCATCGCCGCCGACAAGGGCATCGCGTATGGCGACGTGGTCCATATCGTCGACCTCGTGAAGTCGCTCGGCGTGCATAAGTTCGCGCTCAATACGGACGCGAGCCCGCAGTAAGGTTCTCGGAGTCGACTTTGCAGCGCTCTGAAATCGTCGCGTTGGCCGGTGCGATCGTCGTGCACGTCGGCATCGCGTACGGGCTCTTGCATGTGCCGCCGCCGTTGCCGCGTGGGCCAAAGGTGGTGGAGATCGACGTGCGGCCGCCGCCGCCGGCGCCGGTCGTCAAGAGCGTGACGCCGCCGCCGCCGAAGCCGGTCGAGCCGCCGCCGAAGCCGAAGGTCATTCCGATCAAGCGCGTGGCGCCGCCGCCGACGGTGACGCCGCCGCCGAACGTCGAGCCGCCGAAGGAGCCGCCGAAAGAGCCGCCCAAGCCTATTTTCGGCGTGTCGATGTCGTCGACGACGGAGGGCGACGCGTCGATGGCGGTGCCGGTCGGCAATACGACGATGATCGATCCCAAGAAGTCGGGCAAAGGGCCGGTCGTGCCGCTGCCGGCGGCGTCGGCGATTCCGGCGAAGCCGTCCTACGCGCCGGTGTCGGACGTTTACGTCAAGACGATGCCGGACATCGACGGCGAGGCGTGCGGTAAAATGGCGCAGTATCCGGCGGAGGCGCAGCAGCTCGGCATCGAGGGCGAGGTGAAGCTGCGCGTCGAGCTGGACGAGAAGGGGCACGTGCACGCCATCAAGGTCTTGTCGGGGCTGGGGCATGGGCTCGACGAAGAGGCGAAGTACACGCTGATGCATCGGTGCAAGTTCACGCCGGCGATGACGACGGATGGCAAGCCGGCGGCGTATGTCATTCAGTCGTATAAGTTTACGTTCGAGCTGCCCCAGTAGCGGCGGCGCGCGCGCGTGATCGTGCACGCACGGGCACGCAGCAGTACGGTCGCGCTGCTCGGCGGGATGGCGCGGGCGGCCAGTGGCCGCATCGGCTGTCGCTGACGGCCGGTCGAGCGAGCATCGGCCACGCCGTTCCGCTCGGTCGCGCCGGCCATCCGTGGAACGCGCAAGATGGTGGATGGCTTATCGCGGGCTCACGCTCGCAGCGCCGACGCGCGCCCCCAATTGCAACGTTAAGCGGCGAGCAGAGCTTCACGCGCGACGCGCGCCTACTCGTACCGCAGCCCCTCGACCGGCTCCAACCGCGCCGCTTGCAGCGCCGGAACCAGCGTCGCCACGAAGCAGATCGCGAGCGTGATTCCCGCCGTCAACAAGACCTCGTCGGCGTTCACCTTCACCGGCAGCTGATCGATCAAATAGACATGCGGATCGAGCTGATAATTGTAGCGCCGCAGCACCGCCACCGTCGCTGCTCCGACGCCGAGACCGCATGTGATGCCGAGCCCGCCCATCACCAAACCCGCCGCCTGAAACAGCCGCGCCACGCCCGCCGAACGCATGCCCATCGACTTCAGGATCGCGATCTCTTTGGTCTTACCAATCACGAGCAGCGTCATCGCGGCGATGATGTTGAAGGCCGCCACGATCACGATCAGCGTCAAGATGACGGTGATGATCACCTTCTGCATGCGCAGCGCCGTGAACAAGTTGTGGTTCAGCTCCTCCCAATCGATGACGCGATAGGGCGGTCCGCCTAAATTCGCGTACAGCGTCTTGGCCACCGCTTGCGCCTTGTCGACGTCGTCGAGCTTGAGCTCCACGCCGGTGACGACGTCGCCGCTGCCGGTGTAGGCCTGCGCGTCGGTGACGTTGATGTAGACGAGGCGGCTGTCGTACTCTTGGAATCCCGTGGAAAACACGCCCGCGAGCCGAAACTCGCGCGACGCCAGCTGCCCGGCGCCGGGGTCGAGATCGATCTTCGGCGACACGAGGCGCACGCGATCGCCGAGCTTGACGTGCAGCTTCTTCGCCAGCTCCTTGCCCATCAGCGCCGACGGCAGCGGATCGCCGCCATCGTTCGGCGGTGCGCGCCGCGCCAGCTCCTCGACCCGACCGCTGACCAGGCTCTGCTTGACGTCGAGCACCTGCAGCGAGCGCACCGGGTCGATTCCTTTGATCATCGCGCCGAACGATTTGTCGGCCGCCACCATCGCCTCGATGAACACGAACGGCGCCGCCGCTTTGACGTGCGGCTGCTGCTCGGCCTTCTTCATGACGTCGCGATACTCCGCGAAGTCCATGCCGTACTTCATGACGATGACGTGCGCGTTGACGCCGAGGACCTTCTGCTTGAACGCCTGCTGAAAGCCCGAGGTCACGGCCAAGACGACCATCAACGCCTGCACGCCAATGGTCACACCAATGATCGACACCGTCGTAAATCCCGAGAAGACGTTGAGCAGCAGGCAAAACAGGAACGATAGCAGCGACGGCAGCGCCAGCGCCGTGCCGACCACCTGCAGCTGCGTGTGAGCGAAGAGCGCCGCGACGTGCGTGAGCAGCGTCAGGGCCAGCAGCCACAGCGTCAGCGTGCGCACCGTCTTGTTCTGCCGCGGGCGATAGAGGTAACGCCAGGCGATGAAGGGCTCGTAGCGATCGCGAAATGACACGCATTAGCCCTAGCACAGTCGTCTTCCGTTATCCTGAGGCGTGCGCCGATTTCGCGTGTGCGCTTGGGTGGTCGCGATTGGTTTAACCAATTGCTCGCGGTCGCACAGCCCGCGTGTGACCGATGGCGGCAGCGCGCGCGACGGCGGCGGCGGGCATGACGGCGGCGTGACGAGCGACGGCGGCGCCGCACCGCCCGACGCAGGCAACGGCTGTCCGGCGGGCATGGCGCGCGTCAGCCTCGTCGCCGCCGACGGCGGCAGCGCGACCGCCGATGGCGGCGGCGCGGGTCCGAATGGCGGCGGAACCGGCGGCGCGAACGGCGTCGGCGCGGGTTCGAGTGGCAGCTCGAGCGGCGGCGGCGCGGGTTCGAGCGGCAGCTCGAGCGGCGGCGCGGGTTCGAGTGGCAGCTCGAGCGGCGGGGCGGGTTCGAGTGGCAGCTCGAGCGGCGGCGGCACAAATGGCGGCGGAACTGGTGGCGGCACGGCGAACGGCGGCGGCGGTGGCACGAGCACGAGCGCCAGCGCCGTTTGCGTCGACCGCTTCGAGGCCGCGACCGAAGTCGTCGACGCGACCGGCGCGGTGACGGCGCATCCGTACGATCAGCCCGTCGACACGGTCGCCGAAGGTTCAACCATTGTCGCCGTCGTCGCGGACGGCGTGAAGCCGCAGGGCTACATCAGCGAAGCGCAGGCCGCCGCCGCCTGCGCCGCCGCACACAAGCGACTGTGCACGCTGAGCGAATGGCTGGCCGCCTGCCAAGGGCCGCAAGGTTGGACCTATCCCTACGGCAACACCTACCAGGCCGGTGCCTGCAACGAAGGCCGCGCGACGAATCCCGTCAACGACTGCTTCGGCACCGGCGACGTATTCACGTCCGCGAACATGAACAGCAGCTGCTGCGACGACCAGCCGAACACCGTCGCGCCCGGCGGCAGCTTTCCGCGCTGCGTGTCGAGCTGGGGCATCTACGATCTACACGGCAATCTGCACGAGTGGATCGACGCCACGAGCAGCGCCGGCGACGGCATCTTCAAGGGCGGCTATTTCGTGGACGCGAAGATCAACGGTCCCGGCTGCCTCTACACGACGACGGCCCACGCCAAGACGTATCACGACTACTCCACCGGCTTCCGCTGCTGCGCCGATCCGCAGCCCTGACGCTCCACCGCCGATCGGCGGCTTCGCGAATGGTTAAACCAATCAGGCGAATGGTTTGACCATCGAGGAAGGCTCGGTCTGACCACGACTCGCGACAGCCGCAGCGCGGCTAACCACAAGTTCGCGGCGGCCTCCGCGCCGCCTAACCACAAGTTCGCAACGGCGGCCGCGCCGCCTGACCACAATTTCGCAGCGGCCGCTGCTCGCTTGCTGCCAACGCAACGGAAAATTCAATGGTTAAACCAATCCCGCAATTGGTTTAACCATTGCACAACGGGCGCTGGGCTTACTTCCCCTTCCACTGCGGCGCGCGCTTCTCGAGGAACGCCATCAAGCCCTCGCGCGCATCCTCCGTCGACAACACCGCCATGAGCTGCCCTTGCAGATACTGCAGCGCCGGCTCCAACTCCATGTCCTGCACGCGATAAAACGCCTCCAGCCCGAGCTTCATCACGATCGGCGACTTCGCGGCCAGCTTCTGCGCCAGCGCATCGACCTCGGCCTCCAGCCGATCGCGCGGCACGGCGCGCGTGACCAAGCCGAGCTCGGCCGCCTGCGCCGCCGAGATCTTGTCGCCCGTCATGATGAGCTCGAGCCCACGCTTGCGCGGCACGTTGCGGAAGATGGTCGCCATGATCATCATCGGCCACAGCCCAACGTTGATCTCCGGCGTCCCCAGCTGCGCGTCGTCCGCGACGATGGCGACGTCGCACGCAACGACGAGCCCGAGCCCGCCCGCCAGCGCGTGACCATTGACCATCGCGATGGTCGGCTTGCCCACCTGCGTGAGCGCCAAGTTCAGATCGACGAACGTTCCCGCTTTGGTTGAACCACTCCCGCTCGCTTGCAGGGGCGTACCGCCGCTACCCATTGATGACAGGTCGCCGCCGGCCGAAAACACCTTGCCGGCGCCGGTGAGCACGATGACGCGCACGCCGTCGTCGCGCTTGGCGCCGTCGAGCGCGTGCAGAAGCTCGCCGATCGTCGTCGGGCCGAGCGGGTTGCGTTTGTCGGGCCGATTGAGCGTGATGCGAGCGACCGAGTCGCGCACTTCATACAAGATCTCGCTATAGGACATGCGCCGACGCTACTGCAACGTTTCTTGACACTCAAGAGAGCGCGCGGTTAGCCTCGTCGACGGACATGCGCGCGCTCACCGTCGGTCTGTGCGCATTCGCCGTCGCCGCGCTGCCCTTGCGCGCGCGCGCCGACCGCAACGACTTGACGCTCGAACGCATCATCGGCCCACCGTCGACGCCGGGGACGTTCAACGATCCGACCGATCCGACGCGGCAGTCGATGTACAAGAGCCTCATGAGCGAGCTGTCGCTGGTGATGGCGCCGGGACCGCTGGCGCCCGCCGATACGCTCGGCTATTCCGGCTTTCAATTGGCATTCGAAACGCAATTTACGCAGATATCGAATAACGCCGATTACTGGAAACAGGGCGTATCCAGCGTTTCCTCGAGCTATTTGTCGACGATTTCGGTGATGGCGCGCAAAGGATTGTGGTGGCCGCTGCCCGGCTTCGAGGTCGGCGCCGGCGCGACGAAGCTCATCGACAGCAATTTGTACGCGGTGCAAGGCTACGCGAAGTTTGCGCTGCACGAGGGCTTTCACGGCTGGGCGCTGCCGTCGCTGGCGGTGCGCGCGTCGGTGTCGCACCTGCTCGGCACGGGCGAGGTCGATCTGACGACGCTGGCGCTGGATGCGACCGTCTCGAAGTCGTTCGGCGTCGGCGGCACGTTCACGCTCGATCCGTACATCGGCGCCGGCGCGCTGCTCAGCTTCGTGCGCGGCGAAGTCATCGACACGACGCCCGCCGTCGACAGCTACAAACAGGGCGCGACCTCCAACGACATCAACGCCAACACGATATTCCCCGATCCCGACACGATCGTTCGCTGGCGCATGTTCGCCGGCTTCCGGGTGCTCTACGACTTCCTCGCGTTCACCGGCGAATTCGCCTACACGTTTTGCAACGACAGCGCCACCGACTGCGGCAAGGTCGATCCCACGCAAATTACCGACCGGTCACGCGGCCAAGTCCAGCTCAGCTTCTCCGGCGCCTTCGTCTTCTAGTCCCGCCGATCAGTGCACAATGGTTTAACCAATGAACGCATTGGTTTAACCAATAAACGAATTGGTTTAACCAATAAACGCATTGGTTTAACCAATGAACGCATTGGTTTAACCAATGAACGCATTGGCTAACGACCTAGCGCATTAGCTAACCGGCTAACCACTCAGCGCATTGGCTAACTACTTCAGCGCGCTGGTTGACCACTCAACGCCTTGGCTCACGCTGCGCGCATTGGTTAAACCACTGCGCGCATTGGTTTAACTATTCTTGGTATTCGATTCAGCCGTACATCCGGGCGTTGCGCGGAGCTCGCTGTCCCTGTCGACCGCGCGCAACCCACTGCGCGCATTGGTTTAACCATTCGTTGGTATTCGATTCAGCCGTGCATCCGGGCGTTGCGAGAGGGCGCGCGCTCCCTCTCGATCGCGAGCGAACCAGCCTCGCCCTTGAACAGCCGATTGTGACGCGCGCAGAGGTCAAACCAATCGGCGGCGAGGGCGAGAGCCGTGTCGAACGAGGAAGTGCCCAATGCTTCGTGTCGCGTGATGAGAACGAGCGCCGCCTGCCGTGCCGACTACCACGAGGCGACGCCAACGCAGCCTCCGCCCACGCTGACCGGAATGACGCCTACTCTTTTCCGCCGCGCAATAAGGTCAAACCAATCGCCGGGCGCTTCACGGCGGCGCGCGCGGCGGCGCGCACCGTATCGTGCAGCGACGCGTCGGCGGCGACGGCGTGCTGATCGGGCCGCGCCAACAAGACGAGCAGGCGCGACGCCAAATCCGTCGGCGTGAAGGGGTTGAACACGAGGGCCCGCTTCACCGCGTAGCGCGCGATGAACCGCTCGCACCTGAGGATCGTGCGCTGCGCGGCGGCCGTCGTCGGTCGGCGCGCAGCCAGACGCACGACGTCCGCCTCGGTGATGCGTGGATTGCCGAGCAAGATCGTGAGCACGCTGTCGTCGGGATCGCGCAGCAGTCGATCGAGCAGCTCGCGACGCCGACCGCGCGCCAACGACTTCCGCTCGCCCAGCGTCAGCTCGCGCCCGGGAAACTCGACCGCCTGCGGACGGCCAGGCGGCGGCGGTTGCGCCGACAACAGGAGCAGGCTGAGCTGCTCGTCGTCGAGGCGGCGCGCCGTCGCGTAGAGCGCCGCGTGCCGTTCGTAGCCGAGCGCGTTCGAGTCGAGCAGCGCCGTCAGCGCCAACAGGGCGACATCGAACGGGGAGCCATCGGGCCCGCGCCGCACGAGCTCGCCGCACAAACGCGCCGCCGCCTCGTCGTCGAGCGGATCGAGCGTCGCGCGCAGCGCGGCCTGGCGCATCGCGGCGGCGGGCAGCGCCACTAGTCGGCGCGCGAGGGTCGCAGCGTCCACGCGATGATCGTAGCACGCGATCGACGAACCATAATGGTTGAACCAGCGACCACGATTGGTTAAACCATTGCCGGGAAACGCGCGGCAATGGTTTAACCAATTTCGGAAACGCGTGCTAATGGTTTGACCAATCTGACGCATCGCGCTGGCGACGGTTGACGCCGCGTGCTAGCGTCCTTCGAGGGACACTTGGCGATCGACACTGTGAAAGGGAATTCGATGGCGGAGACCCGCGTCGTAAAGCGTTATGCGAACCGCAAGCTGTACGACACCCAGCGCAGCCGATACGTGACGCTGGAACAAATCGCCGACATGATCCGCGGCGGCGAGGATGTGAAGATCGTCGACAACAACTCCAAGGAGGATCTGACGGCGATTACGCTGACGCAGATCATCTTCGAGGAGGAGAAGAAGCAGAGCTTCTTGCCGCTGTCGGCGCTGCGCAACATCATCCAGTCGGGCGCGAGCAACATGACGCAGCTGGCGTCGCAGGCGGGCGAGAAGATGCTCGGCATCTTCAAGCGCGAAGGCGGCGAAGACGGGACGGAGCCGGTCGAGGGTGCAACGGCTGAGGCGCCTGCGCCTGCGGCGCCGCATCCCGTGCGCGAGTTCCTGGAGCGGTCGCAGCAGACGTTCGACGAGTGGCAGAAGAAGGTCGACGAGCGTATCCGCTCGACGTTCGATGCGCTGTCGCCGCTCTCGGGGCTGGAGAAGGAAATGCGGGCACTGCTCCAGCGCGTCGAGGATCTCGAGAAGCGGCTGACCGACCGCGAGTAGGCGCGACGGCGCTTTCGTCGCGATCGGTTGTAGCGTCGAGAGCGGAAGCGGGCGATCGGCATCATTCGAGATCGCGGTCGCGGCCGCTCGATCGGGATCCGCGCGCCGAGAGCAGGTGCAGCCCGACCGCGACGCGAACGCTATCTCGCCTCGATCAAATCGGCGCCTCGAAGGCGGAAGCGGCCGCGCGAACCGTTGACGCGACGGCAATCTTGCCTCGATCGAAATCAACACGTTGAAAGCAGTAAGCGGCCGCGCGACTTCGACGCGACGCGCTTCGAAATCAGTACGTCGAAAGCGGAAGCCGCTGCGCGATCCGACCCGAACCTATGTCGATCGAATCAGTCGAAACCAGAAGCCGCCGCGCAACTTCGACGCAAGCGTATCTCGAAATCAGTCGAAAGTAGAAGCAGCTGCGCGATCTCGACCCGAACGGATCTCGATCGAAATCAGTCGAAACCAGAAGCCGCCGCCCGACTTCGACGCGAGCGTATCTCGCTCGAATCGGTCGAAAGCGGAAGCGCTGCGGGACTTCGACGCGAGCGTATCTCGCTCCAAATCAGTCGAAGCAGAAGCAGCCCGCGACTCCGACGCAAGCGTCTCTCGATCGAATCAGTCGAAAGCGGAAGCGCTGCCCGACTTCGACGCGAGCGTATCTCGCTCCAATCAGTCGAAGCAGAAGCCGGCGCGCAACTCCGACGCCGAACGGATGTCGATCGAATCGGTCGAAAGCAGAAGCTGCTGCGCGACTTCGACGCGAGCCGTCTCGATCGAATCAGGACGTCGAAGCAGCGGCCTCGCGTCACCGCTACCCAATCTCGTCTCGATCGGCATCATCAGATCGGCAGCGAGAAGCAGCCGCGCCCAGGCCGAGGCGGTTTGCTCCAGAAGCCGCAGTTGACTGGTTTAGCTTTGCCACACTGCGGCCAATGGCCGGGCCCAGCGGCGCCTCCCGGCGCTGAGCAACCGCCGAGCCCGTCGCTCCGTCAGCGGGTCGAGATAGAACGAACCACGCTAGACGCCACGCCCCGCGCGAACCCAAACCTCGAGCGTCGAATGAACGCGACGACGCGAGCATCCCGGTGTTCCGCCGGGAGCGATCAGGATCTGCTTATTTTTGACGAGCGTTAGAACCTGAAATGCTGATGAATTAAGAAGACTTGTGGGCGCTGTCGGGCGTCTTGCCACTGTCGCTGAGCTCGGGCTTCTTGGGCGAAACCTCGATCTCGTCGTGCGCATTCGAAGCGCGCTTGAAGTTCTTGATACTCTTGCCGAGCGCGTCGCCGATCTGCGGCAGCTTTCCTGCGCCGAAGACGAGCAGCACAATCACGAGCAAGATCAGCAGCTCTCCGATACCGAGACCCATCTACTTGTCCTCCACGTCCCTTGTAGCATGTTTTCGGATAGGATGCCCGTCATGCCAGCGTCCGTCGTGGCCGACGTGGCGCTGGCCGCGACGCTGGCGCTCTTCGCCGAGGCGCTCTCGCGTCTGCGCGCCGTCGACACGGGCGCCCCACCGTCGTGGCTGGGTTATGCGCGCGACGGTACGAACGTGGCTGCGGCGTTGATCGGCTGGTGCGTCTTCCTCGGCGTCGGATATCCGCCGGCTGTGGCATTCCTGGCCGCATCGCTGACGGCGCTCGTGACCTACATGATCGATTGGGCGTTCGCGAGCGGCTTGCGGTTGCGCCGTCCCCGCCTCGCGCTCGGCGCGACGCTGGCCGCCTGGGTCACGGTAGTGACGATATGGCCGCTCGCCGTCGGCCACGTCCTCGCCCGCATGCTGGACGCCGTTCAGCCAGCCGCCCGCTAATGGTTAAACCATTGCTCCCAATGGTTTAACCATTAGCGGAGCTGCCATTGGCGAAACGTCGCGAAGGAATGCGGCGACGAACGCTGAGCTGCCGTCAGCACGCTCTCGGCATTCAAGACTCGTCGCACGACGAACATCGTTCCCGGCGGTTCACCAATCGGTGTTTACGGCCGAGCACATTTCGCATTCGTCAGGAATTGTGGCCGCGCGGCCGCTGACCGCGTCGGTGAAATCCTAGATGACGCCCGCGTCGACGTTGTGCAGCGGCTTCTGCTTTCGACTGATTTGGAGCGAGACGAGATACGCGCGCGTCGACGTTGCGCGGCAGCCTCTGCGTCGACTGATATGGAGCGAGCGTCGACCCGATCTATTCACATTCCGTCGTCATCCCCACTTCGCTTCGCGTCCCTACCAAAGGTTGAACAAGCATCGACCACAGTGACTGGGCGGCCGCGCCCGTTCGTGCCTTCGTGCCTTCGCTCCTTCGCTCCTTCGCTCTCTCATTCCTTCGTTCTCGCATTCCTTCGTTCTTTCGTTCCTGCGTTGCCTTGTTCCCTCGTTCCCTCGTTGGCCGTTCGTTCGCGCACGATCGCCAAGGAACGGTCCCGCGCTGCATAACGGTCAGACCAATCCGAGTGAGGCGGTCGGTCGAATTCGGACCTCTGTCGACCCTTCCCGCCACCACGCTCCCGCATGCGGGCAAGGCCTGCCCAGCCTTTCGCCGAATGGTTTAACCATTCGCAACAAGCGAGGGCATAGCGGGCGGGCGCGGGCGTTGGCCGCACATCGCGACGACTACGACCACGCGCTCGCCGTGAAATCGCGCGCGAAATAGGCCTCATTCGCCGCGAAAAGTTGTGGGCGCCGACGGTGCGCGATAGCCTGAGGCATGCCACGCTGGGCCCTCGTGCTCTTGTTGGCGGCGGCGCCGGCCTGGGCGAATCCGCCGCTCCCGGAGAATCCCATCGGCCGTCGCGCGGTCCGCGGCGCGCCCGTCGACGTCTCGCACGAGACCGACGAGCTGCGTCAACTGCGCGAGTTCGACGAGCAATCGTTTCCCGCGGCGCAATCGAGCCCGCTCATCGTCCCCAACGTCGTCGACGAGAACGGATCGCTCGGTCGCCAAGTGTCGCCGCTGCCCGACGGCATCGGTCCCGACACGCTGCCGGCTGCGCTGCGTTCACCGGTGCGCGAATTGGTTAAACCAATCGAAGTGGCACCCGCGATCCCGTGGCTCGATCAGCTGAAGCTGCCTGATTTGCCGATCCGTTTCGATCCGCATGTCGTGCGCTATCTCGAGTTCTACAAGTCGGACCATCGCGGACACGCGATCATGAACACGTGGCTGCGCAAAGAAGGGCGCTGGAAAGCGTTCTTCGAGGACGCGCTGCGCCGCGCGCATCTGCCACTGGCGCTCGTCAATATTTCGATGATCGAGAGCGGCTACGATCCGCTCGATCTGTCGCACGCGGGCGCCGTCGGGCTGTGGCAGTTCATGCCCGAAGGCGGGAAGATCTACGGGTTACGCGAGGATTATTGGATCGACGAGCGGCGTAATCCAGAGAAGGCGACCGCGGCGTTCGTCCACTACATCGGCGATTTGAAGCAGCGCTTCGGCGCCTGGCCGCTGACGTTGGCGGCTTTCAACGCCGGTTATGGCGCGGTCATTCGCGCGATGCAGAAATACAACACGAACGACTACTGGGAGCTGTGCGAGCACGAGGACGGCTTGCCGTGGGAGACGACGCTGTACGTGCCGAAGGTGATGGCGGCGGCGCTCGTCGACGCCAACCGCGCGCGCTTCGGCTTCGACGGCGTGCAGCCCGATGCGCCCTATGCGTTCGATCGCGTGAGCGTGCCGTCGTCGATGAGCGTGGCCGCGATCGCGCATGCGGCCGGCGTGACGGCAGCCGAAGTCGCGTCGTTCAATCCCGAGCTGCGCCGCAAGCGCACGCCGCCCGAGCCGTGGGAGATTCGGCTGCCGCGCGGCAGCGGCGCCAAGTTCGCGGCCGCGTTCGAACACAATCGAGAATTGGTTAAACCATTCGTCGTGCGCTTCGGCGAGCGGCTCGATGACGTCGCGGCGGCGCACGGAGTGTCGGCGCACGAGCTGCGCGTGCTCAACGGCGTCGACGACAGCGCCGAGATTCGCCCGGGGCTCACGCTGCTCGCGCCCGAGGGCAAGAAGCCGCTGCCGCCGCCGCCGTGCGACACGCTCATCGTCGCCGTGCCCGACAAAGACGCGGTCGTCGCCGGCAAAACCCGTGTCTTTTATCGCACGCTGCCGATGGACCTGCCGGCCGACATCGCCGGCTTCTTCAAGGTCAAACCAATCGATTTGGCGCGCTGGAACAACATCGATCTCGACGCGAAGCTGGTCAGCAACATGGTGCTGCAGCTGTGGGTGCCGACCGATTTCGATCAGTCAAAGGCGGCGTTGGTGGATCCGGCGCGTGTTCGCGTCGTGACGACGGGCTCGCCCGAATTCTTCGATCTCGTCGAGGCGCGGCGCGGGCGAAAGCGGCTGACTTACGTCGTCAAGAAGGGCGACGACATGAAAAAGATTGGAGCGCGCTTCAAGCTGACGGTGCCCGATCTCGAGCGTATCAACCGCTTCGGCGCGGCGCACACGGACTTGGTCGTCGGGCAAAAGCTGACCGTCTATATCGCCATGACGGCGGCGGAGAAGGCGAAGGCGGCCTGCGCGCTCACGCCTGGCGGCGCCGCGCCCGACACGAAGGACGTCGGCAAAGATGACGTCGACGACGAGGGCGCGGACGATGGGCGCACCGAGAGCAAGGACGGGCGCAAAGACGGCGCGAAGAGCGACGCGAAAGGCGAGGCGGCGGTGAACGAAGCGACGCACGGCAGTAAGGACGTCGTCGACGCGGCCAAGGAACCTTCGACGCCGAGGGATCCGATCGTCGACGACGCAGCGCGCGCGGCCGAAGGCGTCGACGTGCCGGCGACGTCGCCGGCGCTGCCGAAGCCGCCACCGTCCGACGGCCGACCGTAATGGTTTAACCATTCGCCCCGAAGCAGAGACGTTCGCCTCGTGCTCGAGTGGACATCGGCGGTAGTGGCAGTGCTCGACGAGCTTGGCCAACAATGCAGATCAATAGAATCGCGAGCTCGAGGCGGCTGCGTCACGCTCCGCTAACCACGCGCGGCAGTACGCCAAGCGCCATCTCGCAGTGCGCAAGGCGAGGATGGCGGTCGGTCGACATAGACGAAGCGCAGCATGGTTGACGATTGGCTTTGCGGACGCGCCCCTCTGCCCACGTCGCAGGATTGGCTTAACCATTGCCGTCGCGCCGATTCCGCTGCGACGTCGCATCAAGACGTCAATGGCCAGCGCTGCTGCAACGTGCGGGCGATCACGAAGCGTCGAGCCAACTGCGCTGCGCGCATGTCCGACGGTGCGAGCAATGGTTAAACCAATTTAGTAGTACACTCCGCGGATGCGCAGGACGCCTGTCACGCTCGGCATTCTATCGATCGTCTTCGGTAGCTTGGTGGCGCTTTCGAACGTCTTTAAGCTCGCCGTGAGTGCCCTGAGCCCGACGCTCTTCGGGCATATGGGCACCCTGATGAAGAATCTGCCGCAGCGGCCGGGCCAACCCGATCCGGCGCTGGTCATGGCGCGAACGGCCGAGGCAATGCATCAGGTGGCGCCCTACAGCGACGCGCTGACCGGTGGCAAGCTGGCCTTGTCGATCGCGCTCATCGTCATCGGTTGCGGGCTGTATCAGCGACGGCGCTGGAGCCGCTCGGGCGCGCTCGGCTGGGGCGCGCTGGCGCTGCTGTTCACGTTCGTGGAAGCGCTCGTGATGGTGAGCATCATCATTCCGCGCACCGCAGCCGTGATGAAGGATGTGATGGCGTCGGATCCGGCGACGCTGCAGCTGGCGCAGAGCACGCAGTCGATGGGGACCCTGCTATTGACGATCCTGCTCTACTCGCCCTTCCCGCTCGTGCTGCTGGCGCTCTGTGGACGCCGCTCGGCGGCCGCCGACTTCACCGACTGAGCGCGTGCGCACTCTCACCGTCGCTGACGCCGACGACGGCGCGCGTCTCGATCAATGGTTGGCGCGCGCGCTCGACTGCTCGCGCCGCGACGCGCAGCGACTCATCGCCGACGGTGTCGTGCGCCTCGACGGCGCCCGCGCGACGAAGGGATCCCGCGTGCGCGGCGGTGCCAGCGTGCGCGTCGACGCCGAGCCGCCGCGTGCCGGCGACAAGCGTCCGCTGCCCGAGCCCGAGCTGCCGCTTGTCATCGTGCACGTCGATGACGCGATCGTGGCAATGGTTAAACCATCGGGAGTGGCAACGCATCCGCTGCTGGCGGGCGAGCGCGGCACGTTGGCCAACGCGCTCGTGGCGCGTTACGCGGAGTGCGGCGGCGTGGCCGACGACGTGCGCGAAGGCGGCGTCGCCCATCGGCTCGACAGCGATACGAGCGGTCTCGTGCTCGCCGGACGCACGCGCGCCGCGTGGCTCAGCTTGCGCCACTCGTTCGGCGACGGTGCGGTCACCAAGGAGTACTTGGCGCTCGTCGCCGGCGTGCCGCCTAACGGCGGCCTCGTCGACGTCGCGTTGGCGCACGCCGGCAAGCGCGTGCGCGCGGCCATCGCCGGCCAGGTCGACGCGCAGCCGGCGACGACGAGCTACCGGACGCTGGCGCGCGGCGACGGCGTCGCGCTCGTCGAGGCGAGCTCGGCCAGCGGACGCATGCACCAGATTCGCGCGCACCTCGCGCACGCCGGCTTTCCCATCGTCGGCGACGCGCTGTACGGCGGACCGGCGGCGGCGGTGGGCACGAGCGGCCACTTCCTGCACGCGTCGGCGATCACGTTCCCGCACCCAACGACGGGAGCGCGCACGACATTGACCGCGCCGCTGCCGGAAGACCGAGCCGCCGCCCTGCGCTCGCTCGTCGGCTGGCCCAAAGCGAACGAATAGCGCCGACAACCGCCGGCCAAGCCAAACTTACCGGTCGCGAATTGGTTTAACCAATCCGCGCTTGCCGGCAGGCAGGTTGGCAGGTCCTAGACGAATGCGAATTGGCTTAACCAATCCGCGCTCATCCTTACGCGGACTCGCCGGTTCCAGACAAATGCGAATTGGTTTAACCAATCGTAGCCGAGCGCGGTCGGGTCGTTCCCAGCTCAAGAATTGGTTTAACCAATCCCAACCGATCCTGTTGGTCGGAGCGCGGCTGGGCCGATCCCAGCCCGAGAATTGGTTTAACCAACCCTAAGCCGAGAATTGGTTCGACCAATCTTAGTCGAGCGCGGCCAGGTCGGATTCGATCAGCAGGAACAGCGTGCGGCAGAGTGTCAGCAGCTGCTCCGGCTGATCGTAGCGGCGCATCCACTCGCCCACGGTCCGCTTGCCGTCGAGACGCTGCCACAGCTCGCGTGGACCGGCGCCGACGCGGAAATGCTCGGGCGTCGGCCGCGCGCGATCGATCCGTCGCACCCGCTGCTGCGACAGCTTGTCGAGCCGTGCGCGCACCGTCTCGAGCGGCAAGCCAGCCACGCCCGCGCCCAGGATTTCGAACGCGTCCAGCCCGAGCGGAAACGACTCGCGGTTATTCATGCGCCCGCGGTAATAGCGAAAGCGCCCCGACGGCCAGCCGAAGACGTCGATGATCTTGTCGCGCACTTGCCGCGTCAAATGACGGAAGACTTCGAGCGGCCGCAGCAAGCTGAGCCCGACCAGCGTATCGCCGAGCTTGCCGTGAAAGCGCGGCAAAATCGCCAGCGCCATCGATAATTCGCCGGCGGAAATGACCCCGCGCGCGACCAAATATTCGCCGAAGCGCTCGGTGGGAACGTTGGACGAAACGAACTCGGGCGCGCCATCGACGAGGAAGATCTCCTTCGACACCTGCCCGCGCTCGATGACGAGCTGCCCCGTTTCGCGATCGGCGGCGAGGCGCGCCAAGAGGCGCACGGCCGAGACGTCCGCGAACTCACCCTTGGCGTCAGCTGGTTGAACCTCTTCGACGGGCGTGCGCTCGGCGCCGTCTGGGCTCTGCTTCGGCGACGACGCCTCCTCGATGAACGGGCCCGACTCCTCGAGCTGCATCGCGTGCGAAACGATCGACGGCTGCTTCGACGCCTCGCGAATGGCCAGACGATTGCGCTCGGCCTCGGCCTGCTTGGCGCGCGTATCTTCACCAACGAGGATGAGGCCCGAATCCTCCTTGACGATCTGCACCGACGGCGATGACGCGCGCTCCTTCAACGAATCGAGGAACGCACCTAAATCACCGGCGCTGACGCGCTGACGGGAATCGAAGAGGAACTCCTGCAACTCGTCGCGCAGCGCGCCGGCCGTCGGCTGACGATCTTCGGGATCGCGCGCGAGAATGCGATCGAGAATCGCGCGCAGCGCCGGCGGAATGTCGCCGCCGTAGCGGTTCAACCTATCGAGGCGCGCGTCGCGGACCATGAGCAGCACGTCGAGATCGTTGGGCGCGGTGAAGAGGCGGCGGCCCATCAACATCTCGCAGAGCACGATGCCGACGGCGAAGAGGTCAGCGCGCCCGTCGATGTTGCCGCCGATGACCTGCTCGGGCGCCATGTAGCCGTATTTGCCCTTCAGCGTGCCGGCCTGCGTCTTCGATTGGCGCTGCTTTTCCGTCGCGCGCGCGATGCCGAAGTCGCCTAGCTTGACGTCGCCGCGCCGGGAGATGAAGACGTTCGACGGCGAGACGTCGCGATGAACGATGCCGAGCGGCTGACCGTCGGCGCCGCGCTGCGAATGCGAATAATCGAGCGCGTCGAGCACTTCGCAGGCGATGTGGACGGCGAGCCGCACGGGCAGTCGCTGTCGTCGGTGGGCGCAGACGCGCAAGAGGCCGAGCGCGTCCATGCCGTCGACGTATTCGAGCGCGATGTAATATTGCCCGTCGACCTCGCCGAACTCGAAGACCTGGACGATCTTCGGATGCTGCAGCGCGCACTGCAGCTTGGCCTCATCGATGAACATAGCGAGGAACTCGGGATCGGCGGCGAGGTGCGGAAGTATGCGCTTGATGACGAGGATCTTCTCGAAGCCGTGCGCGCCCGACTGCCGCGCGCGAAAGATCTCGGCCATGCCGCCGACGGCGAGACGCTCCAGTAGCTGATAGCGGCCAAACGTGCTGGGCACGAATGACGGCGGAGACTCGGTCGCCACGACAACATTGTATCACACGCGCGTGGTCCCGATTGGTCAAACCAATCGATCTTGGTGGCGATTTGGGTCACGCAGCGACCTCGGACGTTGCCGACGGCGTGCAGATTGGGCGCAGTTGTCGAGGGGCCGGCACGCCGGCCGCAACGTCGGCCGGGCCGAGCGCCGGCGGCCGCAACGTCGGCCGGGCCGAGCGCCGGCGCGCTCGCAAATCCGCGGCAGTCGAGATTCGGGATCGACTGGGACTTCGCTGCTCGACGTGGCGCTCGCGGAGGCGCGGCTGCTTCGTGCCGAAATTGGTTTAACCAATTTCGGCGCGCGTGGAAAATCAGCGCGCCGACCGTCTCGTTCGCTGTCGCTTCGTGCGCGGATTTACGTCAACTGGAACGGGCGACGCCTTCGTTCGCCGTCGGAGTGCGCTGCAAAAAACACAGCGGCTCGAATCGAAATCAAGCGCTGAGAAGCGTGGCCGAATGTGCCGGCGATGCGCGCACAACGTCGGGGAAACGCGAAGCGAGGGTTGCCGAGCTGAGCCCTATGTCGAATCGGCCGTGCGAGCGCTTCGCGAGCCGAAAGGATCGAGCGAACGCATTGCGCTGGCCGCGACGGCCGCGGGAACCTCGTCGAGTCGCGAGCAGCAGGAATCGATCGAGACGCGTTGCTTTTAGCCGTGATCGGCATGCGAACGTTTATACGGTCGTCGACAGCAGGCATCGCTCGAAACGCGTTTGTCTTTGGCCACGATCGGCCGCGCGAGCGTTTTCGGAATTGCGAACAGGAGCAGCCGATCGAAACTTTGGGTTTGGCCACGATCGGCCACGCGAACGTTCATGCGTCGCGAGCAGAGGAACCGCTCGAGGCGTGTTGCGTTCAGCCGTTATTGACTGCGCGAGCTTTGTTTACGCGCGAGCGGACGAAATCGTCGAGGTTGCGTTTGGTGTCGGAAGGCGCAGCTGGCTGTGTTTAGACATCACAGCTAGCGAGCCGCGCGCTCTCGCTGACTAGACGTTGCCGCCCGACTCGGGGTCGTGCGCCGGCGCGTCGTGGTGCTGCGGCGCCGCGCTCGCTTCCGCGTGATGCGCGCCGTTGCCCGCCGCCGCGTGACCATTGCCGCCGGCGCCGTTGCCCGCGCCGCCGCCGCCGTGCCCGCCGCCAAAGTTGCCCTGCGGACGCGGACCGCCGCCCTGCATGCCGCGATTCTGTCCGCCATGGCTCGGGTTGCCGCCGCGCGGTCCGCCGGCGCCGCCACGTCCACCGCGTCCGCCGCGTCCACCGCGTCCACCGCGGTCGCCGTCGCCGCGCGGCTGGCCGTGCCCGCCGCCGCCGTGACGATTGGTCATACCAGTGCCCTGCTGCTCGAGCCCGCGCACGTACTCGATGAAGTTGGCGCGATCGTCGAGCAAGTGGTTGTTCGCGCCGCGTCCGCCGAATCCGCGCTGCGGGCGCGGTCCACCGCCGCCGCCACCCTCGTAGCGATTGCCGACGTTGTCGTTCGGCGTGTGCTCTTGCGCGACGCGATTGCCGCCGCGGGTGCCGCGCGTCTGCTTGCGCGACTCCATCGCCGCCGCCAACAGCTCGCCCACGATCTGATCGAGCTCGATGCCTTCCGAACGCGCCTGAAACGCCAGCTCACGATGGAGCTGCTTCGAAACCTTGGCCGCGATCTCGCCCGTGAAAACCTCTTCGTCGACCGCGCGCGGCGGCGTCGAGCCGTGCGACAGCATGTTGGCCAGCTGCGCGTCGATCTCTTCTTCCAGCTTGGTGAGGGCTTCGGCGCGGTTGGCGCCTTCGGCGCTGCAATGCTCCAGCTCGGGAGCGCGGGCGAGGAAGACTTTGCGGTCGGTATCGAAGATGAGGGTGGCGCGGTAATTCGGTTTCGACATTCCGATCAATCTCCTATTGAATCCGTTTTCCGATTTCGTCTGCGAGGCCAAATATGCCTTCGCGACATTGCCGTTCGTCGTTATTGCCGTCGCCGAGGCGAGGGCTGCGACTAGAGGTGGAGGGGTGTACCCTTTATTTCGCGCTCGTAAATCCGCGCGCGCGGCCCTTACTGGTGAAATCGCGGCGGCGCTCGATGAGTCACCTTCAACTCTACGGCCGGCCAATATGAAGTCAAGCGAGAAAGGTCAAACCACTGTGACGTTCGTCCGCGCGCAAGGGTCGCAGCGCGCGGCGGGATTCACGATTGGTGACGCGCGAAATCGGGTGGGCGATGTCGGACAATCGTCGTCATCATCGACGATCGATCGGCCGCGGTTACAATCGCCGCGCGCCTTCCAGTATCGGGAGGCGCTCGACCGCTGGAAAAGCGCGGCAGACTGCCAGCGCTATTGGGATTCACCTGGTTCGATGACGATTGCGGCAGACGATGGCGACCGCGCAGTTTCTCGACCGGCGCGGACATCGACGAACGCCGCTCGCAAGTGTGCGCGCCACCGAGCTTTCGAACGCCCGCTCGTCGACAACGCCCGCCCGAATGCTCGCGAGTCAGCGCGCTTTCGACACGCTCACTCGTCAAAACCGCGAGCAGAATGGGTGCATTCTTCGACAGACTCGCTTGTCGACGAAGGCTACTCGAGCTAAGCGCGTACCGCTGCGTTTCTCGACTCGCGCTCGTCTACAACGGCTGCCCGAATGTTCGCGCAGTAGCGCGCTTCGAAACGCCAGCCCCGTCGATAAACGTGGCCGAATGTTCGCATGCTGGTGGCTCTTTGACACGCTGGCTGGTCGATGACGCCGCCGGAATATCCAGCGCCATGGCTTTTTGTCGACACGCATAGCGGACACGCGAACGCGATTGGGGAGCGCACTACGAACGTGGGCGTTCAAGACAGCGACGGATCGGCGGCAGTCGTCGACGGCCTGCCGTAGAGTGGGAGAGGCGAAGCGAGCTACCGTCAATCCTGTAGCCGCGCCTCGACACCGACGAAGCCGGCTGCAGCATCGCCTTGTCAATCCTTACAGCCGTGGCCATCGACACCGACGAGGCCGGCTGCAGCCATCGCCGCCGGTGAGCCGCCGACGGCTTTAGTCACTAACGAAGCCGTTCCGCGTCCTTCGCGATAGACAAAACTGTCGGCCGCCTCGCCAGACGAAACCTCCCAGGCCTTGCCACCGACGAAGCCGTTCGACCACCTCGCTACCGACGAAACCGCGCAGCGCAGCCAACGCGCGACTTCGCTGCGCGCTTCCTCCGCCGTGCACAGACCATCGCCGACGCGCGCCCATGTGCTCGCGCGTCGGACAATGTGCCTGCCCGCGCGCGGACCATCCGCCGATCTTGCCGACGCTCCACCGGCCCTGTACGATGCCAAAGGTGCCCTCGCCTACGCGAGTACGTTCCTTTGGGCTCACCGACCGCGGTCGCCGCCGGCCGCACAACGAAGACGCGTTCTGCCGCAACGACGCGCTCGGCCTCTACGTCGTCGCGGATGGCGTCGGCGGCCACGCCAAAGGCGAAGTCGCCAGCCAGGAAGCGGTCGATCAGATCGACGGCTTCGTGCGCCAAGGCCGAGCCGGAATCAACGGATTCCTACAGGAGCCGGGCCGCGACGAGCTGCGCGAGGTCGTCCGCCGCCTGCTCGAAAGCGCCGTCCAGAGCGCCTGCTACATGATCTTCGGCTTGGCCGAGCTCGACCCGTCGCAGAAGGGCATGTCGACGACCATCTCGGCGCTGCTCATCGCCGGCTCCAACGGCTTCGTCGCGCAGGTCGGAGATTCGCGCGTCTATCGCGTCCGTCGCGGCGTCGCCACGCAGCTCACCGAAGATCATACGCTAGTGAACTATAAGCTGAAGCAAGGTCTCATCAACGCCGAGGAAGCGCGGACGATGAAGGGCAAGAACGTCATCACGCGCGCCGTCGGACACAAAGACTACGTCGAGGTCGACACGCGCGAGATCGAGGTACAGGCCGGCGACGCCTACATCCTCTGCTCCGACGGTCTACACGGCTATCTGCAAGGCACGGAGCTAGAGGAGCTGCTGCAAGCGGGTCCGATCGAGATGGCCCCCGAGCGGCTCGTGCAGCTGGCCAACGATCGCGGCGGCAAGGACAACGTCACCGTCGTTCTCGTCTGCGTCGACTGATTGGTTAAACCATTGCGCCCACTGGTTCGACCATTGCGCCCACTGGTTTGACCATTGCGCCAACTGGTTTAACCATTGCGCCGACTGGTTTAACCATTGCGCCAACTGGTTTAACCATTGCGCCCGGTGGTCGACCACGGGCGGATCGCTCCAACGGTGTGCCGCTCGGTCGACCATTGCGCCGATTGGCTAACCATCCGCTCCGGCTTGATCCGCTGCGCCGATTGGTTTAACCATTGCGCCGACTGCTTGATCCGCTGCGCGGATCGGCTTAACCCTTGCGCCGGTCAAGAGATCCGTGGTGTCGATCGATTCAACCCTCTGCTGCGATTGGTTTAACCATTGCCGAAGTTCGCTCTCATTTGCTTCGATCTCGACGGGACGCTGGTCGATTCCACGGCCGATATTCGCGCAGCGTTGGTGCACGCGTTGGCGACCGTGCCGCCGGCGGACGCCCGGCTCGACGAGCACGCGCTCGGCTGCGCCGGGCTCGGCTTGCCGCTCGAGGAGTTCTTCGAGCTGGCGCGGCCGGCGCCGCACGCGTGGGCCGGCGCCGAAGGCTATCGCCGCTTCGTCGCGGCTTATCGCGAGTTTTACATGGCGCATCTGCTCGATCGAACGCGGCCATTTCCCGGCGTGCCGGAGACGTTGGCGATGGTTGAACCATTGCGGGCACGTGGAATGCGCACGGCGATCGCGACCACGAAGCGGACGGCCACGGCCGAGAAAGTCCTCGGTGGCCTCGGGCTAGCGGCGCACTTCGATCTGATCTTGGGGACGGAAGCGCCGATGCCGCACAAGCCGGCGCCCGATCTGCTGCTCGCGTGCGCAGCGCGGTTGGGCTGCGAGCCGAGCCGCGGGCTCATGGTCGGCGACACCGAGCGCGACGTCCTCGCCGGACGCGCGGCCGGGATGCGCACGTGCGGAGTCACTTACGGCGTCCTCGGCGGCGACGGCCTGAAGCCCCACGCGCCCGACTGGTTGCTCGACCGATTCCCCGATCTCCTCCCTCTCATTCAGGACTGAAATTCGGCTGGATTGCGCTGGAGCTCAGCTGGGCCGGGCGCCGAACCGTCCGTACGGCGCAGATCTCGGCTTGCTGGATCTCGCCAGAGTGCCGCTGACGTGTCGCACCCCACAGCAGGAATGGCGCGCCGATTGGTTTAACCAATCTCCAGGCTAGCGACGAAATGGGGCTCGGCGATAGCCGATCAGTGCTCGCGCCGTCACCAGCGGCAAACGAGGCTGGGCGATAGCCGATCAGTGCTCGCGCCGTCACCAGCGGCAAATGGGGCTGGGCGATAGTCGGTCGGTGCTCGCGTCACTTGCCGTCGGCGAAATGGGGCTCGGCGATAGTCGATCGGCGCTCGCGTCACTTGCCATCGGCGAAATGGCGACGTAGCCACGGCGGTAGCTGCTCAGGCGTGGCCGCGAGGATCAGCGGCGACAGGTCGGCCGAGCTGAACGTATGTAGGAACAGGACGCGCTTGCCGTCGAGGCGGCCGGCATCGGCGTCGGCGAGCAGTGCCGCCATGGCCTTGCCGGTGTAGGTCGGCTCGAGGGCGAGCCCGACGGCGGCCGCGCGCGCCACCGCCGCTTCCGACGCGTTCGTGGCGCGCCCGTAGCCGCCGCCGAACTGCCCATGCTCGACTCGCAGCGACGGTAACGAGCAATGGTTAAACCAATCGACACCGCGCTCCGACAACAGCCGCGCCGTCCGCCGCGCCAGCCCGCGCGTCACCCGCGCGTTGGCGACGATGCGATCGACGACACGCACTGCCGTCAGCTGCGCCTTCGACGGCGGCAACGACGGCGCGCCGGCGAGCCCAAGCAGCAGTCCGGCCGCCGTCCCGCACGAGCCGAGCGCGACATAGACGACATCCGGCGCCGGCAGCTCGTCGCGCCCGATCTGCTCGAGCAGCTCGAGGCCGGCCGACACATAACCGAGCGTGCCTGTGGGCGACGAGCCGCCGGACGCGATCCAAGCGGCGTCCGGCGCGCGCCGCCGTCGCCACAATGCCCAGGGCACGCCGGCGTATCCGCGCGTGGCGACCATCGTCGCGCCGGCGCCGACGTCGGCCAGCAGCTGCTCGCGCACGTGCGGCGTCAGCGGCTGCGGAAACACGACGGCGTCGACGGCAAAGCCGGCCTGCCGGCCGTAGATGGCCGTCGCCAGCACGTGGTGCGAGCCGATGGCGCCGAGCGTGACCAGTCGTCGTGCGCCGCGTGCGCGCGCCTCGGCGAGCAGGAACTCGAGCTTGCGCACTTTGTTGCCGCCGTAGACGACGCCGCTCTCGTCGTCGCGCTTGACCCACAGCTCGACCGACGGCGGCACGAGCCCCTCGAGGCGCTGAACCCGCGTAGGAAAACGGCCCAGCGACAGCCAGGGAATACGCGCGGTCAGCTGCGGAAAGGCGCGGAAGAGTGCGGTCACGGAAGCAGGATAGAGCGAAACTGCGATTGACGACTGCCCGCGATTGGTTTAACCAATTCTACAAATGGTTAAACCAATCCAATTTCCCCCGTCGGCGCGGCGGGCGCGTGGTGAGACGGTCGTCGAGAAGCTGCGGCGCGAGATCTTGCTCGGCCGTTATCAGCCGGGCGCGCGGCTGCCGCCCGAGCGCGAGCTGGCGCTGAAGCTCGGCACCAACCGCAACACGCTGCGCGAGGCGCTGCGCACGCTGGAGTCGGAGAAGCTGGTGCGCGCGCGGCAAGGCGACGGCACACTGGTGCTCGATTGGCGCGCGGTGGGCGAGATCAACTTGCTGCCGCATTTCCTCGCCGAGGAGACGCCGATCGACGAGCGCTTCGACGCCGTCTACACGCTGTTTCGGCTGCGCGATCAGCTCATCGATCAGGCCGTCCATTCAGCGACGGGTGGGCACGCCGAGACCGAGCTGCGCGCGCTGCGCCGTGCGCTCGACGAGCTGCGCGTCGTCGAGAGCGGCACGATCGAAGCGGTGCTGGCCGACATCAACTTCTATCGCCACCTCGTGCTGGCGTCGAAGACGACGGTCTTGGTCTGGGTCTTCAATACGTTCGCGCGCATTTTTGCCTATCTCGGCGAGCGCTATCCGCAGCTGTGGAAGATCGACGGCGCTTACCTCGACGCGCTCGACGACGTCGTGACGCGCATGAGCACCGGCGACGAAAAGGAGGCGCGGCGCAAGATGGCCGACGTGCTCGAATCGCGCAGCGGGCTCGTCTTGGGGCAGCTGGCGCCGGAGCGGCTCGATGACGAGACTGCGGCGGCGAGCGGGCGCGGGCGGACGCGCGGCACCAAGAGGAAGCGTTGAGTCGACCGCCGGAGCCGACGCCGCCGACGACCGCGGCGCGTGGGCTCGACAATTCGGCGCTGGGCGCGGCGACGACGCGCGACGACGCGACGACGGCGAAGTCGACGGCGATGGACGTCGGGCAGGCGGCCGGCGCGTCGATGGTCGGGCGAGCGGCGTCGTCGTCGCTGACGGAAGCGGCGTCGTCGTCGCTGACAGCAGCGGCGTCGTCGTCACTGACAGCAGCGGCGTCGTCGCTGACGGAAGCGGCGGCGTCGTCGCGGACAGCAGCGTCGTCGTCGTCGCTGACGGAAGCGGGGACGCAGTCGGCGACGACGGCCCACCGCAACAGCTCGCCCGCGAATGCGACCGCGCCCGACATCGGTGGAGGCTCGCCGACACCGCGCCGCGACGTCGCAGACGGAAGCAGCGCAGCTGCGGCCGACCGAGCGGCGAACAGTGCGTCGGCCACGGCGAGCGCGAACGCAAGCGCGAACGCGAACGGTGGCGCGCCGACGCCAACCCGCGCGGCAAACGGCGCGCCTGTTGCCGCCGCGAACGCGAACCGCCAAGGCAGCGCGTCGACACCGGGCCGCGCGGCGAACGGCTCGGCCGGCGCCAACACCGACGGCGGCGGGCCGGCGCCGCGCACGCTCGGGCCGTGGTCACGCCGCGTCGTGCGCGCCCTCGCGGAAGTGGTTCAACCAATCGGGCCCAGCGCGCCGGCGCTGCCGCTCGACGACTACGTGCGCTTCATCGACGACTATGTGCCGCATATGCCGCGGCTCTTGAAGCTGCTCTTTCCCATCGGGCTCATGATGCTGGAGCTGGGCGCCTTCCTGCTCGGCCCGTCGCTGGTGCCGTTCTCGTCGATGTCGCTGGCGCGCCGCGGCCGCTACGTCGACAGCTGGGTGCACGCGCGCTGGGGCCTGCGTCGCGATCTCATCAAGGCGGTCAAAGGCCTGTGCCTGCTCGCCTACTACTCCGACCCGCGCGTCGGCGCCCTGCTCGGCTACACCGTCGACGAGCACGTGGCGCTGGTGAGCGCAGAAAGGTTGCGCCGTCATGCTGGCGACATTTGACGACGTCATGGCCGGCCGCGTCGCCGGTGGGGGCAATGGTTTAACCAATTCCGGACGCGACCTTGTCGTCGACTGCGACGTCGTCGTCGTCGGCAGCGGCGCCGGTGGCGGCGCCATCGCCGCCGAGCTCGCCGAGGGCGGCCGCTCCGTCGTCGTCGTCGAAGAGGGCGGACACTACACGTCCAAAGACTTCGGCCTGAACGCGCCGACGATGATCAAGAAGCTCTATCGCAACGCCGGCTCGGCGCCGATCATGGGCAAGCCGAACATCATCTTCTCCGAAGGGCGCTGCGTCGGCGGCTCGACGGTGATCAACGGCGCCATGAGCTGGCGAACGCCGGAAAAGGTGCTCAAGCGCTGGCAGTGGGAGCACGGGCTCAGCGACATGACGCCCGAGGCGCTCGATCCCTATTTCACGAAGGTCGAAGAGCGCGTCAGCGTGCGCCCGCAAGATCCCGAGTCCGTCGGTGAAGACGCGCGGCTCATGGAGCGCGGCGCCGACAAGCTCGGCTATCACTACGTGCCGGCGATGCGCAGCCAGAAGCACTGCTGCGGCTCCAATAACTGCGCGTTCGGCTGCCCGACCGACGCCAAGCAGTCGGTGCTCGTCACGTATGTTCCGCGTCTGCTCGCGGCGGGCGGGCGGCTGTTCAGCGGCTGCAAAGTCGAGCGCGTCGTCACCGATGGCTCGCGCGCGACGGGAATCGTCGGTCGCTTTCGTCATCCCGAGAGCGGCAAACGCGGGCCCAAATTGACGGTGCGCGCGAAGGTGGTCGTGCTGGCGTGCGGGGCCGTGCAGACGCCGGCGTTGTTGCTGCGCAATGGTTTAACCAATTCTTCGCGGCAGGTCGGGCGCAACTTCTTGTGTCATCCGAACTCGAAAGTGATCGGCGTGTACGACAAGCCGATTCACGCGTGGAAGGGGACCATCCAGGGCAACCAGATCCGCGAGTTCATCGACGAAGGCATCATGATCACGACGTCGATGGTGCCGCCGGGGCTCATCGCGATGTCGCTGCCCTACTTCGGCGCGCGCTCGTGGGAGATCATGCAGGACTACGACAAGATGCTGGCCGCCGGCTGCCTCGTCGAGGACACCGGCACCGGCACCGTCGATCTCGACCTCTTCGGCGAGGCGCGCATGCGCTACGACGTCAACGATCGCGATTTCGCCAACCTCATCCGCGGCGTGGCGTTGACGTCGGAGATCTTGTTCGCGTCGGGCGCCAAGCGAGTGCTGTTGCCGTTCGATTTCCTGACGTCGATCGATTCCCCCGACGAGATTCGCCAGTTGTTCAACCATTCGATCCCCAAGAACGAGGTCGAGTGTTTGACGGTGCACGCGATGGGCACGTGTCGTATGGGCGTCGATCGGCGGTCGTCGGTGGTCGATCCGCACGGCGAGAGCTGGGATGTGCCTGGGCTGTTTGTCGCCGACGCCAGCGTGTTTCCGGGGCCGATCGGCGTCAATCCGCAGATTACGATCATGGCGCTGGCGACGCGATGCGGGCGCTGGCTGCTCGACAACGAGGCGCGGTACTTCGCGTAGCTCGACCACGCGCGCGGAATGCCGCGTCGGACGGAACGAACGCAGCTCGACGCGCCGATTCGACGCGGTCGCGCGGTACTTCGCGTAGCTCGACCACGCGACCTGGCGGGAGGCGCGGCGTGCCGCGCCGAACGTGGACACGGGCCGATTCGACGCGGCCTCTGAGAGGCAATTCAGACCGATTCGTCGGGCTCCGCCGCAGCTCGACGCGGCGGGCGAATCCGAGGGCGGCGCGATTCGCCGAGCGCTGGTTCACGCACACGACGCAGTCTCGACCAGCCGCACGGGCCATGCGGCGGCGACTCCCGAACGCTCGGCGCTCCACGACTCGGCCATCGACCGTCGCACGGGCAGTGTGGCGGCGATTCTTCAGCCCTCGGCTCGCGCGCACGACTCAAGCGCGTCCGCCGCACGCGCGACGCAGCGCGATTTCTTCAGGCTCTCGCGCACGACTCAATCCCGATCCGTCGCTCGCAGAGCGCGGCTCGATTCCTTAGCCTCTCGCGCACGACTCAATCTCGATCGCGCGCGTAACGCGCCGCGATTTCTTCGGCCTCTCGCGCACGACTCCGTCCCGATCCGTCGCGCACGTAACGCGCCGCGCTCTCTTAGCCTCTCGCGCACGACTCCATCCCGATCCGTCGCGCGCGCACAACGCGCCGCGATTTCTTCAGCCTCTCGCGCACGATTCACTCTCGATCAGTCGCGCGCGCACGCGGCGGTGATTTCTCCCGCTCTAGGTCCACGCGCACAACTCCACTTCCAGCCGCGGCCCGCGCAACGCCCGCGACGATTCTGGTCTCCTCGACCTATTCGCACAACTCCACTTCGAGCCCCAGCGCATGCTACGCGCCGCGATTTCTCGCGCCTCGGTGTACGCGCACAACGTAACCGCGACCCGCGTAACGCGCGCCACGATCTCTCGCTTCCTCGGTTCGCGCGCACGACTCGGAAGCAACGCTGCTGGCTACGCGTGGTTCAACCAATCTTCGGTTCAGGCGCTCGCTTCGATTTGGGCGCTGCGCACGGCTCACGGCTCGCGCGTGAATAAGCGATCGACTCGAGCACATCGCCGACGATGCACCCGCGCGCCGGACCTTGCCGCGACCGCCTGTTGCATCTTGTGTAAGCACGCCAACGCCCACTGAATGAGCCCTCACTCATTTTGAATGAGCGCTCATTCACCCCACCCGCTTGCATCTAACGTAAGCTTAGCTACTCCGGTTTCCCAATGATGGTGGCTACTTACCCCAGTAGGTGGGTGTGTACTTCCCGATCTGGTCGGCGCAGTCCCATGCAAGCGTGCGGGTTGATTGACGCAGCGCTCGCGCGACTCGTGGCACGGCTTCTGCTCTAGCTCGCACGCATGAACATCACGCGCTCCATCGCTCTTTGCCTCTCGCTCTCCGCTTTCGGCTGCGCCGCCGTAACGACGCAGACGTCTTCTACAACGCCGACGCTCGTCGTCGAAGTGCCGAACCAGCCGCCCGAGCCGAAGTCGGAAGTGAAGACGCCCTGCCCGTCGCCGGGATCGATCTGGGTCGCCGGTTACTGGGATTTCATCGACGGTCACCACGTGTGGCGAGACGGTCGCTGGGTGACCGGCAAGTCGGGCTACGAGTACGTGCGCGCGCAGTACGTCTACGACGGGCACGCGTGGCAGTTCCACGTTCCGCACTGGCACCGCCGTCCGGTGACGGATTCGCCGCAGATGGCGGCCGCGCAGGGAAGCAGCGCCGAAGGCAAGTAGCGCTGGCGGGAACGCCCGCCGAATGGTTAAACCAATTCCAGGACTGGTTTAACCATTATGCTCAGCGCGGCGACGGCATTCTCATCGTCAGGCGCGCTCTGGCTCTCGGCTCCATCGGAGCGGGCAGAGTCGCGGCGGAGCGGCGCGAGACTCGACTTCGCCGCACGAATCAGTCTCGGCGCACGGACTCCATTACGGCTGCCCGATCGGTGTCAACGTGCCGATGAGTTGGTAGCGCCGATGAGTTGGTTGCGTCGAATCTGCCCGCACCGAATTCGGCTGTCTCGCCACACCGAATCGGTCCGTCGCGCCGGCCCCGGCTGAAACTTAAAGCCCCGCCTCGCCGCATGTCTCTCATGACGTGCCGACCCGTCTCGGCATTCCGTCGGCGTTCCCACCGTCTGGCGTTCCCAGCCGATACCGAATCGGCGTGTTGAGTCCGATCGATACGCCGAGACAGGTCGATACGCCGAGACGAACTATCCGACCCATCTCGGGCGCGTCGACCTCGACTTCACCCATCGTCGATTGAACGTGGAGGAAGCAGGCTCGCGCATCGATTTCGTCGCTCGACGTGGATCGCTTCCGAAGTCGGTCGCGCGAACGCCCACTGAATGGTTAAACCAATTTCGAAATTGGTTTAACCATTCTCGATTGGCCACGCGGCGCGCACGGTCTCGACGACCATGACCACCAGCCGCGCGTAGATGTCGTTGCCCTCTTCAACCGTAGCGCCCGCCGGGTCGCCGAAGTACGCCTGGTCGGCGCCGGCCTCGATGAACGTCCGCTTGCCTTCGCGCATCGCCTTGGCCAGGTCGATTGGTTTAACCACTAATCCGCGGCGCAGCTCGTCGCGTACGAGCTCCGGTCGCGCCGCCAGCACCAGCGACGTCTCGTAGCTTCCCGCGTGGCAGGCGCCGCGCTTGAACTCGTCGGTCAGCGTGCGCGCCCAGCGCCGATCGAGCTGATCGGCGAACGCGACGTTGACGCCGGTGCGCGCGAACGCCTGCGCGCAAGCGTCCTTCAGCGACGTCACGTGCGCCGGCTCGAGGTGGCTGTTGACGAGGCAGACGCGACGCCAGCCGCGACCGATGAGCGAGCTGCAGATGTCCGATAAAACTGCGACGGCGGTCGCAGCGGTCAGCGAGATCGTGCCCGGGAAATCGCCGGCATAGTCGGTGATGGCGTAGGCGAGCGCGGGCGCGATGACGGCGGCGTATCCGTCGGCTTCGAGCGCAGCGGCGGCGCGCAGCGCCAGCTCGTCGGACAAGATAGTGTCGGTGGCCAGCGGCAAGTGCGGGCCGTGCGCCTCGGTGGAGCCGATCGGCACGAGCATGATCGGCTCGCGCGCGCGCAGGGCTTCGGCTTCGGGCCAGGTCAGCTCGCCGAGGCGCCTCACGCGTCGGCTCGAGCGGTGGTCGCGCGCGTCGCCGACGCGCATTGCGCGGTCGCGCGCCTCGCGAACGCACCGTCGGCGCGCGTCGCCGACGCGCCTTCGAGCGCCTGCTCCGCGCCCAACATGACGGCCGCGCCGCCTCGCGCGAACTCCCCTGCCGCGACCATCGCGACCGTCGGTTGCCGGGACGCGAACATCGCGAACGTCGCGCTCGTTGTTTCGCCAGCCGCGAACAACATGCCCATGGCCGTAGCCGCCGCGGATATCGCGCGCGTCATTTCGCCTGCCGCCAACATCGCGCACGTCGCCTCATCCGCCGCCAACGTCGCGCCCCGAGCCTCGCATGTCGCGAACATCGCGCCAGCCGCCGCGAATATCGCGCACGTCGTCTCGCCTGTTGCGAACATCGCGCACGTCGCCTCATCCGCCGCCAACGTCGCGCCCCGAGCGCCTCGCGCGAACCCCGCGCCCGCCGCGAACCCCGCGCCCGCCGCCGTCACGTCCGCAGCTCGCGCCGCAGGATCTTCCCCCGGTCACTCCGCGGCAGCGCCGCCACGAACTCCACCTTCCGCGGCGCCTTGTAATGCACGAGCTGACTCTTGGCGTGCTCGATAATCCCGCGCGCCAGCTCGTCCGACGCCGTCGCATCCCGCAGAACCACGAACGCCAACGACTTCACCAGCCCGTCGTCATCCTCGTAGCCGACGACCGCCGCCTCCAGCACGTTCGGATGCCGCAGCAAACACGACTCCACCTCCAGCGGCGACACCCAAATGCCGCCCACTTTCAGCATGTCGTCGGCGCGGCCGGCATAATAATAGTAGCCCTCACCGTCGCGCCGAAACAGGTCTCCCGACACGACCCAATCGCCGCGCAACACCTCTTTGGACTTCTCGTGCGCCTGCCAATAGCAGATCGCCGCCGAGTCGCCCTTGACCCACAGCGTGCCGATTTCACCGTCGGGGACGACGTTGCCGTCGGCGCCGACGATCTTCGCCTCGTAGCCGGGCACGATGCGCCCGAGCGACCCCGGCTTGGCCTCGCCCGGTCGATTCGTGATGTAAATATGGAACAGCTCGGCGGACCCGATACCGTCGAGGATCTCGACGCCGAACGTCTCCATCCAGCGGTGATAGAGCTCGGCCGGCAGCGCCTCACCCGCCGAAATCACCGCGCGCAACGGCGCCAGCGAACGCTTGCCGCCCACCGCCTGCACCATCTTGTTGATCATCGTCGGCACGCTCGTCAGCACCGTGACCTGGTGCTTGGCGCACAGCTCGAGCACCTTCTCCGGCGTCGCCCGCTCGCGAAACAACACGGCCGTCGCACCGACGGCAAACGGGAACATCAAGTCGCTGCCCGTCGCGTAGCCGAAGAACAGCTTGGGCACGCCGAGCGTCACGTCGTCGGCGCGCATCTTCAGCACCGGCTTGGCGTAGCACTCGGTGTTGTACGCAAAATCATGCTGCAGATGCACGGCGCCCTTCGGTTTCCCCGTCGATCCCGACGTGAACAGCCACACCGACGGATCGTCCTTGGAGCTGTCGAAGTTCACGAGCTCCGTCGACGCGCCGCCGACCTTCGCCGCCCAATTTCCGCCGGCGCTCAAGACGCCGCGCAACAGCTTCGAGCTCTCGATCATGGGCGCAATGCGATTGGTCAAACCAATGTCGCCGATGAGCGCGCGCGCCCGCGTGTAGTCGAGGTAGTGCTGATAATCGCCGTCGGGCAGCTCGGGATTCACCATCGTCACGACGGCGCCGATCTTCAAGATGCCGAAGAACGCCGCCGCGAACTCGACGCTGTCGAAGAGCCCGATGAGCACGCGATCTTCGACGCCCACGCCCATCGCCGTCAGCGCGTTGCCCACCTGATTCGCCATCGCTTGCACCTGGCGATAGGTGTACTGCCCGCTGTCGTCGATGATGGCGACGTGATCGCCGCGCCCCTCTTCGATCCGCGCGTCGAGGAAGTAGCGCGCCATGTTGAACTGCTCGGGGAATTGCGGCTGAAACGTCGTCTCACTTGGCGTTGTCATTGGTTTAACCATTCCCTTTATTGGTTCAACCATTTCGGAGCGACGAGCCGGCGCCGACCGCTCACATCCAGCCGCACGTCGGGCTCGTCGAGGTTCTGCCGATCCCACAGCTTGCACGTCACCTGCTTGTGCCGTTGGTCGAGCGCTTCGCAGTAGTTGGTGAACTCGCAGCGGCGCACGTCGTCACCGCGACCGCGGCGCATCTTCTCGAACCAGTCGGGATCGGCGAGTGTTTGCCGCGCGGCGCCGATGATGTCGGCCTCACCGCGCTGCAAGATCGACTCGGCTTGATCGAAGCTGCAGATGCCGCCGGCGACGACGAGCGGAGTGGTCAAACCAGCGTCGTGCACGGCGCGGCGTACTTCGGCGGCGAGCGGCACGTTGCGGCCGAACGGCCCTTCGGCATCGGAGATGAAGCTGGGCATGCACTCGTAGCCGCTCGGTCCCGTGTACGGATAGGCCGCTTCGCCCACTTTCGGCTGCGCGGCATCGTCGAATTTGCCGCCTTTGGACAGCGACAAGTAGTCGACGCCGGCACGCGCGAACTCGATGGCGAAGAAGGCGGCGTCGGGCAGGCGCGATCCGTCGGGGATGACCTCGTCGGACAAGAAGCGTACGCCGACGCACTTTTCGGCGCCGACGCGCGCCCGCACGGCGCGGATGACCTCGAGCGGCAGCCGCGCGCGCTGCTCGCGCGGACCGCCGTAGCCGTCTTGCCGCGTATTTTTCGCCGAGAGGAACGACGCCATCGTGTAGGCGTGCGCGTAGTGCAGCTCGACGCCATCGAATCCCGCGGCAAAGGCCCGCGCCGACGCATCGGCGAACAGCGGCGGCAACACCAACGGCAGCTCCGCGATGTGCGGCAAGTGCGTGTCGACGACCTGCTCGCGATAGCCGCGCTCGAGCGACTCGAGCTCACGCGCGTCGAGCACTTGGTTCAACCATTGATCGTCGAGCGCCGCCAGCGCCACGCGCACGTCGTCTTCGGGCGCGCGCAGCCAATGCTCGTCGTCGCGGATGCGCGCCAGCGCCTCACGATGGGTCTCGCCGAGCAGCAAATAGCGACTGAAGAACTTCTGCTTGTCGGGTCGGCGCGAGATGCGCAGAAAGTCGATGATCTGGATGAACACGAGCGTCTCGCCGTGCGAGCGCCGCTTGATCGTCTCCACCAGCGACGCCAGGCCGGGCACGAAGCGGTCATGGCCGACGCGCAACAGCGGACCCGATGGCACGTCGCGGATGCCGGTGGCCTCGACGACGATGACGCCCGGCCGACCGTCGGCGAAGCGGCCATACCAATCGAGGACGTCGGGCGTGACCTCGCCGCCTTCGGTCGCGCGCCACGGCACCATCGCCGGCACCCACGTCCGCTGGCGCGCCGCGACCGGCCCCAATTGCACGGGCGAGAACAGCTTCGATCGCGCCGCCTCATCCGCCGACGGCCAGCGGACTTCGGGCAGCGCATGCTTGATTCGTTCGGGTGGCGTCCACATGACGGCAGCGACGAGTGGTTTAACCAATCCGAAGATTGGTTAAACCATTCAGAAGCGACGCTCGTAGCAATAGACGTCCTCGTTCATTGGGCTGCGCGTGGGCAAGAGCTGCCAGCCCTGGCTTCCCAGCTCGTTGAGCCTGGCTTGCGCTTCGGGGGTCCAGATTTTGTTCAGCTTCGTCTGGCACATGTACTGAAAGCGTGCGCCCGGCTGCTGCGCATGCGCGCGACCGATGAACGCGCCGCCGAGCAACAGACCGAGCGCCAGCCCGGCCACACCGACGAGAATTTGCGGCTTCTTCATTTGGGCTCTTTGCCTTCCTTGCCGGCTTTGTCCTGCTCTTTGTCCTTGTTCGTGCGCAACAGCAGCCGCTCGACGGGAACACCGCCGACCAAGTGCTTCTCGATGATCTCCTCGGCGTCCGCGCGCGTCGGCACCGAGTACCAAACCTGCTCGGGATAGACGACGACGGTGGGCCCGAACGCGCACTGGTCGAGGCAGCCGGCCGCGTTGGCACGCATGCGCCCCTTCAAGCCGCGCTCGTGAATGCCCTTCTTGAACGCGTCGCGAATGTCGTCGGAGCCGCGGCGCGCGCAGTCGCCCTTCGGGTTGTCTTTGTCGCGCTCGTTGGTGCAGATGAAGACGTGCTTCTCGTAATGCGGCATTGGTTGAACCATTCCCTTTGCGAACGCGTCAGCGCCGCGAGCTGTAATTTATCGCGATCCGCGCAGCGCGACAGCGCTATCGAACGCCCCCGTCGGATGCGCGACCGAGCCGAGCAGCAAATAGGCCGTCGCTTGCTCGTCGAACGCGCCATCGCGCATGCCGTCGCATTCCGCGCCGAACGCGCCATCGCGCATGCCGTCGCATTCCGCGCCGAACGCGCCATCGCGCATGCCGTCGCATTCCGCGCCGAACACGCGATGGCGCATGCCGTCACATTCTGCGCCGACCGCGCGATAGTGCACGCCGTCGCATTCCGCGCCGAACCAGCGATGATGCATGCCGTCGAATGTCGCGTCGGACGCCCCGACGAGCACGCTGCCGAGCGCAGTCGCCCGATGCGCGCGCCCGCCCTGCGCGCCCGCCGCGTGTCGACTGTCGCGTAAATGCCCGTGGACCGCGCGTTTCAGCGCAGCAGCGCCTTGGCGATGACGAGCTTTTGGATCTCGCTCGTGCCCTCGTAAATTCTGAGCGCGCGCACTTCCCGATAGAGCCGCTCGACGATACAGCCGGCCACCACGCCTTGCCCGCCGAATAGCTGCACGGCGCGATCGACGACGCGCTGCGCCGCCTCCGTCGCGTACAGCTTGGCCATCGCCGCGTCGACGCTGCCCGGCTGATCGGCGCCGTCGATGCGCTGCGCCGCCGAGAACACCAACAGCCGCGACGCCGCGACGTCGACGGCCATGTCGGCGAGCGCGATCTGCGTGCCCTGAAACTCGCTCAGGGCCTTGCCGAACTGCCGCCGCGCCTTGACGCGCGCCTTGGCTTCGTCGAGCGCGCGCGCCGCCATGCCCAACGCCGCCGCGCCCACCGACGTGCGGAAGAAATCGAGCGTCGCCATCGCCAGCTGAAAGCCTTGGCCCTCCTCGCCCACGCGCGCCGACGCCGGCACGCGCACGCCGCGCAACGTCACCGTGCCGATGGGATGCGGCGCGATGAGCTCGGTCGGCGTAATGGTTAAACCATTGGCTTTGCCGTCGACGAGGAACGCCGTGAGGCCGCGATGCCGATCGTCCGACGTGCGCGCGAACAGCACGTACGAGTGCGCGAGCCCGGCGTTGCTGATGAAGCATTTGACGCCGTCGATGACGTAGCCATCGCCGTCGCGGACCGCGCGCGTGCTGACGCTCGACACGTCGCTGCCCGCTTCCGGCTCGGTGATCGCGAACGCGCAAATGGTTTGACCATTCGCCACCGACGGCAAGAGCGCCTGCTTCTGCGCTTCGGTGCCAGCCAGCGTCACCGGATAGCTGCCGAGGCCCTGCATGGCGAACATCGTGTCGGCGAGCGACGATCGATAGCCGATGACCGCGCGCAGCACGCACAAGTCGCGCAATTCGACGCGCTCGCGCAGGCCGCCGTACGCCGCCGGCACGCAGGCGCGCAAGAGCTCGTGACGCGCCAGCCGCGCGACGAGCTCGGCCGGATCGTGGTCATTCTCCAGCCCGGCCGCGTCGACCCAAGCCTGCGCGCGATAGCGCAACGCGATGTGCCGCTCTTCGAGGAAGCCGATCATCGTCCCGCTCCGTTGCTCATGGATTGCGTTTACCGACGACTTCGACACATGGATACCGAGAGGCGCGCGCTCTACAGGTCCGGAGGATGGTGGGCTCGATGGAATTCCCCCGACCACCCTCCCCTTTATCGCCGTTCCCGTCCAAAAGTTGCGTCCTCGCCGTGCGCCACAAGAACGCTCGCTCGATTGCACTCGGCGCACGCCTCGCGCGGCGACGGGCTACTTCCCGGTAAACTTCGGCTCGCGCTTGCCCGTGAACGCCTCGTACGCCTCGCGGAAATCCTCGGTCGCCATGCAGATCTGCTGCGCCTGCGCTTCCGCTTCCAACGCCGCCTCCAGCGTCAGCTGCGGCTCGCGGTTCAACATCTCCTTCGTCATCCCGAGCGCAAACCGCGGCCCGCGCGCCAGCCGCTCGGCCAGCCCGCGCGCTTCGGTCACCACCTGCTCCGGCGCGACGACGCGATTGGCCAAACCGATGCGCAGCGCGTCGGCGGCGACGACCGGATCGCCGAGCATCAAGATCTCGGTCGCGCGCGCCAAGCCGACCACTTGCGGCAACAGCCAGGCCGCGCCCATATCCGCGCCCGCCAACCCGACCTTGACGAACAGGAACGCTATTTTCGCCTTCTCCGACATGACGCGGAAGTCGCACGCCAGCGCGATGACCGCGCCCGCGCCCGCCGCGACGCCGTTGATGGCCGCGACCACCGGCTTACGCAGCTGACGAATGGCGCCGATGAGATCGCCCGTCATGCGCGTGAACGCCATGCGCTCGACGGCGGACATGGCGAACAAGGGGCCGATGATGTCGTTGACGCTGCCGCCGCTGCAGAAGCCGCGCCCGGCGCCGGTGATGACGATGGCGTGCACCTCGGCTTCGTTCTCGAGCGCGCGGAAACAGTCGCGCAGCTCGGCGTAGACCTCGAACGTCAGCGAATTGAGCGTCTCCGGCCGATCGAGCGTGATCGTCGCAATATGATCCTCGACGGCATAACGGAAGCTCTTGGGCGCGATCAGGAGATCACCGCCAACCCTTCGATCTCGACCTGCGCGCCCGGCTCGAGCAGATCGGCCACTTGCAGCAGCGCCATCGCCGGATAATGCGTCCCCATGAGCTCGCGATAGATCGCGCCGATCTCCTTCGTTTGCGCCAAATAACGCTGCTTATCCACGACGTAAATGCGCAGCGTGATCAAATCGCTGGGCACGCCGCCGGCCTCGTGCAAGACGGCCAAGACGTTGCCGAGCGCGCGGTTGAACTGCTGCGCGAAGTCGTCGGACACGAGCTTGCCCGTGCCGTCCCAACCGATCTGACCGGCGATGGCGAGCATGCGTCCGGGCGGCGCCAGCATGCCGTTGGAGTAGCCGCGCGGTGTGCCGAGCTCGCGCGGATTGATGGGCGTATTCATCGTTCGTTCCTCACGTGGTGCCTTGCAGACGCGCGACTTCGTCGAGGAAGCGCTCGACCTCGTCGTCGCTGGTGTAAAAATGGGGCGACATTCGGATGCCCGATTGCGGGCGCCAGTCGCACAAAAAGCCGCTCGCATTCAAGCCGCGCGCGACCTGGTCGCTGCCCGCGAAGTCGAAGCAGACGCTGCCGCCGCGCTCGTTTTCGGCGCGCGGCGTGTTCACCTTCCAGCCGCGCTCGTCGCACTTCGCCAGCACGCGCGCCGTCTGCCTGAGCGACTTCTTGCGAATGTTGGCGACGCCGATCTCGGCCACGATCTCGGCGCCCGCGCGCGCTTGATAGAGCGCGACGATCGCCGGCGTCCCCGCCATATAACGCCAAATATTGGGCGCGTAGGTCTGCTCCGGCATCGTGAACGCGAACGGCTTGACGTTGCCGAACCAGCCGGTGTTGCGCGGCGCGAACTGCGGAATCCGATCGGGCCGCACGTACAAGTAGGCCGCGCCCGGGCCGCCGCACAGCCACTTGACCGAGCCGCCGCACGCGAAATCGACGCCCAGCGCCGTCACGTCGAGCGGCACCGTGCCCGTCGACTGATAGCAATCGAGCATCACCAGCGCGCCCACTTCCTGACAGCGCTTGACGACCGCGGCCACGTCTTTGATCGCCGACGAGCGGAAGAGCACGTGCGAGATCGGCACCATCAGCGTGCGTTCGTCGATCGCCGCCAAGAGCGCGTCCATCGGCGCGTGCACGCCGTCGCCGCCGGGCACGACCACGACGTCGGCGCCGCGCCGCCGCTCCTCGTGCCAGACGTAGCTCACCGTCGGGAAATTGAGCGCCGTGAAGACGATCTTGTTGCGCGCGGGCGTGTAGTCGAGGCAACTGGCGACGAGCGCCTGAATCTGCGACACGTTCGTCGCCATCGCCACGGTGCCGGCGGGCGCGCCGATGATGCGGCCGATGCGCTCGCCCGCGCGCTCGACCTCGGGGATCCAATCATCCCACGCGTTGATGCCCTTGTTGACCCACAGATCGGCGAAGCCTCGCAGATGCTCGTAAGCGCGTTTGGGCATCGCGCCGAGCGAATGCGAGACCATGTACACCGAACGTTCGAGCGCGGGAAATTCGGCGCGCCAGCGGAGGAGATCGTCCGTCATGGTCGCGCTCAGCGCTATCACGGATCGGTCAGCCGTGGTAGCCCTTCTCGGCGCCATATGGGTGTGTGCGCGTCCATTCGGCGAACAGCTCGTCGCGGACGTCCCACAGCTTCGGGAAGAAGCGATGCTTCAGCCCTTCGGCGAGCAGGTCCGACGCCTTGCCCTTCAGCGACGGCGTCCCCGCGCCGATCTGGCGATAGACGATGAGCAGATGGCGCATCCGCCACGCTTGCAGGCTCTGATCGTAGTCGATGAGCCCTTCGGCGAGGTTGAACAGCTCCGGCTGCGAGTCGGGCGCCTCGTAGATCTGCCGCAGCGTCACGCCGCGCGCCTCCAGCAGCTGCGCGAACGCCGGCCACACCTCTTCCGGCAGCTGCAGCATGCGGCGAAACCCCGGCGACTCCTGCCCCGAGCCGCGACCGAGCGCGTTACGGATGGTCATGTAGTCGCGCGGCGCCATCGTGTCGAGCAGCGCCAGCTGGTCCATCAGCAGCACCTGAATGCCGCGCACGCGCGCCAGCGCCCGCATCGCGCGCGCCACGGCGTTCTCTTTCATGCGCGCGGCGGCGAAGGTCAGCTCGTGCTCGCACAGCTTCATCCACAGCTCGGCCACTTGATGCACGACCTGAAACTGCATCTCGTCGTGGCAGCTGAGCTGATCCTCGGGCTTTTGCAGCGCCAACAGCTCATCGGTGCGGATGTATTTCTCGTAGTCCGTCAGCGGCGCACGACTCATGTTCAGTGCGATAGCACGCGCTCGGCGAGGTGTCACTCGTCGAGAACGCGTCGAATGGCTCGACCAATGGTGAGCGGCCGAGCGCCGAAACGACGGCCACGAATTGGCCAAAAATGTGCCCAACTGTTACACAAGCCTGCAATCGCATGTATTTGTAGCAATTGTGTAATTTTCGATTTTTTAGCACTCGCCTGCTGGGATTGACAATCCGCCAGGCATGGTTACCCTGACGCACCACGAGGTTGAAAGAATGCCGACGTACGAATACCGCTGTCAGGCCTGCGAGCACGAAATGGAAGCGACGCACAGCATCAAAGATCCGGCGCTCGTCGAGTGTCCGGTGTGCCATGCGCCCAAGCTCGAGCGGTTGATCAGCTCGACGTCGTTTCAGCTCAAGGGCTCCGGTTGGTACAAGGATCTGTATTCCTCGAAGAAGGCGAACGAGCCGAAATCGAGCGATCGGTCCGAAAAAGTACAGAGCAGCATCAACGAATCGAACGCCAAAGCCGCAGCAACCGCTCCCAAGTCCACCGAATCGACGACGAAGTCCAGCGAACCAGCCACCACCAAATCTAGCGGCAGCGATAAGCCGGCCGCCTGACGGAGGGATCCCATGACCATTCGACCGCTGCACGATCGCATCCTGGCCAAGCGCGTTCAGGAAGAAGAGAAGACCGCCGGCGGCCTCTTCATCCCCGACAGCGCCAAAGAGAAGCCGCTCGAGGCGAAGGTCATCGCCGTCGGCAACGGCAAGATCGGCGACGACGGCAAGCTCCGTCCGCTCGACGTCAAGGCCGGCGACAAGGTCCTCTTCGGCAAGTACTCGGGCTCCGAAGTGAAGCTCGACGGCGACGACCACATCATCCTGCGCGAAGACGACATCCTCGCGGTCATCGAGAAGTAAGGAGTCATTCAACATGGCCGCCAAAGAAATTCTGTTCGACTCGAAGGCTCGCGCAGCAGATTGCCGCCGGCCTCAACACGCTCGCCAACGCCGTCAAAGTGACGCTCGGGCCGCGTGGTCGTAACGTCGTCATCGAGAAGTCGTGGGGCGCTCCGACGGTCACCAAGGACGGCGTCACCGTCGCCAAGGAGATCGAGCTCGAGGACAAGTTCCAGAACATGGGCGCGCAGATGGTCAAGGAGGTCGCGTCCAAGACCTCCGACGTCGCCGGCGACGGCACGACGACCGCCACCGTGCTCGCGCAGGCGATCTACGCCGAGGGCGCCAAGCTGGTGACCGCGGGCGCGAACCCGATGGACATCAAGCGCGGCATCGACGCGGCCGTGGAAGCGATCATCGGCGAGCTGAAGACGCTCTCGAAGCCCACCAAGGGCAAGACCGAGATCGCCCAGGTCGGCACCATCTCCGCCAACGGCGACTCGACGATCGGCAACATGATCGCCGAGGCCATGGAGAAGGTCGGCAAGGAAGGCGTCATCACCGTCGAGGAAGCCAAGTCGATGGAGACGCAGCTCGACGTGGTCGAGGGCATGCAGTTCGATCGCGGCTACCTCTCGCCCTACTTCGTGACCGACGCCGAGCGCATGGAAGCGGTCCTCGAGAACTGCCTCATCCTCATCCACGAGAAGAAGATCTCGAACATGAAGGATCTGCTGCCGGTGCTCGAGCAGACGGCCAAGACGGGCTCGCCGCTCCTCATCATCGCCGAGGACGTCGACGGCGAGGCGCTCGCGACGCTGGTCGTCAACAAGCTGCGCGGCACGCTGCACGTGTGCGCGGTCAAGGCGCCCGGCTTCGGCGACCGCCGCAAGGAGATGCTGGACGACATCGCGCGCCTCACCGGCGGCCAGGCGATCACCGAAGACCTCGGCCTCAAGCTCGAGAACGTGACGCTCAAGGACCTCGGCCGGGCCAAGCGCATCACCATCGACAAGGACAACACGACGATCGTCGAGGGCGCCGGCAAGAAGGCGGACATCGAGGCGCGTGTGAAGCAGATTCGCGCGCAGATCGAGGAGACGTCGAGCGACTACGATCGCGAGAAGCTCCAGGAGCGCCTGGCGAAGCTCGTCGGCGGCGTCGCGGTCATCAAGGTCGGCGCGGCCACCGAGACGGAGATGAAGGAGAAGAAGGCCCGCGTCGAAGACGCGCTGCACGCGACGCGCGCGGCCGTCGAAGAGGGCATCGTCCCCGGCGGCGGCGTGGCGCTCCTGCGCTCGGTCGTGGCGCTCGACAAGCTGAAGTTCGAAGGCGACAAGCAGTACGGCGTCAACATCATCCGCCGCGCCATCGAAGAGCCGCTGCGTCAGATCTCGCAGAACGGCGGCCTCGAAGGCTCGGTCGTCGTCAACAAGGTCAAAGAGGGCAAGGGCTCGTTCGGCTTCAACGCGGCGACGGGCGAGTACGAGGACCTGGTCAAGGCCGGCGTCATCGACCCGACCAAGGTCGTGCGCGCGGCGTTGCAGAACGCGGCGTCGGTGTCGTCGATGATGCTGACGACCGAGGCGCTCGTGGCCGAGAAGCCCAAGAAGAAGGCGGAAGGCGGCGCCGGCGGTGGTGGCGGCGGCGGCGGCGGCCAGGACTTCGGCGGCGACTACTAAGCCGACGCGGTAGTTAGGTAATCGTTTGCGAGAGGGCGATCCGCGAGGGTCGCCCTCTTTTTTTGCGCGCGGCCGTCGTCGCTGGCGCGCGTTTTCACGGCGTTTGCGTGCTATACCGCTCGCGTTGAATCGCGATCTGCAGATTCGGCGCGCGCTCGTCAGCTGGTTTGCGCGCGGCCACCGCGACCTGCCTTGGCGGCGCACGCGCGATCCCTACGCCGTGTGGGTGTCCGAGATCATGCTGCAGCAGACGCAAGTCGCCACGGTGACGCCCTACTTCACGCGCTGGATGGACCGCTTTCCGACGGTGCGCGCCCTGGCCGAGGCGCCGCTCGACGACGTCCTGTCGCATTGGGCCGGGCTCGGCTATTACGCGCGCGCCCGCAATCTGCACGCCGCCGCGCGCGAAGTGGCGACGACCTACGGCGGGCAATTCCCGACGGAGACCGCCGACGTCCGCGCGCTGCCCGGCATCGGCGCGTACACGTCGGGCGCCATCGTCAGCATCGCCTACGGCCGGCCGGAGCCGATCGTCGACGGCAATGTCGTGCGCGTCTTGGCGCGCGTCGACGGCCTGCCCGGCGCCGCCGACTCCGCCGCGCTCAAGAAGGACGTGTGGCGGCGCGCCGAAGAATTGGTGCGCAGCGACGGCGGTGTGGACGCGAGCGCGTTCAATCAGGCGATGATGGAGCTGGGCGCGACGGTGTGCACGCCGCGCGCGCCCGGCTGCTCGCGCTGCCCGCTCGTCGCGCAGTGTCGCGCTCGCGCCGCCGATACCGTCGAGGCGACGCCGGCGGCGAAGACGAAGAAGCCGCCGCGCGCCGTCGCCGCCGTGGCGCTCTTGGCCGAGCGCGACGGCAAGCTCCTGTTCGTGCGCCGCCCGCCGTCGGGATTGTGGGGCGGCTTGTGGGAGCCGCCGCTCCGCCAGCTCGGCCGCGGCGAACTGCCGGACGAAGACGCGGCGCACGCGACGGCCGCCGGCGTCGGCCTGACGTTGACCGAGCTGCGCCCGCACGGCAGCTTCGAGCACGTGCTGACCCATCGGCGCATGCAGTTCCACGTCTTCGCCGCGCGCGCCCGCGGCAAGCTGCGGCTCGACGGCTACGACGCGCACCATTGGCAGCCGCGCGCGGGCGCACTCGAGCTCGGCGTCGCCGCGTGGACGCGGCGCATTTGGGAGCAAACGACGCTGCCGCTGCCGGCATCTACAGGGAAAAGGAAAGCCAATCCATGAGCAAGGAAGCGGCGTACGCGAAGTTGGAAGGCGCCTACCAGCAGATCTTGGAAGCGTTCGAAGAGCTCGGCTATCCGGTGAAGACCGACGCCAACTTCGACGAGACGGCGGCGCGCGCGGCGCGGGCCATGACCGAGCTCGTGGGCGCGACCGAGGACGTCAAGACGCAGATCGACACGATGTTGAGCCGCGTCTTCCCGGCGCATTACGACGAGATGGTCATCTCGAAGCACAACATCAGCTTCGGCATGTGTCCGCATCATTTGTTGCCGGTCATCTATCGCATCAGCGTCGCCTATTTGCCGGGCGCCAAAGTGCTCGGCATCTCCAAGCTGTCGCGCATCGTCAACCTGCTCGCCCATCGGCCGGTGCTGCAGGAGGATTTGACGCAGGAATTGGCGGCGCTCCTGCATGAGCGCATGGAGACGCGCGGCTCGGCGGCCTACGTCGAAGGGCTGCACTTGTGCATGGCGGCGCGCGGCATTCGCGCGCACGAGGCGCGCGTCGTGACGTCGGCCGTGCGCGGCATCTTCCGCGAGAACCCCGCGACTCGCCAAGAGTTCCTCGATCTCGTAACCGCGCCGCCGCTCAACCTGCTGTAACGCTTTTATCGCCGGTTACATGAGCCGCGTTCTATCGACTGTCACGTGCGATAGGGCCATCGACAGTTACGTGCGATAGCCGCTCAGTCGCGTGTGGACCAAGCGATAGCGACCGTCTCGAACAGGAACTCGACGCGGTCGGCTTGCATGTGCTTCGAGAACAGCGCGTCGAGCGCGGCGTCGAATTGGGCGCGCTCGCGTACGCCGTGCGCGACGTAGCTCGACGACCAGGCGCGACCAACGAGGCCGGCGCGATCGAGCATCTGTCGATGCGGCAGCTTGGTCTCGCACGCGTTGGGCACCGCCGCGCGCAGCGCATGCAGCGCTTGCTCGACGGTGGGAACGTGCGAATAGTCGGCGGCATAAGCACGTATCAAAGCGTCATAGTCGCTCATGAACGGGCTCTTGGCGCGGCGGTTCCAGAGCGCGACGGCGAACGGCGCCACGCGCGCCAGCTCGGCCAAGACCGGCGTGCGGCGTGCCGGATCGACGACGAACCAATGCGCGCTCTGCGCCATCGTCACCAGCGCGGCCGCGGAATCGGCGAGCGGCAGCGCCTCGGCGCGCGCGCGGACATAGAACGGGCCGTGCGCGCCGGGGCGATAGCCGCGCGCGTAGCCGAGCATGCGCGCGTTGGGATCGACGCCGGTGACGCGATAGCCGCGCGCGGCCAGCTGGCGCGCGGAGATCCCCGTGCCGCAGCCGAGATCGACGACGGGCGCGGCCGGCTCGAGCTGCGCGGCGGCGACGATCCAGTCGAAAATGGCGGCGGGATAGTCGGGGCGATAGCGATCGTACACGTCGGCGGTCGCCGAAAAGCGCATCGTCGAATCGAGCAGCGTCATCCGCGCTTAAGCTTGAACCGAACGCGGGCCAGATGCTCGTGCCAGCGCCAAGTAAGCGACGGCGGCGACGATGAACCCGACGAACCAGGCGTAATCGTAGAGCGCGGCCAGCGCCGGGACGACGGCGCCGGCCCAGGCCAAGCCGCAGCCGAGCAGCGTCGCGGCGACGGCCGGGAGGTTCCAGCCGCCGCGATAATGATATTCGCCGCCCGCGCGATAGAGGTCGGCGAGGTTGAGGCGTTTATTGCGCACGATGAAATAATCGGCGATGAGCACGCCCGCGATCGAGCCGAGGCCGCCGGAATAGCCGAGCAGCCACTTGAAGATGTAGCCCGAGGGATCGGCGATGAGCTTCCACGGCAGCATGACGACGCCGACGACGCCGGTGATGAGACCGCCCATGCGAAAGCCGATGTGGCGCGGGAAGGCGTTGGCGAAATCGTTGGCGGGCGAGACGACGTTGGCGGCGATGTTGACGCTGAGCGTGGCGACGACGACGGTGAACATCGCGATGGCGACGAGCCACGGCTGCGTGAACTTGCCGACCAAGCTCACCGGATCCCAGATGGCTTGGCCGTAGATGAGGACGCTGGCGGACGTGATGATGACGCCCATCGCGGCGAAGACCGTCATCGTCGTCGGCAGCGCGACGACCTGGCCGAGCATCTGCTCGCGCTGCGAGCGACCGAAGCGCGTGAAGTCGGGCATGTTGAGCGACAGCGTGGCCCAGAAGCCGATCATCGCGGTCAGCGACGGGACGAACACTTTGAAGAACGACGGAAAATCGCGGAATCTTACCGGGCTGCGCCATGATCGCGCCCAAGCCGTGCGCGCGCTTCAAGGCCCAAACGACGAAGAACGTCGTCATCACGAGGACGAACGGCGCGGCCCAGTTCTCCACTTTGCGCAGTAGCTCCATGCCGCGGAAGACGACGGCGATGTTGATGCGCCAGAAGAGCGCGAAGCCGATCCATTCGCCGAGCGCGTGGCCGCCATTCGCAGGTGCGATAGCCAGCGTATGTCGCCACCACGGGAACGCGGCGCTAAAGAACGTGTGCAACGCCTCGCCGCCGATCCAGCACTGAATGCCGAACCAGCCGCACGCGACGATCGCGCGCATCAGCGCCGGCAGGTTCGCGCCGGAGGTGCCGTAAGCGGCGCGCGCGAAGACGGGAAACGGGATGCCGTACTTCGTGCCGGGGTGCGAGTTGGCGAGGATGGGCACGAGCACGATCATGTTGCCGAGCAAGATGGTGACGAGCGCCTGCCACCACGACATGCCGGCGCCGATGAGTCCCGACGCCAGCATGTACGTGGGAATGCAGTGCGCCATCGAGATCCAGAGCGCGGCGTAGTTGTACGTGGTCCACGTGCGCTCGGCGACGCGCACGGGCGCCAGATCGTGATTGAAGAGCGGGCTGGACTCGATTTCGCGCGTCGTCGCCGCGTCGAGCTCGACGCGCCCGTCGGCGTGGCGGATCTCGCCGCCGACGACGGTGCCGGCGCCGATGTCGCGTGGATCATCGGCGCCGCGCGGCATCACGCCGCCACGTGCGCGTCGGCGACGGTGAGCGCGTCGTCGAGCACGCGCAAGCCTTCGTCGAGCTCGGCCTCGGTGACGATGAGCGGCGGCGCGATGACGAGGTGGCTGATCCAGCCGAGACAGGCGACGCCCGCGCCCATCATCTTCGCCGTCACTTGATCGATGACGAGCGGCTTGCCTTCCAGCTTCTCCGCCGGCGTATTGAACGGCGTCTTCTTGGCGCGATCTTTGACCAGCTCGACGGCATAGAAGAGCCCGCGGCCGCGCACGTCACCGACGCGACGGATGCTTCTCTTTGATCGCCGCCAGCTTCTGGCCGAGCAGCTCGCCCATCGTCCGCGAACGCTCGATGAGGTTCAAGTCGCTTGTACTCGCGGATCGCCGCCGTCGCCGGCGCCAAGCGTCAGCGGATGCGCCTCATAGGTATGTCCGTGCGCGAAGTAGCGTTCATTGAAGAAGTCGGCGATCTCTTCCGTCGTCGCACACAGACCGAGCGGCACATAGGCGCCGGTGATGCCTTTGGCGGTGCACAAAATTCGGGGACGATGGCGTGGCCGTCGCCGCCCTGATTGACCGCGAACCAATCGCCGGTGCGACCCCAGCCGGTCATGACCTCGTCGGCGATGAGCAGCACGTTATGTCGCTTCGTTATCGCGCGTAGCTTGACGAGATATTCCTTCGGCGGCACCAAGATGCCATTGGTACCGACGATGGGCTCGATGATCATCGCCGCGACATTGCCTTCGCGCTCGATCATGTACTCGGTGTAATCGGCGCAGGCGATGCCGCACTCGGGGTGCGACTTCTTGAGCGGGCAGCGATAGCAGTTGACGTCGGGCGCGAACGCCGTGCCCGGCACGGTGTCGAACGGCTCGGACGGCCAGCGACGGAAATCGCCGGTCAGCGAGATCGATCCCGCCGTCGAGCCGTGATAGCTGGCGTAGCGCGAGATGATCTTGTGCTTACCGGTGTAAAGCCGCGCGATCTTGATCGCCGCCTCGTTCGCTTCCGTGCCCGAGGTCGTAAAGAAGTATTTCGTCAGTCCTGTGGGCAGTACCGTCAATAGCTCGTTACATAGCTCCGAGCGCGCCTTGGTCGTGTAGCCGGGCGCGATGAACGCCAATTCCTCGGCTTGCCGCTTGATGGCGTCGATGACGGCGCGATTCTTGTGGCCCAAGGTTCGAGCACATGAGCTGGCTCGACAGATCGAGGTAGCGCTTGCCGCTCGAGTCGGTGAAGTACGAGCCTTCGGCGTCGACGATGTTGAGCGGGTTGAACCCCTTTTGCCGCCGCCAAGTGCCATAGGTGTGCTTACCTGAGATTTCGCGAACGTCGTCCGTGCTCATAAAGAGAAAGTCCCCCGGCGCACGAACTGCCCGCGCCCTTTTTTGCCGATCGTTTTATCATTATCGACGATGATTTCGCCGCGCGACAACACTTGCGCCGGCGCGCCGATGACCGTCTTGCCTTCATACGCCGCATAGTCCGCGCGCATATGCAGATTCTTATGCGACAGCTCGAAGCGCTTCTCGGGATCCCACACCACGACGTCGGCATCGGCGCCGATGGCGATCGTGCCTTTGCGCGGATAGAGCCCGAAGATCTTCGCCGGCGCCGTCGCCGTAATCTCGACGAAGCGATTGAGCGAAATGCGCTTCTCGCGCACGCCTTCGTACAACAAATGCAAACGCGTCTCGATCCCCGGCATGCCATTGGGGATCTTCGAAAAGTCGCCTCTGCCCAGCTCTTTTTGCCCCTTCATGCAGAACGGGCAATGGTCGGTCGAGACGACTTGCAGGTCGTGATTGCGCAGCCCGCGCCATAAATGCTCGTGGTGATGCTTGGGACGCAACGGCGGCGTGCAGACATACTTGGCGCCTTCGAACTCGTCATTGGGCGTGCCGCGTAAGTCATCTTCGCTCAAGAACAGATACTGAGGACAGGTCTCGGCATACGCCGGCAGCCCGCGATCGCGCGCTTCCATGACGCGTTCGAGCGCGCGCTGCGCCGACAAATGCACGATATAGACCGGCACTTTCGCCATCTCCGCGAGCGCGATGGCGCGATCGGTCCCCGTCGCCTCCGCCACTTCCGGCCGCGTCAGCGCGTGATAGATCGGCGCCGTATGTCCGGCTGCTATCGCACGTTCGACGAGCACGTCTATCGGCAGTCCCGTCTCCGCGTGCATGCAAATGAGCGCGCCCAGCTCTCCCGCGCGCAGCATGGCGCGAAAGATCGACTGGTCGTCGAGCATGAGCACGCCCGGATAGGCCATGAACATCTTGAAGCTGGTGACGCCTTCATTGACGATCGCGCCCATCTCCGACAGCACACTGGGCGGCATATCGGTCGCGATCATATGAAACGCATAGTCCACCAAGGCTTTACCTTCGGCTTTGGCGTGCCAGGTATCGAGCGCCTCGCGCAGCGATCCGCCCTTCTTCTGAATTGCGAAATCGACGATCGTCGTGGTGCCGCCGTGCGCCGCCGCCAGCGTTCCCGACTCGAAGTCATCGATCGAGCTGGTGCCGCCAAACGGCATATCGAGGTGCGTATGCGCGTCGATTCCGCCGGGAATCACATATTTCCCCGTCGCATCGATGATCTTATCGGCGTTACCGAGCTTGGTTCCCGGTTGTGTCAGCGCCGTGATCTTGCCGTTCTCGATCCATACATCGGCGGCGAACATATCGCTCGCGGTTACGCACGTTCCATTCTGAATCAATGTGCGCATGGCGCTATCAAACGTCCTTTACCATGTCGCCATAGCTGTCCGGTCGGCGATCGCGGAAGAACTGCCAGGTCCGCCGCGTCTCTTCGATCGCGCTCAAATCGAGCTCGGCGACGACCAATTCGTCCTGATCTTCCGACGCCGTCGCCAAGAAGTTGCCGCGCGGGTCGACGAAATAGGACGAGCCATAGAATTTACCGATATTCCACGGCGCTTCGGTGCCGACGCGATTGATGCAGCCCATGAAATAACCGTTGGCCACTGCGTGCGCCGGCTGCTCGAGCTTCCAAAGATATTGCGACAAACCGGCGACCGTCGCCGACGGATTGAAGACGATCTCGGCGCCATGCAAACCCAACAGGCGCGCGCCTTCCGGGAAATGGCGGTCGTAACAAATATAGACGCCGATCGTGACGCCCGACGACAGCTTGAACACCGGATAACCGAGATTTCCCGGCTTGAAATAATACTTCTCGTAAAACCCGGGATTGACCTGCGGAATATGATTCTTGCGATATTTCCCGAGATAACTGCCGTCGTGATCGAGAACCGCCGCGGTATTGTAATAAACGCCGGCCATTTCCCGCTCATAGACCGGCACGACCATCGCCATTCCGAACTTCTTGGCGATCGCCGCCAGCTTGTTCACCGTCGGCCCCGGCACCGCCTCCGCCGCGTCGTACCAGCGCGAATCCTGCGACGGACAGAAGTAAGGTCCATTGAAGATCTCTTGCAGACACAAGATCTTCACGCCCTCATTTCCCGCCTTTTCAATCAGCGGCAAATGCTTCTCGTACATCGCCGCTTGGATCTCGGCGACCGGACGCTTCTCGTCGTTGATCGGGTTCGACGCCTGAATCAAGCCGCACTTCACAGTCCGCTTCGTCATCGTTTCTCCCACAACGTAATCGGGTGTCCGTCCGGATCGCGCAATTCCGCGTGCCGCCCGTCGCCGCCCTCGTTTTGCAGCGGCCCGTCCACACTGACGCCGAGATCGCGCAGCGCCGCGCAGCGCTGCCACAAGTCGGTCGTACGAAACGCCAGGCGCGGCTCGGACGCGTCGAGCGGCGCGCGCACGCCGTCGGCGGCGAGCTGCAGAAAAACGCCGCCGGCGTCGAGCACGATCGAGCGTTCGCTCTCCACCAGCACCGCGAATCCCAGCTTGCCGGCGTAGAACTGGCGCGCTCGCTTCAAATCCCGCGCCGTCAATGTCAGTGCTTCGAGCTGCATGTTTATGTCTGTCTGTTGATAGCCGTTCTATGTCTGTCTGTTAGTAGACGTTCGTCGTGCGCTTGGCGCCCGTGTAGTCGACATAGACCGTCTTCCACTCGCTATAAAACTCGATCGCCGTGCGCCCCATCTCGCGCGCGCCGACGCCGGTCGCCTTCATGCCGCCGAACGGCAGCTGCGCCTCGCCACCGACGGTGCCCGAGTTGACGTGCGTGATCCCGGTCTCGATACGCTCGAGATATTGGAACACGCGATTGACGTCTTTACTGAAGATCGAAGAGGTAAGGCCATACTTCACGTCATTGGCGATATCGATCGCGTCCTCGAAGTCTTTGGCCTCGATGATCGCCAACACGGGCCCAAAGACTTCCTCTTGCGCCAAGCGCATGTCGCGCTTCACGCCGACGAACACCGTCGGCGCGACGAAGAATCCTTTGTCGCCGACGCGCTCGCCGCCGAGCGCCAGCTTCGCCTCTTTCTTGCCGATCTCGACGTAATTGAGCACCGAGCGGAACTGATGCTCGTCGACGAGCGGCCCGACGTGCACCGACGTATCGCTGCCGTCGCCGACACGCAGCTCGCGCGCCTTCTCGATCACGCGACGCGTAAACGCCTCGATGACCTCCTTGGACACGATGGCGCGCGCCGTCGCCGTGCAGCGCTGCCCGGTCGAGCCGAACGCGCCTTGCACCGTCGCCGTCGCCGCCAGCTCCAAATCGGCGTCTTCGAGCACGATGACGGGATTCTTGCCGCCCATCTCGCACTGCACTTTCTTATGTCGCGCCGCCGCGTCCGCGTACAGCTTGATCCCGATTTCATTCGACCCGGTAAAGGAAATTGCCGCGATATCCTTGTGGGTCACCAGCGTATCGCCCACCGTCGAGCCCGGCCCGAACACGACGTTGAACACGCCCTTCGGAATCCCCGCCGTCGCGAATATCTCCGCGATTATTTTCGCGGTCCACGGCGTAATCGACGCCGGCTTCAACACGACTGTATTTCCCGTCACCAACGCCGGCCCCAATTTCCAAATCGGAATCGCCACCGGGAAATTCCACGGCGTCACCAGCGCGACGACGCCGAGCGCCTCACGCTGCGTCCAGCAAAACGTCGACGGGAAATCAGACGGCACCGTCTCGCCGTTCAGGCGCCGCCCTTCGCCCGCTTGAAACTCGAGCGTATTGATCGCCTTTTGCACTTCGCCGAGCGACTCGCCGATCGTCTTGCCCTCTTCGAGCGTCAGCGCGCGCGCCAATTCCTCTTTACGCCGCGCCATTTCAATCGCCGCTTTGGCGAGGATTTCACCGCGCTTCGGCGCCGGCGTCCGCTTCCACGCCGGCAGCGCCGCCTTGGCCGCCGCGATCGCGGCTTCGGCCTCTTCGCGCCCGCTGACGACGACCTCGCCCAGCGCTTCGCCCGTCGCCGGGTTCAAATTCTTGAGCGTCTTGTTCGACTTCGACGCGACGAACTCACCATTGATGAAGTTTTGAATCAAATCGTGCATGGGAACCTCTTAGTGAGCGTTATGCGGACCGAGATGCTTATGCGCGCTCGGGTCAGCTTGATATTCTTTCCACGTCAGCGGCGGCCGTCCACCGTCGACGCGCACCATGCTGATGCAGCCGTCGACCGGACAAACCAACGAGCACAAATTACAGCCGACACACGTAGACTCGATGATCTCGACGTGCGTGCGCCCGTGCTCCGGCCGCGCCGCGATCGATTGATGCGCGCCGTCGGTGCAAGCGGCGTAACAGATGCCGCAGCCGATGCATTTGTCCTGATCGACGCGGGCCACGATCTTGTAATTGAGGTCCAATTCTTCCCAGCGCGAAACCGCCGGCAAAGAGCGGCCGATCAGATCGTTTACGCTGCGAAAACCCTTTTCATCGCAGTAATTCGATAACCCGTCGATCATATCCTCGACGACGCGGAAGCCGTAGTGCATCACGGCCGTGCACACTTGCACCGTCGTCGCGCCCAGCAGCATGAACTCGGCGGCGTCGCGCCAATTGGAGATGCCGCCGATTCCCGATATCGGCAAACGCACCTGCGCGTCTTTGGCGATCGACGAAACCATATTCAACGCGATCGGTTTCACGGCCGGTCCGCAATATCCGCCGTGCGCCGAACGTCCGCCGACATCCGGCCGCGGCGTAAACGTATCCAGATCGACGCCGGTAATCGAATTGATCGTATTGATCAACGACACCGCGTCGGCGCCGCCCTTCTTCGCCGCGCGCGCCGGATAGATCGACGTCGGTGACATTGGGCGTCAGCTTCACGATCACCGGCGTTTTCGCCGCTTCTTTGACCCACTCGGTAATCTGACAGGCGTAATCGGGCACCTGTCCGACGGCCGAGCCCATGCCGCGCTCGCTCATGCCGTGCGGGCAGCCGAAGTTCAACTCCAGCCCGTCCGCGCCCGCGCCTTCGGCCGCTTTGACGATCTCGTGCCACTTCTCGCGCTTCGATTCCACCATCAGCGAGACCACGAGCGCATGCTTGGGATAACGCTTCTTGACCTCGGTAATCTCCCGCAAATTGACCGCCAACGGCCGATCGGTAATGAGCTCGATGTTGTTGAGCCCCATGACCTTCTGACCATTCATATCGACGGTCGAATAGCGCGAAGAGACATTGACGATGGGCTCGCCCAGCGTCTTCCACACCGCGCCGCCCCAACCGGCGTCGAACGCGCGCATCACCTGATCGCCGGTATTCGTCGGCGGCGCCGAGGCCAGCCAGAACGGATTGGGCGACTCGATGCCGGCCAGATTCACCTTCAGATCAGCCACGCGCCACCTCGTCTGCGGCTATGACACGCCCACTACGCTCGATAAAAGCGGCGATACCGGCGGCGGCGCGCTTGCCCTCGGCCACGGCATTGACCACTTCCTGCCCGCCGGAAACACAATCGCCGCCGGCGAAATAACGCGGATTCGACGTCTGCATCGTGCGCTCGTCGACGAGCACGCGCCCGCGCTCCAAGCGCACATTGGGCAGCTGCGCCAAGAGCTCATCGTGCGTCTCTTGTCCCGTCGCTGCGATCACCATCTCGCAGGCAAACGTAATCGGCTCGCCCGGCGCCGCTTCCGGCCGCCGCCGCCCCGACGCGTCCGCGGGACCGAGCCGCATCGGCTGCAACACTAAAGCAGTTACTTCAGTATCCCCAACGATACGCAGCGGCGCGACCTGGAACATGAAGCGCGTCCCCATCTCGCGCGCCAATTCGATCTCGTGCTTGTACGCCGGCATCTCCGCCTGCGAGCGGCGATACATCAACGTCACCTCTTCCGCACCGAGCGCCAGCGCTTGAGTCACACAATCGATAGACGTGTTGCCGCCGCCAATGACCGCGACGCGCCGGCCGACGCGCGCTTCCTGGCGCCGCAGCTTCAAAGTCTCGATGAAGCCGATGGCCTCGACGACACCGGGCAAATGCTCGCCTTCGATCTCCAATTTGCCGACTTTCCCGAGCCCGACGCCGATGAAGATGGCGTCGAACTGCCGCTCCAACTCGGCCCATTGCCGGTCGCGGCCGATTCTCACGCCGCTCTCGATCTGCACGCCGGCCTCGACGAGCCAGCCGACCTCGCGCTGCGCGAATTCGGCCGTCATCTTATATTCGGCGACGCCGCTGGTATTCAATCCGCCCGGCTTTTCCGCGGCGTCGAATATCTGCGCCTGATATCCGAGCTTCGATAATTCGGCGGCGCACGCCAATCCCGCGGGACCGGCGCCGACGATGGCGACGCGGCCCGAGCGACGCGGCCCGGGCTCGAAAGGGCGCATGCCTTTGGCCATCGCCCAGTCCATCGAATGGCGCTGCAAACGCCCGATATCGATCGGCTTCTTGGAGACGTCATCCATCACGCAGGCGCCTTCGCACAGCACCTCGGTCGGACAGACGCGCGCACACGAGGCGCCGAGCACATTGGCGTCCAATATCGTGCGCGCCGAGCCGCGTAAGTTGCCGCTGGCGATCTTCTTGATGAACGCCGGCACGTCGATATGCGTCGGACAGGCGCGCGTACAGGGCGCGTCCCAACAATAGAGGCAGCGATTGGCCTCGGCGAGCGCCGCATCGGCGGTCAACGGCGGCTTATGCTCGGCGAACAGATCGGGCGGCTCCAAAGAAGCTCCTCGATGTGAAAAGGGGACGGCTATCGCACCTATCGTGCCAGTCGGATCGTCGCGACCGGCGCCACTCACCACCGTACAAATCTGAGACACGACGCAGCCAGTCGCGCTCTTAGAATACACCATTTGACAGCAATGCTAATTGTTTGCGACGAGCTGACTGAATTTGCGACAGCGCCGTGAACGTGTACGATGGCGACAATGAGCAGACCACGCGCGCAACGCCGTCGCGATCTGCGCACGACCTTTCTATTCGCCCGCCGTCTCGCCAGCGAGTTTCGTTGGACGCTGGGGCTGCTCATTGGCGCCGTGCTGTTCTTGGGCACGCTCTACGCCGTGACGCCGCACGACCAGCTGGGCGGCGCGCGACCGTCGATCTGGGAATCACTCTTTTGCGCGTGGATGGCGTTATTCGCGCAGCCGATATTATCGCCGCCGCAAAACTGGTATCTCGCGCTGATGGGCGCCGTTTATCCGCTCTTCGGCTTCATCCTCATCGGCGAAGGCGTCGTGCGTATCGGTATGCTCATCGTCTCCCGCGAACGCGGCGAAAAGGAATGGATGACCGTGTCCGCATCCACATATCGCGACCATATCGTATTGTGCGGTTTAGGCCATTTGGGATATCGCATTTTGACGCAGCTCTTGGCCGCCAAACAGGAGATCGTCGCGCTGGAAAAGGACGCGGCCGCGCGCTTCTTGGGCGACGCCAAGGCGACGGGAGTCCCCGTTCTCGTGCGCGACATGAAAGAAGATCAGGCGTTATTGGACGCGGGGATCCAATATGCGCGCGTCGTCATCATCGCCACGAATGACGATATGGCGAATCTGGAGGTGGCGTTGGATGCGCGCCGCTTGAATCCCAAAATTCGTATCGTCATGCGCCTCTTCGATCAGCGAATGGCCGATAAGTTCAAAGAGGCGGCGCTCATCGACGAGGCCTTCTCGCCCGCGGCGCTGGCGGCGCCGATCGTGGCCGACCTGGCGCTCAAGGTCGCGCGCTGAGCGCGCGGCGATCAGCCGCCGGCGGTCGATTCAGACTTCGATCGTGACCCGCAGCCGTCCGGTGACGGCGACGACGTCGACATGCGTGCCGTGCTCGTGACGCCCGAAGCGCAGCGACACGCGCGCCGAGCCGACGCGTAAGCCGTTCAGCTCCAAGTGGTCGACGAAGCGCGGCAGCTTGGGCGCGCGAATGGCGAGCCGCTGATTGGGCGCGTCCGGCTCGAGCCCGAGCCCGGCTTGCAGCAGCAGGAAGAACGCGCCCGATCCCCACGCCTGCGGCGAGCACGACACCGGGTAACGCACGAGGAAATCGCCTTCACCGCGCGACAAGCCGCAGAACAGCTCCGGCAAGCGACCGCGCCCGAAGTGCGACGACGCCTCGTACAGCGACTCGAGCAGCGTCACCGCCGCGTCGCCGCGACCGTGGCGCGCCGCGCCGAGCGCGCACAGCGAGTTGTCGTGCGGCCACACCGACCCGTTGTGATACGAGAGCGGATTGAAGACGGCCTGGCCGCGCGCCAACGTGCGCACGCCCCAGCCGCTGAACAGCCCCTCGCCGAGCAGCACGTCGACGAGCCGCGACGCCTTGTCGCCGCGCACGGCATCGACGAACAAGAGATGCCCCGGATTCGACGTGATTGTCGGCACCGGCCGGTTCTGCCCGTCGATGGCCAGCGCGTAATAGCCGGTCTCGCGCACGAAGAATTCTTCCTGAATGCGCCGCCTGAGCGCGTCCGCCTGCACGTCGAGCTGCTCGGCCCGCCGCGTGTCGCCGAGCGCGCGCGTCACCGCCGCCATCGCCGCCAGCGCGCCGACGACATAGCCCTGCACCTCGACCAGCGCGATCGGCGCCGGCGCGAGGGTCCCGTCGGGAAACGACACACCGTCGCGCGAGTCTTTCCAGCCCTGGTTTTCCAGCCCCTTGTCGTGCGTCCGCTGATAGCGAACCCAGCCGCGACCTTGCACGAGCCGCCGCTCGATCCACTCGAGCGCCCGCTCCGCCGGCGGCATCAGCTCGCGCACGAGCGCACGATCGCCGAGCCAACGCCAGGTCTCGCCGAGCAGCACGAGCCACAGCGGCGTCGCGTCGATCGATCCGTAATAGGGCGCGTGCGGCACTTCGCCGGCGCGCGCCATCTCGCCGCGACGGAGCTCGTGCATGATCTTGCCCGGCTCCTCTTCGCGCCACGGATCGTCGACGCGCCCTTGGTAATGCGCCAGCGTGCGCAGCGTCTCCGCCGCCAGCGAGGGCGCCACCGCCAACAACTGCAGCGACGTGATGATCGAGTCGCGACCGAACGGCGCCGCGAACCAGGGAATACCGGCGCCGAGGATGTGGCGATGGCCGTCGAGCGTCAGGCGCAGCGCGTCGATGTCGTCGAGCGCCGAGACGAGCAGCGCGCGAAATTCACGATTGTCGCAGCGCAGCGCCGTCGTCCCCGCGCGGAACTCGGCGTGCTCGGCGGCCAGCTGCTGGCGGCGCTGACCGAAGGGCACGATCACAGCGTCGTCGCCGTTGCCGCGGCGCGGCTGAATCACCAGCTCCAAGATCGTCGCCTCGCCGGGCTCGAGCCGCAGCTCCCAGCGCGGCCCGTGCGCGTCGACGCGCGTCGGCTCGGGCGTGCCGCGCACGATCGTGCGGTAGATGGTGTCGTCGAGCCCTTCGTAGGCCAGCTCCAGCCGATCGCCGTCGATGCGCGGCGGCCGAATCCGCCCGCGTCGCGCCCGCCGCGCGCCGCGCGTCTCGAACACGTCGGCAAAATCGGCGCCGACGCGCAGCTCGAGCCACAGATCGACCGGCTGCTGCAGGTGATTCGTCACCACCAGCTGCTCGACCAGCGCGCCGTCGAGGATCTGCTTGCGGCGAATATGCAGGAAGTTCTGCGGATCCTCCAAGAAGCCGCCGAACTCGCGATCGGTCAGCGTCAGGTCGATCTGCGTCGCCGCCGAGCCCGCCGTCTCCGACGACAGCACGATCGGCGGGCCACCGGACACGAAGAGCTCGAAGTACGACAGATGCCGCGTGTCTTCGTGGAACAGGCCCAGATCGCGCGCCCCCGACGGCGCGATGTTGCCGCGCGAGTCGAGCACGCAGAAGCTGTTGCCGCGCGCCAGCGTCAGCTTCTCGGTCGCGCCCGACGTCGGCAGATCCAGCGCGAGGTCAGGCAACGGTTTCGGCTGCTCCAACATGACCCACCCACGTTTGTAGCTGCTCGTAAACGACGAGGTGGTCGCGCACCATGCGCGCCGTCGTCCAACGCTCGAGCGCGCGCCGGCGACAGGCGGCACGATCGAACGCATCGAGCGTGCGCAGGCGACGGGCCATCTCGGCGACGTCGCGGCAGACGAAGCCGGTCACGCCTTCGTCGATGACCTCGGGCACCGAGCCGCGCGCGAACGCCAGCACCGGCGTTCCCGACAACATCGCCTCGATCATGACGAGACCGAACGGCTCTTCCCATTCGATGGGAAACAAAAGCGCCCGCGCGTCCGCCAGCAGCGCCTGTTTGGCCACGCCGCCGACTTCGCCCAGCCGCGTCACTCCCGGCCGCGCGAGGCGAGGCGCGATTTGGCTCGCGAAGTAGTCGTGATCGTTCCAATGCGGCGCGCCGCCGACGCGAATGTGCAGGCCGGCGGCGTGGGCGGCGTCGAGCGCGTGGTGCACGCCTTTTTCCGGCGCCAAGCGGCCGAGGAACGCGCAGTAGCCGCCGTCGCCGCGCCCGAAGATGTAGCGGCCGGCGTCGAGGCCGTGGTGAATGACGCGCGCGTCGGCCAGCTCGGGAATGAGCGACTGCTGACGCGCGCTGATGGCGACGAACTGCGCGCGGCTGCGACGATACAGCGCCTGCAACCGCGCGTGCTCGGGCCCGTCGTCGTGGTGCACGGTGTAGACCATCGGCGCGTCGAGCATCGCCGCGAACGCCAACGCCGCCGGCACGTGCGCGTGCACGACGTCGAAGCGGCGCGCGTCGCCCAAGATCTGCTCGATCGCCCAAGCCGCATGATCGAGCTCGGCGTAGGGCTCGGGCGGCCAAATCGACGCTTGTCGCGCGCGCAACGTCACGCCATCGGGCGGCTGCGAGTCGTTGGTCGCGAACAGCGTCACCTCATGCCCGGCGTCGCGCAGCCCGGTCACGAGCTCGGCCACGATCAGCTCGGTGCCGCCATAGCGCGGCGGCGGGACGGGAACGTACGGAGTCGAGACCATCGCCACGCGCATCGTGTGGAGACAGATACGCAAGAGACGCGCCGATTCATCTTCGTCCAACGGCTCGACGACCCTTCGGACGAGGGCTCGCGCACGGGTCGGCCGAGCGCTTGCGACGGCCCTCCCTTATGGAACTGCCTATTGACTCTCGTGACGATACGTATAACGTAGTGTATAGGGCAGCGGCCGACCGCCCGGGGGTTCCATGGATGCTCCCCGCTCAGGCGAGCTCTTCAAGAATTTTGGTCCTTTACGTGACGTCGTCCAGAGCCTGGACGCGGCGCGTCGAGGTGCGTCTCCGAGCGGCAGCGAGCGCCAGCGACTCGCCCGCAAGGTGCGCGCAGCCGGCGCAGCGGCGGTCCCGCGGCTGATCTCCTCGCTGGCGTCGTCGTCCGAGGAAGAAGCGTCGTGGGCCTATGATTTGTTGGCCTATTTGGGCGGTGACCGAGTCCTCAAGGCGCTCGATCTGGTGTGCACGAGCGACGCACCCGATGCCGTCAAGGCGCGCGCGCTCGGCCTCCTGTCGGAGCTGTCGGCGCCGATGCCGGCGACGGTCAAGCTGCGCGATCCCGAGGCGCTGCTGAGCCAAAGCGTGCGCGAGCTGCTGGCGGGAATCGATCACGGCGACGAGCTCGACCAAGCGGTGGCGCTCATCATCGATCACGTGCCCGATCCGGAAGTGCCGTCGTTCATCAGCGAGCTCATTCGTCACGGTGGGCACAAAGCGGCGCCGATCGTGAGCGCGCTGTTGCAGCGCGGCGGGCTCAGCGACGAGAGCGCGCGGGCGTTGGTCGAGCTGCAGCGCGAGGCCGGCACGGCGCCGCCCGATCGCGCCACGCAGGACGCGCTCGATCGCGGCCTCGCCTACCTCGAAGCCGGTCGGCCGCGGGCCGCGCGTCGCCGGCTCGAGCGCTTCGTCGCGCGCCAGCCGCGCAGCCCCGAAGGTCGCAGCGCGCTCGGCGTGTGTCTGCTGGAGCTCGGAGAGCTGGAAGGCGCCGTCACACAGCTGTCGGAGGCGATCGCGCTCGAGCCGCGGCAGGCGCTGCATCGCTGGAACTTGGCGTCGGCGGCGAAGCAGGCCGAGCGCATGGGCGGCTGCTACTTGGCGCTGCGCGATTACCTGTCGCTGCCCGACGACTCCGAAGGCGCGTCCGAGCGCCGCGACGAGGCGCGCAACTTCGTGCGGGCGTACGAGCGCATGCTGCGCGGCTCGCATCCGGGCGTGCCGTTGAGCGACGTCTTGCGCGGTGAGGAGCTGTTCGCGCGCGCGTTCGCCGCGCTGTCCGAAGGCCGCCACGCCGAGGCCGCCAACGGCTTCGAAGAGGTGCTCGCGCTCGTGCCGCGCCATTATCCCTCGTGGGGAAATCTGGGCGCGGCCTATCTCGCGCTCGAAAGAGTACAAGAAGCGCGACGTTGCCTAGAGCGCGCCCTCGAGCTCAACCCCGAGTACACCGTCGCCCGGCACAACCTCGAATTGCTGCTCACCGGCCCGTAACAACTGCAAACGGTTGTCTCCTTGACAGCCGCGCTCCGACGGTGAACGCTTCCCTTTCGTGCGTTTCACCCTCCTTCGCTTGGCCGGAATGAACCACCTATGAAGCAGACTATTTTCTCCTTGGGCATCCTCTTGGCGGCGACGTCGGTGCACGCGCAGGCCACCTGTCGCGTCGTCGAAGTGGAGTTTCAGCCGGTCGCGCATCTGCAGATCGCCGTCTGGGTCGAGGATCCGAACGGCACGTACATCGACACCGCTTACGTGACGCGCTCGACGGGCGCGCTCGGCCTCGGCAATCGGCCGGGCAACGCGCTCTTCAAGTCGAGCTATCGCTGGCCGTACGGTCGCCGCGACATGGTGCTGCCGGTGTGGGCGCACGAGCGTAACCATCAATATCCGTACATCGTCATGGGCGGCTCCAAAGGCGTCGACCCCGACGACGATTCGATCGGCTATCACGAGGCCTATTCGTCGACGGAGCCGTTCTACTGCCCGCCGTCGGATCTGACGCTGGACGCGGTGTCTTGCGCGTCGCAGTTCAACAGCAGCAAAGGCGTGTTCCAGCCCGGCTCGTTCTCGTATTATCCGCCGCGCGCCGACCTGACGACGTTCGGCACCTTCGACTCCAATGACGCGCGCACCTACGCGTCGCTCAACGACCTGGCGGCGATCTCGGCGGCGACGCCGATCGGAGGCGCGCTGCTCGATCCCGAGATCAGCTGGCCGGTGCCGTCGACGCTGCCGAGCGGCAAGTACATCATCAAGGTCGAGGTCAGCCTCGAAGGCGACTTCAACAGCTCCAACAATCACCCCGCCGTCGACGATCGCAACAGCGAGCTCAACAGCTTCGGTCGCCAGGAGTTCGGGCAGCCTTCGATCGTCTACGCCGTGCCCGTGACCATCGACGGCACGGCGCAGACCGGGATCACCAACACGTGGGAAGGCTACGGCGATTGGGACGGCGCCACCGGCACGCTGCATCCGCCCGACAACACGATCAGCGACTCGCCGGGCACGGGCGCGGGCCGCTTGGCGCACATCACCGACGCCGACGGCACGTGGCTCGTCAAAGTGTTCGCCGCCGGCTGCCAAGGCTGCCGCCCGCCGGCGGCGCCGACGGCGATGACGGCGACGCCGGCCGACACGTCGTTGGCGGTCAATTTCGAAGCGCCGTCGTACACCGACGCGTTCGATCAGCCGCGCCGCTACGAGATCCGCTATCAGGCGACGACGCCGCTGACCGACGACAACTTCGACAACGGCATTCCTGCCGACAATCCGCCGCCGCCGGGCGCGGCCGGCATCTCGCAGACCGCGTCGCTGACGGGCCTCAAGGCGCAGACGCTGTATTACGCGGGAATTCGCGCGGTCAACGCCTGCGGCGGCGCCGGGCCGGCGGCGTTCGTGAGCGCGACCACCAACGTGCAGAAGTTCGCGACGCTGCACGGCTGCTTCATCGCCACGGCGGCGTACGGCTCGCAGATGCAGCCGGACGTCGCGCTCTTGCGTCACTTCCGCGACGGCGCGCTGCTCGACAATCCGCTCGGCAAGCTGATGGTAGCGACCTATTACGCCATGTCACCGCCGTTGGCGCACGCCATCTCCAGCGACGATCGGCTGCGGGAAGCGGCGCGGCATGCGCTCGAGCCCGCCGTCGCCCTTGCGCGCGGTTGGCTTTTGTACAAACATCCCGCGCGATGAAACTGGCCGCATTTCTGTTCACCGTCGCTGTCGCCGCCGGCGCCAGCGGATGCGGCGGCGTCAAGCCGTATCAGCGCGAGTACCTGAGCGTGCGCGCCATGCAGCCGGGCGCCGAAAGCGCCGAGAGCCAGTTCCGCGCCCACTATCAAAGCTCGCGCGAAGGCTCCGAAGGCGGCTTCGGCGCCGCCGGCGGCGGCTGCGGGTGCAACTGATGGTTCGGTCCGCCTCGCGCACGTGAGCCGCCTCGTCGCTGCGCTCGTACTTTTGGCGACGTCGTTGACGAGCGCGCGCGCGTTCGCCGACGACTTCGTCACCTTGCGCGGCAACTATTGGCGCGATCGCAACACGCGCGTCGTGCAGCCCGAAGTCGAGCTGCAAAAGGAGCTGCCCAACGGCACGCTCGTCGGCGCGCACTACCTGCTCGACGCCATCACGTCGGCCTCGATCGCCGCCGGCGTCACCAGCGATCAGCCGTTCACCGAGCTGCGCAACGAAGCCGGCTTCACGCTCGGCCAACGCATCGGTCCCACGCTCATCACCGGCGCCTATTCATATTCGAGCGAGTCCGATTATTGGGCGCACACCGCCAGCTTGGGCGCGCTCGTCGAGCTGTTCCAAAAGAACACGACGCTCTACGCCACGCTCAGCTACGGCAACGATCGCGTGGCGCAGCGCATGGGTCCGACGCTCTACAATCCCGTCGGCGGCCTGCAGTCGGTGCGCGGCATCTTGACGGCGACGCAGGTCATCACGCCCAAGCTCGTCGGCGTCTTGTCGTACGAGATCGGCGTCCTCGGCTTCGGCGATCGCAACAACGGCTGGCTCGCGAATCCCTACCGCACGGTCAACTTGGGCGGCGCGCCGGCGCGCGAGCTCGTGCCTTATCAGCGCATTCGCCAGTCGCTGTCGGCGTCGGCGCATTACATCATTCCGCTGCCGTTTCGCCGCATGCCCTATCTCGCGTTTCGCCCGTCCTATCGCTTCTATTGGGACGATTGGGGCGTTCTCTCGCACACGCCCGAGCTGCGCACGTACATTCCCGTCGGGCCCGTCGAGTTCCGCGTCACCGGCCGCTATTACTGGCAGACGCAGGCCGTGTTTTGGAGCGACAACGGCTCGGTGCCGTTCTATCCCAACGGCGTCGGCTTGCGCTGCACGACGTGCTTCCTCACGCAATCGCGCAACAACCTCTTTTACACGTCCGATCCCAAGCTCAGCCGCTTCGCCGCCGAATTCCTCGAGCTGCGCGTGCTCGTCAAGCTGGCCGGCCTGCGCGCGTGGAAGGGATTGCCCGGCGCCGCCTGGCTCGCCGACGGCTTCCTCGAGCTCTCGTACGGCCACTACTTCAACGGCGGCTACGCGCACACCGCCTTCGGTGACGCCGACGTCGCCGGCCTCACCTTGAGCTTCCCCTTATGAGCGCCACATGAGCCGCGGTTATCTCGTCCTCGATATCGAGACCGTTCCCGATAGCGAGCTGTACAAAGCGCCCGATTTGCCGGCCGGCACCGAGAAGCCGTTTCCGCCGCTGCACGCGCATCGCCCCATCGTCATCGGCGTGCTCTGGCTCGACGAGCTTTATCAGTTCAAGCGCATCGGCGTCATCGGCGAGCACGACGACGAAGTGGGCATGCTGCGCGACTTCTCGCAGTTCGTCGAGCAGTGGCGCCCGCATTTGGTGACCTACAACGGCCGCAGCTTCGACTTGCCGGTCATCATGCTGCGCTGCCTGCGTCATGGCGTGCCGCTGCGCTTCTTCTTCGACGACAAAGACTATCGTTATCGCTACACCGACTCGGGACACATCGATCTCTATGACTTCTTGTCCGAGCACGGCGCGGCGCGCGTCGGCTCGCTCGACTCGATCGCGCGCGTCGTCGGCCTGCCCGGCAAAGTCGGCGTCGACGGCAGCCAAGTCGAAGGCCTGTACAACGCCGGTCAAATCCAGTCGATCAAGAACTACTGCTTGATGGACGTGACCCAGACGGCCTTTGTGCTGTTGCGCTATCGACTGTTGCAAGGATTCATAGACCGCGATTCCTATATCCGCTTGGCCAACGCGCTCTTCGAGTCGCTCACCGCCGATGGCCGCGTGCAGCCGGTGCTCGAGCGCATCGACAAGCAGCGCCTGCTCTTCGCCGCCGCCGAATGAAGCCGCTGCCGCGCCGCTTTTACGCGCGCGACTGCCTCGTCGTCGCGCCCGAGCTCGTCGGCTGCCACCTCGTCCATCGCACGTCGCGCGGTATCTTGCGCGGTCGCATCGTCGAGGTCGAAGCCTATGTGCACGAAGAAGATCAGGCGTGTCATGCGCGCTTCGGTGAGACGCCGCGCTCGCGCTTGCTCTATGGTGCGCCCGGCCATGCTTATGTCTTCTTGATCTATGGCATGTACGATCAATTCAATGTCGTGTGCGAGCCCGCCGGTTCGCCGGCCGCCGTCCTCATTCGCGCGCTCGAGCCGGAGGCGCCGCTCGACGGCGGGACCAACGGCCCGGGCAAGCTGTGTCGCGCGCTCGGCATCACGCGCGCCCACAACGGCATCGACCTCGTCACCAGCGACGTGCTCTGGCTCGAGCCGCGCGAGAAATCGCGACCCAAACCGCGCATCGAGGCCACGCCGCGCATCGGCATCGACTACGCCGGCGAGTGGGCGCACAAGCCGTGGCGCTTCATCGACGCCGACTCCAAGTATGTCTCCAAACGCCGACCGGCTAAAGCAGCTGCTAAAGCGACTAAGACAACCGTCGATAAGAAGAAGACATAGAACGTGCGTTAGACCTTAGGGGCCGGTGTAGACGCCGATGCCGTAGTCGGTCGCGAAGTAGACGGTGCGGCCGCTGGCCGCGTATTTGTCGACGTGCACGGCGCGGATATCGTTCGACGGCAAGCCGGCGCTGGCCTGCGTGTAATACGTCCACGTCCCGCTCGACGGCGTGTAGCGCACGACGCCGGCCTGCTCGGTGCCGATCCACACGTCGCCCAGCTGATCGACGGCGACCGAGCGCAGCGCGTTCTTCGGCAGCACGTCCGCCGTCGACCAATAGGTCGGCGCGTAGGTTCCCGGCGCCAAATAGGCGAGCCCGTTCGTCTCCGACGCGATATAGATGCCGCCCGCCGCGTCCAAGTCGACGCTCGTGATGTTGTCGGTCTGGCCCGGGAACACATCGAGATAGGCCGCGGTCTGGCCGGGAATCACCGGGTTCTGGAAGAAGTCGGCGTCGGCGCCCTTCGAGCCTTCGGGGATGAACCACAACGAATCGGCGTCGCCCACCCACAAGTCGCCCTCGGGCGTCACGGCGATGCCCTTGATGTCGCGCCCTTCGATGTTGGTCTCGGTGATGGGATGCGCGTGCTCCTCGAAGTTGGGGCAATTCAGGCCGCAGATGCCGGTCGTCGCCGAATTCATGAAGCCGTGAAACGCCGAGAGGCCGTGCCAGCCGCCGAGATAAGCCGTGCCGCCGAGCGGGCCGTTGAGATCGAGCGCCACTTTCCACGACGAGACCACGCGCTGCTGCTGATCGACGAGCTCGGTCGGATCGCCCTGCTGCGTCGACGTCACCTGTAGGCCGACGATGTCTTGCACGGCGCCGGTCGCGGGCACGACGTCGATGCGGTCGGCGATGAGCCCTTGGTTACCGACGACGGCCTGGCCCGACTGACCGCCGGCGACGGAGTTGAAGTACACCGGCCACGTGTACGGGCAGGTCAAGCCGTCGCCCGCGCACCAGTAGTCGTCGAGCCAGCTCGTCTTGCCTTGCGCGAGGCCATTCGCCTGATTGTACGTGTACGGCGTCGTGGCGCCGGCCGGCCAGTAATAGACCGACTGCTGCGTGACCGCCCAAATGCCGCCACCTTGATCGGTCGACACGTCCTGAAAATCGAGCCCGCTCGACAGGACGACGAGGCCGGCCAGCGTCGCCGGCGGTGCGTGCGCGATCGGACCCATGTCGGCGCCCGGCGGCGCGGGCGGCGCCGGCGGCGTGAAGACGCCACCGTCGGCCAACGTGCCCGGCGGTCCGCCGTCGCCGGTGTCGTCGCCGGCCGGCGGGAGGGCCAAGTCGGCGCCCGGCGGCGCCGTGCGCGACATATCGGTGCTACCAGGCCCGACGCCTTGATCCTGCGCGACGGACATATCGTGTCCGACGACGCCACCGCCGCCGCCGCCAGCCGTTCCGCCGCCGCCGGCGATTCCGCCGCCGGCGCCGCCGTCGTGAGAATTGCCGCCGCAGCCGACGAGCGGAACCGACAACGAGCAAGCCAAAGCCAACGCGCGCGCCGAACGAAATGACATGGCGCCACCCATCGCAAACCTGATGCCGGCGCTTCCTGCGTCGTTCGACACCGCCGTTTCCCTAGGCGCGGAAGGGAAATTCTCACGATGGGAGATCTCGGGCTAAATTGTGCGGCGTGCCTCGCGTCCTGTTCGAGCCTCTCGGCATCACCGTCGACTGCAATCCCGGCGAATCCGTGTTCGCCTGCGCGCGCCGCAGCGGCATTCCCGTCCCCACGGCGTGCGCCGGCAAGGCGACGTGCGGCCTCTGTCGCGTCAAGATTTTGGCGGGCGAAGCCAACGTCGGGCCCATCAACGCCGCCGAGAAGAAGCACCTCGGCAACACCTACTTCATCACCAAGCTGCGCCTCTCGTGTCAGCTCGCACCGACGGGAGATCTGACCGTGCGCATCCCCGACATGCCGGAGTCGCTGCGTAAGAAGTGATCGCACCTACGTCGTCCAACCTACGGCGACACGGCTCCCGCGAAAACGCGAGCACCGCTGCACGCGACGTACGCCAAATGGCCAAATATCACCATCGCGCGAAAGGAGTGTAAGCAGCATATCATTTCTTACTAGTTGATTCTATTGGGTATTTCGCTAAATTAAGCAGCGGAGGGTAATTCGAATGATTCGTTCGCTCCTGACCTCGCTGCTCTGCTTCGCCGCCGTTGGTTGCGCCACCATGACCGGCGCGCCCGCGTCGTCCTCGTCGGCGAGCGCCTCGCACTACGACACGATGTCGTCGACGCCGCCCGAGCCGCGCAAAGAGGACATGCCCAAGCTGTCCGAGCGCGAGGTGTGGGTGCCCGGTTATTATCAGCCGGTCGCGGGCACGTGGGTCTGGCACCAGGGCGAACGCCGCGACGCGAAGGAAGGCTACACGCTGGTTCCGGCGTCGTACCGCGAAGAGGGCGGCAAGGTCACGTTCCAGCCGCCGCGCTGGCGCCGCGCCGATCTCGCCGCGCAGTCCGCGCGCTCGTCGAAGTAACGCGTTCGGCGCCGACACCGCTCGCTCGGCGCAGGCACGCGCCGGCACCGGCCGTGCGACTGCTGAATCCCGCTGAATCCCGCGCCCACTTCCTGTTGTAGCGCGCGTCACCCGTTCGTCAGTAGCCGTCGCGCATGAGCCTGGTACGATAGCGGCCCATGGCCTCCTTCGACTACGACTGGCTGGTGATCGGCTCGGGACCGGCCGGCGAAAAGGGGCCGCGCAGGCGGCCTACTTCGGCAAGCGCGTCGCCATCATCGAGAAGCAGGACGCGCTCGGCGGCGCCTGCGTCAACACCGGCACGCTGCCCTCGAAGACGCTGCGCGAGACCGCGCTCTTCCTCTCCGGCTATCGCCAGCGCGAGCTGTACGGCCTGTCGGTGGCGCTGACCGGCGCGCCGTCTGTGCCGGAGCTGATGTGCCGGCAAGATCCGGTGCTCGGCTCGGAGCAGCGGCGCATCAGCGGCAACCTCACCCGCCACGGCGTCGAGCTCCTCGACGGCGCCGCGCGCTTCGTCGACGAGCACACGCTCGAGCTGACGCCCATCGACGGCACGCCGCAGCGCGTGACGGCCGACGCCATCCTCATCGCCACCGGCTCATCGCCATTTCGCCCGCAGTTCGTGCCCTTCGAAGATCCCGAGGTCGACGACTCCGACTCGATCTTGCGGCTCGACAAGATCCCGGAGCAGATGGTGGTGCTCGGCGGCGGCGTCATCGGCTGCGAATACGCGTCGATCTTCGCCGCGCTCGGCACCAAGTGCACCATCGTCGAAGGCCGCGACTCGATCTTGGGCTTCCTCGATCACGAGATCAACCTGGTGTTGACCGAGCAGCTGAAGAAGCTGGGCATCGAGCTGCTCTTCAAGCGCGAGGTCGTCGAGGTCGGCCGCAGCGGCGGCAAGCTGCACTGCCGCTTGAGCGACGGCACCGACCTCGAATGCGAGCGGCTGCTCTTCGCCGGCGGTCGCGCCGGCAACACGCGCGGCATGGGCCTCGAGCGCATCGGCGCCGCGCCCGACGCGCGCGGCCTTCTGCGCACCGACGAGCACTTCCGCATCGCCGGCGTTCCCGGCCAGCGCGTCTACGCCGCCGGCGACGTCATCGGCTTCCCGGCGCTGGCGTCGGTGGCGATGGAGCAGGCGCGCGTCGCCGCCTGTCACGCCTTCGGCTTCGAGTACAAGCTGCGCGTCGCCTCGCAGTTCCCTTACGGGCTGTACACGATCCCCGAGGTCTCGATGATCGGCGAGACCGAGGAGTCGGCCAAAAAGAAGGGGCTCGACTTCGAGATCGGCCGCGCCTTCTATCGCGACAACGCGCGCGGCCAGATCGTCGGCGACTTGGGCGGCATGGTGAAGCTGGTGTTCGACGCCAAGGACAAGAAGCTGCTCGGCGTCCACGTCATCGGCGAGCGCGCGACCGAGCTCGTGCACATCGGCGCCGCCGTCATGCACTTCGGCGGTCGCATCGACGACTTCATCGAGCAGGTCTTCAACTTTCCGACGCTGAGCGAGATGTTCAAGTACGCCGCGTACGACGGCCTCGGCCGCTTACAGCGCCGCCAGAAGCCCGCTTAGCCGACCGACGGCGGCGGCGACGCGCTCGCCGGCGGCAGCGACGGCTGACGCACGAACGCCGTCGCGAACAGGCAGGCCAACAGCAGCGTCAGACCGCCGGTCAAATAGGGGACGCGCACGCCGAACGCCAGCGTCGCCGTGCCCACGAGCGGTCCGACGACGCGCGCCAACGCGCCCATCGCCTGCGACACGCCGAGCACGCCGCCCTGATGCTCGCCCGCCGCCGCGCGCGAAATCAGCGACGACAGCGACGGCGTATTGAAGCCGTTGCCGATGGCCGTGATCGCGATCGCGACGAGCAGCATCGCCACCGTCGTCGCCTGCCACTGCAGCAAGAAGCCGCACGACATCAGCAGCGTGCCGGCGATGATGAGCGATCGCTCGCCCACCTTCGGCGCCAGCCAGCGCACCAGCCCGCCCTGCACGAGCACCATGAGCACGCCGATATAGGTGAACAGATACGAGGCTTCGCGACGACCATAGTGAAACTGACGCTCGAGATAGAGCGAGAACGTCGCCTCCAGATTGGCGAAGCCGAAGGTGACGACGAAGAAGAGCAGCATCAGCGTCAGGAGGCGCGGCGTCGAGGCCGTGCGCACGAGGCCGCCCCAGCTCAGCGTGCGGGCTTTGGTGCGCTCTTGCCGCGAGCGCGGCTCCTTCAAGATCGTCAAGGCCGAGACGAAGTTCACCGCCGCCAAGCCGGCGGCGACGAAGAACGGCAGCGTCGCCGAGCGCGTCGACAGAAAGCCGCCGACCGCGGGGCCGAACACGAAGCCGAGGCCCATCGCGGCGCCCAGCATGCCCATGCCGGCGGCGCGGTTCTTCTCGTCGGTGACGTCGGCGATGTAAGCCTGCGCGGCGGTGATGTTGGCGCCGCACACGCCGGCGAAGCCGCGCGCGACGACGAGCCACCAAAACGACGGCGCCAGCGCGTAGCCGAGCTGCGAGCCGCAGCTGCCGAGGATCGAGATCAAGAGCACCGGACGGCGCCCGGCGCGATCGGACAGGCGGCCCCAAATCGGCGAGAAGATGAGCTGCATGACCGAGTAGACCGCGAGCAAGATGCCGGTCTCGATGTCGGTCGCGTGCAGCTTCTCGGCGTAGAGCGGCAAGATCGGAATGACGATTCCGAAGCCGAGAAGATCGAGCAGCACGGTCAGGAAGATGATGCCCAGCGACGAGCGCCGCCGGGTCTCCGCGGTCATCGCCAAGGTTGGCTCCCGCGACAGTGAGGGTACGAGCGCTTCATGCCGGGCGAGCTTAGGGGATCGGACGGCCCGGCGCCACGATAGACGCCACGCCCAGCCTGCTGCGTCGGACGCGCGTTTTGGCGCGGTAGGCAAAGCGGCGACCCGCCAATTTGTCGCGTCGTTTGTAACGATTCTTGCTTTGTCGGGCGCCGCCCGCTAAAGGGTCGTCGTGCCGCCGAGGCTGCCGCCCGCACCTTCCGCCGATGCCTTCACCTGGGCCGACGGCGTGCGTGTGGCCGGCACCGACATCCACTGCGACGCGCGCCGCTGCCCGGCCGAAGCCACGGCGTTCGTCTCGCACGCGCGGGCACCGCGGCTGCGTGGCGGCGCCGACGTGCGGCTGGTGACGACCGAGCGCACGCGGCTCCTGCGCGCCGTCGAGGTCGCGCCGCGCGGTCAGGCGGCGGCGACGCTGGTGACGCCGTTCGGCCGGCCGTTCGCGCTCGGCCGCCTGCGCCTCGAGCTGTTGCCGTCGGGTCACGCGCCGGGCGCCGCGCAGCTGTACGTCGAGCTCGATGGGCGGCGCGTCGGCTACTGCGGGCCGCTCAATCCGCAGCCGAGCCGCTTTGCCGAGCCGGCGCAGGTGCGCGCCGCCGACGCCTTGTGTTTGGACGCGCCGCTGGCGGTTTACGGGCGCAAGCTGCCGCCGCGCGCCGAGGCCGAAGCCGCGCTCGCCGCCGCCGTCACCCGCGCGCTCGACGACGGCGCGACACCGGTCGTGCTGGCCAGCCCGCCGGGCGCCGTCGAGATCGTGGCCCAGCTCGTCGCCGCCGGCCTGCCGCTGCGACTGCATGCGCGACTGGGCGCTTGGCTCGACGGCTACGCCCGCTGCGGCCTACCGGTGCGCGCGCCCGAAGGCGCCGTGCGCCCCTTTCGCGGCTCGCCGGCGCGCGGCGAAGTCGTCGTCTGGCCGCTGGACGCGCGCAACGCGCCGGCGATCGGCCGTTTACGCTCGGCGCGCCTCTTGGCCGCGACCGGCGCAGCGCTCGATCCCGACGGGCCGGCCAAGCTGCGCGTCGACGCCGCCTTCGCGCTCGCCGACACCGGCGATCTGCCGTCGCTGGTCGCGCATGCCGCCGCCGCCGAGGCGCGCGACGTGTGGCTCACGAGCGGCTACGGCGACGAGGCCTTGCGCGCGTTTGCCGCCGCCGGCATTCGCGCCCACGCGTTACAGCCACACCGCGCCATGCAGCAGATGCCGCTCTTCGCCGACTGAGCTCGCCTCCAGCGACGGTGAACGAGACCACGAACGGCAGCCAACCCGCGGCGACGCGCACCCAGCCACGTCAGCGCTTGGCGCCGCCGACGCTGGTCGTCCTTGGTCATTTCTCGTCACGGCCTGTGCGCTTTTCACGCGCGGTTCTTTCGCTTGTCGTGGAAGCCAGATACAATTTGCCGCCATGACTCCGAGTGTGCGCTGGCCGGCGCTGTCCGCGGCCTGGCTGGTCGTAATCGCAGTGGCCGGCTACTTCCTCGCCGGCGCGCAAACGCCGTTCGTCGCGCCGCTGCTCTTGGTGGCGCTGCTCGGCGGTGCGCCGGCCCTGTTCATGCTCTACACGACGCAGCAGAAGGTCGAGAGCGTCGAAGCCGAGATGAACGAGCGCGCCGAGGTCTTGCGCACGACCGAGACCGGGCTCGGCGAATTGCGCGCGGTGACCGAGTCGCAGCTGGGCGCGATCGAGGAGACGGCGGCGTCGCTGCATCAGATGACCGCGTCGCTGAAGCAGATCGCGCACTCGGTCGAGACCTTGGCGGCGGCGGCCGAGGAGTCGTCGTCGTCGATCCTGGAGATGGCGGCGGCGAACGACGAAGTGGCCGAGAACATGGTCAACCTCGCCGGCAGCGTGCAGGAGTCGGCGACGTCGATCGAGGAGATGACCTTCTCGATCAAGGAAGTGGCCAAGAACGTCGAGGCGCTCTCGTCGACGGCGGAAGAGACGTCGTCCTCGATGAACGAGATGGATATCTCCATTCGCCAGGTCGAGAACAACGCCAACGAGACGGCGCGCCTGTCCGAAGAGGTGTCGCGCGCGGCGCAATCGGGCGCGCAAGCCATCGGCCACACCATCGACGGCATCAACAAGATCAAGGGCTCGTCCGAGGAGACGGTGCGCATCATCTCGTCGCTGGGCGGCAAGATCGGCGAGATCGGCAAGATCCTCGAGGTCATCGACGACGTCGCCGAGCAGACCAACTTGCTCGCGCTCAACGCCGCCATCATCGCCGCGCAGGCCGGCGAGCACGGCAAAGGCTTCGCCGTCGTCGCCGACGAGATCAAGGATCTGGCAGAGCGCTCGGCCACGTCGACCAAGGAGATCGCCGACCTCATCAAAGGCGTGCAAAAAGAGTCCGAGCACGCCATCGGCGCCGTCGAGCGCGGCGCGCGCAGCGTCGACGAAGGCGTCAAGGTCTCGCATCAAGCCGAGGACGCGCTGCGCCGCATTCTCGAGTCGGCCGATCGGTCGACGCAGATGGTGCGCGAGATCGCCCGCGCCACCGTCGAGCAGGCGCGCGGCTCGAAGCAGGTCACCGACGCCATCCATTCGATCGCCGAGACCGTGCAGCAGATCGCGTCGGCGACGAGCGAGCAGGCCAAGGGCTCGGAGCAGATCATTCGCTCGGCCGAGAAGATGAAGGCGATTACGAAGCACGTGGAGCGGTCGTCGCAAGAGCAGACGCGCGGCGGCAAGCAGATCACCAAGTCGATCGAGTCGATCAACGAGATGGTCTCGCAGCTCAACACGGCGCAGCGCGAGCAAACGCGTGGGGGCGAACAGATTCTCCAGGCCGTCGAGCAGCTGCGCGAGCTGACGCGGAAACAGGAAGAGCGCTTCGGTCAGCTGGCGAAAGCCATGGAGATGTTGGCGTTCGCGCGTCGCCGGACCAATGCGGCGCGGGCAGTGGGAGCTTAGTTCCCAGCGATACCCCCAGTAGCGCCGCGCTCGACCCTCGCGTACACTCGTTTGCATGTTTGGTCTCGGTCCAGGCGAGCTGATCATCATCCTCGCCATCGCGTTACTCGTGCTGGGACCCAATCGGCTCCCCGACGTCGCAACCAGTCTCGGCAAGGCGATTCGCTCCTTCCGCAAAGCCACGCGCGATCTCACCGATCAGCTGGAGATCGACGAAGAGGTGAAGAAGCCGCTGCGCGAGCTGCAGTCGGCGCTGCGTGACGAGCCGGCGCAGCATCAGCTGTCGGTCATGAAGATGCCGCCCGCGCCTGCCGCCGGCATCGCGCCGACGCCGGTCGCCGCCGCGGCCGACACGCTGCCGTCGGGCACCGCCGTGCCGCCGATGGTCGCGGTCACGCCGCCCGTCGAAACGCCGGCCGCCACGGCTACGAACGAAAAGAAGAGCTGATGGCCGCTCCTGAGCCAGCGACACCCGACACCGCTGCCGTCGAAGGAGACGGTAACGATCGGCGCATGCCGTTTCTGGCTCACCTCGCCGAGCTGCGCACCTGCCTGCGCAACTCGACGATCGCCGTCCTCTGCGGCACGGTCGTGGCTTACTGCTTCCGTAAAGATCTGTTCGCGCTCATGGCGCGGCCGCTCATCAGCGCCTGGCAGCAGGCGGAGCAAGAGGTCGGCATCGGCCGGCCGCAGCTGATCTTCACGTCGCCGCACGAAGCCTTCATGGTGCTCTTCAAGCTGGCGCTGTTCGCCGGCATCTTTCTGGCGTCGCCGTTCGTGTTCCGCGAGATCTGGCGCTTCATTTCGCCCGGCCTCTACGATCGCGAGCGCAAGTGGGGCGTCGGCTTCATCCTGGCGTCGGTGGTGCTGTTCGTCGGCGGCGCGGCCTTCGCTTACATCTACGTGCTGCCTGCCTCCTATCAATACTTCTTGAGCTACGCGGCCGAGAGCATGGGCATCATCAAAGACGTCATGGGCAAGGCGGTCGACGTCAAGCTGTCGCTGCCCTTCGACATCAAGCCGATGCTGAAGATGGACGAGTATTTCGACCTGACGTCGATGCTGCTGCTCGTCTTCGGCGCCGTGTTCGAGCTGCCCTTGCTGCTGGCGATCTTGGCCATCTTCGGCATCGTGTCGGCCAAGCAGCTGTGGAAGTTCAATCGCTACGCCGTCGTGATCTTCGCCATCTTGGGCGCCGTGTTGACGCCGGGCGACATGGTCGTCGGCCAGCTGGCGATGACGGGCACGCTGACGGTGCTCTACAACTTGAGCATCTTGGTCGCGTGGGTCGTCGGGAAGAAGCGGCAAGAGCGCGCTGACGCCGAAGAGCGCGCGCTCGTGCAGAGCGAATAAGCAGCCCGCAGTCGTCGGTTACGAGAAGCGCCACCACGCGGCGAACGTCGCGCCGCCCACCAGCATCCAGATCGCAGCCGAGCCGAGCGCGCCACGCGTGGCCTCGTCGTCGGCGCGTTCGTCGAGCGCGGCCACGCGAGCGCGCGCCTCGTCGACCGGTCGATAGCGCTCTTTGTTGGCTTCGTTGCGCAGCTCGGCCACGTGCCGCTCGGCGCGCCCGGCGTACGGCTGCGACACCATCCAGCCCAGCGCCAGCCCGACGACGACGCCGATGCCGATGCGCAGCCCCGGCTTTTGCCGCAAGACGTTGCCGTCGACGACCGGCTGCGCGCCCACGTCCTCGGGCTCGGCGCGCTCGTGACGCTCGCTGCGTTCGGGCGGCGGCACGTACTTCGACGTCGTGCCTTCGACGCCGAGCGCGTCTTCATCGTTCGGCTTCGGGCTCGGCGGCACCGGCAGACGCGCCGACGGAATCGGCGCCCGCGTCGACGGCAGCGGCTTGCGATCGAGCTGCATCGGCGCCGTCGTCTGCTCGGGCGGCAGGAACGGATTGCGCGCCGGCGGCCGCGGCTCGCCCTTGACCTGCATCGGCGTCGTCGGCACGTCGAGCGCGCGCGCGGTCAGCTTGCGCGTCTCCCCCTCCTCGCCCAGCGACGGCGCGCGCCCATCGCGATGGGTGACGCCCTCCTCGCCCAGCGACGACGCGCGCGCTTCACGATGGGTCTCGCCCTCTTCGCCCAGCCCAGCGACCGACATCTGGCGCGACTGAAACGGACGCACGACGCTCTCCTCATCGTCGTCGAGCATGGTCAGCTTGTTGGCGTCGACTTTGATGCCCGCCGACGGCCGCGAAGGCTCCGACTCCAAGTCGTGAAATTGATCGAGCGAGCCCAGCGACAAGATCGCTTCGTCGGGCGGCCGATTGGCCTCGACCTCGGCCAGCACGCCAATCTCCTGCAGCTCGGCGAGCGCGCGCAACGCCGCCGCCTCGACGATGCCGCGCCGCAACTTCAGCCGCGCGCCACCGACGAACGCCTTGCCATCAGCTTGGGCTACGGGATGAACGGCTTCGATGCGCCGCAGAAGCTCGGCACGGCGCTGCGGATGGTCCGGCGCGGACGCGGGACCATTGACCCAAACGTCGAAGAAGAGGCTCGCGCCGGCCGGCAGGGATCGTTCCTCAGGTGAGGTCGATGATGATTACGCCACGCCGTCCCGAATCGGTCTCCGGAGCGTCGATCTCGATCGCCACTGGCGATAGCGGACGCGGCCACGGGGCAACCAGCGGGAGCTGAAGCTCCTCCGGCTCCCACTCGTCCGCCCCCGACTCGCGATCTTGCAAGAACGAGAGCTGCATCTCATTCTCCGAAGAGCCAGCCCACGGCTCCTGATGGACTATAACATAGTCACGGGGCCGTCGCTAGCCAGTCACTGCCGAGGAATTACACGTGATTCTCGTAACGGCGACGAAGTCACCAAGACGAAACTTGACCTGAAAGATCCGCGTACTTAACACTCATGGGTAGGGAGGTCCCCACTGCATGCGTGATCCGCTGCCCGGCCGACCCCGCTTCACCCTGAAGGCTTCTCACCGCCGCGTAACACTCAAGGTATCGCATCGTCGAGACGGTAGTCCGACGGTCGCTTCGACGGAGCGCGATAAGTACATCGCACCGCCGAAGCGCCGCAGATAGCGCGTGCTCGGAGTCTGAGGACGCCGAAGCTTCGGGCGCCGACGAGCGCGCCTGGGCGGTTCAGCCGCCCGATTGAAGCTTGCGTTCGGCGACGTCGAGCGAGTGTTGCGCCTCTTGGTTGCTGGGATCGGCGCGCAGCGCTTTCTTGTATTCGCCGACGGCGTCCTTGGGCTTGCCGAGCTTGTAGTAGGCCTGCCCGAGCAGCACGAGATAACGCGGACGATTGGGCGACAGCCGTAGCGCCTGCTTCAAGTGCACGGCCGCGCCCGAGTAGTCGCCCTGCTCGAACGCCACTTCGCCGAGCCCGGCGACGGCGTCGGCGCTGCGCGGATCGAACTCGCGCGCCTTGTTGAAGTTCGTGGCCGCGCCGCTCAGAATCGCTGGCGCCCAGCTTTTGCCGGCCCAGCTTGATGAAGAAGTCGGCTTGCGCCGCTTCGTTCTTGGCCGACGCCGGCTCGCTGGCAAAGGGATCCTTGAAGCCTTCGGGCATCGACTTGTCGTGCTTGGCGCTCGACGTCGGCCGATCGCTCGGCGGCGGCGGCGCGGCCGGTCGGGTCGTCGACGCCACGCGCGTCACCGGCTTGGCCTTGGGCTCCACCTTCTCGACGTGCGCCGGCGGCTCCTTGGCGACCGGATGCGCCGCGACGACCGGCTCCGACTTCGGCGGCGGCGCGACCACGACGGCCGGCTTTTCCGGCGCCGGCGTCGGCTTCGTCACCGGCGGTGTCGCTGCGACGATCGGCTTGGCGACGGGCGGCGGTGAAACTGGCGCGGCGGCAACGGCCGGCGGCGGCGTCGTCGCCGGCTCGACAGCGGGCGTCGGCGCAGCCGCGACCGGCTGCGGCGTCGGCGCAGCGGGCGTCGGCGCGCTCGCGACACCGCTCGGCGGCGCCGCGTTCGTCGCCAGCGCCTCTTCGCCGCGCAACGGCTTGTGCACCGGCTTCGGCAACAACAGAATGACGACACCGACCGCGAGCAACAAGCCGCCCGCGACGATCCCGATGATGACCGGCCCTTTGTTGTTCTTGGGCAGCTCGTCCAGATCGTCGTAAGCCGACGTCGATGAGCCACGCAGCGGCTCCGACTCGTTGGCGAACCACTCGCCCGTCGGCGGCCGGTCATGCTTGCGCACCGGCTCGACGACTTGCGGTGGCGGCGGCGGCGGTGCGACAGCGCGCGACTCGTCGACCGACGGCGCAGCGGCGGCCGCCACGAAATGGCTCAGCTTGACCGGCACCGTCCGCTCGCCCGACGCCGACTCGACGACCACCGACGGCACGTTCTGCGGATCGAGCTGCGGCGTCGACGCCGGCGTCATGTCGACGCTGCCCGACTGCGCCGCCGACGGCACATCGGCCGGCGCGCGCCGCGCATCGGGCTTCGGCTTCTTGTTCTCCGGCTTGTCGACCTTTTCCGGCAGCTTCGGCGCGGGCGGCGCAGCGGCAACCGGCGCAGCGACGGGCGCGGCCGGCGTCGGCGCGGCCGGCGCCTGCTTCGGCGCCGCCATCATCGACTGGGTCTCGCGCGGCGACCGCGCGGCTGGCTCGGACGCGCCATTCGTCGGCGGGCCCATCGCCGCCGCCAGCGTGCTCACCGCCGGCGCCGGTTGTGCGGCCGGCGCCGCCAACGCCGCCGCCAGCGCCGTCGGCATCGGCACCGTCTTCGACGGCCCGCTCGTCGCCGCGGCTTTGACGGCCGGCGCATTCGGCACCGCCGGACCGGCTGCCACCGGCGCGACTGCCACCGGCGCCGGCTTCGCGGCCGGCGGCAGCGGCGCCGGCGTTACCTTGCCCATCGTCACGTCGCTGCTGCGCGCCGCTTCCGACGTCAGCTTCGCGTGCTCGGCCTGCTGCGCGGCATCCAACGCCGGCGGCGCCGTCTGCGTCCGCAAGCAGTCGATGACCTGCGCCACCGTCAAGAAGCGGCCGGCGGGCTTCTTCGCCAGCGCGCGCCGCACGACCGCATCGAGCCACTCGGGACAATCGGCGCGCCGCTCGCGCACGCTCGGCACCGGCGCATCCAAGTGCTGCTGCAGGATCTCGAACGTGCCGGAGCCCGTATACGGCGGCGTCCCGACCAGCATCTCGAACGCGATGGCGCCCAACGAATAGATGTCGGAGCGACGATCGAGCGTCTCGCCGCGCGCCTGCTCGGGCGACATGTAGCGCGGATCGCCGAACGTCATGCCCATCGCCGTCTGCTTGGCTTCGGAGTTGGGCACGATCAGCTTCGACAGACCGAAGTCGAGCAGCTTGACGAAGTCGGCGCGCCCTCGTTTCGTCGTCAGGAACACGTTGCGCGGCCGCAAGTCGCGATGGATGTAGCCGAGGTTGTGCGCCTCCATCAGCGCTTCGGCGATCTGCCCGAGGATGTCGGTCGTGCGCGGCACCGTCAGCCACTTGTCGCGCTCGATCAGCTTCGTCAGCGGCTCGCCTTCCAAGAACTCCATGGCGAAGAAGAGCCGATTGTCGTCGGTGCGACCGAAGTCGAGCACCTGCAGGATGTGCTCGTTGTCGAGCTCGGCCACCGTCGTCGCTTCGCGGCGAAAGCGTTCGATGGCGCGATCGTCGGCCGAGAGCTGCGCGTGCAACACCTTGACGGCCACGCGTTTGCGCAGCGTCGTGTGCTCGCCGCGATAGATCGTTCCCGATCCGCCTTGCCCGATCTTCTCGACGAGCAAGTAGCGATCGGCGATGACCTTGCCCAACGAAGCGTCACTCGTCGCCGCCGCTGCCACGGCCGCGCCGCAGCGTGGGCAGAAGCGCGCATCGTCCGGCGTCGACGCGCCGCATTGGGTGCAATGCCTCATGCTGGGCAAATCCTAGCAAACATCAGAAGTGGCCGCCCGTGCTCACGAAAGCGCCGCCAGCCGTTGGAATCACGACGACATTCGGGTGCGCTTTGTTCCGCGCGCGATGGTCGAAATAGAACAGCACGCCCGAAGCCGCGACGCCGGCGATGCCGAGCGTCAGCAGCGTCGCGCCGCCGCCGACCGTGTTGTAGACGTTGGGGCAGCTGGTGCGCGGGTTGGGCTTGTTGCACGTCGGATCGCCGTCGATGGCGAGCAGCGGAATGCCGACCGCCAAGCCGACGACCCCCGCCGCCAGCGACGCGATCGCGACCGGCCGCCACGGAAACCCCCTCTTCTCCGGCTGCGGCTGCAGCGCCAGCGGATCACTCAGCGGCGCCGGCGTCGGCGTCGCCTGCGGCGGCGCCTCTTCGACGTGCGGCGGCGGCTGCTCGGGCTTGACGATCGCTTCCGGCTTCGGCGGCGGCACCGGCTCGACCGGCTTGATCTCGGCCGGCAACGCCTTCGCCGCCGTCGCCAGCTTCGTCGCCGCGCGCAACACCGCTTCGTCCGCCTCTTTGACGGTGCAAATGTCGCAAGGCTCGTCGACCTTGGCCAGCTCGCGACCGCTCTGATCCAAGAGCCGGAGCTTGATCGCGTAGTCCTTGCCCGAGATCTCGATGTCGCTGGCGACGACGTGCGCGACATGCAGCGCCTGCACGACGCTGGCGACGCACGCGACCGCGCCGTCGCACTCGAGCATCTCGGTCACGGCGCCGAGCCGAAGCCGCACCTCGGCCGCGGGCACGACCTCGTCGCCGCCGGTTTGCAGACCGCGCGTCACCGCCTCGTGAAAACGGTCGCGCACTTCCGTCGCCGCTGCCGGTCGCGTTTGGGGCACGAGCGCCGCCACCCGTTCGGCGGCCGATGCGGCGCTGCCGATGGCGACGAAGACGAGAGCGCTCAAGCCCAACAGCGCCGCGCAGTTCCGCAGCCTTCGCATGGTCGCGGAGCATAGCACGACGCCACGCGGCGCAATCAAAACAGCGTCATTCGCGTTTGTACGCGACCGACGCGCCTTTTATTCGCCGGCCCGCTCTTTCATGAGCTGGCGCACGGCCTCCGTCCACGCGTCGCGATCGACGAGGCCACGCTCGACGAGCAGCTCGATCAGCGCCTGCAAGCCGATTTCGGGCGTCGCTTCGTCGGTGATGTTGCGATGCGGCTGCGTCGTCGGCTGCGCGTTGGCGGCCAAAGTCGCGCCGAAGTAAGGCTTCCGCGGGATCATCTTGGTGATGACGCCGCGGTAATAGCGCATCACGGCGTCGCCGATCTCGCCGACGCGACCGACGAGCGGCTCGATGGTGCAGCCGGTCGACATCTCGATCTCTTCGGTGGCGTCGAAGTCGAGCGGATCGGCCATGGCCACGCGAATGACGCGCCGCTTGTCGCTGCGCTCGATGCCGATGGGCAAGAGGCGGCGACCGTCGGCCAGGTCGTACGGCACTTCGCGGACGGCGTCCTCGTCGACCGGCTCGCGCGCCAAATCCACGCGCGGCAGCGACAACGTCTGCGCCATCGTCGCCGCCAGCAGCTCCTCGTCGACGCTGGCGTTCTCGACGAGCGCGCGCGCCAAGCAGACGCCGTTGTGCCGCGCGTAGCGGCGCACGTGACGGAGCCGCGCCTCGTCGATGAGCCCGGCCTCGACGAGGACGTCCTCGATCGTCCGCCGCATCAGCCGCCGGCGTGGGTTTCGATGAACTGCCGGATCTGCTCGATGTGCGCCGGCGCGAGATCGATGAACTTCAAGCTCATGCCCATCTCTTTTTCGCCGGCGATGGCGCCGACGACCTCCGCCTTCGTCTCGAATTTGTCCTTCGAGCCCGGCAAAGCAAAGCGCAGATTGACGATGGTGCCGAGCGGATGCGGGATCGTATTTTCGAGATAGATCCCGCCGGTCGAGATATCGGCCGAGCGTTGGAAATAGAGCTCGTGCTCGGTGGCCTCTTCGACCCAGATTTGCACGCCCACCCGCGGAGCCAGTCGCCGTTCGGACGTCATCTGCGGACTATAAGCGCGTTTGTTCGGCGACCCAAGTTCCGCCAAACGACGCGCGGGCTTTCGCTAGCGTTGTCCCAAGCGATGCACGATCTCGACGAGCGCCTGCGCGTGCTCGGGCGGCGTGCCCGGCAAAATGCCGTGGCCGAGGTTGAAGATGTGCCGCTTTCCGGCCGCGCGCCGCATGACATCCGTCGTCCGCCGCTCGATCTCCGCGATGGGCGCGAACAAGAGGCAGGGATCGAGGTTGCCTTGCAGCGTGACGTGGTCTCCCGTCTTCAGGCGCGCTTCGTCGAGCGGCGTGCGCCAATCGACGCCGAGCGCGTCGGCACCGAGCTTGGCCGCGTCGCCGAGCAGCGAGCCGCCGTCGTTGGCGAAGTAGATGATGGGCGCGCCGAGGGGCTTCAGCTTGTCGACGATCTGCTGAACGTAGGGCGCGGCGAACGTGCGGAAGTCGTCGGGCCCGAGCTGACCGACCCACGAGTCGAAGATCTGCACCGTCTGCGCGCCCGCTTCGACCTGCGCCGCCAAATAAATCGCGACGGTATCCGCGAGCTTCTGCAAGAGCTTGTGCGCCGCCGTCGGATTGCCGAACAGGAGCTTCTTGGTCTCGGCAAACTGCTTGCCCGTCTGCCCTTCGACGACATAGGTCAGCATCGTAAAAGGCGCGCCCGCGAAGCCGATGAGCGGCACGCGACCGTCGAGCGCGCGGCGAATCAGGCGGATCGCGTCCATCACGAAGGGAAATTCGGCCTCGGGATCGGGCACGCGCAGCTTGTCGATGCCGGCTTCGTCGCGCACCGGCGACAGCCGCGGGCCTTCGTCGGGAAACGCCAGCGGCACGCCCATCGGCTCGAGCGGAATCAGGATGTCGGAGAAGAGAATCGCCGCGTCGACGCCGATCTTGTCGATCGGCTGCAGCGTCACTTCGCAGGCCAGCTCCGGCGTTTTGCACAGCGTGAGGAAGTCGCCGGCTTTGGCGCGCGTGGCGCGATACTCCGGCAGGTAACGGCCCGCCTGACGCATGATCCAAATCGGCGTCGTATCGACCGCCTCACCGCGGATGGCCTTCAGGAAGCGATCGGAGCGCGACATGCGCCAACTATACTACGCGCGCTAAATTCGGCCGTAACAGTAGTGCGCGTAGATGTAGACGTAGGGCGCGATGAAGAGCAGCGCGTCGACGCGATCGAGCATGCCGCCGTGGCCGGGCAAGAGCGCGCCCGAGTCTTTGACGCCGACCGAGCGCTTGAGCATCGACTCGCACAGGTCGCCCGTCTGGCCGAGCAGGTTCGCGGGGATGGCGACGGCGACGCAGTCGATCCACGTCAGCGACGGCAGATACCACAGCTTGGCGATGACGAGCGCGCCGAACGAGGCGACGAGCCCGCCGATGCCGCCGATGAGCGTCTTCTTCGGGCTGACGGCGGCGTAGAGCTTGACCGGCCAGGCGGGACCGATGAAGCGGCCGGCGAAGTAGGCGCCCGTGTCCGAGAACCAGGTGCACGTGAGCGCGATGAAGACCCATTGTGCGCCGTCGCTGCCCCGCTTTTTCAGGAGCGCGACGAACGTCAACAAGAGCGCGACGTAGAGCGTGCCGACGATCATCTGCGCCACGCGGCCGGCGACGGTCTGCATGTCGCCGTAGCGGAACAGGTAGAACAAGAACGCGGCGATGGTGATGCCGGCGAGCGTGGCCGTGATGGCGAACGACGTGCCGTCGGTCCAGTAAACGACGGCGCCGAACGCGAGGCCGAGTCCGATGCCGAAGCCGCGCTCGACCATCGGCTCCTTGGCCAGCGTCATGTTGTAGTACTCGCGCAGGCCGAGGAACGTCGCGGCGAACACGATGGCCCACACGGCGATCGGATTCGACCAGAGGATGGCGACGACGAGAAACGGGACGAGGAGGACCGCGGTCAGAACCCGCGCGAGAAGATTGCTCACGTGGCGAACACTATCACTTGGGCGCGATGGCTCGCAGCTTGACCTGCTCGGAGGTCAGACCGAAGCGCCGCTCGCGGCCTTGAAAGGTGGCGATGGCGTCCATCAGATCGGCGCGCTTGAAGTCCGGCCACAAGGTGTCGGTGAAGTAGAGCTCGGCATAAGCCGCTTCCCACAAAAGGAAATTCGACAGCCGCTGCTCGCCCGACGTGCGAATGACGAGATCGAGCGGCGGCAAGGAGCGCGTGCACAAGGCTTCGGCCAGGCTCAGCTCGTTGACGTCTTGCGGGCGCAGCTCGCCGGCGAGCACGCCTTCGACGAGCGCGCGCGCCGCGTCGACAATCGCCTCGCGACCGCCGTACGACAGCGCCAGGCACAACGTCATGCCCTTGTTGCCCGCCGACGCCGCCGTAAGCTCGAGCAGCGGCTCGCGCACGAAGTCGGGCAGCCGCTCCAAGTTGCCGATCGTCGTCAGCCGGATGTCGTTGTCGAGGATTTCGGCGCGCTCGTCGACCAAGTAGTCACGCAGAAGCGCCATCAACATGCGCACTTCCTCGATCGGCCGATCCCAATTCTGCGACGAGAACGCGTACAACGTCAGCGCGCCAATCCCGAGCTCGCGCGCCGCTTTCGTCACTTCGCGGACCGAGTCGGCGCCTTTGCGATGCCCTTCGATGCGCGGCGCGCCGCGGCGCTTCGCCCAACGGCCGTTGCCGTCCATGATGATCGCGATATGGCGCGGTAGCGCTTCCTCAGGCGCCTGCATGCCGGACCCAACTACCATGAAAAACTCCCGTTAGGCAACGTTCCGTAAGCCTGCTTAATGATGTGGTCTTGACGTTATACGATCAGATTCGTATGAGGTAGCCTTTCCGACCGGAGGATTCATGGGTTTGCTCGAAGATCGCGTGGCTGTGGTCACCGGCGCGGGTCGCGGCATCGGCCGCGCGTGCGCCCTCACTTTGGTCCGCGAAGGCGCCAAGGTCGTCATCAACGACGTCGATGCCGAGCCGGCCGCGGAAGCCCGCGCCGCGTGTGAGGAAATCGCCAAGGGCTCGGCCGTCGTGCACCTCGGTTCGGTCGCCGAGCGCAACCACACCGACGCGCTCATGAAGCTGGCGGTCGACTCCTTCGGCAAGCTCGACATTCTCGTCAACAACGCCGGAATCACACGCGATCGCATGACCCACCTGCTGTCCGACGACTGGTGGGATTTGGTGATCGACGTCAACTTGAAGGGCACCTTCAACTGCATTCGCTCTGCCGCTCCTTTTATGCGCGACGTCGCCAAGCGCGAGCTGGAAGAGACGGGCAGCCCGAAATATCACCGTAAAATCGTAAACTTCTTCTCGACGGCCGCCATCCGCGGCAATCCCGGGCAGGTCAATTACACGGCCGCCAAGATGGGCAACGTCGGCATCACGCGCACGGTCGCGCAGGAGTGGGGCCGCTTCTGGATCAACGTCAACGCCGTCGCGCCCGGCTTCACGAACACGCGCCTGACCGCCGCCAAGCAAAAGGGCGACGAGCTGGGCGTGCCCGAAGAGCAGCGCCAGGCGATGCTGACGCGGATTCCGCTCGGCCGCTTCGGTGAGCCCGAGGACATCGCCAACGCCGTCCTGTTCTTCTCGTCGCCGCTGTCCGATTTCGTCACGGGACAAGAGATCAACGTCTCGGGCGGAATGCAGATCCCGTAGCTTTCGTTTACAATCGAATGATGGTTCGTGCGCTCGCGCTCCTGCTGCTTACCTTGGCGAGCGGCTGCACGGACGGCGCCGCTCCGCCGCTGCTCACGAGCGACGCCAGCGCGGCCGCCGATTCCGGTCAGGATTCCGATGGCGGCGCGAGCGGCTCGGCGCGCCTTGTCGCCCCTGCACTTGGGGGAATCGGCGCCGACCATCCGTAAGATGTCACGGCACATTGCAACGGTGTGGGTCCTCGCCTAGGCTCGTTGGACTCTCGGGAGGCGCGCGATGAAAACGGCTGCAGACGTACAGGCGTATCTGGAACGAATGGAGCTTCCCTACGAGGAGCCGCGCGAAGGCACGTGGATCGTCAGCGGCATGGATGGGGTCGACAACCTCGTCGTGACGCTGGCCGGTCCGGTGCTCGTGTTCCGCGTCAAGATGATGGACATCCCGCGTGGTCAGCGTGAGGAGCTGTTTCGCACGCTGCTCGAGCTGAACGCGACGGAGATGATGCACGGCGCCTACGGAATCGAGGGCGAGTCGATCGTGATCATGGACGCCTTGCAGCTCGAGAACCTCGACTACAACGAATTTGCCGCGACCATCGACGACATCTCGCTCGCGGTCGCATCTCACCATGGACGGCTGGCGAAGTTTCGGGAGGCTGCCTGATGGGTCTGTTTCAGCGTTTGGGTACGCTCATCAAGTCCAACATCAACGACTTGATCAGCAAGGCCGAGGATCCGGAGAAGATGCTCTCCCAGGTCCTGACCGACATGAAGAATCAGCTCGTCGAGGCCAAGAAGCAGGTCGCGGTGGCGATCGGCGACGAGAAGCGGCTCAAGAAGCAGTGGGACGATCAGATCACGGCGGCCAAAGAGTGGGAGCGCAAGGCCATGATGGCCGTGCACGCCGGCGATGATGCGCTCGCGAAGGAAGCGCTCGTGCGGCAAAAGGAGCACGAGGATCTGTCGGCGCAGTTCGAGCAGCAGTGGCATCTGCAGAAGGACGCCGTCGAGAAGCTCAAAGATCAGCTGCGCACGCTGAACAACAAGATCGAAGAGGCGAAGCGCAAGAAGAACATCCTCGTCGCGCGCGCCAAGCGAGCCGAGGCGCAGAAGACGATTCAGCAGACGATGGCCGGTCTGTCGGATACGTCGGCGTTCGATACGTTCGATCGCATGGCCGAGAAGGTCGAGCAGATCGAAGCCGAGGCGGAAGCGGGCGTCGAGCTGGCCGGCGAGATGACGGGCGATACGCTGGCGTCGCGCTTCAAGCAGCTCGAGAACCACGGCGGCGCGGATATGGCGCTGCAGGAGCTGAAGGCGAAGATGGGGCTCGGACCGGCGACCGCCGCGGGTCGCAAGGAGCTGCCGGCCAAAGACGCCGATGACGCGGCCGCCAAGTCGAAGGACGCGCTGTCGGCCAAGGGTCATTCGCGCGGCGACGAGGAGTAGCGGTTCACAGCCGCGCGTGTGAAGCGCGGTTCACGTTGTCACCCGACGACGTTCGTAAGATCCTCCGAATACAGGGAAACGGCAGTGGCATGCGGGCTGCTTTGTGACGCCGTCATGAAGCGTACGCTCTTGGCTTCGCTGTTCGCGTTTGCTCTCCCGGCCGTGACGACGCACGCCTCCGAAGGCGCGCCGGCCGCCGACACGCCGCCGCCGGCCGCGGCCGCCGTCACCGTCGAGCACGCGCGGCTCGTGGGCGTCATCTTGTCGAGCGCGCAGGCGCTGATTTGGGACGAAGATCGCGCCGAATACGTGCTGCACCGGGTCGGCGAAGAGCTCAGCGGCGGGCGCATCGTCGAGCTGGAGGCCGATCATTTGGTCATCGATCGCGGCGAGTCGCGCGAAGTGGTCGAGATCGCGGCGCCGCCCGAGACGCGCGTCGTCGGGCACAAGCCGCGGCGCATGCCGGCGATGATCGTGACGGCGGCGCCCGACGTGCCGACAGTCGTCGCGGCGGCGCAGGCGGCGGTCGATCGCGTCGTCGCGGCGCAGGCGGCGCCCGTCGTAAGCGCGCCCGCGCTGGTCGCGCCGGTGGCGCCGGCGGCGATCGTGCCTGATGCGACGGCCGCAGCGCCGGCAGCCGTCGCGCCGGCGGTCATCGCGACGCCGGGCGCAGTCGCCGCGCCGGTTGCCGTCGTGACGCACGCGCCCGCCGCCGTGGCCGTCGCCGCGCCAGTAGCCCTTGCCGCGCCCGCTGCCGTCGCCGCTCCGGCGATGGCTGCGCCCGTCGAGGCGCCGGCGGCCGTTGCGGTCCCAGCTCCTGCGCCCGCTGCGCCCGCGACTGTCGCGACGCCTGCCGCCGTCGCCGCGCCGGTCGCAACGCCCGCACCCGTCGCAACGCCTGCCGTCGCCGCGCCGGTCGCAACGCCTGCTGTCACACCGGTTAGCGCGGCGACGGGGCCGCTCGTGCTGCAGCGCGCGGAGCTCGACCGCGAGCTCGGCGACTTCGGCTCGCTGAGCCAGCAGCTGCAAGTGACGGCGCAGCCCGAAGGCGGTTTCCGGCTGTCGCAGGTGCGCGGCGGCTGCTTCTTCGAGCGCATCGGCCTGCGCAGCAACGACGTCGTCATGCGCGTCGACGGGCGCGCCATCAACGGCGTCGACGATGCCGCGGCCGCCTACGCCTGGCTGCGCGTCGCCAACACCTTCACCGTCGACGTCGTGCGCGACGGTCGGCCGCTGACCTTGCGCTACGTCATCAGCTAGCGCGACGGTTACTTCGTCTTCGGCGCGACGAGCTGGCAGACGCCGGCGACGCAGTCCGCAGTCTCGGCGCAGCTCGGATCGTGCGAGATGAACATCGGGCACATCTTGTGGCCGCAGCCCTTGATGCGCTTGCCCTCGGATTCGGCAAACTTCTTCTTCGCGATCGCGTGCTGAGCGCCGCCGCTGTTGCAGCTGCAGCAGTCGTTGGGCTCGACGGTGCAATCAGCGGCGGTCTTGCACTCGGCGGTCGCCGGCTTGCCCTTCGTCGCCGGCGCCAAGTCGGGCGCGCTCGCCAAATCGGCGACGCTGACCATGTCGGCCGGCTTCTTCGTGCCCGTCATGTCGTTCGGCTCGAACTTGATGACGATGGTCGGCTCCTCGCGGCAACCGGACAGCATCAGCGACGCAGACAGCGACAGACATAAGCTCACAAAGATCACAGCGGCGCGGGGCTTGGACATGGCCGCGCATCCTAACACGCTTGACCGTCGATTCTCGGACGCGATAAAGTTAGCCGAGACGTCGGCTGTGCGACGGCTGCTTTCGAGGATGGCGATGGACTTTCAAGACCGCCCGCTGCAATGCCAGGACTGCAAGAACGAGTTCGTCTTCACGGCCGGCGAGCAGGAATTCTTCGACAAAAAGGGCTTCCGCGAGATCCCCAAGCGCTGCAAGCCCTGCCGCGACACGCGCAGACAGAAGCGCAGCGACGGCGGCAACGGCTACGCCGGCAACGGTCACGGCGGCGGCGGCGACGGCAATCGCGCCCAGCGCGCCGCCCGCGAGCAGCATGACGCGACCTGCGCCTCGTGCGGCGCGCCGGCGCGCGTGCCGTTTCGCCCGGCGGCGGGTCGTCCCGTTTACTGCAACGACTGCTATACTTCGCGACAAGGCCAAGGATCTGGATATGGCGGAGGCAATTGATGGGCGAACGCATTAGAAAGCTGGTCGGCCAATTGGTCGACAAAGTGCGTGAGCTCGTGGCCCCGCCCATGATGCCGGTGCCGATCACGCCCAATCGTCAGCAGCCGCGGCGGCGCTGAGCGGAGCACGCAGTAGTGGTCACGCGACTCAAGCTCCATCTCGTCGATCGCGCCGATTTCCACAAGTATCATGATGGTACGGCGGGGACGGCGCTGTTCGTGCCCGGCGCCGATCCGCCCAACGTCGGCGAGCGCGTCACCGTCGAGATCGTGTTTCAGGCGGGCCCGCGCGTCTTGTTGCACGGCTTCGTCATGTGGCGACGCACGACCGGCGATGCGCGCGCTCGCGCCGGCACCGGCGTCGGCCTCGACGCGTCGGAGCAGGCCAAGCTGCGCTATCTGAACGGCTACGTGCGCGGCGGTTTGATCGACGTGCGCGAAAAGCGGCGGCTGCCCGTGCGACTGCGCGTCGCCTATACGGCCGCCAAAGGGCGACGCGTCAACTTCACGCGCGATCTGAACGAAGAGGGCGCGTTCGTGCGCACGGCCGAGCTGCTCGAGCTGGGCGCGACCACGCTCTTGCTGGTGTCGCCGCCGGGCGGCGAATATCGGCCGCTCGAGGTGCAGGCGACGGTGACGCGGCAGCACGGCGAAGGCAGCGATCGCGGCGTCGGCGTGCGCTTCGACTTCCGCGACGAGCCCGATCGCGCGCGCTGGGCGGCGTTCGTGACGCGGCTCGAGTCCGACTATCTCGAAGGCCGCCTCGCCGACGACGTGCTGTTGTAGACATGCGCCTCGTGGCCGCGCTGGCGTGGCTGTCCCTCGTATCGCTCATCGCTGGCGCCGGCGCGCAAGAGCTGCCGAAGAATCTGGCGCAAGAGCTGACGCAGCGGCCTCGGCGGCCGCCCGGCAACCCGGATGGCCAGCTCGTCAATCCGCCGACGAACGACAGCGAAGACGCGATCATGAAGGACCTGGCTTGCATCTGCGGCACCTGCAACCGTGAGCCGATCCGCACGTGCAAGTGCGACCTGGCGGCGAAGATGCGCGCGGAGGTCAAGCAGCACCTGGCCGGCGTCGATCTGTCGAACGCGAGCGCGCAGCAGTCGGCGCATGACCACGTGCTCGCCTGGTTCGCGCAGACTTACGGCGTCGACGTGCTGAAGCCGAAGCCCATCGCGAGCATCGACGATCGGCTGGGCTCGATACCGATCGTCCTCGTCTTGGGCGTCGGCTTGGCGCTCATGATCTGGCGGACGCGCCGCTCGTCACGTCGGGCGCGCGAACGCCTGCCGCGCAATGATGACGTCGTGATCTAAGACGACGGCCGGGTGCGCCCGAGTGGTCGCCGTCGCTGCGATCGGACGGCTCGCGACGCTAGCAGTCCGCCGGCTCCGGCGTCAGGTTCGACGGCGGCGGCAAGCGGAACAGCTCGTCGGGCAGCTCGACGTTGACCTCGACGTTGCGGAACTTGATCTCGGCGTCAGCGCCGTGCGGCGGCTCTTCGACGTCCGATGTCTCGGGCGAGCGCACGCCGCCGTCGCGATCTTTGAAGCCGTCGTTGGTCACGCGCCACAAGACCTTGCCGGCACTGTCGCGACGCTCGGCGCGGCGCACGTCCCACGTCTTGTTGAGCGCGTCCATTTGGATGATCTCTTCGCCGCCGTCGGACAAGGCCAGCGTCAACACTTCGCGGCCGCCGTGGTCGGCGTCCCAGCCCGCGCTCTTGATGCGCGCGTCGGGCGGCAGCGGCGCCGAGCCCATCAGCACCGCGCCCACGTCCTCGGGCGAAATATTGAGGCGAATGAGCCGCGCCACGTTGCACGCTTTGGCCGGCCCGGTCAGGAAGCGGTTGGCGCGCACGTCGAGCAGCGAGAACTGCGCGCCGTCCGACGTCAGCGTCGCCAGCGAGCCGCCGAGCGGGCTGTCGGCCTCGAAGCGCAGCTTGCCACCGCGCGCGACCAAGAGCGCGACCTTCACCCGCACGCGCTGGCCGCCCTTGGCCACGTCGTCGATCTTGGCCGTTGCGCGCAGCGTGCGCACCTTCTCGGCGCGCTCGCGCAGCGACGCCAGCAGCTGCTCGGCCGAAGGTGGCGCGTAGGGCCGCACCGCCGGCTTGATGCACGCTGAAAGTGAAAGGCAGAACGCGAGAAGGACGACGCCGCGCGAGGCGATCATCCGGGGAACTTAGCGCGAAGTCGGCCCGGCCGCGAGCTTCCCGCTCTCGAGCAGCAGGAGCTGCTCTTCGATCGCGTGGCGCATCGTCTCGTCCGGCTTGTGCGCCAGCGCGCGCTTGTAGGCCTCGACGGCGCGGGCGCGATCGCTGCGATGCACGTACAGCTCACCGAGATGCGTCAGCACTTCCGGCGTCTCCGGCGACAGGCGATCGGCGCGCACGAGCATGCGCTCGCCGTCGTCGAGCCGGCCGAGCTTGACGTAGAGCCAGCCCAGGCTGTCGGCGACCTCGCCCGACATCGGCTGCAGCACCAGCGCATGCTCGAGCAGCTTGCGCGCTTCGTCGAGCCGCAAGTTCTGCTTCGCCAACGCATAGCCGATGAAATTGAGCGCCGAGACGCTGTCGGGATCGCGCTTCAAAAGGCCGCGCACGATGTCGACGCCGCGCTCCCACTGCCCGTTGCGCTCGTAGGCCGCGCCCAGCGCCAGCGCCAGCTCCTGCGAATGCGGGCGCCGCGCGAACGCGCCTTCGAGCAGCGAGATCGACTGGCCGCGATCGCCGGCGCGCTCGTGCACCTGCGCCAACAGGTCTTGCAGCGTGTCGCTGGCGCCGGCGCCGTCTTCGGCCGCGGCCACCGACTTGATCGCCTTGCCCAGCATGTCGACGGCCTCGCGATAACGGCCGCGATCGCGCAAGAGCCGTCCCATCAACGACTGCGCCGACACGAACTGCGCCGCCCGCGACGGCACCTTCGTCAGCTGCGCCATCGCTTCGTCGGTCTGCCCGAGGTCGTCGAGCGCGCGGCCGAGCAGCAAGTGCGCGCCCGGCGTGTCGCTGACCTTGAGCACCGACTCCGCCAGCTGGCGCGCGCGCTCCGGCTTCTGCGCGTCGAGCCAGCGCCAGCCGATCCACACTTTGCGATCGAGCCCGCCGCCTTCGTCTTCCAACTTCTCGACGGTGGCGCGGGCGTCTTCGAGGCGACCGATGGCCGCCTCCAGCTTCACCAGCCGCTCGAGCGTGCGACCATCGCCGCTGCGATCGTAGGCGTCCTGCAGCGTCGTCACGGCTTCGGCGAAGCGCCCTTCGCACTGATACAGCTCGGCCAGCTGCTCGCGCGCGTCGCCCAAGTTGCCGTCGAGCTCGAGCGCGCGCAACAGCTCCGCCTCGGCCGTCTTCCAGTCGCTGCGCGCCATCGCCGCTTGCGCCATCGCCTGATGCGCCGGCGCCGACGTCGGAACATTGTGTGCTAGCTCGCGCCAGGTCTCGAGCACGCGGCCTTCTTGACCGCGGTCATGATAGAGATTCACGAGCAGCGTATAGGCGTCCTCGCACGTGCGGTCGACGTCGATGGCGCGCTTGAGCGACGCCTCCGCGCCCGGCGAATCGCCGAGCCGCAGCTTGACGCGCGCCATGTCGACGTACGCTTCGGCGAACTGCGTGTCCAAGTGCAGCGCCGCTTCGATCTCGTCGCGCGCTTCGTCGACGCGGCCGAGCGTCAACAGCTCCTCGGCCAGTCGGGTCCGCAAGTAGGCCGACGCCCCGTCGGACGCGATCGCCTGGCGCAGCTGATCGGCCGCCTCTTCGGCGCGTCCGTCGTTCGACAGCAGCTGCGCCCGCAGATAATGCTCGTAAGACAGCGGCGAGACGTAATAGCCGGGGACGATCGTGCCGTGGAAGCTGCGCACCATCGTCGGTGGACGCGGCTCCGGCATTCTACCCGCGCAGCCCGAGACGGCGACCGCACCCACGACAAACCAGCAGAGCTTCTTCATCTGGCCGCTCCAGAATATCACGATCGTCTGGAGCGGCAACGCGAGTTTACGCGGCAATTGCCGTTACAATTGACGCATCAGTACGCCTACAGAGCCCCTACAAAGGCAGATTGCCGTGCTTCTTGGGCGGGTTCGACTGCCGCTTGTTCTTGAGCATGCGCAGCGCGCGCCGCCACCTTCAGACGCGTCTCGCGCGGACGAATGACCTCGTCGATGTAGCCGAGCGCTGCCGCGGCGTAAGGATTGGCGAACTTGTCGCGATACTCGGCCACGTAAGCCGCCTTCGCCGCCACCGGATCGGACGCTTTGGACAGCTCGTCGCGATACACGATGTTGACCGCGCCCTCCGGGCCCATGACGGCGATCTCGGCGGTCGGGTAGGCGAAGTTGATGTCGGCGCGCACATGCTTCGAGGCCATGACGTCGTAAGCGCCGCCGTAAGCCTTGCGCGTGATGACGGTGACCTTGGGAACGGTCGCTTCGGCGTAGGCGTAGAGCAGCTTCGCGCCGTGCTTGATGATGCCGCCGTACTCCTGATCGGTGCCGGGCAAGAAGCCGGGAACGTCGACGAACGTGACGAGCGGAATGTTGAAGCAGTCGCAGAAGCGGACGAAGCGCGCCGCTTTGACCGACGCGTTGATGTCGAGGCAGCCGGCCAGATTCGCCGGCTGATTGGCGACGATGCCGACCGTGCGACCTTCGAGGCGCGCGAAGCCGACGACGATGTTGAGCGCGTAGTCCGGCTGGATCTCGAAGAACTTGCCGTCGTCGACGACTTTGGTGATGACGGTCTTGATGTCGTACGGCTTCGAGCGAATCGAGCGGCACGAGCCCATCGAGCGACGGATCTTCGCGATCGGCGCGATCGTTCGTCGCCACGACCGGCGGATCTTCCGTGTTGTTCGACGGCAAATACGAGAGCAGCTCGCGCAGCGCATCGGTGCAGGCGCGCTCATCGGCCACGGCGCAGCGACGCGACGCCCGAGCGCGCGGCGTGCGTGTGCGCGCCGCCGAGCTCCTCTTTCGTCACCTCTTCGTGCGTCACCGTCTTGATGACGTCGGGTCCGGTGATGAACATGTAGCTCGTCGACTCGACCATGAAGATGAAGTCGGTCATCGCCGGCGAGTAGACGGCGCCGCCGGCGCACGGGCCCATGATGGCGCTGATCTGCGGCACGACGCCGGACGCGAGCACGTTGCGCGTGAAGATCTCGGCGTAGCCGGCGAGCGACTCGACGCCCTCTTGGATACGGGCGCCGCCCGAGTCGTTGAGGCCGATGACCGGCGCGCCGACGCGCATCGCCAGGTCCATCACCTTGCAGATCTTCGTCGCGTAGGCGCCCGACAACGAGCCGCCGAAGACGGTGAAGTCCTGCGCAAAGCACGAAGACCTGACGGCCGTTGATGGTGCCGTAGCCGGTGACGACGCCGTCGCCGAGAATCTTTTGCTTCTCCATGCCGAAGTCGATGGCATCGATGAGTGACAAACTTGTCCAGCTTCGACGAACGAGCCGGCATCGAAGAGCAGCTCGATGCGCTCGCGCGCGGTCAGCTTGCCCGCCTGATGCTGCTTGGCGATTCGCTCGTCGCCGCCACCTTTGAGCGCGGCCGCCTCCATGTCCTCGAGGCGCTTCAAGGGATCGATCTCGGTGCGCTTCACACTCATGCGAACAGGCCTAGCCTCTCTGTAACGTAATTGGAAATTCGGTCACTCGCCTCGGGCTCCATGGCTTCGAAGCGAACGAGCCGGCGCTCGGCGTGCTGCTCCTCACCTTCGCCTACAACTTCTTCGGCGATGCGCCCGCGACAACGAATCGGGACCGCGTCGCCTGGCAGGTGAAATGCAACGTTTACGACACCATCGATCTCTTCCGGACAGATTTGCGCCAGTACCACCAACTCTTGGTTGATGCTCGTGGTGAGTCGAAACCACCGGCTGCGTCCGTCTCGACGCAGCTCCACTGGGACGCAAAGTGGTGCGCGGTAGGACATGCGAGAGCGGACGTTAAACGCAAGAAGCGCTTGTTTCAATGATAAGATTAGACCGAGCCGAGTTGAGGAGGTTTGCCATGCGTAGGGCTGCTAGCGTCGTCATTTCACTCTCTGCTGCGCTGTTGATCGCCGGCTGCAATCACAACGGCACGTCCGGTCACGGTGGCGGCACCGGCAACGGTGGCGGCACCGGCAACGGCGGCGGCACCGGCAACGGCGGCGGCACCGGCAACGGCGGCGGCACCGGCAACGGCGGCGGCACCGGCAACACCTGCGTCGGCACGGCCTGCCAAATGAGCTGCGCCGGCGGCGGCACGACGACGCTCACCGGCACCGTCTACGCGCCCAACGGCACGCTGCCGCTCTACAACGCCATCGTCTACATTCCATCGACGACGCCGGACCCGTTCCCGCAAGGCGCGAGCTGCGATCGCTGCGACGGCAGCGTCTCCGGCAACCCGATCGTGCAGACGTTGACGGGACCGGACGGCACCTTCTCGCTGCCTAACGTTCCCGTCGGTGACAACGTGCCGCTCGTCGTGCAGCTCGGCAAGTGGCGGCGCTCGGTGACGCTGGCGAACATTCCCGCGTGCGTGACGACGCCGGTCATCGCCGACAACACGCGCCTGCCGAAGAACTCGACCGAAGGCGACATTCCCAAGATCGCCATCGTCACCGGCTCGGCCGATCCGATGGAGTGCCTGCTGCTCAAGATCGGCATGGATCCGGCGGAGATTCAGGAGCCGGCGGCGAACACGCGCATCTCGTTCTTCAAGGGCGCCAACAAGCCGGGCACGACGATGAGCGCCGCCACGCCCTCCGGCACCGCGCTCTACGGCGACGAGACGACGCTCATGACCTACGACCTCATCATGCTGCCGTGCGAAGGCGGAGAGTTCGATCAAGGCGCGACCAACGTCGGCAATGTCGCCAGCTACGTCAACGCCGGCGGCCGCGTCTTCACGACCCACTACAGCTACGATTGGTGGCACTACGCGAACAGCCCGTTCGAGGCCGTCGCCACGTGGCAGCCGGGACAAGCCGACGATTACGGCAACGCCGCCGGCATCCAAGGCGTGCTGAACACGACGTTCCCGAAGGGCATGGCGTTCGCGCAGTGGCTGATCGCGGCCGGCGTCAGCGCGGCGTCGCCGATGGGTCAGCTCAACATCGTGCAAGGCCGTCACGACGTCTCGGCGGTCCTCGGCGCGACGCAGAGCTGGATCAACTTCAACACGTTCCCGGCCAACAGCGCGCAAGAGACGCCGCCCAACGTCGTCTCGCCCGGCGTCATGCACATGACGTTCAACACGCCGCTCGACGCGCCGCCGGACGACATGGGCAACCCGCAATACTGCGGCCGCGCCGTGTTCAGCGACTTCCACGTCACGACGTCCGCGTTGGTGACCGGCGCCGCCGGCAAGACGTTCCCCGGCGCCTGCGTGACGCCGTACACGCTGAGCGATCAGGAGAAGGCGCTGGCGTTCATGCTCTTCGACCTGTCGTCGTGCGTTCAGTCCGACACGACCATCCCGATTTCCTAGCGCCGTCGCGAGCGGTCCAAGCGCAAGACGACAACGCAGCGATTGGACCGCGCGGCCGGCTCTACACCGGCGTTTCTTCCTCGTCCCACTCGACTCGTCCCGTCACCTGCATCATCACGAACAGCGTCACGATGGCGCCGAGCGTGATCGCCAGGCCCGTAAATCCCGCCCAAAAGAACGTGAACGAGAAGAGCACCAAGTAGATCAGCTGCGCCAACGCCATCTCACGCAGCGCGAAGCGCCAGCCGACGAACAGCCGCGCGTAGGACACGACGAGCGCCAACGACACCACCGACGCCAGCGTGAACGCCGGCGCCACCGCGACGTGATCGACGAGATAGGCGAACAGCAGGTGGAAGGCGAAGAACGCGCAGCCGAAGAAAAAATAGTTGAGCGGATGGATGCGCCGGCGCTGCGCCGCCGCCAGCACGGCCACGACGAAGAAGAAGAACAGCAGGCTCAGCGGCGCGAAGAACGTGATCTTCGACGCCAGCGGTCCCGGGTTCAGCTTCTGCGGCACCACGATGCCGAGCGGCTGCGTCGCGATGAGCGTGGCGAACTTCCACTCGCCGTGCCAGCCGCCGGCCGTGCGCGCGTGCGCAGTCGGCGCCAGCGACGCGGGCGGGAAATCGACGGCGCCGAAGTCGGTGTCGGCGGCGAGGTGGAAGTCGCGCACTTGGCCGGCGGCGGCGCACTGGTAGACCCAGCGATTGCTGCCGCGCGACGCGTAGTGCACCGAGAAGCGGCGGCGCTCGCCGGCGCGGAAGATGGCGCGCCAGTTGGCGGCACCGTGATCGATCGTGGATTGCACCTCGGCGCCGGCGTCGTCGCGCACGATGAAGCCGTCGAAGATGGCCTGGTCGGCGGCGAGCGGAAAGCGCAAGTCGATGGTGCGATCGACGCCCGAGTCGTTGACGAAGTCGTATTCGGCGCGGAAGTCGACGGCGTAGGTCGCGAACCAGACGAGCCCTTTGCGGCGGTGCTCGAGGTGCATGCTGACGGCGCCGTCGGTGCGCTCGAGCGGCAGCGACATCTGCACCTCCTCGTCGCGCACGGTCTCGCGCTGAACGACGCCGTTGATGCCGTCGCTGACGGAGACCGTCTCTTTGTGCGGCCGCGTGATGGTGTAGCCGGCGTGCGGCGGCGCCTGCTGCAGCGGCGGTCCCCACAAGCCGCCGAGGTCGGACGTGAGCGTGGCCGAGCTCTCGTCGGTGCGGATGAGGAGCGTCGAGCCCAAGATCATCCAAGCGATGGTGCAGCCGACCCAAATGAAGCCGATGGCAGTTAGTTTTCGCATGCGGGCCCTGCAAAGCAGGCCGCGGACCGCGCGCAAGCGCTCGTAACTCGTAGTCGCGTGGCCGATTGGACACGCGCGTCGTGTCCGCCGGTCAGTCGTCGAGCGCGGAGACGATCGCATCGTGCAGCGCCGGCCGAAGCTGCTTGATCCGCTCGTTGGCGCGCGTCGGATGCACGCGGTTCGAGAGCAGCACGACCCAGCGGGCGCGCGGCGGATCGATCCACAGCGAGCAGCCGGTGAAGCCGAGATGGCCGACGCCGTCGCGCGGCCAGCGCGTGCCCGCCGAAGAATGGGCGGGCGCCGGGCGATCCCAGCCGAGGCACCACGTCGAGCCGGGCACGCCCGACGGCGTCCACAGCTGCTGCACGCGCGCCGGCGGCAAGATGCGCGGCACCGACGCCGAGCGCGCGCCGTGCCAGGCGGCGACGAGCGAATGCGCGACGCGCGAGACGTCACGCGCGGTCGCGAACAGCCCGGCGTGGCCGGCGACGCCACCGAGGGCGCGCGCGTTCTCGTCGTGCACGACGCCGCGCACGTCGCCTTCGGTGGGCGCGCACGCGGCCGGATCGCGCGGCAGATACGTCATGCCGAGGCCGAGCGGCGCGGCGATGCGCGCGGCGAAGGCCGCATCCAGGCCGACGCCGAGCGCGCGCTCGACGGTGGCGCCGAGCAAGATGAACCCCAAGTCGCTGTAGACGGAGCGCGTGCCCGGTGGCGCCTCGAGCGGCTCATCGGCGATCGTGCGCAGCACCTCATCGCGGCTGTCGCCGAGCCGCTTCCACGCCGGCAGGCCGGACGCGTGCGCCAACAGCTGCGCCACCGTCATCTCCGGCCGCGGCCGCGTCTCCAGCGTCAGCGTGCCGTCGTCGATCGCGTGCATCGTCAGCGTCGTCGTCGCCAGCGCCTTCGTCAGCGACGCGACGTCGAACAGCGTCTCGCCCGTGCAGTCGCCGACCGCTTGATCGAAGAGCGGCGAAAAGCGATCGCAGACGATCAATTGTGCCGCCGGGAAAACGGGACCGACAGCATCGCGCAACATCCGATCAATCTTGGCGAAACGCGCCATTAACTCACCCACGACGACATGTACGTGACGCGTTGCGTAAAATACACTTGGAATTCAAACACTTGACACGTGTAGTCACGAGGACGAGAGTTTCGCGCGGGAGGTCGGACCGCATGAAACGTGTTCCAGCCGTCGCCTCGTTGGTTACATTGGGGTTGTTCGCCGCCGGCTGTAGCTCCTCGATGGGCGCGCCCGCGACGACGACCACGACCTCCACCGGCACCGGCGGCAACGCCGCGCCGCCACCGCCGACCAACTGGCCCGTCGGCGTCGTCAACACCGGGCCGCCTGCGAACCCGACGCCGATCATCCTCGCGCATGGCTTCTCCGGCTTCCAGAACATCGGACCGATCGACTATTTCTACGGCGTTGCCGACGCGTTACGCAAGGACGGCCATCCGATTTACGTCACGCAGGTCGATCCGTACAACGACTCGACCGTGCGCGGCGCCGAGCTGCTGACGCAGACGCAGGCGATCCTCGACGAGACCGGCGCCGATCACGTCATCATGATCTGTCACTCGCAGGGCGCGCTCGACTGTCGTTACGTCGCCAACAAGCTGGGCAAGAAGGTCGGCGCCGCCGTCCTCGTGGCCGGCGTCAACCGCGGCACGCCCGTCGCCGACATCGCCGAAGGCGACCTGCCGGGCTCGGTCACCGACGCGCTCGCCGCGCTCTTGCAGCTGTTCGGCGAGACCGTGCTCGACCCGGGGCAGTCGCCGAACTCGAACGCGCAGGCGTCGATCAAGCAGCTGACGACGGCGGGCGCGGCGGCGTTCACGGCGCAATATCCCGACAGCCCCGACGTCGACTATTATTCGATCGCGGGCCGCGCCAACGATCAGAACGGCGACATCGACTGTGGCACCGACATCGAGCCGGGCATGATCGGACAGTGGGACGGCGTCGTCGACGACACGCAGGCGCTCTTGGCAGCGACGGGCGCGCTCATCAACGGCTCGTCGCCGATCGCGCCCACCAACGACGCGCTCGTGCCCGTCGAGTCGGCCAAATGGGGCACGTTCTTGGGCTGCGTGCCCGCCGACCACATGGAAGAGGTCTGTCAGCTGGCCGGCACGCCGACGACGAGCGGCTTCAACTGCGTCGACTTCTACCGCACGCTCACCAACTGGCTCGTCGCTCGCGGCTACTGATTCGACCGCGCCGCATCTTGTAGTATCTTCCGCGCATGAAAGCCTTCGTCGTTGCCGCGCTCGTCGTCGGCCTCGGCCACGCCGCGCTCGCGGACGTCACGCCGCCGATCTCCGACTCCCACTTTCGCTTCAAGATCCCCGCCGGCTGGACCGACAAGACCACCGGCGACCCGAAGCTGTACACGATGGCCGTCGACGAGCCGCACAACCTCGTCTACCAAGCCAAGGTGCAGCTCGGCGGCGCGCCGGCCAACGAGGAGATGCTCGACCGCTACGCCGAAGACGCGCGCAAGTCGGTGACGAAGCGGCTGCCCGACTCGAAGTTCAAGGCGCTCGAGCGTGCGATCGTGACCATCGACGAGGTGCAGGCGGCGCGCTTCGTGTTCGAGATGATTCCGCCCGGCGGCGGCGGAGCGATTCGACAGCTGCAGTTTTACGTGGCCAGCGGGCAGGAACACGCGGTGCTGACGTTCACGGCGCCGGCGGAGCACTTCGCGGAGAACGTCAAGCTGTTCGAAGCGACCGCGCAGGCGACGACGATCAAGAAGTAGGGATCGCCGTGGCGCCGGTGACGAAGGCGCGCACGACGTCGTAGAGCACGTGCACGCCCCAGCGTAAGCCTTCGACGGGGATGCGCTCGTCGTGGCCGTGAAAGAGGTCGGCGAAGCGCGTGCCGTCGTCGGGGAAGCGCACGGGCATGAAGCCGTAGCAGCGCGTGCCGAGACGCGACCAACTCTTGGCGTCGGAGAAGCCGGGCGCCAAATAGGGCACGGGCACGCCTTCGGGATCGTGCTTCTTCAAGGCCGCGACCATCAAGTCCCACAGCGGCGATTGCGGATCGATCTCGACCGGCGGCATGTCGCGCTCGACGTCGATCTCGATGTCGTGGCCGATGACGTCCTTGATCTCGCGCACCAGATCCTGCGCCGACTGCCCCGGCAGCGAACGCCCGTCGACCCACGCTTCGGCGAAGCCGGGGATGACGTTGGTCTTGGCGCCGGCGCGCAACACCGTCGGCACCGCGGTGTTCGACAGCGTCGCCGCCAGCGCCGCGGCCACGCCGCGATCGGGCACTTTGCTGAGCAGGAAGTTGGCCACCGCGCGGTTGTGCAGCTTCGGCAGCAGCATCGACGCCGGAAACTTCTGCGTGGCCGCGATCGCGCGCAGATAACGCTCGACTACGGCGGTTTTATGCGGCGGCAGCTTGGTGGCCGCGATCTTGGCGATGGCCGCGCCGATCTTGGCGACGGCGTTGTTCTCGCGCGGCATCGAGCCGTGACCGGGACGACCGGTGGCGCGCAGCTTCATCCACACCGTGCCCTTCTCGGCGACTTGGATGGGGTAGATGACGCGGCCGTTCATGCGCACCGAGAAGCCGCCCGCTTCGCCGAGCGAGAACTCGGCGCGCACGAGGTCGGGATGGTTGTCGACGAGCCAGCGCGAGCCGTGATCGCAGCCGGCCTCCTCGTCGGCGACACCGGCGAAGATGAGATCGCGCTCGAGCGCGAGGCCCTCCCGCTTCAGCCGCGCGATGACGAGCGCGCACATGACCGCCATGTGCTTCATGTCGATGGCGCCGCGACCCCAAATGTAGCCGTCGTGGATCTCGCCCGAGAACGGCGGATGCTTCCAGCTCTCGGGCTCGGCCTCGACGACGTCGAGATGCGCGGCCAAGAGCAGCGGCGCCTTCTTGCCGTTGCCTTTGATGCGCGCGATGACGTTCTGCCGCTTGGGCGTCTCGCCGATCAGCTGCGGCGAAAGCCCGCTTTGCGTCAGCAGATCGGCCAGGTATTCGGCGGCCGGCGTCTCGTTGCCGGGCGGGTTGGTCGTGTCGATACGAATGAGCGCTTGCAGATGTCTGACGGCGTCGTCGCCTAGCTCTTGCACGCGGCGATGACAGCACGACCGGGCCGTGTTATCAACGCGGCCTTACATGAGCACCGTCGACACGCGCAGCGCGGCCTCGGCGCCGCCGGTCGAGCATCCGCCCGGTTTCCGCGCCCGCCGCGCGCAAAACTGGGTCTTTCTCGGCCTCATGTACGGCTTCTTCTACATGTCGCGCTACAACTTCAGCGCGATCTCCGACACCATCGGCGAGAAATTCGGCTGGAGCAACACGCAGTTCGGCTGGATCATCACCACCGGAACGCTGGTCTACGGCCTGTCCGTCTTTCTCAACGGCCCGCTCGCCGATCGCATCGGCGGCAAGCGCGCGATCCTGATCGGCTCCCTCGGCGCCGCGGTCTTCAACTTCTTGTTCGGCTTGTGCTTCATCTTCCTCGGCCACGACGCCGTGTGGAAGAACGGCAAAGTCGTCACGCCCGCCTTCCTCGCGCACGGCATGACGACGACGACGATGCTCGCCACCTTCGCGTCACTGTGGGGCGCGAACCACTATTTCCAATCGTTCGGCGCGCTCTCGATCGTCAAGATCAACGCCGCCTGGTTCCACGTGCGCGAGCGCGGCTCCTTCGCCGGCATCTTCGGCATCATGATTCAGGGCGGGCGCTCGCTGGCGCTGTCGCTGTCGCCGCTCCTCCTGCGCTTTTTGCCGTGGCAATATTGCTTCTGGATCCCGGCCGCGATCTTGATCGCGATGTTCTTCTTGAACCGCCGTTTCGTCGAGGATTCGCCGGAAAAAGCGGGCTTCACGTTCAACACCGCCGACGAGACCGCCGCCGAAGCCGCGCAAAAGCCGTCGCTCGGCTTCGTCCTGCGCAAGGTGTTCGCGTCGCGCGCGGCGTGGCTGATCGCCGCCTCCTCGATGTGCATCGGCATGGTGCGCAACTCGATCGACCACTGGTGGACGCGCTACATCGGCGCCGTCTTCCACATGTCGGCGGCCCAGCGCTCGACGTTCTGGCCGTACATCATCGTGACCTGGGGAACGCCGATCGCGGCCGTGCTCGGCGGTATCGTCGCCGGCAACGCGTCGGACAAGGTGTTCGGCTCGCGGCGCGCGCCGGTGATCTTCTTCGCCTTCATCGGCCAGGCGCTGACGCTGGCGGCGCTCTCGCAAAATCTGCACTCGGCGTGGGCGGGCGCGGCGCTCTTGATCTTGATGGCGTTCTTCATCCAAAGCGCGCATTCGCTCGTCGGCGGCGCAGCGTCGATGGACTTCGGCGGCAAGAAGGCAGTGGCGACCGCGGCCGGCCTCTTCGACGGCGCGCAATATCTAGCCGGCGCGCTGGTCGGCTTCGGCATGGGCAGCCTGCTGGACGCGTTCAAAGATTCGCGCACGCCGGGCTCGGAATACGACGTGTGGCCGTTGGCGCCGCTGCCGTTCGCGATCATCGGCGCCCTCGTCATCGCGCGGCTGTGGTACGTCGTGCCCGGTCGCGTGCCGCTGGCGCCGACGGAGGAGCAGCTCATGCAACGCGAACGCTCGTTGGCGCTCGTGCATCTGACGCAGCGGGTGACGCTGGGCGTGTACGCGCTCCTGGCCGGCGCCGCGTCGCTCTTGTCGATCATCCTGCCGCAGCAAGTGGCGCACGAGCTCAACGGCGTACGGCTGGTGCCGGCGGCGCTGCTGCAGAATCAGCTGCACGCGGGCGCGCAGATCGGTCTGGCGCTGGTGGCGATGACGGCGGCCTGGATGGCGCGGCCGCCGCGGGCGCTCGTGCGCGCCGTGTTGGTCGCGCTCATCGCCATGCTCGCCGGCACGCTGTTCTCGGCCATCACCGGCGGCTGCAGCTGGAACGACCTGGCCATCATCAAGCGCGGCTTGTGGCTCGACGGGCTGGTCGCAACGGCGCTGTTGGCGACGAGCGTGGCGCGCGCGACGTTACGCGCGCTGCCGCCGGCCGCGACGACAGCGACGACGACGAAAGGCGCCGCATGAGCGACGACGCGACCATCGAGCTCTTTCATTCGACCGTCGATTCCGGCTCGGCCGCGGCGCGCAAGCGGGTCGTCGATCGCGGCCTCGAGTCACGCATTCGCTTCCGCAACGTGTTCTACGCCGAGGTCACGCGCGATCTGCAGGCGCGCGGCGGCACGGCGGCGCCGGCGATCTGGGACGGCACGCGGCTCATCGAAGGCGAAGCCGCGGTCCTGCAGTTCCTCGACGCGCTGTAGCCGACGGCGGCGCGGCTACGGCCGATCGGGCGGGGTCGAGCGTTCGGCCGTCACGATCCGCGTGTGCTTCATGACCTGGGTCGCGTGGCCGACATCGGCCCCTAGCGCGGCGCCGATCGCCGGCAGGTCCTCGTCGCGGATGACCAAGAAGCCGTGCTTGGCCAAGAGCGCGCGCATCGACTGAGCGGTGAACGTCGAACGCAGCGGCTCGCCGATGCGACGCACGAGAAAACCGAGGAGATGCAGTAGGATTGCCGGGCGGTGGTAGGTGATGATCAAGCGGCTCGCGGCCGCCGATCGCCGCTGGATGACGGCGAGCGTGGCCTCGACCTCGGCCACCGTCAGGTACATGACCACGCCTTCCCAGATCCAAGTGGTCGCGCGCGTCGGATCGTGACCGGCGGCGCTGAGCGCGACGTCGAGCTTGTCGCGCGCGAAGTCGACCGGCACGAAGCGAACGTCGCGCGCCGCCTGCGTCAAGGTCGCGATGCGCGCTCGCTTGTCGCGCTGCGAATCCGGGTGGTCGACCTCGAAGACGACCGCGTCGCGCAGCTCCGGCATGCGCCACGCGCGCCCGTCGAGGCCGGCGCCGAGGATGACGACCTGCGGCGACGCCGCCGCGCGCACGGACTCGTCGATGGCGACGGTGCGCGCGATCATCATCTTGGCCCGCCGATCGAGGACGGACCGCGCCACCCGCGCACGCACGCCGCCTTCCAGGACGCCGGCGCGAAAGCGCTCGACCTGCGCGCGCGCCTCGGCCGGCAGCAGCGCGAGCGCCGTCGGATCCGAGAACTTCGCGACCGACGTCGCGCCGTGCGCGGCCGCGCGACCCATGCAGACGATCACCGCTGTCTGGCTGCTCTGGCCTGGCTTCATCGCCGACGAAGAATATCACTCGCCGAAAATTGTGCCCGCGAGCCGAATCAGGCCGCCGCGGTCATTCGGTCGGCGACAGATCGGCCGGCGACAGATCCGACGACACGCCGGCCGGAGCGGCCGGAAACACCGCGGCGCGCACTTCCAGCGACTCGTACATGCACGGGCGGCTGTGCTCGCATCCCGGCACGACGACGAGCGGCTGCTGCGACTGATACTGCATGCGCAGCTCGTTCCAATACTCGATCGCCCGCGCCACGCGATCGACGCCTTGCGCGTTCGCCGAGCACGACGTGTCGAGGTTGGTGCCGGCGGCGTTGGCCAGCGTGTCCTCGCTGCCGACGAAGTAGCGCACGTCGCGCGCGAGGTATTGCGCGAGGGCTTGCGGCGCCGCGGGTTGCGCGACGTAGCCGCTGCGCGCGTCGAGCCCGTACGGATAGTCGTCGTAATCGGGGCAGCTCGACGCACCCCAAAAGGGCGTGAACGCGCCGCTGCAGCCGCCGCTCGCCTGACACGTGGCGCCATCGGCCAGCCGATCGTCGTCGAAGTACAGATACGACGACGGGCTGAGCACGACATATTCGACGGGAACCCCGACACCGGGATCGATCGCGTTCAGCGCCGCATACCGCTGCGTCATCTGCCCGCCGGCCGACAGCCCCGTCACGACGATGCGCTGCAGGTTGGGAAACCGCGAACGATCGGCCGCGGCCGCGACCAATCGATCGAGCGCGCCGAACGAATAGACGGCCGCGGCCGAGTCCGACTCGTCGCGCCCTCCATGCGCCCAATTCTCGGCGCCGTCGCACAGCCAGCGCGCGTCGCCGCTCGCGATCGGATCGCCGTCGCATTGAAAGTGGGGCGCGACGATCAGCGTCTGCTCGTCGATTCCCGCCTGCGCCGCCGCGCCTTGCAGCGTCTGAAAGTAATGACCGGCATCGCGACTGAGGCCGTGAATCACGATGACCGCTTCGGTGATGGCCGGGTTCGCCGTGGTCAGCGCGAAGTTTCGATAGAACGGCAGCCCCAGCCCGGGCGCGAGCTGCAGGTGGTCGAGACATTGTTCGCTCGCGGCGCTGCACGGCGGGTAGTAGGCATCGGGCGGCGTCGTGCTCCCGCCGCAACCCGCGCTCGCCGCCAGCGTCAGGCCGATCATCACCAGCTGAAGTCGCATCTCGTCTTGCGACGAGTCGTCGCGCCATTTCTTCACGCCCGCGCGCGCAAATCGGCGCAACGCGTGGGGCAAGTCACTTTCGGAATCGGCGAGCTAGGGACGGACGCGCGCTTCGAGCTTCGCCATCGTGTAGCAAACGATCGCATCGGCATCGGCTTCGATCGCGTCGAACGCCGCCCACACCGCCGGCAGCTCGGCGGCGTCGAACGCCTCGGCCGCGCGCAGCTGCGGCTCGGCCGACTGCAGGAGCGCGCGGAAATAGCGCAGCTTGCCGCGCCGATCGTCGGCATCGCGCGCGTCGCCCAGCACCGGCAAGAAGCGATGGCTCACGACCTCGAGCCCCGCCGCCGCCGCCAACGACGGCAACCGCGCGCCGATGTTCGGATGCCCGCCCGCCGCCTGCTGCAACGCGAGAAACGCCGCCCAATAACGCTCGATCGGCGCGTGCCGCGGCTCCAGCGTCAAGCTCGCGTCGTAGACCTCGGTCACGTAGACCGTCCCGCCCGGCTTGACGACGCGCGCACACTCGCGCAACACCGCCTCGGGATCGTTGACGTGCTCGAGCAGCCAGCACACGAACGCCGCGTCCGCCGACGCGTTCGTCAACGGCGTCTCCGTCGCCGGCGCGCGCACCAGCTCGACCGCGCCCGACGCCACGTCGTCGGCCAAGACGCGCCGCGCGTGCGCCAATTGCCCGTCGGAGATGTCGACGCCGACGACGCGCAGTCGCGGCCAGCGCTGCCGGATCAGCCGCGTCTCGGCGCCGACGCCGACACCGACTTCGAGCAGCGTCGCGACATGGTCGAGCGCGATGCCGTCGAAGACCCACGGCGCCAAGAACTCCGCCTGCGTGATCAGCCGCTCCGCTTCCGCCGCGGAATAGCCGTGAATGTACTCGACCGCTTTCGGCTTCGCCGACTCGATTGTGCTCATCGCATCGCCAGCTCGATCGCCTCGAGCGCCTTGATCTTATCGCGGAAGTCGGCCGCCTTCTCGAAGTCGAGATCCTCGGCCGCCGCGTGCATCTTCTTGCGCAACGCCGCCACTTCCTTCGGAATCTGCGCCACCGGCACATCGGCGATGTACTTCGTCTTCGCCTCCGCCGCCTTCGCCATGCGCCCCGGCAACGCCGCGAGGTCGACGTAATCGTCGTTGCCCGCGGCCGGCTTCATGTCGAGGATCGCGCGCGTCGTCGTCTTGGGCGTGATCTTGTGCTTCTTGTTGTACGCCATCTGGATCTTGCGGCGCCGCTCGGTCTCGTCGATCGAGTTCTTCATCGCCGCCGTGATCTTGTCGCCGTACATGATGACGCGGCCGCGCACGTTACGCGCCGCGCGCCCGCACGTCTGAATCAGCGATCGATCGCTGCGCAAGAAGCCTTCTTTATCGGCGTCCAATATCGCGACCAACGATACTTCCGGCAGATCCAAACCTTCGCGCAACAGATTGATGCCGACCAAGACGTCGAACTCACCGCGCCGCAAATCGCGAAGAATCTCGATTCGTTCCAAGGTATCGACGTCGGAATGGAGATATCGAACCTTCACGCCTAAATCGGTATAATACTCGGTCAAATCCTCGGACATTCGTTTCGTTAGCGTCGTAACCAATACGCGTTCTTGCAATTTGACGCGCTCGCGAATCTCGCCCAGCAAATCGTCGACCTGATCTTTGACCGGCCGCACTTCGATCTCCGGATCGAGCAATCCCGTCGGACGAATGACCTGCTCGACGACGACGCCTTCGGCCTTCTTGAGCTCGTAGTCGCCCGGCGTGGCCGAGACGTAGATGACTTGGCCGAGCCTATCTTCCCATTCGTCGAACTTGAGCGGCCGGTTATCGATCGCGCTCGGTAAGCGAAAACCATAGTCGACCAGCGTCGTTTTGCGCGCCCGATCGCCTTTATACATCGACGCCACCTGCGGCACCGTCTGGTGGCTCTCGTCGACGAACAACAAGTAATCTTTAGGGAAATAATCGATCAACGTCGGCGGCGCTTCGCCGGCCGCGCGGCCCGACAAATGGCGCGAGTAATTCTCGATGCCATTGCAATGGCCCATTTGCTCGAGCATTTCCAGATCGAACATGGTGCGCTGCTCGAGCCGCTGCTTCTCGACCAGCTTCATGCCCGCCGAGAGCTCTTGCAGCCGCTCGCGCAGCTCGACCTTGATGTTCTCGATCGCCTGCACCAGCTGCGACGCCGGCGTGACGTAGTGCGACGCCGGGAAGATGTGCGCCTGCTTGGCCTTGCCTTTGACCTTGCCGCGCAGCGGATCGATCTCGCTGATGGCCTCGATCTCGTCGCCGAAGAACTCGATGCGCAGCGCCGTCTCCTCTTCGTGCGCGACGAAGACCTCGACGATGTCGCCGCGCACGCGAAAGGTTCCGCGATGGAAATCGGTGTCGTTGCGCTCGTATTGCAAGTCGACGAGCCGGCGCAAGAAGGCGTCGCGGCGCAGCTCTTGTCCGACGTCGAGGTCGACGACGAGCCCGCGATAATAGTTGGGATCGCCGATGCCGTAGATGCACGACACCGACGCCACGACGATGACGTCACGCCGCGAGAGGACCGCGCGCGTCGCCGAGTGGCGCATGCGATCGATCTCCTCGTTGATCATCGAGTCCTTCTCGATGAAGGTGTCGCTCGACACCACGTACGCTTCGGGCTGGTAGTAATCGTAGTAGCTGACGAAGTACTCGACGGCGTTCTCGGGAAAGAGCTCCTTGAACTCGCCATAGAGCTGCGCCGCTAGCGTCTTGTTGTGCGCCATGATCAAGGTCGGCCGCTGCATCGCCTCGATCACGCACGCCGCCGTGTACGTCTTGCCCGAGCCGGTGATGCCGAGCAGCGTCTGATGTTTGTCGCCGCGCTCGAGGCCCTCGCGCAACTCTTTGATAGCCTTGGGTTGATCGCCGCGCGGCGCGTAACTCGACACGAGCTTGAAGGGTCGGTCTGCCATTGCGGCTCGGAGCATAGCATGTGAAAAGCGCGACGACCCGTGAGCCTCCCCGGCGCTCGCCCTCGCCTGCCGGCGCAAGGAAGGGCGAGCCCCAACCGTGAAACCGGCGACTTTTTTTCGGGCACCGCGCAACTCTTTTTCGCCTTCGCCGATAACTCCTCCATGAACGTTTCACTCACATCGGAGCAGTGCCGGCTGTCGGGGGGCAGCTTCGGCGCGCACGGGCGAGCGGCGTTCACCGGTGATCGCCGGCAGCGCCGGACGGGACGAGTCGCGCCGGGGGGAAGCGACTCGACGTCCGGCGCGCCGGTGCGCATCAGCGCCGGTACCATCAGCGGAGGCACACAATGAACCAGCGTAAACGACAGCGACAGCTCCAGTGGTAAGCCCCTCGGCGGACGCGACGAACGGCGCGTACGCGACAAAGAAGGCGGCAGCTCATTGAATCGTTCGCTCTCGACGGCGCGCCATGGCACGCTGGATCGAGAGGGAGGCCGGCGTATGCCGACGTTGAAGCAACGGTTCGCGTTCCAGCAGCTCGAGGTCTATCAGGTCGCCAAAGCGGTCGCGCAGCTGACGATCGATCATCGCCGCTTGTGGGCGAACGTCGCCGGTGGCATGCCCGAGCGCATGGCGACGGCGATGACGAGCCTGCTGACGGAGATCGCGGCCGGCGCGGCGCAGGCGCAGCGCGGCGATCAGCGGCGCTACTTTCAGGCCGCGCGCAGCTACTGCAGCGAGGCGATGAGCTGCGTCGAAGTCGCGCACCTGCACAACGTGCTGCCGCCCGAGCTGCGGGCGTCGTTGACGGCACAGCTGACGCGCGTCGATACGATGTTGGCAGGAATGATTCGCCGCCGCGCCAGCTGACGAGCGCTCAGGCTTACGAGAAGCAACGCGGCAGACGCGGCCCGCCGCCAGCTTGGCGACGGGAGCTGATTGAGAACAGGCCCCTAGCGGGCGAAGGCCGCGGTGACGCGGGCGGCGGCAACGACGACGTCGGGCGCGGTGTTGACGGCGCGGATGACGGCGGCAGCGGCGACGCCGGTGGCGGCGACGGCGGCGATCGTATCGAGCGTAATGCCGCCGATGGCAACGACGGGCGCGCCCAAGCCGCTCACGAACGCCAGCCGCTCGAGCCCCACGACGGGATCGGGATTGCGCTTCGTGTGCGTCGGAAAGCAGGGGCCGAAGCCGAGATAGTCGGCGCCGCCGGCGATGGCGGCGCGCGCCTGCGCCTCGTTATGCGTCGAAATGCCGATGACGAAGCCGGCCGGCACGAGCGGACGCGCGGCGGCCAGCGGCAGATCGTCCTGCCCGAGATGCACGCCGTCGGCGGCCGCCGCCAGCGCGACATCGAGCCGATCGTTGACGATGAACGGCACGTTCTGCTGACGACACAGCCGCTGCAACCGCTGCGCGACCGCGTACAGCTCGGCGCCGCTCGCGTCCTTCATGCGCAGCTGCAGCACGCAAGCGCCGCCATCGAGCAGCTCGGACGCCAGCCGCGTCGCCTCGGCCGCACGATCTGCCCCGCCGTCGCCAGCCGGCAGATCGATCATGCCGTACAGGCCGCGCAGCGCGATCATGACGCGCGCTTCCGCCGGCCGAGCCAGCTGCGCACGGCACCGCGCAGCGCCGCCGCGTACACGAGCGCGACGATGATGCCGGCGGCCAACATGCCCGGGTGGTGCCCGCGTACGCCGCCGACCAAGAGGCCGTAGCCGAAGACGAGCGGCAACACGAACGCCGCCGACATCACGACCGCGCCGAAAATCGAGACCAAAATCAATGCGATCCAGGCGATCGTCGAGCGCTTGCGGCGCGGCGGATGCAGCGCCTGCGCGAACGGATTGTTGACGAAGCGCCGGTCGTCGGCGTCGGTCACGACGTGCAGACGTTCCGGTTCTTCAGGTCCTTCGCCAGCTTGCGCAGCTCGTCGGCGACGTCTTTCTTCCACTTCGTCTTCGGATAGAGCCGCAACAGCTCGGTGAAGTAGATGCGCGCGTCGGTGCAGTATTTGAGCGCGTAGAACGCCAGCCCGTTCTTGTACATCGCCTCGGGCTTCATGTCGCTCTTGGGATAGTTGTCGACGACCTTGCTGTACTCGCCGATCGCGTTCGAGTAGCGCTTCTCGCTCCAGAACGACTCGCCGATCTGAAATTGCGCCTTGGGCGCGCGCGGATCGTTGGGATATTTCGCGACGAACGCGTTGAACAGCCGGCGCGCGTCCGGTCCCTGCTGCGCCTGCAGCCGCGTCTCGGCCTCGGCGTAGAGCGCGTCCGGCGTCGTCGGAATCGGCGGCGTCTTGGTCGCAGCCGACTCGTTGACGAGCTGCTCCAGCTTCGTCTCCGTCGCCGCGCGATAGTCCTGGAACTGCTTCGTCAGCGCGTCTTGCGCATGCTGGATGTCGTCGATGCGCCCGGTCAGCTGCGCCAAATCGGTCTGCAGCTTCTCGACGGTCTGCCCGACGTCGGCGGAGTTGCGCGTCACGACTTTCGTCGCTTCGTCGACCACGCCGCGCAGCCGCTTGAGCTGCGAGTCGAGCTCGGCCGCCAGCTCGCCGGCGCGCACTTCGTTCTTGGCCGACATCTGCTTGACGTCGTCGATCTGCTGCTTGAGCTCCTTGCCTTCCTCTTTGGTCACGAACGCGAAGCAGCCCGAAACCGTCGACAATAGAACCAGCGCACCCGCACGTCGCATCATCATCGTGTCGCTCACCATGTCACGTCCACCCGGCGATCTTTGGCCCAGCCTGCTTCATCCGTGCCGCTGGCGTCCATCTCGCCGCGCGCCACCGTCTTCAACGCCGCCGACACGCCCATGCGCGTCAGCCGATCCTTGACCGATTGCGCGCGCTTGTCGCTCAAGGCCAGGTTGTACTCTTCGGTGCCGCGCGTGTCGGTGCGGCCGGTCAGCGTCGCCGGTTTCGTGCCCTTCTTGAGGCAGTCGGCGTCGCGATCGATGGCGCCGGTGGCCTCGGTCGTGAGCGCCGACTCGTTGAAGTCGAAGTAGACCGTCTCGAGCGTGCAGCCGTTGCCTTGCGTGCTGCCGTCGTTGCCGCTATCGGACGAGGCGCGCGCGCAGCGGCCGGCGTTGCACTTGCCGCCGGCGCCGCACTGCGAGTCGGACGTGCAGGCCGCGCAGGCGCCGCCGATGCACGACTGCCCGGCCGGGCACTGGCTGTCGTCGCTGCAGGCCATCGACACCGGCTCGGGCGCCTCGCAGCGGCCGGCGTTGCACTTTTGGCCGCTGGGGCAGTCGCTGTCGCCGCGGCACTGCTGACACTGCTCGTGGACGCAGTATTCCTTGGCGTGACAGTCCTTATCCTGCGAACACTTGGGATATTTCGCTGGGCAACCGGTCGCGAGCGCGATCAGGAGCAGCGCCGGCAAGCCGAGGTGGGCGCGTATCATGCGCGAAAGCTAGACCCACCGTCGCGGCGTGTCAATCTTCAGGCTCGCCGTAAGCGTGCCAACTTGAACCACACGGGCGAGTAGGCTAGAACACCGGTTCCCGATGAACCTTCGCATCGACCGCGCGCTCGCACGCAGACTCGGCTCGCTCGCCGTTCCGGTCGTCATCGCGATGGTCTCGCAGACGCTCATCAACTGGGTCGACCACATCCTCATCGGGCGGCTGCCGGCGAGCGACTCGATCCCGGGTCAGGCCGCGCTCGGGCCGGCGCTCAACCTCTTTTGGGCGGTCGGCGGCGCGCTGGCGGCGATTTCGGTCGGCACCCAGGCGATGACGGCGCGGCGCCTCGGCGAAGACGACCACGCGCGCGCCGGTCAAGTGCTCGCCAACGCGCTCATGGTCGCCATCGTGACGTCGGCGATCGCGTCGGTGCTCGGCTGGTTCTTCGCGCCGTCGCTGTTTCGGCTGATCCATCACGTGCCCGACGAAGTGCGCTTGGGCGTGCCTTACCTGCAATGGCGCATGGCGGGCGTGTTCGCCATGGTCGTGACGATGGCTTACAAGAGCTGGTTCGACGGGCTCGGCCGCACGCGCGTGTTCATGGGCGTCGCCATCGTCATGAACCTCATCAACTTCGTCTTGAACGTCATCATGATCTTCGGCCTGCTCGGCTGCCCGCGACTCGGCATGGAAGGCTCGGGCATCGCGTCGATGATCAGCTCCTACATCGGCCTATTCATGATGGTCGCCTGGACGCTGCGTCCCGCTTATCGCACCACCTATCATTGCTACCGCGCGGGCAACTTGATCGGCGCGCAGCAGTGGGAGCTCATCAAGCTGTCGGCGCCGTCGGCGCTGGCGACGGCGTTCGTCATGTCGGGCTTCGGCGTGTTCTACAAGATCGTCGGCATCCTCGACGACAACGCGCATCAAGGGCCGCTGTTCGCCTCGGCCACGCAGCAGATCATCATCATCTTGATGGCGTTCTTCACCGGCTGCATGGCTTACGGAACGGCGACGGCGACGCTGGTCAGCCAGTCGATGGGCGCCAAGAAGTACGACTTGGCCGAACGCTACGGCTGGGAAGCGGTCAAGATCGGCGTGTACATGACGCTCGTCATCGGCGCGCTGGTCTGCCTGTTCCCGAGCGTCGTGCTGCACGTGTTCACCAAGGACGAAGCGGTCATCGCCGTCGCCATCCCGATCATGCGCATCTGCGGCCTCTTGTTGCCGTTCGTGCTCTCGGCGCTGGTGTTGACGCAGGCGTTGTTCGGCGCCGGCAACACCAAGTACGTGATGTTCGTCGAGTTTGGCCTGCACTTCTTCTGCTTGATTCCGGTCGCCTACTTCTTCGGCATCTTCCTCGGCTGGGGCGTTCTCGGCGTGTGGATGGGCGCCTTCGCGTACATCTTGTTGCTGTGCACGCTGATGGGCTGGAAGTTCGCGCAAGGCGCCTGGAAAGAGATCCGCATCTAGTGCCAATGCCGATCGGATAGCTGCAAGTGATCGTCGCTGCGGGGTTTTTGAATAGCGCTCCGCAGAAAGTAGCGCGCGGCGCTGAGGAGATCAGGATTCAGCGATCATCCCTGGTGCAATCGCATGCTACTCGAAGGCGCCCTACAGTACACGGCAGTCCGAGCGACGCCGGATTCGTTCGAGAATTTCACCCGCCACCTCAACCCGGTGCAGCTTGAAGAGGCACTGGCCGCAACCGGCGTCGCAACGCTGCGCAAGCGACGGCTGCCGGCCGTGCAGGTGCTGTGGATTGTCCTGGGCATGGCGCTGTTTCGCAATCGCGCCATCGAACGCGTCGTCGCGAGCCTGGACCTGTGTCTGCCCAGCGCGACGGGAAGGCTGGTGGCTAAAAGCGCGATCGCCGAGGCTCGCCAGCGACTCGGCGAGGAGCCTCTCGCCTATTTGTTCCATTCCACCGCTGCCGAATGGTCGGCGCGCAGCGCCGAGCGCCATCGATGGCGCGAGCTGAGCGTTTACGTATACGACGGCACGACTTTACGTGTGCCTGACTCCGTCGATAACCGCGCAGAATTCGGCGGACAATCCGCGGGTGCTCAACACGGGATGAGCGGTTATCCGATGGTTCGTATCGTCGGGCTGATGGCCGCGCGTTCGCATATCCTCTCGGCCTTTCGTTTCGCGAGCTACGCGACCGGCGAAGTGACGCTCGCCAATGAGCTGTGGCGCGAAGTGCCCGAACATTCGTTGACGCTGGTCGACCGAGGTGCACCGTTGCCGTCGCTGGTTCAACTTCGGGCCAGCGGCAAAGAGAAGCACTTCCTGACGCGCCTCAAGTCGCGGACTCCGGTGAAGATCGTAAAGATGCTCGGCAAAGGCGATCATCTAGTCGAAATCCCACTATCGCGAGAAGCGCGAAAGGAGACGCCCGAGCTGCCCGCGACAGTCAGCCTGCGTGCGGTCCGCTATCAACGCCGCGGCTTCCGTCCATCGACGCTGCTGACGTCGCTGGTAGACGCCGAGCAATATCCAGCGGACGAGGTCATCGAGCTCTACCATGAGCGCTGGGAAATCGAGCTCGCCTACGACGAGGTCAAGACGCACTTGCTGGCGCGAGAAGAGTGCATTCGGAGTCGAACGCCAGCGGGAATCAGACAAGAGCTCTGGGGGATCGCGCTGGCGTACAACCTGATCCGCTTGGAGATCGAGCGCGTGGCCGACGAGGTTGGAGTGGCGCCCACGCGCATCAGCTTCATCAACGCGCTCGATCTCATTCGAGATGAGTGGATCTGGTGCTCGAACTCGCCGCCGGGCGCCATCCCCAAACAGCTCGACGAGTTGGCCCGTCGGCTCAGGCTTTTGGTGCTCCCCGAGCGTCGCACAGGCCGCGTTCTGCCTCGGGAAGTGAAGATCAAGATGTCCAGCTACAACCGCAAGCGCCCCAAACCGGCACCATGACCTCGCCGACGCTCCACCTTATCCGAACGGCATTGCATCTAGTGCTAGCTCGCGCTCGTCGAGAAGGCGGTTCGCTCGGCGTATAATGGCCAGATGGCCACGCTGCTGATCGTCGACGACGAGCCGAACATCCTGAGCACGCTCCGGCGCGCGCTCGAGCTCGAAGGATACGCGGTCGAAGTTGCGGGCGCGGGACGGATCGCGCTCGAGAAGGCCAAGGCGCGCGCGTTCGACTGCGCGCTGCTCGACGTCTCGATGCCCGAGATGGACGGCATCACGCTGCTCAAGGCGCTCAAGGAGCTGCGCGCCGAGCTGCCGGTCGTCATGATGTCGGGCAACGCGACGCTGGCGACGGCCGTGGAGGCGACGAAGCTGGGCGCTTGCGACTTCATGGAGAAGCCGCTCACGACCGATAAGGTGCTGATTACGGTACAGAATGCGCTGAAGCTGGCGCGGCTGGAGCGGGACGCCGAGGCGGAAAAAGACCGGCGTAAACGGACGCTGTCGCATTATCTCGTCGGCTCGTCGCCGCGCATGAAGCGGATCTACGAGACGCTGGCGAAGGCGGCGCCGTCGACGGGGCGCGTGCTCATCGGCGGCGAGCGCGGCACGGGCAAGGAGCTGATCGCGCGCGCCATTCACGAGGGCTCGCGGCGCAAGGACGGGCCGTTCGTGAAGGTCAATTGCGCGGCCATTCCCGGCGAGCTCATCGAATCCGAGCTCTTCGGGCACGAAAAGGGCGCCTTTACCGGCGCCACCCAGCAGCGGCGCGGCAAGTTCGAGCAGGCGCACGGCGGCACGCTCTTTCTCGACGAGATCGGCGACATGGAATTGGGCGCGCAGGCGAAGGTGTTGCGCGTGCTGCAGGAGAACGAGATCGAGCGCGTCGGCGGCAATGACACGCTGAACGTCGACGTGCGCGTCATCGCGGCGACCAACAAGAACTTGAAGGTCGAGATCGAGAAGGGCCGTTTTCGCGCCGATCTGTTCGATCGCTTGAATGTCGTGCCCATCGAGGTGCCGCCGTTGCGCGAGCATAAAGAGGACGTGCCGCAGCTGGTGGAGCACTTCGTGCAGCAGGCGTCGGCGGCGAACGGCAAGCGCACGCTCGGCATCGCGGCGCCGGCGATGTCGCTCTTGATGCAGCACGATTGGCCGGGCAACGTGCGCGAGCTGCGCAATACCGTCGAGCGGCTGGTCATCTTCGCAGCCGGCAGCGTGCTCGACGAGGAGGACGTGCTCGCGGCGCTGCCGGGGGTCAAGACGGTGCGGGCGCGCTATCAGCGCGGCACGTCGTTGAAGGATCTGGTGGCGTCGGCGGAGCGCGAGATCGTGCTCGGCGCGCTCGAGGCCAACGCGCATCACATCGCCAACACGGCGCGCGAGCTCGGGCTCGAACGCTCGCACCTGTACAAGAAGATGCGCGCCCTCGGCATCAACCACCGCGCCGCCGGCGGCGACGGCGGCAGCGACGACGAGGACGACGGCGGCGCGGCGCCGGCCGGCGACGACTGAAGCGGCGACGCGCGAACGCTTACTCGTCTCGACGTTGCGCTTGGGGGCGAACGTCGGCGCTGCGAGACCAAGCCCGCGATAAGCCTTCCACCGGCGCGGCCCGATCCGCCGCTGGCCGGCGCGACGGAGCTCGAGCTGGCCGCGCCCACCGGGCGCCCGCCAGCTCGAGCCAAGCCGGCAACCGCTCGACCGCGGCCGACGCCAGCACGGCAGCCCCGGCTCCGTCCCGTCAGCCGCACGCCGCTGGTGCTACATTCGCCCGCGCCATGCCCGACGAACCGCCCGCCACGCAGACGCTGATCGATCGCGCCCTCGCCGCGCAAGCCGCCGCCGGTGACGACGACGCCGCCGAAGATCGCGCCGCCCTCGTCGCGCTGCACGACCGCGCGACCGAGGACGTGTTCGCGCACGCCACCGCCCTCGTCGCCGCCGCCGAATGGCCGCAGCGCCGCCTCGGCCTGCGCATCCTCGAGGCGCTCGGCGGCGACGATCGCCCCTTCGCCGACCGCACGCTCGACCTCTTGCTCCCGCGCCTGGCGTCGGCGCCCTCGTCGAGCGAGGAGCGCCACGAGCTCGTCCGCGCCATCGGCTGGCAAGGCCGGCCGCGTGCCCTCGACGCGCTGTTGGCGCTCGCCGGCGACCGCGACGTGCTTGTCCGCTACCTCGTCGCCCACTATTTGCCCGGCTGCGCGCTCCTCGTCACCGCCAGCCGCGACCAAGCCAGCGACGATGACGGCGACAGCGAGGACGACGCCACCCGCCGCGCCGTCGCCGCCCTCTTGCGCCTCACCAAAGACGCCGACGCCGACGTCCGCTGGTACGCGACCGCCGCGTTCGAGACCGACTTTCCCCTGCTCGACACGCCCGCCATTCGCGCCGCGCTCAAAGCGCGCCTGGCCGATTCCGATCCCGGCGTCGCCGAATGCGCTCGAAATGCGCTCGAAACACGCGGGGCCCGCTGAAGTGTCCCAGCATGTAAGCAAAGCGCGGCGTTTTCGCTGATCGACTGAACAGGTACCATTGCTCGTCGCGCTGTGACTAAGATGCGCGCCATGCGTTGCCTGGCTTATTCCTTATTTGCATTTTTCCTCGTCGCTCCCGTCGTCGCCCACGCGCAATCGGACGAGCCGGCTCCGCCCGGCGGCGGCGCGATGAAGATCGACGCCAACGCCTCCACCGTCGACAAAGACGACGAGCCGAAGGCCGATCTCGGCAAATACCAGCTCGGCGCCCACATGCGCGGGCTCTTCGTCACGCACCTCATGTTGCAGCCGTACCTCGGCCACAACACGGGCACGTCGATGAGCGGCTACGGCGTCGGCGGCGAGTTCATCTACCGCCACAATGGCTACGACGTCGTCACCTCGATCGACTACAGCGTCTTCAACGTCGGCTCGGGCAACTACCTCGGCGCCGGTCACGATCCGACGCTCGATACGCACTACGTCCAGTTCCGCGGCCTCGGCCTCTTGTCCGCCGACGTCGCATTCATCGGCTACCACAAGTTCACCGACTGGTTCGAGCTGCGTTACGGCGGCGGTCTCGGCATCGGCTGGGTTCCCGGCACGGTCAGCGTCATCAACGACAACTCGCCCGGCTGCGCGGCGCACGCCAGAGATCCGTCGCAGTGCTATCCGCTCAACGTCGGCCCCATCAACAAGAGCGACCCGACGCTGCAAGGCCGCCTCAACGCCACGCGCGGCGGCGACGACACGACCCAGACGCCGTCGTTCCACGCGTCGGGCAGCAAGCCGCCGGTGATGGGCGTCGTCAACTTGCTCGTCGGCTTCCGCTTCTATCCCGTCGCGCATCTCGCCGTGACGGCCGAGATCGGCTTCCGCGACGCGATGTTCGCCGGCGGCGCCATCCACTACCTCTTCTGATCGGGCGCGTTTCGTAGCTTTCGCGCGTCGCCCACGCGCAGCGTCACCCGCTCGGCGTCGAAGTGCTCGGCCAGCGGAATCGAAAACTTCCGCGACGCGCCCACCAGCTCCTTCCAGCCTTGCGCATCGATTTGCCCGTGCGTTTGCAGGTGCGCCACCAGCCGCGCGCGCAGTTCGTCGACGTCCGGACGAAAGAACAGCAGATCCTTGACGCGCACGAGCGAGCCGCCGCGCACCAGCAGCTCGAGCACCGGCGTCAGCTCCGCCGGCGGAACGCCCAGCGTCACGGCGGCTTCGGTCGGCCGCGGCGGCTGCAGCGCGGCCGTCGTCCACAAGGCCAGCGCGCGCTCGGCGAGCGGCGCGCGGCCCGCCTGCGCCCGTCGCTGCGTCGGATTGTGCGCGGGCTGGCGCACGGTGTCGCGTTCGACGACGAGCGCATGGTCGGCGACGAGCGCCTCCAGCGTCGCGTGCAGCAGCTTGACGTCGGCGGTGAGCGTGCCGCGTAACTCCTCGCGCGGCAGCCCGGCGGCGAGCGGCTGCGCGGCGTGATGCGCGGCGACGGCGGCGAGCGCGCGATCTTTGAGGCTGCGCAGCGCCTGCTCGGAAATGTACGCGCCGCGCTCTTTGTCGTAGCGCACGATCGCGCGCGACGCCGACAGCCGTGACAAGGCGGCGTCGACAGCGCGCGGCGACCAGGCCGAGCGCGCCTGCAGCGCCGCGCGCGTCAGGCCCGCGTCGCCGGCGCGCGCGACTTCGAGGCGCACGCCGCTGTCGACGTCGCCGCTCGCCAGCGCCGCCTCCTGCTCGCGCAGCGCCGTCAGCTCGGCCGGCAGATTGCGGCGCAGGCGGCGACCGAGCGTGCGCAGGATGACGCCACCGCCGACGGTCGTGCCGTGATGCTTCTGCATGGCAAAGCCGCGCAAGATGTAGCGATCGCCGGGCAAGAGCACCATCGGCTCGTCCAGCATCAGCTGCGCCAGACCCGACTGACCGGGCTCGAGCGCGCCCGAGTCGAGCAGCGCCACCGTCGCCAACGTCTGCGCCGTGCCGGCGTGAACGAGCAGCCGCGCGCGGCGCTTGAGCGGCCGCGACGACGTCGTCAGCCAACGCAGCCGCACGTCGACGAGCCGGCCGGCCTCGAGCTCGCCCGGCCGCACCAGCATTTGCCCGCGCTGAAGCTCATCCTTGGCGAGCGTGACGTTGACGGCCGTGCGGCTGCCGGCGCTGGCCTCGTCGACGCTGCCGCCGTGCACTTGCAGGCCGCGCACTTTACCGACGGCAGCGCTCGCCGACGGCAACGCCACGAGGTCATCGCCGGCGCGCAATCGGCCGGCCCACAAGGTGCCGGTGACGACGGTGCCGAAGCCCTTCATCGTGAACACGCGATCGATGGGCAAGCGCACGAGGCCCTCGGGATCTTTGCCCGGCGCCTGCCGTAAACCTTCGCCGATCGCCGCTTTGAGCGCGTCGAGGCCTTCGCCGGTCTTGGCGCTGCAGGCGATGAGTGGCGCGGCTTCGAGGAACGTGCCGCGCAAGGTTTCGGCGACGTCGGCCACCGCCAGCTCGCGCAGCTCACCGTCGACGAGATCGGACTTCGTCAGCGCCACCACGCCGCGCGTGATGCCGAGCAGCCCGCAAATATCGAGGTGCTCGCGCGTCTGCGGCATGACGCCTTCGTCGGCCGCGACGACGAGCACGACCAAGTCGATGCCGACGGCGCCCGCCACCATCGCGCGCACGAACCGCTCGTGACCGGGCACATCGACGACGCCGACCGTCTCGCCCGTCGGCAACGGCAAATGCGCGAAGCCGAGCTCGATGGTGATGCCGCGCTCTTTTTCCTCTTTGAGCCGATCGGTGTCGATGCCGGTGAGCGCGCGGACGAGCGCCGTCTTGCCGTGATCGATGTGCCCCGCGGTTCCGATGACACGCGCGAGCCCCATGCGCGACTAGGGTTTCAAGGGCGCGTGCAGCGTCAGGCTGAGGAGATCGCCTTCCGCCGTCAGCGCGCCGTCGACGCGACGCAAGCGCGCCAGCAGGTCGAGCATCGCCTGCTCCCCCGAAGACGCATTGAAGATGGGGCCGAGCCGGCTCAACAGCGACGCGTCGGCGCTCAGCCGAGCCAGCGGCGGATGCTCCGTCTTGGCCGCGCTGTCACCGGCTTTATAGGCCCATTTGAGCGACTCATCGGAATCGGCGACGGCGAGCCCGAACCGTCCGCCGGCGACATTCTCGAGCCCGACGGCGAACGCCGGACGCGAAGAATCCGGCATCTTCAGCGAGTAGATCGTGGGCGCGCGCTTGCCGACGGGACCGGCGACGCCCGAGCCGCCGCCGAAGGCCGCCAACATCAGCTCGAACGAGCCGCGCGCGCTGGCATCGAAGCTGGCCGCGGCCGCCAGCCGCGGACCGCTGGCGCTGAAGTCGCGCAGGCCGATGACGACATTGCGCAGCGTCGCCAGGCTCTGCTTGAGCATCGTCAGCGGTGAGCCGGGTGGCGGCGTGGTGCTCGCCAACGTCCCCAGCGCCAACGGCCACGAGCGCAGCATCAACAGCACGCCGGAATCGGTCTCGCAGCCGTCGGCGGCTTGCGTCAGCGAATCGGACGTCGCGAAGACACCGGTGTGCTTGAGCGCGTTGAACGGCGCCAGGCTGGCCGCGTAGAGCGCCAACATGCCCGCGCCCGACTGCGCCAAGGCTTGACCGTCGAGGATCCCGTCGTCGACCGCGGTGAGCTTGAGCCCGCCGAGCGGCGCGCCGCCTTGCGTGCCCCACGCCCAGGTCAGCGTCAGCGCGTCGGGCTTGGCGTCGAGCGCCAGCGCCACGTCGTCGAACATCGTCGGCGCGTGGCGCCAGGCCGCGCACGCTTTGTCGCGCGCGCGATGCCGGGTCGCGACCTCCGCGCGCTCGGCGGTCGTCGTCGCCGCCGCCAAGGCGACGCGCAGGTCGTCGGCGGCGATGTGCGTGAACATCGGATCGAGCTTGCGCGCGTCGACATAGATCGCCGCCGCCGCGTCGGCCGACAACAGCTTGCGCGCGCCGCGCGTCACGACGACCTTGCGCGCCGGCGTCGCCGGGAAACGACGCGCGATCTCGGCCGCCGCCGGCGCCTTCTTGTTCTCGACTTCGACTTCGTCGAGCAGCGCCTCGTTGCCGATGATGCGCAAGACGCACACCGAGTTCGGCGACAAAGTCGCCATGCCGACCGCGTCCTTGATGCCCGGCGCCGCCGTCAACGGCAGCTGCCCGCTGGCGATGACGCCCATGATGAACGTGTTGAACGTCGCCTTGTCACGCAGCTGCGCCACGATCCGCGAGTGCATCCCGAAGCCGGGCACGTTCTCGAACAGCGACGCCACCAGCGGCGCGTTGATGTCGATGCCCGGCGCCGCCAGGATGATCGGGTTGAACGGATCGATGCCGCCCAGCTGCTTCTTCAGCCGCTGCACCGCCGGCAGCTGATCGATCCCCAGCCGCTGCAGCGTGTTGATGACGACGATCGGCCGCGCCGCGGCATAGGCCAGCGCGCCTTCGGGCAGCTTGTCGAACGGCTCGGCGTGCGCGCTCGCCGCCGTCGTCGCCAGCGCCAACAGCGCCAATAGCGCGCGCTTCACGCCGATACCGCGCTGTCTTCGTTCTGCTGCGCCAGGCTGGCCTTGAGCTCGCGCTTCAAGATCTTCCCCGTCGGATTGCGCGGCAAGCTGTCGACGAACGCATAACGCCGCGGCCGCTTGTAGTCGGCCAGCGCCTCGCGCACCCACTGCGACAGCTCGTCGCCCGTCGCCGACTGTCCGGCGCGCAAGACGACGAACGCCGCCAGCGACTCGCCCCATTCGACGTCGGGCACGCCCACGACCGCCGCCTCGTGCACCGCCGGATGCTCGTGCAGCCGCTGCTCGATCTCCCACGGATAGATGTTCACGCCACCGGAAATGACCATGTCCGTTTTACGGTCGGCCAAGTAAATGTAGCCATCTTTGTCGCGATAACCGAGGTCGCCGACGCTCAAGAAGCCCTCGCGCATCGCCTGATCGGTGGCCTCTTTGTTGCCGTAATAGCCGTCCATCAGCATGTCGTTGCGCACGTAGATCTCGCCCACTTCGCCGTCGCCGACTTCACGGCCTTCGCCGTCGAGGATGCGCAGCTCGTTGCCGCCGATGAGCCGGCCGACGGTGCCCGGCCGCGCCGTGTGCTCGCCCGGCAGCGCCAGCGACACCAGCGCCGTCTCCGTCGAGCCGTAGAAGTTGTAGAGCACGGGGCCGAACGTGTCCTCCACGCGCCGCGCCAGCTCGGTCGGCAGCGGCGCCGCGCCCGACATGATCCAGCGCAGCGACGACGTATCGTGCGCGCGCAGCTCGGCCGGCGACAGCGCCATCAAGCGCGACAACATCGTCGGCACCACCAACATCGACGTGATGCGCTCTTTTTCGATCGTGCGCAGGACTTCATGCGGCTCGAACCCACGCAAGATGACGCAACAGCCACCGACGATGACCGTCATGATGACGAACGCCGGCGCCATCGAATGATAGAGCGGACAGACGACCAGATGGCGCTCGTCGCGCCGCAGCGGAAAGCGCGAGATGAAGTCGAGCACCGGCTCGAGGCCCATCGTCTTGAAGTCGCGCGAGGCGCCTTTGGCGCGGCCGGTCGTGCCCGACGTGTAGATCATGATGCCGCCGTAGCCGCCGCCGTCGACGCGCGCCGGCGTCGTCGGATCGCCGGCCGCGAGCAGCTCGTCGAAGCTGCGAAAGCCGGGCGCACCGTCGACGGCGATACAGCGCTCGCGCACGATCGGCAGCCCTTTGGCCGCGCAGATCGCCAGCGCCTCCTCGACGATAGCGACCAGATCGCCGTGAAACAGCATGGCGCGCGCCCGCGAATTCTCGAGGATATAGGCGACTTCGCCCGCTTTCAGCCGATAGCTGATCTGCACGTTCTGCCCGCCGACCGCTTGCAAGGCCGCGTTCAGCTCGACGTATTCGTTGCCGTTGTGCATGAACGCCGCGATGCGCTCGCCGGGCCCGATGCCGAGCGCGTGCAGCCCGTGGGTCAGCTGGTTGATGCGCTCGTTGAGCTCGCCGAAATTCAGCCGCTCGTCGCCGCACACCAGCGCCGGTCGCAGCGGATCGGCGAACGCGTGCAGCCGCGCCACCATCGTCATGCCGCGCACGCCGTCGCTGGCTTCGCGCGCCACTTTGCCGACGGCCCAGAGCGTATTGAGCGTCAGCGTCTCGTCGAGCCCGGCGTTGCGGAAGATGCGCGCGCCCGAACGCGCCATGCGCGCCGCCCGCTTCACCTTGCGCAGCGTCGCCGCCAGATCGATTGGCAGATCCATCGACTAATTACCTCCGAGCACTGCGATGTGCTTCTGCACTTCGACCCGCTCGGGCGCGCTCGCCGGCGCGATCTCGAGGTAGCGCTTGTAGGCGCGCACGGCCGCGTCGTTCTCGTGACCTTCGCGATGGGCGTCGCCGAGCAAGAGGTCGGCTTCGGCGGCCCAGCTCGCCTTGTCGCCGTCGAGCTTCACGGCGCGCTCGAGCTGCATGATGGCGTCGTGGCGGCGGCCGGCGTCGTGGAACGCGCGGCCCAGCTTGAACGCCGCGTCACCCGAGTTCGGCGCCGCGCGCACGGCGTCTTCGTACGCGTGACGCGCGCGATCGGCTTGCTGCAAATCGGCATAACAATCGCCGCTCAAGAGCAGCGCCGGCGCGCGCAGCTTGGGATCCTTGGCCAACGCCGTGAGCTCGGTCAAGGCATCCTTCGTCGCGCCCATGCGCACCAAGATGCGCGCGCGACCGAGCGACGCCTCGGCTTCCACGGGCGGTCGCCGCGCCAAGCCGTACTCGTTGATCGCCTGATCGAGCTTGGACATCGACTCCAACACCTTGCCCAAAATGAAGTGCGCCTCGGGCAGGTCGGCCAGCGTCGCCGCGCGCCGCGCCTCGGGCAAGGCGTCATCGGGCCGACCGGCCTCGAGCTGCGCCCGCGCCACGACGAGGTGCGCCGGCGCCGAGCGATCGTCCTCGGCCGTCACCGACTCGGCCAGCTTCAGCGCGTCGTCGCGACGATTGATCGCCGGATCCAAGAACAGCTGCGCCGCCGCCAAACGCAGCGCCGCCGTCGGCACGCCCTCTTTGAGCGCGTTGTCGTAAAGCTGCGCCGCTTCCGTCTTGTGCCCCTGTTTGGCGGCCAAACGCGCCAGCCGCTCGGTCACGCCCGGATATTGCGCGTCATCCTGGGCCACATGCTCGTATTCGGCGCGCGCGTCGTCGAGCTTGTTCTCGGCCTCGAGCGCCGCGCCCAACGCCATGCGCGCCGGTCGCGCGTCCGGCTGCTTCGACAGCGCCGCGCGATAACGCATCTCCGCCTCCACCGGCTTGCCCAGCGTCAAATAGGCGTCCCCGAGCTGCGTCATCAGCTCGGCGCTGTCGGCGGCCTGCTTCTCGGCCGCTTGCAGCGCGGCGACGGCGTCGTCGTCGCGACCGAGCGCGCCCAGCGTCGTCGACTCCGTGATGTACGCCGGAATCAGCTTGGGATCGGCGGCGATCGCGTCCTTCAGCTTCGCCAGCGCACCTTCACGATCGATCTTCGGCTGCGCCAACGCCAAGCGCGCCTGCCCGAAGAGCACGTCGGCCGACTTCGGCGCCAGCGTCGCCGCCGCGCCCAACGTCGCCGCCGCGTCGGCGATGGCGCCGGTGCCGAGCTGCGCCTGCGCCAACGCCAGCTTCGCTTCGACGTTCTTCGGCTGCGCGGCCACCAATTTCTCCATCGGCGCCACGGCATCGGCGCAACGCTTGAGCTCGCACTGCACGTTGGCCAAGGCCACGCGCGCGATCGCATGATCGGCGTCGAGCGCCAGCGCGCGCTTCAGCCGATCTTCGGCTTCGTCATGACGCCCGGCCTTCTCGGCCAGCACGCCGACCGTCGCCCACGCGTCCGCCAATTCGCGCGGCGCCGCCGTCGCCGTGCGCGCCTTGATCAGCTCCTCGACGGCCGCTTGCGCTTCCGCCGGCGGCTTCGTCGTGCGCGCCAAGCCGACCGCCGCGCCCAGGTGCAGCGGCGACCGTGCCTGCGCGCGCTGATACAGCTCGCCCGCGCCTTTGACGTCGCCCAGCCGCTCTTTGGCCACGGCGTCGCCGTACAACGCCTGCGCCCGCGACGCCTCGGCGGCGAGCGCCTTCGCGAACGCCTTGTCGGCCGCCGCCGGATCGCCCGCGGCCAGCTCGGTCCAGCCCAAATAGACCAGCGCCGCCGAGTCCGCCGGCGCCTTGGCCAACACCGCGCCGAGCTTGTTGCGCGCGTCGGGATACGCGCCCGCCACCGACGAGCGCAGCGCGCGCGCCTTCAACACATCCGGCAGCTGCGCCGCTTTTTCGTCGGTGAGCTTGGCCAGCTGCGCGTCGGCGTTACGCAGCTCGGCCGCGACGCCGAGATGGGCCGCGCCCAACTCCGCTTGCGCCGCCAGCGCGCCCGCTTCGAACGCCGTCGGGTCGACCTCGAGCAGCGACTTCATCGCCGCCGCCGCCTTGCGATAGGCGCCCAAGGTGTCGTCGGTCATCTGATTGCGCGCGACGTTGAGCTGCTGCTCCTGCCGTGCCGACGAGCCGCCGCGCAAGAGCTTCTGCCCGAACCCGGTGAACACGCCGAGCGCGACGCCGACGCCGCCGAGCAAGAGCACGACGCCGCCGAGCGCCGCCACGACCCGCGGCCAGCGACGACGCGGCTCATCGTCGGTGGATTCGGCGGCTTTGACCTTGGCCGCCTGCGCTTTGGTCAGGCGCGGCTGCGACTGTCGCGGTCGTTCGGCGGCCGGCTCGGGCGCCTTCGCCGGCCGCGGCGCCACCTCGAAGGCGTCCTTGCGCGGCGCCACGTCCTGCGTCTCCAAGCGCGGCGCGACATCGAGCGTCTCTTGGCGCGGCGCCACATCGAGCACTTCGTGCTTCGGCGCCGGCAGCTCGGGGCGATCGTCGCGCGGCGCCACGACGTCGATCGCGTCCAGCTCCAGCTCCGGCGCGCCCAAGCTCAACGAGTCGTGCAGCTCCAAATCTTCGGGATCGGGCGCGTCGAGCGAGATGCCCACCTGATGGCCGCGCTCTTTCGGCGCCGGCAGCTCGGCCAGATCGATGTTCTCGTCCGCCAACGACAGCGGCCGCGACGTGCCCGACTTCGGCGCCGGCAGATCGACGATGTCCTGCCGCCGACCTGGATCGACGGGCGCCGGCAGATCGATCTCGTCCGGCCCCAAACCCGGCAGCGGCCCCGACGGAAACGCCGTCTCGTCGTAGGTGTGATCGTTCTCGAACGGCGCCGGCGTCGGCACTTTCGGGCGCGACGGCGGCGGGATCGACGACGTCCGTTGCCGCGGCGGCGGGATCGACGGCTTGCGCGAGCGCTCTTTGGGCGCCGGCAGATCGATGAAATCTTCTTTGGGTGCGGGTAGATCGATCGCATCCGGATCGTCGAGCGCGATCATGCCCGGCGTCGGCGGCGGCAGGACCGTCGGCCCTTCATCCTCGCCGAACGTCGAGACCTCGATCTCGCGGCGGCGCGGCGGCGGATTTTGCACGACCGGCGCCGGCGGCACGGCGGGCATGCCCGAGCTGCTCTGCCGTCGCACGGCGAAAGAGTGCAAGCAGGCCGGACACTTCATCATCATCCCCGACGGGGGAATCCGGCTTTCGTCGAGGTCGTACTGAGCGCTGCAGCGCTCGCAGGTGATCTTCATGGAGGTCTCGGGCACCCGGAAGGCGCGCGTCAGAATACCACGTTATGCCTAGCTGGCGCGGTGCCAGAATCCGCTTTACAACCGCCCAAGCTCTTGTTATGGAGTCCATCCGTTTTGCTACTGGAGGGATGGCCGAGCGGTTTAAGGCGGCGGTCTTGAAAACCGCTGGATGAAAGTCCCGGGGGTTCGAATCCCTCTCCCTCCGCGGTCTGACAATCGAATAGCGACATGCGCGAGCATTCATCGGAGAGGTGGCCGAGTGGCCGAAGGCACCGCCTTGCTAAGGCGGCATACGGGAAACTGTATCGAGGGTTCGAATCCCTCCCTCTCCGCTGGTAATAAAATAAGCATTAGATTATGCAGCCATAGCTCAGCTGGATAGAGCATCGGTCTACGGAACCGAGGGTCGGAGGTTCGAATCCTTCTGGCTGCGCCGCAGTTCGAAAATGACGCTTGTACCTGTAGAAGAGCAGCTCATGCAGTTGGCGATCGCCGAGGCCAAGACGGCGGCGGAGATGGGCGAAGTGCCCGTCGGCGCCGTGATCGTGGTCGACGGAGTCGTCTTGGGTCGCGGCGGAAATCGCCGTGAAAGTGCCGCCGATCCGACGGCACACGCGGAGCTCATCGCCATCCGCGAGGCGGCCAAAGCCGTCGCCGGTTGGCGCTTGGTCGGCGCCACGCTGTATGTGACGCAAGAGCCCTGTCCGATGTGCGCGGGCGCGATCGTCAACGCCCGCATCGACAGGGTCGTCTTCGGCTGTGACAACCCGAAGGCCGGCGCGGTACGAACGCTCTACCGCCTCTTGGAAGATCCCCGCTTGAACCACCAAGTTGTCGTCGAGCAGAGCGCGTTGGCAGCCGAATGTGGCGCCCTGCTGACCGACTTCTTCGCCCAGTTACGCAAGCGATCGAGTTGATTTTCGTACGGTTTCGACGCCGTATTTTGCGTTCGCACCACCTGGAGAGGTGGCAGAGTCCGGTCGATTGCGCCTGATTCGAAATCAGGTGTACCCGCAAGGGTACCGGGGGTTCGAATCCCTCCCTCTCCGCTGTCGCTCCGGGTTTGGGCCCCGTGCTCAAACAGTCCTCGGAGCCGTTTTTCGCGTTCGCTGCGCGAACACGAAAAACAACTCCTGCGGAACTGCGCGCGGGGCCCAAACCCTCCGCTCCAACCTCTCCCTCCGACGGAATCAGAGCAGAGCAGAGGAAGTCGCGGTTGGTGGCGCCGCACAAGTTTGTTGGAGAGGTGTCCGAGTGGCCGAAGGAGCACGATTGGAAATCGTGTGTATCGCAAGGTACCGAGGGTTCGAATCCCTCCCTCTCCGCCGATAAGTTTCAACGGATCGCTTGGCCGTAACGAGAAGTGTGCTACATCGTTTGCGGCTTTGGATTTGTGGTAGACCAGTTTTGGCTCTGGGCGACGCAATGCCGACGAACCCCGCCAGGCCCGGAAGGGAGCAACGGTAGTTAGCGGCGCGGGTGCCCGGAGCCACCTTTTTTCGTTCCATCTGCTACCTGAGCGGTTTGCTGGCCGCGACGGCGGAGCGACGCGCGACATGTCCTATTTGGTCCTCGCACGCAAGTATCGCCCGCAGACGTTCGACGAAATCGTCGGACAAGAGCACGTCACTCAGACCCTGCAGAACGCGATCGCGGCCGGGCGGCTGCATCACGCGTTTTTGTTCACGGGCGCTCGCGGTGTCGGCAAGACGACGGCGGCGCGCATCCTCGCCAAGTGCTTGTCGTGCGTGAACGCGCCGACGGCCACGCCGTGCAACGTCTGTGACGCCTGCCGCGAAATCACCAACGGCTCCAGCGTCGACGTGCAAGAGATCGACGCCGCGTCCAACAACGGCGTCGACAACATCCGCGAGCTGCGCGACGCGATTCGCTACGCGCCGGTGCGCGGCAAGAAGAAAGTCTACATCCTCGACGAAGTGCACATGCTCTCGTCGGGCGCGTGGAATGCGCTCCTGAAGACGCTGGAAGAGCCGCCGCCGCACGCGATCTTCGTCTTCGCGACCACCGATCCGCACAAGCTGCCGGCGACGATTCTCTCGCGCGTGCAGCGCTACGACTTCAAGCTCGTGCCGCAGCGGCGCATCGCCGAGCATCTGACGCAGATTTTGACGACGGAACAGCTGCCGTTCGAGAAGAACGCGCTGTCGCTGATCACGCGCGAGTCGGGCGGCTCGGTGCGTGACGCGCTGTCGCTGCTCGATCAAGTGATCGCGTCGTCGCCGACGGGGTTGACCGAGGCGGGCGCGGCCGAGACGCTCGGCGTCGCCGATCGCACGCTGCTCGACAAGCTGGGGCAGGCGATCCTCGGCAAGAACGCGGCGGCGGCGCTTGACGCTCGTCGATGCGGCGTTCGCGCGCGGCCAGGATCTGTCGCAGCTGGCGCAGGCGCTGCTCGGCCACTTGCGCGATCTCGTCGTCGTCGCGGCGCTGCCGGACGCGAGCGCGCTCGTCGAGGGCTCGCCGTCGGAGCTCGAGGCGCTGGCGGCGACGGTCAAGGCGGCGCCGAACGGCCTGCCGGAGCTGCTGTTCGAGCGCTGCGCGAAGATCGCCGAGGAGGTCGCCAAGTCGCCGGTGCCGCGCTACGTGCTCGAAGTGGGCTTGATCGCGTTGACGCGCGTCGAGCCGCTGGAGCCGATCGGCGCGCTGCTGGCGAAGCTGGAGGCCCTCGAATCGCGCGTGGAAAAGGGCGTGCCGGCGGCGTCGCCGCCGTCGGGAAGTGGTGGCGCGGGCGGCGGATCGCGCGCGGCGGTCGCGCAGGCGGCGCCGCCGTCGCGACCGGCGCCGGCAGTCAATGCCGCGCCGCCGCCACCGAATGACATGCCGGATTACGGCGCGCCCGACGTCGCGGACTTCGCGCCGCCAGCGCCGCCACCGGTTGCCGCCAAGCCGGCGCCGACGAAACAAAAGGCGCCGGCGAACTTCACCGAGCTGCTGGAAGCGGTCATCAATATCGACCCCTTCTTGTGTGATATCGCGCAGTCGAGGCTGTTGGCGCGCGACGCGGTGCATCTGTCGCTCGGCTTCGATAGCGATTTTGCGGCCAATCGACTGCGCGAGCGCTTGCCGCAGCTGCGCGCCGCCATCAAGAAGACGACAGGCGAAGATCTGGCGATCGAGATCATCGTCGGCGCGGCCGAAGGCATGCCGGCGGCGGCGACCGAGACGATGATCGAAGTCGAAGAGCGCAAGATCGACGAAGATCGCGAGCAGCGACGGCGTGAGGCGCTCGAGCACCCGGCGCGCAAAGGGCTCGACGCGCGCTTCGGTGGCAACTGGCGCGAACCGGTGGTCGACGACGTGGAGAAGAACCAATGAGCGAGCGTGAGCGAGCGAAGGTGAGCGTCCGGCCCGTCGGGCCAGCGGACCGCTCGTCTTCCTCGTCGGCTCGCCGGAAGGTGGGCCAATGAGTGAGAATGACGGCGGATTTCCCGGCGGTGGCGGCTTCGATCTCGGCGCCATGATGCAGCAAGCGCAGCAGCTGCAAGAGCAGATGCTGAAGGCGCAAGACGAGGCCAAGTCGAAGACGGTCGAGGCTTCGGCGGGCGGCGGCATGGTGACGGTCACGATCACGGGCGGCCTCGAAGTGCGCGCGCTCAAGATCGATCCGGCCTGCATCGATCCGAAAGATCCGTCGATGCTGCAGGATCTGATCATCGCGGCCATCAATCAGGCGATCGGCAAAGCGCAGGAGCTGCAAGCGGGCGCCATGCAGTCGGTGACCGGCGGCATGAACATTCCGGGCCTGTTTTAAGGCGCGACTTTGGCGACGGATCCCATCGGACGGCTGATTCGCGAGCTGGCGAAGCTGCCCGGGATCGGCGAGAAGACGGCGTCGCGGCTGGCGTTCCACGTGCTGCGCGCGCCGGCCGAATATGCGCGCGATCTGGCGCATGCGCTGGTCGAGGTCAAAGAGAAGATCCGGCTCTGCTCGGTGTGCATGAACTTGACCGAGCACGATCCCTGCGGCCTGTGCAGCGACGTGCGGCGAGACGCCGGGCTGGTCGCGGTCGTGGCGACGCCGCCGGACCTGTACGCGATCGAGCGCACCGGCGGATTTCGCGGGCGTTATCACGTGCTGCACGGCGTGTTGTCGCCGCTCGAAGGCATCGGGCCCGACGATTTGCGCATCAAGGAGCTGCTCGCGCGGGTGGCGTCCAATGAGCTGCGCGAGCTGATCGTAGCGACGTCACCGAACGTCGAAGGCGAAGCGACGGCGCTCTATCTGGCCAAGGTGCTGCGGCCGCTCGGCGTCAAAGTCACGCGCATCGCGTCCGGCTTGGCGGTCGGCGGCGAGCTCGAGTACGCCGACGGCGTCACGATCGCGCGCGCGCTCGAAGCCCGCCGCGAGATGTAACCTCGTTCTCGTCGGGAAATGTAGGCAACGAAGGCGTGTAGCCAGGCCACCGCAATCGACGCCAGTTGTAGCCACCGATTGATTATTCGTGGCCAATCTGATAACAAAGGACGACCGCTCACAGGAGAGCCCCCGCGATGGGTACGCCCCAGGTCGTTATGTTCGAGGAGGAGCAGCAGCAGATCCAAGTGATCTGCGATCGGCTCCAGCGAGACTCGAACTCGATCGCCATTCTCGTGATCAACAAGGACGGGCAGGAAATTGCCCGGGCCGGCAATACCGAGCACCTCGACGTGACGTCGCTGTCGTCGCTGTTCGCGGGTAACGTCGCCGCGACCGGAGGCATCGCCAAGCTATTGGCGGAGAAGGAATTCAGCGGCCAATTTCACGAAGGTGAAAAGACCAACATCCACCTGTCTTTGGTGGCGCAGCGCGCGATCTTGGTCGTTCTTTTCGACACGCGCTCGTCGCTGGGTTTGGTGCGATTGCGAGTCAAGAAGGCCTCGGAAGAGCTGACCAAGGTCTTCGACGCGCTGGTGAAGAAGATGTCGAGCGGGAACGTCCCGCCGGTGCTCGGAGAGATCTCCGACGACGACATCGACAACCTGTTCAACGACTGACGGGGGCCGACCGCTTCGATGAGCTTCATCAATTACAGCTCCCGCGAAATCAACTGCAAGATCGTCTACTACGGGCCTGGCCTGTGCGGGAAGACGACCAACTTGCAGTACATCTACAACAAGACCAATCCCGAGGCGAAAGGGAAGATGATCTCCCTGGCCACGGAGACCGAGCGCACCTTGTTCTTCGACTTTTTGCCGCTTTCACTGGGCGAAATTCGCGGATTCAAGACGCGCTTCCACCTGTACACGGTGCCCGGTCAGGTCTTTTACGACGCCAGCCGCAAGCTGATCTTGAAAGGCGTGGATGGTGTCGTATTCGTTGCTGATTCGCAGATCGAGCGTATGGAAGCGAATATCGAATCGCTCGATAACTTGCGCGTAAACCTGCAAGACCAGGGTTACGACCTCGATAAGATTCCGTATTGCGTGCAGTACAACAAGCGAGATTTGCCGAACTCCGCGCCGATGGACGAGCTGAAGAAAGTGCTCAATCCGACGAACGTGCCCGAGTTCGAGGCCGTCGCCACCACGGGCGTGGGCGTCTTCGATACGCTGAAGTCGGTCGCCAAGCTGGTGTTGACGGAGCTCAAGCGAGGCGGGTGATGAGCACGCCGCGGATCCGACCCGATTTGAGTGCGACGCCGACCGAAGAACAGGGCGTCAAATATTTCGACGTGAGCGACCCGAAGTCGGGCGCGCGCATGCGGCTGTACGACTTCGAGTGGTTGATCGCCGAGCGCATGGATGGCCGGCGTCCCTTCGACGAAGTGGCCTCGTGGGCACGCGAACGGCTGGGCATTCACCCGAGCCCGTCCGACCTCGAGAACTTCGCCGCCAAGCTGCGCGACCTCGGGTTCTTCGAGCTCGACGGCGAGCCGCAGCGGGCGGCGCCGGACGCGCGGACGATGATGGGCGAAGCCCCGTCGCCGGCGAACGGCGCGGGCGCGAAAGCGGCGACGCCGGTCGACCACGCGGACGATGACGAGTTCGCGGCGACGCCGTCGATGGTCACCGAGCTGCCGACGAACGACGCCGACTCCGAGCCCGACGCGCCGGACGAGCACGACGAGCCGGAGCCGTCGCCGCCGGTGCGGCCGCTGACGCCGGCGGTCGTCGCCAAGGAGCCGGAGCCGAAGGCGTTGCCGCCGGCGCCGACGCCGCCGCAAGCGAACACGCCGCGCGTGCACGACGAGATGACGACGGGCGCGGTCGCGCGCGCCGAGCCGAAGGCGTCGAAGTCGAGCGCGGGCTCGCTGCTGATTCTGTTCTTGGTGCTGCTGGTGGTGGCGGCGATCGTCGCCTACATCAAGTTCATGAGCGGCACGACGGCGAAGGTGGCGACGGTCGTCGCGACGCCGCGCGAAGTCGTGCGGCTGTATGACGCGACGGCGACGGTGCGCAAGTCCGAAGGGCAGACGCTGTCGTTCGGCGAAGCGGGCAAAGTCAGCGACGTCGTGGCCGCGGGCACGGAAGCCAAAGCGGGCATGCCGCTGGCGACGCTGGAGTCGTACGCCAAGATCGAGAAGGAGCTCGCGGACGTCAAAGATCGCGCGTCCTTTTACGAGAAGCAGCTGGCGACGGCGAAGGCCAAGGGCGATGCCGGCGCGACCGCGGCGGCGGAAGGCAAAGTCGCCGAGAAGAAGAAGCTGATGGCGGAGCTCGAGGCGCGCGCGGCCAAGGTGCGGCTGATCGCGCCGGGCGCGGGTACCGTCGCGCAGGTCTTGGCGCAGGCGGGCAGCGACGCCAAGCCGGGCGATCCGGTGTTGAAGCTGGCCGACAAGCACGCCATCGCCGAGCTCAAGCTGGGTGCGGACGCGGCGGCGCTGAAGCCGGGCGAAGTGGCGCAGTTGCAGCCGGCGCTCGGCGGCGCACCGATCAGCGGTCGCGTGGCCAAGATCGTCGACGGCACCGTGACTGTCGAGCTGCCGGAAGAGACGACGGTCAAGGCGGGCGACGCCGTGCGGCTGGTGAAGCAGCGCGTGCCGAACGTCGTGCCGGTGCCGGCGACGGCGCTGACGCATCGCGAGACCGGCGACGTCGTCTACGTCTTGGCCGACGGCGCCGTGCACCAGCGCAACGTCAGCGTCGTCGACCGCGACGGCTCGGAGGCGCTCATCGGCAGCGGCTTGAGCGGCGGCGACATCGTCGTCTCGGCCGGCGCCGACAACTTGCACGACGGCCAGAAGGCCACGCAGTAAGTCGCAGCGCGCTTCCGCCCTTCTCTTCCTCATCGATTTCTGTCGTGAATCTTGCGCGCGCGCCGACGCGTCCGACGAAGCAGCTTCGTGCGGGACGCGCGGGTCGTTTGGAGCGGAAATTACGCGGCGGGCTTGCGCGACTTCAAGAATTCGCCGAACACCTTGGCCTCTTCGTTCAAGAGATCTTCGGCGTTCGAGTAGATCAGCCGCTCGGCGATGACCGCCAGCGGCTTGAGCAGGAACGGCAGGTTGACGACCTTGAGCTCGCCGCCGATCGTGCGCTCGGTGCGACCGCCGACGTCGCGGAACGTGAAGCTGCCCGAGTTCTCCAGGTGCTTCAAGACCTGGCGATGCTCGGCCACGTTCTTGAACGCGATGCGCTTGGCCGCGCGGTCGATCGTCGACTCCTGAACGAACGCCAGCGCCTCGGGCGGCACCTCTTTCGGCCCGACCTTCTTGATCATCGGCACCGGCACACAGCGGATGCGCCACGACAAGCGATCGCCGTCCTGCTTGCGATCGATGGGCTTGATGTCGCTCATCAGCTTCATGTGCGACTTCATGAACTCGGGATAGGCCGGATCGATCATCGCGTCCAATACCGCGTCGACCGAGGCATCGAACGAATGCTTGAGCTCGAACTTCATCGCGTTCTCCGTCGCTGTTGACGCGCGCAGCCTATCATATGATTTTGAACTTCTTGACGCTCAGCACGGGCGCGCCGAAGCCGATGCCCATCGCCTGCTCGACGTTGCCTTCGACCTCGGCTTTGACGCCAACTTTGAGCAGCGTGGCGTCGCCACCTTCGAGCTTGTAGGTCTCGCCGTCGTCGGCGACGAGCGTCCAGAAGCCGCCTTCGAGATCCGAGCGCACCACTTTGCCTTTGAACTTGGCCATGGCTCCTCCTCCTACATTCTACGCACGTCGCGCGTGAAAGATGATGCGCCGAAAGGGAAAGAAGACCGGTCGGCGCGAATATTCGAGCTGCAGCCGGCGCCGCACCTCGTCGAGATAGGGTTGGCGTTGCGCGGGCGGCAGCCTTTCGAGATAGGGTAACAGCGCGGTGCCGCGCGCCCATTCCAGGACGGCGTCGGCGTCGGGCAGCACATGCGGGTAGATCTTCTCGAACACCGTGATATCGCGGGCGCCGAGCGCGAAGAGGATCTCGGCGTAGGCGCTGATGTCGAGCGAGCCCATGGCATGGCGCCAGCCGGCGGCGTCGGCGAAGATCTGACGCATCGGGTTGAAGTCGTCGGCGGGCAGCTGCACGGCGATTTGCCCGCCGGCTTTGACGCGCGACCACAAACCGGGCAAGAGGTGCGCGTGATCGGGCAGCCAGTGCAGCGCGGCGTTGGAGAACACGAGGTCGTAGGCGTCACCGTCCGGGCCCGCGGCCGCGAAGTCTTCGATGCGACCGAGCTCGAAGCGCAGCCCGGGTCGCGCCAGCGCGGCGGCGACCGTCAGCATCTCGGCCGACGAGTCGATGCCGACGACGTCCGAGTGCGGCAGCGCGTCGGCCAGCTCACGCGTGAGGTTGCCGGGGCCGCAGCCGAGATCGACGGCGCGTATGCCCGACGGCGCGCCGATGAGCGCCAGGAGGTCGACGAACGGCTGGCGGCGCGCGTCGCCGAACTTACCGTATTGTGCCGGATTCCATTCCATCAGTAATCGATATCGTTTTCGAGAAATGCAGTATCGATTTTATTATCGGGCAAATAATCCTTCTTGTCGTAGAGCCAGACATAACGCGAATAGATGTCGAGCACCTTCTTCATGTATTCGCGCGTCTGCGTATAGGGCGTCAGCTCGATGAATTCGTCGAGCGGGCGAGCGCCGTAGAGCTTGACCCACTTCATCATCGCGCGCGGACCGGCGTTGTAGCTGCCGGCGCCGAGCGCGATCTGGCCTTTGAACTTCTGTAACAAATGGCCGATATACCAGGCGCCGAAACGAATATTACCTTCGGGATCATATAAGACGTCGTCGGTATAAGCGGCTTCGATGCGCAGAGCCACGCGTCGGCTCGTCGGCGGAATCATCTGCAAGAGGCCGATGGCGTCGGCGTAGGACACGTCATGCGGGTTGTAAGCCGACTCCTTCTGCATGATCGTATAAAGATAATAGGGCGGGTTGTCACCGGTCGCCGCGTACTTCTCGACGTGCTGCCGGTAGGCGCGCGGATAGACGATCTCCCACCACTTGCGCGCCTCGTCGTCACGCTGCGGGTCGAGGCGCAGCGCCGCGCCCGAGTAGGACTCCGCGAGCGAATGCGGGCGATTGAAGTTGTCGCCGCGCAGATAACGATCGAACAGGAGCGGGAGCGCTCGCGCCGCGCCGTAGCGCTTCATGAGCTCGCCTTCGCCGCGACGCAGCTCGAGGCCGGCTTCGACGGTGAGGCCGGCAGCGAGCAGCTCGTCGACGCGCTGGAGCAGCGGATCGGACGACAGCTTCGCGTCGACGGCGGCGAGCGGCGGCGCCGTGCCGCGCGGGCCGTCGCCGAATTGACCGACGTCGACGCCTTTTTCCTTCAGCCGCAAGCGCGCCTGCAGCGCGTAATACGAGAACGGATACTCGGTCACGAGCGCGCGCCACACGCTCTTGGCCTCGTCGGTGCGCGACAACGAATCGAGCGCGCGGCCGCGCCAATAGGCGCCTTTGCCGCCGGCGAGCGGGCCCGACATGCGGCTCAAGGTCTCGAAGTCGGCGAGCGCGCCTTTGACGTCGCCCGACAGCCAGCGCGAAAAGCCGAGATACCAGCGCGAATCATCGTTGAACTGCGACGAGCCGTAGCGCTTCAGCGTCTCTTCGAGCTCGGGGATCGCCTCTTTGTATTTGCCGCGGTTGAAGTCGAGCCAGCCGATCAAGAACGACGCCTCGGCCGCCGACTTCGAGCGCGGGAAGCGCGCGACCAGCTCGCGGTAGCCCTTTTGGCCTTCGTCGTCGCGGTCGGCGCGGGACCAGGCGCGCGCGCCGTGAAAGAGCGCGTCGGCTTTGCGCTCGTCGCCGGGCAGGCGCTGCCACAGGCCGAGCAGCTTCTGCGCCGCTTGGTCGTAGTCGCGGCGCATCTTGAACTTGGTCATGCCGAACCAGTAGTCGGCTTCGTCGCGCGTCGCTTGCGGCACGTCGGCGGGCACGAGCGCCAGCTCCTCGAGCGCGCGCGGCCAGGCGCGATCGGCGGTCATGCTCTTGGCGCGCGCGATGCGCTCTTCGGGCGTGATCGGCGCCGCTTTGCCGTCGGTGAGGCGCGTCATCGCCACGTCCGCCAGCGGATGCAGCGGCTCACCGACGTAGACCTTGCGATACATCGCCAGCGCCGCCGCCGTCTGACCTTTCTTGGCCAACGCCTCGGCGATGCGGAAGCGCGCCAACGCCGGATCGACCAGGTCGTTCGCCGACGGCAGCGCCGCTTCGTACTCTTTGCGCGCCGTCTCGAAGTCGCCCGCGTCCCAGTCGCAATCGGCCATGCGCCACCGCGCCAGCACGGTGAAGCGCGACGGCAACAGCGCCAGCTGCGCAAAGTGCGCGCGCGCCGCTTTGGGCTCGCCCGTGAGCAGCTCGGACGTCGCCAGCAGATACAAGACGTAGTCGGGCGCGTGCATCGACTTGGGATCGATGGGCTTGAGCTCGCGCACCGCGGCTTCGTATTCACCCTCGAGGAACAGCTTGTAGCCGCGGCCGAGCCGCTCGACCGCGCTCGCCGGCGCGGCTGGCCGGCCGGTCGGCGCCGACGAGCGCGGCTTGCCCGCCGCCGGCTTGGGCTTGGGCTTGGCCGCCGCCGACGCCGACAGCGCCGCCGTCACCATCCATAGGCCCAGCACCATCACACCTACGAGACGAAGCACGCTCGAAAGTATATGTGATAAGCAGATCGCATGCCGTTTTCCGGACTCGATTATTTCGCGCTCGACGAGCTGCTCACCGACGACGAGCGCCTGGTGCGCGACACCTTCCGCCGCTTCGTCGACGACGAGCTCATGCCCATCGTCGCCAAACACTTCCGCGCCGGCACGTTTCCGAAGGAGCTGCCGCGTCGCCTCGGCGAGATGGGCGCGCTCGGCGCGTCCTTGGAAGGCTACGGCTGCGCGGGCTTGGGGCCGATCGCGTATGGCCTCATCAACCAGGAGCTCGAGCGCTGTGACTCGGGCTTTCGCAGCTTCGCGTCGGTGCAGAGCTCGCTGGTCATGTATCCGATCCACGCCTACGGCTCGGACGCGCAGAAGGACCGCTGGCTGCCCAAGATGGCGCGCGGTGAAGCCATCGGCTGCTTCGGCCTGACCGAGCCCGACTTCGGGTCGAACCCGAGCGACTTGCGCACCAACGCCAAGCGCGTCGGCGACAAGTGGGTGCTCAACGGCGAAAAGCGTTGGATTACCTCGGGCGGCTTGGCCGACGTGGCGCTCGTGTGGGCGCGCACGGACGACGGCGTGCGCGGCTTTCTCGTCGAGCGCGGCACGCCCGGCTTCTCGACGCGCGACATCGAGGGCAAGTTCAGCCTGCGCGCCTCGGTGACGAGCGAGCTCATCATGGAAGACTGCGCGGTGCCGCTCGACAGCTTCCTGCCCGGCGTCACCGGGTTGAAGGGCCCGTTGTCATGCTTGAGCCAGGCGCGCTACGGCATTTCCTGGGGCGCAATTGGCGCGGCGATGGCGTGTTACGACGAGGCGCTCCGATACACGAAGGACCGCGTGCAGTTCAAACGGCCCATCGCCGGTTACCAGCTGGTGCAGGACAAGCTCGTCAATATGGTGCAGGAGATCACCAAGGCGCAGCTGCTGTCGTGGCGGTTGGGGAAGCTGAAGGAGTCGCACAAGGCGCGGCCGCAGCAGGTCTCGTTGGCCAAGCGCAACAACGTGAAGATGGCGCGCAACGTGGCGCGGGATGCGCGCGATCTGTTGGGCGCCAACGGCGTCACCGACGAGTATCAGTCGGGACGCCATATGTGTAATTTGGAGTCGGTGTTCACGTACGAAGGCACCGATCATATTCACACGTTGATCGTGGGGCAGGACATTACGGGGTTGGCGGCGTTCGAGTAGGCGGGGTTGCGCTGCTCGCGAGTTTGCGCTGCTCGCGCGGAGGCCAAGTCACGCGGGGTGGTGCGGTGGGCGCGGGTCCTGTCATCGCGAGCATCTTGTCCGTGCTCGTCTGCGCGCGCTGTTCTAGGCGGGTGGCGCTTTCGCTTCTGAGGTTGTGGTGTGAGGAGGGTGGTGCGTGATCGTGGGGCGCTCCGCCTGCGCGCGGACAAGAAGCTCACGACGCCACCCGCGGGATGGGTCCGAGTCCCGCGTGGCTTGGCGGGGGTCTGTGGGGCAGACGATGACTGGCAGAACGCGCCCCTGGACGCGTGACAGGAAACGCACGCGTTGGCGAGGAACGGCGCGCTGCGCACGGATTTGGAAGAATCAGGTGGATATGGGGCGTGGGGATGACTTATGGAAAGGCACAAGGAGAAGCCAATGATCAAAGTGGGAGATCGGATTGCCGAGGCTACGTTGTTCGAGTCCACCGAGTTTGGCGAGGCTTGTCCGTTGAGCCCGAAGCCGGTGTCGGTCACCGAGGCGACCAAGGGCAAGCGCGTCGTCATCTTCGGGCTTCCCGGCGCCTACACGCCGACCTGCTCGGCCAAGCATGTCCCCGGTTACATCGCCGAACGCGACGCGCTCAAGGCCAAAGGCATCGACGAAGTCTGGTGCGTCTCGGTCAATGACGGCTTCGTCATGGCCGCCTGGGGTCGCGACGAAAAGGGCATCGGCAAGGTCCGCTTCCTCGGCGACGGCAGCGCCGACTTCGCCAAGAAGCTCGGCCTCGACATCGACCTGAGCGGCCACGGCATGGGCGTGCGCATGAAGCGGTTCTCCCTGCTCGTCGACGACGGCATCGTCAAGCAGCTGAACATCGAAGAAGGCAACAAGTTCGAAGTCTCCGACGCCGCCACGATGCTCAAGCAACTGTCCTAACGCGACCGCCGCTCGTCGCAACCCAGCCAACTCCACCGCGCGCCCAAGCGTGCTCCGCCGCTCGCCCAAGGCTGTTCCGCCATCCAAGGCTGCCCCGCCAGTCGTCGAAAGGGGCTCGTCCAGGGGCGTGTTCCGCCAGTCATCGTCTGCCCCACAGACCCCCGCCAAGCCACGCGGGACTCGGACCCGTCACGCGGGTGGCGTCGCGAGCTTCTTGTCCGCGCGCAGGCGGAGCGCCCCACGATCACGCACCACCCTCCTCACACCACAACCTCGGAAGCGAAAGCGCCGCCCGCCTAGAACAGCGCGCGCAGACGAGCACGGACAAGATGCTCGCGATGACAGGACCCGCGCCCACCGCACCGCCCCGCGTGACTTGGCCTCCGCGCGAGCAGCGCAACACCACCTACCGCGGAAACCTCCCGCTAGCCGCCAACAGGTCAATCGTCGCCTGCCTCGCCGCATCCTCCGCCTGCGCCGCCGCCGTATCCGCATCACGCGCCCGCGTCTCCGCGTCGATGACCTCGATATTCGTCGTCGCGCCCGCCTTGTACGCCTGATTCGTCATCGCCAACGCCGCCTGCGCCCGCCGCGCCGACGACCGCGCCGCCTCGAACGATCGCAGCGCGCGGTTCAGCTCGACATACGACGCGCGCACATCGCTCGCCACCTGCCGCGCGACGCCTTCGTGATCGATCTGCGCCTCGTCGCGCAACGCCGCTCGCTCGTGCGCCTGGCCGTAACGCAGCCCGCCGTCATAGAGCGGCAGGTTCAACGACAACAAACCGACGAACCCTTTGCCCGGCTCCGACGTCGTCGACGGCGTATACAGGAACGGCGTGAAGCTGCCGACGATCGACGGCAAATAGTCGGTGTAGTCGTCGCGCACGCGGTGCTGGCTGGCCACGAGCCGCTCCTCGGACAGCCGCAGATCGGTGCGCAACTTGCGCGAATCGCCGAGCGCCTCGTCGAGCTGCGGCGGCGCCTCCAGCGTCACGTCGAGCTCGGAGTCGACCGGGCGATTGACGCCGAGCAAGACGCCGAGCGCCTCTTGCTGCAGCACGATCTGGCCGTAGGTGACCTCGAGCTGCGAGACGTCGGCGTCGAGCTCCTGCGCGGCGCGCGTCTCGTCGAGCTGCGGGCCGACGCCACCGACGAACCGCGCGTGCGTGTAATCGAGGTGCGCCTGCGCGTTCTCGCGCGCTCGCTCCTGCACGTCGATGACGCGATGCTGCGCCACGATCGTCAGGTAGGTATGCGCGACGGCGACGGCCAGCTTGCGGCGCACGTCGGCCGCCGACAAGCGCGCGACCTCGACGTTGTCGCGCGAGTGCGCCCACGCGGCCCACTGCGCCGGCGCCAGCAGCGCCATCGACACGTTGAGCGCGCCGTAGAGCTCGTTGTCGTGCAAGACGGTGACGCCCGACGCGCCGCGGTTGCCCTCGATGCGCTGGTAATAGCCGAGCGCCGACAGGCTCGGCAGCGACGGCGCGCGCGCCTCTTCCAGCAGCGACCAGGCGCGCTTGACCTCCGCCTGCGCGATGAGCACCTGCGGGTTGCGCGCCAGCGCCCGCTGCACGGCGACGTCGAACGAGACGCGCTCGGGCGCGTCGGTGGGCACCGGCGGAACCGTCGTGTCGGTGGAGGTCACGGCGGGAATGGTGGTGTTGTCGGCGGCATGGCTCGTCGTAGCGCCGACGAGCACCAGGACTAAAGAGAACGAAGCTGTGCGCATGGGTTACTTACCTGGAGCGACCGGAGCGTCAATGGCGTCGACGGCCAGGCCTTCGCGGAGGTCGCCGTTGGCGTTGAGGACCACGCGATCCTCGGCGGTGACGCCGCTCGAGATGGCGATCTTGGCGCCCAAATCCTGCTCGATGACGATGGGCGCAAGGTGCAGCGTGCCGTCCTTGCCGACGACCGCGACCTGCGTGCCGTCGCCCGTCTGAATGAGCGTGCTGACGTCGAGCATCAGCGACGGATGCGGCTGCGTCGCCTCGAACGTCACGTTGGCGTACATGCCCGGCAAGAGCGCGCCGTCTTTGTTCGGAATCTGCACTTCGGTGAGCAGCGTGCGCGAACGAACGTCGATGGCGGCGGCGTCGCGCGTGATCTTGCCGGCGAATTTACGGTTGGGGAACTCGCGCACTTCCAGCGTCGCCAGATCGCCGGCGTGAATCGTCGACGACAAGCTCTGCGGCACCGAGACGAACACGCGCACCGGATCGGACGCCGCCAGCGTGAACAGCGCCTGGCCCGTGCCGTTGCCGGCGGTGATGAGCGCGCCCACGTCGACGTTGCGGGCCGTGATCGTGCCGTCGAACGGCGCCACGACGTGCGAGAAGTTCTGCAGCTCGACCAAGCGGCGCACGTTGGCCTGATTGGCGGCGATGGCGGCGTCGGCGGCGCGCAAGTTCGCCTCCTCCGCCTGATGCGCGGCCTCGCGCTGATCCAAGTCCTGCCGCGACGCCACGCCGGCCGGCGTCAGCGGACGAATGCGCTCCAAGCTGATGCGCGCGAACTCGAGGTTCGTCTTGACCTGCTCGCGCGCCGCCTTCGACTGCTCCAGCGTCGCCTTGGCCTGCCCGAGCTGCTCGTCGACTTCGGGCGTCTCCAGCAGCGCCAACAGCTGCCCCGTCTTCACCTTGTCGCCGATGTCGACGTTGCGCTGCTTCAAATAGCCGCTCGTGCGCGCATAAATGACCGCTTCGCGCAGCGCGCTCACCGTGCCCGGCAGCGTCGTCTTGGTCAGCTTGTCCGACTGCCTCGGATGCGCCACTTGCACGCGCAGCTTCTCCGTCGCCAGCGTGACCGCCTCTTCGTTCAAGCTCGCGCGCTGATGCAGCTTCGGCAAGAGACCGGCGACGAAGCCGATCGCCACCAGCACGATGACGCCGAAGATGATCTTGGCCAACGTCCCCGGCTTCGGATTCGGCGCCGCCGGCAGCTCCAACGTCTCTTCGGCGTGCGCGTGCGCTTCCGGCTTCTTGGGCGCGCGATACGGCTGCTCGGCGCTCTCGGCTTCCTGCTTCGGCAAACTCTTCACTTGGCGACCTCGGGAGTGGTGATGGAAGGCGGCTTGCGATGCCCGCCGGCGGCTTCGATGGCGTCATCCTCGTCGAGCTCGCGCTGCGTCTCCGAGCGCACGACGGCCTTCTTGCGCAACGAAGCGTAGACCGCCGGGACGAAGAACAAGGTGGCGATGGTGGCGACGCCGAGACCGCCGATGACGGCGCGACCGAGCGGCGCGTTCTGCTCGCCGCCTTCGCCGAGACCGAGCGACATCGGCAGCATGCCGATGATCATCGCCAGCGCCGTCATCATGACCGGCCGCAGGCGCGTCATGCCAGCCAAGAGCGCGGCGTCGTGCGCGTCGTAGCCGAGCTCGCGCTGCTCGTTGGCGAACGTGATGAGCAAGATGCTGTTGGCGGTGGCGACGCCGATGCACATGATGGCGCCCATCAGCGACGGCACGCTGAGCGTCGTGCCGGTCAAATACAGCATCCAGGCGATGCCCGAGAGCGCGCCCGGAAGCGCCATCAGGATGATGAACGGGTCGAGCCACGACTGGAAGTTCACGACCATCAGCAAATAGACGAGGATGATGGCGAAGACGATGCCGAGGCTGAGGCCGCGGAACGACGCGTTCATGCTCTGCACTTGGCCGCGAATGAGGATGCTCGTGCCGCGCGGCAGCTTGGGCTTGATGTCGTCGACGAGCTTCTGCACCTTGTCGGCGACGGTGCCGAGATCGGTGCCGTCGACGCTGGCGAGCACGTCGACCGTGCGCATGACGTTGTAGTGCGTGATGTTCGCGGGGCTGACGCCGCGATCGATCGTCGCCATGTTGCCGAGCAGCTGGCTCGTCGTGCCCTTGGTGATCGGCGTGCGCTGAAACGACGGGATGGAGTCGATCCGGTACTGCGGCGTCTGCACCGCGACGTTGTATTGCACGCCTTTCTTCGTATCGAGCCAAAAGCTGGGCTGCACCTGCGTGCTCGACGCCAACGTCACCAACAGGTCGTTGGCGACGTCGCGCTGCGAGAAGCCGAGCTGATCGGCCATCGCGCGGTCGACGTTGACGTGCAGCTCCGGCGCCGCGACCACCTGATGCAAGTGCACGTCGACGGCGCCGGGAATGAGCGCCACTTGATCGCGCAGCTTCTTGCCGATCTCCTGGTTCGCCGGCTGATTCGGCAGCGGTCCCGCCAGCTGAATGTCGATCGGCGCCGAGAGCCCGAAGTTCAACACCTGCGTCGAGATGTCGGCGGCGAGGAAGAAGAAGCCGATCGAGGGAAAGCTCTTCTTCAAGTCGGCGCGCAGCTTGCGAATGTATTCGGCCGTCGGCCGGTGGTCTTCCTTGAGCGAGATGAGGATTTCGCCGTCGGCCGACGAGATCATCGACGGATCGCCGAGCGCCGTGTTGATGCTCGAGATCGGCAAGCCGATGTTGTCGATGACGTTGGCCAGGTCGTGCGCCGGAATGTCCTGGCGAATCGTATTCTCCACCGACGCGAAGATGCGCTCGGTCTCTTCGATGCGCGTCCCGGCCGGCGCGCGCACGTGCAGCTTGATCTGGCCGGCGTCGGTCGCCGGGAAGAAGTCGCGCCCGACGAGCCCGAGCAGCCCGAGCGACAAGATGACGAACACGCCGAAGCCGCCGAAGAAGAGGCGGCGATTGGCGAGCACGCCGGCCAAGAGCGTGCCGTACGCGCGCTGCAGCTGCGCGAACTTGCGGTTGAAGGCGACGTGAAAATGCTCGAAGCGCGTCTTGGGCGGCTGGTCATGCGACGCCGCCTCTTTGACGAGCAGGAAGTTCATCATCGTCGGCACGATCGTGCGCGACAGCAGATACGACGTCATCATGGCGAAGACGACGCTCATCGCCAGCGGCGTGAACAGCGACTTGGCCGCGCCCGAGATGAACACGACCGGCACGAAGACGATGCAGATACACGTGGTCGACACGAACGCGGGCACGGCGATCTGCTGCGCGCCGTCGAGGATCGAGCGCACCAACGTCTTGCGCATGCCGATGTTGCGGTGGACGTTCTCGATCTCGACCGTGGCGTCGTCGACCAGGATGCCGACGGCCAGCGCCAGCCCTCCCAGCGTCATCGTGTTCATCGTCTGCCCGAGCCAACCGAGGATGATGATCGACACCAAGATCGACAGCGGGATCGAGACGAGGACGATGATCGTCGAGCGCCAGCTGCCCAAGAACAAGAGGATCAAAAGTCCCGTCAAGCCGGCGGCGATGGCCGCTTCACGCACGACGCCGGTGACCGCGCCGCGCACGAACACCGACTGATCGAAGAGCAGCGTCAGCTGGAACTCTTTGGGCAACGTCGCCAAGATTCCCGGCAGCGCCGCGCGCACGCGCGCCACGATGTCGAGCGTCGAGGCGCCGCCGGACTTCCGAATCGGTACGAGCACGCCTTTCTTACCGTCGACGTGGACCATCGACGTCTGCGGTGAGAAGCCGTCGCGCACGTGCGCGACGTCGCGCATGTAGACGGTCGTGCCGCGCACCGTCTTGATCGGCAGCGCGTTGAAGGCTTCGACGAGATCGGGGCTGCTGTTGAGGCGCACGGCGTATTCGCGGTCGCCCATCTTGGCCGTGCCCGCGGGGATGATGAGGTTCTGCGCGCTGATCGCGTCGGAGACATCCTGCGGCGAAATTCCCCAGGCGTAGAGCTTGTCAGGATCGATGTCGACCATGACGATGCGCTGTTTTCCGCCGAACGGATACGGAATCTGCGCGCCTTGCACGACGGCGAGACCACCGCGCAAGAAGTTCATCGACAGGTCGAGCAGCGCCTGCTCGCCGAGCGTCTCGCTCGACACCGACGCTTGCAAGACCGGCACGTTCGACGCGCTGTATTGCATGATGAGCGGCGGCGTCATCCCGGGCGGCATCTGCTTCAACACCGCCTGCGAGATGGCCGTGACTTGCGCCGTCGCTCCGTCGATATTCGCGCCCGGCTGGAAATAGATCTTCACGACCGAGATGCCCGAGAGCGAGTTGCTCTCGATATGCTCGATGTCGTTGACCGTCGTCGTCAGCGCGCGCTCGTAGTTACTGACGATGCGCTCTTCCATCTCCTCCGGCGAAATGCCGGTGTAGACCCAGCACACCGCGATGACCGGAATGTCGATCGTGGGGAAGATGTCCGTGGGCATGCGCAGGATCGTGAGGACTCCGAGCAGCACGATGAGCATCGAGGCGACGACGAAGGTGTAGGGCCGGCGTAGCGCCAGCTTGACGATCCACACGGCTTACTCCCCTTTGATGATGTCGACACCGTCGACGCGATCGACGCGCTTTTGCACGACTGCCACCATGGCCCGCAAGTGTCGGATGCGCTGGCCCAGCTCTTCGGTGCACAGCTTCAATTCACCGAATTCGTCCTCGGCCGCCTGTGCGAGCTGCGCCAGCTCTTCCAAGAGCTCGTGTGACGAACGGGCCATGGCCGCGGGCTTCATGCACCCCAACATAGAGAACTGCGATTCAGCAGTCAGCCGCGAAGATCTGACGATACTGTTAAGCGTGGCTTAAGAAAGCGGTAGCCAAACCTGCGACCGAGCCGGAGCGAGCGACCATCGATACCAAGCTACAGCTCGGCGAGGAGAAACTCGCGAACGCTGCGCAAACGAGCCGTCTCCGTCATGGAGCGGCGCCACGCGAGGTGAATGGGAAAGAGCGCGCGGCGCACCGGCTTATCGCCCGGACGCGCCGGCTCGACGAGCACGACCGACCGCCGCGCCAGCGCGTCGTCGACGAAGAAGCTGGGCAGCACACACAGCGCGACGCCGGCTTCGGTGAGCGCCAACATCTCATCGAGGTTGCTGATGCGGCCGGCGTGCTTGGTGGGTAGCTGTGCGCGTTGGCCAAATTTTGCGCGCCACCAAGGCCGCAGCATCCACGAGTCGACGTCGTAGATGATGAAGGGGCGGCTGGCGAAGTCCTCGAGCGTGCGCGGCGTGCCGTGCGCGGCGAGGTAGCCGGGCGAGGCGACGCACACGAACTCCTCGGTGTAGATGAGCCGCGACTCGAGCGCCTCGTTCTCGACCGGCCCGGCGATGATGCAGAGGTCGACCTCGCCGCTGACCAGCTGCTCGGTCAGCCGCCACGCCAAGTGATACGTGACGTCGGGGATGATGAGCGGATAGCGCTTCTTCAGGATGGCCAAGCGCGGTCGCAGCCACATGCGCGAGAAGATGATGGGGCCGCCGATGCGCACTTTGCCGCGCGCTTCGACGTCGTCGCCGCGCATCTTGGCGACGCTCTCGTCGATCTGCTGGAAGCTCTCGCGCACCGTCGCGCACAGCTCGCGGCCCGCTTGCGTCATGCGATTGCGCCGCCCGAAGCGCTCGAAGAGCGCGAACCCGAGCTGATGCTCGAGCTGCTGCAGCCGCTGGCTCACCGCCGACGTGCTCACGCGCAGCGTCGCGGCCGCGGCGGCGAACGACGGCGCGCGTTCGAGCTCGAGCAGCGTCTCCAGCAGCTGGTAATGCACGCGCATGCGCGTCGTTTAGCCGCCGGTGCAGACGCCGTTGGTGCAGGCCACCGGCGTGACCGGCTCGGGACACTGCGTGCAGCCGGTGCCCTGACTGCAGCCGTCGACGGTCCAATCGGCGTCGAGCGGCCTGAGCTTGGCGGCGTTGGCCATGTTGACGGTGACGCCGCACTGATCCGCCTCGGCGCAGGTGCCGGTGACCGTCACGCAATCGGAGGCGGTCGTGCAGGTCTGCGCCAACGCGATGATCTGGGCGACCTGGTCGTTCACCGAGCTGCATTTGTCGGCCACGCTCTGACCACAGCCGGCGAGCACGAAGAGACCGAAGATTAGGTTACGCATGCGACCATTATAGCCGCGTCATTGCGGCCGTTGATGCTCGGCGCGATAGTCGGCCAGCCAGCTGAGCACTTGATCGAGCAGCTGCGCGGACACGACCTTCGCGCCCAGCCGCTGTCGCGTGTCGCGCGCGGCGTCGAAGAACTCGAAGCGAAACTGCTCGCTCACCGGCACTGCCGACAGGCCTTGGCGCGCCAACAGGCCGCCGAGCAGCGCGTCGTCTTGGCGCGCGCTCAAGTCGTCGATGCGCGCCCGCAGCTTGGCCGCCGCCGAGCGCACGATGCGCTGCTGCTCGATGCCGAGCGCGTCGAAGGCGCGGCTCGAATAGATGAGGCAGCCGTTGCGATAGCTCAGGCGCAGCGTCTCCAGATAGCGAACTTGCGCCGACCACTGAAACGCCAGCGCGCCCGTCGGAATCGCGATGAACCCGTCGACGGCGCGCTCGTCGTAGAGGCGCGCCGCCTTTTCGATGGGCGCGGCTTGCACGTGCAGCCCGAGCGCCTCCGATTGCGTCGCCAGCGCGCCGTCGAGGTCCCAGATCCACAGCTTGAGCCGCCGCAGCTCCGCCATGTCGTGCACCGGCGTGCGTGTGAACAGCACTTCGGGGCCGAGCGTCGCTTCGCCCAGGTTGATGAAGCCGGCGCGCAGGAACTCCTGGTCGAGCAGCGGCTTCAACCGCGTCACGACGTAGGCCGACTCCTCGCGGCTGGCGAACATGCCGACGATACGCGTCACCCGCATCGACGGCGCGACGCGCACGCACATCTCCGAGCCGATGGCGCCGTCGAGCTGATCGCGCTTGATGCGTTCGAGGACCTCGAACTCGTCGCCGGCGATCCCGCCGTAGTAGACTTTGACGCGGACGCTGCCGTCGGTGGAGGCCTCGACGTCGCGCGCGAAGGCGGCCAGCTCGCGCGCCCAGCCGCTGCCGACGGGCGCGATCGTCGACATGCGCAGCGTCACCGGGTCCGCGGCGGCGACGGTCGGCACCGCCAGCAGCAAAAACGCTGAAACCAGCGCCCGCGCCCGGTCACGACCGGAGGCAGCCATTCTAAAGGAGCCGCGCATGCGCCAGATTCCGCTTTTCTCGATCGTCACCATGAGCCTCGGCCTCAGCGCCGTCGCCGCCGCGCACTCGACGGTCGTCACCAAGGACGAGTTCAAGGTCGGCGCGCACAGCGTCATCAACGTCGCCAGCGACGGCGGCGGCGTCACCCTCGTGACCGGCCCGGCCGGCGTCGTGCGCGTCGAGGCCGAGCGCAAAGCCAACAGCGACGACGAGGCGCGCAAGCTCGACGCCGGCGCCCGCCTCGACGGCAACAAAGTCGTCATCCACTACAAACAGGCGCACGACTGGGGCAACAACGGCCGCAGCGTCGACTTCCGCATCACTGCGCCCGCCGACGCCAAGATTGACGTGCGCACCGGCGGCGGCCAGGTCGACGCCACCGGCTTTTCCGGCGGCATCCACGTCGAGACCGGCGGCGGCTCCATCCTCATCGCCGATTCGCGCGGCGACTTGCGGTTGCGCACCGGCGGCGGCAGCGTGGAGGCGCGTCACATCGCCGGCAGCATCGACATCGAGACCGGCGGCGGCGGCATCAAGGTGGACGGCACGCTCTCCGGCCGCAACAAAGTCGAGACCGGCGGCGGCAGCATCCACGTCTGCATTCCCGGCGACAGCCGCTTGAACGTCGACGCCGAGACCGGCGGCGGCAGCGCCAACAACGACTTCGGGTTGCAGCCCGACCAAGATCGCCAGAGCTTTCGCGGCCGCATCGGCGACGGCAGCGCCGGCTCGCTCGACATGCGCACCGGCGGCGGCTCGATTCACCTGACGCGCGGCTGAAGCGAGCGCGCTCAACGGGCGAACGGATCCACGACGTCGCCCTTTTGCAGATTGGGCAGCGTCGGCTTGGGCGCCGGCACCGTCGTCGCCGGCGCCGTTTTACCCTTGTTGTGCTCGTGCTGGCCGTGCGCCGCGGTCGTCGGCTTGGTGGTCAGTGGCGGCGCCGCCTTCGTCAGCGTCAGCTGCAGCCGCGAGTCGGAGTCGGGCGTCACCTCGGTCGACTGCTCGTCGTAGCCTTTGAGCCGCACCGCCACATGCATCGACTGATCGCCGCGCGGCAGCGTCAAGAGCAACGGCGTCTGCCCGCGCGCGCCCACGTCGTTGCCCAAGAAGACGTCGGCGCCGGGCGGCGTCGACACGATGCGCACGCTCACCGACGGCGACGGCGCGATCGCCTGCGGCACCGGCAGCGTCGGTTTCGGCTGCGCGACGCTGGGCGGCGACTCGACGACCTTCGGCTGGTTCGCCTTCGTCGCCCACAGCCAAACGCCAAAGCCGCTCGCCAGCGCCAGCGCCGCGACGCCGAGCGACAGCCAGCGCCCGCGACGTGACGCCGGCACCTCCTGCGACGCGCCCGCTTCGGTCGGCGGCAACAGCTCGCGCGAGTGCGACGGCTCGTCGGGAAACAGCTCGCGCAGCATCCCCGTCAAGCGCTCGGGACCCCACTTCAAGGTGTGCGCCACGTCGTCGAGCGCGATCGCCATCTCGTCGCAGCCTTTGAAGCGCTGGTCGGGATCGCGCGCCAACGCCTTCAGGCAGATGTCGTCCAGCTCCTTCGGCACCGCCGGATTCAGCAGCGAAGGCGGCTCGACTTTGGTCTCGCGCACCATCGCGATCGTCGCCAGATCGGTCGCGCCCTTGAACAGCCGCCGCCCGGTCAACACCTCGTGCAGCACGACGCCGACGGCAAACAGGTCGGCGCGATGATCGATCTCCTTGCCGTCGATCTGCTCGGGCGACATGTAGCCGAACTTGCCTTTGAGCGTGCCGGTCACGGTCTTGCTCTCGCTCGCCTCGCCCAACGCCTTGGCGATGCCGAAGTCGAGCAGCTTGACCGCGCCGTCGAAGCTGATCATGACGTTCGACGGCGACACGTCGCGATGGATGAGCCGGAGCGGCGTGCCGCGCTCGTCGGTGAGCACGTGCGCGTAAGCGAGCGCGCGGCAGACGTCGCGGACGACGAGCGCGCCCAGGCCGGGCGGCGGCTGCTGCCCTTTTTCCAGCTGCGCGCGCACGACGTTCACCAGATCGCGGCCGCGCACGTACTCCATCGCCAGGTAATATTCGCCGTCGACGTCGCCGAGCTCGTAGACCTGCACGATGTTCGAGTGCTGCAGCCGCGCCGACAAGCGCGCCTCGGACACGAACATCTGTACGAAATGCGGATCTTCGACGAGGTGCGGCAGGATGCGCTTGACGACCAGCGTGCGCTGAAAGCCGGCCGGGCCGCTCATCTTCGCCTTCCAGACCTCGGCCATACCGCCGCGACCGAGCCGTTCGACGAGCATGTACTTGCCGAACGGCTGTGCCCGCTCCCGGCTGTCGGCCAGCGCGTTCATTGCGGATTCGACAAGTTCCAACAGGCTAAGTCACCGCTCTTGCACGCGCCGGCCGGCTTGGTGCCGTAGTAAACGCCGAGCCCGACGCCCACGCCGACGACGACCGCACCGACGGGAATGACCCACCAGTTGCGCTTGATCCACGACTTGCGCGGCGGCGGCGACGCCGTCAACGACAGCGCCGCCGGCGTGACGATCGCCGGCGTCGTCGCTTCGGGCGCGACCGGATGCGCCACGGCCGGCTTGACCTCGGGCGGCGTCGGCGTCACGACCGGCTGCTCGGCCAGCTGCTTGTCGAGCTCGGCCAACACCTGAGTCGCCTCGACGCGCTGCGGATCATTGGCCGGCACCGCGCCCAAGAAGCGCTGATACATCTCTTTGGCGTGCTGCAAATTCCCCAGCTTGCGCGCGCACTGTCCCAGGTTCAGCAAGAAGCCCGGCCGCGGCACCAGCTGGTAGCCGGCCGCGAACTCGCGCTGCGCTTCCGTGTAATTACCCAAGTTGTAGAGCGCGTGGCCGGCCTCGTAATGGGTCTTGGCCCGCGCCAGGTCGTCCTGGGACTGCGCACGCGCCGCGCCGCTGACGAGGAGAAGAGCGAATAGGACCGCCGTACGGCGCGAGGAACCCATCGAAGCCAGCATTTTAACACAGAATGCGGCCTTCCGGCCCGGCGCGGAAATGACCCCCATCACGCGTTCCGCTCGCGGTTACTCGATGTTAGACTCGGGACCCAATGCGCCCAGGCGAAGACAGGTGATGCGAGAGCCGAACGCGCCCGGCGCCTGGGAAGAGATGGCGCCGTCCGATACGCGGCGCATCGTCCGCGGACCGGTGCAGCAGGCGTCGGTCTTGGTCATCGCCGGGCTCGATCCATCGGGCGGCGCCGGCATCCTCGCCGACGCGCACGTCGTGATGCAGCATGGCTTTCACGTCGCCGGCATCGTGACCGCGCTCACCGAGCAGGACTCGGTCATGTGCTCGTGGATGCATCCGGCCGACGTCTCGATGGTGTCGAACCAGATCGCGCGCCTCGTCGACGACTTCGAGATTCGCGGCGTCAAGATCGGCATGCTCGGCAACGCCGAGATGGCCACGGCCGTCGCCAAGGCCCTGCGCCGCCTGGCCGAGAGCCACGTGCCCATCGTCGTCGACCCGGTGTTGAAGGCGACGCGCGGCATCCCGCTGCTCGAAGGCAACGCCATGCAAGCGCTGGCGCCGCTGTTGGCGATGGCGACGGTCGTGACGCCCAACCTCGACGAGCTGGCCGTCTTGACCGCGCGTCACGTCGCCGAAGATCCGGACGCGATGGCCGAGTCCGCGCGTCGTTTGCGCACGTTCGGACCGCGCGCCGTGCTCGCCAAAGGCGGCCACTTGCCGCACACGACGCACGAGATGTTCGATGTGCTCGTCGACGAAGAAGGTCAGGAGATCATCCGCGGCGAGCGCGTCGAAGGCGTCACGCCGCACGGCACCGGCTGTGCGCTGGCGTCGGAGATCGCCTGCCGCTTGGCGTTCGGCACCCCCATGCGCGAAGCCGTCAGCGGCGCCTGTAGCCGCGTCCGCGTGCGCATCGCCGAAGCCCGCGCCGTCGGCCGCGGCCGTCCATTCCTAGGGTTTTAAGCTTCGGAGGGGTCGAGCACGTCGCTGTGCTCGGACAGCTGCAGCTCTTCGCCGCGCAGCGAGATCGCGACGAGATGAAACAAGACGATCGCCAGCCCCAATGTGTAGTCCGCCCAAAATCGCATAATCCACCTCCGGCACCATCTAATTACGGCAGGCGCGGAGTCGAGTGCGTGTGCGGAGCGTAAGATCTTTGTAACTTGTCGTTCTGCAGCGCGTCATCAACGCGCGCGTTTTGGCTCCAGCTTGTATTTACTGACCTTTCGAATCAGGTTGCGACGACTGATCCGCAGCTCCTCGGCCGCCTTCGTTTTGTTCCATTGCGTTCGTTTGAGCACTTCGAAGATGAGATCGCGCTCCAGCTGATCGACGGCATCGGGCAGGCTGCGCGGCACCTCATCCTCGCCCCGCACTTCGCTCTTGATGCGGTTCGAGAGCAGCTCGTCGCCGATGACTTTATCGTCGCCCGCGAGCACGACGAGGCGCTCCATCTCGTTCTCCAGCTCGCGAATGTTGCCCGGCCACGAATAGTCCATCAGCCGCTGCATGCACACTTTGCTCAGCCGCTTGGCCTGCAGCCGCCGCCCTTTGGCCGCGCGCTTCAAGAAGTAGTCGACGAGCACCGCGATGTCGTCGCGCCGGTCGCGCAAGGGCGGCACCGTGCACTGGATGACGTTGATGCGATAGTACAAATCCTCACGGAATTCGCCGCGCGCCACCATCTTCTTCAGGTCGCGATTGGTGGCCGCGATGATGCGCACGTCGACGACGCGGCCTTGCGTGTCACCGACGGGCGTGAACGTCCCTTCTTGCAGCACGCGCAAGACCTTGACCTGCAGCGCCGGCGACATGTCGCCGATCTCGTCGAGGAAGAAGGTGCCTTTGTCGGCCACTTCGAACAGGCCCTGCTTGTCCAAGATCGCGCCCGTAAAGGCGCCCTTCTTGTGCCCAAAGAGCTCGGAGTCGAGCAAATTGTCGTTGAAGGCCGAGCAGTTCTGCACGATGAACTGCTCCTCGGCGCGGCGCGAGTTGTAGTGGATCGCGCGCGCGACGAGCTCTTTGCCGGTGCCGTTTTCGCCGTTGATCAGCACGGTGGCGTCGCTCTCGATGACCTTGTCGAGCACGCGATAGAGCTCCTGCATGACCCGCGAGCGACCGACGATGCCCTCGTAGGCGTAGCGCGGCACGAAGTCGCGCTCGTCGGGCAAACGGCGATCGCGGCGCTGGCTCTCGACGGCGAAGCCGATCATCTCCGCCGCCGACAGCTCGAGCAGCTCGGCGAGCAAGCCATCGTCGGCGACGGCGTGCGCGAAGGCGCAGCCCCACACGGCGCCGTCGACCACGACGGGCGCCGCCAGCATGCGCCGCTTGCACGCCGCGCAGTCGAAGCCGATGGGCAGCGGCGTCGTCGCGCCGGCGCACACCAGCGCCGCCTCGATGGCGCACGCCGGCGAATCGCCGCTGCGATCGGGGCCGACGAGCGCGCCGGCGACGTCGCAGAAGCCGATCTGCACGCGCAAACGCCGCTCGACGATCTGCCCCAGCCGCTTGACGACGTGCAAATCGAGCAGATCGGACCAGTTGATCGCGTCCGGCGTCGCCGTCATGGTCCGGCGCGATAAGCGGCCGCGTAGAGGAGCGCGGCCTGGCACGTCTCCCAATCGGCGTCGAGCACCGGGCGCGGCAGCTCGAGCGTGATGACGACGCGCTGCTCGTCGACGCCGTAGCGCGACCCGAACGAGCCCGGCGTCGGATAGCCGACGCTGGCGACGGCGGGATAGCCCGACAAGCGCGCCATCTCCTCGGCCAGCGCCTGCCCCGGACCGTCCCAGTTCACGCAGTGCAGCGGCTGATGCACGGCCACGAGCACGCGCGGCTGTAGGCGTTCGATGAGCGCGGCCAGCGCCTGCGACTCCGGCTCCGACAGCGGCTGCGCGCCCGGATCGTAGCCCGGCTTATGCTCGCGCACCCAGTTCTGCGCCGGGAAATTGCGGTTGAGATCGACGTCGTGGGCGTTGTTCTTGGTCGCGCGCACGAGCCCGTCGGGGTTGGCGACGGGCACGACGATCGTCCGCGCCGGCGGCGACCCGCGCCGCAACCGATTGACGAAGCGGTGGCACAGCTCGGCCGCGCCCGGCTCGTCGCCGTGGATGGCGCCGAAGACGAGCGCGCCCACGTCGCCGGAGCCGAGGTCGACCGCCTCGATGGCGCGCCCCTCGACGGAGCGGCCGACGATCACGAGCTCTGCGCGCGCGCCGCCGCGACCGACAGGAGCTGCGCCAGCGACAAAGCCGCCGTCGCCGACGCCCACAACAGCGCCAGCGCGACATACAGCTGCGTGCCGTCGTCGATCATGAGCCCGCGCAAGGCCACCGTCACCGGCGCCCAGAGCAAGATCAGCACCGACAAGAGCACGCCGATCTCCGTCAGATCGCGACCCATGACGCCGAGCAGCGACAGGCCCGCGAACAAGAGCGGAATGAGCACGAACAGGCCCAGCACCGCGTAGCCGAGCGAGCCCGAGCAGATCATCTTGATGACGAACACGATCGGCACCACCGACGACATCGGCGCCAGATAAAGCAGCACGACGGCAGCGACGGCGGCCATGACCAACAGGCGCGCCAGCGACGAAGCGCGCGCCCGCGAACGCAACAGATGCGTCGCCGGCAGGCCGAGCACGGCGAGCGCCGCGACGACGCCGCGCCAGCCGTCGAGGACACCGTTGGCGCCGAGCAGCACCGGCAGCGCGGCCACGAAGGTGCCGACGCCGGCGCGGAACAGGAACGGCAGCGGCAAGATCGCGGTCGCCAAGAGCACGATGCCGCCGGTCAAATAGAACAGCTGACGCACGAAATCGGCGCCCGCCAGCGTCTCCAAGAGCTGCCACGAGGACACGCCATGCCAGGGACAGAAAAAGAGCGCGACCAGGACGGCGCCGCCGATGCCCATGATGACGCGACCGAGCCCGGCCCACGGCTCACCGACGTAGACCGGCGAGCGGCGCGTGATCGGCAGCGGCACCGGATCGATCGTCGGCTGGCTGGGCTCGGAGTCGACGGCCGTCGCCGGCGTCTCTTCGTCGATCGTGATCGTTTGGCCGGCGCCGGCATCGACCCGCGCCGGCGCTTCGGCCGCGACCTCGGGCTCGGGCAGGACGACCGCCGCCATCGCCGCCGTCGGTCGTACCGCAGCCGGCGTGCCGTTGCTCGACGGCGCCGCAGCCGCCTCGGCCGCTTGCGCCGCGGCCATCGCGCGCACGTCTTCGGCGCGGATCCCGAGCAGCGTCGGGTCGGTGTGATGACGCCCGGAATTAGACGACGAGGCGATCTCGACCGTCGGCGCGGCGTCGGTTGCTGCGGCCGCTTGCGGTGCCGTCGCCGTGTCGCTGGCGGAGGCTTCCGGCTGCGCGGCCGAGCAGAAGACGCACACGAGCGCGACGCTCGGGATCTGCTTGCCGCAGGAGACGCACGTCTTCTTCGCGGACATTCGGCGTCCGCAGTATATCCGACTTTTCCAGACGGACGCGAATTCGAATATCCTGCAGCGCATGCAGCTCGTCGAGCTCAAGACTCAAGCGTTGCGTTACCTGGTGCTGGGCGACCTCGGCCGCGCCTTCCGGCTGTACGAGGCGATCTTGCGCGCGGTGCCGTCCGACCTCGATGCGCGCATGAAAGTGGCCGACCTGTGCGTGACCGCACGGCAGCACGATCTGGCGCGGCGCGTCTACGCGGCCGTGGCCTTCTACGATCTACAAGGCGGCCGACCGTTACACGCGCTCGTGGCTGCGCAAGCGTTGCACTCGCTCGGCGCCGACGTCGTCGCGCTGCAGGAGTCGCTGGCGCAGCTGTACGGCCTCGGCTCGCCCAAGATCGTCGACAATCGTCGCCGGCCCGCCAGCGAGGATCCGGCCGTAGACGGGAAACGCCGTGCCGCGGGTGAAGAGCCGGGCGGTCGCGGCGGACGCTTGGCGCCGCCCGATCCCGCGACCGACGTGCCGGCGCCGGTCATGACCGACGAAGCCGATCCTGCGGCCGCCGCGCAATCGGCCGCCGAAGTCGCGTCGTCGACGACGAGCCTGAACGAATTCCCGGCGCTGTTTCCGCCCGTGCCGCTCTTGTCGGAGCTGCAGCCGGCCGCCTTCGCCCGCGTGTTGTCGACGGTGCGCGTGACCCGCTCTGCATCACGGCGAGGCCGTCGTCCGCGAAGGCGAGCCGGGCACGAGCTTCTTCCTCGTCGCGGCCGGCCACGTTCGCGTCTACAACAGCGACGCGCTCGGCAAGCAGACGGAGCTGGCGCGGCTCGGCGAAGGCGCCATCTTCGGCGAGCTGGCGTTGGTCGCCGCGCAGCCGCGCGCCGCGTCGGTGGAGGTGGTGGGCGAGGCCGATCTGCTCGAGCTCGGCGCCGACGCGCTACGGGCCGCAGCCGAGGAGCTGCCGCAGCTGGCCGAGGCGCTCGACCGCTTCACGCGCGAGCGGCTGCTCAAGAACCTGCTGGCGACGTCGCCGCTGTTCCGCCCGTTTTCGCCGCCGCAGCGCGTGGACTTGGCGCGCCGCTTCACCGGCCACGATGTGGCGCCCGGCACCGAGCTCATCCGCGAGGGCGATCCCGGTCGCGGCCTCTACGTCGTGCTGTCGGGCGAAGTCGAGGTCGTCCAAGGCGACGAGCCCTTCGAGACGACGCTGGCGACCTTGCGCACCGGCGACGTCTTCGGCGAGATCGCCCTCGTGCGCGGCACGCCGGCGATGGCCACCGTGCGCGCCGCTCGCCAGTCGACCGTGCTCTTCTTGGCGCGCGAATACTTCGAGCGACTGATGGCGGCGCTGCCCGAGCTGCGCGCCTTCTTCGAGACCTTGACCGAGGAGCGCCTGCGCGACGCCGAGGTCATCAATGAAGATCTGCTCGTAGAAGACGACGAACGCGTCCTTTTGTAGGCAAACGTGCGCCATGCCTCTCCAAACCAGCCAAATGGGGGAGGCGCGGCTGGGAAACGGCGTATATAATCGAGATAGCGGAGGCCTGTCGTGCTCAAGAAGACCCGCACCACGCGTCTGATCGTGCTGTTGATCCTCGTCGGCTTGGCGCTCGTGTGGCGATCGCGCCGCGGACGAGACCAGGCCCTAACGTCCAACCACACTGACGTCGTCCCCGTCGCGCAGCTCGACGACGAAGGCGCTGCCAACGCCATTCCGGGCGAGCTGGTCGTCGACTTCCGCGACGACGAGCCGCACGACCGCATCGCGGCGCTCGGTAAGCAGCTGGGCGTGACCTTCACGCCGGCCGCCAAGAGCGAAGTCGACGTCAACGAGATCTACACCGTCGCGACCGGCGACGCCGCGCGCGTCTTGGCCACGCTGCGCGCCAACAGCGACGTCGAGGCCGCCGACTTCGAGTTCGTCTACGGCCTGCCCGAGGACGCGCTCGACGCCGCCGACGAAGCCATCGCCGACGGCGACAACGTCGTGCAGCACAAGGACTTCCCCAACGATCCGCGCTTCAACCAGCAGTGGCACTTGCACCAGATCCACATGGTCGACACCTGGAAAGCGGCGCAGGGCGACGGCGTCATCGTCGCCGTCATCGACACCGGCGTCGCCAAGGTGCCCGATCTCGCCGACGGACAGATCATCGGCGGCTGGAACTTCGTCAACGACACCGCCAACGCCGCCGACGATCACGGCCACGGCACGCACGTCGCGGGCACCATCGCGCAGTCGACGCACAACGGCATCGGCGTCGCCGGCGTCGCGTTCCACGCCAAGATCATGCCGATCAAGGTGCTCTCGGCGCGCGGCTCGGGCTCGGTGAGCGGCATCGCCAACGGCATCCGCTGGGCCGCCGATCACGGCGCCAAGGTCATCAACATGTCGCTCGGCGGTCCGATGGCCTCGTCGGTGCTCGCCAAAGCCGTCAAATACGCGCACGACAAAGGCGTCGTCGTCGTCTGCGCCGCCGGCAACGACGGCCGCGGCAAGGTCAGCTACCCGGCGGCCTATCCGCACGCCATCGCCGTCGCCTCCACGCAGTTCGACGAGACGACGACCTTCTACTCGAACTGGGGCAAAGAGATCGACATCGCGGCGCCGGGCGGCAACACCCGCGTCGACCAGAACGGCGACGGTCAGCCCGACGGCGTCCTGCAGAACACGATCGTCCCCGGCGACATCTCGCGGAACGACTACTTGTGGTTCATGGGCACGTCGATGGCGTCGCCGCACATCGCCGGCGTGGCCGCGCTCGTCGTCGGACAGGGCGTGACCGATCCGGACGCGGTCGAGAAGATCCTGAAGGACACGGCGCGGCAGCCGAAGATCGCGCCCAAGGACAAGCAGAACCGCTACGGCGCCGGCATCGTCGACGCGGCGGCGGCGGTCAAGAAGGCGCAGCTCGGTTACGGCGGGCTGGAGTTGGCGGGCGCGCTCGGTCTGGCGGCGCTCCTCATGCTGCGGCTGCGTCGGTTGGGCATGCTGGCGCTGGGTCTTGGCGCGGGCGGCTTCGGCGCGCTCGTCGTCGGCGCCAGCGGTCTCTTCTTCTTGCCGCAGCTGATTCACCTGCCGGCGGCCGCGATCTTGGCGCACGGCTTCCCGGCGTGGGAGCCGGCGGTCCTCGGCACGCCCGGTGCGTGGCTGTTCCATTCGGCGCTGGCGCCGCTGTCGGCGATGCTGCTGCTCTACGGCTCGACGCGCGGACGGCGCATCGCGGCCGGCTTCGCGCTCGGCGTCGGCGCGCACTTGGCGTTCGCGCTCATCGCCGGCACCGTCGCCATTCCGGCGATCTGGCTGGCGATGAACGCGCTGGCGTCCATCGGCGCCGGCTACGTCTCGCTGCGCAAGTAATCCCGCGATTCCCGAAACATCCGCCCGCGAAAGTAGCCCCCGCCACAATCCAAGCTTAGGCTGAACGCGCATGGGACGCGTCATCGCCTCTGTTCGCTACATCGCCCTCATCGGCGTCGTCTTCGGCCTCGTGGCCGCGCTGGCCGCTTTCGGCTGGGGCAGCTACAAGACGGTCGCCGTGCTCTTCCTGCTCCTCCACGGCGAAGTCGACAGCATGGCGGTCGCGCTCGTCGCCGTCATGGACGCGTTCTTGATCGCGTCGGGCCTGCTCATCTTCGCGCTCGGGCTCTACGAGCTGTTCATCGGCGACATCGCGCTGCCGAGCTGGCTCGTCATTCGCGACCTCGACGCGCTGAAGGCGAAGGTGGCCGGCATCGTGATCTTGGCGATGGCGGTGTCGTTCCTCGAGCGTCTCGAGACGCACGCCGATCCGCACGACGTGCTGTTCAGCGGCATCGCCGTCGCGCTCGTGTCGGGCGCGCTCGTCCTACTGACGCGCCTCGGCCAAAGCCACTGATTTACAGCACGCCTTGCGCGCCGTACCAGCGCGCGGAATCGGCGAGCGTCTCGGCGGCGGCGCGCGTGCGATAGCCGAGCGCCGCTTCCGCCTTCGCCGACGCGTAATAGCCGAAGTTCGTCAGATATTCGAGCGTGCCGACGCCGACGGGCAGCGGCAAGAAGCGCCCGATCGCCGCCAGCGGCACCTCGACGGCGTGCACGACGCTCGCCGGCAACGCCGCCAACGGCCGCGCCCCGCCGGTCACTTCCGCCACCGTCGTCGCCAGCTGGCGGAACGTCAGGTGCGGACCGCCGAGAATGTAGCGCTGGCCCGATTCTCCCTGCGTCAGCGCGCTCACGTGCGCTTCGGCCACGTCGCGCACGTCGCAGATCGTCGTTCCGCCCGGCGGCACGACCGGCAATAGGCCCCACTTCACCAGCCGAAACAGGCCCAGCGTGCGCTTGAAGACGTCGCCGGGGCCGAACACCAAGGCCGGGCTCAAGCAGATCGTCGTCAGCCCTTCGGTCTTCTGCACCAGCCGCTCGGAGTCGCGCTTGGTCTCGTTGTAGGGCATGCCCGGCGGCCAGTCGTAGCGCGCCGTCTCGTCGGAGATCGAGCCTTCGGGCGTCTTGCCGACCGCCGACACCGACGACGTGTGCACGAAGCGCTGCACGCCCGCCGCTTTGGCCGCGTCGATGAGGCGGCGCGTGCCTTCGACGTTGATGGCGCGCTGCCGCTCGGCCGCGCGCGGCGAGAAGCCGACGACCGCCGCCGCGTGCACCACCGCCTCGCGATCGCGCACGGCCGCCGTCAGCGACGGCGAGTCCATGACGTCGCCGGTCACCCACTCGAGCTCGGGCACGTCGTCGAGCAGCGCCCGCGAAGACGTCGGCCGCGCCAGCGCGCGAACCTGATGCCCCGCCGCCACCAATGCCCGCGCCACGTGCGAGCCCACAAAGCCGGTCGCGCCAGTCAGAAGGATTCGCATGTGGCCGCGGACCTTATCAAGCCGCGGCACAAACGCGAGCCCCAAAAATGAGTGAGCCCCGGCGAGTGGTCCGACCCGCCAGGGCTCCCAAACTAGAAAGCAAACTAGGAAATAGATCGCAGGTTGCTGCTACGCGACTGCGGCTAAGAATTCGCTTACGCCCGGGCGGAGTTAGTCGAGAATAACGCCCGAACGAAGCTGCAATTGCCAGGGTGTAGAGCAACGCATGTGCCACCCTACGGCGAAGACGGTAAAACGCTTGTTCGACGCGGCTTAACGTGTTACCCGAATAGGGCGATCACGGTTGCGCCCTCCGATCGCTCTGACATCCGAGTCCTGATTCACGATGGGGCGCGAAACTTTTTGCATAGACTCTGCTTCTAGAGATTGGATGAAACGTGGCTGGAGACCTGCTGGTCATCAACGCCGACGGGCCTGAGACCCGCGTCGCGCTGATCGAAAAGGGGCAGCTCAGCGAGCTGTACATCGAGCGGCGTCGCGAGCGCGGCATCGTAGGCAATATTTACAAGGGCCGCGTCAAGCGCGTGCTGCCCGGTATGCAGGCGGCATTCGTCGACATCGGCGTCGAGAAGGCGGCGTTTTTATACGTCGCCGACGTGCGCGGCGCGCCCGAAGACTTCAAGTCGCTCTTCCTCGATAGCGACGAAGAGCACAAAGAAGATCACAAGTCGCGCGAGCGGCGGCAGGCGCGCATCGAGGACCTGGTCAAAGAAGGCCAGGAGATCATGATCCAGGTCGCCAAAGGCCCGATCGGGACCAAAGGCGCGCGCTCGACGGCCTACGTCTCGTTGCCGGGCCGCAACCTCGTGTTCATGCCGACCGTCAATCACGTCGGCATTTCGCGGCGCATCGGCACCGACAAAGAGCGCAAGCGGCTGCGCGGCATCATCGAGAGCATGCGGCCCGAAGGCGCGGGATTCATCGTCCGCACCGTCGCCGAAGGCGTCAGCGAAAAAGAGCTGCAAGCCGACATGGAGTTCCTCATCAAGCTGTGGAACTCGATCTTGGCGAAGCAGCGAACCGTGCGCGCGCCGTCGCTGCTGTACGGCGATCTCGATCTGCTGCTGCGGACGGTGCGCGATCTGTTCACGCCGCAAGTGGACAAGCTGATCGTCGATTCGCAAGAGCGAATACGAGCGGCTGCTGAAGTTCGTGGGCGCGTTCATGCCGCATTTCGGCGGTAAAATCGAGCTCTACGAAGGGCGCGAGCCGATCTTCGACGGCTACGGCATCGAAGCCGAGATCGATCGCGGCCTCGAGCGCAAAGTCGGGCTGCGCTCGGGCGGCTCGCTCATCATCGATCAAGGCGAGGCGCTCACCGCCATCGACGTCAACACCGGCAAGTTCGTCGGCAAGAAGTCGGGCGGGCTCGAGGAGACGATCACCAAGACCAACCTCGAGGCGTGCAAGGAAGTCGCCGACCAGCTGCGCCTGCGCAACATCGGCGGCATGATCGTCGTCGACTTCATCGACATGGACAAAGAGCAGAACCGCGAGAAGGTCATGCGCGCGTTCGAAGAGGCGCTGAAGGCCGACAAAGCCAAGGCCAACGTCACCAAGATCTCCGAGCTCGGCCTCGTCGAGATGACGCGCAAGCGCACGCGCGAATCCCTCGGCCGCATGCTCACCGAGCCCTGCCCTTATTGCGAAGGCAAGGGCTACGTGAAGTCCAAGACCACGGTATGTGCCGAGATTTTGCGGCAGCTGCGACGCGACGGCAACAGCGTGCGCGAAGACGGCATCGTCGTCACCTGCAATCCCGAGGTGGCCGAGTTGCTGATTACCGTAGAGCAGCAATACTTGGAGGAGATGGAGAAGCGGCTGCAGAAAAAGATCATCGTGCAGCCCAAGAAGCGCTTCCACATCGAGAAGTTCGAGATCGTCGGCAAGGACCCGGAGGCGGCGCGGGCGGCGCGGGCGGCGAGCAACGCGGAGGACGCGCCGTGAAAGAGTCCCCGCCGAGGCAGATTCCGCGGGCGAGGCGCGTACCCATCAACGAGGAGTTCGCGCCGGTGGAAGCGTACATCAACGAGTATGTGGCCGATATCTCGTCGACGGGCGTGTTCATCAAGTCCAAGGATCCGCTGCCGGTGGGGACGCGGGTGAATTTGAAGTTCAGCCTGATCCTCGACGAGCTGCACGTCGTCGAGGCGGCGGGCGAGGTGGTGCGCTGCAGTCAGCGGCCGCTCGGCATGGGCGTCGCGTTTCGCGGGCTGTCGCCGGAGTCGGTCAAGCTGATCGGCCGGGCGGTCAAAGAGCGCATCGAGCGCACGACGGTGACGATGTCGTCGGCTGCGAGCTCGCGCCGATGAGCTTGAGCAAGCGCATCTTCGATCTGGCGCGCTCGAATTTGAACGCGCTGCTCGACAAGGCGGGCGGCGAGACGTCGATCGGCGACTTGAGCGACGACGAGCTCGAGGCCGAGCTGCAGCGGCGGCGCGAGCGCCGGCGGCGCGAGGACGAAGAGCGCGCGGCGGCGCAGCGCGCGGCCGACACGGCCCGGGCGCGCGGCGCGGCCAACGGCACGGCGCCGCCACCGCGGCAGCAGCAGCAACAGCGGAAGATCCCGCCGTCGTTCGGGTTCGGCTTCGGGCCCTCGGACAAGCGGCTGCGCGAGCTCTATGCGCAGCTGGAGACGCCGTACGGCGCGCCGTTTGCCGAGGTGAAGACGTCGTTTCGCCGGCTGATGCGCAAATATCATCCCGACCTGCACATCGGCAATCCGCAGAAGCACAAGACGGCGACGCAGCTGACGATGTCGCTGACCCAGGCTTACAACGAGCTGGAGCTGCATCTCGTCGGCGGACCCAACCGGCCGCGCTGACGGACGTCAGCGGCCGGGGAGGATGTCGAGCGCGTGGGTCAAGATGCGCTCGCCGGCGAAGGCTTCGACGCGCTCGCCCCAGTCGACGAGGAGGAGCCGCGCCGGGCCGGGACCGGCGTATTCGAAGAGGCGCGCTTTGTCGCCCGGCTTGCGCGCGCCGAGCTGACCGACGCGGATGGCCGAGCCCTGCATGCGCGCGGTCAAGCGGTAGGCACCGCCGTCGTGGCTGAGCGCTTCGGGCGGGTCGCCGTCGATGGCGATGACCGCCGGGCCGAGCAAGAGCGGGTCGCCGCCGCCGGGCTTGGCGAACAAGAAGCGCTCGCCGCCGCCGTCGAACATGCGATAGAGCCGCGCGCCGTGGCCGTCTTCGCTGAAGGTGACGATGCCCTCGACGACGAAGTCGCTGCCGAGGTGCTGGACGACGTCGCCCACTTGCATCGTCGTCGGCGAGCGATCGGCGGGCGCTTGCAGCCGCTTCTTCTCGGCGGTCAACGCCTCGCCCTCGTCCTTGCGCGCCTTTTGCCAGAGCGCGTAGGACGCGAAGCCGATGCCGGCGACCAAGCCGAGAACGATGAGCTCCATCGCGTCGTGACCATAGCATCGATCGCCTGCACGATGGCGCTCGCCGTCGCCGGTTGCGCGGCCAAGCCGCTGCACGTCGCGGCCGCGGGCGACGTGCAGCTGGGCCCGACGTTGACGACGTCGCCGTTCGCCGAACGCCTACTCGTCGGTGACGTTCGTTTCGTGAACCTGGAAGGCCCGCTGACGACGCGCCGGTCGGTCGGCTCGGGCGCCGACGATTGCTTTGTGTTTGCGCCCGAGCGTGCCGAGTGGCTGCGTGAGCGCGTCGATGTCGTGGCGCTCGCCAACAATCACGCGCTCGACCAGGGCGCCGCCGGCCGCGACGACACCGTGCGCGCGCTCGCCCGAGCCGGCGTCGCCGCGGCTTACGAAAGCCGCGACGCCGTCATCGTTCGGCGCGGCCGGCGCGTCACCATCATCACCCGCCAATTCGCGCCCGAGGCGCCGCTGGATGACGCCGCGGCCGACGCGCTCGTCGCCGCCGTCGCGCACGCCGCGCGACCGACGCTCGTGTCGCTGCATTGGGGTCACACCGGCCTCTACGTGCCCGACGACGCCCAGCGCCGCTTGGCCGCGCGGCTCGTCGACGCCGGCGCCAGCGCCGTCATCGGCCACGGCCCGCACACGGCGCAAGGGATCGAACGCCGCGGCCGCGCCGTCATCGCCTACTCGCTCGGCAACTTCGCCTTCGGCTGCGCGTGCACCGACGTCAGCGACGCCGTCATGCTCGACTTCGCGCTCGACGGCGACGGCGCCGCGCGTGACGTCACGCTGACGCCGCTCGTGGCCGGCCTCGGCCAGCCGCCGCGCCGCGCGCACGACCCCGGCTTGACCGCGCTCCTCCTGCAGCTGTCGCACGATCTCGGCAGCGACGTGACGATCGAACATGCAGGCGACGGCGATCGCCTTCGCTTACGCTGACTTCACGAGCCGCTCACACGGAGCGGTTGGCGCTCATCAAGCGCCGTCGCTGACTGGCTCGGTCAGCCAATCCTCGTCGGTGAGCGGCCCGCCCAGCTCGTTCTCGACGGTCTTGATGAGGCCGATGTTGCGGACGTCATTGGCGCTCAACAGCTTGTCGTTGTAGTCGGCGCGAGCCTTGTACCAATCCATGCCCTTGAAGTGATCGCGAATGACCTCGGACTTGAACGGGCGACCGCGGCGCGCGTAGATCGTGTTGCGCAGGAGCCGCAGATCGCGCAACGACAGCTGCCGGAGCTCGGTCAGCGTCAGCAGCCGATCGAGTGACGCCTCGCTCTTGCCGCGCGCCTGCTCGTCGAGCGCGAACTCGCCCATCGCCCGCGCGATGAGGCCGAGCTCGATCTTGTCGGTGGCCGAGATCTGATCGGGCGAATAGTGCTTGTTCGGCTTGTACCACTTCGTCTGCAGGTACTCGCACTGCCGGCTCGGCTGATCCTCGTCGTTGTAACCGGCGCTCGGGTCGATGTCGTCCGGCCGATCGCACGCGCGCACGACCTTGCCGTTCTTGAGCGTCCACTCCGGCAAGTCGTCCCAGATGCGGCCGTAATGCGCGTAGATGTCGTCGCGCATGTGATACAGCTCCGTCGAGCCCAGCGACTGCTCGCGTACGCCGATGAAGTGCGCGTTCTTGCGATCGAAGTCGCTCAGCTGCTTGTAGCTGAACTTCGGGTTCGGCTTGAACCACGGCTGCGCGTGGAAATACTCGCGCAGCCACGGCTTGCGATAGCCGTCCCAGCCGTAACGCGCGTAGATCGTATTGCGCGCGATCGACAGCTCGCGCAGCGACTTCTTCTCGAGCAGCTGATCTTTGCACTCGACGACTTGCCGCTCGTTGCCTTCGCTGATCTTGCACGGCATCGGCAGCGCGAAATAGCCGGGCACGGATTCCACCGGCGCCGGCGTATAAGGTTGCTCCGCGCGCGCCGCGGCAGTCGTAAAGCCCAGCGCACACGCAACGACGAGGGCACGGCTCATGGTGGTCACGATATCATTGATACTGCGCGGCTGGCTTTTGCTTCCCGGCGTCGTGAATGAGGCGACGATCCCGGCGCCGCTCGCCTGTCTGGCGCGCTATTACGGCGTGACCGCGCTGCCGGACGCGCTGCAGCTGCCCGACGGCACCAAGCTCCCACTGCACGACGGGCTGACGAAGACGGCCGACGAGCGGCTCGAGCATCCCGACGTCGCCGACCTGTTCCTGCAGCGCTATCAGCCGGGACCGATCGCGCCCGTGACCGTCGCCGATTGGGATCCCGGTCGCGTGCGGCTCGATCCGCTCTTGCGCGCGGCGTATCCCAAGCGCGGCCCCAAGACAGGAATTGTTCGGGTCGATTTTCTCGGCCACAAAGCGCAAGTGCACGAGCGCGCGGCGCCGGCGTTCGCGCGCGTCGCGGCGCGGCTGCAAAAGGCGCAGGAAGCCGACCCCACGCTGCGCCCGTTTCTGGCGAAGCTCGGCGGCACGCTCAACGAGCGCAACATCGCCGGCACCGATCGGCCGAGCGCGCACTCGTGGGGCATCGCCATCGACATCAACCCGGCGCTGAGCAACTACTGGCGCTGGGAGAAGAACGGCTGGCGCAACCAGATCCCGCAGGCGATCGTCGACGCGTTCGAGGCCGAAGGATTCATTTGGGGCGGTCGCTGGAGCCACTTCGACACCATGCATTTCGAGTATCGTCCCGAGCTCCTCGACGCGACTTGCTACCCGTCGCCGTAGCTAACGCAATGCGCAATCTTTATCGGCGCTTGTCGCCTTGACTTAAGACTATGGAGCAGTTACTACCGCGACGGCATGACTGGAATGAGCCGATGCGGGTGAAGGGACAGCCAGCGCCGAGCGCCACCGAGAATCGCGAAGATTCCCCGCTGTTCTCGCTGCTTATGGACGACGGCTCGATTCGTCCCGGCGCCGATGCGCCCAGCGTGCCGGACGTGGCCGCGCTCGCGCTCTATCGCGGCATGCTGCAAGTGCGGCTCGTCGACGACCGCATGATGAAGCTGCAGCGCCAAGGCCGGCTCGGCTTTTACATGTCGTCGACGGGAGAAGAGGCCACGCACTTCGGCGGCGCCTACGCGCTCGAGGCGCGCGACTGGATCTTCCCGTCGTATCGCGAGCCGGGCGTGTTCTTTTGGCGCGGCTACAGCATCGAGCAGTACACCAATCAGCTGTTCGGCAACGCGGCCGATCCCATCAAAGGTCGCCAGATGCCGGTGCATCACTCGGCTAATTGGCTGAATATCGTGTCGATCTCGTCGCCGGTCGGGACACAGATTCCGCAAGCGACGGGCATGGCGATGGGCGCCAAGATCGCCAAGAAGGACGACCTCGCGCTCGTCTACTTCGGCGAAGGCGCGACCTCGACCGGGCAGTTTCATGTCGGGCTCAACTTCGCCAACGTCTTCAAGGCGCCGTGCATCTTCTTCTGCCGCAACAACGGCTGGGCCATCTCGACGCCGGGCAGCCAGCAGACGGCCGCCAAGACGATCGCCGTCAAGGCGCACGCGTACGGCATGCCGGGCATTCGCGTCGACGGCAACGATCTGCTCGCCGTCATCGCGGTCATGCAGGACGCGGTCGCGCGCGCGCGCGCCGGACACGGACCGACGTTGATCGAAGCGGTCACCTATCGTCGCGGCGAGCATTCGTCGGCGGACGATCAGGCGGCCTATCGCGACGCGGCCGAGCCGAAGAAGTGGGAACAGAACGATCCGCTCGAGCGCTGGCGGCGTCACCTCGAGCAGCGCGGCATCTGGAACGAGGCGCTGCACGAGCGGCTCGTCGGCGAATTGACGGACGAGATTGCCGTCGCGGTAAAGCAGGCGGGCGAGCTCGAGAATCCCGATGTCGACACGCTGTTCGACGACGTCTTCGCCGAGCTGCCGCCGCATCTCGTCGAGCAAAAGGCGGAGCTGCTGGCGTTGCCGCGCGCCAAACCGGGTCACGGAGGACATTAGCGAATGCCCGTTTGGAACATCATTCAGGCCGTCAACGACGCGCTCCGCTTGCAGATGCGCAAAGATCCGCGCGTCGTCGTGCTCGGCGAGGACGTAGGCAAGTTCGGCGGCGTCTTCCGCGCCACGAGCGGGCTGTACGAGGAGTTCGGCGCCGAGCGCGTCTTCGACACGCCGCTCGCCGAAGCGGGCATCATCGGCTCGGCCATCGGCATGGCGCTCTACGGTTTGCGGCCGGTGCCCGAGATCCAGTTCGCCGACTTCATCTATCCCGCGTACGACCAGATCGTGAACGAGCTGGCGAAATTTCGTTATCGCTCGGGCGGTCAGTATCCGTGCCCGGTCGTCATTCGCACGCCGTACGGCGGCGGCATTCGCGGCGGCCATTATCACTCGCAGTCGCCCGAAGCCTATTTCGTGCACACGCCGGGGCTGAAGGTCGTCGTGCCGTCGAATCCTTACGACGCCAAGGGCTTATTGACGGCGGCGATGCGCGGCGAAGATCCGGTGATCTTCATGGAGCCGAAGCGGGTCTATCGCGCGGCCAAAGGTGAAGTTCCCGACGGTGAATATGTCGTCGAGCTGGGCAAGGCGAAAGTCGTGCGGCCGGGCGCGCAAGTGACGCTTTTGTGCTACGGCGCGATGGTGCACACCTGCTTGGAAGCGGCGCAGCTCGCGGAAAAAGACGGCTTCGATCCCGAGATCATCGATTTGCGGACGCTCTTGCCGCTCGATACCGAGACGATCTTGACGTCGGTGCGCAAGACCGGACGCGTCGTCATCGCGCACGAAGCGCCGAAGACGTGCGGCTACGGTGCCGAGCTGGCGGCGCTGATCGCCGAGAAGGCGCTGATGTCGCTGGAGGCGCCGATCGCGCGCGTCGCCGGCTTCGACACGCCGTTTCCGTATACGCTCGAGAACGAATACTTGCCGTCGCCGGATCGCGTGGCGCTGGCGATCAAGCAAACCGCGCAGTTTTAGTCAGAGGTAACCATGTTCGAGTTTCGGCTCCCCGACATCGGCGAAGGCGTCGTCGAAGGCGAAGTGGTCAAGTGGCACGTCAAGCCCGGTGATCACGTGCGCGAAGATCAGCCGATGGTGGAGGTCATGACCGACAAAGCGACGGTCGAAATTCCGTCGCCGAAAGCGGGCATCGTCCGGGAAATTCGCGCCGAAGAGGGCAAGATCTGCGCGGTGGGCGCGGTCATGCTCGTCATCGAGGAGACGGCGTCGGCGACGGCAGCGGCGCCGGCGAAGGCCGCGGCGCCGCACGCCGCGCCGGTCGTTGCCACCGCGCATGCGGCGCCGGCGCAGTCGTCGAACGTCATCAGCATGCCGGCGCGACCGGCCGGCGGCAAAGTGTTGGCGACGCCGGCGACGCGCAAGCTGGCGCGCGACTTGGGCGTCGATTTGTCGACGGTGAACGCCACCGGGCCGAACGGCCGCGTGACCCACGAAGACGTGCGGCTCGCCGGCAACGGCGGCGCGACGACGACGACGCACGCGACGGCTCCGGCCGTGGCGACGGCGCGCGCGTATCAGCCGATCGCGACGCACGCGGATGCGGCCGACGAGCGCGTGCCCTTCCGCGGCGTGCGCAAGAAGATCGCCGAGAACATGCATCGCTCGCGGCAGACGGCGGCGCACTTCACCTACGTCGAAGAGTGCGACGTGACCGAGCTGACGGCGCTGCGCAAGCGGGCTAAAGCGCGGGCCGAAGAGCGCGGCATCAAGCTGTCGTTCCTGCCGTTCATCATCAAGGCGGTGTGCGCGGGGCTCAAGAAGTTCCCCATCGTCAACTCGACGCTCGACGAGGCCAAGCAGGAGATCGTGCTGCGCAAGCGCTACCACGTGGGCGTGGCGGCGGCGACGGCCGAAGGGCTCATCGTGCCGGTCGTCAAGGATGCCGATCAGCGCTCGCTGTTCGATATCGCGCGCACGCTCGACGAGCTGAACGAGAAGTCGAAGACGGGCAAGGCGACGCGCGACGATCTGACCGGCTCGACGTTCACGATCTCGTCGCTGGGAACGCTCGGCGGCGTGTTGGCGACGCCGATCATCAACTTCCCGGAAGTGGCGATCCTCGGCGTGCACAAGATCAAGCCGACGCCGGTCGTGCGCGATGGGCAGATCGTGATTCGCGACATCATGAACCTGTCGATCTCGCTCGATCATCGGATCGTCGACGGCTACGAAGGCGCGCAGTTCCTCGTGCACGTCATCTCGCTGCTCGAAGATCCGACGCTGATGTTCATGGAGATGGTCTAGCCGTCATGGCCGACCCGACGCGCATGCGCGGGCAGATCGCCGACGTGCCGGCGGACGCGAGCGAGCTGACGCTGTTTCAAGTGCTCGACGAGCGCGGCGTGGCGCAGGCGGGTCGCGTGCCGCAGCTGTCGGCGGCGGAGTGGCGGCGGATTTATCGCGGCATGCAGCTCATCCGCATCATGGACGAGCGGCTGTTGGCGCTGCAGCGTCAAGGGCGCATCGGCTTTTACGGCGAGGCGCGCGGGCAGGAAGCGGCGGTCGTCGGCGCAGCGGCGGCGCTCGGGCCGAACGATTGGATCGTGCCGGCGTTGCGGGAGGCGGGCGCGGCGATCTATCGCGGGCTGCCGCTGCGCAGCTACGTGGCGCAGATTTACGGCAACGCCGACGACGTCGCCAAAGGGCGGCAGCTGCCGTGTCATCCGGGCACGCGCGACGCGAAGTACGTGACGATGTCGTCGTGCATCGCGTCGCAGCTGCCGCACGCGGTCGGCATGGCGATGGCGGCCAAGCTGCGCGGCGACGACGCGGTCGTGCTCGGCTGCCTCGGCGACGGCGCGACGAGCGAGGAGGACTTCCACGTCGCGGCCAACTTCGCGGGCGTGTATCAGGCGCCGGTGGTGTTCTTCTGTCAGAACAACCAGTGGGCGATCTCGACGCCGGTCGCGGTGCAGACGGCGGCGCCGACGATGGCGGTCAAGGCGTTGGCCTACGGCTTCCGCGGCGTGCGCTGCGACGGCAATGACGTGTTGGCCGTGTATTCGACGGTGCGTGACGCGGTGGCGCGGGCGCGGCGCGGCGAAGGGCCGACGCTGGTCGAGGCGCTGACGTATCGCGTGTCGGCGCATTCGTCGTCGGACGATCCGTCGCGTTATCGCGATGAGCGCGTGACCGAGCAGTGGCGGGCGCGCGATCCGATCGTGCGCTTCCGAACGTGGCTCATGGCCGAGGGGCTGCTCGACGAAGCGGCCGACGCGGCGTTACGCGCGGAGCTCGACGGCGAAGTGCGCGACGCGGTGGCGCAGGAGGAGCGCGTGGGCGCGCCCGAGCTGCGGACGCTCGTCGAGGATGTGTTCGCGGAGGTGCCGGCGCATCTGGAGGAGCAGCTGCGGGAATTGGCCGCGCTGCCGCGGCAGAAGCTGGGCGGCGTGCATCAGTAGCAGCAGCGACGGCCATGCGCCGCCGCCGCGAATCACCCCGAGACCCCTATTGGCAGCAGATCGTCGACCCTTCAGTCGGCGTCGCCGTACCGCTGTTATCGACCTTCGTGTTGCAGGTTCCCGACACGTCTGCCGCAGTGACGGCAACAGCGCTCACAGATTCGTTACTCGACAAAATACAAAATCCCCAGGCGTACTCGCCACCCGTAACGTCACACATCCCGACCTCGAGTGCACAGGATCCCTGGGGGCCAGTTGTCGGGATAGGGCAAGTGCTGCCGCTGTAGAAGGCGTTATCGACATACGGTCCGCACGCGCCGTTCGTCGGGGCATCGCAGTCACACGTGCACGCGCGACTATCCATATAGCTCGCGTACCACGTCGCGCTTTTGCCCGTCGTATATCCGGCCGGGCAGCTCGCGGCAGCCGAAGGAACACGCACACAAATGGGAGACGCGGCCGGCGGAATCGCCGCGCAAACTTGCGCAGATGAAGCGCAAGTAGCGGACGTTCGGTTCGTTGCACAGAAGGTCTCGCTGCCCGTCCAGGAAGGTGCCGTCGGTGATTTGGTCCCCGTCGCCGTGCACCGAGCGCTGACATAGTTATTCGAGTTCAAGAAGAAGCCGTTCGTTGCGGTCGTTTGAATCGTGGCACATGGTGCAACCGTAGGTGCTTCGGTGTTGGAAGCTCCGACTCGCTGCTCGATGCGTTGAGTAGCAAGCGTGGTTCGAGGCGAGCAGGAAGTGCTGCTCGTGATCGCCAAGGACACGTCGCAAGTGACATAGGCGTTGCAACCGCAGCCGCTCGTATCACAGGCCGGGGCATTGAGACCTTGGTTTTGCGCTTCCGATAGGCCAAATGTGGTCGGGCATGTCGACCCTGCCGCCTGCTCAATTCCGAGCTCGTCACCGGCGGGAGCGCCTGGGACACATTGCACCATTGAAGTGCAAGTCGGATCCTGGCAGTCGGCCAAGCCGTCGCCGTTGTTGTCCTTGCCATCGAGGCAGTCGCTCTCGACATCACGCACGCAGCTCGGTGCGGCGCAATGGAAGTTGGGCTGGCAATCGCCGTCGGTCGCGCACGTTGTGTCGCAGCCACTCGCGCCGCAAGCGAAACCGTTGGGGCACATGCCGCCGGCGGTCGAGCTGCAGCCGCCGGCGCCGTCGCAGTGGCCATCGCACGCCGCGCCACAGATGACGGTAGTCGTCGGGTACGTGCAGACCGTCGCCGACGCGCCCGTGCAGGCGCCGCCGCAAGTGCCGCTGCCCGTGCACGCGGTACGACTGCCGTGCGGAATTCCGTCCGTGGTCGTCGTGCACATGCCGAGCTTGCCGACGACGTCGCAAGCTTGGCATTGCCCGCCGCACGTATCGTTGCAGCAGTAGCCATCGATGCACTTGCCGGTGTCGCAGACGTCGGTCGGACCGCAAGCGTCGCCTTGATGCTTGTTGGCGACCGGCGACATGTCCGCCGCCGCGAGGGTCATATCCTGCGCGTTACTCGGTTGACCTGCTGAGATCGTAATCGACAGCTTCTGGCAGCTTCCGGTGGCTGTGACCGACTTGCTGCCAGTGCCCGTCTGGACGCCGCCAGACGTCGCACTGATGCTCACGTCGACAGCGCTGCCGCTCGGATAGCCGCCAGGAAAGTCGATCTCGATGGTGCCGTTGGTCGTGCCGCTCTTGAGGGCGAGCGGCGAAACCTTGGCGCTACCCGCTACGTCGACCGTGATCGACAGTGCGTCGGCACTCACGCCGCTCGCCAAAGAGAAGCTCAGGAGCAGCGTGTGATCGCGACAAGCGGGCCCGCCGCATCCAACCGCCAGCGACGACAACAGCAGCAATCCAGCGATACGCATTAGTTTCCGTTGATCCTGCCCACCGACGCGGTGGGCGCATGAGACTCGGAGAACACGACGGCCAGAGCGACGCCGGCACCAACGACAACGGCGGCACCGGCGACGGTCGCCCAGAACCAAGCCTTCTTCGTGATCGGCTTGCGTGGCGGCGGCGAGGTCGCGATCAAGATCGGTGCGCTTTCGCTCGGCGCAGCCGTGGTCACCGGCGGCGGTATGGTCGGAGCCAGATTCGGTTCGACGACGACTGGCTTGGCCGGTTGCGATTCGGCGTGGACGTGGAGCGCCGCCTGCTTGTCCATCTCGGTGATGAGCTCATCGACGTTGGTGCGGTTGGGCGCGTTCGCTGACTCGCGACGATACGCGCGATACTGGCTCGCCGCCGTCGCGAAGTCGCCCATCTGGCGCTCGCACTGCGCGATGTTGAAGAGGAACGTCGGCTCGCGAAACAGGCGATAGGCGCCCTTGAAGTCTGCCAGCGCCTCTTTGTATTCCGTCAGGTTATAGTGCGCCGTTCCCGACTCGAAGAGCGCCTTCGCTTTGACCTTGGGATCGTCAGGGCTCGCCACCGCCAGCCGCACCCACAACAAGACAACTGCCACCAACGCCGTACGCATGGATCCTCTTACCACAAAAAGAAAAGGCGGCGCCTCGCTGAGACGCCGCCCATACCCCGCCGAGTGGCGAGAACTTACTGGTCGAGGCCGACACCCATGCAGTTCAGGTATTGCAACTTGCATGCGCCCGCCAGCACCATTGTGACCTTGCTCGGGTCAAACACCGTGCTGCCGCCGTCTCCGGGCGAGACAGCATTCGTCACGACGCACTCAAACAACGCGTTGAACTCGGCCGCTTCAGCGCCCGTGAGGGCCGACGCGCACTCCTGGCCGCACGCCGCGTCAGCCGCCTCGCTGCCGAGCGTGAGGCAGCCCTGACTCACGCAGCCCAGTGCTCCGGCACAGGTCGTCGCCTTGACCGGCGTCATGTCCTTGCCGGCCACCGGCGCCGTCAAGTCCGGCGTAGCCGACAAGTCGAAGTTCGACGTCGTCGACGTCGTGTCGTCGCCGCAACCCGGCGCTACCAGCATCATTGCCACTACTAATCCAAGCACAGACTTCATGGTCACCTCCCCGAACGGTTGCATATCTTAGTCACGAAGTGACCTTCCCGTAAACTATTTTCGGTAGCGGGCAGGTGTGACGATTGAAGACAGCCTTGTGTTCCCGCCGCGCACGTGCATCAACACCGTATCGTCACGGAGGCGCGCCCGCCAGTTCTCGCCTTGCGCCCCACGCGCCCCGGCGTACGATGCGCGCATGGCCAAACGCAAAATCCGCTACGCGGTCGTCGGGCAGGGCCACTTCGCGCAGGCGGCCGTGCTGCCCGCGTTCGCGCACGCCAAGAAGAGCTCGGAGCTGACGGCGCTCGTCTCCGGCGACGAACGCAAGCTGAAGAAGCTGGCCAAGACCTACGGCGTTCAGCGCACGCTCGGCTACGACGGCTTCGACGACTTGTGCGCCTCGGGCGACATCGACGCCGTCTACCTCGTCGTGCCCAACCACAAACATCGCGAATTCGCCGAGCGCGCCGCCAAACACGGCATCCACGTGCTCGTCGAGAAGCCGATGGCGGTCACCGAGGAAGACTGCGACGCCATGACCGCCGCTTGCAACAACGGCGGCGCCAAGCTCATGGTCGCCTATCGCTTGCACTTCGAGGAGTCCAACTTGCGCGCCGTCGACCTCGTGCGCCGCGAGAAGTTGGGCGAGCCGCGCATCTTCCACAGCGCGTTCACGATGCAAGTCGCCGAGAACAACGTGCGTCTCAATCCGCGTCAGGAAGGCGGCGGCGCGCTCTACGACATCGGCATCTACTGCATCAACGCCGCCCGCTACATCTTCGGCGAGGAGCCGACCGAAGTCATCGGCATGGCCGGCACGAAACCCGGCGACGCGCGCTTCACCGGCGTCGAAGAGCAGCTCGTGGCCGCGCTGCGTTTTCCCGGCGATCGACTGGCGAGCTTCTCGGTCAGCTTCGGCGCCGCGTCGACGGGCTGGTACCAGATCATCGGCACCAAAGGCTCGCTCACGCTCGATCCCGCCTACGAGTATCGTGGCGAGCGGCGGCAGGAAGTCACCATCGGCAACAAGACCAAGCGCAAGAAGTTCAAGGCCTGCGATCAGATCGCGACCGAGATCGCCTACTTCTCGGGCTGCATCATCGACGGCAAGGAGCCGGCGCCGTCGGGCGCCGAAGGGCTCGCCGACGTGCGCATCATTCGCGCGCTCTATCGCAGCATCGACGAGGGGCGGCCGGTGAAGCTGGAGCCGTTCGACAAGCCGAAGCGGCCCGAGAAATCGCCGGCCAAGAAGAAGCGCGCGGTCAAGAAAGAGCCGGACGCGATTGACGCGCCGGCCGAGACCGCCAGCTGACCCCGCGCTAAGACCGGCCGCGGCGCCGCGCAACCCGTTTCGCACGCGGGAATCGGCCCCATTTTCGAGGGCAGTGACAACCCGCCCGTCCTATATTACAAGCACGCCATGGAAACCTTGAAGACGGACGCGATCGTCATCGGCGCCGGCCCCGGCGGGTATATGGCCGCCATCCGCCTCGCCCAGCTCGGTGTCAAGTGCATCACTGTCGAGAAGGAGGTCGTCGGCGGCGTCTGCTTGAACGTCGGCTGCATCCCCTCGAAGGCGCTCATCCAAGCCTCGAAGCAGTTCGAGTTCGCCAAGCACAACCCGATGGGCATCGTCGCCGAGCCCAAGCTCGACTGGACGCGCACGCAGACGTGGAAGGGCGAGGTCGTCAACAAGCTCACCGGCGGCGTCAAGCAGCTGCTCAAAGCCTCGGGCGTGCAGACGATCATGGGCACGGCCACGATCACCGACAAGAACCGCGTCGAAGTGAAGACGAATGACGGGCAGACCGTCGCCATCGAGGCGGCCAAGGCCATCGTCATCGCCACCGGCTCGCGGCCCATCGAAATCCCCGGCTTCAAGCCCGACGGCAAGCGCATCATCGACTCGACGGGCGCGCTGGCGTTGACGGAAGTGCCGAAGCGCCTGCTCGTCATCGGCGGCGGCTACATCGGCCTCGAGCTCGGCTCGGCCTATCACAAGCTCGGCTCGCAGCTGACGGTCATCGAAGGCACGGCGCAGCTCCTGCCCGGCAACGATCCCGAGCTCGTCAACGTCGTGCAGCGCAAGCTCAAGAAGGGCGGCGTCGAGATTCACCTCGAGTGCAAGGCGCAGTCGTGGGAAGAGACGAAAGACGGCGCCGCCGTCCGCGTCGAGACGAAGGAGGGCATCAAGACCTTCGTCGCCGACAAGGTGCTGATGACGGTCGGTCGCCGCCCGAATTGGGAGAACATCGGGCTCGAGAAGATTGGCGTCAAGGTCGACAAGGGCTTCATCACCGTCGACAAGCAGCAGCGCACGAACATCCCGAACATCTACTGCATCGGCGACGTCGCGCAGCAGCCGATGCTGGCGCACAAGGCGTACAAAGAGGCCGAGGTCGTGGCCGAAGTCATCGCCGGGCACAAGTCGGAGAACGACGCGGTCGTCATTCCGGCCGTCATCTTCACCGATCCCGAGATTGCGACGGTCGGTACGATGGAGCCGGACGCGATCAAGGCCGGCCGCAAGGTCAAGACCGGCAAGTTCCCGTTCGCGGCGCTCGGTCGCGCCATCGCCATCGCCGAGACCGACGGCTTCGTCAAGCTCATCGCCGACGCCGAGACCGACGAGCTCATCGGCATGGCTGTCGTCGGGCCGGAAGCGTCGGACCTGATCTCGGAAGGCGCGCTGGCGCTGGAAATGGGCGCATTCCTGCCCGATCTCGCGCTCACCATCCATCCGCATCCGACGCTCGGCGAGGCCGTCATGGAAGCGGCCAAGGCGGCGCTCGGTGAGAGCGGCCACCTCATCAATGGCGGCAAGCGCGGCTAAGCTGAAACCGGGCGCGCTCATCGACCTGGGCCGGCGTGAGTACGTCGAAGTCTGGGAGCTTCAGAAGCAGCTCGTCGAACAGCGGCAGCGCGACGCCATCGTCGACACCCTCCTCCTCGTCGAACATCCGGATGTGATCACGTTGGGCCGGCGGCTCAAAGCGTCGGCCAACGTGCTCGCGCCCGGCGACATTCCCGTCATCGAGGTCGAGCGCGGCGGCGACGTCACCTATCACGGCCCGGGTCAGCTCGTCGGCTATCCGATCTTGAAGCTGAGCGAAGACGAGCGCGATCTACACGGCTATTTGCGCAATCTCGAGGAAGCGCTCATCGGCGTCTGCGCCGACGTCGGGCTCGCAGGTCGGCGCAATCCCGGCTGGACCGGCGCGTGGATCGGCGCGCGCAAAGTGGCGTCGCTCGGCATCGCCGTTCGTCGCTGGGTGACGCTGCACGGCTTCGCGCTCAACGTCGCCACCGATCTCAGCCGCTTTTTGACCATCAATCCGTGCGGGCTCGAGTCGGCGGTGATGACGTCGCTCGCGGTCGAGACCGGGCGGCCGCTGACGCTCGCGGACGTCAAGCCGCTCGCCGTCGCGCAGCTCGGCCGCGCGCTCGGCCGCGACTTCGTTCCCGCTGGTTAGACCACCGCCGGCGCGCCCTCGGCGTCGGCGACGGCGGCCTCTTCCTCGGGCTCGCTGACGTCGGCGATGGCGACGCCTTCGGCGCGCGCGGCTCTCGTCAGCTCGCGACGCAGCGCCGGTTCGTGCAGATCGAACAGCGCCGCCAGCGTCGCCGCACGATCGGGCGCCGGGCCGCGCCGCGGCAGCACGACCGACTCCAGCGCGTCGAGCAGCGGACGCCGATGCGCGCCGCGAATGACGTTATCGAGCAGCTCGAGGGCGCCGGCGCGCGCCGCGTTGGACTCGGCCACGATCGCCGCCTCGGCCGCGCGCACGTCGCCGGCCGGATACGACAGCGCCAACAGATCGAACAGCCGACGCAAGGCCACGCGCAGCCGCACCTGCAGCAGGCTCGCCAACAGCGACTTCGGCTGCTTCGTCGCGTCCGAATTTGCCGTCGCCGCTTGCAGCGCCAGCGCCAGCCGCTGGACCAGCTCGGCCTCGCGCAGCAGCGCCGGCACGAGCGGCGCGACGGGCAGCGCCAGATCGGGCGTCTTGCGCGCCAGGCGCGCGATCGCCTGCAGCCGCTTGTCGTCGTCCGCGTCGTTCGTCGTCAGCTTGCCGACTTCGGCGATGACGCGCTCCTGCAGCCGCCGATCCACGTGCGCCGGCGCGATCGCCGGCAGCGGCGCGTCCTTTTGCGACATCGCCAGCATCTCGCGATAGGCCGCGACGTAGGCTTTACGCGCGTGGCCGACGAGCACCATCCACACCGCGGCTACCGCCAAGGTCAACAGCGACGCGAACACGATGCGATCGGGGCGATCGATGTGGAACACGAACGTCAAGAACAGCCACAGAAAGCTCGCCAGCGCGCCGGCAAAGCGGTCGACGAAGGTGTCGATGAACGGCTTGGCGCGATCTTTCACGGCGCGCGAGATCGGCAGGTAGAGCAGCTCGGTCGACGCTTTGTCGACGGAGAAGCGGAAGCCGTCGCAGAGCAGCATCGCCGTCGCGGCCGCGGCCAGCATCGGCAGCGGCAACACGGCCGTCGTCAGGAGCAAGAGCGCGCCCAGGCCGATGCCGCTCGGCAAGACGCGCAGGCCGAAGCCGACGCCCCAGCGACGCAAGAGCCGCGGCGTGCCCAGCACCTGCAGCACGAACGTCCCCAAGTTCAAGACGGCGGCAAAGGTGCCGAAGAACGCCGTCATGTCGTCGCGGTGCGAGCCAAAGTGGATCTTGGCGATGCCTTTGTATTGCCACTGCACGATCGTGTAGCAGACCGTCATGCACAAAAGGATTCCCGCGATCAGCTGCACGTAGCGGTTCTCGCGCAAGATGGCGAAGCCGTCCGAGAGCTTGGCCCGCGGCGCGTTCTTGACCTCGCGCTGCACGTCGGCGCGGCGATAGCGCCAGGCGACGTTCGACAAGAGCGCGGCGCCGACGAGCGCGGCGGCGACGAGGTACAAGAGGCGCGGCGCGCCCAGCGGCTTGGCGAGCCAGCCGGCGAGCGCACCGCCAAAGAAGCCGCCCAAGATCGCGCCCGAGCCGATGATAGGAAAGAGGCGCTTGGCTTCGCGCGCGTCGAAGAGGTCGTTGGCGAGCAGCCAGAAATCGGCGACGAGGACGAGGCCGAAGACGGCGGACCAAAAATAGAGGCCCCACGAAATCCACTGCACGTCGTGCTCGAGGCCGATGGCCATGGCGACGAGCGTGAGCGCGATGATGCTGTTGGTGAAGAGCGCGACCAAGCTGCGCGGGCGGCCGGCGGTGAGGCGCTTGTAGGCGCTGACGAAGATGCCGGCGACGACCGCGATGCCGATCATCATGTAGCTGAGCTGCGTGAGGCCGAAGTGCTCGAGGAAGACCGCGTCGCGTACGGCTTTGGTCATCGTGTAGGACGCGATGAGCAGCAAAACGGTAAAAAACATCAATATCGTGCGGACGCCTTCGCCGGGCCGAATGTCCACCACGCGTTCGAGCCGGTCGCGGATGCGCACGGGTGGTAGTTAGGCAAGGTGAATGCCACGCGCCAGTGGGGCGTCAGTCGTCACGGTCGCGCGGCGGTTGCGGCGAGCTGATCCGGCTTGACGATCGACTTTGGCTGGCGATTCCGGTCGTCGATCATTCCGGCCGACGATCGATTCCGGAGGATGGTGGGCTCGGCGTAATTCCCCCCATCCGCCCTCCCTTTATCGCGTTTTCCGCGACAAAGTTGCGTGCGCGCCAACCCGCTTCGTCAACGCGCGGCGGCGAAGCCCGCTCAGCCCGCGCGAACCGTAAACTCCCGCGACGCCACGACGCGCTCGGCCGCCGTCGCCGCCGAATGATCGACGAGGAACGACCAGCCGCGGCCAATCCGCCCGTCGAACGCCGTCAGCCACCAGACGTCGAGCGTCCAGCGCTTCTGGCCCGATTCGCACGGCGGCGTCCAAGCGACGGCTTCCAAGTCGCCGAGCGCCGGCGGCCGGCCCAGCTCCTGCTTTTTGACGTCGGCGAAGACGCTGGAAACGCGCACCGCCTCGATCGCCGCCGCCGCGTCCTCTTCCGGCACGTCGCGACGCCACGGCGACGTCAGCCGCATCGTCTCGATGTCGAGCTGCGCGGTGAGCTCGACGTCATAGGCTTCATCCGCGGGCAAGCCGGCGAAGTCGGGCACGTCGAACTCGGGGAAGAGATCGCGCTGCTGGATCTCTTCGCGCCGTCGCTGCAACGCCTGATCGAAGCGCTGTCGCCCGGCGTCGTCGTAACAGACGTGCAGCCGCAGCGTCAGCTGCTTCGACGGCAGCCGATGGTCCCAGTCGAGCACGCCGATCATGCTGTGCACGGCGTGATCGCGGAACGGCTGCAGACGCGGCAACGCCGTGTCCAACACCGCTTGTGCCTTCTCGCGCCCTATCCCCTGCTGCTCGATGCGCGGGTGGATCTGCAGCTCCGCCACGGAAACAGTCTAGATCAAATGACGTCTGCCAGGCGAGCCAAGAGCGCGTCGATCGGACGGCGCTTCAGCTTCCAGGCGGCGCGGTTGACCACCAGACGCGACGTGACCTCGAGAATGACCTCGATCTCGCGAAGGCGGTGCTGCCGTAGGGTTTCGCCCGACGACACCAAGTCGACGATGCGGTCGGACAGCCCGGTCAGCGGGCCCAGCTCGACGGAGCCGTAGAGCTTGATGACGTCAGCGACGATGCCGGCCTTCTCCAAGTGACGGCGCGTCAAATTGGGGAATTTGGTGCAATAGCGCAGATGGGCGCCGCGGCCTTCGTCGTCGACGGCGCGCACCGGCGGGTCGATCGGCTCGGCCACGCTCAGCCGGCACTTGCCGATGCCGAGATCGAGCGGCTCGTACAGGTCGCTGCCACGCTCCTCGAGCACGTCGCGACCGCTGATGCCGAGATCAGCCGCGCCATGCTCGACATAGGTCGGCACGTCGGCGTCGCGCACGACGAGCACACGCAGGTCCAGCGCCGGCAAATCGAACACCAGGCGACGCGAGCCATCCTGAATCGGCGACAGGTCGAGCCCCGCCTTCGCGAACAGCGCGATCGCCTCGTCCTGCACGCGCCCTTTGGGCATCGCCAGCGTGATGGTCATACGAGCGTCGGCTCGCGCACGCGCCTGACGTCGGCGCCCAGCTTTTGCAGCTTCTTCTCGATGTGCTCGTAGCCGCGATCGAGGTGATAGACGCGCAAGACGTCCGTCGGCCCTTCGGCGACCAAGCCGGCCAGAATCAGCGCCGCCGACGCGCGCAGATCGGACGCCATCACCGTCGCGCCGGTCAGCTTCTTCACGCCGCGAATGATCGCCGTGCGCCCGTCGACGTGGATGTCCGCGCCCATGCGCGCCAGCTCCGAGACGTGCATGTAGCGGTTCTCGAAGATGGTCTCGGTGATGACGCTCTGCCCTTTTGCCTTCGTCGCCAGCGTCATGAACTGCGCCTGCATGTCCGTCGGAAACCCGGGATACGGCTGCGTCGTGATATCGACCGGGTGAATGTCCGCTTTGCCGCGCACGCGCAGGCCGTCGGCTTCGGTCGTCACTTCCGCGCCCGCCGAACGCAGCTTGGCCGTCACCGCGTCCAGATGCTCGGGCAGACAGTCGCGCAGGAGCACGTCGCCGCGGGTCAGCGCCGCCGCCACCATGAACGTGCCCGCTTCGATGCGATCGGGAACGATGGCGTGCTCGATCGCCTGCAGCTCATCGACGCCTTCGATCGTAATCACGCTCGTGCCGGCGCCTTGCACGCGCGCGCCCATCTTGTTCAGCACGCGCGCCAGCTCCTCGACCTCGGGCTCGCGCGCCGCGTTCTCGATCGTCGTCCGCCCTTTGGCCAGCGTCGCCGCCATCATCAAGTTCTCGGTGCCCGTCACCGTCGGCACGTCGCACACGATGTCGGCGCCGCGCAGCCGCTTGGCCTTGGCGATGACGTTGCCGTGCTCGAGCGTGATCTTGGCGCCCATCGCCTCGAGGCCCTTCAAGTGCTGGTCGATCGGGCGCGCGCCGATGTTGCAGCCGCCGGGCAGCGACACCGTCCCTTGACCATGCCGCGCCACGAGTGGACCCAAGACGAGCACCGACGCGCGCATCGTCTTGACCAGCTCGTAAGGCGCGTGGAACGACTGGATGCCGTCGCAGCCGACGGCGAGCGCATAGCCGCTCTTGTCGGCGTCCTCGACTTCGGCGCCGAGCATGCGCAACAGCTTGGCCATGGTGCGCACGTCCATCAGCTTGGGCACGTTGCGGAATACGCTGGTGCCGCCGGCGAGGATGGCGCTGGCGAGAATGGGGAGCGCGGCGTTTTTGGCGCCGGACACACGGACTTCGCCCTTCAAGCGACGCCCGCCATTGATGACGATTTTGTCCACGGAGCTAGTACGCTAGCAGCGAAAGCGATTGCTACCGCGGGAAATTCGTTAGGCCGCGGGAGCGGCGGCGGCGGTCTTCGACGCGGGGCGGTGCTCGTCGCAGAAGCCGTAACGGCCCGCCGGCTTCTTGCAGGCTTCCTTGCTGCAGATATGGTAGCGAGCCTTGTGGCCCTCGACCTCGCCGCGGCGCCACAACTTGTAATGCGTGACGCAGTAGCCTTTGGCGCGATAGGGGCGCTTGCACGCCTCGACGCTGCACTTTTGCTCGGAATGCTCGACGGCTTCGGTCTTGGCTTCAGTCGCTTCGGACATCGGAAACTCCATATATTCGGCGAACGAACGCGAGACTCTATTACACTTCGCTAAAGAGTCAACCCCATGTCGTTGCCGTATCCGGAGAGCCTGTGCCATCGCTGCGCTGCGCCGCCGAAGTACGTGCGCACGGCCACGAGCGTGTTCCTGCGCTGCCCGCTCTTGCCCGACAAATATCCGCGCCAGCCGGTCTTGCGCTGCGCGATGTACAAGCCGCCGGTCGTCGAAACCACGCGGCTGCTGCTCCGCGAGATGACCCTCGACGATCTCGACTTCATGGCCGCCATGCTCGGCGACGCCGCGGTCATGCGCTATTTCCCGGCCGTCGAAGATCGCGCCGGCGCGCAGCGATCGATCGAGAAGAACCGCGCGCGCTACGAACGCGACGGCCACGGCTTCTGGCTCGTCGTCGACAAAGCCACGGCCGAGCCGGTCGGCCGCGTCGGCCTGCTGCGGCAGACGCCGTTCGGCGACGGCGTCGACCACGCCGAGGTCGCGTACACGATCCACGCGCCCTACCAACGGCGCGGCTACGCCATCGAAGCCGCGCGCGCCGTGCGCGACTGGGCCTTCGCCCGCGGTTACGACCACGTCATCTCGCTCATTCGACCCGAGAACACGCCGTCCGAAGCGGTCGCGCGCAAGCTCGGCCTGCAGCCGACCGTGCACGTCGAGTTCTTCGGGCTCGACCATCGCGTCTGGCGACTCGACCGCCAACCCAGCTGAATCTATAGTTGGAACGAGAGTTGCGTTCTCCCTAGGCAGCTAAACCTGGAGGAAAACCATGCTCTACTGGGCGCTGTGCTTTCTCGTGCTCGCGTTGATCGCGGGCGTCTTCGGCTTTGGTGGCGTCGCCGCGGCCTCGGCCGGCATCGCCAAGGTCCTGTTCGTCATCTTCTTGGTCGCGTTGGTGATCAGCGCGATCGGCGGCTTCTCGGCCCGCCGACGCATCTTGTAGCGACCGCCAGATAGCGAGTGGGCCGACCGTCGCGAGGACGGCTCGGCCTATTCGTGTTTGCTCAGCCGACTTTGACCGAGAGCTCGCCTTGCTCGAGGTCCAAGCGAACGTCGCCGCCGGGGTGGTCGGCGAACGCCTCGAAGGCGGCGTCTTCGAGGTGCCGCGTCAAGATCGCCGCCAAGCCGCGCGCGCCCGTCTCACGGCGGATGCTCTGCTCGACGACGTGCATCAACGCCGCTTCGGTGACGACGAGCTTGAACCCTTCGTCCTCGAACTCGCGCGTCAAACGGTCGATGACGTTGTTCTTGAGGATGTCCTTGAGCGTGCCGGCATCGAGCGCGCGGAAGGGCACGATGCGCGTAAAGCGCGCCATCAGCTCGGGCAAGAAGCCGTAAGCCTGGAAATTGGCGATGTTCTCGACCTCTTCGGTCGTGAACGTGACGGCGATCTGGTCTTGCGCGCCGGCGCCGCCGCGCAACTTGACCTTGTTGGCCTTGTCGCGCCCGAAGCCGATGCGATCGACCGCGCCGCGCCGCCGCGCCACCTGCTGAAACCCCGAGAAGGCGCCGCAGGCGATGAAGGCGATGTCCGACGTCGACATGACGATGTGATCGCCGTACGTCGAGTGCGTCAGCTCGAGCGGCACGACGACCTCGCCGTTCTCGAACATCTTGAGCAACTCGCGCTGCACGCCCATGCCGGTGACGTCTTTGGTCGTGCCCGCGCCGGCGAAGATGGCGTTGTTCTGCCCGCTCGCGATCTTGTCGAACTCGTCGAGGCAGATGATGCCGATCGACGCCAAGAGCGGGTTGTCGTCGGCCGCGTGCAACAGCCGCGTGATGATCGTGTTCGGATCTTGGCCGACGTAGCCGGTCTCGGAATACGTCGTGATATCGACGATCACCGTCGGCAGCCGCAAAATATTCTGGAACAGCAGCTCGACCAAGTGCGTCTTGCCACAGCCCGTCGGCCCGATGAGCAAGAAGTTCGACTTCGGCAGCACCGCTTCCCGCTTGGCGCCGTCGAGATAGATGCGTTTGATGCGCTTGATGTGCCGATAGGCCATCAGCGAAACCGCGCGCCGCGCTTCGTCTTGCCCGCGATAACCCGCCTCTTCCAGCTTGGCGAATATCTTTTTCGGCGGAATGACCGGGAGCTCGCGGACGAATTTGATGAAGTGCTCGAGCCCCGATTTCCGATACTTCTTCAAATTCTCCATCGGTTCCGACTCGCGCGCCATCGGTCCCTCGCTTATCCCTTAGTGTAATCCGCCGAGCCAAAGCGATCCACTTTAATGGCCACTTTGTTGACAGCCGCCGCCGTCGGGTAATGATGGACGAATGATGCGCGGTGGCGCGATCGCGGTCGCGGCATTCGTCATCGCGGCGGTGGCGATGTTGATCGTCCCGCTGCCGACGCCCTTACTCGATCTTCTCCTCACGTTGAACCTGGCCGTCTCGGTGGCGCTCTTGCTGGTCGCCGTCTGGTCATCGCGCACCTTGGAGCTGTCGACGTTTCCAACGCTCCTGGTGCTGACAACGCTCTATCGATTATCGCTAAATGTTTCTTCGGTCCGGTTGATTCTTCTGCAAGCCAACGCCGGCCGCGTCATTCACGCATTCGGCGCTTTTGTCGTGCGCGGCGACTATGTCGTCGGCTTCGCCGTCTTCCTCATCCTCACGATCGTTCAATATGTCGTCATCTCGCGTGGCGCCGAGCGCGTCGCCGAGGTCGCGGCGCGCTTCACGCTCGACGCCATGCCCGGCAAGCAGCTGGCCATCGACGCCGACTTGCGCGCCGGCGCCGTCGACGCCAACGAAGCGCGCAAACGGCGCAACGAGCTGTCGAAAGAGGCGCAGCTGTACGGCGCGCTCGACGGCGCCATGCGCTTCGTCAAGGGCGACGCCATCGCCGGCCTGCTCATCCTCGCCATTTCGCTCGCCGGCGGGCTCATCATCGGCGTCGTCCGCCATAACTTGCCGATCGGCGACGCGGCGCGGCTATATACGCTGCTCACCGTCGGCGACGGCCTCGTGTCGCAGCTGCCGGCGCTGCTCATTTCGACGGCGGCGGGCTTGGTCGTCACGCGCGTCGCCTCGGACGAAGACGGCGGCTCGCTCGGCCCCGACTTGGCGCGTCAGCTGATGCGGCCGGGCGCGTTATGGGCGACGGCCGGCCTGCTCGCGGCGCTCGCGCTCGTGCCCGGATTGCCGCTGTGGCCGTTCGCGCTCGTCGCCGTCGCCGTCGCCGCGCTCGGATATTACGCGCGCCGGCAGCTCGCGGCCGCGGCCGCGACCGCGCCCGTCGCCGATTCGCCGCGACCGCCGGCGCCGCTGGAGCTGGCGCTGGACCCGGCGCTGCACGCGGCCACGCCGTCGCTCGAGTCGCGGCTGCATCAGGTGACGCGCGCGCTCGCCGACGAATTGGGCGTGGTGGTGCCGCCGCTGCAGCTGACGATCGATGCCCACTTGCCCTTGCGCGGCTACGAGATCCGCCTGCGCGGCATTCCCGTCGCCGACGCGATCATCCCCGACGGCCGCCTGCTCGTCGACGTCGCGGCGGCGCGCCTGCCCGCCGGTGTCGACGGCCAGCCGACCGACCATCCGGCGACGGGCGCGCCGGCGTCGTGGATCCCGTCGTCATCGGTGGCGCGCTTGGGTCCGACCGGCCTCGTCTTGCTCGACGGTCCGGGCGCCATCGCCGCGCGCCTCGACTCGACGTTGCGCGCCGCCGCGCCCGAGCTCCTCGGCCTCGACGAAGCCCAGCGCCTCATCGACGGCGTGGCCGCGGCGCATCCGGCGCTCGTGCGCGCGCTCCTCCCTGGCCGGCTCGACTTGCCGCTCGTGACCGACGTGCTCCGTCGCCTCGTCGGTGAAGGCGTCAGCATTCGCGATCTCGCGGCCGTGCTCGAGGCGTTGGCGCGCGTCAGCGACGGCACGCGCGATCCGGCGCAGCTGACCGAACGCGTACGCCCGCAGCTCAAGCGCATCATCACGCACAAGTTCTCGACGGGAAAGCGGGTCTCGGCGCTGCTGCTCGACCTGGAGGCCGAAGAGGCCGTGCGCGGCGCGCTCCGGCCCGCCGGCGACAGCGTCATCCTGGCGCTCGAGCCCGAGCTGGCCGACGCCCTGCTCGCTTCCGTCGACAAAGAGCTGGTGGGCGCTCGCACGCCGATCATCCTCACCTCGCCGGAATTGCGCCGTCATGTGCGCCGCCTCGTCGAAGGTGAGCATCCACGGCTGCCGGTGCTCGCCTATCCCGAGCTGGCCAGCGACGTCGAAGTCGACCAGGTGGGCACCATTCGGATTACGGAGTAAACTTCCCACTTCAGGGAGGGACCCATGTTGCCTCAAAATGCATCGCAGCCGACGTCGGCTGGCGCCTTCAGCGAATCGCAGATCGCCGCCGAGCAGGCGGCCTTCATGCGCAAGGTCTTCGGCATCATGTCGGCCGGCCTCGCCGCGACCGGCCTGACCGCGCTCGTCGTCGCGCATTCGCCGACGGCGCGCCAAATCATCTTCGGCAATCCCTTCGTCTTCTTCGGCCTCTTGCTCGCCGAATTGGCGATGGTGTGGAGCTTCTCGCGCGTCGCGCAGAAGTTTTCGTCCGTCGGCACGGCGGCGCTGTTCTACGCCTACGCCATCGTCAACGGCCTCACGTTCTCCGTCTTCTTCATGCGCTACACGACGGCGTCGATCGAGAGCACGTTCTTCATCACCGCCGGCATGTTCGCCGGCATCAGCGCCTACGGCTTCGTCACCAAGCGCAACCTGACCGGCATGGGCAACATGATGATCATGGGCTTGTGGGGACTCATCCTCGCCAGCATCGTCGCCATGTTCTTGCCCGGCAGCACGACGCTCAGCTTCGGCCTCAGCGTCCTCGGCGTCATCATCTTCACCGGCCTGACCGCCTACGACGTGCAGAAGATCAAGACGCTCAACGTCATCGGCAACGCCGGCACGGACGACGACCACAAGGAAGCCATCCACGGCGCCCTGATCCTCTACTTAGACTTCATCAACCTCTTCATTTACTTGCTGCGACTGACGGGCCGGCGTCGGTAATTACTCGCGCCCAAGCAGCTTGGCGACGTGGGCCAAGTAGTATTCGGCCTCGCGGCGCGCCTCCAGCTCGCCTGATTCCACCGACACTTCCAGCGCCTTCTTGAGATCGCCGATCTGACGCGACGGCGGCAGCTGGAAGTGCTCCATGATCAAGTTGCCGATTCCCGTCGGCAGCAGCGGCAGCTTGGCGTCTTCGTCGCGCAGCGCCTGAATGCGCGCCGCCAGCTCCGAGATGTTCTTGAGCGCGCTCTGCCGCTTGCCCGGCCGCGCCGACGTGATGTCCGCGCGCGACAGATCGAGCAGATCGGTCAGATGCTCCTGCAGCTCGCGATCGAAGCGGCGCACCGCCGAGTCGGTCCACGTCGACTCGTACTGATTCGGCCGCAAGTGGTGCAAAATCAAAAACTTGAGCTTCTGTTTGAGCGGCTTGTCGAAGCGAAAGCGGCGCGCCGTGTCTTCGAACATGCGCGCGCCCACTTCCGAGTGGCGATGAAAATGCACGCCGCCGTCGGGCGTGAACGTGCGCGTCGGCACCTTGCCGATGTCGTGCAGGAGCGCCGCCCAACGAACCGCCGGCCGCGGCACCGATTGGCGCACGACCGTCTTCGTATGCTCCCAGACGTCCTTGTGTTTACGGCCGGCCTCTTGCGAGAAGTCGACGGTCGCCTCCAGCTCCGGTAGCCACAGCGCCAACAGGCCGGCGTCGTGCAGCCACTGCAGCGCGACGTGCACGCCGCGACCGAGCAGCATCTCCGTCAGCTCGGCGCGCACGACCTCGATCGGCAGCGCCCGCGACTGCTCGAGCTGCGCGCGCACCGCCAGCGTGACGTCGGCAGCCGGCAGCTGCTCGTCGACGCTGCAGCGACGGGCCACTTGAAGGACCCACGACGGGTCCTGGCCCGGAGCGAGGTTGTGCATGGCGTGAATCTGCCTCGAAACGGCCGTTGAATCCAGAGTGATGCACGAGATGAGCACGCAAAGCGCGCGGCGGCCGGAAGTCGGGCCGTGCGCAGGCTCGTGGCGCGCCGTTCAATCGCCGCCGCTTTACGGACGAATGAAGGTGATCGTGCGCCTATCGTCGCTCCAGCGGCAGCGGAGGAAGAAATCGCGCAAACCCAAGCCGAGCCGTTGGCGATGCGTGAACCACCAATCCACAGCTCGCCGTTGCACCTGGACGCAGTCGCGCCCGTTGAATTCGACTAACGACTCCCCAAGCAGCACGCTCCTGGATTGGAAGGAGATTTATGTATGACCGCCCACGACTAAATGCTGTCGCTGGAGACACGTGTCAATATAATTTTCCGCTATTGACGATGGCATCGCGGTTGCTCTATCAGGGCTCATGATGCGCGGCATGGTCACCGAGTGCGATTTCGAAGCGGCCGAATGCGCCTTCCCCGGGATCGTCGACTACTATCGAGATCTCAAGGAGAAACCGGAGACTTTCCTGGAGCTTTTATGGGATTTCATCCACCAGGATTGCAGCTGCTCGGACAACCTGCCTGTGGCTAGCCGCCCCGCCATCACCGTCTCAGCCCGCTGACACGCGCGGCGTCTCTCCCCGCCCACGCAGCAACGCAACTCCTCGTAAATTAAAGCTCGATTCGTTGGCTCACCGGCTGTAATGCAGGTGTGACGATCCTGTCACTATCGTGGGGCGTCCGTCCACATGGCCACACGAGTTGACGGCGACTGTTGACTCCAGCTAAGGAGCGTCATGAGTTTGGCGGGAATCGGGGTCTTTGACAGCGGCGTCGGAGGATTGACGGTCGCCCGCTCGCTGACGGCGCGGCTGCCGTCGGAAGAAATCGTTTATCTCGGCGATACCGCGCGCGTGCCGTACGGCTCGAAGAGCGCTGAAACCGTTCTCCGATATTCGAAGATGGCCACCGATTTCCTGGTAGCGCAGGGCGTGAAAATGGTCGTCATCGCGTGCAATACGGCGTCGGCGTTCGCGATCGACGCGCTGCGCGAGCAACTGCCGTTGCCAGTGCTCGGCGTCATCGAGCCGGGCGCGAAGGCTGCGGTCGCGGCGACGCGCACGGGCAACATCGGCGTCATCGGTACGCTGGGCACGGTACGATCGGGCTGTTATCCGCGCGCCATCGCCAAGCTCGACGCGAACATGCACGTGACGGCGCGCGCCTGCCCGCTGCTCGTGCCGCTGGCCGAGGAGGGTTGGCTCGACGACGACATCGCAGCCGCCGTCGCGCGGCGCTACTTGCGCGAGCTGGCGGCGGAGGCGCCCGAGCTCGACACGCTCGTCCTCGGGTGCACGCATTATCCGCTGCTGCGTCCGCTCATCGGTCGCGTCGCGCGCGAGGTGTTCGGCCGCGAGGTCGCGCTCGTCGACTCCGCCGACACGATGGCCGAGAGCGCGCACGACGAGTTGGCGCGGCTCGGCCTCTTGCGCGCCGACGACGCCGGCGCCGGCCACTTGCAGTGTTACGTCACCGACGACGCGCGCATCGACGAAGTGGCCAGCCGCTTCTTGGGCCGACCGCTGAAAACCGCGATTCGCGTCGATTTGTAAGGGGAGAAGAAGGCGAAGCGAAGTTACGGCGTCTTCGTCGTGCAGCGGCCGCCGTTGGTCGCGTCGCAGCCGGTGAAGCCGTTGCTGCCGCAGTTGAACGTGGCGAACTTGCCGTTGTCGCAATAGTGCAGGACGTTGCCTTCGCACGTCGCCGTGTCGTTGGCGGCGTTGCAGTCGGAGCCGAGGGCGCAGCCGAACGAGCTGACCGTGCCCGTCGGCGTCGGGAAGCAGCCGAGGTTGAACTGGCTGCAGTCCTGACGCGCTTCCTGGCCGTCGACGCACGACACCAGCACCTTGCCGTCGCAGCGCAGCGCGTTCTGCGCGATGTTCGGGCTCGTGCAGGTCGGGCCGTTGCCGCGGCAGTGCGGCGCGACGCCGGTGAGCACGCAGGTGGAGGCGGTCTTCGAGCAGTCGGTGTTGCGCGCGATGCCGTCGAGACCGCAGGTGGCGAGGATGTTCTTGTCGCACGACGTGCCGGCGGGCGAGCAGGTGCCGACGCCGCAGTCGATGACGCCGTTGCCGGTGACGCACTGCTCGTCCGACGACGCGCAATCGAACTGGCGCGTGCCGTTGTTGCCGCCGGTGCCGGTGACGGCGTCGCAGGCGGTCCAGACGGTGCCGCTACACGACTGGCTGTTGCCGGTGCACGACGTCGGCGCCTTGCCGTCGTTCAAGCAGGCGCGCGCCGCGGCGCAGTTGGCGCCCGCGCGGGCGATGCAGTTGACCTGCGTGGCGTCGACCTTGACGTCGGCGGCGACCGTCGGATCGTTGACCTGCGCGATCTCCTGCGTGCACTGGCTGATGCCGCCGGTGAGAATGCCGCACGTGGCCGCGGTCGCGCAGGCGGCGGCGCCCGAGCTGCCGGTGACGCCGGAGCCGCAACCGGCGACGGCAACGAGACCTAAGATCAAGGCGATATTTTTCATAATTTTTTCTTGGCTTCCTCGGCGCGCTTCTTGTTCAAGAGCTCGACGATGGCATCGACGCGACGCACCGAGTTGCGCACTTTGTCCTCGGTGACGTTGTAGTTGGTCTGGAACTCGAGGCCCTCGTCGTAAAGGAACGAGGCGGCCTCGTCATCGTCCACGTACTGCGGCGGCGTCTTGCCCTTGTACGGCGTCTTGCGGAAAGCCTCGAGCTTTCCCGTCAGCCAGGGCCACAGATCGCCGAGCACTTCTGCGAAGAGCGCCAGATCGGCGTCGAGCTTGCCGTAGATCTCGGCGTCGAAGCGGGTCGCGAAATCCTTCGCCGCGTCGCCGCCATCGGCCACGACGCGCTTGAGCGCCGCGCGCACCAACAAGAGGTCATCCACGAAGCGAAGCGGGCTGTCGCCGTCTTGCGGTCCCAGCGTGTGCGTGATGGCGCCGGCCGCGATTTCTCGGGCGCCGCGCTCGAGGTCGGGGTCCGTCACCGCCTCTTGCAGGATCTTCAAATCGAAAGGAAGCGACAGAAGATACTCAGTCACCTTCTCCAGGAACGACCGCTCAGCCTCCTTGCCCATGTCGCAGACATAACCGCTCGGCGAGAAATGTTCAAGTTTGGAAGGCGCCTGCTATACTTAGTAACGAGTATGAAACCGCGCAGTCCGGTACTCGGCTACAACCACAACGTCCGCTATGCCGAGCGGCTGTGGCACGTCCAGACGGAAGATTCGGGCGTCGGCAACCCGCATATTTTCACGCACCTGTTTCACGACGGCACGATTTTGGCGACCAAGCGGATCGACTACGATCCGACGAGCGAAGTCGGCGTCGTTCAGAAGCTGATGCAGGCGCAGCACAAGGCGATGCTGCGCGATCTCAAGCAGGGCGCGTTCGACGACAAGATCGCGCGCTTCTTCGGCACGCCGGTCGTCAAGAGCGCGGCCGACTCGCGGCCGCTGTCGGGCGAGTTCGACGCCGAGCCCAAGACCGATCCGTCGATGATGCAGCCGCCCGGGCCCGACGTCGGGCACGCGGCGACGCAGGCGGCGCCCAAGACCGACCCGTCGCGGCAGCCGGTCATGCCGCCGCGGCCGCCGCTGGCGCCGCCGACGCGGCAGCCGTCGCCGCCGTCGTCGGTCGGGCTGCGCACGCCGTCGCGGCCGAACCTGACGCCGGCGCGTCCGGCCGTGCCGGTCGCCGCGTCGCGCGCGGGCACGACGGGCACCGTGCCGCCGCCGCCGCGTCCGCCGGTCAGCGGCATCGGCGGGCGTCGTCCGGCGCCGCCGACCGGCGCGCACGCGTACGGCGGTGGCAAGCCGACGGCGGAAGGCGTCGTCGTGGCGCGGCCGGCGGTCATCGTCGGCGATCAGAGCGCCCAGCCGCGCCCGGCCGTCACCGCGCCGCGGCAGCGCAGCTTCACGCCGTCGCCGATGGCGTCACAATCGGCACCGCAGCCGTCGAAGACCCCGACGAACAGCGGCAACAACAACGACAACATCTTCGGTGGCGATCTAATCAGCGAAAAATCGCTCGATGAGGTGATTTTGGCCTACTTGAGCGAGGACTTGAACGAGAAGTAACCTTACATTCGAGTCATGGCGATCGACGTACGCATCTACACCACGAATTATTGCGGCTACTGCACGGCGGCCAAGTCGCTCCTGCGCGAGCGCGGCGCCGAATTCCAAGAGATCGACTGCTCGAGCGACGCGCAAGTTCGCCAATGGCTCGTCGAGAAGACCGGACAGCGCACGGTGCCGCAGATCTTCTTGGGCGGCGTGCCGGTCGGCGGTTTCAGCGAGCTGTCGGCGCTCGACCGCGCGGGACGACTGCAGCCGATCCTGGCCGGCACCGCGGTCGCGCAGTCCGTCAGCGACGACTGACGCCTGCTCGCTCGCCGACCGGGCAGCCAGCAACGGAACGGGACGTGCACCACCCCTCGGTCATCCATCGAGGAGGGAATCATGCGGCGCAAAGGTCTCATCATCGCGTTCGTGCTGGGCGCGTTCAGCGGCGGCGCCCTCGTGCTCGCCGATAGCGACAACCGCGACAGCGAGTTCGCGCACAAGGCGGCGGCCGGCGGCATGGCCGAGGTCAAGCTGTCGAAGCTGGCGGCCGAGAAGTCGGATTCGCCCGAGGTGAAGACGTTCGCGCGCAAGATGGTGGCCGATCACACCGCGGCCAACCTGGAGCTGAAGAAGCTGGCGAGCCAGAAGTCGATGGCGCTGCCGACGACGATCGACGCCGAGCATCAGCGCGCCTACGACAAGCTCGTGTCGCTGTCGGGTGACGACTTCGACAAGCAGTACATGAAGGCGATGACCGACGATCACGACAAGACAATCAAGCTGTTCAAGGACGAGACGCAGAACGGCAAGGACGACGATCTGAAGCAGTTCGCGATCCGCACGCTGCCGATCATCGAGAAGCACGACAACATGGCGCGCAAAGACGACACCGACCTCGAGCATCGCTAACCGCTAGAACGAGTGGGATTTCGCGGACGCTGCGCGGGCTACGACAGGCGCCAGCGGGTGCCTTTGGGCGTGTCCATGATCTCGACGCCGCGAGCGGCCAGATCGGCGCGCAAGGCGTCGGACTCGGCGAAGCGCTTGTCTTTGCGCGCTTCGTTGCGCTTGGCGATGAGCGTCTCGACTTCGGCGGCGTCGATGGCGAGCGCGAGGCAGCGACGGGCGCGGTGCTCGTCGAGCCAGGCGCGCGGGTCGGCGGTGCCGAGGCCGAGCTCGTCGGAGGCGACGCGCAGGTCGCGGTCGAGCCGTTCGAGCGTGCGCCGCTTGACGTCTTTGGGCGCCTCTAATTTGCCGTCGAGGATGCGGTTGGCGAGGCCGAGCGCCTCTTGCCAGGCGGCGAGCGCGCCGGCGCTGTTGAAGTCGTCGTCGAGCGCGGTCTGCAGCTCGTGCAGCCACTGTTCGGCCTCGGGCGCGACCGCGCCGTCACCGGCGGGCTTGCCGACGGCGAGCTGCTCGCGCAGCCGCTCCAGCGTCAAATAGGCGTATTCGAGGCGGCGTTCGGCCTCCTCGAGGCCGGGCAGGCGAATCGGCGCCGTCGTGATGTCCTCGCCGTCGACGACGACGTCGTAGGCGATCGGATGGCGATAGTGCGTCGTCAAGAGGAACAGGCGCAGCGCTTCGCCGCCGTGACGCTCGATGACCAGCCGCATCGTGAAGGCGCGCTTGAACAGCACCCGCAGCTTCGGGTCGTTCTTGGTGTCCGACTTCGACATCTTCTTGCCGCCGAAGTTGACGAAGCCGTTGTGCATCCAGATGCGCGCGAACGACGAATCGCCGTGCGCACCCTGCGATTGCGCGCGCTCGTTCTCGTGGTGCGGGAAGATGAGATCGACGCCGCCGCCGTGCAGATCGAACGTCGCGCCCAAGTGCTCCTCGGCCATCGCCGAGCACTCGATGTGCCAGCCGGGACGACCGGGACCCCACGGCGACGGCCACGACGGCTCGCCCGGCTTGGCCGCCTTCCACAGCGCGAAATCGAGCGGACGGCGCTTCTTGTGCACGTCGAGCTCGCCGCGCGTGCCCGATTCCAGCTGATCGAGCGGCTGCTGCGACAGGCCGCCGTAGGCCGGATAGTCGCTGACGCTGAAGTAGACGTCGCCCTGCGCCTCGTAAGCGACGCCTTTGTCGACGAGCTTTTGGCACAGCGCGACGATGCCGCCGATGCTGTCGGTGACGCGCGGCTCGACGGTCGGCGACAGGCAGCAGAGCGCGCTCACGTCGCGGTGGAACTCGTCGATGAAGCGCGCGGTCAGCTCGCCCGGCGGCTGCTTCAGCTCGTGCGCGCGCTCGATGATCTTGTCGTCGACGTCGGTGATGTTGCGGACGTAGCGGACGTCGAAGCCGCGCGCGCGCAGATGCCGAAAGACGACATCGTAGGCGACGACCGGCCGCGCGTTCCCGACGTGCAGGAAGTCGTACACGGTCGGGCCGCAGACGTAGAGCCCGACCTTGCCCGGCGTGAGAGGTTGGAAGTCGACTTTCTTTCGCGTCAGCGTGTCGTGGATGCGGATGGTCATGCGGGCGCGCGCAGCGCCCGCAGAAGGTACCATAAGTTGAACGCCGCGAAAGCCACGAGCAGCGCGCACAAAAGTGGCGCCCACCAATACGCGGCCGGGCTGTCACCCTCGCTGAGCACGAACGCGTCGGCGCCGATCGTGATGGGCGCGGGCAGGCCGATCGCCTCGACGTCGGCCCACGGCACGTGCGCGTCGGCGCCGACGGCGAGCGTGTCACCGTCGAGCTTGAGCTGCCCGCGCGCCGACGTCAGCCGCTGGCGATAGGGCTGAAACTGAAAGCCGGCGTCGGACAGCTTGCCGATGATCTCGTTCTTCTTCGCGTCGGGCATGGGCACGATGAACGAGAACTCGTCCTTCTCGTCCGTGCCCGTCGACGGCGAGAGCTGCAGGCGCTCGAGATCGTGGCGCGCGTCGATCAGCGTCGGATACTTGTCCTTCGACAGCCACACCTGCAGCTGCCCCGGATGCGCCACGTCGACGACGAGCTGGGCCTCGAGCGGCAACGTCAACGACGCGCCCACGCGGTCGACGAGCTCGTTGCTGCCGCCGGAAAGCGCCGCCTTGACGCTGTCGAGGGCGAGATAGCGCGTGACCTCGGTCTCTTTGCCGTAGTAGTCGCGCAGCGATTGCGCGAACGGCAGCTCGTCGAAGCGGCGCAAGCGGCCGGTCCAGCGCTCGGTGACGTCTTGCCGGCCCATGTTGTCGTTGGCGCGGACGAACAGGCGCGTGCCGGTGCCGAAGAGGCGGAAGAAGCTCTGGCGCGCCTCGGTGCCGTGCGGCTCCAAGTACAACGCGTAGCGGCGCTCGGCCTGGCCGGCGACGGTGACGTAGCGGTTGTCGTCGAGCGTGACGCCGCGCGCGGTCAAGGTGCGCGCGTCGCCCAAGTCGACGGCGGTCTTGGCGACGAAGGCGTAGGCGACGTCGCGGCGCAGGTGCCAGCAGACGATGGCCGCCAATGCGACCACGGCCACGGCCAAGAGCGGGCTTTTCGGGCGCGTCGCCGTCGGCAAAGCGCTGAATTCGTCAGCGTCGGGCGTCGCGGAGGTCTCGTCGGACATCGTCTCCTACCAAAAGTAGCATATCGATCGACAACGGTTCAGGCCGGAAGTTCCGTTGACGACGGCGGTTGCGTTTGCTAGCGCTGATGACATGCGCGCGATCTCAGCTTCCGCCGGAATAGCGCTCCTGTTGGCCTTCGGCGGCTGTCACCGCGGGCCGAAAACGCCGGAAGCGGCCTTTTTGCTGCTCGAACCGGCGGTTGCGGGCGGCAATGCGGCGGCGTTTTACGCGCTGCTCGATCAGCCGACGCGCTGGGCCATCGAGTCGACGCTGCACGATCAGCGCCTCATGCGCACGATCATCGCCGCCAAATATCCCGAAGCCGAGGCCAAGAAGGAGCTGGCGCGCCTCAGCTTCGCCGAAGAGGCGGATGTGACGCGCTATTTCGTGCGCGTGAACCAAGATCGCCACACCGTCGAGTCGCTGCGCCGGCGGCTCGGCTCGGTGTCGGGCCAAGTGAAGACCAAAGTCATGGCCGCCGACGATGTCTACGTCGCGCGCGCCGACGGCATGCCTTTTCGGTTCCACCGCAACGGCAACGGCACCTGGGGCTTCAGCGAGCTCGCCGCTGAGTGGTCGCTCGAGCGCGACAAAGCCAGCCACGCCGTCAAGACCGTGCGCGACAACGCCGCCCTCTATCAGAAAGCAGACAGCCCATGAGCTCGAGCTCGCAGTCGCATCGCATCGCGGTCATTCCCGGGGACGGCATCGGCGTCGAGGTCACGCAAGAGGCGGTCAAAGTGCTGACGGCGGTCAAGCCGGCGCTGACGAAGCCGGTCGAGCTGACGCACTTCGATTGGGGCGCCGAGCGCTGGCTCAAGGACAAGACGACGCTGCCCGCCGGCGGTATGGAAGATCTGCGCGACCATTACGGCGCGATCTTGTTCGGCGCGCTCGGCGATCCGCGCGTTCCCGAGCAGGTCCACGCGCGCGACATCCTGCTCGGGCTGCGCTTTCAGCTCGATCTCTACATCAACCTGCGGCCGGTGAAGCTGCTCGCCGAGTCGCTGACGCCGCTCAAGCACAAGAAGCTGAGCGACATCGACATGCTCGTGTTCCGCGAGAACACCGAGGGTTTGTACGCGGGCGTCGGCGGCAACTTCAAGAAGGGCACCGCCGACGAGATCGCCATCAACGAGGACGTCAACACGCGCAAGGGCGTCGAGCGCATCTTGCGGGCGGCGTTCGTGGCCGCGCGACAGCGACGGAAGAAGCTGTGCATGTCGGACAAAGCCAACGCGCTGCCCTACGCGCACGGCTTGTGGCAGCGCTGCTTCAAAGAGCTGCAAAAAGAGTACGCCGACGTCGAGTCGAGCCATTTGTACGTCGACGTCGCGGCGATGGAGATGGTGCGCGCGCCCGAGCGCTTCGACGTGCTCGTGACCTCGAACATGTTCGGCGACATCCTGACCGACTTGGGCGCGGCGATCGTCGGCGGCTTGGGCTTGGCGGCGTCGGGCAACATTCATCCCGGACGCTGCTCGCTGTTCGAGCCGGTGCACGGATCGGCGCCCGACATCGCGGGCAAAGGCATCGCCAATCCGCTGGGCGCGATCTCGTCGATGGCGCTGATGCTCGAGCACTTGGGCGAGCCGGCGGCGGCGACGCGCGTGCAAGCGGCGGTGGCGCGCGCGGTGACCGAGCGGAAGACGACGCGCGATCTCGGCGGCGAGCTGTCGACGACGGCGTGCGGAGACTTCGTGGTGCATGCCGTCCAAGCAGCCACCTGATCAGGGCGCGTTCGACTTCGGACCGACGCGGCGCGCGCCCGAGGTGCTGCAGACGCCGCAGCGCGCCGATCCGAAGCCGGTGCGCTTTCCCGACGCGCCGCCGCCAATCCCCGCCGACAAAGCGGTCGAACGCGTAGAGCCGCGCGTCTTCAGCGTGAGCGATCTCGTGCGCGGGGTCGCGCGCACCGTCGAGGGCCGCTTCGGCATGATCGCCGTCGAAGGCGAGATTTCGAACTACTCGGCGCCGCGCTCGGGTCATCTGTACTTCACGCTCAAGGACGCCGAGGCGCAGCTGCCGGCGGTGATGTTTCGCTCGGCGGCGGAGCGGCTGAAGTTCGCGCCGCATGACGGCTTGGTCGTGCGCGCGCGCGGTCGCTGCTCGATCTTCGAGGCGCAAGGCAAGTTCCAGCTCTACGTCGAAGGCTTGGAGCCGGCCGGTTTGGGCGCGCTGCAGCTGGCGTTCGAGCAGCTCAAGAAGAAGCTGGCGGCCGAAGGCTTGTTCGATCCGGCGCGCAAGCGGCCGCTGCCGAAGTGGCCACGGCGCATCGGCGTCGTCACGTCACCGACGGGCGCGGCGGTGCGCGATCTGCTGCGCATCGGCGAGCGGCGCGGGCGGGCGCGCTTTTTGGTGTCGCCCTGTCTCGTGCAAGGCGACGCGGCGGCGGCGGACATCGTGCGCGCGCTCAAGCGGGTCGAGCGTTATGTCGACGTCGTCGTCATCGCGCGCGGCGGCGGTTCGGCCGAGGATTTGGCGGCGTTCAACGACGAGGCCTTGGCGCGCGCCATCGCCGCCTGTGCCGTGCCGGTCGTGAGCGCCGTCGGGCACGAGGTCGACTTCACGATCGCCGACTTCGTCGCCGATGCGCGCGCGCCGACGCCGTCGGGCGCGGCCGATCTGGTGGTGCCGCACTTGGGTGAGCTGCAGCAGCGGCTCGACGAGTGTACCAAGCGGCTCATGCGCGACGGCAAGCGGCTGGTGGCCGAGTCGCGCCTCAAGCTCGACAGCGAGCTCAATCGCGCGCACCAGGCGCTCAAGCAGCAGCTGGCGCGGCGTCGGCGCCTGCTCGACGACGGCGCCCGGCGCATGGCCGGCCTGCATCCGCGGGCGCGGCTGCATCGGGACCGCATGGCGCTGGAGCAGCTGGAGCGGCGCGTGCGGCAACAGCTGCCGTCGCTGCTGACGCAAAAGCGGAGTCAGCTGACGCAGCTGCAACAGCGGCTCGTGCAGCGGCTGCAACAGGGCGTCGACAACCGCAAACGACTGTTCGCGCTCGCCGCCGGAAAATTACACGCCCTGTCGCCGCTGGCGGTGCTCCAGCGCGGCTATGCGATCGCGCGGCTCCCCGACGGTACGGTGGTGACGGACGCGGCGCAAACGCAGCCCGGCGACAGGCTCGAAGTGAAGCTTCTGCACGGACGGCTCGACTGCCGTGTACAATCGATCGAGCGCGAAGGAGCCGACGACTAAACCATGGTGCGTGGGTCGGGAGACATGACGGTCGAGGGCGCGCGCGCAATGCAGCCGGGAGACCTGGTTTAGATGGCCGAGAAGGATGCCGAGCCGCCGATCATGCCGCGGGCGGTGCTGTTGATCGATCCGACGAAGGCGTCGCGCGACAAGGGCGCCGGCGTGCTCGAATCGCTGGGGCTGGAGCCGCGGCTGGCGTCGGACGCGTTCGAAGCGCACGCGCTCATCGACGGCACGGCGGCGGTCATCGCGGCCCATCCGGCGGCGCTCGAGATCTATCCGCGGCTGCGCACGATGGGGATTCCGTTCGTGGCCTCCTTGTCGACGCGGCAAGCGCGTCCGCAGACGATCGCGCATCAGGTCGGCGCCGACGCGTTCATTGTCCGGCCGTACAAGAAGGAGACGCTCAGCGTCGCGCTTTACGCCGTCGCCAACGCGCGGCTGTTGCGCGATCGGGCGCTGCGCGCCGAGCAGGCGCTGGCCGACGTCAGCGGCGTCAAGCGCTACGACTCGACGTCGGGGATGCTGCACATCGATCTGTTCAAGACGCTGCTGCCGCTGGAGATTCGGCGGGCGCGGCGGCACGGCTACCCGATCGCGATCTGCGTCGTGTCGCTCGATCCGCTGCCGAAGGCGCGCGAAGTGACGGCGGAGATGGCGCAGGCGTGCGAGCCGTTCATCCGCGGCGCCGTGCGTGACGTCGATCTGGCGGTGCGCTACGGCGACGGCCGCTTCCTCGTGTTCCTGCCGCACACCGATCTGCGCGGCGCCGAGGCGGTCGGCCGGCGCGTCGTCAACGAGATCCGCAACTGTCGCCTGCGCGCCAACGGCGTCGAGCTCATGTTGACGGCTTCCGTCGGCATCGCGACGCCGCGCCCGGGCAAGCCGCCCTCGTTTTCTCGTCTGATCCGCGACGCCCACGCCGCCGTCAAAGCCGCGCAGCTCAAAGGCGGCGACCGCGCAGTCGTCCGCTAACGCTGGATGACGCGATGGATCGCGAGCTAGACGAGACTGTTTAGATGCGGCTGGGCGTGATCGGCTGGCCCATCGCCCACTCGCGCTCGCCGGCGATGCAATCCGCCGCGCTCAGCGCGCTCGGACTGCCCTGGACCTACGAAGCCCACGCCGTCGCGCCGCCCGATCTCGCCCACTTTCTCGCGACCGCCACCTTCCGCGGCCTCAACGTCACGATCCCGCACAAAGAGGCCGCCTACCACCTCTGCGATCCCGACGCGCTCGCGCGCCAAGTCGGCGCCGTCAACACCCTCCTCTTCGACGGCAAAAGGCCGCGCGGCTTCAACACCGACGTCCACGGTTTCCAAACCTGGGCCACCGAAGAGCGCGCCATCGTGCCCGGCGGCACCGCGCTGCTCCTCGGCTCCGGCGGCGCCGCCCGCGCCGTCGCCCTCGCGCTCCATGCCCAGATGCGCCTGACGATCCTCTCGCGCACGCCGCGTCCTTTTACGCTCGGCAACATCACCATCCCCACCGCGTCCTACGAATCACTAGCGACACTGAGCGCCCACGCCGATCTCCTCATCGACGCCACGCCTCGCGGCCTCGATCCCTCCGCGCCACTACCCGACCTCACGCATCTTCCACCGCACGCGACGGTCCTCGACCTCGTCGTCGCCCGCGAAACGCCGCTCACCCGCGCCGCGCAAGCGCGCGGCCTCCGCGCCTCGACCGGCACGGCGATGCTGCTCCACCAAGGCGCCCGCGCCCTCGAGCTGTGGACGAACCAACCCGCGCCGATCGAAGTCATGCGCGCTGCGCTCCTCGCCTCGCTCTAACCGGCCGAGGGGCGCGCAGCAGCTCAGCCGCTGCCCCAAAGACCGCCGCTCATGACGATGACGCCGTCGTCGCCTCGTCCGGGTGACGACAAGCCCGGACGATCGCGCGCGCCCCAGCCGTCGCCATTAGCCTCCGCCCGAGCAGGGCAAACCATGTGTTAACATTTCCCCGTGAAGACCATCGTCGCGTCGCACAACCCTGACCTGGCCCACGACTTCGATCGCGACCTCCTGCGCCGCCGCGACCTCCGCCTCGTCACCGCGCGCGACACCGACGACTTGCTCACCAAGCTGCGCGACGGCGCCGACCTCTGCTTCGTCGACCGCGTCCTGCCCGACGGCGACGCCGAGTCCGCGCTCGCCGCCATCCGCGCCGACAAGCGCTTCCTCGGCATCCCGGTCGTGCTCGTCACGTCCGCCGGCGCGCCCGCCGAAGATCGCGGCCAGGCCCGCGCCGCCGGCTTCGCCGACATCGTCGAATTGCCGGCCGCGCCCGGCGTGCTCGGCCTGCTCGTCGGCCAGCTGCTCGGCGTGCCCTTGCGCGAGGACGAGCGCTTCGCCGTGCGCGTCCACGTCTTCTCCGAGAACAGCGACGCCGAGAGCTACATCGGCACGTCGGTCGACCTCTCCGAGCACGGCATGCTGCTCAAGGCGCGCCGCTCGGCCGCGCCGGGCACGCTGCTCGACGTTCGCTTCTCGCTGCCCGGCCGCACCGGCGAGCTGACGCTGCACGGCCGCGTCGTGCGCGTGGACGCGACGTCGTTCGCGCCGTCGTTCGGCCTGGCGCTGGCGTTCGAGTCGCCGACGCCCGCCGACGCCGCGGCGCTGCGCGAATATTTGCGCGTGCTCCTGCAAGGCCGGCCGTTTTCGTGGCGCACGCTGCCCGAAACCGGGCGCACGGTCATCGAGCTCTACGGCGTGCTGCGCGCCGACTCCGATCTGACGCCGCTGACGCAGCTGCCGACGCCGCTGTACTTACGGCTGCGCTCGTTTCGCCGCATCTCGTCCGACAGCGTGCAAAAGTGGATCGACTTCGTGCGCGCGCTGCCGGAGACGCAGCGGATCTTCCTGCTCGAGTGCCCGATCCCGTTCATTCATCAGGCGAACTTGATCACCAATTTGCTCGAGCATCAAACGGTGGAGTCGTTCTTCGCGCCCTATTCCTGTGCGCATTGTGGGCTCGACGAGGAGAAGCTGCTGACGACGGCGGAGCTCGGCGCGGCCAAGAAGCCGCCGCCGCAGACGTGCACGGCCTGCCATTCGCCGACGACGTTCGACGATCTGCCCGAGCAATACTTCGCGTTCTTGGATCGCTAGAAGCTACAGATCGTACGGGCGAACGGTCGAGCGGCCGTTGCCTTTGGCGCGCTCGGCGGCGTTGGCGAGGATCTCGTGCACCTTGGCCGACAACGCCTCGATCAGATCGGCCGACGACATGCAGCCCGCCGCTTTGACGACATCCTTCATCTTCGATCCGACGACGAGGATCTCTTTGGACGTGGTCTTCGCCGCTTTCTTGACGGGCTTGCTGCTCTTGGCCATGTGAACGCTCCGGCGCCGGTTTGGCCGCATTCTACGAGTCGATCGATCGAAGGCAAGCGTTTCCTGAAGCGGCTACGGCCAGTTGTTCCACGTAAAATAGCCGAGCACGATGGCGATCGTCGTCAGCGTCCAGGCCGCGCCGAGCGTGAAGGCGCGCGCGCTCGGCGGCCGGCGCGCGAGCACGAGCGTGACGCCGGCGCACGCGAGCGCGCCGCCCATCGCCCACAAAATCTGCCCCCAATAGCCCATCGGAATCGGCGTCGAGCCGGCGGCGATGAAGAAGTGGCGCGCGATCGGATCGTAGAAGATGCGAGGCAGACGCGCGTAAATCGGCAGCGCGTAAAACAGCGCGTAGCCGATGAGCGCGGCGCAGCTGGCGAGAAAGACGCGCTCGGGCTTCGTCTCCGTCATGACGGCCCACCGACGGCGCGAAAGGACGCGGTCACGAGCCCGACGACGGCGCCCAGCCACGCGCTGCCACATTGGAACGCCGCCAAGCCGAGGTAGAGCGGCAAGACGCCGCGTTGATCTCGCGGATGCGCGCGCCGCGACAGGATGAAGAGCACGATCGACGCCATGCAGCCGAGCGCCACCCAGTGCTCCTTGATGTCGAACACGTGCGCCACCGGCGACAGCGAGCGCACCGTCGCCGGCAAAGGCGGCGTCGCGATGCCGATGTCGCGCGCGCCGGCGTCGCGCAGCTTGACCTCGGCGGCGATGGCGCTCGGGTCGTCGAAGTATTGCGCGCGCACGCGCACTTTGTACGTCGGGTAGAGCAGGTTGCCGAGGATGAACGTGCACACGAACGCGGCCGTGCTGATGGCGGCGAAGCGGCGCTCGGCCTTGATGCGACCGTAGCTGCCCGACAAATAGTGGCGGCACCACAGCAGATGATGCGTGGCCGCGCCGACGAGCACCGCGGCGCTGATCGCGTGACAGACGAGGAGTGGGCGCGCCAGCCCTTCGAGGAAGAGCACGGCGTTACTTTACTGGATTACTCGGCGTTGTTGCGCAGCGGATGGCGCAGAAACGCGGGGATGTCGAGCTCGGTCTCTTCGGCGCCCGACAGCGCGGCGGCGAGGCGCGGCTCGACTTTGGCCGCGGCCGCGCGCTCGGCGCGTGTCGGCATCGTGAGGCCGTCGGGGCGAATCGGTGACGTCACCGGCGTGGCGTCCGCGCGCGCCGACTGCTCGCGCAGCGCCTTGGCCTCGGCTTGCGCCTGCTGCTGCGCGATCGACGTCGTCGGCGGCAGGTGCGGCCGCGCCGCCGCCGGCATGCCGACGTAAGGCATCGCGATCTGCGTCGCCCGCTTGCGCTCGATCTGCATGATCGACGGCAATGGCTCTTCGACCTGCGCCGCCAGCCGATCGAAGCCGGTGGCGATGACGGTGATGCGCACTTCGTCGACGAAGTTGGCGTCGATGACGGAGCCGAAGATGATGTTGGCGTCTTCGTGCGCCGCTTCCTGAATCAAGCGTCGAAGCCTCGTTGACCTCGAACAGCGTCAAGTCGGGGCCGCCGGTGATGTTGATGAGGATGCCGGTGGCGCCGTTGATGGTGACGTCCTCGAGCAGCGGCGAGCTGATCGCCTGCTGCGCGGCTTCGATGGCGCGGCGCTCGCCGACGGCGCGGCCGGTGCCCATGAGCGCGCGGCCCATGTCCTTCATGATCGTGCGCACGTCGGCGAAGTCGACGTTGATGAGGCCGGGGATCGTGATCAGATCCGAGATGCCCTGCACGGCGTTGAGCAGCACCTCGTCGGCTTTGCGGAAGGCGTCGAGCATCGTCGTCTTCTGCCCGGCGATCGAGAGCAAGCGCTCGTTGGGGATCGTGATCAGCGTGTCGACGCACGACTGCAAGATCGCGATGCCCTCTTCGGCCTGCTTGCGCCGCTTGCGCCCTTCGAAGCCGAAGGGCTTGGTGACGACGCCGACGGTGAGCGCGCCACACTCGCGCGCGACCTGCGCGATGACCGGCGCCGCGCCGGTGCCGGTGCCGCCGCCCATGCCGGCGGTGACGAAGACCATGTCGGCGTTGGCGAGCACTTCGGTCGAGCTTGGTGATGTCCTCGAGCGCGGCGTTGCGGCCGATCTCGGGGTTGGCGCCGGCGCCGAGCCCCTTGGTCAGCGCGCCGCCGAGCGCGATCTTGAGCGGCGCCTGGTTGGACTCGAGCGCCTGGATATCGGTGTTCGCGGCGATGAAGTCGACGCCGTCGAGGCGGGACTCGATCATGGTGTTGATGGCGTTACCACCGCCACCACCGACGCCGATCACCTTGATCTTGGCGCGGTTGCCACCCTCGTCGTCGAACTCCAATAGCGCCATATGAGTCCCTCCTCGCTGGCCATTCTCCGGCGAGGAGGATGAGGGTCAAATTTTTTGCCGATAATTTATTTCAGGTGAGACGAACAGCGGACTTCGCGGAAGCGAGTGCTGCGAACGCGTTCAGTAGCCGGCGATTCAGCGGGGAAAGGTCGAGACCGGCGTCGACGCGCGCACTTCGGTCGGCATGGCCATCAACGTGCCGCCGGTGATGTTGAGCGTCTGCGCGCCGACCCAGATGCGCCCGTCGGAGCCGGCGCCGCCGTTGCTGCCACCGGCCGCGCCCGTGCCGGCCGCGCCTCCGGTCGCGATCAGCGAATGGCCGGTGTCGAAGAGCACGTCGCCGCCGCTGATCAAGATGCTGCCCGCCGAGCCGCCGCCGCCGCCGCCCGCCGGCGTCGTCGCCGTCGAGTCGGCGTTCTTGCCGGCGTTGCCGGAGACGTCGATGCTGCCGGTGATGATGAGCTTGGTGGCGAGCAGAACGACCGCGCCGCCGCCGAGACCGCCGCCGCTGCCGCCGCCGCCGCCGCCGGAACCGACGTGCACCGGCACGAGATCGGGCGCGCCGTAGCTCATTCCGCCGCTGCCCGGGGCCGCGCCCATTCCGGCGCCGCCCATCGCGGCGTGGCCCGCGCCACCGCCGCCCGAGCCGGTCGTATCGGTCGCGCCGCCGCCACCGGACATCACGCCCGACGCGCGCCCGCTGCCGGCCGCGTTGGCGAGACCGGCGGGACCGCCAAAGCCGCGCCAATCGATGCTGCCGGCGAGCGTCATCGTGTCTTTGACGGCGAGCGCGAAGATGCTCTGGCTGGTGCCGAACGGACGCACGGTCACGGTCGCCGGAATCGTCACGCTCGTGAATTGCCACATGCCGACAGCCGGACCACCCGACGGCTGGTTGATCTTCTTATAGCCGCCGCCGCCGGCGGGCACCATCGAGGTGCCGGTGCCGCCGCTGTCGGGCGTGAATCGCACTTCGCCGGTGTCGGTGTTGAAGGTCAACGCGCCGCTCATGCTCGTCAGATCGAGCGCGCCGCCGCTGCCGTCGCCGGCGAACGGACCCATCGACAAATCGAACGTCGGCGGCGAAGCGGCGCTATAGCAGGCGCCTTCGAGACAGACGAAGCCCGACGGGCATAGATTGGCCGGCGGCGCGCACTTGAAGTCGCCGGTGCCAATCTTCGGCGAATAGCAGCCACTCAACAGCAATAATGAAACAGTCGCCAACCGCATTAGAAGCTTCCCGCGAGCTGAAGGCCGGCGCTGGTCGGGCCAAAGGTCGGCGTCAATGCCGCGACCGCCCGCTCGCCGCCATGATGGCGCAGCGCCAGCGTCAGACCGACGGCGCCACCGACGGCGAGCACACCGCCGACCGCGTAAGCGGCAATGGCCGCGGCGTCGTAGGTCTGTCCCGCCTTTTGCTTGTTCAATAGTGAATTATCGAATGTTTGATGAGCGGCCGCCGCCTTTTGCACATCATCCGATTCCGACTTCGCTAACAGTGATAGGCCAACGCCGGCGCCAATGCCGGCCACGCCGACTGCCAACAAAGTGGCCGACAACGGCTTGAGCCAACGCGGCAGCGGACGCGGCGTCGCGACCGGCGGCGGCGTCACCTCGACCGTCGGCGCCACCGTCGCCGCGACCGGCGCGGTCGGCTGCGCCGTCGCTGCTTGCGCCGCCTGCGCCTGCTCGTTCTGCCGCTGCTGCTCGGCGAGCTTGTCTTGCACTTCGATGATGCGGCGATCGACTTCGGCGCGATTATCGGGGTTCTCTTTGCGCCTCAAATAATTGCGATAGAACAATAGAGCGCGCTCGTATTTACCCGCTAGTCGCAGCGACTGGGCGATATTGAACAATATCTCCGGCGCGCCGACGATCTCGTAAGCGGTCTCGAACTCGTGCGCTGCTTCGTCGTACTTACCGACGTCGAATTTGCGCGTGCCGTTTTCATAGCGAGCGCGCGCTTCGGCGCGCTGCGCGTCGCTGGGCGGCGTCTGCGCGAAAGCAGTGGAAACGACGAAAAACGACACGAATAACGCGACTAGGGTACGCAACGGCGTGCATCATATCGGCGGCGCGTCCGCGGTCAAGCGGTCTATCTCCGCGAGGCGTCGTTATGCGGCGAATTGACGCATATCTCGATTATCTCGAGCAACGGTGATCACGCTCACCGATATTGCAGTACGACTTCAGTAGCGTCCGTTCGTGCTATTTTCATTTCGTGTTCGTTCGTCCGCATTAGTCGTTTTGTTTGCCGCTTGGGCATCGGGATGTGACAGTCCGCTGCCGCAAAAGGCATTGGATTCGCCGCTCGGCACGGCCACCGTCTTAGGCGCCGAGGTACCGCATTCCGCCACTATCGCGACGACAGTGAAGCCCACCGGCGGCGGCGTCCTCGGCTGCAAGTCGACCTGCACCGTGGACTCCGACTGCCCGAGCACGGGCGATTCGACGGACTACTATCTCTGTACCGCCGACGGCGGCACTTGCTACCAGTGCGAGCTGACCGATTGCGCAGTCGGAACAGCGAACTGCGACCTGCTCGCCAGCAACGACTGCGAGGTCGACACCACGTCGGACCCGAACAATTGCGGCGCCTGCGGCAATTCGTGCGGCGCCAACGGCATCTGCTGCAACTCCGTCTGTCACGACAAGACCACCGATGCCAATGACTGCGGCGCCTGCGGCGTTCAGTGCAGCGGCGCCAATAGCGTGTGCACGAGCGGGATCTGCTGCGCGCCGGGCATGGCCAACTGCGGCGGCGCTTGCGTCAACGAGCAGACCGACGTCAATCACTGTGGCGGCTGCTCCGCTTGCCCGGCCGGCGATAGCTGCTTGCAGGGCGTCTGTTGCGCCGCCGGCCTCGTCAATTGCGGCGGTGTCTGCGTCAACGAGCAGACCGACGCCAACCACTGCGGCAGCTGCTCCGCCTGTCCCGCCGGCGACAGCTGCCAGGGCGGCGTCTGCTGCGGCGGCGGCCTCACCAACTGCGGCGGCGCCTGCGTCAACGAGCAGACCGACATCAACCACTGCGGCAGCTGCTCCGCTTGTCCCGCCGGCGACAGCTGCCAAGGCGGCGTCTGCTGCGGCGGCGGCCTCACCAACTGCGGCGGCGCCTGCGTCAACGAGCAGACCGACTCCAACCATTGCGGCGGCTGCAACGCCTGCCCGAGCGGCGACACCTGCCAGCAGGGTCTGTGCTGCGCGGCCGGGCTCGTCAACTGCGGCGGCGTTTGCGTCAACGAAGCCAACGACTCGAGCCACTGCGGCGCCTGCGGCACCACGTGCGCCACCGGCTCGACGTGCTCGAGCGCCAAGTGCTGCGCCTCGGGCACGCTGAACTGCGGCGGCGCCTGCGTCAACGAGCAGACCGACAGCAATAACTGCGGCGGCTGCGGCATCGCCTGCGGCGCCGGCTCCAGCTGCTCGAACGGCAAGTGCTGCGGCGCCGGCACGACCAACTGCGGCGGCACGTGCGTCAACGAGCAGACCGATCCGACCCATTGCGGCAGCTGCAATGCCTGCGCGACGGGCAGCACCTGCCAGTCGGCCGTCTGCTGCGCCACCGGCACGACCAACTGCGGCGGCTCCTGCGTCAACGAGCAGACCGACGCCACCCATTGCGGCGCGTGTGGCACCGTCTGCCCGAGCGGCAACAGCTGCAGCAGCGGCCTCTGCTGCCCGACCGGCCAGACCAACTGCAACGGCGTCTGCATCGACACCAAGACGAGCGTCGCCAACTGCGGCGGCTGCGGCACGACCTGCGATACGCCCGCCGACCTCTGCCATCTCGCGCAAGGCGCCAGCTGCTCGAACGGCGCTTGCCAGTATCCGCCCAAGAGCTGCACCGCCGTCGACTGCAACAGCACGCCGAGCTGCGACGCCAAGACCGGCGACTGCGTCTCCACGCCGCTCACCGGCAGCGCCTGCGGCGGCACGGCTTGCTACGTCAACGCCAGCTCCGGCACCTGCAGCGACGGCGTGTGCGTCGACGGCACGGGCACGCCGCTGCCGACGACGAACTGCAGCAGCAGCGACGAGTGCAAGATCGGCATCTGCGATCAGCACGGCAACTGCAGCACCACCGACACGAAGAACGGCACCGCCTGCCCCAACGACCTGTGCATCATCAACGGCACGTGCACGAACGGCACCTGCATCGGCACGCCCAAGTGCACGCCGATGGACGATTGCCACGAGGTCAGCTGCAGCGCGACCGACGGCAGCTGCACGCAGACGCTGTCCGCGAAGGGCAAGAGCTGCACCTTGGCCAACGACTGCCAGCAGAACGCCGCCTGCGACGGCAACGGCAACTGCGTCGGCAGCGACGTGCCGGACGGGACCACGTGCACGCCCATGTCGAGCTGCCCGGCGAGCGCGTCTTGCGTCTCCGGCAGCTGCCAGTGCACCGCCGGCACGCCGGACATGAGCGCGCCCGTCGGTCAGGACGCGCCCGACATGGGCGAGGCGCCGCCGAAGAAGAGCGGCGGCTGCAGCTATGCCGGCACCGAGCCCGCGCAGTCGTCGGGGATGGCGTGGCTGCTGCTGCTCGCGTTCGTGGGCGCGCTCAGCGTGCGGCGGGCGCGCGCTTCACGTCGCGGCTAGGCAGACACTCCTGATGTAGCAGCTTCCGAGTCGGCCCCATCTGCGTCTTGCCGTTGGGCGCGATGTAGCGCTGCGTCACCATCAAATCGAGCGAGCGCAGCGGCACGTCACTGTCGGCGAGATAGCGACGGCAGAGATAAGCCGCGACCTGTCGCCGCGGCAGCTCCGACCACATCGCCTCGCGCAGCTTGAGCCAGCGGGCGTAGCTGAAGTGCGAGATCCGCGTCAGCAGCTGCGGCGCGATCTCGGGGAACAGATCGTCGACCGGCCGGCCGTCGCTGCGAACGGCCGGCGCATGCCAGAAATAGTCGGAGCCACCGGGATCGGGGCCGAACATCGGCCACGACTGGCCGAGGTCGGTCGCCATCAGCACGCGCGCGAGCGGCGTCGGCAGGGCGCGCGGCCACGGCTCCAGCGCCAACGAGACGAGCACGATCGCCATCAACGCGGCGGGGACGATCTGCCATTTGCTCAGCGGCGGCAGCGACTCCACGACCACCGGTCGGCACAGCACGATGATCACCGCCGCCGGCATCAAGAGCGAGAACATGCCGACATCCATCAGCAGCAAGATCGATCCGTGCAGCGCAAACGCGGCCATGACGGCCAGCTGACGCGCACGCCGCCACGGCGTCAGCATCAAGAGCCCGATCGCCGCCTCCGACGGCGGGATGGCCATCGACAGGAGCCGGCAGAGCGTCGGGAAGCGCAGGATCCAAGCCGCCGTCGGCCGCGCAAACTCCGTGAGCTGTAGAACCCGCCCGAGCGCGGCGCCGTTGTACCAGTTGACGTCGCTCTTACCGAGCGCGGTGAAGAAGTAGATGCAGGCGATCTGCAGCTGGATGAGCCGGACCGGCAGCGCGCGCACGGCGAGCTGCGGCGCCCGACGACCGAGCCGAACGTCGAGGCTGAGCTGCGCGCCCGAGTCGCACCACATCAGCCAGAACAGGAGCACGCTCTCGACGGCATCGGCGCCATCGAGAATATTCGGCTGCCGGCGCTGCAGCGACAGCAAGAAGATCCAGGAGCAGACGCTGGCCAGCCGCGTGCGATAGCCGACCAGCAGCGCCAGCAGCGCGAGGACGCCGCCAGCGTATATCAGCCCGACCATGGGCGCATCGCCGGCGAGCGCGAAGAGCGACCAGTGCGGCGGCTGGACCCAGCGGCCGGGAAAGACGGTGGCGCGCGGGAACATTCCGCGGTCGGTATAAAAGGTGTGGAAGTCGCGCAGCCGCTCCAGCACGTCCCACAGAAGGACGGTGCTGAAGCTGATCCGAAATAGGGCTAACAATCGAGCGTCGAAGACGCCGAGCCAGAAGCCTCGTTTGTAGATGCGTTCGTCGGAGGCAGTCACGCTCTTGCGAGACTGCCTCCGACCGAGGAAGAGAGCTAGTACTTGATGTAGTAGATGCCGGCCATCGCCGCGACCGGGGCGTTCGCGAAGAACGCGCGGTTCGCGACCGGCGAGATCTCGGACACGCCGACGGCGCCGCCGATGTATTGCATGTCGTTCCGGATGTCGAGGATCTTGAGCGCGCCCACGTAGTTGCCCGCGGTGCCGTTCCACGCGACGCCGGCGATGAAGACGACGTCATGCGCGTCGTCCGACAGCTCGTACTGGCTGGCGCCGACGGTCGGGTCGATCGTCGTCTCGGTGGCCGGCGCGGTGCCGACGCCCGAAGCGCCCAACGTCAGCGCGCCGGTGAGCGCCGTGCCCACGATCGGCGAGTTCGTCGTATCGACGACGCTCGACGACAAGTGCACCGCGCTCCACGTCTTCGGCAGCGGGTTCGAGAGCTGCAGCCCGCCGACGTTCGCCTTCATGTTGAGCGCGACCGGGTTCGAGCCGTCGAGGTTCGAGGTGACGACGTCGCCGAGTTGGCCCGGCTGATCCACGTTCTGCAGGTAGACGAGCGCCGAGTCGGTGACGCGCAGATCGGGTCCCGAGACGTTGTCGGCGATGTGGTTCGGCGTCGAGCCCGCCTTCACCGCGACGTGCATGAGCGTGCCGCGCGTCGCCTGCAGCTCATACGTCGTCCAGAAATAGAGGTGCGTGTTGTCGGACGAGAACACCGGCGTACCGGAGAGCGCCGCCGCGGCCACCGAGGCCGTGAGGTCGAGCGTCTTGGCGCCCGACGTGTCGGTCACGTGCAACGACTGATCGGTGCCGATCCAAGCGATCGGTCCGTTGCTGTCGCTGCCGAGGGTGAAGCTGGCCGCGCCCGAGGCGATGGGCGTGGCGCTGAGCGTGTGCTTCGTGGTGTCCCACACGTCGATGTCGCCGTTGACGTGGAGGATGACGAGCTGGCTGCCGTCGGCCGTCGTCGCGAAGGTGGCGACGCGCGTCGTGATGGCGGTCGCCGTCGACGTCGTGCTGATCGGCTGCCAGTAGAGGTTCTGCACCGGATTCGTCGGCGCGGCGCCGCCGGTCGACGTGCCGCCGACCGTGTCCTCGAAGAGCAGCGTGTCGTCGGCGAGGACGGCCTGAATGTCGAGGTATTCGCCGTTGCCGCGCGTGAGCACGGTGGCGCCGGTGTCGGCGTCGAGCACCCACAAGTCACCCGCGACCTGCTGCATGTTCGTGAGGACGCCGAGCAAGAAATACTTGCCCGACGGGCTGAAGAACGTGCTCGAAGCGAACGGCGTCGGTACGAAGATCGGCGTGCCGTCCATGAGCTCGCCCGCGAACTGCGAAGGACCGCCGGACGGAGTCAGAACCGTGTTGGTCTTCGTGCCGGTGTCGAAGCGATTGATGGAGACGGTGCCGGTGGTGACCGACGCGGTGGGATCGAAGTTGGCCCAGAAGACCGACTTGCCGTCGGGAGAGATGATGTAGTTGCCCTGCGGCACGGTGGCGTTGATCACCACGTCGCTGCCGTCTGAGCCGGCGACGTGCAGCTCGCCGAAGGTTCCGATCGGCTGATTGAGCTTCTGATTCTCCACGGTCGGTATCAGCGGTGCAGCGTTGAGCAAGTAGGCGACGTGAGTCGCGGCGCCGTCGCTGTCCATGCAGCAGGTGATGCCGGTCGCGCTGACGTGCGTCGCGACCGGCGCCGGAGCGACGTCGGCCATATCGGCCGGCGCGCCGCCGTCGGTGCCCGTGCCGTGGTGGCTCTTGCCGCAGCCGGCGATCGCGGCGACGGCTACGAAACTAAGCAATAGTTGGATGCGCATCATTTTCCTCACTACTTCCAATTCGCGATGATGGCGGGAACGTTGGGCGTGCCCCAGCCGCTGGCGAGGTCGTAACCCTTCCCGGCCGGGTAGCCGCCCGTCGGCGTTTCACCCGGGCCACCGTTGTTGCCGACGACGATGTCGTTGAAGCTCTGGCCCGTCGTCAAGCTCTGGTCGGCCGCGCCGAGCGCGTAGATCTTCTCGAGGCCGTTCGGGAGAGTGGTGAACCCTTTGGCCTGCGCGATGAGCGCCCACATGCCCGCCCACATCGGCGTCGCGGCGCTGGTGCCGGCGATGTTGGTCGCTTCCACGGCTCCCGTTTGGGGGTTCGTGATGAGGAGCTCGACGCCCGGGCTGCCGCCGAGCGCGGACACGTCGGGCTCGTCGCGCGAGCCGTCGCTGGCGCCCGGGCCGACGCCCGTTTGGAACGCCGGCTTGAGCTGCGCCTCACTGACGCCACCGCCTCCGCCGCCGCCAAAGGTGTCGCCAAAATACCCGTTCATGTTCAGATCGAACTCATTCCAGACCTGCTCGCCGGTGATCGGTGTCGTCGTGGGCGTCGCGGCGATGTCGGTACCGCCAACGCCGACGGCGTACGGGCTCGACGCGGGCCAGCCGACCGACGCGACCGTGTTGCCGGGGCCGTTGCGGCAGCCATCGGTGCCGTTGTCGCCTGAGGCGAAGAACCACGTCTGACCGGCGGCCTTGGCCTGCGCGAGGATGGCATTGAGGACCGGCATCTCTCCCGCCGAGCTGCGCTCGCAGCCGCCGTAGCTGACCGAGACGGCGACGGCGCCCGGATACGTGTCGAGGATGTGGGTGGCGCCGTCGATGAACAAGGCACCGCTGTTGGTGGCCGTGATGACGTGATGGACCGTCGCATAGGGCGCGAACGCCAGCACCATCTCGGCGTCGAGCGTGTTCTCTTCGCCTTCGCCTGAATCAGGCTCACGCGGCTGGCCACCGAGATTGTCGACCGTGTAGCTGCCGGTCGGAATGGCCGTCAGACCGTAGGGCTTATCGGTCGTGAAATACGCGTCCAGGTCGCCCTTCGCCGGCACGCCGACAGCGCCCAGGATGACGACCGATTCGCCCATGCCTGGCATCGTGATGGCCGACGTGTTGTAAAGCGACTCGAGATTTGCCGCTTGGAAGCTCTTGTCAAAGCCAGTGCCCTTCGCCACGTCGCCGTTCACGGCGCCCGCGTCCGGGTTGTGGCTGACCGCATGGCGCATATGCGAGAACCACGGCGCCGAGCCGTCGAAGTCGCCGGTGATGCCGCCGACGCTGCCCGAGACGTCGGACGAAATCGTGAGGCCGACCACCGACTCCACGAACTTGCCCTGCGCGTCCGAGAAGTTGTGCAGCTGCGCGCCGAACGCGCTCTCGATTGCCGCCGCCGTGGCGTGGACGCTGATGGTGTTGCGCGCCTTGACCATGCGCGTGATGGTCATGTCGTGCGCGCGCAGCCACGAGGCGACGCGCAAATACTCGGCCGCCGAGACGCTGAAGCGATCGGCGAACTCCGTCGGCCCCACCGTCTCGCCGGTGATCTGCTGCTGCTCGAGGAACTTGTGCAGCAGCGGCTGATTCTGCGACTCGATGGCGACGATGAAGTCGTACGTCGAGTCAGGGGAAACGCTGCCGAGGTCGATCGCGTTGGCGATGCGTCCGCTCGGCTGGGCGTTAGAGACCGGCTTGCTGCTACTGCAGCCGGCCGCGACCGCGAGGGCCAGGGCTACATAATTCGAAGCAATGCGCATGGATTGGACTCCTAACGCTGGGACCGTAGCAAGCCGGGTCAGAGGGCCACAAGATGAGACTTATTTCACCACCCGTCAGCAATCGCGGACACTTGCGAATCGCGCGGGAACCCAATCTTTACCGGTGATTAGCAGTTTATTGCCGACGCGGTGGGGGATATCTCGGGAACTGCGGCGAAATGCCCCGACGCGGCGTTGAGAGCTGTCACAATGATCACACCCAAACCGGCCGCGGTTGCGCGATAGTGGCAGCGGATGAAGACACTGATTTTGGGAATCGCGCTCGTGACGGCGGCAGCGGCGTTCTCGTCGCCCGCATTCGCCGAAGACAAAGACGCGGCGCGCCGGGAGTTCGCCGAAGGGACGCGGCGCTTCGACTTGAACGAGTTCGACGCGGCGCTCACGGCCTTTCGCAACGCCTACTTGGCGTACGAGGATCCGGCGTTCCTCTTCAACATCGCGCAGTGCCACCGCCAGCTCGGGCACAAAAGCGAAGCGATTCAGTTTTACCGCTCGTATCTGCGCAAGCGGCCCGACGCGGCCAATCGCGACGAGGTCAACAGCATGGTCGCGACGCTGGAGGCGGATCTCGCGGCCGAGCGGTCGGCGCGTGCGGCCGAGAAGCCGACCGCGGCGCCGAACGTCGCGCCGATCGTGGTCCCGGCCGACGCGCTCGCCAGCGCGCCTCCGCCGCGTTCCACGCGACAGCCGGTGTACAAAAAGTGGTGGCTGTGGACGATCGTCGGCGTCGCCGTCGCCGGCGCGGCGACTGGGCTGGCGGTCGGGCTCAGCGGCTCGCAGCACACGGAAGGCTCGCTCATGCCCGTGACGGTGTCGCGATGAAGGCTCGTTTCGCCGGCTTCGCGCTCGTGCTCATCGCCGCGGGATGCGGCGGCACCAAGCTCGTCGATCCCTGTGCCGGCCAGAAGGGAACCTGCCTCGCCATTCAGATTGAAGGCTCGTCGACCGTCAGCCGCATCGGCGGTGCCCGCGTGCACGTGACCGGCGACGCTCTGGATTATTCGCAGACGGTGGCGCTCACCGGAGGCGGCAGCTCGACCGCGTTGCCGGTGGCGTTGGCGGTGCTCTTCCCGACGGCACCGCCGACGACGGCCATTCAGGTCGACATCGTCGGCACGAGCGGCGGCGTCGACGTCGGCGAAGGCAAGACGTCGGCGACGCTGACGGCCGGCGCGCACGCCAAGGTCAACGTCACGCTCGGACATCTGACGGGTGACGACGGTGGCGCGCCGTCCGAAGGCGACGCGGGCCCGGCCGATCTGTCGCTCACCGGCGATCTCATTGGCTACGCCCCGCTGACGGTGCAACTGGCGGGCAGCGGAACGGGCAGCATCAGCGCGACGGGGCTGACGTGCAGCGGGACCACCTGCAGCGGCGTGTATCCGGTGCACTCGATGGTTACGCTCGGCGCGGTGCCGGCCACGAACGCCACGTTCGGCGGCTGGAACGGCGGCGGCTGCGTCGGCACGGGGAGCTGCGTCGTGACGCTCGATCAGTCGACGACGGTGACGGCGACGTTCAACTGGCTCTTCGTCCCCAGCCACGTGTCGGCTTCGGCTTACAAGACCAACGCCGGCAACTTGTCCGGCGTGACGGCGATCGATACGACGGCGTTGACGATCAACGGCGCCGCGCCCCCTACGGGCGTGACGTTTGCCATCGACAACGGCATCGCGGTGCTCTCGATCGGCACGTGGAATATCACCACGACGGTCACGGTGACCGGCAACGCGCCGCTGGCGGTGATCGCCGCCGGCAGCGTCGTCTTGTCCGGCAACGCGGCGCTGCACGCGGACGCCAACCTCGCGACGCCTGGTCCGGGCGGTAACGCGCCCTGCTCGGCCACTGGTGCCGGTCACGATGCTACTTCCACGCAAGACCCTGGCGGCGGCAACTTTGGCGGCGGTGCGGCGGGTCCGCCCGATGCTGGCGCTGCCGGAGCCACATACGGAGGCCTTCTGACGGACTTTTGTGGCGGTGGCCATGGCGGGGCGGGAACGGCCTCTACCGGCGGCACGAGCTGCCCCACCGCTGTCGGCGGGGCAGGTGGCGGCGCGATTCAGATCTCGTCCGCGGTTTCAATTCTCGTCGAGAGCAGCACGATCTCGGCCTCGGGCGGCGGTGGCACCGGCGAGTGCGATATCACGTTCACTTCGCCTTCGTCGCGGGCGGGATTGTCGGCTGCTGGCGCCGGAGGAGAGATTTTCTTAGAGGCGCCGACAGTGTCCGTGACAGACCCGTCCGCCGCGCACACAGGGCTATTCGCCAACGGCGGAGGAGGCGGCGGCGCCGCCACTAGCAAGGGTACCGGGACTGGAGTTGTCACCACTTCCGGTACCAACGGCGTCAACGGTCAGGACGCACAGTCTGCGGCCGCCGGCGGCACTTCTAGTGGGGGTAACGGGGCTTATTCCGCGGATGGAGTGCTGTTGACGCCAGCCACAAGCGGGGGTGGTGGCGTCGGACGGATCTGGCTGCGCACCCGCGGCACGCCCGCGACGGTCAGCGCCGAGCTGAGCCCGGCGCCTTCGGTCGACACGACCCTTTAGAAGACCTCGCCGAACCAGTTGCGCATGCGGTGCCAGACGTTGCGCTTGTCGGCGTCGCCGCGCTGGAAGTGCGCCGCACCCAAGTGTTTCACGCCATACGCCACCAAGCCGACGCCGGTCGCGTAGGCCGGCGAGCGCACGACGTCGACGAGGCCGCCGACACCCATGGGCGTGCCGCGGCGAACCGGCATGCCGAGCACCTCCTCGGCGAGCTCGGGCATGCCTTCCAGGATCGTCGAGCCGCCGGTGATGACGACGCCCGACGCCAGCTTGTCCTCGAAGCCGGCCTTCTCGATCTCGCGGCGGATGAGCATGAAGATCTCCTCCACGCGCGGCTCGATGACGGCGCACAGCGACTGCCGCTTCACTTGACGCGCCGGACGACCGCCGACCGACGGCACTTCCATCATCTCGTCTTCGCCGACCATCGAGACCATGGCGCAGCCGTGCTTGTGCTTGATGCGCTCGGCTTCGGAATGGGGTGAGCGCAAACCGTAGGCGATGTCGGCGGTCAGCTGATGGCCACCGACGGCGAGCACGCTCGAATGGACGATGGCGCCGTCGATGAAGATGGCGAGATCGGTCGTGCCGCCGCCGATGTCGACGAGCGCGACGCCGAGCTCTTTCTCGTCCTCGTGCAAGACCGCGTCGGCCGACGCCAGCGGCTCGAGCACGACGTCGGCCACCTGCAACCCGCAGCGATGGCAGCACTTGATGATGTTCTGCGCCGACGTCACCGACGCCGTCACCAGGTGCACCTTGGCCTCGAGGCGCACGCCCGACATGCCGAGCGGCTCCTTGATGCCGTCTTGATGATCGATCGTATATTCCTGCGGCAGGACGTGGATGATCTCGCGATCCTGCGGAATGTTGATCGCCTTGGCCTGCTCGAGGACGGCGGCGATGTCGCTCTCGCGCACCTCCTTGTCCTTGACCGCCCACACGCCCTGCGAGTTGAGCGACTTGATGTGCGCGCCGGCGATCCCCGCGTAGACCGACGTGATCTCGACGCCGGCCATGTGCTCGGCCTCTTCGACGGCACGCTGGATCGACTGCACGGTGGCGTCGATGTTGACGACGACGCCCTTCTTCAGGCCCGTCGACGGATGGGTGCCGACGCCGATGATGTCGACGCCGTCGGCGGTCACCTCGCCGACGATGCAGGCGATTTTGGTGGTCCCGACGTCGAGGCCGACGACGAGCTCGTCACGCTTGGCCATGCTTAATCCTTGATCCCGCTGTGCGTGGCAGAGGCTGCCGCCGCGAGTTTTACCGTCACGCGATCGGGGCGCGCGCGGTTGTCGACATAGATGAGGCGCGGCTCTTCGCCCGACTGGCCGAGCGCGCCGGCGACGGCGTCGTAACGACGCAGCCGCTCGCCGAGCGTGTCGTCGACGGCGCCGATGCGCACGCCGACGCCGTTGGTCGTGTAGGCGGTGACGCCGGCGATGCGATCGATGTGCAGCTCGCCCAGGGGAGCGCGCCCCGGAAGCGCTCGCCAAGTCCTAATCGCCGTCAGCGCTTGCGCAACCAGCTCGCGCGCACGATCGGGCTGGGTCAGGTATTCCTCGCGCGTGACGCCGGTGACGACGGGCAGCGCGATGGCTTCGTCGGGCGTGGCGCGCTTGAAGGCGTTGCCGTTGTCGTCGGCGAGATAGAGCGCGCCCAAGGCGACGACGCAGGCGGGCTCGCGCTCGGTCACGTCGAGCACCAGCGCCGACGGCAGCTCGCGGCGCACGTGCACCGTCTTGACCCACGGCTCTTGTGCGACGGCGCGCGCGACGACGTCGCGATCGATCGCGAACAGGTTGCCGCCGAGCGGCACGTTGGCGCGCGCCAAGATGGCGTCGGCGCTGACGTGAACGAGCGGCGTGACGCGCACTTCGCGCAGCGCGAAGTGGCGGGCGTGCGTAACGTACCAGCGGCCGGCGTAGACGCTGCCCGCGAGCGCGGCCAAGGCCAGCAGCGCCAACAGCGTGCGGCGCCAGCGGCCGACGAGGCCGCGCGCGCGCTCCGTGAGCGGCGGCGACGGCGGGCGCGGCTCGGCCGGCACGGTCGCGCGCACGCGCCGATTGCCCTGCCGGCCGAACGGCCAGCCGAGTCGTCGGCGCGATCCACGTGCGCGGGCCCGGGGCATCATGTCTTACGCTTGTACGCGTGGTCGCGCGAGGGCGCAAAAAATCTCAGAAGAAACGCGCGGCCAGCGACGGAGACGCGAATTAGGCGTGTAAGGCGGCGGTGTCGAGGATGCGTTCGACGAGGGCGGCGTAGTCGATGTTGCGCTGGGCGGCGATCTTCGGCAGCAGCGAGTGGTCGGTCATGCCCGGCAGCGTGTTGATCTCGAGGCAGACCGCGCGGCCGCCGTCGACGAGGATGAGGTCGACGCGCGTCGCGCCCGAGCAGCCGAGCGCCTTGTGCGCGCGCACGGCCAAGTCGTGCAGCATGCGGCGCTCGTCGTCGCTGATGGGAGCCGGCGACAGATATTGCGTGTCGTTGCGCAGATACTTGGCCTCGTAGTCGTAGAACTCGGTCGCGGGGCGAATCTCGACCTCGCCCAGGGCTTCGTCATCGAGCACGCCGACGTTGATCTCGCGCCCTTTGACGTACTCCTCGAGCAGGACCACGCCGCGGTGCTTCTTGGCCTCGTCCAGCGCCGCTTGCAACGTCGCCTGCGTCTTGACGATCGCCACGCCCACCGACGACCCCTCCGACGACGGCTTGACCACGAGCGGAAAGCCGATGCGCGCCACGTCGGCCGCGCCGTGATAGCGGCGCCAGCGCGGCGACTCGATCGACTCCTGGTCGAACACGCGCCGCGTCGCCACCTTGTCCATCGCGATCGCCGACGCCAGCACGCCCGAGCCCGTGTACGGAATCCCGTAGCATTCGAGCAGGCCTTGCACGCAGCCGTCTTCGCCGTAAGTGCCGTGCAGCGCGATCCAGGCGACGTCGATCTTTTCGCGCCGCAAGTGCACGCCGAGATCGTCGGTGCCGCCCTGCCAATCGATGGCGACGGCATCGTAGCCCTTCGACTGCAGCGCGGCGAAGATGCCTTTGCCCGAGTTGAGCGACACCTCGCGCTCCGACGACGGCCCGCCCATGATGACGCCGATTCGCTTGCCCTTGAACTTGCTCATGGAAGACGATCCTCTCCGACGACTTTGACTTCGAGCTCCAGCGTGATGCCGAACTGTTTTACGACCGCTGCGCGCACGATCTCGATGAGCGCCAACAGGTCGGCGGCGCGCGCGCCGTCGGCGTTGACGAGCCAGTTGGCGTGCACCGGCGAGACCTCGGCGCCGCCGACGCGCTGGCCCTTCAACCCGCAGGCTTCGATGAGCCGGCCGGCGAACTCGTTGGGCGGGTTCTTGAACGTCGAGCCGGCGTTGGGCACGGCGCTGGGCTCGCGCGACTTGCGGCGGTCGCGCAGCGAGCGCACGGCCTCTTCGATTTCGGCGCGCGGTCGCGGCTTCAGCTGCAAATGCGCACCGACGACGATCTCCGACGGCGGAATGTCGGAGTGGCGATAGCGGAAGCCGCACTCGGCGTGGCTGCGCGTGGCCAAGCTGCCGTCCGGTCGCACGACGTGCACTTCGCGGGTGACGTCGGTGAATTCGCCCAAGTAGGTGCCGGCGTTCATGATGAGGCCGCCGCCGACGGTGCCGGGCACGCCGCCCAAGAACTCGAGGCCGCCCAACGACTGCTCGGTGGCGACGCGCAAGAGCTTGCCGGTGGAGGCGCCGGCGTCGACGGAGAGCTGGCCGTCGCCGAGCACGCGCACGTGGCCGAGGCGCTTCAGGTTGACGGCGACGCCGCGGATGCCGCCGTCGCGCACGAGCAAGTTCGAGCCGGAGCCGAAGGCGCGATTGGCGACGCCGCGGGCGGCGCAAGCGGCGCGCAAGCGGCCGAGCGCAGCCAGCGTCGCCGGCTCGGCCCAGACATCGACCGGCCCGCCGACGCGCAAGGTGGTGTGGCGCGCCATCGGCTCGTCGAAGCGCAGCTCGCCTTCGCCTTGCAGCGCGTCGAGGAGCGCTTGCCGATCGTCGGCATCGAGCGGCTGTCGCACGAGATCACGCACGCGGTTCACGCACGACGCTTCAAGACCTCTTCGCCGACCATCCACACGTCGCCGGCGCCCAAAGTGATAAAAATATCACCTTCGCGCAGCTCGGCGGCGAGCATGCCGGCGATGTCGGCGCGCTTGGCGACGTGGACGGCGCCGGTGTGGCCGGAGGCGCGCATCTCCTCGACGAGCGTGGCCGAGTCGACGCCGGCGATCGGCTCCTCGCCGGCGGCGTAGATGTCGCACACGGCGACCAGCTCGGCCTCGTTGAAGGCGCGCGCGAAGTCGCCCATCAGGTCGCGCGTGCGGGTGTAACGGTGCGGCTGAAAGGCGACGACGATGCGGCGATCGGCGAAGCCCGAGCGCGCGCCGGCGAGCGTGGCGCGAATCTCGGCGGGATGGTGGCCGTAGTCGTCGACGACCATGACGCCGCCGGCCTCGCCGCGCACGGTGAAGCGGCGGCCGACGCCGGCGAAGCTCGTGCAGCGCGCGCTGGTAGACCGTCGAAGTCGACGCCGAGAAAATCGGCCACGGCCAGCGTCGCCAGCGCGTTCAAGCACGTTGTGCCGGCCCGGCATGGCCAGCTCGACGCGACCGAGCGTCTTGCCGCGCGCGATGGCCGTAAAGCGCGTGCGCAGCCCGTCGAACGCCACATCGACGGCGCGAAAGGTCGCCAAAGGCGTGAAGCCGTAGGTGACGTGGCGCTTCTCGACCTGCGGGCAAGATCGCCTGCACGTGCTCGTGGTCGACGCACAAGACGCCCAGCCCGTAGAACGGCACCTTGTTGATGAAGTCGACGAACGTGCGCTTTAGATCTTCGAACGTGCCGTAGTGATCGAGGTGCTCGGGATCGATGTTGGTGACGACGGCGACGGTCGGCGTCAGCTTCAGGAACGAGCCGTCGGACTCGTCGGCCTCGGCGACGAGATATTCGCCGCCGCCGAGGCGCGCGTTCGAGCCCAGCGACGGCAACTTGCCGCCGATGACCGCCGTCGGATCGAGCCCGGCCTGATGCAAGCACCGTGGCGACGAGCGAGGTCGTCGTCGTCTTGCCGTGCGAGCCGGCGACGGCGATGCCGTACTTCATGCGCATCAGCTCGGCGAGCATCTCGGCGCGCGGAATGACGGGAATGCCGCGCCGCCGCGCCGTCGCGACCTCGGGGTTGTCGCTTTGCACCGCGCTCGAGATGACGACGACGTCGGCGTCGCCGACGTGCTCGGCGTCGTGGCCGAGCGCGATCGTGCGCGCCGAGCTCGACGAGCCGGCGCGTCGTGTCCGACTCCTTCAGGTCGGTGCCGCTGACGGCGTAACCGAGGTTGAGGAGCACCTCGGCGATGCCGGACATGCCGATGCCGCCGATGCCGACGAAGTGAATGCGCGTGCCGGGTTTATGAAACATGGGCCAACGACTCTAGCGCGTCTGCGATCTCTTCGTGCGCGTGCGGATGGGCCAGCGCCAGCGACGCCTGCTTCATGCGATCGCGGCCCACTTCGTCGTCGAGGAGCGCGCGCAACGTCGCGGCCAGCGACGGCGCCGTCGTCGTCGCCTGCGGCAGGAGCTGCGCGGCGCCGGCGTCGGCCAGCTCGCGCGCGTTGACGGTCTGGTGATCGTCGGCCGCTGTCGGCAGCGGAATGAGGAGCGCCGGCTTGCCGATGAGCGTCAGCTCCGCCAGCGTCGACGCGCCGGCGCGCGCGATGACGACCGCCGCGTCGCGATAGGCGGCGCCCATGTCGTCGATGAACGCGCGAACGTCTACGGCCACACCGGCCTCGGCATAGCGACGGGCCAGCTCGGCGCGATCTTTTTCACCCGACTGATGCAGCAGCTTCGGCGCCACGCCTTGTCGCTTCAGCTCGAGCATGGCGCCCAGCACCAGCTCGTTGACGGCATGCGCGCCCTGCGAGCCGCCGACGACCAGGACGGAGCCGGCGTCGCCGTTGCCGTGCGCGTGCGCCAACACGTCGCGGACGCGCTTGCGCACCGGATTGCCGACGAGCCGATAGCGCTGCTTCGGGAACGACGCGCGCGCGGTCTCGAAGGCGCCGAACGTCGTCTTGGCGAAGCGGCCGAGCGTGCGATTGGTGAAGCCGGGGATCGAGTTCTGCTCCAAGATCGCCGTCGGACGGCCGCTCAGCGCCGCCGTCAACACCATCGGGCCCGACGCGTAACCGCCGACGCCGACGACGACGTCGGGACGATGCGCGCGCAGGATGGCGCCCGATTGGCCCATCGCGCGCGGCACGGCGTACAGGCCACGCAAGGCCGCTTTCCAGCCGTTGCGCTTGATGCCGGCGATGTCGATGAAGTCGATCGGGTAGTCGGCGGCGGGAACGGCGCGCGCTTCGATGCCCTTTTGCGTGCCGACGAAGCGAACGTCGTGACCGCGCGCGCGTAATTCCTCGGCGACGGCCAGGCCGGGAAAGAGGTGGCCGCCCGTGCCGCCGCCGGCGATCAAGACGCGCATGACACTAAGCCTCGCCGCGACCCGCGGCGAAACCCTGCCCTGCGGGCGCATCGAAGGCCTCGGCGTCGACGACGGCGGGCACGCGCGTCTCGACGGTGACGCGCTTGCCGCCGCCGGGAAGTCGGCGGTTGCCCTTGGCCGCGCGCCACTTGATGCGCGGCAGCCAGGCGACGCGACCGCGCGCCCCGGCCGGCTCGGGCGCCGCACGCGAAATATTCAAGAGGATGCCCATCGCGAACAGGTCGACGACGAGCGTCGAGCCGCCGAAGCTGACGAACGGCAGCGGCAAGCCCTTCGTCGGCAGCGCGCCGAGGACGACGCCGATGTTGACGAGGCCCTGCAAGCCGAACATCGTCGTGATGCCGAAGCCGAGGTAGCAGCCGAACGCGTCACGCGCACGCAAGGCGGCCCGCGCGCCGCGCCAGATGAGCACGCCGAACAAGGCGGCGACGGCGCAGATGCCGAACAGGCCCAGCTCTTCGCCGACGATGGCCATGACGTAGTCGGTGTGCGCCTCGGGCAAGAAGAACAGCTTCTGCTTGCCGTCGCCGAGACCGAGGCCGGAGAGGCCGCCCGAGCCGACCGAGATCAGCGACTCGGTGATCTGATAGCCGACGTCGTAGCGGTATTGCCAAGGATCGAGATAGGCGAGCATGCGCCGCAAACGCCAGGGCGTGCCGACGATCGCTTGATACAGAATCGGCGCCGCGCCCAAGAACGCGATGCAGATGTAGCTGACTTTGGCGCCGGCGACGAAGAGCAGGATGATCGTCGTCAGGCCCAAGATCACGGCGGTGCCGAGATCCGGCTGCTTCAGGAGCAGCCCCATCATGACGCCGCAGACGATCATGTGCGGCACGAAGCCGACCGTGAACGACTTGACCTTCTCCGCCTTCTTCGCCAGCGAATAGGCCAGGTAGATGACGAGCGCCAGCTTCGCCAGCTCGGCCGGCTGGAAGCTCGACGCCGCCGACGTGGAACCAGCGCCGCGCGCCGTTGATGCGCGCGCCGACGACGAGCACGGCGCCGAGCATGCCGATGGACGCGATCAGCATCGCGTACGACCAGCGACGATAGGCGCCGAAGTCGACGCGCATGCCGATGGCCATCGCCGTCAAGCCGACGCTGGCCCACAAGAGGTCGCGCTTGAAGAAGTAGGTGGCGCTGCCGAACTTCTGCGTCGCGTAGACGGCCGAGGCCGAATAGACCATGACGACGCCGAAGCCGACCAGCGCCAGCACCGCCGCCAAGAGCACGATGTCGGGCTCGTAGGTCTTGGTCGTCGGCAGCGGCGCGTCGATGGGCGGCTTGAGCTGCGTGTCGACGCGCGCGGTCGCCTCTCTCGTCGTCATAGCGCCTCCACTGCCGCGACGAACGCGCGGCCGCGATGCTCGTAGTTGTCGAACATGTCGTAGGAGCTGCACGCCGGCGACAAGACGACGGCGTCGCCCGGCTGCGCGCGCCCGACCGCGCCGGCGACGGCGTCTTCCAGCGTCGACGCGCGCAGCACCGGCAGCGCGTCACCGACGGCAGCGGCGATCTTGTCGGAGGCTTCGCCGATGACGACGACGCCGCGGCATTTTCCGGCGGCCAACGCGGCGACGAGCGGCGCATAGGAGCCGCCTTTGTCGCGCCCGCCGGCGATGAGCACGAAAGGCGTCGGAAACCCGTCGACGCCGGCGACGACGCTGTCGACGTTGGTCGCCTTCGAGTCGTCGTAAAAGCGCAGCTGCCGCTTGTTCCCGACGAGCTGCATGCGATGCGGCAGCGGCTGAAACGTCCGCAGCGCCGCGCGCACCGCCTCGTCGGCGACCAGCCCATTGCCGCGCGTCAACAAGATCGCCGCCAGCACGTTGCCGAGGTTGTGCCGCCCGATGAGGTTGAGCTCGCCGATCGGATAACGCTGCCCGAGCGCAACCAATTGGTTGTCATCAATGTAGCCGTCGGCGTTTTGCGTGCGCGTCGAGAACGTCAGCACGCGCGCGTGGCCGCGATAACGCGCGCCCGCGGCCGCGAAGAATTCGTCGTCGGCGTTGACGACCATGACGTCGTCGCCGGCCAAATTGCGCGCCAGTCGCAGCTTGGCCGCGCCATATTCGGCCACCGACGGATAGCGATCGAGATGATCGGGCGTCAGATTCAGGAACGCCGCCGCTCGCGGATGCAGCCGCTCCGCCGTCTCCAGCTGAAAGCTCGACAGCTCCACGACCACGAGCCCATTCGCGGCCGACGCCGGCGTGTCGACGCAGCCGATGAGCGGCGTGCCCAAGTTGCCGCCGACGAACGTCGGCTTGCCGCTCTGGCGCGCCATCTCGCCCGTCAGCGCCGTCACCGTCGACTTGCCGTTGGTGCCGGTGATGCCGATGATCGGCGCGCGAATGAACTGCGCCGCCAGCTCGATCTCGCCGGTGATGCGCACGCCCTTTTTGCGCGCGACCTGCAGCGGCTTGATGTCGGGGACGCCCGGCGACACGACGATCAAGTCGGCGTCGAGGAACGACTGCTGCATGTGCCGCCCGAGCTCCCACGTCACGCGCTCGCCGAGCTGCAGGCGCGCGTCGTGCAATTCGGCGCCGCTGCGCAGGTCGGTCACGGTCACGGTCGCGCCGCGATCGGCGCAAAAGCGCGCCACGGCCAAGCCCGTCTTGCCCGCGCCCACGACGAGCACGCGATTGGGCCCAACGCCCGCGACGACATCATAATCCACGATCTACCTGACCTTCAGCGTCGCCAGCGCGATCAACGCCAGCATGAAGCTGATGATCCAGAAGCGCACGATCACCTTCGGCTCGGCCCAGCCCTTGAGCTCGAAGTGATGATGGATCGGCGCCATCTTGAACACGCGTTTACCGGTGAGCTTGAAGCTCGTCACCTGCACCATCACGCTCAACGTCTCGACGACGAAGATGCCGCCGACGACCACCAGCGTCATCTCGTTCTTCGTCAGCACCGCCAGCATGCCGAGCGCGCCGCCGAGCGACAGCGAGCCGACGTCGCCCATGAACACGGCCGCGGGATAGGTGTTGAACCACAAAAAGCCGATGCCGGCGCCGGCCATCGCACCGCAGAAGATCGCCAGCTCGCCCGAGCCGTGGATGTACGGGATCTTCAAATACTCGGCGACATTGAAGCCTTTGATGACGGTGCCGGCGCCGTACGCGAGGATCAAGAACGTGCCGGCGGAGATGATGACGGGGCCGATCGCCAAGCCGTCGAGGCCGTCGGTCATGTTGACGCCGTTGGACGCGCCGACGATGACGGTGATGGCGAACACGATGTACACCGGCAGCCACAGCGACATCGGATGCTTGTAGAAGTCGACGAGCGGCAGCGCCAAGCGCAGCTTCAAGTCGGGATCGTAGCAGTCGGAATAGAACAGATAGAGCACGGCGACGGCGGCGATGATCAGCTGTGCCGCCAGCTTCGAGCGTCCCGAAATGCCCTTCTTGCTGCGCGTCAGCTTGCGGTAGTCGTCGACGAACCCGACGATGCCGTAGCCGATCGTCACGAGCAGCGTCAGCCAGATGAAGCGGTCGGTCAGATCGCACCACAAGAGCGTCGGGATCACGAGCGCGAACAGGATGAGCGAGCCGCCCATCGTCGGCGTGCCCGCCTTCTTCTTGTGCGTCTGCGGCCCGTCGGTGCGGATCTGCTCGCCGATCTGCTTCGAGCGCAGCCGATTGATGAACCACGGGCCCATCAAGAACGAGATCGCCATCGCCGTCAGCGTCGCGGCGATGATGCGGGTCGAGACATAGCGCAGCACGTTGAGCCCGTGCAGCCCGGCGTGCACGTGCAGCGGATAGAGCAGGTGGTACAGCATGTGTTAGTGCGCCTCCGGCTTCGCCAAGTCGGTCAATGTCCCGGTCAATGCGTCGATGACGCGCTCGAGGCGCATGCCGCGCGACGCCTTGACGAGGATGACGTCGCCGGCGCGCGACAGCTCGCGCACGCGCGCCGCCGCCGCCAGCGGATCGTCGGTGTGCCAGGCGCGCGCGCCCAGCGTCGGCCGCGCGGCTTCGTCGATGGCGCGCGCGTTCGGGCCGATCGCGATCAGCAGATCGACGCGCGTCGCCGCATAAGCGCCGATTTCGGCATGCAGCTTCGCGGAATCGGTGCCCAATTCGAGCATGTCGCCGAGCACCGCGATCTTCTGTGCGCCCGCCGGCGTAATCTCGACGAGCGCGTCGAGCGCCGCCTTCATCGACGGTGGCGCCGCGTTGTAGCAGTCGTCGAGCACGGTTCGATCGCCGGCGACGGCGACGAGCTGGGCGCGATGTTTGGCCGGCTTGGCATGCGCCAGACCGTCGAGGATCGCGCCTTCGCCGATGCCGAGCGCCAGCGACGCCGCCACCGCCGCCGCCGCGTTCGACGCGTTGTGCCGGCCGATGAGCGGCAGCCGCGCCGCCAGCTCGAGCACCGCCGCCGCGCTCTCGATGCGCAGCTTCAGCGTCAGCCCCTTCGGTCCGACGTGCACGTCGTCGTAGGTCACCGTCGCGCCGCCGCCGCCGGGCCCGAACGTGCGTCGCCGCGCCGCCGGCAACGTCACGAGCGGCGTCAACAGCAGCTCCTTCGCCGGATAGACGCCGATGCCGCGCTCGCCGAGACCGCCGAAGATCTCCGCCTTGGCGCGCGCGACGTTCTCGAGGCTGCCGAGCTGCTCCAAGTGCACGCCGGCGATGTTGGTGATGACCGCGACATCCGGCCGCGCCAGCTCCGTCAGATACGCGATCTCACCCAAGCCCGACATGCCCATCTCGACGACGGCAAAGCGATGCTGCGCGCTCAACCGCAACAGCGTCAGCGGCACGCCCAAATGATTATTCAGGTTGCCTTCGGTCTTCAGCACCGCGTCGTCGCCCGCCGATGACGACAAGATTGCGCCCAAGATCTCCTTAGTCGTCGTCTTGCCGTTCGATCCGGTGACCGCGACGACGCGCAAGTCACGCTGCGCCAGCCGATGCGCGCGCGCCAACGCGCCGAGCGCGGCGATCGGATCGTCGACCTCGACGACGGCGGCATCGCCCACGTCGAGCGCCGCGCCGCGACCGCGCGCCACGACGACGCCGCGCGCGCCGTCGCGCACCGCCTGCGCCGCGAAGTCGTGCCCGTCGAAGCGATCGCCTTTGACGGCGAAGAAGAGCATGCCCGGCTTGACGGCGCGGCTGTCGATGCCGGCGCCGGCGAACGCATCCGCTGCGCCGCCGGTGAGCGAACCGCCAGTCGACTCGAGCAGTCGCGAAAGTGGGATTGCCGGCGCGGCCATGGACCCTAATCCTGACCGTTCGGCGCCGGATTCGCTAATTTCGCGAGCGCCGATTTTGCCTCTTGGCGATCGTCGAAGTGCTGCTTCACCTTGCCGATGATCTGATAGTCCTCGTGACCTTTGCCGGCGATGAGCACGACGTCGCCGGCGCGCGCGGCGGCGATGGCGCCGGCGATGGCCCGATGACGGTCGATTTCGACCACGAAGCCGTCGCTGCGCTGCGCTTTTACGCCGTCGACGATCTGCGCCACGATGGCGGCCGGATCCTCGGTGCGCGGGTTGTCGCTGGTGACGATCGGCAGATCGGCGTCGCGCGCGACCAAGCGGCCCATGATCGGCCTTTTCGTGCGATCGCGATCGCCGCCGCAGCCGAAGACGACGATGAGCCGGCCGCGCGTCAACGGCTTGAGCGCGGCCATGACCCGTTCGAGCGCGTCGGGCGTGTGCGCGTAGTCGACGAAGATGCCGAAGCCGCGATCGTTGTCGACGCGTTCGAGCCGGCCGGGCACGCCGCCGACGTCGCCGAGCCCGCGCGCGATGCCCTCGGCCGACAGCCCGAGCGCCACGCCGATGCCTACGGCGACGCCGAGATTCTCCAAGTTGAAGGCGCCGATGAGCGGCGAGCGAAAGCCGACCGGGCCGACCGGCGTCGCGAATTCGGCGGCGATGCCGTCGACCGTCTGCTCGGCGCGCGTGACGCGAATGTCGGCCGCTCGGGTCGCGCTGACCGACAGCGCGCGACCCCGGACTTGGCTGAGCATCCACTCGCCGCCTTCGCCGTCCAAGTTGATGACGCCGACGCCGTTGGCCGCCAGATGCTCGCGAAACAACAGCGCTTTGGCGTCGCGATAGCGCTCCATCGTCCCGTGAAAGTCGAGGTGGTCTTGCGTGAGATTGGTGAACGCCGCGACGGCAAAGCGGACGCCGGCGAGCCGCTCGAGCGCGAGCGCGTGCGAGCTCGCCTCCATCGCCACGTGCGTGACGCCGGCCGCGCGCATCTCCGCCAGCGTGGCGTGCAGGACGAGCGGCGTCGGCGTCGTAAACGGCGCCGGCCGCTCGATGTTGCCGTAGCGATAGGTCACCGTCGTCAAGACGCCGGCCTGACCACCCGCCGCGCGCGCCAACGACTCGGCGAGAAACGTCGTCGTCGTCTTGCCGTTCGTGCCGGTGATCGCGATCAGCGTCAACGCATCGGCCGGTCGCCCGTAACGATTGGCCGCGATCTGCGCCAGCGCCACCGCCGACGAACGCACGCGCACACGCGTCCCCGCAAACGGGACGTCATCCTCGACGACGACCGCGACCGCGCCGCGCGCCGCCGCGCCCGCGACATAGGCGTGCCCGTCGACGGTCTGACCGCGCGTGGCCACGAACAGGTCGCCCGCCGAGAGCGCACGCGAATCATCACGGACTTCGGCGATCTCCGGATCGCCGGCGCCGTCGATCGCCACGACGTCGACGCCTGCGAGCAGCTCGGCTAAGCGCACGTTCCGCTCCAGCTGCAAGCTTCCGGCCGGCGGTAACTGGCCGCGGTTCCGTCGTTCCGAGTCGCTTCGTCCACGCCCGAGCGCGTCATGGCGTACACGTACAACCTCAGCCGGGCGGTGTAAACGAGACCTTGCAGATCGCGCCGCGCCGCGCCGCGCCCGGTCCCGGCGACTGCGCGCTGGCGCGACCGGTGCCTGCAACCTCCAGCCGCAGCCCCACCTTGCGCGCCGCGACCAGCGCTTCGGCCATGCTCATGCCCGCGAAATCGGGCACCTCGGGCCGCGCACGACCGTCACCGTCGTCGGAGACCACCGGCTCGGGCTCGTTGCCGGCGTCATCAGCCTCGTCGACGGTCGGCGTCACCGGCGCCTTGACCTTCGGCGACGGCTTGTCGGCATCGGCCGTCAACATCGGCTCGGTCGGCGGCACGCCCAGCCAACGCAAGGAGTCGACCATCACGTCCTGCCAAATCGGACCGGCGACGTCGGAGCCATGATGCGAGCCGAACGGCTCATCGATGATGACGAGCAGCACCAGCCGCGGATCTTTCAGCGGCGCGAAGCCCGCGAACGACGCCACCCAGTGGTCCGCCGAATAGTGGCGCGTCACCGGGTCGACCTTCTGCGCCGTCCCGGTTTTCCCCGCGAACAAATAGCCCGGCACCGCCAGCTTTTGCGCCGTTCCGCCCTTCAACGTCACGGCGTGCAGCATCGTGCGCATCGTCTCCGCGAGCGGCTGCGCGACGACGCGCTTGCCTTCGACCTTCGCCTCCGCCGCCACCTGCCCGTCGAGCCCGAGGATGCGACGCATGACGTGCGGCTTGTACAGCGTGCCGCCGTTCGCCACCGCCGCGTAAGCCGCCGCCACTTGCAGCGGCGTCGCCGTCAACCCCTGCCCGAACGCCATCGTCGCCGTCTCGACCGGACCCATGTGCTCGAGGCTGCGAATCTGCCCCGCGCGCTCGCCCGGCAAGTCGACGCCCGTCGGCCGCCCAAAGCCGAAGCGCAGCAGTATTTCGCGCAGCTTCTCGCGCCCTTCGCGCATCGCGATCTTGGCCGCGCACACGTTCGACGACTTCGCCAACACGCCCGTCGTCGTCACCGCGCCGATCGGCTCGGCGTCGTGGATGGTGCGCCCACCGATCTGCCAATGCCCGTTCTCGCAGAACCAATCCTCGTCGACCTTGATGGCGCCGGCTTCCAACGCGCCCGCGATCGAGAACGTCTTCATCGTCGAGCCCGGCTCGAACGGATCGGTCACGGCGCGATTGCGCGCGCCGCGTTCGCGTGCGCCGTCGGGCTCGTTCGGATTCAGCGACGGCACCGCCGCCATCGCCAAGATCTCGCCGTTGTTCGGATCGAGCGCCACCGCGATGCCCGCTTTGGCGTGATGCTGCTGCACGCCCTTCTCCAGCGCGCGCTCGAGGCGAAACTGAATGTAGCGATCGATCGTCGTGTACAAGTCGTGACCGGCGACGTCGCCGGCGTCGGTCGCGCCTTCGACGAGCAGCGCCCGCCCGAGCGCGTCCCGCAAGCCCGGCAGCGTCGCCCGCGCGCCGCGCAGCCAGCGCTCGTACTGCAGCTCGATGCCCTCTTGTCCGACCGCGTCGAGGCCGGCCCAACCGAGCAGCGGACCGGCCAGCCCGCGGTTCGGATAATAGCGGCGCGGCTCCTTGTCGAGGTAGATGCCGGGCAGCGCCAGCTCGCGCACGAGCCGCGACTCCTCGGGCGGCACGCGTCGCTTCACCCACGTGAAATAGCGGCGCGCGCGCAGCTTCTTCTCCAGCTCGCGGCGATCGAGGTGCAGCGCGTCGGCCAGCTGCCGCGCCGTGTCGCTAACGTGATCGCCGGCGATGAGCATGCGCGCGTTGGCGTGCACCGACTCGACCTCCGCCGACGCCGCCAACTCCGCGCCGTGCCGATCGAGGATGCGCCCACGTTTCGGCGGCAGCTCGACGTCCTTCAAATACTGATCTTCCGCCATCTGCTTCAGATGATCGGACTCGCGCACCTGCAGCACATAGGCGCGATAACAGAGCCCGCCGAAGCCGCACACGACCAGACCGGCGCAGAAGTAGAGGCGAATCTGCACCCAACGCGACGGCGCGAACGGCGTCGTCGGCACGCCACGACCGGGCGTCAGCGTGCGCTTGGTCTCGCCGGTGTGCTCTCGTTTGGCCTTCGTCATGGCAGCTCCACCACGCGAATGAGCCGCGGATCGGGCGGCACCATCTTCAGCTGCTCGCGCGCGATCTTCTCGACGACCGCCAAGTCCATGCGCGTGCGTAGCTCCAGCGTCAGCTTCTGGTTCTGCTCACCGAGATCGTGGCGCCACTTCGTCTCACGCGAGATGTCGTAGCCGATCGACAGCATCTGCAGCCGCACCCACACGTGCGCCAGCGCCGCGAACGTCACCAGCGCCGTCGCCATCACCAAGAGCCACGTCGGCGAACGCGGCTTCGTCCTCACGACCACTTCTCCGCGCCGCGCAGCTTGGCCGAGCGCGACCGCGGATTGGCGGCCACTTCGGCGTCGCTCGGCACCAGCGGCTTACGCGTCAGCAGCTTCATCTCCGCGTGCGCCGGCAGCCCCAAGTTGACGGCGACATCGGGCGGATAGCCGGAATCCTTGGCCAAGTCGCGAAACCGATTCTTCACCTGCACATCCTCGAGCGAGTGAAACGCGATCACCGCCACGCGCCCTCCCGGCTTCAAGAGATCGAGAAAATCCGCGAGGAACCGCTCCAGCTGACCGAGCTCGTCGTTGACCGCGATGCGCAGCGCCTGAAACGTGCGCGTCGCCGGATCTTTGTGCCGCTCGCGGCTCGGCACCGTATCGGCGATCAGCGCCGCCAGCTCCGTCGTCGTCGTGATCGCGCCCGCCATCACCGCTTCCTTGATCGCGCGCGCGATTCGTCCCGCATAACGCTCTTCGCCGTAGTGCCGCAGCATGTCGGCCAGCTCGTCGATGCCGACGCGGCGAATCAGCGCCTCCGCCGTCTCGCCCGCGCTGCCGTCCATGCGCATGTCGAGCGGCCCTTCGTTGCGGAAGGAAAAGCCGCGCGCGCCGACGTCGAGCTGCGGCGACGACACGCCCAAGTCGAGCACGAAGCCGTCGATCTGCGCGATCCCGAGCGCCTGCAAGTGCACGCGAATGTCGCCGAACGCGCCGTGCACGAGCGTGACGCGATCGCCGAACGGCGCCAAGCGCTCGCCCGCCGCCGCCAGCGCCACCGGATCGCGATCGACGCCGATGAGCCGACCGTCGGGCGCGCTCTGACGCAGGATCCGCTCGGCGTGACCACCGCCACCCAACGTCGCGTCACAATAGACGCCGCCCGATCGCGGCGCGATCAGCGCCAGGGTCTCCTCGGGCATGACAGTGGCGTGCGAGAACGCGCTCACGCCCCAGTTGAGCCACCGAGCGTCACCCAGCGCAAATTTTTGCTGCATCGACGGGGCGTCGATGGCCCGCTCCAGCGAGGAACCGCCAGCGCGCGCTTTGGCCGTCACATCGCCGGCAACCCGCGCATCATTAATGAGCGTCGAATACGTCGACTACCCGATCGTCGAAATCGCGTGAGCGTGCAATAAGCCGCGGGTGGGAACTGTTCCCTCTCAGCCGCCGTCCGATGGACAACCGCTCGTCCGCGCAAAAGTTCTGCAACGACGACGATTTGGGTCACTATTTCGTAACCTGGGAGCGGGCCGAAAAGTGTGTGACACGACTCAAGATATTGACTTTAGTGATAGATCTGGCAAACTTATGCGGTCTTACGTTTGCACACTTGTCACCCCTCTCGATCTTGACTCGGGGTGACCACTTAAGTTAGCATTATGCCTCGCAAGCTGAGGGGTCTCCCTCCCCAGCTCACAATTTTCGAAGGTTTTCGCATTAGCCAAAATTAGCGCGGAGCGGGTGACCATGACGGTGGATAAGAAGTTTCTGACTATCGACAACAAGATCGAGCAGCTGCGCGACATGCGCGTGCGCGCGAACTCGTCGATCGTCGCCGACTTCGACGAGAAGCTCGATGTGTCGTGGATTTATCACGACAACGCGCTCGAGGGCGTCGTGCTCTCGTACCACGAGCTCAAGGCGGCCATCGACAAGAAGATCATTTCCGACGTGTCCTTGATCCCGATGTACGAGGAGATCAAGAACCACAAGTTCGCGATCGAGCAGGTTCGCCTGCTGGCGCGGCAGTGGGCGGTCGAGGCGCACGCGGCCAAGAAGAGCGGCAAAGCCAAGAAGAACCAGATCACGCTGGAGACGCTCAAGCTTCTCCATTCGTTGCTCACGCCGGAAGAAAAGGCCAAGGGCAACCCGTTCCGCAAGGACAACCCGTTGCATCGGTTGTACTTCCACGAGATCGCCCAGCCGGACAAGATCGTGGCGCGGATGAAGAAGCTCGTCGAGTGGCTCGACGAGGAAGAGACGCAGCATCTGCATCCGGTCGAGCGCGCGGCGCGGGCGCACTTCCGCTTCATGTCGATCTATCCGTGGCCGAAGAACTCGGGCAAGGTGGCGCGCCTCTTGATGAACCTCATGCTGTTGCGTGATGGTCATCCGCCGGTCGTCATCCACTCCATCGAGCGTCAACGCTATTACGACGTCTTGCGCTCGGAAGCCGCGGGCCTCGTGCCGCTCGTGTTCGAGTCGCTCGAGAACGGCGTCGAGACGGCGATTCGCTTCTTCGCCGAGCTCGAAGAGGCCAAGAAGCAGAAGCGCGCTTCGTAATTTTCTGACGCAATCTCCCGCAACTTTTTTCCGCGCCTCGCGATAATCTCCCCGTCATGCGCGGGCCCCGTTTCGATTCCAAGCTGTCCGACGACGCAGCGCAGCTCAATGCGTCGATCGACTTCGACTATCGCCTCTTGCCCTATGACGTCGAGGGCTCGAAGGCGCACGCGCGCATGTTGGCGCAACAGGGCATCTTGCAGCCGGCGGACGCGGAAGCGATCGTGCGCGGGCTCGACCAAGTCGTCGCCGAGTGGCAGCGCGGTGAGCTCAAGCTGGAGGCGCAGCTCGAAGACGTGCACATGAACGTCGAGAAGCGGCTGACCGAGATCGTCGGCGAAGCGGGCGCGCGACTGCACACGGCGCGCAGCCGAAATGATCAGGTGGCGACGGATTTACGCCTGTACGCGCGCGATCAGGGCCGGCAGCTCGGCAAGCTGATCGTCGGGCTGCAGGCCGCGTTCGTGAGCCAAGCGCGCGCGCATGTCGACACGTTGATGCCGGGTTACACGCATCTGCAGCGCGCGCAGCCGGTGCGGTTGAGCCATCACATGCTCGCCTACTACGAGATGTTGGCGCGCGACCGCGGGCGGATCGCCGACGCGGTGCGGCGCATGAATCAGTCGCCGCTCGGCTCGGGCGCGCTGGCGACGACGACGTTTCCCATCGATCGCGCGGCGGCAGCGCACGGGCTCGGCTTCGACGGCGTCACCGCCAACAGCTTGGATGCCGTCGGCGATCGCGACTTTGCCGTCGAGCTGGTGGCGGCGTGCGCGCTCTTGTTGGCGCATCTGTCGCGGCTCGGCGAAGAGCTGGTGCTGTGGGCGTCGCAAGAGTTCGGCTTCGTGCGACTGCCGGAGGCCTACTGCTCCGGCAGCTCGATCATGCCGCAGAAGGTGAACCCGGACGTGCCGGAGCTGGTGCGCGCCAAAGTCGGTCGCGTCATCGGCGATTTGACGACGCTGCTCGTGGTCATCAAGGGCTTGCCGCTGGCGTACAATAAAGATCTGCAAGAGACGCAGGAGCCGCTCTACGACGCGGTCGAGACGGCGCAGCTCTGTGTGCGCACGATGACGGGCTTGATGGCGGGCGCGACGTTCGATGTGCCCAAGCTCGCCAAAGCCGTCGGACAAGGGCACTTGCTGGCGACGGAAGTGGCCGATTGGCTGGCGGCGAAAGGCACGCCGTTTCGTCAGGCGCACGCGGCCGCGGGCGCGCTCGTGCGCGCGGCGAGCGCACGCGGCGTCGAGCTGCCCGAGCTGACGCTGGCCGACATGCGCGCGACTGCGCCGGAGGTCGCGTTCGACGAAGGCGTCTTCGCCGTGCTCGACGCGAACCGAGCGATCGATCGACGCGACATCATCGGCGGTCCGGCGCGCAATCGCGTGTTGGCCGCCATCGTAGAAGCAGAACGCCAGCTGGCAGAGGAGCGCTGATGCACCACTTTGAGTATCGAGGCGACGAGCTGTATTGCGAAGACGTGCCGCTGGCCAAGATCGCGGCCGAGGTCGGCTCGCCGGTGTACGTCTACAGCCACGCGACGTTGGAGCGGCACTATCGCGTGTTCGACGGCGCGCTCGCCAAGCATCGCCACATCATCTGCTACTCGGTGAAGGCGAACTCGAACTTGGCGGTGCTGCGCACGCTGGTCGGGCTCGGCGCCGGCGTCGACACCGTGTCGCGCGGCGAGATCTTCCGCGCGCTCAAGGTCGGCGCCGATCCGAAGAAGATCGTCTTCTCGGGCGTCGGCAAGCGCGAGGACGAGATCGCCTACGCGCTCGACGTCGGCATCCTCGCGTTCAACGTCGAGAGCATCAGCGAGCTGCACGCCATCGAGCGCGTCGCGGCGAAGGTCGGGAAGAAGGCGCCGATTTCGCTGCGCGTGAACCCCGACGTCGACGCGCAGACGCATCCTTACATTTCGACGGGCCTGAAGAAGAACAAGTTCGGCATCGCGGTGACGCAAGCGCGCGCGGCCTATGCGGAAGCGCGCGGCTTGCCGCACCTCGAGATCGTCGGGCTCGATTGTCACATCGGCTCGCAGCTGACGAAGACGTCGCCGTTCAAGGACGCGATCGCGCGTCTCGGCGAGCTGACGCGCTCGCTCGTGCTCGACGGCATCAACATTCGCTACGTCGACATCGGCGGCGGACTGGGCATTCCGTACGATCAGGAAGATCCGCCGTCGCCCGACGATTACGGCCGCGCGATCGAGGAGTCGATGCAGGCGTTCGCCGGGCTCGACGTGACGTTGATCTGCGAGCCCGGCCGCGTCATCGTCGGCAACGCGGGCGTGCTCGTGACCAAGACGCTCTATTTGAAGCAGGGCGAGATCAAGAACTTCGTGATCGTCGACGCGGCCATGAACGATCTGATTCGGCCGGCGTTTTACGACTCCTATCACGCGATTTGGCCGGTGCAGAAGCGCGCGGGCGAGGCTTATGTCGCCGATGTCGTCGGGCCGATTTGCGAGACCGGCGACTTCTTGGCGCGCGATCGCTCGCTGGCGCAACGGCCGGCCGAAGGCGATCTGCTGGCGCTGATGTCCGCGGGCGCGTACGGCTTTACGATGTCGTCGAACTACAACACGCGGCCGCGCGTCGCCGAAGTGATGGTCAAAGGCGGGCAGTACGCGGTCGTGCGCAAGCGCGAGGAGCTCGAGGATCTCGTGCGCGGCGAAGAGATACCGTCGTTCGTCGGCTGACGTGAGCGACTGCATCTTCTGCGCGATCGTCGCCAAGCGCGCCACCGCCAGCGTCGTCTACGAAGACGAGCTGATCAGCGCCTTCATGACACTGAACCCGACGCGCGAAGGCGAATTCGTGGTCATTCCCAAGCAGCACATCGATCACTTTTGCGACTTGCCCGATCCGCTGAGCGTGCATTTGACGACGCACGCGCAGCGACTGTCGCGCAACGTCCGCGAGCGGCTGAAGCCGCTGCGCGTCGGTTGGATCGTGCACGGCTTCGGCGTGGCGCACGCGCATCTGATCGTCGTGCCGCAACATGATCCGACGGACATCGTGTCCGGGCGCCACGCAGTCATCGAGGACGGGAAGATTCGCTTCGATCACGAGCGGCTGCCGACCCCGCCGCGCGAAGAGCTCGATCGCATGGCGCGGCTGCTGGCGTAAGCGGAGCGGCTGCAGCGACGAGATTTGCCGCTGCAGCGCCGAGTCGAATTCTTACAGGTCGCGCGGAGCTACAGGACGCACTGCGCGGCTTCGGTGCCGCTGACGGCGTCGACTTGCGAGTACTGCCACAGCGGCGCCCAGTAGTCGGCGGCGAGCTGCGCGGCGGCGCGCTTGTCGTCGACGAGGTAGCCGAGCTCGGTCAGGTCGGCGACGTACTCGTTCTGCGAACCGATGTAGAACGCCTGATCGTCGACGAAGACGAGCTTGGCGTGGTTGGCCGCCGTGACGCCGCCCGGCCACGTGCCGCTCGCCGAAAAGCGAATCGACGTCACGTGCAGCTTCTGACACAAGAGCGCGCGCAACGCATCGCCCGCCGGCTGATTGGCGACAGGATTCGCGATCATGTAATCGCGAATCTTCTGCGCGACTTGCGCGACCGTCCAGCCGTTGGCGTATTGCGCCTGCAGCGGCGACAGCCCGCCCGCGCGGCACGTCGGATTCGACACGACGATGTAGACATCGACGCCGCGCACGAGCGCCGCGCCCAGCTTCGCGAACAGCGGATCGGGCCAGCTGCCGAGCGCGATGCCGGCCTCTTCGGGCGGCCCGAGATCCTGCAGCGACATGCGAATCGTCGACTGCGCGGCGCCGACGAGCGCGCGAATCGCCGCGTCACTCTGGTTCGACTGGCCGCTCGGATCGATCTCGGCGAGGCGACCGATCGAAATGACCGTCGCGTTGCCCGGGCCGACCGCGTTCGCCGGCTCGGAATATTGCGGCGCGCACGCGTTGCTGATTTGGCCGGCGCGCCAGCCGTTCGACCACACCGACCACGTCAGCCACGTCAGCAGCGACCGATTCGCGCACGTGTATTGCCACTGCTCGTTGGCGAAGCGGTGCACGTCGGCGGTCGCCGTGCCGCGCAGCCGCATCGAGATGTCGTGCACGGGCTCGATGCCGAGGTAATCGGCCGTCCACATGTTCTCGCCGCCGACGATCGACAGATTCTCGTCCGCGCCCACCATCTTCGAGTGATTCCACGACGGCGGCACGTCGCTCGAGCGGTAATTGCCGACGTAGACGTCGAGCGGCGACGTCGCCGGCACATCGCGCGTCAGCGTCTGCAGCACCGTCTTCGAGTTGACGTCGTCTTGAATCGGGTAGTCGCCGAAGAGCAAGCGCACGGTGACGGCGCGGCCGCTGTTGCCGAGATAGCTGATGGCGTTGCGGACGGCGGCCTGGAAGCGACCGTCGGGCGGCGACAGGCTGGTCACGTCGACGAAGCGCTGCGCCGACGTGATGACGCCGTAGAAGTTGTCGTACATGACGTCGGAGTGGCCGACGCACAGCTGCTCGGGCGTGCCGCCGGGCGCGCGCACCGTCGCCGCGACGGTCGTGCAAATGCCGCCGCCGCTGCAGTCGGCTTGCGTCGCGCAGCGGAAGAGGCCGAAGTCGACGTCGCAGTTCGCGCCGCTCGTGCACGTGCCGGCGATGGGGAAGTTGGCGCCGTCGACGCCCCAATATTGCGCGGGCGGCGTCTGCAGGATCCAGCCGTCGTCGAGCGCGTTGTCGCTGGAGATGTTCCACGTTTGCTCGCGCTTCGTCGGCCCATCGAGCTGCAGCGCCGCCAGCACCGTGGTCGACAGCGACGACGAAATGCCCGCCGGAATCTGGCTCGGCTCGAGCGCTTCTTGCGCGGAGCCGATGGTGGCGGATGACGAGCAGGCCGCACCGAACACGACGAACAAGGCAGGTACCGTTCTCTTCATAGCGCATCGCGTCATGCGAGATCTACACCAGCGCCAACTAGCTGTAACCTTTATGCTACATCGTATTTATACGGATGGTAGGAAGCGTTGCTGGCCGGCTATTCCGCTGGCCACTTTGCAAGCGATCGTACGGCGAATCGGCGCTAAAAGTGGCCGCTGGCGATCGTGACGTTGACTCGCGGCGCCGAGCCTTCAGGCGTGACGGCGTAGTCGACCGACAAGCGCGGCAGCGCCATCGCCCAGCGGCCGCGCTCGTGCGTCAGCAGCGCTTCGACGGGCGGCACATCGTCTTTGTATTTGCGCGACAGGACGATGCCGGCGATGAGCCCGACGCCCAGGCCGCCGAGTGAGTAGCGAGCGCCGGTCTGGATGTTGTCGGCGCCGGGCGTGCGAAAGCCGATGACGTAGCCGAGCGCGAAGCCGAGCCCCGCGCCGGCCAGCCCGCCGACGTCGATGAGCGCGACGTGGCTGCGGCTGACCTCGGCGCGCCAGGCCAAGAGCGCGCCGGTGGCGACGCCGATCGCGGTGCCGCCGAGCGCGAACCAGCCCAGCTCCTTGCTCGACGGATTGCGGTAGATCGACTGCGCCAAGAGCACGCCGCCGGCCGTTCCCCAGGTGCCGCCCGAGTTGACGAGCGCGGAATCGCCGGCGGAGATGTCGAGCTTGCGCGCGATGAGGTAGCCGCCGGCCATGCCGACTGCGCTGCCGGCGATGGCGATCGCGTAGACCGCGTTGGTCTTCGCGCCCAAGCCGAGGCTGAGACCGGCGAAGACCGACGTGCCCCAGGCAGCGCCGCCGATCATGAGCGAGCTGGTGCCGACTTTGATGCCGTCGCGCGTCGTCAAGAACGCGCCCACGAAGCCGGCGCCGATGCCCGCGAGCGACGACAAGACGTAGATCGAGAGGTTGGCCGTCGATTGGTTGTCCTTGAGCAGCGACGCGCACAAGGCCGGGCCGGCGGCGCCGCCGAAGACCATCGCCGCCAAGACCAGCTCGGTGCGACCCGAGCGAATGGGCCGCGTCAGCGTGACGTCGCGACGAATCGGATCGTCCGACTTCACGTCGAGCTCCTCGCTATGCCACGGGAAATCTTTGTGCTCGAGCAGGAGCTTGTGCTTGCCGACGTCGACCGTGCCGGCGAACGGCGTCTCACCGACGAGCCGATTGTCGATGAACACGCGCGCGTCGCGCGGCTTGGAGAAGATCGTGACCGGCGCCGTCGAGCGCTTGAGCCGATATTGGTAGAAATAGGGCTGCCCGATCTCGGTGTAGACGTCGTGCTCTTCCGTCTCCCAACCGGGCTGCTCGAGCGTCAGCTGATAACCGCCGGCGGGCAGCTTGAACACCGTTGGCGTGTCGGCTTCGCGTTTCTTACCGTCGGCATCGACGACGACGGCGTGCACGTGCTCGGGAATCGTCGTCACCGACAGGCGCGAAGGGTAGCCACGCATCTTGCGCAGCGTGATCTCGACGCTCGGCCGCTGCGGATCGTTCGACGGCGCTTCCGCGAGAAAGCGCTCGAACCACAAGACGGACTGCGCATAATCGAGCAGCGCTCCGTAGGCCAGCGCGACGTTGTAGAGCGAGCTCGGATGCGGCTTGATGCGGTAGGCCATCTCGAATTCGACGATTGCCTCTTCATAAATGCCGTCGTCGTAGAGCTTCTGGCCTTTGCGATAGTGCTCTTTGGCCGCCTCTTCGTCGGCGCGCGACTTGGCTGCGTTCGCATTCGGCGCGCTCGGCACGCTCAGCTCGCTCGGTAGTGGCGCGGTTCGCTGGTCGCCGGCGTCGGCGAAGACGGGCGCGGCGACAGCGAGGAGCGCGATCGCGACGAACGCCCGCAACATGTGCGCCTACTGTAGCGCGAAATCAGTACGGGTTGGGCAGCGTCTCGCTAGGCTGCACGAGCTGCGGATCCTGCGTCGTCGGCGGCGTGACCGGGCGCGTGACCGGGCGCACGTGATGATTGTGTGCGCGCGGCGTCAGCTTCACCCGCAGCGAATCGTCCGTCGACGGCACGATCTGCGTGGCGCCATCTTCGTAGCCGTCGAGGCGAAACGTCAGTCGCTCGGGCACTTCGGAGCGCGGCAGGATGAGGTCGCGCGGCGCCACGCCGAACACGCGCGCGCCCTGGCGAATCTCGGCGCCCGGCGGCTCGGTCTCGACGTGCAGCACGATCGTCTTCGGCGCCGCCGGCGTCGTCGGCTCGGGCGGCGCGATCGGCGTCGCCGGCGCGATGACCGTCGACGGCGTCGCCGGCGGCGCGTGGCTGAAGCGATCGAGCGCGAACAACAGCGTCGTGCCCGCGAAGACGCCGACCGCCGCCAGCCACAAGCCCGTCCGCTGCCGCGGCTCCTTGGCCGGCGCTTGCGGCTGCGGCGCCTCGACGGCGGTGCCGGCGGCGACGCGCGCCAAGTCGGCGGCGAGCTCGTCCATCGTCGGATAACGATCGTTGCGCGCCTTGGCCATCGCCTTCATGACGACGCGCTCCATCGGCTCGGAGATCCGCAGCTCGGGACGCAGCGCGCGCGGCGGCATCACCTCGGCTTTGACGACTTCGGCGATGACCCCGAGATAGTTCGCGCCATGAAACGGCACTTCGCCGGTCAGGCACTCGTACAAAATGACGCCCAGCGAATAGATGTCCATGCGCTGGTCGAGCTCGTCCTCGCCGCGCGCTTGCTCGGGCGACATATAGAGCGGCGTGCCCAGGACCATCCCGGTGTGCGTCAGACGCAGCGACTCTTCGGTCACTTCGCCCGGCACCACCGACTTGGAAATGCCGAAATCGAGCACCTTGACGAAGTCGCGATGATCGCGCTCGACGATGAAGATGTTCTCCGGCTTGACGTCGCGATGCACGATGCCGCGCGCGTGCGCCGCCGCCAACGCCGACGCCGCCTGCCGCGCCATCTCGAGCACGCGCGTCTCGGGCAGCGCGCCTTGCTGTTTCAACAGCTCGGCCAGGCTCAGCCCATCGAGGTGCTCCATGACGACGTAGGTGCGCCCGTCCTCCGTCGCGCCCGAGTCGGTGATGTCGACGATGTGCTCGTGCCGGATCGACGACGCCAGCCGCGCTTCCTGCACCAGCCGCTTGGCGACTTCGGGGCGATCGGCGTACTTCTCGCGCAGCACCTTGACCGCGACCGGCTTGCCGATGAGCACGTGCTGCGCTTCGTACACCGCGCCCATGCCGCCTTCGCCGATCTTGCGCGTCAGCCGATAGCGGTCGGCCAGCGTGTGGCCGATCAGCGCGTCGACGGGCGGCGGTGTGGTGCTGCCATCGTTCATTTATGCTTCAGTGTAAAGAGCACGACTCCGCCGGCAACGAGCAGCGCCAATAAAAGCAGCGCCAGCAGTGGAAATCGACGGCGCGCCGCGGGAATCGGCGTCAGCTCCTCGGCCTGCTCGAAGTGCGACGACGGCTCGGCCACGAAGTCGACGACGCGATGCGACGGATCGCCCTTCGCTTCGGTCTTGGCCGCGACCACCGCCGGCTCGACCTTGGGCACGCGCCCGCTCTTGTCGCCTTTGGCAATCTTGGGAATTGGCGCGCTTTGCTCGGCCTTCTCGGCGCGCGCCTTCTCGGCCGCCTTCTCGGCTTTGCGCTTGGGCGAGTCGGTCGCGACCAGCACCTTGGCCGGCGACGCCGGTGCCGCCCACGGCGCCGGCTCGGGGTTCGCGCGCGGCGCGTGGCGCGGATCCTGATACTTCGCCTTGCACTCGGCCGAGCAGAAGTAATAGGTGACGCCGCCGAAGATGCCGACGGCACGCGCGCGCAAGGTGTCGACGTCCTTGCCGCAGATTGGGTCCTTGACGATGCGTGAGTCGTCTTTGGTCATGAAAGTCCGAAGAAGCTCTTGATGCGCGACAAGAACGCCTGGTGGTCGGCGTGCACCCGCGCCGCCTCCGCCGAGAGCCCTTCGCGATCGATCTTGTTCCTCATCTCGCGTTCACTCAAGAGCTTGCCGATCTCCTCTGCCAGAGTGGCATTTCGCTGCAGGAGCTGCTGGAAAAGCGCGCGATCGATCACGTAGCATTCGGTGTCGCTCTTGGCCACGACTGTCGCGCGGCGCGGCTCGCCCGTCAAAAGCGACATCTCGCCGAAGAACTCACCTTCGGCCAGGGTGGCGACGTCTTTCTCCAGGTCATCGACACAGATGCGCACCGAAACGTGGCCCGAGCGGATGATGAAAAGCGAGTCGCCGGCGTCGCCCGCGCGCAAAATCGTCTCGCCGGCGCCGAAGACGACGTGGCGCAAGCCGTCGGCGATGTGCGCGCGCTCGGCGTCGACCAGTGGCGCTAGGATGCCGACGCGAGCCAAGAGCGCCAACCGTCGCGCGCGCTCGTGCTCGTTCTTGACCTGCGCCCGCTCGGCGCTCATCTCGGTCAAGAACACGTTGTGGCCGGGATACGGGATCTCGATGTTGGCGCGATGCAACGCGTACCAAATACGCTTGCGCACTTCGGAATCGGTCGGATCGTCGGGCAAGAAGTCGATCAGCCGATAGCGCACGGCATACTTCGCGTAGCTCTCCTCGAAGCTCCACAAGATGCAGTCGTGCGGCGTCTGCGTCGACAGATTGGGCGTGCCGACGAGCGCCTGATTCACGACTTCTTGCACGAGGTTGGGTGGATGCCGCAGGTGCACGTTGAAGTAGACCCAGCGGCGATTCTGCAGGCCCTGCTTGTTGAACAGCGTGATGACGCCTTTGGTGAACATGGCGTTCGGCAGGATCACGAGGTCGCCGTTCTTCGTGCGCACGACCGTCGAGCGCCAGCGGATCTCCTGCACCTTGCCGATGGCGCGATCGTCGACGCGGATCCAATCGCCGATCGAGATCGACGACTCCAGCTGCAGCGCGACGCCCGACAAGAGGTTGCCGAGCGTGTCTTGCAGCGCCAAGCCGATCACGGCCGTCAACACCGCCGACGTCGTGATGATCGACAAGAGATTCACGCCCGAGCGCGACAAGATCATCACCAGCGTCACGAGCGAGGCGATGGTGACGAACAGATCGCGCAAGATCTTGGGCACGCCGAAGCGGCTGCCGACGAGGTCGAACGTCAACATGCCGCTGACGCCGACGACCGCCCACGCCAGCGTCACCGTGGCGACGAGGTGGACGATCCAATAGCTCGATTCTTGTCCGATATTGAGCAGCGCCGCTTTGACGAACAGCGCCACCAAGTAGACGCTGACGAAGAAGACGGCGAAGCGCACGCGCGAGCGATCGGCGACCGGCAAGAGCGCGCGCCCGAGCACCAAGAGCGCCAGGCAGACGCAGGCGATCGTCACGCCCAATCGATGGTCATGAATCTCGATGTCGAGGTCGTGCCAGAGCCGATGAGCCTGCCATCCCGGAGGGGTGGTGATCATCGACGAAGGCGCGCGCATCGGTTGACTTTACCACGCCTCCGCTGTACTTATCGGGTGCGAATCAATCATCAACGTATCCGAATGAGGAGATATCCCGATGGCGAACTTCAAGGTGGCGGACCTCAAGCTGGCCGACAAAGGCAAGCTGCGCATCGAGTGGGCCGAGTCGCGCATGCCGGTGCTGATGGCGCTGCGCGAGAAGTACAAGGATTCGAAGCCGCTCAAGGGCCAGCGCATCGCCGGCTGCTTGCACGTCACCAAGGAGACGGCGGTGCTCATCCGCACGCTCAAGCGCCGCCGGCGCCGAGGTGTCGTGGTCGGGCTGCAACCCGCTGTCGACGCAGGATGACGTCGCCGCCGCGCTCGCCGCCGAAGGCACGTCGATCTACGCCTGGCACGGCCTGAACAAGGACGAGTTCTACTGGTGCATCGACCAGACGCTCGAGTTCAAGCCGACGCTCACGCTCGACGACGGCGCCGACCTCATCTTCACCGTGCACGCCAAGCATCCCGACTTGTCAAGGACGATCATCGGCGGCACCGAAGAGACGACGACCGGCGTGCACCGCCTGCGCGCCATGGCCGCCGACGGCAAGCTGCAGTATCCCGGTCATCGCCATCAACGACGCCGAGACCAAGTGGGACTTCGACAACGTCTACGGCACCGGCCAGTCGTCGCTCGACGGCATCCTGCGCGCGTCGTCGGTGCTGCTCGCCGGTAAGACGTTCGTCGTCGCCGGCTACGGCCACTGCGGCCGCGGCGTCGCGCAGCGCGCCGCGCGGCATGGGCGCCAACGTCGTCGTGACCGAGATCCAGCCGACCGCCGCGCTCAAGGCGACGCTCGAAGGCTATCGCGTCATGCCGATGGATGAAGCCGCCAAGATCGGCGACATCTTCATCACCGCGACGGGCATGAAGGACATCATCGTCGGCACGTCACTTCGACTCGATGAAGGACGGCGCGCTCGTCTGCAACACCGGCCACTACGACTGCGAGATCAACCTCACCGATCTCGAGGCGCGCGCCAAGGTCGAAGCGCGAGATCCGCAAGGACAACGAAGAGTACGTGATGAAGGACGGCCGCCGCATTTACGTGCTCGGCCAGGGTCGCCTCATCAACCTCGCGGCCGCCGAAGGTCACCCGTCCGAGGTCATGGACATGTCGTTCGCGAACCAGTTCCTGGGCATGTTGAAGCTGGCGCAGGAAGGCAAGTCGCTGGCGAAGACGGTCCACGAGCTGCCGAAGTCGCTCGATCAGGAGATCGCGACGACGAAGCTGCAGACGATGGGCATTACGATCGACAAGCTCAGCGCCGAGCAGGCCAGCTACGCCAACGATTACTCGGCGGGCACGTAGCCTTCAGCTCCGCCGCAGCACCCTCCTCCGCACCATCGCCTCTTTCATCCGCAGCTGATTGATTCCTGTCGCCAATTCGGCGCGCGAGGGTGCGCGCTCAGCGCCCGTTTCCGATCGGTCACGCCGCGCCGGCACTATAGTTCTGTTTCCACCGGATTTCGGAGGGCTAGCCGGCTACTGAAGCCGCCGTCGCCACGTCGCGTCATCCGCAACCTATCGACATCAGTTCAAACTACATGTGGCACGACACGTGCTGATGCGGGCCGTCAAGTCAGCAACAAACTGCAGTCAAACGGACGAACCCGAAAGGTAGGACACGATCATGGACCGCAAGCTCTGCACGCTCTTCGCACTCGTCACTCTGGCCGGCTGTCAGCAGGCCGCGAAGGCGCCCGTGCACGATACGTTCAGCCTGGTGAGCGACAAAGCGCCGGGCACGAACATCGCGACGATCACGTACGGTACGACGACCAAGCCGATCAAGACGCGCGGCGACTACGGCTGGCTGCAGTTCACGGGCGCCGTCGGCGACAACGTCGACATCTGGGTGCGCTCGAACGACGGCGACGCGGTCGCCTTCTTGCTCGACAGCCAGGACAACATCTTGGCCAAGAACGACGACGCCGACGCGACGACGACCGACGCGCACATCACCGCGCCGCTCGCCAGCAACGGCACGTACTACATCGCGTTCCGCGAGTACTTCTACGCGCGCGCCACGTTCACGGTCTCGCTCGCCGGCGGCGGCATCTTCAGCTGCGCCGTCGACAGCGACTGCATGGCGGTTCCGCAGGCGGGCTGCTGCCCCAACGGCGCCAAGGTCGCCATCAACACCAGCGAAGCCGAAGCCTACGACGTCAGCTACGCCTGCACCGAGACGACGACGATCTGCCCGAAGTACATCGTCGTCGACACGCGCATCGCGCAGTGCAACGTCGCGGCGCACGCGTGCGAGATGGTGCAGCCGGCAGCGGTCGTGTGTGGCGGCAGCGCGCCGCAGCACGTCTGCAGCGACGGCTACACGTGCACGCCGGATGCGACGGGCCCGCTCAGCCACTGCGTCGCCGGCAACTAACGCTTACGGCGCGTAGGCATTCCGCGCACGCTTCCCGCTCGTCTCTCACGCGAAATTTCTGACGTGATCAGCCGTCGCTGACGGTGACGCCGGCCCATTGCTCGAACAGGCGGATGACGCTGCTCAAGTCGCCGTCGCCGAAGCCGGCGGCGATCGCCTGCGCCAGCACGTCGCGGATGGCCGCTTGGGTCGGCATCGGATAATCGACGGCAGCCGCGGCGCCGAGCACGAGCTCCTGATCTTTATGCATCAGCTTGAGCGTGAAGTCGGCGTCGAAGTCGCGCGCGACCATGCGCGGCCCTTTGCCGGTGAACAGCGGCGACGAGAACGCGCCCGCGCCGATGACGTCGAGCATCGCGCGCGCCGGCAGGCCGAGCTTCTTGCCGAGCACGAGCGTCGCCGAGAAGCCGACCATCATGTGCGCGCCGAGGCCGTTCAACACCAGCTTCATCGCCATGCCTTGACCGACGCCGCCGACGGCAACGACGCGGCCCATGCACTCGAGGACCGGCCGCACGCGCTCGACGTCGGCGGGCGCGCCGCCGGCCATGATGACCAACGTGCCGTCGGTGGCAGGTTTGCGCGTGCCCGACACCGGCGCGTCGACGAAGCGGCCGCCGGCGGCGCGCACGGCGGCGTCGGCTTTGTGCGCGGCCGCCGGATCGACGGTCGACATGTCGACGACGAGCGCGTTCGCCGCCAGCGCCGCGACGACGCCGTCCGCGCCGTACAAGACCGCGTCGAGCGCGCTCGGATCGGCGAGCATCGTGACCACGACGTCGGCGCCACGCGCCGCTTCGGCCGGCGTCGCCGCCAGGCGCGCGCCGGCGTCGACGAGCGGCCGCGCGCGGGATGACGTCCGGTTCCAGACGGTGAGCGCGTGACCGCGGCGCAAGATGTTGGCGGCCATCGGCGCGCCCATGGTGCCGAGGCCCAAGAATGCGACGTTCATGCGCGCGACAATAACCGGTTTCGCGCGCGCAAAAAATGAAAGAGCCCCGACGCGATCGCGCCGAGGCTCCTTCGAATTCGTTACAGCTGCTGCTTAGTTGGCGCTGAGGGCCGAGCCCGGCTTCTTGGCCGGCTTCTTGGCCGCCGCCTTCTCGCCGTTGCCATTGCCGTTCGTGCTGGCGGCCGAGCGCACCGGCTGAATCGAGCGCGCATCCGCCGCGAGCGCCGCCGCCTTGGTCGGCTGCTCCCACGTGAAGTCCTTCTCGCTGCGGCCGAAGTGACCGTACGCCGCCGTCTGACGATAGATCGGGCGGAGCAGGTCGAGCTCGCGAACGAGCGCGCCCGGACGGCAATCGAAGTGCTCGCGGATCAAGCGCTCGATGGCGCTGTCGCTGATCGTGCCCGTGCCGAACGTGGTGACGTTGATCGAGACCGGATGCGCGACGCCGATCGCGTACGCCAGCTGCACCTCGACGCGACGCGCGAGCTTGGCGGCGACGATGTTCTTGGCGATGAAGCGCGCGTAGTAGCAAGCCGAGCGATCGACCTTCGACGGATCCTTGCCCGAGAAGGCGCCGCCGCCGTGACGACCCCAGCCGCCGTAGGTGTCGACGATGATCTTGCGGCCGGTGAGGCCCGAGTCGCCCATCGGCCCGCCGACGACGAAGCGGCCCGTCGGGTTGATGAAGAACTTGGTCTTGGCGAGGAGCTCCTTCGGCATCTCCTTCTTGATCACCTCTTCGATGATCGACTCGCGCAAGGTCTTGTACTTCACGTCTTCCGAGTGCTGCGTCGAGACGACGATGGTGTCGATGCCGGCCACGCGATCGTCGACGTAGCGGACCGAGACCTGGGTCTTGCCGTCGGGGCGAACGAAGTCGAGCGTGCCCTTCTTGCGGACCTGCGCGAGACGCTTGGCGAGGCGATGCGCGTAGGCGATCGGCGCCGGCATCAGCTCCTTGGTGTCGTCGCACGCGTAGCCGAACATCATGCCCTGGTCGCCGGCGCCCTGCTCGTCCTTGGTGTAGACGCCTTTGCCGTCGACGCCCTGGGCGATGTCGGGCGACTGCTGCTCGATGGCCGAGAGCACGCCGCAGGTCTTGTAGTCGAAGCCCATGTCGCTGTGCGAGTAGCCGATCTCTTTGATCGTCTCGCGCACGATTTTGGGCATGTCCACGTAGGTCGAGGTGGTGATCTCGCCCGCGATCATCACGAACCCGGTCTTGGTCAGCGTCTCGCAAGCAACGCGGGCGCCCGGATCCTTCGCCAAAATGGCGTCGAGGATGGCGTCGGAGACCTGATCGCAGACCTTGTCGGGATGGCCCTCGGTGACCGACTCCGAGGTGAACAAAAATTCGGACATGTGCGGTTGCTCCTTGATGATTTCGCTAACGCGTAAGGGACGGTAAATATACTGGCGCCCGTCGGAAAGTCAACCGACGACGAGGTGTGTTATAGACGCAAGAATGCTGCGGATCGTGACCTCGAACGACCCCGCGCGCAACGAAGTCGTGCGGGCGCTTCTCGATCGGATGTCGTTGTCGCCGGCGGCGCTGGAGCAGTCGGTGCGCGACATCGTCGCCGATGTACGCCTGCGCGGCGACACGGCCGTGCGCGAGCTGACGGCGCGCTTCGAAAAGCGGCAGGTGACGGCGCTGGAGCTGCCCCGCGGCGAGTGGGAGGCGCAGGCGAGCACCGTCGCCGTCGCCGTGCAGCGGGCGATCGAGCGGGCGGCGGCGAGAATTGCGCGCTTTCACGAGCCCCAGCGCGCGACCGGCTACGTGCAGGAGGACGGCGGCGCGCGGCTGGAGCTGCGCGTGCAGCCGCTCGAGCGCGTCGGGCTGTATGTGCCGGGCGGCAGCGCGCGCTATCCGTCGTCGGTGCTGATGACGGCGGTGCCGGCGAAGCTAGCGGGCGTGAACGAGATCGTGATGGTGACGCCGGGCCCGTCGCCGGAGACGCTGTATGCGGCGCTGGTCGCGGGCGTGCATCGCGTGTTCATCATCGGCGGCGCGCAGGCGGTGGCGGCGTTGGCTTACGGGACCGAGAGCGTGCCGCGCGTCGACAAGATCGTCGGGCCGGGCAACGCCTAGGTGGCCGAGGCCAAGCGGCAGCTGTTCGGGCAGGTCGACATCGACGCCGTCGCCGGTCCGTCGGAGATTCTCGTCATCGCCGACGATGCGGCCGATCCGGCGATCGTCGCGGCCGATCTGTTGTCGCAGGCGGAGCACGACGTCGAGGCCTATGCGATCTTGGTGACGACGTCGCACCAGATCGCGGAAGCGACGGCGCGGCAAGTGGACCTGCAGCTGCGGACGCTGCCGCGGCAGGAGATCGCGGCCGAGTCGATCCGCCGCCATGGCGTCGCGCTGGTGGTCGGCTCGCTCGACGAGGCCCTCGATTTTGCCGATCGCTACGCGCCCGAGCATCTCGAGCTGCTGGTGCGCGACGCGGATGCGGCGGCGAGCAAGGTGCGGCACGCGGGCGCGATCTTCGTCGGCGCGCACACGCCGGAAGCGGCGGGCGACTACTTGGCCGGGCCCAACCACGTGCTGCCGACGGGCGGCACGGCGCGCTATGCGTCGCCGCTCGGCGTCTACGACTTCGTGAAGCGCACGTCGCTGTTGCGCTGGGACGCGGCGACGCTGGCGGCGCACGGCGACGACATCGTGCGGCTGGCCGACGTCGAGGGCTTGCATGCGCACGGTCGCGCGGTCACGACGCGGAGGCACCCATGAGCTGGCAGGATCGCGTACGCAAACCGCTGCGTGGTACCGCGGCGTACCAAGTGGCGGCGCATCCCAATGCCATCAAGCTCGACGCCAACGAATCGCCCTATCCGCTGTCGCGGGCGACGATGGAGGCGCTCGGGCGCGACCTGGCGGCGACGGAGCTGCACCGCTATCCCGACGCCAGCGCCAAGCAGCTGCGCACGTTGCTGGCCAAGCGGCTCGGCGTTTCGCTCGATCAGCTGCTGCTCGGCAACGGCTCGGACGAGCTCATCGCGCTTTTGTGCGCGACGTTCGCCGAGCCGCGTGGCGACGGAAAGCCGGCGTCGATCGCGTATGCCGTGCCGGGGTTCGTCGTGTTTCGGACGGCGGCGCTGGCCAATGGGCTTACGCCGATCGAAGTGCCGCTGGGGCCGCAGTTTCAGCCCGACGAAGCGGCGCTCTTGGCGGCGGTGAACGAGGACCAGCCGAACCTCGTGTTCTTGGCGACGCCGAACAATCCGACGGGAACGGTGTGGCCGCGCTCGACGGTGGAGAAGCTGCTGACGCTGCATCCCGACGTCATCACCGTCGTCGACGAAGCCTACTTGGCTTACGGCGATCAGCCGACCTGCGTCGACTTGGCGCTGCAGCATCCGCACTGCGTGGTCTTGCAGACGCTGTCGAAGATTGGGCTGGCGGCGCTGCGCATCGGCCTGTTGATCGGGCGCGCCGAAGTGTTGGCGGCCGTCGAGAAGATTCGCCCGCCGTACAACCTGAATTCGCTGTCGCAGCGCGCGGCGCACAAGCTGTTGAGCGACCACGCGGCCGAAGTCGAAGCGCACTTCGCGGAGGTCAAGAGCGAGCGGCAGCGGCTGAGCGCGGCCATCGCGACGATGCCGGGCGTGGAGACGTTTCCGTCGGGCGGCAACTTCATCCTCGTCCGCGCCAACGGCGTCGGCGCGGCGCGCAAGCTGCACGACGCGCTCATCGAACGGGGCGTGCTCGTGCGCCTCTTCGACGCCGGGCTGCTCGCCGGCTGCATGCGCATCACCGTCGGCACGCCGGAAGAGAACGGCTGGCTGCTCGACGCGCTCAAGTCGGCGCTCGCGTAACCCGCGTCGGGCACGACTTTCCGCCGGCGCGCCGCAGAATTCTGAGGGTCGACGACGTCTTATCGACGACTTGCGCGGGCATGATGCGTGCTTTCAGCGGTGTCATGTCTCGATCGATCGTCATCCTTAGCTTGGTTTTCGCGGTCGGCTGCACCGGTCGTCCGCTCGGCGATACCGGCGGCGGCGGCGGCAACGCCGGCAGCGGCGGCGGTCACGGCGCTGGCGGCGGCAACGGCGGCGGCGGCGGCAACGGCGGCGGCGGCGGAGACAACGGCAGCTGCAGCGGCCGCGACCAAGCCAGCTGCAACGGCGATCCCGCCTGTCGCGCCGACTACTGCGAGGACGAAAGCTGCGGCAACAGCTTCAACAGCTTCGTCGGCTGCTCCGACGCCGGCAGCGGTGGCTTCGCCTGCCCCGCCAAAGTGCCGATCCACCTCTGCAACTGCGCCGGCCTCGACGAGGCGAGCTGCATCGCCAACGAAAAGGCGATCGGCTGTCTCCCTTGGTATTGCGGCGCCACCGACTGCAGCGGCGCGCAGACGTTCATCACCTGCCTCGGCCCGAGCGACAACGCACCCGCCTGCCCTGTCACCAGCGGCTGCCCGGGATCAGGCTGCCGCGACAACAGCGACTGCACCAACGGCATCTGCGAAGCGCCGGGCGGCGAGCCGACCGGCTGCATCAACTGCAGCGCGGACGGCTGCAGCAGCGACCACGACTGCAGCCAAAACGAGGTCTGCAGCTACGTCGCCTGCTGCGGCGGCAACCAATGCACGAGCCGCTGCACGAGCGACGCGCAATGCGGCGCCGGCCTCGTCTGCGACAGCGGCGGCCACTGCGACCAGATCGCCTGCAGCGGTGACGGCGGCTGCCCGGCCGGCTTCTACTGCGCCAGCGGACTGTGCGGCTTGCGCAGCTGCTCGAGCGACGGCGACTGCGACGGCAACTACTGCGTCGACGGCGAATGCTACACGTCGCTCGGCGAGTGCCTGGGCCAGGTTTGACGCGCGACCTGATATTCTCCGCGCCGCATGACGAAGGCGCCGGCCAGCATCGGTAACACGCCGCTCGCGTCGCGTTGGGCTGCCGTGCCGTCGGCGAGTGCGAGCGGCGCCGCGCGGGCGGCAGCGTTCGCGAATTCCGCCGCTCTCGCGTCAGAAATGTGAGAGCAGCGCTCGTCATGTCGGCCACTTGCGCGGGCACGGCGTGTGCTTGGCCTCGGCGCATGTGGCGTTGGCTCCCGTTCGTCTCGCTCCTGCTCGCGCTGTCCGGCTGCGCCACCCGCCCGCTCGGCAGCGGCAGCAGCGACAACCCCGATTGCACGACCCTCGACGAGACGAGCTGTAAGGCAGACAGCGCCTGTCGCGCCGACTTTTGCGGCTGCGGCTGCACGCCGACGTTCACCCGCTGCGTGGCCGCCGATGCGCCGCCCGACATCACCTGTCCGCGCCTGCCCTGCGCGCCTGTCGACTGCGGGTGCGACGGCCTGGACGAGGCGAGCTGCATCGCGGCCGAGTCGTCGCGCGGCTGCACGCCCAACTACTGCCCCGAAAGCTGCAGCACCGGACAGTCGTTCGCCGGCTGCACCAATGCGACCGAGAGCGCGGTGGCGTGCGGCGGCAACGGCGGCTGCGGCGCCTTCACGGGCTGCCGCGACAACGCCGACTGCGGCGGGCAGGGCGGCTCGGTCTGCCTGCCGCCCGACACGAGCGGCACCACCTGCACCTGCCCCGCCAAGGCCGGCGTCGGCTGCGGCAGCGACTCCGACTGCGGCAGCGGGCAGGTGTGCGACAGCGTCGACTGCTGCGGCGACGACCTGTGCATTCCGGCCTGCACCGGCGACGCCAGCTGCGCCACGGGCCAGCAGTGCAACAGCGACGGCCACTGCCGCACCATCCGCTGCATGTCCGACACGGACTGCCCGGCGCAATTCGCCTGCATGACCACCGTCTGCCAGCGACGGAGCTGCAGCGCCGACGCCGCCTGCGGCAGCGGCTTCTGCGTCGACGGCGCCTGCTACGCGACGTTGGGAGCCTGCGGCGTCAACTGAGGCAGCGAGCGCGCGGCCGGGCCTGCTATCGTGCGCCGCATGACGCGGGCGCCGGCCAGCATCCTCGACTGCATCGGTCACACGCCGCTCGTTCCGTTGCGGCGGATCGGCGCCGGGCTTGCCCGTGCCCGTCCTCGTCAAGTGCGAGCAGCTCAACCCCGGCGGCAGCGTCAAAGATCGGCTCGCCGTCGCCATCGTCGACGACGCCGAGCGGCGCGGCGTGATCGCGCCGGGCGCGACGCTGGTCGAGGCCACCGCCGGCAACACCGGCATCGGGCTGGGCCTCGTCGCGGCCGTGCGCGGCTATCGGCTGGTCTGCGTGCTGCCGGAGAAGATGTCGCACGACAAGCGCGTCGGCCCTGGCGCTGATCGGCGCGCGCGTCGTCATGACGCCCAACGCACCGCCCGATCATCCCGACAACTTCCAAGTGGTTGCGCGTCGCCTCGCGGCCGAGAACGGCTGGTTCTTGACCGACCAGTTCTTCAACCAAGCCAACGTGCGCGTGCACGAAGAGACGACCGGGCCCGAGATCCTCGCGCAGTGCGGCGGACGCATCGGCGCGTTCGTGTGCGGCGTCGGCACCGGCGGCACCATCACCGGCGTCGGCAAGTTCTTGAGGCGCGTGCAGCCGTCGGCGCGCGTCGTGCTCGCCGATCCGGTCGGCTCGCAGCTGGCAACCTGGGTCGAGACGGGAACGCTCGCCGGCGACGGCAGCTACGAGGTCGAAGGCATCGGCGCCAGCCGCCCGTCGGGCATCTTCGATGGCAGCGTCGTCGACGCCGCCGAGCGCGTGTCCGACGCCGAGAGCTTCGCCATGACGCGCCGGCTCATCGTCGACGAAGGGCTGCTCGTCGGCGGCTCGGCGGGCACGGCCGTCGTCGCGGCGCTGCGGGTCGCGGCGCGCGGCGGCCTCGACGGGCCGGTGGTCGCGCTCCTGCCCGACAGCTGGGACCGCTATCGCAGTAAACCGTGGCTGCAGCCGTGATGAAGGCGAAGCAGCCGTAGCATTTGCGCTTGCCGCCGCCGTCGCTAGGATGGGCAACGCGAATGCGTCTTTGGCCGTCTGTTCTCCTATTCATGCGCGTGTCGTGGGCGGCGATGGCGATGCTGGCGGCGTCGTGCGCGTCGTTCGACAGCCGCTTCCTGGTCGAGATTTCGCCGTCGCTGCCACCGACGCGGCAGACGGTGTCGATCGTGGGCGCGCTCAAGAACGGGCGGCTCGACGACGACTATTGGCGCACGCTGCAGCCGTCGCTCAAGCCGCTCGGCGACGGCTGCCAGCCGCTGTTCGTCGACGCGCTGCAGACGCGCGACGCCGCGCTCTACGATCGCCTCGACCAGCAGTCGCGCGAGGACGGCGTCGGTGACGAGCTGTTGCGGTCGCTCGAGCCGCGCGCGGAGGGCGGGCTCATCATGGTCGTCTACAGCGCCGGGCAGCTGCCGAACAAGCATGCGCCGCGGGTGAAACAGCCGAAGCAGCGCTATTCGTCGCTGGCCGGGCAGCATTCGGGGCGCGGCTACCACGAGATGATCGCCAAGAAGCACGTCAGCGACGGCGACGACGACCCGGGACTCGACTTGTCGCTCTATTTCTACTCGCTGACGGCGCATGCCAGCGTGGCGCAGATTGGGCTGCATTACACCGGGCAGAGCGTCGACGAGGCCAATCAGCTGCTCGGCGACAAGCTGCGCTCGGTCTTTGGCGACTTTCGCTGCGTCGGTTGGCGATGACCGTCACGTCGCTTCGGCTGGTGCCGAATGGCCCGGCTCCTAGTAGAATGCCGGCCATGCAGCACATCTCGGTCGTTTTCCTGGTTTTCGCGACGCTCGCCGCCACGCCGGCTTGGGCGCAACAGCGCGCCGGCGGTCAGCGTCCGGGCGGCGGGCAGCCCGGCCAGCCGAACCCGCAAGCGACGCAGGAAGAGCGCGAGCGCGCCATGAACGCGCGGCAGTGGCAAGGGCCGATCGAAGCGGCGCGCGCCAATGCGCCGCAAGCGCCGATGCCGAAGATTCGCTTTCCGACGGCGAACGAGTCGTTCTTGGGCAGCTTGCGTTGGGCCGAGAATCCCAAGCAGGACCTGGCGCGCTATCTCGACAAGCTGTGGAAGGACGGCAAGGAGCCGGCGGCGCAGCGCACGGCCGTCGCCGGGCTGTGGCAGGACGCCGAGAAGCCGACCTGGGCGCGGCCGGCGATCGAGGACTATTTCGCGAAGCATACGAACGGGCAGTCGCTCAAGCAGGCGCCGGAGCCGGCGACGGTCGAAGCGGCCCCGGCAGCTGGCGCGCCGGCCGCGCCGGCGGCGGCTGCAACTGCGACGGCAGCGCCGACCGCGACGGCAGCGTCGACCGCGACGGCAGCGCCGACCGCGAGCGCCGCGCCGGCCAAGCCCGCCAGCAAGCCGTAACTCGCCCGACGAACAATCGTCACGCGCCCTTGCGCCGGCCCCCGTCGATGCCCACCTTCTCTTCATGTCGGCAATCGAGTTCGAAGACCGCACGAACGAGTCGCCCGTCGCTGCCGTGACGCGGCAGGTCGAGGCCGTCTCGCAAGTGCTCATCAAAACCACGATCATGGCCAGCCAGGGCAATCCAGCCGTTGGGCTCGGTGCATTGGCTCTTTCCCTCGGTCAGGGCGCGGCGCGCGCAGGCGCCAAGCTCGACGAGGTCGTCGCTGCAGTCACGCGTGCGTTCGAGGCAGGCAAGGCGGAGCAGCGCGAAATCTCCAGCAGCATCTCCGACGCCTAACCTCACCTTCCTCGTCGCACATCCAGCCCTACAACAGAATCGACAATTGAATACGGGGAGCGCGGGACGACCGAGTCGTTACCGCGCTCTTCGACGTTTTGCGCGGCTTAGCGTTGCGGCCGTTTTGGCGTAACAATGTCGGGATGCTGACTTCGCTTCGCTTTGGCTTGGCTTCGCTGTTGTGCAGCGTGCTCGTCGTCGGCGGCGCGGCGACGGCGCGGGCCGACGGCGCGTTCCCCGACTCGTCGCAGGTGCTGTTGCCGTCGGACAAGCCGAACGAGATCGTCGTCGGCACCAACTTCGGCCTCCTCATGTCGCAGGACGCCGGCAAGACGTGGCAGTGGGTGTGTGAGCAGGAGATCGCGATGTGCGCGACGCTGTATCAGATGGCGCCGGCGCCGTCGGACGCCATCTTCGCCGTCAGCACGACCGGCCTCGTCTCGCTCGGCGCCGACGCCTGTCAGTACAACGGCGCCAATGGGCTCACGAGCCGCAACGTCGTCGACGCCTTCATCGATCCGACGAACGCGTCGCGCATGTTCGCGCTCACGACGACGACGGCCGACGGCGGCGCCACGCTGTACGAGCTCGTCGGCTCGAGCGACGCCGGGATGAGCTTCGGCGACGCCATCTACACGACGCCGGCCGACTCGACGCTCAGCGGCGTCGAGATCGCCAAGAGCGATCCGATGAACGTCTACCTCACGCAGGTGACGAGCGCGACCGGATCGACGACGATCTTGCACGCCAGCGACGGCGGCACGGTGTTCACGCCCTACGTGCAGGACGCCGCGATGGGCGCGCTCAGCATCGCCGCCGTCGACGCCACCAATCCGCAAAAGGTCTACTTTCGCTCGAAGGGCGCGAGCGGCGAGAGCTTGGTCATCACCAGCGACGGCGGCATGACGACGCACGTGGCGCAGGCGCTGCCGTCGGGCTACGTCATGTCGACGTTCCTGCAGGAAGCGGACGGGACGCTGCTCTTGGCCGGCCTCACGCTGAACACGGCCGGCTCGCCGAGCTGCGGCAACAACGCGCAGGCGCCCTATTCGAGCAGCACGGCCGGCGTCGCCTATCGCTCGACCGACGGCGGCGCGACGTGGACGACGTGGGCCAACGCGCCGCACTTGCGCGGCCTCGGCGAGCGCGCCGGCACGCTTTACGCGGTCGCCGACAACTTCGCCGACGGGTTCGCGGTCGGCCAGTCCACCGACGGCGGCAAGACGTTCACGAAGCTGCTGCAATATGTCGACATTCAAGGGCCGCTGACCTGTGACACGGTGGCGTCGACGTGCGGCGTGCCGTGGGAGGCGCTGCAGGTGACGTTCGGGATCCCGGCGGGCGGGACGAAGCCGGTGACGACGAAGAAGCATGGCTGCAGCTTCGCGACGGCATCGGCGGACGCGCGCGACTTTCTGTTTCTGCTGCCGCTCGTCGCCGGCCTGGCGTTCGTGCGCCGGCGCCGGCAGCTCCGCCGGCCGTAGCGCACGCGGTACGCCTCGCTACGAACGCCAAATGAGTCACGAATCGGCGGCTCGCCGTCGCTGACGACGCGGCATTCCCAGCCGCGGGCAAAGCCGGTAAGATGACCGCATGCGAATCCTGCTCATGTGCGCGCTTCTAGGAGCCGGCTGCGGCGGCAGCTCGACTCCGCCCGTCTCGGTGCAATTCTCGCAGGCGACGGGCACGCCGGCCACGCTCGGCACCGGCTTCGCCTCGTCGGAGGGCAAGGTGACGCTCGCCGACGGCATGATCACGCTCGAGTCGCACACCATCGACGGCGATCTGCTGATCATGTGCGACGATCCGACGGATCCGATCACGATCGCCGTCGACGAGCACTTCTTGCAGGTCAACTACACGCTGCCCGACGGCACGGCCTGGGGCTCGACGATCCCGGACGGCGACACGGCGGGCACGGTCACGTTCAAGACGGTGGTGAGCCCGGTGCAAGTCACGATCAAGCACATGGCGATGACCGGGGCCGGCACGCCGGCGGCGCCGGGCACGTTCTTCATCGACGGCGACGCCGAGTTCGCGCAGTAGCCACGATTTCGCCGCACGATTTCCGCGTCGCGTTGCGCCGCCGGCTGCTTGCGCGGTCGGGGCATCGACCGTGCAGCGGTTGCAACCGTTCCAAAAAGAACTAGACCCTCCACCTGATTCTGATTTCCTATTCGACACGGAATCCAACCGTAAGTGGAGGATCGCGCATGAAATTGAGAGGGTCGCTGACCATCGGGTTGTTGGTTGCTTCGTTGAACGTCTACTCGGTCGCCTATGCGCAGCACGAGCATGAGGGCGGCGGTCATCCCGCCGGCGGGCACGAAGGTGGCGGGCATCCGCCGGTGGTCGTGCGGCCGGCGCCGCCGAAGTTCCAGCCGCATCCGCCCGGCGCGCATCCGCGCGGCGCGCAGTACCATTCGCACCCGGTGCGCGTGCTCGCGCCGCGCGTCGTCGTTCGCGGCGGCCATCGCGAGTGGAAGCACTGGTCACATCCCGAGTTCGTCCGCCCGGCGTATTACTGGGATTGGGCGTCGATCCACAACGTCAGCTGCATCGCCGAGGATTCGTACGGTGACCAGTATCCGGTCACGCAGGCGACCTACGCCGGCTTCGGCAATGACGGCATGACGTCGGTGGAAGACGACGCGCTCGACCGCTGCTACTCGGAATCGGGCGGCGATCAGAGCTGCTACCTCGCCACCTGCTCGCATTTCTAAGTCAGCGACGCTGATTTAGCATCGACCGAGAGGGCGCAAGCGCCCTCATTGGACTGAATTCAACGAGGCTCCCGCGGCGGACTCCCGGCCGATGCGCGCGGTGCGCGCTCGAATGACAGGTCGTGAGGACGCGCCTCCGAAGGCGCCGCTCACCCCGCAAGCTACGTACGCTTTCCCCTTATCCCACTCGTCGTTGCTCGCTGCGACAATCTGCCGCATGGGCGCGCCATGTCCAATCGCCGCGGCCCGATCGCGGCCAACGAGAGCGCGCCCCAATAATCATTCGTGTTTATCGCCACAATCCGAATATTGGTTTTAAAGAATGACAGTGGCATACGCGGCAGTGCAATAGGCGCGGGTTATCTAATGTATCGTTAACTCCATATAACCAAGCCTATTGATCGATTGTTTCGCATCTGCGAATGCTGACGTGGGGGCTCAGTCGCCCACCGTTGGAGGACGCGGATGGTGAATCAGACTCTCTCGTTGCCGTCGGAGATGCGCGACCCGGAGCAGGCTTTCGTGGCCGCGCTCGAAGCCGAAGCGCGCGCGCATCGGGCCGTGAATCACCCTTATTTACGTTCGCTCGAGAATGGAGTTTTTCCCGATCCGCGCGGCGCCGTTCTCGACCTGACGCATCAATACATGGCCTATAGCGCCAACTTTCCCCGCTATTTGACGGCGACGATCTCGCATTTGGAAGAGCCCAACCATCGCAAGCTGCTGCTGTCGAATCTGGCGGAAGAGAGCGGCGTCATCGGCGACGACGAGGCGCGCGAGCTGGCGGCGATGAACATCGCGCTCGAGTGGGTCGATCGCATTCCCCATCCGCTGCTCTATCGCCGCTTCTTGACGGCCGCGGGCATGGACGACGCCTGGCTGGCCGAGCACCCGTTCTGCGACGAGGCGACGGTGTGGGGCATGATGTTCCTGCAGTGTTGTCGGCAGGGCGCGGCGCAGTCGGTGGGCGCGCTCGGGCTCGGCACCGAGCTCATCGTGCGCCACGTGTACGCGCCGGTGTTGGCGGCGATCGAGCGTTATGTGCCGGTGTCGCGGCAAGAGCGCGTGTTCTTCGACCTGCACGTCGGCATCGACGACGCGCACGGCGCCAGCTTGGCCCAGATCGCCGTCGATCTGGCGAAGGAGCCGACCGAGCGCATCAAGCTGCGCTACGGGATGCTGATGGCGCTGCAGCTGCGCGCGGCGTTTTACGATCAAATGACGCTGCGGGCGCTGGCGATGGCGCCGTCGCCGTCGCTCGTGTCGGCGCCGAGCTTGGCGTCGGTGCCGGCCACGACGCCGGCGACGGAGCGGCGCTCGTGAGCCGCGTGGCCATGAAGAGCGAGAGCGCCAATCGCGGCGCCGGCGATGAGGCGGCGAATGATTCGGCGGACGGGTCGCAGGCGTTCGTCGCGGCCGGGATCAATCGCGACTCGTTGACGCCAATTCCCGTACATCGCGAGGGGTTGAGCCTCATTCACCGACAGGTGTGCGCGACGATACCGGCGGCGGCGTTCTCGGCGTCGCGCGGCCACCCGGTGTTCGCCGTCGATCTGCCGGCGGCCAGCGTCAGCTTCAGCATTGGTGTGCTGGCGTCCGAGCAGAAGACGAACAATCACCGCCACGCCTATGAATCGCTGCTCTATATCCTCGAAGGCGAGGGCCATTCGATCGTCGAAGGGCGGCGCATCGAGTGGCGCGCCGGCGACGCGCTCTATGTTCCGCCGTGGAATTGGCATGTCCACGGCTGTGATAGCGGCCAGAGCGCGCGTTATCTGACGGCGACGAATCTGCCGTTATTGCAGCAATTGGGACAGACGGTTTTGCGCGAAGAAGAGCCGCGCCCGGCGGTCAAATGACGGCGTTTGGCGGCGAATCGATCGCGAATGAATCGGGTTATCGCGACGAAAGAACGACGTCAGCAGGCTCACCAACTGGCGATATGGCGACCGATTCTAATGGTAACGAATATCGCGCAATCGAATTCAGGCGAGCGACTTCGATAACCGGGCAATGGTTTCTATCGCGCGTGATTTGCCGTCGGAGAATGTAGGGTGATATCGAATTAACTGTTTCAAAATAATTTGATTGAATAGCGTAACGACGCGTTGACCGATATTCAAACGAGGCCATAAGCTAAACCATCATGAGTGGAATGATCGCCAGCCATTCAGCCATGCCCGATCAGTTCGGGAAATATACGGTCCTGCGCCATCTGGCGTCGGGCGGCATGGCCGACCTCTTTCTCGCACGGGCGACGGGGATTGTCGGTTTCGAGAAGATCGTCGTCATCAAGCGCATTCGTGAAGATTTGTTGGGCGATCATGAGATCACCGAGCTGTTCTTGCATGAAGCACGCTTGGCGGCGGCGCTCGAGCATCCGCATATCGCGCAGGTCTATGACGTCGGCATGGTCAATGACAGCTACTTCTTCGCCATGGAGTACGTGCATGGCGTCGACTTACGCAAGATCATGCGCACGCTCGTCAACAAGAAGGAGACGTTGCCCTTAGCGGACGCGGTGCAGATTGGCGTCGGCGTCTGCGCGGCGCTGCATTACGCGCACGAAAAGCGCAATTACAAGGGCGAGAGCCTGGGCATCATTCATCGCGACGTGTCGCCATCGAATGTGCTCGTCAGCTACGACGGCGCGGTCAAAGTGTGTGACTTCGGCGTCGCCAAGGCGACCAATCGCTCGCAGCAAACGGCGCACGGTGTCTTGAAGGGCAAGATCTCGTATATGTCGCCGGAGCAGTGCCAATGCCGGCCTATCGATAGACGCAGTGACATCTTCGCCATTGCAATCGTCCTCTATGAATTGACGACGCTCAATAAGCTGTTCCGCGGCGACAGTGATATGGAGGTCGTCAAGCAGCTCACCGAAGGGCGCGTGACGCCGCCTTCGCAGCTGCGGCCCGATTATCCGCCGGAGCTCGAGCGCATCATTCTCAAGGCGCTCAGCCGCGACGCCGACGCGCGCTATGCGACCGCGCAAGAGATGCAGCTCGACTTGGAGGCGTTCGCGCGCGAGCAGCGGCTGGCGCTGTCGTCGGTGAGCATCGAGCGGCTGATGGCGCGGCTGTTCGAAGGGCACGTCGAGGCGTGGCAAGAGGCGCTCAGGCACGGCAAAGACTTGGGCCAGCATCTGCTCGATCGGCCGCCGAGCTTGCCGTCGGTGACGCCGGTCTCGCACGCGACGCCGACGCCGACCCCGACAACGACCGGCTCCTTGGTCATCGAGCAAGGACAGCCGGAGACGAGCCTGCAGGTGTCGCTGGCCTCGCGCGCCCAACATGCGACGACCGGGGAGACGGCGCTGTGGTCGCCGGCGCGGCTCGGCATGTCGGTCGGCGCCGTGCTCTTGCTCGTGGCCGGCGGCGCGCTGATTCCGGGCGCGCGCGGCGTCGACGGCGACGCGACGACGACGCTGCAGACCGAGGCCGAGAAGCTGGGCGCGCTGCTCGACTCCGAGGCGCGCGCGCTGCAAATGCGCGCCGACGGCATCGCGACGATGCCGATGCTGCGCGCGGCCATCGGCACCGACGCCAACACGATGAAGGACATGGCGTCGAGCGAGCTGGTGTTCACGTCGGGCAAGCACGAAGTGGTCGAGCTGTTCCAGGTGGACGGGCCGAAGACGTCGTCGCTGTTGCGTTTGCCGGCCGGCGCGCGCGCGCTGTCGCCGATTGCCGGCCGCGAGACGCGCGTCGACATCGTCGGCGACAAGCTCGTCATCGACGCCGGCGCGCCGGTGTTGCCGCTCTATCGCGCCCGCGCCGGCGGCGGCGCCATCGCCATCGCCGACGAGATCGACCTCTCGGCGCTGCGGCGGCGGCTGCAGTCGCGCGTCTTGCGCGCCTGGCTGCGCGGTCCGCACGGCATCGTGCCTTTGGTGACGAGCGGCGGGCGCGGCGAATTGTCGTCGCTGTCGCTGCCCTTGCCGTCGTCGGCGGAGCTGAGCCTGGCCGAGCTGTCGCTCGAAGCCGTGCCGCTGACGACGACGACGCGCTGGCACGACCTCGCGCGCTATGGATTGTGGCTGCTGGCGGCCGCGGTGGCGCTGGCATTTTCGCTCGAGCTGCGACGGCAGCGGCGCCGGCGATAACGCCCGGCGCGCGCGTCGCGACATTGGCTGATGCCGCTCGGCGCGCGACGTTTTCGCGCGTCCACGGCACGTTTTTGCCCAGGGAGGGCCCGCGATGAGGAAGCTTTCGCTCTGCTTGCTGCTGTTCGGTTGTGCCCACGCGCCGGCGCCGCAAGCGGCGGCCACGTCACCCGCGCCGACGACGCCGGCCGCTGCCGCGCCCGCCGCCGCCGTCGATTCGCGGCCGTTGTTCCAGCGGCTCGGCGGCCACGACGCCGTCGTCGCCGTCGTGCACGAGTTCGTCGTGCGCAACGTGACCGACAAGCGCGTCAAACAGCGCTTCTTCAACACCGACGCCGCGCACCTCGAGGCCATGCTCGTCGAGTTCGTCACCACGGCGACGGGTGGGCCGGGCGGTTACAGCGGGCGCGACATGCCCTCGTCGCACGTCGGCATGGAGCTGGTGGCGGAGGAGTTCGACGCCGTCGTCGAGAACCTGAAGGGCGCGCTCGACAAGTTCCACGTGCCGGCGCGCGAGGAGAACGAGCTGCTCGGCGCGCTCGGTCCGCTCGAGCCGCAGATCATCGCCAAGCCGGACACGCTCAAGCCCATCGACGCCGCGCAGCTGGCCGCGGTCGTGAAGATTCAGCGCACGCTGCCGCCGGGCGACGCGGCCGACCTCTTGGCCATGGCCGTGACCGCGGGCGGACGCGGGCAGCGCTCGTACGCCGAGCAGCTCTTCAGCCGCGCCGAGCTGCTCTTGGGCGCGCCCTTGCTCGCGTCGGTGGCGCCGACGTTCCGCTCGGGCAGCCCGCCGCGCGTCGCCGGCGAGCTCACGCACGCCGCCAGCAACACGCCGCAGCCGAAGACCGCCGTCGGCAATTCCGACGAAGATGAGCCCGCGAAGGTGCCGGCGCGCGGCTCCTTGCGCGGCGTCCTGCGCGTCGACGGCAAGCCGCTCGGCAGCTTCGGCGTCGTCATGCTCGAGCCGGTCGGCGGCAAGTTCGCGCAGCGCGCGCCCAAACATCGCGTGCTCGAGCAGCGCGACCGCCAATTCGCGCCTCGCGTCATGGCCGTGCCCCTCGGCTCGACCGTCGCCTTCCCCAACTTCGACAGCGTCTACCACAACGTGTTCTCGCTCTCGGAGTCGAAGTCGTTCGATCTCGGCCTCTACAAGAACGGCGACATGCGCGAGGTCAAGTTCGACAAAGAGGGCATCATCATGCTCGGCTGTAATCTGCACTCGAGCATGTCGGCCTATTTGGTCGTCGTCTCGGCGCCGCACTACGCGGTCACGGGCGCCGGCGGCACGTTCTACTTCCGCAGCCTGCCGCCCGGCAAATATCGCATGAAGGCCTGGAGCGATCGCAACAGCACGCCGACGGTGGCCCTGGTCGACATCAAGGCCGGCAGCAACGACAAAGGCCTCGACCTCGACGCCGGCGCGCCGATGGCGCTCAACACCGACAAGTTCGGCGCGCCGCGCGCGTCGGCGCACCCGTAAGTAAACAGCCGTTTACTTAGCGCAGGGCGGCGGCTTGCAGCGAGACGTTGCCATCCATGACGATGGTGCTGGCCGACCACGTGATGGTCAGCGTCTGCCCGGCGCTGGCCGCGTTGAACGTGAGCGTGTAGGTCGCGGCATAAATGTTGTCGACGAGATCGACGAAGCTGGCGTCGCTGTAGTCGGGCGCCGAGTGATCCGACAGCGACGCCGTCAGCTTACCGTTCGAGCGATAGCCGCCGACGTAGACGACGAGCGTGCGCGGCACCGTCGACGCCGGCACGACCAGCTGAAATCCGTCGCCGGCGTCGGGGCGGTACATGCCGGTCGTGGTGCTCGTCACCGACGGCGTGACCAAGCCGTCGCTCCAGCTGAAGCCGTCGGGATTGTTGGCGTAGGCCAAGGCGACCAGCCCGCTCAGCGTCGTATAGTTGGGAATCAGCGACGCCGCGCTGGCTTTGTGGTCCATGTCGTCGTTGGGATAGCCCCAATGCGCCCAATCGAGCGTGCCGGCGGCGGTCAGATCGACGACGCTGGCGGTCGGGGCGCCGCTGCCGCTCAAATGGCCGACGGCGGTCATGTCGAGCAGCGACAGATCGGCGCCGGCCGAGAGATCGCGCGGCGGCGACAGATCGGGCGCGACCGACGGTGACATATCGAGCTCGACGGCCAGGTCGCGACCCAAGTCATCGTTGCCGTAGCGCGACGACAGCGCGTCGAAGTCGTGGCAGCCGGCGGCCAGCGCGCACAGCGCGGCGAGCGCGAGCGGCGACTTCACGGCCACACCGACACCGACAGATCGCCGGTCGCCAGCGGTCGCGGCGGTGCTGCGTGCTCGCGATGGTGCGCAGCGACGAGGAACCAGGCGACGTCGGCGACGGCCAGCACGCCGCCCGCGATCGCCAAGCCGACGCCGGCGCGCTCGCGCTCCTGCAAGCCCGACCAGCGCGAGGGCGCGCACGCCGGCGCGCAGCTCGACTTCAGCGCGTCGTAGTCGCCGCCGACCGAGCCGTAGAGGCCGAAGCCGACCGCGAGCGTCGCCACCGCGACGGAGCCGAGCACGATCGGCCCGCGATAGGCGTGCAGCGCCGTCGGGCGCGTCGCCTCGGCCGCGGTCAACGCCAGCGCCGGCTGCGGCGACGGCAGCGGATTCGGCGCCGGCCGCGCGGCGTCGAGCTGCCGCTGCCGCGCCTTCAACGCCGCGATGCGCTCGCCGATCTCCGTCCGCTCTTCGATGTTGCTCGTCGCGTCGACGAAGCGCTGATAGGCCGCGATCGCTTCCGGATAATGCTCGAGCCGATCCTGACAGCGCCCGATGTTGTAGTCGAGATCGGGCAGCGGCTTGACCAAGCGCGCGCGCTCGAACTCCTGCAGCGCCGTCGTGTAATCGCCCTTTTCATAGGCGGCGCTGCCGGCTTGAAAATGGCGCCGCGCGACCTCGGTGTCGGGATCGAGCTCGACGTTCGGCTTATTCGCCAACGCCACCGACGGCAAACAGAGCAGCGACAGCACGAGCTGCATGACCAGATAAATGGACGATGTTGATTGAGACATGAGTCACTCGACTTGAGCTAGCGAGGGACACTACGCGATTTCGAACGGCTTTACATTGCGCCGGCTCACATCGCGATCAGCTAGGGCTAATGAATGAGGTTGCCGAAGCCGCTCGTGTTGCCGGCGACGTGCCACGTGAGCGCGCTGCCGTTCGATAGGCCGGCGCGCCAGTTGCCATCCGTCGACGAATAGGACAGCGCGTCCATCTTGCCGTCGCCGTTGAAGTCGCCGCTGAAGAAGAGGCGCGTCGTCGAGTCGTCGAGGTCGCCGATGGTGGCCGCGCCCGTGCCCGCCGACTCCCAGTTGAGCTGGTTGCCGTCGGAGATGCCGAAGGTGAAGCTGCCGTCGACGCTGTTGTAGTAGGCGACGTCGGTCTTGCCGTCGCCGTCGTAGTCGCCGGCCATCATGCGATAGCTCCAGTCGAGCAAGTTGCCGGCGGCGGCGGTGGCGCTCGCCTGATGAAACGTCAGCGCCGTGCCGTTCGACGTGCCCATCCACCAGTTGCCGTCGCCGTTGAAGTAGAAGAGCACGTCGGTTTTGCCGTCGCCGTCGAAGTCGCCGATGAGGATCTTGTGGTCGTTGCCGAGCACGTTGCCGAAGCCGCTCGTCGCCGCCGCCTGCGTCCACGTGATCGCGGTGCCGCTGGAGATGCCGAACCACCAGCTGCCGTCGCTGTTGTTGTAGACGAGCAGGTCCTTCTTGCCGTCGCCGTTGTAGTCGCCGACGTAGAGGCCGTGCGTGCCGTCGAGCAGGTTGCCGAACGTGCTCGTGCAGACCAGCGACCACGTCAACGCCGTGCCGCTCGAGGTGCCCAGCCACCAATGATTGTCGCCGCTGTAATAGAAGAGCGCGTCCGCTTTGCCGTCGCCGGTGAAGTCGCCGGTGAACGTGCGGTGCGCGCCGTCGAGCAGGCCGCCGAAGTTGCCGGTATTGCTGACGACGCTCCAGGTCAAATTCGTGCCGTCGGACGTGCCGAGGCGCCAGTTGTTGTCGTTGCCGCCGAAGACCATGATGTCGCTCTTGCCGTCGCCGGTGAAGTCGCCGCCGTAAAAGACGTGGTTGTTGTCGGCGAAGTTGCCCAGCGACGCGACGTTGCCGGCGACGTGCCACGCGAAGTTGATGCCGTCGGAAGGCGCCATCCACCAGTTCCCGTCGCCGTTGTAATAGAACATCGTGTCGGTCTTGCCGTCGCCGTCGTAGTCGCCGGTGAAGACGCGATGGCCCGGCGGTTGATTGGCCTCGAGCAACAGCTGGAAGAAGTGATCGGGCCGCACGAACACGACGTTCGAGTTGCTGCCGTAATGCGCGGCCACGTCATTGAACGCCGTCGGCGTGATGCTGCTCGAGTTCATGTCGCCCTGCACCGCGATGAACACCGGCGCCGTGCCGTTGAACGTCGCCAGCTGCGAGTCGATGCCGCCCGGGTTGCTCTCGAGGATCTGCTCGGTGTCGCCGTACGAAATGTTCAGCTTGAACAGCGGCACCGTGCCGCTCGCGCCGCCGATGATCTGCATCGGCGTCGACTCGTCCTGGATGGTCAGGCCGACCAAGTTGGGCACGTCGTTGGAATAGCTCGCCATGTTGGCCGCGCTCAAGTCGACGCCGTTGTTCCACACGGTGATGACGCGCAAGCCCGCCGACTGCATGTAGCGCCCGCTCACCTTCGCGTAGGTGTCGAAGGCGCTCGTCGTCCACGCGGCCGGATAGGTGTAGCCGAGCCCCGACGGCCCCGACACGAGCACGTCGTTCGACGTCGCGGTCGACTGGAAGTACTGCAAGACGTTGGGCGCGACGTCGACGAGCGCCGGATCGATCGTCCAGCCGATGGGCACTTTGCCGCGGTTGGCGTCGCCCCACTTGATGGGAATGAGGTGCTGATCTTCCTGCACGTTGTCGCCGTCGCTCATGAAGATGGCGACGTAGACCTTGTTCTCGAGCGGCGGCGGCGCCGGCGCCGGCGGGACCGTGGCGCTGCCGCGCGGCGTGCCGCCCATGACCGTCAGGTTGCTGGCGTAGTCGGCCGCGAACGTGGGCACGCCCGCCGTCGACGCCGCGGACACGCCCGTCGGCTCGTCGACCCACCAGCCGAGATACGGGCTCGTCGGCGGCAAGAGCGCCAAGAACTGCGACAGTAGCGTCGCCTCGGCCGTGACGCGCGGATCGAGCCACACCATCATCGACTGCGTGGCCACCGCATAGTCGCGCAAGTTGCCCGCGATCGCCGGGTTCAGCCCGCAGATCAGCCGATGCGTCGCGCCCGCCGAATAGAGATCGTATTCGTACTGATAAATAGCGAGCTTGGTGGTGAACTTGTTGGTCCGCAGATCGACGAGGATCGCCAAGCTGTACGGCGCCGCCGTCAACAGCGTCGCCTGCGCCGGCGACGCGACGACGGCGTTGGTCTGCCCGGCGATCGTCGTGGCCAGGTTGATCGTGTCCATCTGCGTGTCGTCGTAAACGATGATGCCTTTGATCTCGCTCTGATACTTCGTGAGTAGCGTGTAGGGATTGGCGATGCTGTTCTTCGTGTACGGCATCTTGTCGAGCCAGAAGGTCTTGCCCTCGCCGTCGCCGTTCGAGAGCGTGTAGATGCGCGGCGTCGTGCGGTTGACGAGGCCCGCCAGCGTCACGAACAGCGTCTGCTGATCGGCCGTCAGCGGCCCCAAATCGACGACGTCGAGCGCCGTGATCGGCGGAAACGTCGGGAAAACCTGACCCGGCGGCCACGTCAGGCCCGTCGGGGCCGGCACCGTCAGATCGGGCGGCGGCAAGAGATCGGCCGCCGGCGCCAGGTCGGCGGGCACGCCGCTGTCGTTGGCGGCGGGCGCGGACAGGTCGGGCGTCGTGCCGGCCGTCATGTCGGCGTGAGCGCCGCCGCCGCCGCTACCGCTGCCGGCCGTTGAAGGTCCGCAGGCCGCCGCTGACAAAACCGCGAGGAGCACCGAGGCGCGCACGGAGGTCCACATGCGCGAAAACTACCGTTCGTAACGAGCGACGGTCAATCAGCGGACTATGATCACATACTAATTTCTCAATAATTTTGACGCACTACGACTATATCGTTGTCTCATTTAGGAGACAGTGCATATCGCAACTATCGGATAACGATCGCCTGAATCAGCGGATGCGTCAGGCGCTGAGCTGCTCGTTTTGCAGCTGTATCGCGGTTGACGGGCGGCGCACGGCCCAACGCGTCGCCACCGCGGCCGAGACGTGCAAGCTGCAGGCGATGATGCGCAACAGCTCCTCGGCCGATCGCGCCGATCCGGTGGTGCCGCGCAGCGCCTGGGCGACGTCGAAGAGCATCCAGGTGAAGGTGCACGTGGTCAGATAGACGTAAGGCCACGAGAGCGAGCCGCCGCGCAGCGTCCAGGCCGTGAGCGCGACCGGCGCGGCGAGCGCGAAGCCGATGACGTCGGCGGCGTCGGACAAGACGTTGATGGCGTAGGCGAAGTGGCCGGCGAAGAGCGCGCGCACGTCGCTCATCGTGCCCCAGCCGACGAGCGCGATGCCGGCGACGACGGCGACGAAGAGGAGCGCGCGCTGCACGGCGGGCGAGCCATCGAGCGTCAGGCCGGCGACGCGCCAGGTTCGCGCGAGCACGATCCAGGCGAAGGTGCCGGCGAGATTGGCGCCGATGAGACAGATCGCGCGCAGCCACATGACGACCGGCTGGCTCAACAGCGCGCCCGCCGCCGGATGGACGATCAGCTCCTTGGACAACAGCAGCGCGAAATCGACGACGAAGAGCAGCCAGATCGTGCGCATGCGATCGCCGCGCTCGAAGCGTAAGGCGGCGCCGATGCAGGCGACGAGGGCGACGCTCTTGGTCAGGAGCGCCTCGCCGAAGTAAAAGCCGCTGCGATCGCCGTCGCCGCCGAGGAGACGCACGGCCACGAAGTAGAGCGCGGCGCCGGCGAGCGGCAGCAGCCACAGCGCACGGCTCTTCATAGACGAAGCTCGTAGCTGATCTGCGCCAGCACCTGTTCACTCTCCTTGGCGCCGAGTAGCGTGCGCATCATGGGGCGCAGCGCGCTCAACACGTTGGGCATGTCGTCGAGCGTCAGCGCTTCGGGAGACTTCTGGACCGCCTTCGTGCAAAACGTCTTCAGTGCGGTCCGCGTCGTATGCGGGCCGAGATAGTGCACGAGGTGGCGAAAGACGATCTCGGATGGCGCCGGCATCGTGACATCCGCATCATACTGCCGCCGATCGGCAACGGGCAGACTTTGCATGCCGGGTGTCGCAATTGTGGATCGCACGATGACGCTAGCCGCGCTTGCCACTTATCGGACGCACAGCCAAGATGGCGTCCGATGATCCTCGTCCATCACCTGAACGACTCGCGCTCGCAGCGGGTCTTGTGGGCGCTCGAAGAGCTCGACGTGGCTTACGAAATCAAGCGTTATGAGCGCAATCGGCAGACGATGCTGGCGCCCAAAGAGCTGCGCGCCGTGCATCCGCTCGGCAAGTCGCCGGTGATCGTCGACGGTGAGCGGACGCTGGCGGAGTCGGGCGCGATCCTCGAATACGTGGTGGCGACCTACGGCAAAGGCGCGCTGCAGCCGGCCGCGAATGACGAGGCGCGACTGCAATACCGCTACTGGATGCATTACGCCGAAGGCTCGGCCATGCCGCCCTTGGTCATGAAGCTGGTGTTCGATCGCATCGAGCACGGGCCGATGCCGTTCTTCGTCAAGCCGTTCGCCAAGCTGATCGCCCGCAAAGCCAAGAGCAGCTTCGTGATGCCGCAGATCGCGCTGCACCTCGGGTTCATGGAGAGCCAGCTCGGTCAGCGCGGCTGGTTCGCGGGCGACGACTTCTCGGCCGCCGACATTCAGATGAGCTTTCCGCTGGAAGCGGCGGCGGCGCGCGGCGGATTGGGGCCGAATTATCCGCGGCTGACGGACTTCTTGGCGCGTATTCACGCGCGACCGGCCTATCGGCGCGCGCTCGAGCGCGGCGGGCCGTACGCGTTCGCTTAGCGACCGTCGAGCCAGTCCTGCGCGGCTTGGGCCCGCTGCGCGTAGATGTTCACGCCGCCATATTTGTGCACGGCCTCGGTCCAGGCGTCGCGCGCGGCCGTCGCGAGCTGGCGGGCGCGCGGCTCGTCGCGATGCGCCTTGTGCAGCGCCTGCGCCAACAAGAGGTTGATCTCCGCCGAGTCGAGCGCGGTCCCGGCCGCCTTCTTCGCCAGCACGAGCGCCCGCTCCAGCGACGTCAGCGCCTCGGTCGCCGCGCCGCGCTGCAAGGCGTAGCGGCCGGCGAAGGTCAGCGGATCGATGAGGTCGGGGCTGTCCAATCCCGTCAGCGCCGTGTAGTTGGCGAGCGCGCGCGTGTTCATCGCCTCGGCCTCGGCGACGCGACCGAGCCCGCCCAGCGCCTGGCCCAAGCTGGCCTCGGCCTGCGCCGTGTCGCCGTCCTTCTCGCCGAAGCTGGCCAGCCGCTCGCGTAGCCCCTGTTGCAAGAGCGGCAGCACGTCGGCGAAGCGATGCTGCATCAAGAGCGCAAAGCTGGCGTTCTCGCGCGACGTCGTCGTCGACGGATGGTCGCGCCCGAGCAGCTTCTCGTGCACGGCGAGGACGCGCGCGAAGACGGCATCGGTCTCGGCGACGCGTCCTTGCAGCGACAGGATGATGGCGATGTTGTCGTCGGCCTCGGCCGCTTCGAGCTCGTTGTGCAGACCGGTGCGGACGGCCGCGTTGCGCCGCGCGTAGCCGAGCGCCTCGTCGAGCTTGCCTTCGATCTGCGTCAGATCCTGCTCGCAGACGAGCAGCGGGCCGGTGGTGTCGTCGTCGGGCGAGCCGCGCCGCTCCTCGGCCGCCGCCGCGTAGCGCCGCCAGACCTCGCCGTCCTGCGCGCGATGCTGGCGCACGCCGACGAGCTCGCACAAGGAGAGCCAGGCGCGCTCGGCCGTCTCGTCGTCGTGGCCGCGCTCGGCCCACTCGGCCGACTCCTGCAGCATCGCTTCGGCCTCTTTGTACTTGCCGACCGCGACGTAGGCGAAGCCGAGCCGATAGCTGGCGACGGCGATGGTGGGCGCGTAGCCGATGGCGCGCGCCTCCTTCAGAATGGGCTCGATGATCGGCAGCGTCTCGCTGGTGTGGCTGGCGTTCTGCATGACCGCGACTTTGTCGATGCGCGCGCGCAACGCGCGGACGTGCTCGGCCTGCGCCTGATCCTTGGGCGGCGGTAGCCGCGCCAACAGCGCCTGCGTGTCGCCGCACTCGTGCAGCGTGGCCAGCGACGACACCACTTGCGGCGCCTGCGCCATGAGCTTGGCATCGGCCGTCGCCAAGTAAGCGATCGTCGCCTCCGCCGCCTGTTGCCGCTGGTCGAGGCAGGCGTTGCGCAGCGCCAGCACCGACTCCGGCTGCGCGTGGCGCACTTCGGTCTCCTCGCAGGCGTCGCGGCGCATGGCCGACCAGCGCGCCGCGTAGTCGTCGAGCAGGTTGGCGACGGTGGCGGCGATGCTGCCGGCGTAAGGTTGGCCGCCTTGCGTGAGGACGGCCTCGAGCTGCGCGCGCCGCGTTGGATTCCAGGCGATCGATCTGCAGCGCGCCCGGCGCGACGCCGACGCGGCGCACTCGGCCGGCGGCGACGGCGGCCAGCCCCGAGCTGCAGCTCCTGCGCAACCGCTATCGGCCGCTGTTGCAGGACGCGCTGAGCGGCGCCATGCGCAAGCTGGCGAGCGAGCAGCGCCTCATGTTGAAGCTGCACTTCGTCGACGGCCTCAACCTCGAGGAGCTGGGCAAGCTCTTCAAGGTCAACCGCTCGACGATCTATCGTCGCATCGGCGTCTGCCTCGAGCAGCTGCAGGAAGCGGTGCGCGGCCGGCTGCACGAGCATCTCGGCATCTCGTCCGCGGAGCTGGAGAGCCTGGCCAACCTCTTGCGCAGCGACGTCGAGCTCAGCATCGGCGACTGCCTGAAGTCTTCGGTCGCCTGACGCCTCGCCGGCCCGCGTGATCGCGATCGCGTGGCCCAACCGCGCGGCGCAGTAAGCTCTCGCGCCATGCACATCGAGATCGTCGCTTATGATTGCGAGTGGCCGGCGCGGTTTGCGCGCGAGTCGGCGCGCCTCGTGGCCGCGCTGGGCGCGACCATCGTGCGACTCGAGCACATCGGCTCGACGTCGGTGCCCGAGCTGGCGGCCAAAGACATCATCGATCTGCAGCTGTCGGTGGCCTCCTTCGAGCCCGAGTCGCGCTATCGCCTGCCGCTCGCGCAGCTCGGCTACGAATATCGGCCCGACGACGAGCCGGCACATCGGCTCTTCCGCCTGCAAGCGCCCGACGGCAAGCGGCTCGCGCATCTTCATCTGTGCCTGGCCGGCAGCGATTGGGAGCGCCACCACCTGGCGTTCCGCGACCGGCTGCGCGCCGACCGCGCGCTCGCGGCCGAGTACGAGCGGCTCAAGCGCGCGCTGGCGCCGCGCTTCACGGACGGCAACGCCTACGCCGACGCCAAAGGGCCGTTCATCCGCGGCGTGCTCGCGGGTTCGTGAGCGTCAGCCAGCGCGCAATCAATCGCATATTGATTCGCAGCCATACGATATCGATTACACCTTATATCGCAATCAATCGAATCGATATCGACGCGAATATCATTTTAATCGCGGATATCGCGCATAACCGATATCAGCGCTTCTAATTTCACCGGCAATCGCTCGTACGAATAACGACGCGCCCGTCGCTGCGCCAGCACGCCGATATCGATTGGTACGGCACGGTACCGCTTCCGAGCGCGCATTCCCCGGAATCCGGAATGGTGGGGACGAATAAACCCAGGGCGCAGGCATTTCGGTGATTGGCGTGCGATTGCGCGATGCTGCAATGGAGGCGGTTATCGGCGATCGGAATTCAGTGGAGTCGATGAGCGCCGGCTGGCCACGTAAACCCACAGAATCGCCTTCGGCACGACACCTGTAATAGGCCTCTGCACGCGGCGACGAGATGCCGCGGGAGGACAAGTACAATGGGCTCACGTCGCGCGGTTCTGGTCTGCTTGGCTCTGTCGGTCGTCGGTTGCGTCGGGACGCCGGATGAAGGCGCCACCGTCGAGGCCTTGGCGACGAACAGCGTGCCGGCGACGTCGACGAGCCTGAGCCTCGCGTCGCGCGACGATTCGGGCACGCTCGAGACCATCGCGCAGGGCAGCGCGGTGACGGCGCTGAAGCAGCCGAGCCAGCACCCGTTCTTCAAGTCATTCGGGACCAACGATCGCGCCTGCATTCACTGCCACGTGCCGGCGGCGGGCTGGACGATTACGCCCGAGGTCGTGCAGCTGCGCTTCACCAACCCGCTGCAGACGGACAACCTCGACTGCTTGCGCGATCCTTATAAGTGCAAGGCGGAGCATGACGACAAGAAGTTCGGGCAAGATCCGCTGTTCCGGCTCGTCGACGGCGCCAACTCGCCCAACGCCGACGTGTCGACGACGGCGAAGCGGTTGAAGGCGTACAGCATGCTGCTCGATCGCGCGGTCATTCGCATCGGCCTCGCGATCCCGGCGACGGCGGAGTTCACGCTCGAGTCGGTCGACGATCCGTATCATTACGCCAGCGCCGCCGAGCTCTCGCTGTTTCGCCGCCCGCTGCCGACGACGAACCTGGGCACGGGCGCGGGCGCGACGACGCTGTCGACGGTGATGTGGGACGGTCGCGAGAACGTCGCCGGCCAGGCCATCGCGCTCGACCTGAACACGCAGGCCAACGACGCGACGGTGATGCACGCGCAGGCGCTGCAGGCGTTGAGCACGGCGGATCGCGCGGCCATCGTCGCCTTCGAGACCAGCTTGCACACGGCGCAGCTCAGCGACGAGAATGCCGGCAGCCTCGACGTCGGCGGCGCCAACGGCGGCCCGGCGGCGCTGGCGACGCAGACGTTCTATCTCGGCATCAACGACGTGCTCGCCGGCGACTCCAAGACGGGCGCGCTCTTCTCGTCGACGGTGTTCGACATTTACCAGGCGTGGAACAACGCCGACAAGAGCTACGGCCAGCACGGCAATGGCTGCGACAGCCGCAACGAAGCCGAGGCGCGCGCCAGCATCGCCCGCGGTGAAGCGCTGTTCAACACCAAGCCCATCGCCATCACCGGCGTCGGCGGCTTGAACGACGCGCTCGGCAAGTCGACCATCGCCGGCACCTGCACGACCTGCCACGACTCGCCCAACTACGGTCACCACTCGGTCGCGCTGCCGCTCAACATCGGCATCGCCGACGCGTCGCGCCGCACGTCCGACATGCCGCTCTACACCTTGCGCAACAAGACCACCGGCGTCACCGTGCAGACGACCGACCCGGGCCGCGCGCTCATCACCGGCCACTGGGCGGACGTCGGCAAGTTCAAGGGGCCGATCTTGCGCGGCATCGCCGGTCGCGCGCCCTACTTCCACAACGGCTCGGCCGCCGGCGTCAGCGACGTGGTCGACTTCTACGACACGCGCTTCGACATCGGCTTCACGGCGCAGGAAAAGCGCGACTTGGAAGCGTTCTTGAAGTCGCTGTAGGTCGACACCCCGCGGATTTCAGGGCTCGCGTAAAACATCTGCGGAATCACGCGCGACAATCCGCCACACCCGTCGAGCCATTGGACGAACCAATCGCTCCGCTTAGAAAATCCAATCCCTCCGCGATAGCCACCAACGATTGAGCAGACAACCGTGTGACACCTGCGCGCGTCTGACGAGCCGTGGGGCGTCGGACGCGGGCGTTCTTCGCGGCGCTCGCGCTGCATGCGCTCGCCGCGGCGTTGCTGGGGCTGGTGCCGCCGCCAGCGACGGTGACGGCGCTGTCATTGCGCGCTATCGAGATCGAGTGGACGCGACCGGTGCACGTGCCGCAGCCGACGCGGCATGCAGCCGATGCGCGGATGCAGCGGCCAGCCGACGAGGTTGCGCCGCGCCCGGCGGTTACGCGCCATCGCACCACCCCGCTCACGCGCCAAACGGTGGCAACGATGTCGCCACCGTCGATTGTGGTCGAGCCTACACGCGCGGCGCCGGTGGCGGGCACGCGCGGACCGGCGCAGCTGTTTCCGCACGAGCTTCTCGAGAGGCTCGCGGCGCCGCACCCGAACGACGAGCCAGGGCGTGACCGCGGTCGCGAGACGCCGGGCGGTTGGCTCGACGATTCCGCCGCTACGGCGCGCACGCGCGCCGGCCAGGTCGATCCCGTGTGGCGCGAGGTCGAGCGCGAGTTGCTGCAGAGCTTCCATCCGCCCCTCGACGTCGTGCACGAGGCGGCGGCGGGAAAGGTGGCGCGCGCGCTCGATCGCCTCGACACATACCTCAAGCAGCAGGCGGCCGTGATCCAGGGTGGCGAGGATCGGCTGCGCCATCCTGTCGATCCCGACAGTCACGGCCTCCGCTTCAGCGCCGACACCCCGACGGCGGCCTCCCAACAGGGTTTCACCGGCGCGCCCGAGGGACTCAACCTGCGCTCGCTGCCGCTGTCACAGCAGGAGGCGGTCATGGCGGCGACCGGCGATCCCGCCAGCTGGCTCGAGGTCGAGCTCGAAATTACCGTCGACGGCGCGGGCAACGTGACGCGCACGCGGGTGGTGATGCCGTCCGGACGCCGCGCGTTCGATCGTTATGCACTGCGCCTGGTCGCGGAGCGGGTGGCGCAGGCAACACCGCCGGCATCGATCTCGCGCTGGCTGTGCCGCGCCGGCTACGCCGCTTCGCGCCCTGACGCGATTGGCGTCCACTTCGATCTCTCAATGCTGTTCGAAAAGAGCCGGCCTGAACCGGTCAGCGTGCAATACCCATGGAAGGAGCGCGTAGAGACGAGAGTATCTCTAAAATGGGTGAAGACCGCTCCTTGACACGACGGACGCGTTTACCGAGCAGCGTCGAGTCGGATGGCGCGGATTAGTGCGCTAAAGAGCGTCACAGCCACTTGCGGGTCTTGAACCACCAGACCATCCCGCCGCCGATCGTCAGCATGACCGACCACGCCACCAGGTAACCAAATTTCCAGTGCAGCTCGGGCATGTGGTCGAAGTTCATGCCGTAGACGCCGGCCACGAACGTCATCGGCAGGAGAACCGTCGACACCAGCGTCAACGTCTTCATCACCTCGTTCATGCGATTCGACACCACCGACAAATAGGCGTCGAGCGCGCTCGAGAGCAGCTCGCGATAGCCGTCGCCGAGATCGGTCACGCGCAGGAAGTGATCGTAGACGTCGCGATAGAACGGCAGCGCGTCGCCCGAGACGAGCGCGAACTCGCCGCGCGACAAGCGGTACAGGACCTCGCGCTGATGCAGCCCCGAACGACGCAGCTGCTGCAGCGCGCGCTTCAAGTGAAAGATCTGCTGCAAGACCTTCGGCGACGGATCGTTGACGACCGCCGTCTCGATGGCCTCGACCTGATCGTCCCAATCGTCGACGACCGGCAGGTACGAGTCGACGAGCCGATCGAGCACGGCGTGCGCCACGAACGCCGGCCCGCGCTGCAGCGCCTGCGCGTTGCGCGACAGGTCGGCGGCGACGGCGTCGATGATGGCGACCGGCCCGCAGCGATGGGTCAAGATCCACTGCGCGCTCCAGACGAGGTCGATCTCGACCGTCGCCAGCTGGCCCTCCGGCTGCACGACGAGACCGTGCGCGACGACGTAGAGCGACTGGCCGTAGTCCTCGATCTTGGGCGCCGGTCGATCTTGCAGCAGATCCTCGACCGTCAGCGGATGCAGCCCGAGGTCGCGCTCGAGGAACTCGGCCAGGCCGGGATCGCGATCGGCGGCCTCGATCCACAAGCGCGCGCCGGTGGCGAGCAGCGCCGGCACCTCGGCGCTGCCGTCGCGAACGGAGTAGCCGGCGTCATCGTAGACGTGCACGCGAATGCTCATCGGCGCGACCGTAACATGCGCGGCGGCGACTATTGCTGCGGCGGCGGCAAGAGCGCGCTCACGATCGACCACAGCCGCGGATAGTGCGCCGGCATGCGATAGCGAAAACGCCACGCCTCGTCGAGCAGCACCGGGCGCCACTCGCTGCGCGCGACGCGCAGGTTGGCCACGCGATACAAGCTGCCGCCGAACTGCGACTTGTAGTGGGTGATCGCTTTGAGCTTGTCGCTCTCGTGCGGCTCGAAGCGGCCGATCTCGAACCAGCGGACGCCGAGGCGACGACAGAGCGAGATCGCGGCGTGCAAGCTGAGCGGATTGCCGCGCTTCTTGAGGCCGGGCGGCAGGCTGCCGCCGCTCATGTAGATCGCGGCGTCGCCGAGGACGTGACAGGTTACGCCGGCGACGATGTCGCCGCCGTCGCGGGCGATGACGACGACGTCGACGCCACCGACCGCCGTGACCGCGCGCGACAGGCCCCGCCAATACTGCAGCGTGTGCGGGTTTGCGCCCGTGCGCCGCCAGCTCTCGGCGTGCATGGGCGCGAAGTCGCGATAGGCCGCCTCGATGCGCGCCGCGTCGTCGCTGGTGAGGATGTGGAAGTCGAGCGTCAGGCCGTTGCGCTCGGCCTGGCGGATCTGATTGCGCAGGTCGGGCTCGTACGAACGCAAGAGCTCGCCGTCGAGCTCGGCCGGCCGCAGCGTCCCCGATTGATCGACGCGTGGCAGCGGCTGCGCCGGCGGCTCGAGCGTGCGCACGCGCGTGAAGAGATCGGCGACCGACTGCGGCGGCGCGTGCTCGGCCAAGAGGCAGTCGATGAGCACGCGTCGCGCCGGATCGCGGGCGCCGGCGCTCAAGATCGTCTGCACGACCTCGAAGCGGCGCACGTGCGGGTTGGCGGCGAGCAGCTCGAACACGGCCTGCACCGCGCGCTTCAGCGTCTTGGGCGAGGCGGGAAAGAGGATGCCGCTGAAGCTGGTGTTGAAGCAGCCGATCGTCTCGACGAAGACGGGCATGGCGAAGACGAAGTGGCCGTCTTTGCAGACGACGATGAGGTCGACGTTGCCTTCGCGCGCCTGCAGCTCGATGAACGGTCGCTCGTGATAGATCGTGTGCTCGGGCGAGCTGCGCAAGAGCGCGTCCAGCAGCGGATCGTCGGAGGTCCGCAGCGACGACAGCGTATAGCCCGGCGGACAGCGCAGCCGAAGCGGACCGATGTGCACCGAGGCGCGGCCGGACATCGCCGCATCTTAGGAGACCGATCGCCACGACACAATGACGCTGACGGCGCTGGCCCCGCCGATCCGATGTGCTACTTCTTGCGTGGCGATGGAGCTGGTGATCGCGGAGAAGCCGTCGGTGGCGCGCGATTTGGCGCGGGTCCTCGGCGCGCGCGCCAAATCCAACGGCGCCTACGAAGGCGGCGGCCGCGTCATCACCTGGTGCGTCGGCCACCTCGTCGAGCTCGACGAGCCCGCGTCCTACGACGGCCGCTGGAAGGCGTGGCGACTCGACACGCTGCCGATGCTGCCGGCGGAGTTCAAGCTGCGCCCGGCCAAGCACGCGGCCGATCAGCTCAAGCGCGTGGTCGGCCTCTTGCGCGAGCGGCGTTTCACGTCGGTGGTCAACGCCTGCGACGCCGGGCGCGAGGGCGAGCTCATCTTCCGCTACGTGCTGCAGTACGCCGGCCTCGTCGTCGGTCGGGCGCCGCCGGTGAAGCGGCTGTGGATATCGTCGCTCACCGACGACGCCATTCGCCGCGGTTTTGCCGCGCTGCGGCCGGCGGCGCAGCTCGACGCGCTCGGCGACGCGGCGCGGGCGCGCTCGGAGGCCGATTGGCTCGTCGGCATGAACGCGACGCGCGCCATCACCGTACGCCTGCGCGACGGCGGCGGCGACACGCTGTTCTCGATCGGCCGCGTGCAGACGCCGACGCTGGCGATGCTGGTGGCGCGCGAGCAGGCCATTCGGCAGTTCGTGCCGCGCGACTATTGGGAAGTGCGCGCCACGTTGACGACGGCGAACCAAGAGCGTTTTACCGCGCGCTGGAGCCACGCCGGCAACGCGCGCCTGGGCGCGGCCGCGCTCGCCGACGCGCTCGTCGCGCGCACGACCGACCACTCGGCGGCCGCCGATCGCGACGGCCCGCGCGTCGCCCGCGTGCGCAGCCAGACGGTGCGCGAGCCGCCGCCGCTGCTGTTCGATCTGACGTCGCTGCAGCGGACGGCCAATCGGCGCTTCGGCTTCTCGGCGCAGCGCACGCTCGACTTGGCGCAGGCGCTCTACGAACGACACAAGCTCTTGACCTATCCGCGCACCGATTCGCGCCATTTGACCAGCGACGTCGCCAAGGAGCTGCCGTCGCATTGGGCGGGCTTGGCCAACGTCGACGACTACGCGCCGTTCGTCGCCCGCTTGTCGGCGCAGCCGCCGCGGCCGAGCCGCCGCGTCGTCGACGATAGCAAAGTGTCGGACCATCACGCGATCATCCCGACGGGCAAGACGCCGGCGCTCGACAAGCTCGATCGCGACGAGCGCCGCCTGTTCGACTTGGTCGTGCGCCGCTTCTTGGGCGTCTTCTTTCCCGACGCCGAGTTCGCGGTGACCGATGTGCTCGTCCGCGTCGGTGCCGCCGCGCCGCCGCCGCCCGTAACCGCTACGGCCACCCGCGTTATCGATGAGCACGAAGACGACAAGGCGCCGCATGCGACGCTGCCGCCGCCGCCCGACTGGTTCGCGACGCGCGGCCGCGTGCGGCTCGCCGCCGGCTGGCAGGACGTCGCCGGCATCGACGACGAGCCGCGCGGTCGCGATGACGTCGCCGCCAACGTCTTGCCGCCGCTCGTCGAAGGGCAGCCGCTCGACGGCAGCTTCGCGGCGCAGGCCAAGCAGACGCAGCCGCCGCGGCGCCACTCGGAGGCGACGCTGCTGTCGGCGATGGAGTCGGCGGGCAAGACGCTCAGCGACGACGAGCTGCGCGCCGCCATGCGCGACACCGGCCTCGGCACGCCGGCGACGCGCGCGGCGGTCATCGAGACGCTGTTGCAGCGCAGCTACGCGCGGCGCGAGCAGAAGCTCATCGTGCCGACGGAGACGGGCATGGCGCTCATCGAGGCGCTGCCGGTGCCGAGCCTGGCGTCGCCGGAGCTGACCGGCGCGTGGGAAGCGCGCTTGGCGCGGATCGCACGCGGGCAGGAGTCGCGCGCGGCGTTCATGGCCGACATCGCCGGCTACGTGCGCGACACCGTCGCCGCCATTCGCCAGAGCGAGCCGACGCGGCTGCAAGCGGTGGCCGCCGCCGACGCGCCGACGATCGGCCGCTGCCTCAAGTGCGGCGCCGGCGTGCGCGAAGGCCGCAGCGGCTTTGCCTGCGTCGCCGGCTGCGGCTTCGTCATGCGCAAGAACGTGGCCGGCCGCGCGATCGGCGCCAAATTGGCCGCGGTCCTGCTGGCGCGACGGCGCAGCGAGCGGCTGCGCGGCTTCCGCTCCAAGGCCGGCAAGCGCTTCGCGGCGGCGCTGCTGCTCGATGACGACGGCAACTTGCGCTTCGACTTCGCCGAGCGCGCGACGGGCGCGGGCGACGACGGCGCGTCGCGTCCGGCGCACGGCCCGCGACAGCGCTTCGGCAAGCCGCGCACGGCGAAGGAGCCACGCGCGAAGAGGCCGCGCAGCGATCGCGCGACGTCTACGGCCAAGCGGTTCTCGCGTGTGTCGCAGGCGGCGGACGCGGCCAGCGACGACTACGCGGCGCCGTACCCAGCGCCGCCGGATTCGCCGTCGCCGCCGGTGCCGTCGAGCGCGCGCGTGAAGCCGGCGTCGACGCGCCCGAAGCCGGCGGCGACGCGCCCGAAGCCGGCCCGCGCTTCGACCGGAAACGCGGCGACGCCGATCGGCGAGCTGCCCTGCCCGCGCTGTGGCGAAGGGCGCATGCTCGCCGGCAAGCGCGGCTGGGGCTGCACGCGCTGGCGGCTCGGCTGCGGCTTCGTCGTCTGGTTCGAGACCGCCGGCCGCACGCTGAGCGAGAGCCAATTGCGCGACCTCGTCGTGCGCGGCCAGACGCGGCGCGCGCGCTTTACACCGAGCGGCGGCGCGCCGACCGAAGGCCGCCTCGTGCTCGACGTCGGCGGCGACGGCGGCGCGCGCTTCACGAGCGCCGACCCGCCGCCGAAATCGCCGGCCAAGCGCACAACATAAGTGAGAGCGCGCGCCCCGATTGCCTCGCGGCTGAGACAATCAGCGACGGCAATCGCCGCCTAAGCCGCGGCAATCGCGCGCCGCTGCGCTGGCACGACACATGCGACTGCGCGGCCGCACACGCCGCCGGCACGCGCGGCCGACACGGCTCCGTCGAGCCACACGAGAGGCTCCGCCATGCGCAACTCCTTTACCGTCGTGCTCGTGCTCGCCGGCGTCGCCGGCTGTGCCAACGCGCCGTCGTCGCAAGGCGCCGTCGCGTCGTCGCTCACGGCCGCGACCTACCAATTCGGCGCCGGCGTCGGCACCAACAAGTGTCTCGACGTGAACGCCGCCGGAACCAGCGACGGGACGATCGTCCAAGAATGGGACTGCAACGGCACCGTCGCGCAGTCATTCCGCGTCGACGACTTGGGCGGCGGCTTGTCGCGGTTGGTGAACCCCAACAGCGGCAAATGCGTCGACGTCAGCGGCGCCGGCACGGCCGATGGCACGCAGATCCAGCTGTGGGACTGCAACGGCTCGGGCGCGCAGTCGTTCAGCATCGACGACGCCGGCGGCGGCGCGGTCACGATCGTCAACAGCAACAGCGGCAAGTGCGTCGACATCAACGCGCAAGGCACGGCCAACGGCACCAAAGTGCAGATTTGGGACTGCAACGGCACCGTCGCGCAGCTGTGGCATCCGACGGCGACGACCGGGACCACCAACCCCCCGCCGCCGGCGAGCAAGATCGTCGCCGGCTACTACCCGAACTGGACGCCGTCGCCGCCGCGGATTCGCGACATCGACGCGCATTACAACGTCGTCTACTTGTTCGCGGCCACGCCCGTCGGCGGCGCGCCGGGCACGACCGGCGCCGTCACCTGGACGCCGCCCGGCGACGGCCTCGGCGCCGCCACCAACTTCGTCGCCGACTTGCAATACGCGCGCAGCGTGCAGGGCCGCAAGATCATCCTCAGCGTCGGCGGCGCCGGCAACGGCATGAGCTTCCCGACGCGCGCCAAGTCGCAGGCGTTCGTCGCCAGCATCGCCGCGCTCTACACGCAATTCGGCGGCTTCGACGGCCTCGACTGGAACACCTTCGAAGGCAGCCAATCCCCCGACACGAGCGAGATGATCTGGTCCAGCCTGCAGCTCAAGTCGATGTATCCCGGCTTCCTCGTCACCGCGCCGCCGGCGCCGTGGAATCCCGTCGACCAGACGTTCTGCCAAGCGATGGCGCAAGCGGGCGCGCTCGACTACGCGGCGCCGCAATATTACGACGGCCCCAACTTGGCCGAGACGTCGTATCTCGTCGGCAACATCGACACCTGGGTCGGCCTCATCGGCGCCGACAAAGTCGTCGTCGGCTTCGGCATCTGGAATCAGCCGAACTACTGGGCCATCGGCGACGCCATCACCGCGTGGAACGCCGTGCAGGCGAAGTATCCGACGCTGCGCGGCGCCTTCGATTGGACGATCGACATCGACCAGAGCCAGGGCTGGACGTTCGCCGACGCGCTCGGCCCGCTCGTCAATCCTTAGAAATCGGTAGACCGCACGCCATCGCCGGACGAGACTGAGCGCGTCTCGAACGACGACTCCGCGATGATCGACCGGCTCGACGTCCCCGTCATTTTGTGCGCGCTCGCGGGCGTCGCGCGCGCCGATTCGCGACACGCGTCGCCGCGAGTCGTCGTCACCGAATGCGATCGTTCCATTCGTGACGACGGAGCGGAGACGACGACCTTCGTCCTGTACGCCAATGGCAACGCACTGTTTCAGGATGACCAGGGTCAGTTTCGCTCGGTGGAGCTGAGCGATCGCGAACGCGCCGACATCATGACCCCGCTCGCAGCATGGCCGACACTGAAGAACGAGTATCGGCTCTCCGAGCTCACCGATCAGACGACGACGCGAGTCTGCGTTTGGAGTCGAGAGCGAAAATGTGTCGCTGTTTATGGCGCTGATTCAGGCTCGGCGACGCGGCTGCCGAAGCCGCTCTCGAACGCGCTCGCATCGATCGCGCACTATCGGAACGCCCGCGCTCGGCCTTGGACAGCGCACATGCTCGAGCTGACGCTGCAGCCGAGCGGCGGCGGACGAATCGTCTCGTGGCCCAAAGCCTGGGGCGCGCCGACAGTGACTGAAAAGAGGTCGATTCATACGCTGTTGTTGGAAGGACGATTCGAGCCCGAGCTCGACCAGCTGATCGCGCGCAATCGCGGACAGCCATGGGTGCTCGATATCGACGGCCGACCTTGGGTCATCTGGTCGATTCACCGGGAATTACCGGGTGAGCGCGAATGGCGGCGTCGCACGCCATAGCCGCGCCTTCGATCTAGACGAGGCTGCTGCCGCCGTCGATGTCGACGACTTGGCCGGTCATGAAGCCGTTGCTCATCAAATACACGTAGGCGTCGCCGATTTCGTCCGCTTGGCCGACGCGACCGACGAGCAGCTTGGCGCCGAACGCGCGGAAGAGCCCTTCGCGATCGGCCTCGCTCATGCCGCCCCACAGCTCGGTGCGCACGACGCCGGGCGCGACCAAGTTGACGCGAATCGGCGCCAATTCGACGGCGAGCGCGCGCGTCAGGCCCTCCATCGCGCCGCAGATGCTGGCCGCGACCGCCCAGCCGGATTGCGGGCGCGTGAAGGCCGAGCCGCCGGTCAAGACGATCGAGCCGCCCGCGCGAATCCGGCCGCTGCCGTATTTCGCGGCCATGAACGCGCCCCAATAACGCAGCTCGAAGAAGCGCCGCGCCGCCGCCACGTCGCTGCCGGCGATCGTCGACAGCTGCAAGTTCTCGCCCGCGGTGAACGTCAGATGATCGAACGCGCCCACTTTTTCGAACAGGTCGCGAAACGACTGCTCCTGCGTGAGGTCGACGGCGTGACCGGTCGTGCCCGCCGGCAGCTGCTGCAGCGCCGCGTCGACGCGCGCCTGCGAGCTCGACGCCACCACGAGCGTCGCGCCCGCTTTGGCCGCCGCCCGCGCCGTCGCCAGCCCGATGCCCGAAGTTCCACCCAGCAACACCACTCGCTTGCCTTGCAACGTCATGATCGACCTCCTGTTCGCGAGTCAGAACATAGGCGCCGAATCAGGATGCGTCGACAGCATCCACGTCATTCCATGCATGACTATTCGTCATGTACCGAAGGGACCGCGATTGGGCGGCGTGCCGATGGGAAAGGGCGGCGTCAGCGTCAGCGTCGCGCCCGCCAGATCGACGAAGCGCACGCTGACGATGCGAGGCGCCGAACGCGATGGCGGCGTTGGCGGCGACGGTCGCAGACGGCGCGGCCGCAACGTGAACGAGGGAACGCGCGCGCCCGTCGCTTCGCTTACGGCTCCGGGCGATTGCGCATGTGGTCGGCGAGCTGCGCGAAGGCGGCGCCGAGAAAGCCGCGCAGCTCGACGTCGGGCACGGTCTCGTCGAGCGCCAGCGTCATGCACTGCATCCACTGATCGCGCTCGCGCGCGCCGATCGAAAACGGCAGATGGCGCGCCCGCAGCCGCGGGTGGCCGAAGCGCTCGACGTACAGCTGCGGCCCACCGAGCCAGCCGATCAGGAACAGGTGCAGCTTGTCGCGCGCGCTGTCGAGCGCCGGCGGGTGCAGCGCGCGGACCTCGGCGACGTCGGGCCGCGCGTCCATGAGGTCGTAGAAGCGGTCGATGAGGCGGCGCACGCCTTCGTCGCCGCCGATGCGGGGATAGAGCTGGCTGCGGTCGATCATGTTCGCGCGGGAAAACGTAGCACGCGCCGCCGTAGGCGTTAGGTCAGCTGCGAATATCGGGGATGCGGTGGTGGCGGAGGGTGCTTGATTAGCCGAGGCGAATGCGACGGCGGAACCAGAAGACGCCGGCCGCGAGCAAGAGGACGATTGGCGCGCCCGCGTCGCTCGAGCCGTTCGCCGCGACCGAGCAGCCACCGCCACCGCCGCTGCTGACGTGCGTACCACCGCCGCCGCCGCCGGCCGCCGTGCCACCGCCGGCGCCGCCGCCGCCTGCCGTGCCGCCGCCGCCGGCGTGACCGAGATCCATCGGCACCGACGCGTCGTCACCGGTGGCCGCGCTCATGTCGAGGACGACCAAGCTGCAGTCGACCGCCGCCGTCGCGCTGTTGCGCGGCATCGCCGCCGCCGACGCGAAGTCCGCCTTGCTGTCCTGGGTGTCGACGCAGCCGGCGCCGGCGCGGAAGATCGCGCTCGTCGCATCGGCCGGAGCGGACGCGACGCCCGAGCCTTCGTAATCGGTCGCGCCCGTGCCGTAGCCGACGAGATCCGAGATCGTCGGATCCGAGCAGCGCGTGGCCCCGCCGCAGCCCAACGTAATCGGCGTCTCCACGAGCGCCAACTTGCCCGCGCTTACCGAGAAGTTGAAATGGTCATTGAGGCTGACGTAATCGGCCGTCGGCAACACCGCTCCGACGGGCGGCATCCCTTGGGCAGGTAGGGTACCAGCAGCCTGCACGAGGAAGTATTGACCGGGCGCGATGCTGGCGCCGGGCGGCAGAATCGTGACCTGCGAGAAATCGCTGGCCTTCGGCGCGTACTGCACCGACCAGTTGCCGAGCTGCACGGTCGCTTTGCCGCGGTTGAAGAGCTCGACGTAGTCATTCTGGTAGGACGCGCCGCCGTTACCGCCCGCGGCGTAGATCTGGCTGATGACGACATCGCCGACGCCGGCCGCGGTAGACGCCATATCGGTCGACACGATCGTCATGTCGGGACCGACCGTCATGTCGGGCGGAATCTTCGTCATGTCCGGCGGCGGCGTCATGTCCGCGCCGATCAGATCCGGCGGCACGTAGAGGTCGGGCGGCGGCGTCAGGTCTGCGCCGATCAGATCGACCGGCGGCAAGAGATCCGGCACCGACGTCATGTCCGCCGGCGTGCACAGATTCACGAACGTCGGCGAGCCGGCCTGGCTGTGCAGCGTCACGTCCGACGGCTGCGTGATCGTCAGGAGCGTGAAGTCGGCGAAGTTGTTGTCGGTGTCGGTGCAGCCGTTGCCCGCACGGACGAGGGCGCTGGCCGTTGATGCCGTCGGCGCCGGCGCGCCCTCGGAGTCGTTGGCGCCGCCGGTCTTGGCGTTGCCGTAACCGACGAAGTCGACGACACCGGCTGCGCCTAGGCACGAGCCGACGCCCGCGCCGCACGTCAACGCCGTCGTCACGTTGGCGAGCGCGATCTTGCCGGCGCTCGCGCTCAGATTGATGGCGGTGCTGGTGACGTCCGGCGTCTGCGGCAGCGCGGCGCCGACGGTCGCCTTCGCCGTGGCGAGCTGTGCGAGATAGTAGCCGCCAGCGGGAATGTCCACCGCGACGAGCGGCGTAATGAACCAGTTCGCAGTCGTCGAAGTCGCCGATTCGTACTGCAGCGACCAGCCGCCGGTGTTCACGGTCGCCGCGCTGAGGTTGAAGATCTCGACGAAATCGTAGGTCAGCGGCGAACCCGTGTTGCCACCGCCGCCGTAGACCTTGCTGATGACGAGGCTCGTCGAGCCGAGCGCGCTCGAGCGGCTGCCGACCGCGGGGCTCGACGTACAGCCGGCCGCGCCCAGGCTCAACAAAAGCGCGCCGACAGAAGCGCGCGAAGCAAACTGCGAAAACATGACCGACCCCCAAATAAACTTTGGTTGAGAAAGCGTGCGGACACTAACACCGCGCTTTCGCCTTCTGCAAGGCTCAGCTTCGTGACACGCCTTACCTGCCGAAGAGCCAAAAACGTTACGAGGAATCGCGCTCGATCCGCGGTCGCGCTCGGACGAGCGGCTGCCGAAACGAGCTGTATTTTGCGCTACCGCCGGCGGTCGGCGCGCTAGCGCACCGGCTGCTGCACGCGCTCCCAGCGCACGCCGTGCGGGCCCACCGACCACCACGTGCGCAGCGCCGTGCCCACCAACATGCGGCTCGGCACGAAGCCCCAATAGCGCGAGTCGTGCGAGTTGTCGCGATTATCGCCGAGCACGAAGTACGAATCGGGCGGCACCGTCACCGGCGCGAAATTCCCGTGGTCGGCTCCGGGGCTCAAATAGATGCGATATTCGTGGCCGTCGATGCGCTCGGTGCGCATGGTGCAGCTGAGCGAATACCAGCGGTCCTCCTCGTCGCTGTGGTCGTCGTAGCTGCAGTCGCCGGGCTCCTCTTTTTGCGGCAGCGGCCGGCCATTGAGGACGATTCCGCCGTCCGCGCGCAGCTCGACGGTGTCGCCGGGAATGCCGATGACACGCTTGATGAGGTCTTTGCGCGGCTCGCGCGGATAGTGGAACACGACGATCTCGCCGCGCTCGGGCAGGTGCCGCCGCATCGAGACGAACAAGCGATCGCCCACCTGCAGCGCCGGGATCATCGAGCCCGACGGAATGCTGAACGACTGCACGATCGTGTCGCGAATCGTCAGCGCCACCGTGACGGAGCCGGCGAACAGCGCCAGGCACAACAGCCACGCCTTGCCGGCGCGCGGCCGCGGCTCGATCGGCTCGCAGCGCACCGCATCGACGATGGCGGCGACGTGAAGCGCCAGCAGCACGATCATCGTCGGCACCGTCCAACGGAAAAAGAGCGGCAACGTCGCGAAGCGCGCGAAGTGCCAGCTCAGCCCGCGCTGCCAGCGTCCGCGCACGATGTGACCCGCGCCGATGAAGACGATGGTCAGCACGACGGCGACCCACGTCCGCGGCGGTCCGCGTTCCGGCTCGCGCAGCGAAGGCGGAACGATCGAATCGGGCTCGTCGAGGTCGTTCATGGTTCCGATACTGTAGGACAAAGCGCGGCAATAGGTCGTGCGCGGGTCACACGGGACGACAGCGGGCGCGACAAATCACGATCTGGCACGCCGAATGCTGCAGCCGCGCTGACAATCTCGGGCATACTGCAAGCTATGTCGCAAAGCATCACCGATCAAATGCTCGACAAGGGTCTCGTTCGCGAAAACGAGACGCCGGAAGCGCAGCGCGCGGCCCTCCGCGACGCGCGTCCGGTCGAGCCGGAGAAAGCGCTGCCGCCGGCGTTCGAAGCGCCCGCGCGCGGCGTCATCGTCGAGTCGAGCTCGATGGAGCGCCCCGCGGCACGTCTCTGCATCGATTGTGGCACCAGCATTCAGATGGCACCGCGCGGGAAGATCCGCTGCGCCGAGTGCACCGCCGACGCTTAGGCGGGACGCGCCGTGAAGATCTGGATCGACGGCGATGCGATGCCGGGCGAGATCAAGGACATCGTCCTCAAAGCGGCGCAGCGACTGAAAATTCAAACGATCCTCGTCGCCAACAAGAACGTGCACGTCGGCCCGGGCGCGTTCGTCTCGTTCGTGCGCGTCGGTCAAGGCGCGGATGTCGCGGACGCCTATATCGTCGACGGCAGCGAAGCGGGCGACTTCTGCGTCACGGCCGATATTCCGCTGGCGGCGGCGCTGGCGGAAAAGGGGCTGACCGTCATCGATCCGCGCGGCGACTTGTACGCGGCCGGCACCGTCGGCGAGCGGCTGGCGATGCGCGACCTGATGCAGGGCTTGCGCGAGGCGGGCGTGCAGACCGGCGGCCCAGCGCCGTTCGACGCCAAGGCGAAGCAGAAGTTCGCGGCGCGCTTCGACCAAGAGATCACGAAGGCGCTGCGTAAACAGCAGTCGCAGTAAGCGTTATAGTCGCGCGCATGAGCTGCTTTCACGGCTATGCGTTGGCGGCGGGGCTCGAGCAGTCGTTCGCCATCGACGCCAGCGCCGTCACGTTCGGGCCCGGCGTGCTCGCCGAATGCGGGCCGCTCGCCGTCGCGCTCGGCTGCAAACGCGTGGCCCTCTTCACCGACGCGCGCTTGGCCAAGCTGCCGCACGTCGCCGTCGTCGAAGCCGCGCTGCGCCGCGCCGGCGTCGACTTCGCGCGCTTCGACGACGTGCACGTCGAGCCCACCGACGCGTCGTTCGCGCGCGCGGCCGAGTTCGCGCGCGACGGCCGCTTCGACGGCTACGTCTCCGTCGGCGGCGGCTCGGTCATCGACACCTGCAAGGCGGCGGTGCTGTATGCGACGTATCCGGCACCGCTCGAGACCTACGTCAACGCGCCGCTCGGGCTCGGCCAGGCCGTGCCGGGGCCGCTGCCGCCGCACATCGCCTGCCCGACGACGGGCGGCACCGGCAGCGAGTGCACCGGCATCGCCGTCTTCGACTGGGTCGCGCGCCACGCCAAGACGGGCATCGCGTCGCGGCGGCTGCGTCCGACGCACGCGCTCGTCGACCCGGAGACGACGCGCACGCTGCCGGCGAACGTCGTCGCGGCCAGCGGCTTCGACGTGCTCTGCCACGCGCTCGAGTCGTACACGGCGCGGCCGTACACCGCGCGCGCACAGCCGGCGTCACCGTCGCTCAGGCCGATGAGCCAAGGGCGCAATCCGTGGAGCGACCTGGGCGCGATGCAGGCGATGACGCTGTGCGGTCGCTGGCTCGTCCGCGCCGTCGCCGATGCCGACGATGTCGAAGCGCGCGACGGCTTGGCGTGGGCGGCGACGCTGGCCGGCATCGCGTTCGGCAACGCCGGCGTGCATCTGCCGCACGCGATGTCGTACGCCGTCGCGGGCCTGGCGCACGATCGCGGCTATCATTGCGCCGGCTATCCCGACGACGAAGCCTTCGTGCCGCACGGGCTGTCGGTCATCGTCAACGCGCCCAGCGTCTTCCGCGCGACGGCGGCGAGCGCGCCCGAGCGCCACTTCGCGTGCGCGGCCGCCCTCGGCGCCGACATTCGCGGCGCCGCGCCTGCCGACGCCGGCGCGATTCTTGGGCGACGCGCTCGAGTCACTCATGCGCGCGGCCGGCGCGCCCAACGGCATCGCCGGCGTCGGCTACGACGAACGCGACGTGGCCGCGCTCGCGCACGGCGCCTTCGCACAGCGCCGCCTCGTCGACAACGCGCCCGAGCCCGTCGACGAGGCGCGCCTGACCGCGCTCTTCGCCGGCGCGCTGCGCTACTGGTGACCCATGCCCGCGCCCACGCCGCTCAAACGCGCCGACTTCGGCTTCCACCTGACCATCCCGACGCGCTGGATGGACAACGACGTCTACGGCCACGTCAACAACGTCGTCTACTACGCCTACTTCGACACCGTCATCAATCGCTGGCTCATCGACGAAGGCGGCCTCGACATTCACGCGGGCGACGTCATCGGCTTATGCGTCGAGTCGCGCTGCAGCTATTTGCGACCGGTCGCCTATCCGCAGACGTTGGAAGGCGGGCTGCGCGTCGTGCACCTCGGCCGCTCGAGCGTGCGCTACGAGATCGCGATCTTCGTCGTCGGCGATGAGGAGGCGGTGGCGCAAGGCGAGTTCGTGCACGTCTTCGTCGACCGCGCGCGCAGGCGGCCGCTCGAGCTGCCGTCGCAGATGCGATCGGCGCTCGAACGGCTGCTGGTGACGACTTAACGGACGACGATGCGATCGAGATCGGGCGCGTAATCGCTGTCGTTGTAGAGCGCGATCGTGTTGTTGCCGGCGTTCAAGCTGACGTTGATCGTGACCGTCGTCGGGCTCGACCAGCTGCCGCTCTGCACGTTGACGGGCACGCCGGCGCCGCCGTTGACGCTGACGTAGAAGGTGCGCGGATCGGCGGAGACGCCGTGGATGACGAGCGCGTGCGTGCCGGCCGAGGCGTCGACTTGCGCGAACGTGACGCGGTTGCCGTCGCCGTGGCCGATGTAGCCGACCTTCTTGCCGTTGCCGCAGCTTCCGCAGCTGGCGACGCTGGCGCTGCCGCCGATGGTGGCCGACTCGGCTTCGTAGGTGACGCCGCCGCCGCCAGCGCCAACGCTCGGGCGCGTGTAGCAGGCCTTCGACCAGCCGTACGCCGGATCGCTGCCGAAGACGCTGTTGTTGCAGCCGATGCTGCCGACGATGCCGCTCTGCACGATGAAGCTGCCGACGGCGGCGCCGAACGCGACGTCGACGTCGCCCGAGCCGGTGCAGGTGCCGCCTTCGCCGGTGCAGTACGTGAAGCTGGCCGGGCCACCGCCGCCATGCGGACGCGTGTAGCAGCCTTTGGTCCAGCCGTACGCCGGATCGCTGCCGAACGTCGCGTTGCCGCAGTAGATCGTGCCGCTCAAGCCGCTCTCGAAGACGTACGAGCCCTGCGCGCCGAAGGCGACGTCCATCGTGCCCGAGAGCGCGCAGTTGGCGTACTCGCCAGCGCAGAAGGTGTAGCCGGCGATGCCGTCGTTCTGGCTGGTCAGCTTGACGAGGCGCGAGCCGTGCGACGGGATGTTGGCGGCCGTCCAGTTGCCGGTGAAGACGCCGAGGTCCTCGCGGGCGACCACGTCGCGCACGCTGGCGTCGCCGCCGAGGCCGATGCTGCCGAAGTCGACGGTGATGCTCGTCGTTCCGCCGCTCAAGTTGTAGACGGCGACGGCGGTCGTGCCGTCGGGCAGCGACTTCTTCCACACCTGCGCGTTGCCGCTCACGATCTGCTGCGGCATGACGGCCGACTGGTCGACGGCGACGACCTCGGGATTGGTCAAGATCGACTCGGCCGTCGCGTCCATGAAGTAGATGTCGCCGCCCACCCACAAGGGCGCCGATGCCATCGACCAGAACGTCATGACGCTCTGGCGCTCGGTGTCGTTGATGCCGTCTTGCACGCCGTTGCCGACGTCGTTGTTGATCGGCATGGAGTCGAGATCGGGAAAGTGGCCGACGCCGACATAAGGCAGCCAATTGGGCAGGTCGCTCCAGCGCGCGTCGACGGAAGCGGTCCAGCTGGAGATGGTGCTGCAGTAACAGTCGATGTCGGTGTCGATGCGCACGCCTTGACCGGCGTTGCGAATCGCCGGCGCCAGCGCCAACGGCACCGGCCAGGCGCTGACGGTGAGCCACATCTGCCGCCCCGATTGATCGAGCGCCGCCTGCCAGGCTTCGATGTCGGGCGCGTTGTCGATGGTGGTGCCGTCGATCTTGACCAGGTCGACGCCCCACGACGCGAACTCGTTGGCGATCGAGTTGTAATAGGCCTGCGCGCACGGATTGGTGAAGTCGATCTCCCACTCGGCGTTCCAGCCGTTGGGAACGATCGTCATCGGCTGCTTGACGATGTCCTGCACGTGGCAGCTGGTGCCGGCGATGGCGTAGTTGCCGTTGTAGATTTCGCCCGGCAGGCCGACGCCTTCGTAGATGCCGAGCTTCTGTCCTTTGGCGTGCACGTAGGCGGCCATGCCGGTGATGCCGTCGGGGAAGCGCTGCGCGTCGGGCTGCGGGACGCCGTACGCGTCGATGGTGTTGGCGGTCCAGGCGAGGTTCGAGCTCCAGCCGGAGTCGATGTTGATGTACGTGTAGCCGGCGCTCTGGAACTTGGCCTGCATGGCGTCGGAGGCGTTCTTGAGGTTGCCCTCGTTGAGCCAGGTCTGCCCGTAGCCGGCGCGATTGGTCGACAGCACGTCGAAGCTGTTCCAGCCCATGAGCGGCACCGAGCCGAACGTGGCGTCGCGCGGCTGTACCGACGGTGCCGCGGCCAACGCGCTCGCGGAACGGCCGAGCGACAACGACGGATCGGAGGAGCAGGCAGAAGCGGCGAGCACGAGAGTACAGCCGACGAAGCGAGCCAAGGACATGAAGCCTCCAGGCGAAGGGCGCGGCGATCACCGCGCCGGCAGCACGCTCTCAGTAGCAAACCGCAGTGCCCACTAGAATTGGCAGCTGCCGCCAAAAGAGTGACGACTGCCGCCAATTCGCGACGAATTCCGAGGATCGCGAGCGTCGGCTAGCGCGAGTCGGTGTCGGTCTTTAGGCGCGCGCGATAGACGGCCGGCGTCACGCCCGTCCACGCACGAAAGGCGCGATGAAACGAGCTCGCGTCGTGATAGCCCATCTCGAGCGCCACCGACTGGATCGTCAGCGACGGCTGCGCCAAGAGCGCGAGCGTGCGTTGGCGACGGACGTCCTGCAGCAGCCGCTCGAACGACGTGCCGCGCTCGCCGAGCCGTCGCTGTAACGTTCGCTCGCTCAGGCCGACGGCGCGCGCCACGCCCGCCATCGTCGGCAAGTCGGGGCCCACGCGCTGCGCCAAGGCCGCGCGCACGCGAGCGAGCAGCGCGTCTTCGAGCTCCGACTGCAGCGCCTCGGCCAGCGCGCGTTCGTGCAGCGCGTGCAGCGTGTCCGACGCGTGCACGCACGGCAGCCGCACCTGCGCGGCGCTCAAGACGATGGCATTGCGCGGCTGCGCCCACGTCAGCTGCGCGCCGAAGATGGCATGCCGGCGCGACAGCTCCGCCGGCTCGACGTGCGTCAAGCGCGCGGCGATCGGCCGCAGCGTCGCGTCGTCGACGAGATAGCGAAACAGCCGGATCAACAGCGCCGCCAAATACTCGGTGTACGCGCGACCGCCGGGCTCGGGGCCGAAGACGAGCGTCGTCGCCTGCGGCTCGACGAGCAGCGTGGCCGTCGTCGGGCGATGGACGGCGACCGGCGCAAAGCGCGTCAGATCGGCCAGCGCCGCGCCGAGGTCGGGACCGCTCATCATTAGATAGACGACCGGCGAGAGCGCGCGAATGGCGGTCGCTTCGGCGAGCGCGAGGCCGAGGTTGGGATCGCCGGTCACCAGCGCGGCGGCGTCGACGAGCGCGCTGGCCGGCTCGTGCGCGCGCCGCGGATCGACGAGCGGCCCAAGCTGCGCCGGCGACAGCCCGACGGCGACGAGCGCGTCGGTCACGAGGCGCAGAATCAGCCCGTCCGGCTCATGACCACGCACGCAGCTCGGAATACTACATGGATCATGGAGGAGACACTTCGGCAGAGTGGCGAGCCCATGTCGAAGACTCGGCAGCTGACGCAGGCGGACAGGTGATCGGGTTCGCACGCGGCGAGCGAACCGCGTGAAAACGCGAGGCGGCGGACGCTGGTGCGCCGTCTGCTAAGCTTCGCGCGCATGAGCCTGCGAACGATTCGTCATCCGCTGCGCGAGTCGCCCTATCTGCGTAACGTGCGCGTGCCGTACGTGGCCGTCGTGGCCAAGGCGCTGTCGGACGACGTCTGCGAGCGCCTCGTTGCGCGCATCGAAGCCGAAGGGCCGGCGCTGGCGCCGATTCTGGTCGACGGCGAGCCGGTCGTAAACACGCGCATGCGCGACAACGAGCGCGTCCTCTTCGACGACGAGTCGCTGGCGGCCGACCTCTTCGCGCGCAGCCGCGACGCCTTGCCCGAGCGGCTCGCCGGCGGCGCGCTCGTCGGCTACAACGAGCGCTTTCGCGGCTATCGCTATCGCGGCGGCCAGCGCTTCGCGCCCCACTTCGACGGCGCCTACTTTCGCCCCGACACGCCGAGCGGCCGCGAAGGCAGCCTCCTGACGGCGCTCTTTTACCTGAGTGACGGCTTCGTCGGTGGCGAGACGCGCTTGATCGACTACGAAGTGACGATTACGCCCGAGAAGGGCTCGCTGCTGGTCTTCGAGCACGCCATGTTGCACGAAGGCTGTCCCGTCACCGCCGGCACCAAATACGTCCTGCGCAGCGACGCCATGTACCGCTTCGATCGTTAAACAGTGTCGCGTGGGTTGAGAGACAAGCGAGAGACAAGGACGGAACGAGGAGCCGGGGCAGCAGACGTTTTGGTATGTGAGCAGCGCCGGACGCTGGATCTCGCGATAGATCAACAGCCACGCGACACTGTTTTAGCGCCGCTCGACGTTCAGCCGCGGCGGCGACGGTAAATCGTCAGGCCGAGCAGGGCCAGCGCGAGCGGCAAGGCGAGGGCGCCGTTGGCCGTGGGCGCGCCGCCGAGCGTGCAGCCGCAGCCGTCGTCGTGGCTGCTGGCGATGCCGCCGTCGCCGACTTTGCCGCCGTGCTCGGGCGGCGTCGCCAGATCGAGCGGCTGCGCCATGTCCGGCGGATCGGCGAGCAGGTGCAGCGCCGAGCCGATGGGCGTGCCGATGCCGGTCTGACCATCCCAGCCCGTGCCCGCGATGCACAAAGGCGCGCCGCACTGGCCGCTCGAGTCGTTGGAGTTGGCCGTCGTGCCGCCGGTGACGTCGTTGAACGCGGCCGTATGCAGATACGGGAACGACGGCCCGGCCAGCGCCTGTCCATTGGCCGCGAAGATCGACGCCACCAACGGCGACGCGACGCTGGTGCCGCCGGCGACGGACCAGCCGCCTTGGTAGACCGCGACGCCGGTGGAGAGGCTGGCGACGGCCGACGTGTCCGACGCCGCGCGGAACTGGCAGACGCTGTCGGGGATGACGCTGGCTTGGTACGACGGCTTCGGGATCTGCGCCGAGCAGGAGCTGCCGGCCGCGCCGCGCCCCGAGTCTTCGCCCCACGGCAGCTCGCTCCAGCCGCGCGTCGTGCCGGCGGCGCGCGTGAGCGCCGTGCCGCCGACACCGATGGCGAAGCTCGACGTGCTCGGATAGTCCGGTCCCGACGGGCTCGAGTCCTGGTTGTCGTAGCCCTCATCGCCGGACGCGACGAAGATGCCGACCGGCGGCGTCGTCTGAAAATAGTGCTCCTCGGAGGCGGGATTGGTGTCGGGACCACCCCAGCTGTTGCTGATGACGTCGGCGCCGAGCGTGGCGGCGGTCTGCTGGCCGAGCATCAAGCCGTCGTCCTGATCGTTGTTGACGAGGACGAGGATGATCTTGCACTTCGGGCACGCGGCCGAGACCATGTCGACGTCGAGGGCGGCCTCGCCGTTCCACTCGGCGTCCTTGCTGCTCGTCGGATCGGCGGGCGGCGTGCCGCCGTCTTGGCCAACGACTTTGAAGCAGCCGCTGGCGCTCGTGCACGCGGGCAGGCCGAAGGTGCTGCGATACATCGCCAGGTCTGCCTCGGCTTTGCTGTAGCCGAAGGCGTCGACGATGGCGACGGTCATGCCGTCGCCGAGCGACGGATCGAGCGCGTAGGCCGACTGCAGATCGGCCGGGCCGTAACCTTGCGGCGTGGCGCGCGGTGCGATGGTGTGCGTGCCGTCGGGATTGACGAGCCGCAGCGCCTTGCACAAGAAGCGCGCGTTGGGATGATGGGCGCGGCTGCACACCTGCTCGTGCGCATACTCGTTCAAGTGCGCGATCGGATCGTGCGCGTCCGCCTCTTCCGCGCGCGACGGCCCTGAAACCACCGCGACGACCGCCAGCGCGACCGCGCCCAGCCGCGCGACCTGACGGCGCTCGCGAGATTGCGTGACCTGCTTCTTCGGCTGCCCAAGCGACATGCGGCCAGCCTAGAGCAAGGCGCTCGCCAACCGCCGCGGACGCGCGAACTGCGGCGATTCCGGGGGATTGTCGCGCAGCGGGGAGTCGAGGCGCCGTGGCGAATGGCGACGTCGGGGCTCGAGTCCCCGGCGCCGCGCAGGTGATCGCGGCCGCAGCGCGCCCGCTCCGATCGCGTCACGGCGGTTTCGTTACGCGGTGCGCTCGACTATTTTCGGGCCTGCGTCGCTCGGACTGCGGCGCGGCACGCCAATGAGGCCGACGGCGAGCTGTCAGTTTGCCGATCGCGATGCGCGAGCGCGCCCAAAACTGCGGTGAAAAGTCCCAGGGAAAAAGTGCGACGGCAAATCGCGCCCACTGAGGAAACTCGCGCCGGCGGAATCGTCAGGGCGAGTAGGACGTCATCGTCGTCGTGTCGACCTGCGCGCCGGTGTCGTTGATGATGTGCGTGACCGAGCCTTGCGCGAGGTTGGCGGTGACCATGTGGGTCATGACGATGCCGCTCGACGTCGGCGTCTCGATGGCGTTCTCGGCGGCGATGCCCGCGAGCGTGAACACGCTGTAGACGCCGAGCCCCTCGGCATGATGCGACGTGACGCTGTCGGCCACTTTGTACGACGGATAGCCGTTGTGTCCCGGCGCCGCCATCCACGCCGCCTGATTCGGCGGATCGTAGGGCATCTCCGATTGATAGAAGTAGGTGGTGCCGCCGTTGCCGTTCCACAGCGTCTGGTACTGCTGGAAGTGCTCGACGAAGAGGCCGTAAGCCGTGACGTTGTCGCCGTTGACGATGATGCCGTTGGTGGCGACGTTCGAGGTCCAGCCGGCGCCGGCGCCGTGATCGGCCCGCCACAGCCACACGTTGTCGAGGATGACGTCGCTCGAGTTGACGATGACGCAGCTCTGCACCGTGCCCGGATCGGCGCCGCCGACGCGGCAATGCACGTCGGCCACGAGCGTCGGGAAGGTCGTGTGCGCGCGGCTCGCGCCGGCGGCGCCGAGCTGCAAGAGCGTCGTCGCGCTGTTCGGCCCCGCCTCCATGAGGAAGCCGGCCAGCGTGACGTTGTCGACGTCGTCGACGGTCAAGATCGGCGTCGCGTTGTCGTTGATGAGCGTGGCGATGCCGAGGCCGAGCAAGATCGTGCCCGGCTGCGTGACGTGCAGGGCGGCGCCGAGGTGGTAAATCCCAGGCGTGAACAGGATGTGCTTGCCGGCGGCGAGCGCGGCGTTCAGCGTCGTCGCCGTGTCGGTCGGCTGCGCGACGTAGAAGAGGCCGATCGACAGCGCGACGCCCGGCGCATCCGCCGTCGTCCAGCTGCGCCCGCTCACGTTCGATTTGAGATTCGGCACCATGACGAGGTAATTGCCGGACGAATCCATGAACAGGAACGGCTTCTCGCGCACTTTGGGCGTCATGGCCGTGATGGTGTACGGCGGCGCCGGCCAGCTCGGCGCCGGCGCGGTCATGTTGCCGACGAAGACCATGTTCCACACGCCGCCGGTCCAGTTCTGCTGGTTGTTGCGCGTGATGAACTGCTGCTGCGAGCCCGAGATGAGCTGCCCGTCGACGAGCGAGTCGGCCATGAAGCCGCCCGACGACCAGCCGCCGTAGTCGTGCAGCGCCAGGTTGCCGAGCACGTGCACGCGCCGCAGCTGCGCGCCTTGCGACACCGCCCAGATGTCGTCGTCGTCGTCGATGGCCGGCGTCGGCGTCATGCTGAGGTTCTCGGCGCCGCGCCAGAAGTTGCAGGTCGAGTTGTTGCCCGGCATCCAGTCGCCTTTGACGCGCACGTTGCCGTTGATGACGACGTCGTCGGGGCCGTGACCGAGACCGAGCACCTGCGTGTAGAAGCCGACTTTGACGTCCATCGTGCCGTAGGTGCCGGGCTTGAAGAAGTAGGCGTAGCGCGGCGTGCCGAACTGGTTGGCGTCTTGCTGCGCGTAGATGCCGTCGGTGACCGCTTGGATGGCGCTGCCGCTCATCGAGGGGTCGAACATTTTGACGTTCGGTCCGAAATCGGGCGTGGCCGTGTTGGTGCTGCCGCCGCAGGCCGGCGTCGTCGTCCAGCTCGGCGGGCAATTCGCCGTCGGGCCGGCGCCGGTCGCGACGGTGCCGCCGCCGTTGCCGCCGTTGCCGCTGCCGCCGCCGTTCGCACCAGTCGATGAGCCGCCGCCCGAGCCCGATCCGCCGCCGCCGCCACCATTGCTCTGCGAGCCCATGTCGCCGTTGGCGCCATTGAAGTCACCGCCGCTCTTGGTGCCGATCTTTCCGGCGGTGCAGGCAGCGGTGAAGGAAACGAGAACTGCGCCGAACATGAGCCCACGCGAACGCATCGAACCTCCTGATTGCACGAACAGCCGCTAGAGCACGCGTTGTGCCACCTGCCGATTGCACTGCGGGAGTAAGGCGCGTCACGAGCCCGAAACGCGGCGACTGGGAGGCTCGGCCCCCGCTTTGTCGCGCGCGCGGGACGAATGCGGCGTCGCGGACGCGGGCTGGAGTGGCGAGTCGCCGGCGACGTTTCCAGCGCGTGGCGAAGGCGTGCCCAGATCGTGATAGAGAGGGCGGCCAATGCTCTATCGCGTGAAGATTCCAACGGTGTTGTGGGCCAACGACGACGAGATCGTGCCGCAGGCGCGGCTGCACGTGTCGTTCGACGACTACGTGATGGCGTTGACGGCCGCCGAAGTCGAAGGCGCGGCCGATTGGCTGGAGATGGCCGAGCGCGTCTGGGATCACGAGCGCGCGGGCGAGCTGGCGACGCTGTTGCGCCGCGGTCTGGCGGCCATGCGCGACAAGCCGCCGCGGCTCGTGCCCGAGCGCTACTTGGGGCTCGTCGAAGGCGCGGCGGCGGAGCCGGCGAGCGGCGCGCTCTATCTCGACGTGTCGGTGGAGACGGCGGTCATCGAGCTGTCGAACCCGCGCATCGTCTTGCGTTACGGCGAGTCGCTCGAGCGCATGGGCGACACGTGGTGGCTGCTCGACGACGAGGCCAAGCTGTTGCGCGCGCTGGTGGCCGAGCGGCGCGCGGGCATGCTGACGGAAGCGGGCCCGAATCAGCGGCCGTTTCTGCACGTGCTGCCGGCGGACGACGGCGTGACGCTGCGCTTCGAGGACGACATGGTCGACGAGAGCGGCGGCGGCGCGATTCGGCTGCCGGCGGCGGCGGCGGACAAGCTGGCCGAGCTGCTCGCCCAGGCGTTGAACCTCGTCGAGGAGCAGCCGCCGTATGTGTTCGTGCCGCCCGAGCCGCGCGATCTCTTGGTCGCCGAGCTGCAGGCGTGAACCCGGCGGCGCTGTAGCGATTACGCGATCGTCGGCAACTCGATGGCGACGGTCGTGCCTTGGCCGAGCGCGCTCGTGACGGTGAGCTGTCCGTCGTGGCGCTCGACCAGCTCCTTGCACAGCGACAGGCCGAGCCCGAGGCCGGGATAGCTCGTCATGGCGGCGTTGGTCGCGCGATAATAGCGGCGCCCGACGACGGTGAGCTCGGCCGCGGGAATGCCGATGCCGCGATCGCCGACGACCAGCCGCGCGCGCCCGTCGGCGACCGCGAGCGTGACCGTGATCTCCCCGCCGTGCGGCGAATACTTCATGGCGTTGTCGAGCAGATTGCCGAGGACCTGCTCGAGCCGGCGGCGGTCGCCGGCGACGAAGCAGCCGTCGTCGACGGCGTCGACGGTGAACGTCGGCCGCCGCTCCGCCGAGCGCGCCTGCGCCGCGTCGCGATAGACGACGACGACGTCGCGCACGATCGCCGCCAAGTCGACGCGCGTCTTCTGCACCGGCAGCGCGCGCCCCTCCTCGAGCGTCGCCACCTCCGACAAGTCTTCGATGAGCGCCGCCAGCCGGTCGACTTGGGCGTTGAAGCGCAAGTACATCTCGTCGCCGACCGGCTGCCCCTTGATGCCTTTACGCCGAATGGTCTCGACGATCGTCGCCATCGAGGTCAGCGGCGTGCGCAGCTCGTGGGCGATGAGCGCGTGAAACTGCGCGCGCTGGCGGTCGAGCTCGCGCCGCTCGTGAACGTCGATGCAGCTGCCGACGAAGCCCGCCAGCTGCCCGCCGTCGTCACCTTCGTAAGGCACGCCGCGATCGAGGATGTAGCGATAGTGGCCGTCGTGACGGCGCAGCCGATACTCGAGCTCGAACGGCCGGCGGCGCGCGAAATGATCGCGATAGATCGCCAGACACTTGTCGCGATCGTCGGCGTGCACGCTCTCGATCCAGCCTTCGCCCGCCTCTTGCGCCAGCGTCCGGCCGCTGAATTCGAGCCAGGTGTCGTTGCAGTAGTCGCGCTGGGCGTCGAGGCCGGCGCGCCAGATCATCATCGGCGAATGCTGAGCTACGAGGCGGTATTGATCGCCCGTCAGTGCTGGCCACTTCATCGCGGAGCTCGATCTCTCCCCCGGTTACGGAAAACTGCGACACACAACCAATGGAGCGTACGGATCATCCTGACACGCGGATGCTGCGAATGACTCGGCAAAACGCGATGCAAAGTGCGTGTCCGCCGTCTCATGCGGGCAACATGCGCAAAAGGTGCATCACGCAGGCGGTGGGCCAATCGCCGTCGCTGCGCGCCGGCGCGTCGGCGGAACGCTTAGCGCGACAAGCACTTGGCGCGGGCGATCGCGTGAATCGGCTCGCTGAAGCAGGCTCTTTCGACTATCCTTCGCCGCCGTGAAGAAGGACGACGTCGACGCCTGCCTGCGAGTTTTACGCGCGTTAGCCGAAGATCGCGCGCTCATGACCGAGATGGACGAGGAGACCCGCCAGCAGCTCCTGCGCGACGCCGGCCAAGTCTCGCGGCCGACGCGGCACGAGCAGCGCCAGGCGCAGCGCGCATTTCGCAAGAAGAACCGCGCCGAGCAGAAGAGCCACGACGCGCAGCTGGTGGCGCGCGCGGTCAATCGGCTGGCGCGGCGCTCGTCGCATTACGTGCTGCCGGCGTCGACCGCGCCGACGACGGCCGACGTCGTGCCCGCGCCGATCGTCGAGGAGCTGAAGAAGTCGCGCAACTGCTACGTCTGCAAAGACGAGTTTCGCCAGGTCCACCACTTCTACGATCAGATGTGCCCGGGCTGCGCGGCGCTCAACTGGCAGAAGCGGCATCAGACGGCCGATCTGCGCGGGCGCATCGCGCTCGTCACCGGCGCGCGCATCAAGATCGGCTATCAGGCGGCGCTGATTCTCCTGCGCGCCGGCGCCGAGGTGCACGCCACGACGCGCTTTCCCGTCGACGCCGCCGAGCGCTTCGCGCGCGAGCCCGATTTCGCGGCGTGGAGCGGGCGGCTGCATCTGCACGGCATCGACCTGCGCCACGTGCCGACGGTGGAGAAGCTGGCCGAGCATCTGGAGAAGACGCTGCCGTCGCTCGATCTGCTGGTGAACAACGCGGCGCAGACGGTGCGGCGGCCGCCGGCGTTTTATCGCACGCTCGTCGAGCGCGAGGAGCGGCTGCAGAGCGCGCTGTCGGACGGGGCGCGCGCGCTCTTGGCGGGCACGGCGAGCGAGACCGGGATGGTGCGCTTCGCGGCGCAGGACGTGACGCCGGCGCGGCTGTCGCAGCTGGCGCTGACCGAAGAGGACGTGCGCGAGATCGAAGCGTTCCCGCCGGAGCTGCGCGATCTCGACGATCAGCAGGCCGACTTACGGCACGATGAACAGCTGGCGCATGACGGCCGATCAAGTGTCGACCGTCGAGCTGTTGGAAGTTCATCTGGTCAATTCAGTGGCGCCATTCCTCTTGATTAGTCGACTGCGCAATTTGATGAGTCGGCGGAGTGATCGCGATAAGCACATCGTCAATGTGTCGGCGATGGAGGCGCAGTTCGCGCGTAACAAGAAGACCGATAAGCACCCGCATACGAATATGGCGAAAGCGGCGTTGAATATGCTGACGCGAACGTCGGCGATCGATTATATGCGCGACGGTATCTTCATGAATTCGGTCGATACCGGCTGGATCACCGACGAAGATCCGCTGCAGCACGTGGCGCGCAAGCAGGTCGAGCACGACTTCCATCCGCCGCTCGACGCCATCGACGGCGCGGCGCGCGTGCTCGATCCGATCATGGTCGGATATCAGACGGGCGACCATCCGTGGGGATTGTTCCTAAAGGATTACAAATCGATTCCGTGGTGATTGTCATTTCGATTTGAATCCGATGACGCCTTTGACTTGGTCGTAATACATATCGAAAAAGAAATAGGGCGCATTTCCCAAGTTGAGCGCTTCGACACCGGTCGTCGGCTCGAGATAGACCAAGTCTCGCCCTTGTAACGGCATAGCGCTGACCGTGAACTCGTAGTCGAGCGGCGCCGGCATCGTCAAGGTCGCGCCAATGGCGATATCGACGTCTTCATTCGTCGGCAGCGCCAGCTTGGTCGCTTGGCCCGGCAGCGCGACGATCGTAAACGGCGTGCCGGTGTCGTAAAAGCCGCCGCCGCAATATTGCATTCCGTTGGTCTTGTCGTCGACACAGGTCGGGATCTGCTCGTCGTTCCAGGCCGGCGTCTGATTGGGCAGATAGAGCTCGAGCGTGTCGGGCGCCAGCTGAAACGGCGTGAACGCGCTCACCTCCGACGCGGCCGGTGAGATGCGCAGCGTCCCCATCCCGCCCGGAAACGGCGGCGCTTGCACGACGAACGACGGCTGCCCGGCGAGCTGCACGATGGGATTGCCGATGACGGGCGCGCGCGCCGAGTTGCGCATGCCGACGCCGAGGATGGCGACGAAGCCGCTGAAGTGGCTCATGACCTCGTCGGCGACGGAGCAGGTCGGGTCGGTCGACGCGCAGCCGAAGGTGTCGATGTGCTCGACCGGAATGGCGTCCGGCGTCGTCAGGCCGCCGATGCCGACGGTGGCGAGCGCGATGCGGCCGGTGACGCTGAGCGAGCCGCCGTAGGTCTCTTCGACCTCTTGGCTGAGGATCTGCGTGAACGCGGAGTCGGGGACGGCGCCGGGCAGAATGCGCAGGCCGGCCGAGCCGGTGTCGAGCAGCGCGTCGAAGGGCGGCGCGTCGCCGACCTGCACCGCGACGGTGAAGCGCAGCGTGGCGTTGTATTGCCCGACGGTCATCGGCACGTCGGTCGGCGGCGGCGGCGGCGCGGCCATGTCGGCGCGCGACGACGACGGCGACTTGCCGCCGCACGCGCCGAGCGCGAGCCAGCCGAGCAACAGCAGTCGACGAGGCGCGAAGCTGCGACCAAGCATCGTCGCCAGCAGCGTAGACGAGTCGCGAAATATAGTCATCCGCGGCGGCGGATCGCGGTCAACGCGCTGCGACAGACGCGGCTTCGACTGGCGCCGCCGAGGCCGCGGAAGACGCCGCCACCGCTCGATATTCACGCGCGTCGAAGCGCGCGACGCGGCGCCGGAAGGAGAACGTGTAGCTCGGCCACAGCGTCGAGTTGCGGCCGGTGCGATCGAGGTACCAGCTCGAGCAGCCGCCGGTCGACCACACGGTGTTGCGCATGCGCGCATCGACGTCGGCGACGAACGCAGCCTGCGCGGCGGCGGTCGGCTCGAGCGCGACGCGGTCGCGCGCGATCGCCCGCAGCGCGCCGAGCACATGCTCGATCTGGCTCTCGATCATGAGCACGACCGACGAGTGGCCGAGGCCGGTGTTGGGGCCGAGCAGCAAGAACAAGTTGGGGAAGCCGTGCACCGACAATCCCAAGTGCGCTTTGGGGCTGCCGTTCCACGTCGCCTCCAGCGTGCGGCCGTCGCGTCCGCGGATGCGCGCGGCGAACGGCATGTCGGTCACGTGGAAGCCGGTGCCGCAGATGATGGCGTCGACGGCGCGCTCGCGGCCGTCGGCGGTGACGACGGCGCGCGGCGTCACCGCCGTGATGGCGTCGGTCACGACCTCGACGTTGGGCTGCGTCAGCGCCGGCAGATAATCGTCGGACACGAGGACGCGCTTGCAGCCGAGCCGATAGCGCGGCGTCAGTCGCGCGCGCAATGCCGGGTCGGCGATTTGCTGCTTCAGCTGCGCGTGACCGAGCTTCTCCGCCAGCGGCGCCAGCCGCGGATGCAGGAACGACAGCGCCAACAGCTCGCGGCGCGCATAGATCGAGGCGCGCGTCAGCTTCTGCAGCAGCGGCGAGCGGCCGAGCAGCCACTTTTGCCGCGCGCTGAAGGCGACGTCGTTGCGCGGCACGATCCACGGCGGCGTCCGCTGAAAGAGGTGCAGCCGCTTCACCGCTGGCTGAATCTGCGGCACGAACTGGATCGCCGACGCGCCCGTGCCGATGACGGCGACCGTGCGGCCGGCGAGCGCGAAGTCGTGATCCCAGCGCGCCGAATGGAAGACGCGGCCGCCGAAGCCGTCGAGCCCGGGAATGTGCGGCAGCTTCGGCGCGCTGAGCGCGCCCATGGCGCCGATGAAGACGTCGGCCGTGTAGGCGCCGCCCGCCGTCTCCAGCTGCCAGCGATTGCGCGCGCCATCCCACGTCGCGCTCAGGATTTCGTGGCCGAAGCGCAAGTAGGGCGTGACGCCGAAGCGCTCGGCGCAGCGGCGCAGATAGGCCTGAATCTCCGCGCGCGGCGAGTACGAGTGGCTCCAATCGGGGTTGGGCGCGAACGAGAATGAATAGAGGTGTGACTGCACGTCGCAGGCGCAGCCGGGATAGGAGTTGTCGCGCCAGACTCCGCCGAGCTCGTGGGCGCGCTCGAAGACGAGGAAGTCGCGCATTCCGCGCTGCAGCATGCGAATGGCCATGCCGAGGCCGCCGAAGCCGCTGCCGGCGATGGCGACGTGAACGTGGCGAGCGGCTTCGTCGATCACGAATTTTCTCCTTACGCGGCGCGCGGGCGCTTGGTACCGCGCGGTACCAACTGGAGTGTGGTACTGTGCGGTACCAGATGCAAGCGGATTCCCACGCGCGCCTCCAGCTCATCGAAGGCTTCTGCCTCTCCGTCGAGGACAAGGGTTACGGACCGACGACGATCGCCGACATCGTCAAGCAGGCGCGCGTCTCCAAGCGCACCTTCTACGAGCAGTTCGCGACCAAGGAGGAGTGCTTCTTGGCGGCCTATCGCGAGCTGTCGGATCAGACGATGCAAACGGTGGCGTCGGCGGTCGATCCGGCGCAGCCGTGGGAGCGACAGATCGAGACGGCGATGCGCGCCTATCTGTCGGTGCTCGAGGCGCGGCCGATCTTGGCGCGCACGTTTCTGCTGGAGATTCTCGCGGCCGGGTCGGGCGCGCTCGAGCTGCGCCGGCAGGTGCTGCACGAGTTCGCCGAGCTGACGCGCGGCTTCGTCGCCGTGGCGCGGCGGCGGCGACCGGAGCTGCGGCGGCTGACGGCGACGATGGCGATGGCGTTCGTCGGCGGCATCAACGAGCTCGTGCTGTTGAAGGTCGAGAAGGCGGGGCGCATCAGCGATCTGGCGGAGACGGCGGTCGAGCTCTTGCGCGCGGTCGTGGCGCCGCTCGGCAAGCGCTGATTCGCGCGACCTCGCTCGGAAGTAAACAGCTGTTTACTTGGTGACGCGATTGGCCAGCAATTCGACGCGTTCGAGGATGCTGCGGGCGCTCATGACGCGCTTGTAGACGAAGAGCGCGCCCGGCAAGTCGTCGCCGAGCGCCTCTTCGCTGACGCGCAGCCGCTGGCTCACCGCGAACAAGATGCGCTGCGGCAAGCCGCGCTCGACGAGCTCGACGCGCCGCCACACCGCCGGTCGGCTCCAGAAGCCGAGCACTTCCAAGTAGACGCACTCGCCGCTTTGGGCGTGGGTGAACACCAGATCGGGGACGCACAAGCCGGCGCCGGGCAGCTGCAGGATGTCGGTCGACGGCGTCACCCGCCACGGCGTCGCCAGCCCCGGCGCGGCCAAGTCGTCAACCAACTTGACCACTTCGTCGGCGAGGCGCGGCGGCTCGTCGGCAGGCGCCGTCGCGCGCCCGTCGAGCCGCAGCACGAGCGGCGCGCGATCTTTGCCCCAGCGCAAATCGGCCTCGAGCATCCACTCGTCGCACGCACGAATCGCCGGCAGCGCCAACGCCAGCTGCAGCCCATATTTCGTCACCGATTCGAAGAGGCTGAACGGGCCGTCGATCTCGAGCCGATAGCCGCCGTCGCTGCGCGGCTCGATCGTGTACAAGAGCCGCAGGAACTTGAGCTTGTGGAAGAGCGCGCGATAGGCGCCCGGCGTCGTGCACTTGACGTCGACGACGACGCGCGCCGCGCGCAACAGCACCGCCTGCGCCTGCGCCAAGTCGTAGACGTCGACCAGCGGCTCGGCGCCGATCGGCTGCACCGACTGCAGCGCGTGCGCGCCGCGCAGGTCGGCGTAGAGCGCGCGCTCGACGACGTCGGGCGTGAGGTTGCGCTCGGCGGCGACGGCGGCGAGCAGCGCCGCGCGATCGAACGTGTCGCCGGCGCGCGCGGCGCTGGCGCGCGCAAACACGTCGCGCCGTAGCGCTTCCGGGTCGAGCCCGGCGTCCTCGGCGAATTGGCAGCGATCTTCGACCAGCTTGCACAGGCCGTCGGCCAAGCGGCGCTCGCGCGGCGCGACCTCGACGGCGCGACACGCCTCCTCCAGCTCTTCGCGGCTGCGCCCGACGTGCGCCTCGGCCAGGCCGAGGAATGCCGCCGCCAGCTCGATCGCGCGCGGACGGCGCGCGGCGTCGAGCGGAATCAGACACAGCTCGCGCCCTTTGCGCCGCACGTTGACGAGATCAGCGGTAAGCAACGTGCTCCCGCCGTCGCTCGCTGGTGAACGATTCGCTCGTGTTCGCCGTCACCAGCTCGTACAAAATGGCGCGCTTGCCGCCCTTCTTGCGCAGGATTCGCCCGAGGCGCTGCACGTGCTCGCGCACCGATCCCGAGCCCGAGATGACGATGGCGACGTTCGCCTCCGGGATGTCGACGCCTTCGTTCAACACCTTCGACGTCACGACCGCGCGATAGTGCCCCTCGTTGAAGCGCGACAGGATCTCGCTGCGTTCGCGCACTTTGGTCTGATGCGTGATCGCCGGGATCAGGAAGCGGCGCGACACGGCATAACAGGTGGCGTTGTCTTGCGTGAACAGGATGGCGCGATCGGCGCGATGCCGGCCGAGCAGGTGCGCGACGTAATCGAGCTTGGCCGGCGCGCAAAACGCCAACTCGCGCTGCCGTCGATAGGCCTGCATGGCGCGGCGGCCGGCGACACTGCCGGCCGAGCGCATGATGAACTCCGACCAGCCTTGCGGGCTCGACATGCGAATGCCGTTGTCGGAGACGAAGCCGCGATAGATGGCGCGCTCGGCCTCGTACTCCTCGCGCTCCGCCGGCGCCAGCTCGACGGCGACGTGCTCGGTCTCGTATTCGGCCAAGTAGTCGCCCGCCAGGTCGACGATGTCTTTGCGATAGGCGATGGGGCCGATCAGCTCGTCGAGCTCGGCGTCGCGGCCGTCGGCGCGCTCGGGCGTGGCGCTCAGTCCCAGTCGAAACGGCGCGATCGCGAAGCGCGCGGCCATGGCGTAAGCGGCGCCGGGCAGGTGGTGGCACTCGTCGAACACGAGCAGGCCGAAGCGCGCGCCCAAATTCTCCATGTGCAAATAGGCGGAGTCGTAAGTGGTGACGGTGAGCGGCTCGACTTTGTATTCGCCGCCGCCGATGACGCCGACGGGCACGGCGAAGGTCGCGCGCAAGAGATCGAACCATTGCCGCACCAGGTCCAGCGTCGGCGCGACGACGAGCGTGGCGCGGCGTTTGTCGTCGATGGCCATGCACGCGACCTGCGACTTGCCGGCGCCGGTCGGCAAGACGACGACGCCGCGACCACGCTGCGCCTTCCACGCCGCCAGCGCCTCCGCTTGATACGGCCGCGGCTCGCGATGCACGGCGGCGCCGCCGGCGAGCTCGGCATACTGGCGCGCCTCGTCGGTGAAGGCGACCTGCTCGCGCGTCAACGCGCGCACGATATCGGCGTAGCTGCTGGCGGGCGCGCGCTGGCAGGCCGAGCGCTCGTCGAAGTGGCAGCCGGGCATGAGCGGGTCCGCGGCGCCGCGTCCGCGCAGCTCGATCGTCCCGCCGACGAACCGGATCGTCACCACCGCCACGAATTCATAGCACGTCGCGCCGCGGCCGGTACCTCGCTCGTGCGGGCCGTCCACGATAGTCGACCCCGGCTTTGCGGCGCGCACATGCTAGATTTACCCCATGGCGAACGGCGAAAATCCTCCGCGAGGCGAAGTCGGTGAGCCGTCGAGCCACTATCGCGCGCCGGACGAAGAGTCGCGCCACACGCTCAGTCGCGAGGGCGCGCCGCACGAATCGGCGCTCCTCTACGTCAGCGAGCAGGACACGTTGGCGCTCGGCGAGCCGCCCGCAGAGCGCAAAGCGCCGAAGGTGAGAAAGCCGCACAAAGCGGCCGCCGGCATCCCCGCCATCGTCAGCACGATGAAGTACGGCTTTCGCGAGATGGGCGTCTTCCGCTCGCTCCGAACGTTCACCAGCGTCAACCAAGAGCGCGGCTTCGACTGTCAGAGCTGTGCCTGGCCGAGCCCGGACAAGAAGCGCAAAGTCGCCGAATTCTGCGAGAACGGCGCCAAGGCCATCGCCGACGAGTTGACGCACAAGCGGGTCGATCCCGAATTCTTCGCCGCGCACAGCATCGACACGCTGCTGGCGATGTCGGATTACGAGATCAACGCGGCCGGTCGCTTGACGCATCCGATGATGAAGGCGCCGGGCGCGACGCACTTTACGCCGGTCAGCTGGGACGAGGCGTTCGCGCTCATCGGCAACGAGATGCAAGGCGCTCGCCAGCCCGAATGACGCGATCTTTTATACGTCGGGCAAGACCTGCAACGAGCCGGCATTTCTCTTTCAGCTGCTGGCGCGACAGCTGGGGACGAACAACCTGCCCGACTGCTCGAACATGTGTCACGAGTCGAGCGGCACGGCGCTGACGGCGACGATCGGCATCGGCAAAGGCACGGTCAAGCTCGAGGACTTCGAAGCGACCGACACGATCCTCATCATCGGCAACAATCCGGCGACGAATCATCCGCGCATGCTGACGTCGCTGGAGGCGGCCAAGCACAAAGGCGCGACCATCATCTCGATCAATCCCATGCCGGAAGTGGGCTTGATGCGCGTCATCAATCCCAATCCGCAGGACTACAAGAACCCGCTCATGCTGTTGCCGGCGCTGCTCGGCTCGGGCACGCAGCTGACGGATCTGTACGTCCCCGTGCGCGTCAACGGCGACGCGGCGTTCATGCAAGGCGTCATCAAGGCGCTGCTCGAACGCGACGCGAAGACGCCGGGCGTGCTCGATCACGACTTCATCGCGCAGCACACCACCGGCTTCGCCGAGCTGAAGGCGGCGGCCGAGCGCGACACGTGGGAGGAGATCGTCGAGTCGAGCGGCATCGAGCGCGCCATGATCGAGCAGGCCGCCGACATCATCGCGCGCAGCAAGCGCATGATCATTCTGTGGTGCCTCGGCCTCACGCAGCATCCCAACGGCGTCGAGAACGTGCAGCAGGTGGTCAACTTGTGTCTGCTCGGCGGACACATCGGTCGTCCTGGCGCCGGCCCCTGCTGCGTGCGCGGCCACTCCAACGTGCAGGGCGATCGCACGATGGGGATTTGGGAGCACCCGAAGGAGTCGTTCTTGGCGGCGCTCGACAAGGAATTCGGCATCACGGCGCCGCGCGTGCCCGGCTACGACGCCGTCGAGGCGCTGCAGGCGATGCACGCCGGCAAAGCCAAAGTCTTCTACGCGATCAGCGGCAACTTGTTGGCGGCGGCGCCCGATACGCACTACACGACCGAGGCGTTCAAGCGCGTCAAGCTGGTCGTGCACGTGTCGACGAAGCTGCATCGCGGCCACTTGCTCGCCGGCGAAACGGGGCTGATCTTGCCGGTGTTGGGCCGCGCCGAGCGCGCGATTCACGGCGGCGAGCCGCAGCTGTCGACGGCGGAAGACTCGATGGGCATCATCAACCCGTCGCTGGGCCGAGAGAAGCCGGCGTCGGAGCTGCTGCTCAGCGACACCGAGATTCTCGTGCGCACGGCGCAGGCGATCTTCGGCCAGGCCGGCCCGGTGAATTGGCAGGCGATGTTGCATCACGACGTCGTGCGCGATCACATCGAGAAGGTCATTCCCGGCTTCGACGACTTCAACGCGCGCATCAAGCAGGGCCACTTTTACCTGCCGAACGCGGCGCGCGAGCGCGACTTCCGCACGGCCACGGGCAAGGCCAACTTCACCGTCAACGGCATCCCCAAGCACGACCTCAAGCCGGGCGAGCTCATCATGACGACGGTGCGCACGCACGATCAGTTCAACACCGTCGTCTACGGCATGGACGATCGCTATCGCGGCATCTACGGCGGCCGGCGCGTCATCCTCGTCAACCCGCTCGACCTCGCCGAGCTCGGGCTCCATGACAACCAAATGGTTGACATCACGAGCCACTTCGAAGGCGAGACGCGCGTCGGCCATCGCTTTCGCACCGTCGCCTATCCGATCGCGCGCAAGAGCGCGGCCAGCTACTTCCCGGAGGCGAACGTGCTCGTGGCCGTGCGCGCGGTGGCGGCCGGGTCGAATCAGCCGGCGCACAAATACACGCGCATCACGATGCGGCCGTCCGAGGCCGAGCAGCCGGCGCTCGGCGGCAACGGCCACGGCCAGCGCCTCTTGGCGGCCGGGCAGCCCGAGCGATAGTCGAACCGTAGTCAATCCCACCGCATTTACCTTGGTACGGAATCTGCTGTCAGCGTCAGGCAGACAACGGACTGAGGCAACGGCTTGAGGCATTTTCCTTATATGTCGGACGCGACGCTGAGCACGATTTCGCATTCCAGCACCGGCCAGCAGCCCGGCACCGTCCAGGCTGACGAGCTGGTGCTGCTGCTCGAGTGCGACCGGCCGCTGGCGGCGTCGGCGCGCCATCGGCTGAGCGACGTGACCGAGGTGGCGCTGCGGCGCGGCCAGCGGCGCGGCGTCGAGCGCGCCGGCACGCGCCTGTCGCTGTCGATCCAGAGATCAGCGGGTCTCCACGTTACACGCCACCATGCGCCGCGAAGGGCTGGCCTGGGTCATCGTCGACGAGCGCTCCAAGAACGGCCTCGTCGTCAACGGCCGCCGCGTCGATCGCCAGCTCCTGCGCGACGGCGACGTCATCGAGTGCGGGCGCACGTTCTTCCTCTTTCGCGTCGGCGTTTCGCGCGCCGCCGACGAGCCGCTCGACCTCGACTCGCAGGAGCTGGCGTCGGAGCTGCCCGGGCTGTCGACCTTCCACGCGCCGCTCGAGCAGGCGCTGAACGCCTTGTGCGACGTGGCCGTCACGTCGCTGCCGGTGCTGATTTTGGGGCCGAGCGGCACCGGCAAGGAGCTGGTGTCGCGGGCGCTGCACGCGCTGTCGCGGCGGCGCGGCACGCTGGTCAGCATCAACTGCGGCGCGCTGCCCGAGAACCTGGTCGAGGCCGAGCTGTTCGGCGCGCGCAAAGGCGCGTTCACCGGCGCCAACGACGACAAGCCGGGACTGGTCCGCGCGTCCGACCAAGGCACGCTCTTCCTCGACGAGATCGGCGACTTGCCGCTGCGCGCGCAGCCGGCGCTGTTGCGCGTGTTGCAGGAGCGCGAGGTGCTGGCCGTGGGCGCGACCAAGCCGCAGCCGGTCGATCTGCGCGTCGTCTGCGCCACCCATCGCGACCTCGACGACCTGGTGCGCCAGGAGCGGTTCCGCGGCGATTTGGTGGCGCGCATCAGCGGCTTCGTCGTCAAGCTGCCGACGCTGCGCGAGCGCCTGGAGGACTTCGGCATCCTCGTCGCCGCGCTCTTGGCCCGCTACGGCGGCGCCGAGACGACGCTGAGCCCGGAGGCGCTGCGCATGCTCTTGCGGCACGGCTGGCCGCTCAACGTCCGCGAGCTCGAGCAGTGCCTGCGCGCGGCCTTGGCGCTGTCGCCGCAGCGCATCGACGTCGCGCACTTGCCGGCGTCGGTGCGCGATCCGGCGCCGGTCGGGCCGGCGCCGGCGTCGCCGTCTTCATCGGCGCCGGCCAAGGCGTTGACGAGCGAGCAGCGCGCGCGCCGCGACGAGCTGGTGGCGCTGCTCACGGCCAACGGCGGCAATATCTCGGCCGTGGCGCGGCACATGGGCAAAGATCGCGTGCAAATTCGCCGCTGGATCAAGCAGCTGGGCATCGCGCTCGACGGCATGACCGACTGAGATCGCCGCCGCTGTAGGGGTTCGCGCGCTGTCCCGAGACTGTCCCAGGGACACGTCCCGGTCGCGGCTATGTGGCGGGATTCGCCCGCTGCCGTTGGATGACGTAGGCCAGGCCCTGCGCATTCAATTCGACGTCGAGCGCCAGCAGCTTCTGGTCGTCCGGGGTCAGCCACGGCGCCTCTTCGGCGATCGCCTCCCACCACTCGGCCTGCAGCCGCACCTGCAGCGACGCCGCCGGCGCTTCGTCGCCGCCGCCCACTTCGACGTCGACCCACGCCTCGGCGCGATCGATGAAGCGGTCGAGCTGCGCCGCGATCGTCGCGCCGTCTTCGTACGCGTCGTAGTGCGTCGGACAGACCCAGCGCTCGCCCAGCGACAGCACCTTGGCGATGCTGGCGCGCGCCTCGTCGGCGTTGAAGCCGGTCGGGCTCGTCGACGGCAAGGCGAAGCGACCGTGGCGCTGCAGCGCCGGATAGACGAGCCCGAACGTGTCGCCGGTGAAGACGCTGCTGGTGGCCGGATCGTCGACGATGAAGTGGTGATAGGCGTGGCCGGCGGTGTGCCACGCCGTCAGCACGGCGTCGCCGAGCGTGAACGTCTCGCCGTCGGCCAACGTGCGCACTCGCTCGCGCGGAATGGGCGCGAGCGAGCCGTACAGTGTACGAAAACGCTCGGCGCCATACACCGCCGTCGCGCCCTCGACGAGCTTGGCCGGATCGATCAAGTTCTTGGCCGCGCTCGGATGCGCCAGCAGCGTCGCGTTGGGACAGGCCGCCAAGAGCGCGCTCGCGCCCGCCGCGTGATCGAGGTGCGCATGCGTGACGACGACGTAGCGGACGTCTTCGGGACGCTTGCCGGCCTGAGCGAGCGCGGCCATGAGCCGCGGCAGCGCGTGCGCGGTGTGCGCTTCGATGAACGCGCATTCGTCGCCCGCGAGCCGCAAATAGCAGGCGGTGAACTGCGGCGTGACGTCGGCGTCGATGGTCACTCGAGCATGCTGCGTCATGACCCAATGCTACTCGTGGCGCGTCGTTTTTGGCGATATTGTGACGCCATGACGCCGACCGAAGCCTTTCGTCGCGCGCGCGACACGCTCTTTGCCCATCGGGACGATCCCGATCGCGCGCGCGCCGAATTCGCCTGGCCGGCGCTCGACGACTTCAACTGGGCGTGGGATTGGTTCGAGGTGCTGGCCGCCAACAATCACGCGCCGGCGCTGACGGTGGTGCGCGAGCAGGCGCCGACGACGCGGCTCTCGTTCGCCGAGCTGGCCGAGCGGTCGACGCGGCTCGGTCGCTGGCTCGCCGACCACGACGTCGCGCGCGGCGATCACATCCTCGTCATGCTCGGCAACGTGGCGCCCTTGTGGGAGACGATGTTGGCGGCGATGAAGCTGGGCGCGGTGGTCATCCCGGCGACGACGCAGCTCATGGCCGACGACGTCGACGATCGCATCGTGCGCGGCCGCGCGCGGCACCTCGTCACCGACGCGACCGGCGCGGCCAAGCTGCGCCAGCCGGAGCGGCTCGGCGTGCGCTTGGCCGTCGGCGGCGCGCCCCATTTCACGACGTACGAAGACGCGCTCGACGCGCCGGCGCGCTTGCCGCGCGTCGAGACCCGCGCGCAGGATCCGCTGCTGCTCTATTTCACGTCGGGGACGACGGCGCAGCCGAAGCTGGTGCAGCATACCCACGCCAGCTATCCCGTCGGCCATCTGTCGACGATGTATTGGCTCGGTTTACGGCCGGGCGACGTGCATCAGAACATCAGCTCGCCGGGCTGGGCCAAGCACGCGTGGTCGAGCTTCTTCGCGCCCTGGAACGCGGAGGCGACGGTGCTCGTGCACGAGGCGCCGCGGTTCTCGGCGCCGCGCACGCTCGAAGTGCTCGCCGAGCAGGCGGTGACGACGCTGTGCGCGCCGCCGACGGTGTGGCGCATGCTCGTGCTCGAGTCGCTCGGGGAAAAGCCGGCGCAGCTGCGCGAGCTCTGTAGCGCCGGCGAGCCGCTCAACCCCGAGGTCATCGAGAGCGTGCGCGCAGCAGTGGGGCCTCACCATTCGCGACGGCTACGGGCAGACGGAGACGACGGCGCTGGTCGGCAACTCGCCCGGCCTGCCGGTGCGGCTCGGCTCGATGGGCAAGCCGCTGCCCGGCTACTCTATCGTGCTGCTCGACGGCGACGGATGCGAATGCGACGAAGGCGAAGTGGCGCTGCGTGACGACGCCGCGCCCGCTCGGCCTCATGCGCGGCTATCGCGACGACGACGCGCGCACGGCCGCGGCCATGGCCGGCGGCCACTATCGCACCGGCGACGAGGCGCGCCGCGACGGCGACGGCTACATCCACTTCGTCGGCCGCGGCGACGACGTCTTCAAGAGCAGCGACTATCGCATCAGCCCCTTCGAGCTCGAGAGCATCCTCGTCGAGCACGCGCTGGTGGCGGAGGCGGCGGTGGTGCCGAGCCCGGACGCGCTGCGCCTGTCGGTGCCGAAGGCGTTCGTCGCGCTGGTGCCGGGAACGCCGGAGAATCAGGCGACGGCGCGGGCCATTTTCGCGTACTGCGCGCAGAAGCTGGCGCCGTACAAACGCATCCGCCGGCTGGAGTTCGCGGCGCTGCCGAAGACCATCTCGGGCAAGATTCGGCGCGTCGAGCTGCGCAAGCTGGAGGCGCGGCGGCGCGACGACAACGCGCGCGGTCCGCAAGAATATTGGCTCGAGGAGCTCGGCTGACCGGCGGGAACGACGAAAGCCGACGGAAAACGGACGTTCAGAAGTGGACGACGACGCCGCCCTGCGCGCCGTGCCCGTCGCTCGACGGCGCGAAGCTGAGCGCGCCGACGCTGTTGGTTTTGCGGCGGCCGCGCCCGTCGCCGACGCACCACAAGGTCAAGCCGGTCGCGATCATGGCGTTGCCGACGACGACGGTGGCGATGGCGGAGATGCGATAGGGCCGCGCCGCCGCGTCGAGCTGCGACTGCGGAGGCGCATGGCAGCCGGTCTCGAAGCATAGGTTGCTGTCCTTGACGATGTAATTGCCGAGCAGGAATTGGCTGATGATGGTCGTGACCACGCCGACGGCGAAGACGCTGATGCCGGCGTTGCGCATGGCGTGGGCGCGCGCGACGCGGTCGCCCTCCTCGCCCGTCGCCAGCAGCAGCGGACGCGACAGCCGCGGCGCGATGAGCGGCGGCGCGACGACGGCCGGCGGCGCGACGACAGCCGGCGCCGCGACGACAGCCGGCGGCGGCGCGTCGGCCGCGACCGGCGGCGGCGCGTCGACGGGCACGCTGACCGCCGGCGCGACTTCGTCGGCGCGCGTGTAGCTGGCGAAGTTACAAACTACCGCGAAGACGCCGACGAATCGCAGGATCGAGCCCATGCCCGGTCGATACTGCAGTGCGCGTGCCGGCGATTTAGGTCACGTCGAACCGCCAGCCGCGGCCTCGGCAGTCGCTGCAGTCGTCGCCGCTGCAGCCACAGGTCGAGCACGCCCGCGCGCCGACGGCAGCCAAGTCGATGCCGAGCTGCGCCAGCTTACGGCGTAAGCCGTCGCGCGTGTTGAGCGTGTGCAAGTGGCTGCCGTCCGCCCGCGCGTACGACAACAGGCCGCCGCCGGCGAAGAGCGCGACGTCGACGGGATCGCGCGTCGCCGCCGAGTGAAAACGATGGACGGCCACGCCGTCGCCGACGAGGGTGGCGGGCGCGCCGAATTCGTCGACGAGCACGCTGCGGCCGGGGCAATCGCGCAGCGGCTTCCAGCGATGGGCGCGCTCGAGCGCGGCGAAGTCGACCATAGCGCGCAAAGTATGACCGGCCGAACATCGTCGGCCAAACGACGCGCGACGCGCCCGATGCGGTAGAGTAGTCGGCCATGGCGCTCAAGATTCTCGTGCTCGGCGCGGGTGCGACGGGAGCTGCGTTCGGCGGTCGGCTCGTCGAGGCGGCGAACGCGGGCAAGACCGACGTCGACGTCACGTTTCTGGTGCGGCCGTCGCGCGCGCACGCGTTGGCCGAGCGCGGCCTCGTCTTCCGCCGCGCGACCGGCGAAGTCTCACTGCCGGTGCGCAGCGTCGTCGCCGTCGCCGCCGACGCGCGTTACGACCTCGTCCTGCTCTCGTGCAAGTCGTACGATCTCGACTCGGCCATGACGGCCATCGCGCCCGCGGTCGGCCCCGAGACGCTGGTGTTGCCGCTGTTGAACGGCCTCGGCCACTTCGATCGGCTCGATCAGCGCTTCGGCCGCGATCGCGTCTTGGGCGGCTTGTGCTATTTGGCGGCCAGCCTCGGCGACGACGGCGTCATCGCGCAGCTCGGCGCCATCGAGCGCATCACCTACGGCACGCGCAAGGGCAACATGCAGACGGCGCGCGCTCGCCTCGAGCAGCTGCACGCCGCCTTCCGGCAGACGCCCGTCGACTGCCGCCTCTCCGACGACATCTTGCAGGACGTCTGGGAGAAATACGTGTTTCTGACGTCATTGGCTGCCGTCACCTGCCTCATGCGCGCCTCCATCGGCGACATCGTGGCCACCGACGACGGCGAGGCCATCATGCTGCGCGCCGTCGCCGAGTGCGAAGCGGCGGCCAACGCGGCCGGCCACGCCTCGCGCCCCGAGGTGCTGCAGCAGACCAAGGCGCAGCTGACGGCGGAAGGCTCGCCGGCGACGGCGTCGATGCTGCGCGATCTGGAGTCGGGACGGCGGATCGAGAGCGGCCACATCGTGGCCGAGATGCTGCTGCGCGCGCGCCTGGCCGGCAGCGACGCCACCGTCTTGCAGCTGGCGTGGGCGCATCTGCAAGCGCGCGACCTGCGCCTCGCCCGCGAAACCGCGCCCAAAGCTTAGTCGCGCTTAGTTTTCGGGGCGCGCGGGCGGCGCGATCTTGCGCACCAGCCACTCCGGCGAATGGCGCAGCACCGGGCTCAACAGCCGCATCTGCCACGGGAACGTAAACGTGCCCTGCTGCTTGGCGATGGCGCGCGTCATCAGCGTCACCGCCTCGTCGGTGTCGATGGCGAACGGCAGCTTGCCCAGCTTCGCCGTCATCGGCGTGTGCACGAAGCCGGGGCACACCGTCATCGCGTGCACGCCCGTGCCGTACAAATCGAGGCGCAGCGCATCCATGAACGAGATGACCGCCGCCTTCGACGCGCCGTAGGCCGCGCGCCCGGGCATGCCGCGATGGCCGGCGACCGAGCTGATGGCGACGAGCTCGCCGCTCTTTTGCGCCACCATCGCCGGGATGAAGGGCACGATCGTGTTGGTGACGCCGATGACGTTGACGCGCATGAGCTGCGCGATCGGTGCCGATTTGCCCTGCAGCACGCCGTTGGGAATGCCGATGCCGGCGTTGGCGACGACGAGATCGACGCCGCCCGCCTGCTCGACGAAGTCGTCGGCGCTCTTGGCCATGGCTTCGGTCTCGGCGACGTCGACGGCGTAGACGATCGGCCGCGCGCCGCGCGCCGTGATCTCGGCCGCCAGCTCCGTCAACATGTCCTTACGACGCGCGCACAGGCCGATCGTCGCGCCCGCCGTCGCGTAATGCAGCGCCAGGCCACGCCCGAGGCCGCTCGAAGCACCGGTAATGAAGGTCCGCATCGCTCGCTTGTACCACTTTCGCGCCCGCGACGCTGCGCGCGACCCGGCCGCTACCAGACTTCGCAGCGGGTCGCCGCCGGCCGCACCATCGCCGCGTTGGCCGGGCAGGCGAACGCCTGCTGAAACGCCGGCGTATTCGACAAGGGCCCGATGACGCGAAACTTCGCCACCGGATGCGGATCGCCTTGCACCATCAGCCGCTGCTGCTCGGCCCGCGTCTCGTCGCCGCGAAACTGCGCCCCAGGCGATGAAGAACTGCTGCTCGGGCGTAAAGCCGTCGATCGTCGGCGCCGGCTTCGTCTTTTGCGCCAGCCCGAACGCCAGGTGCGCGATCTTGACGCCGCCCAGGTCGCCGATCGATTCACCGAGCACCAAGCGGCCCTGATGATGAATCTTGGGCTCGATGAAGTAGCTCTCGAACTGATCGACGACGCATTGACCGCGCGCGGAGAACTGCTTCAAGTCGTCGGCGGTCCACCAATTGTTGAGCCGGCCTTGGGCGTCGAACTTGGCGCCTTCGTCGTCGAAGCCGTGGCTGACCTCGTGGCCGATGACGACGCCGATGGCGCCGTAATTGACCGCGTCGACGGCCGCCAGATCGAACGCCGGCGGCTGCAAAATCCCCGCCGGAAACACGATCTCGTTCAGCTGCGGATTGTAGTACGCGTCCGACGTCGGCGGCGTCAGCCCCCAGCGGCCGCGATCGACGGGCTTGCCGATGAGCGCGCGATCGTCGGCCACGGCCCAGCGACGCGCCAGCAGCGCATCCTGCCAATAGCCGTCGCGCGTGATGTCGATGCTGCTGTAGTCCTTCCACTTGTCGGGATAGCCGATCTTGACGTGGAACGTGCTCAGCTTTTCCAGCGCCTTTTGCTTCGTCGGCGCCGTCATCCAGGTCGCGCCTTCGATCGTCTGCTTCATGGCGCCGAGCACGTTCGTCGTCAGCTCTTGCATGCGCGCCTTGGCCGCCGGCGGGAAATATTTCTCGACGTACTTCTTGCCGAGCGCCTCGCCCAAGAGCTGGTCGGCCTGCTCGGCGCAGCGCGTGCCGCGCGGCTTCTGCTCGGTCGCGCCCGACAAATATTTGCCGTAGAAGGCGAAGTCCTCGTCGACGATCGGCCGTGACAAGAGCTGGGCCTCGTTGTTGATGCGCTGCCAGCGCAGGTAGATCTTCCAGTCGTCGAGCGGCGTCGTCGCCACCATATGATCGACCGTCGCCATGAACTTCGGCTGATCGACGTTGAGGCCGATCTCCGGCACATGACCGCCGGCGAAGAAGGGCCGCCAATCGAGGTGCGGCGTCAGCTTCTGCAGCGCCGCGAACGCAAGCTTGTGATCGGTCGACGCCGGATCGCGCAGCGCCACGTTGTCGAGCGAGCTCTTGGCCAGCTCCGTCTCGACGCGCGCGACGACGTCGGCCGCATGCTCGCCCGCCGCCGGCGCGGCGCCGAAGAGCACGAACATCTTGGCCACGTGCGCGTGATACTTCAGGCGCGCGTCCTTGAAGCGCTCGTCCGGCTTCACGTAATAATCGCGATCGGGCAGCCCGAGGCCGCCGGCGCCGAGGTTGGCGATGACCTGCGTCGGCTCGTGCTTGTCCGAGCTCGAGTAGAACGTGAACGGCACCGCGATCTGGTCATTCTGCAGCCGCCAGATCATGGGCACGAGGTCGGCGCGCGACTTCATGGCGTCGATGTCGGCGAGCGCGCCGGCGATCGGCTTGGTCCCGAGCGCGTTGGCGCGCGGCTCGTCGATGCAGGCGGCATAAAAGTCGCCGATCTGCTGCTCGACGCTGCCTTTGGGCGCGCCTTTCGTCTTGGCCGCCGCCTCCAGAATCTGCTGCAGCGCCGCTTTGTTGTTCTCACCCGCCTGCCAGCGCCGGCTCCACTTGGGCATGTAGCTCGGGATCGGATTCTTGGCGCGCCAGGTGCCGTTGGCGAACTGGAAGAAGTCGGTGCAAGGCGCGGCCTGGCGATCGAGATCGCCGACTTCGACGCCGCGCGGTCGCGCCGGCTGCGCCAAAGCCATCGTCGACATCAGCGTTGATACGCCTATCAGCCACAGGTTTCGCATGAGCTCCTCGGGCGCGGTTGGTTCGGCCTTCCGCGAAAGTGACGTCGCGTGGCCGTTGGTTTCGCAAGATATCGCACCCCGGTAAAATCGTGTGACTTCGCTACTTGTGCCGACGGCGCCGCTCGTGCTTCATCCGCGATCATGAGGTCACTGTCATCGGCCCTCGCGGGCGCGTTCGTCCTCGCCGTCGCCGGTTGCGCGCAGCTGTCGCTGGCCCCGCCGCTCACCGCGCCCGCCAAAGGCGGCGCCGCTTGGTCGGAGGTCACGTCGCGCCACTTCGTCGTGCACACCGATCTCGACGCGAGGTCGGCGCAAGGGCTGGCCGAGCAGCTCGAGCGCATCGACGCGGCGTTCGAGGATCTGCTGGCCAAGCCGGCCGACGAGCTGGAGCGCATCGACGTCGTCGCCTTCGCGCGCCGCGTCGATTACCTGGAAATAGCCAAGCAGCGTGGCCTGCCTAATTCATCGGCGTTCTTCACGCCGCGCACGCACGACCTCGAGCCGTCGCCGACGGTGGTGTTGTCGGGCGACTTCGACCAGGCCAAGCGCACGACGCTGCAACACGAGCTGACCCATCGCTTCGTGCGGCTGCAGCTGCTCGATCCGCCGACCTGGCTCAACGAAGGGCTGGCCGAGTACAACTCGACGCTGGCGCTGCACGATGGTCGCGCCTGGTTCGGCGCCATGCCGCCGAAAGACGAAATGCTCTTTCGGCCGGGCGGTCGCATCCCGGTCGGACGCGACGCGACGCTGCGCTGGCTCACGATCGATCAGCTGCCGACGGTGAAGTCGCTGCTGGAGGCGACGCCGGATACGTTCTACGAGCGCATCGAAGACGATCCCAACCCGCAGCATCCGCTGTCGTATCAAGGCGCCTGGCTGCTCGTGCACATGTTGAAGTCGCTGCAGCTGCCCTATCACGCGCGCTTCGATCAGCTGATGGCGCTCTTGTCGGCGGGTGTGCATCGCGACGCCGCGTTCGCGCAGGCGTTCGCCGGCGTGTCGATCGACGAGCTCGAGCGGCAATATCGGCGTCACGCGGTCGAGCTGTCGGCGCCGTCGTCGAACGGCGATCACTGGACGTTGTTCGCCAGCACCGTGTATACGCCGCGCGAGGCCGGACCGGTGCATGCCGCGGTGCCGATGTCGGAGGCGCAGGTGCATCTGACGTTCTTGCAGCTGCGCGCGTGGCAGCCGCCCTATCACGACGCGGCCAACGCCGACCTCATGGCGGCCCAAATCGAGGCGCCGCACGATCGCGAGGTGCTGTATTGGCGCGCGCTGTTCGCGCTCAGGGGCGGCGCGCCCGAACAGGCCGAAGGCCTCTTGCGCGCGGCGCTCGCCGACTTGCCGTCCGATGGGCTCGAGGTGTCGCCACGCGAGCCGCGCTATCGATTCGCGCTCATCGTCGCCCGGCTGGCGCAGCTACAGAAGGGCGGCCACAAGCCGTCGCCCGCAGATCTCGAGCCGCTCAACGACGACTTCCACCAGCTGGAGCGCGTGGCCAGCTCGGCGACCGAGCTGGATCAGGTGGCGCGCGTCCAGATGGATCACCCAGAGTTGGGCATCCCGTTCGCGATGCGCGCGGTGCAGGCCGATCCCACCTGCTTCTATTGTTTCGATACGCTGGCTCAGTTGCACGCGGCGCGCGGCAAGTTCGCGCAGGCGGCGCAGGCCGAAGAGCGCGCGCTGTCGCTCGTGCCCGAGTATGAGCGCATGCCGGGCGGCAAAGCGCGGCTCGACGAGTTCCGCCGTTCTGCGGTCTCGCCGCCGCCGAGCACGCCGCCGCCGTCAAGCGCTCCGACGACGACGCGCCCGCAAAGCTGACGGCGGCGTTCGTCATTGCGGCGGCGGCTCGCGCTTGCGCAGCCGCTCTTTGACCTCCGCGTCGCTGAGCTTGGCGTCGTAGATCGAGCGCGGCTCGATCGTGCGCGCCGTCAGCGTCGCCGTCACCACCCCCAAGATCACGGGTACGATGAAGGAGCGATCGTGGCCGGTCATCTCGATGAGCAGCACCACCGTCGAGATCGGGCCTTGCGTGGTCGCCGCCAACAGCGCCGCCGCGCCCACGAGCGCGAAGAAGCCGGGCGGCACGCCCGGCCACAGGAACGACCAGCCGTAGCCGAGCCCGGCGCCGACGAGCGCGCCCAGCGACAGCGACGGCGTGAACAGCCCGCCCGGGGTGCCCGAGCGCACGCAGGCGACGGTCGCCAGCGGCTTCAGGAACACGAGCGCCAATATCAAGGTCGGGGCCATCTGTCCGAGAAACGTCGCTTGCGCGATCTCTTTGCCGTTGCCGAGCAGCTGCGGGAACACGATCGAGGTCGCGCCCAGCGCCGCCAGCACCAGCGTCGGCAAGATGATGCGCGTCCAGCCTTCCGGCCGATGCCGATAGGCCCAGGCGATGGCGCGCACGTAGCCGACCGACACGACGCCCGCGATCGGCCCGGCCACCAGCGCGAACACGACGATCGACGGCGACAGCGGCAACGGCGGCAGCGTGTACGTCGGCGCGTCGGGCAGCGCGACCCACGACACGACCGTGGCCACGAGCGACGCCACCAGCGCCGGCAACACCAGCCGCAGCGCCAGCATGCCGCGCAAGACCTCGAGCGCGAACAGCGCGCCACCGAGCGGCACGCCGTACGCCGCCGCCATGCCGGCGCCGGAGCCGCAGGCCACGAGCAGGCGGCGCTGCTCGTCGGACAAGCTGACTCGATCGGCGAGCGCGTCGGCGATGACGGCGCCCGCTTGCTTGGGCGCGCCTTCGCGGCCGAGCGACGCGCCCATCGCCACGTCGATGACCGACAAGACGGCCGAGCCGAGCGTGCGCAGCTTCGGCAAGCGGCCGGCCGTGAACCAGATGGCGGCGGTGATGTCGATGCTGTTGCCGCTCGAGAGGTGCACGAGCAGGCGTTGCGCCAGGCCGGTGAGGAGGCCGGCAGCGGCCAGCACGCCGACGTGATGCCAGGCCGACGTCCGCGCGACAGTCTCCGTGAACGTGCCGGCGCCCGGCCAGACCGCGCGCTGCACGACGTCGAGCAGCCGCGTCAACACCGCCGCGCCCAAGCCCGCGCCGACGCCGGTGACGACGACGGCGAGCCAGAAGCGCGCGGCGCCCGGCTGCGTCAGCGTCGGCGGAATGCCACCGCTGCGATCGGGTGGGACCTCTAGCGCGGGCGTCGACAAGTGGTGCCGCGATCATAAGCGCATTACGTACAAAAGAAGACGCCCGGCCAACACGAGGTCGGCCGGGCGTCGAGTGCTGCGAAAAGCTAAGTGCTAGAAGAGGTAGAACGCCGAGAGCTGGACGCGGTGGTTGACCGCGAAGGTCGAGCCCGCGTCGCTGTAGACGTCGCGGAACCAGGCGTACTCGAGGCCGAGCCGCACCGACGGCAACACGTCGGCGAAGAGGTTGGCGTCGGCGAAGTCTTCGTGCTTGCGCGCGCCGGTGGCCGCGCTCGCCGCGTAACGGAACGCGTTGTCCGAAGACGTGTGCGAGTAGTTGCTCGAGACCCACATGCGGCCGTCGAGGCCCGGCAGGTAATACTGCAAGCCGACGAGCACCGACTGCCACTGAATGAGGTGCGCGGTGCCGTCGGCGCTGAACACGACCAGCGACGGGTCGGCATCGACGGTGTAGGTGGGCGGCGTCGCCGCCATCGTCGGGTTCGGCAGCGCCGCGTTGGCCACGCCGCCGTTCAAGCTCGAGTACAGGTCGGCGATGCCCTGGCCGAGCGCGTACTCGCCCTGCAGCGACAGCGAGTTGCCCTTGTGCGTCTTGGTGCCCTTCAAGATCGGGAAGAAGCCGTCGGCGGCGATGCCCCAGCCGGTCTTGCCGACCGCGTGATCGGGCTTGGCCGCGAAGTTCGGCAGGTTGAACTTGCGCACGTCGGCCGTGAACGCGATCGACAGCGGCTGAATGCTCGTGCCCGCGGCGCCGGCCGTCGAGACCGCCGTCCACTTGTTGATCGCGAGGCGCAGACCGCCCTGACCTTCGGGCGACCACGAGTCACGCTGCGGCGCGCGCATCATGGCGACGGCGGCTTCGAACGTGACGTCCGGCGTCTTGACCGTCTTCGACACGCGAATTTGCGGCGTGCGCGAGTAGATCTGACCGGGCAGACCCTGAATTTCGACCGAGTTCGGGTGGTAGATCGACTGCCAACCGAACAGCTGCCAATACTGACCGAACAAGATGTCGACGATGGGCGTCTCGATCTTCAAGTTCATGTGGCGGACGCGGAAGGCCGGGTTCGTGAAGAACGCGCTCTCGCTGATCTGATAGGCCTGCGCGTAACCGACCTGCGCCTGGTTGCCGAGGAAGTCCATCTCGAGCATGGCGCTGGCGCGGACGCCGTGATACTCGGGCGCGCGCATGCGGAAGCCGATGCGCGAGTTGCGGATGCCCATCGTGAAGCGGCCGTGGTTGCCGGCGTAGCCGGTGCCCTTCTGGACGGCCGAGCTCGACGCCTGATCGTTGAAGCTCTCGGTCGAGTCGTAGATGTTATCGGCTTCGACGAAGCCGTAGAGCGTCGTCGACCACTTGCCGAGCATGAGCGTGGGCGCGTCGCCGCCGGCGTCGCCGGTGGTTTCGACGGTGTCACGCATCGCGCTGTCGAACTCGCCCTGCGTGATGATGCCCTTGGCCAGCATGATCCGCAGCGTCGTGAACTCGAGCGCCAGCTTCGGCTGCGCGATCGCCGGCCCCGGGGCGGGCGCGGGCGGAACGGCCGTGTAGACGGGAGCCGGCGCCGGCGCCGCATCGGGCGTCGCAGGCGCGGAAGCCGACGCCTTGGCGCCGGGCGACGAATCGGTGGGCGTGGGCTGGGTCTGCGCGTTCGCCAGGCTGCCGAGCCCGAACGTGAGCGTGAAGACCGAGACGAGACAGTTCCTGACGTTCATGAAACCTCCTCCGAGGCCGGCTTGTAACCCAGTCTCGTGGCGCGCTCGGCAACAAAACGGTTACGGAAGCGTCAACTCCTGGCGCTGCCGATGTTGCAAACGCGATCGCGGCGCCGGTGGCTCATTCCGCGGGTGACGCATTTCCCGTGCGCTCACTGCTAGTTGTCACCGACGGCCAGGCGACGGCGGCGCGCTCGGCGATGTAGATCCCGAAGCCGACCGCGTCGCCGCTAGCGTCATTCGCGCCCGTTCCGGATCGACGGCGCCGCTCATTTGTTGCGAACTTGGCACATTGCAGGCGGAAGGCCGACCGTCGCAGCGCCGTTCGCACGCGCGCAGCCATCAGTCTTTCTGATGGCTCATCAGTTCATACAGCGATCGAAGCTGATGGAGCTGCGTATGCTTTCCGTCATGGACACGACGCACGACAGGGCACTGCTCGACGACGATCGCCGCGCCGCGGCGGCGCGCGCGCGGCCGACGCCGCTCGAGGCTGGCCGCTGGCTGATCCCGCTCGGCGCCGCCGTCTGCCTCTTGCCGATGGTGTCGACGGGCGTGGCGCTGTTGGCCGGCGTGACGCTGGCGCTGGCGTTCGGCAACCCGTACCTGGCGACGACGCGGCGGGCGACGCCGGCGTTGTTGGCGCTGGCCGTCGTCGGGCTGGGCGCGGGCATGGATCTGCGCGTCGTCGCCGCCGTCGGCGCGCACGGCATCGGCTACACCGTCGCCGGCATCGCCAGCTGTTTCATCTTGGGCGCGCTGATGACGCGGGCGCTCGGCGTGCCCAAGCTGACGGGCGCGCTCATCACCATCGGCACCGCCATCTGCGGCGGCAGCGCCATCGCCGCCGTCGTCCCGATCCTGCGGCCGAAGGAAGAGGAGTCGTCGGTGGCGCTGGCGACGGTGTTTCTGCTCAACGCCGTGGCGCTGTTCGCGTTCCCGGCGATCGGCCATCGCGTCGGCCTCAGCGACGGGCAGTTCGGGCTGTGGAGCGCGCTCGCCATCCACGACACCAGCTCCGTCGTCGGCGCGGCGATGGCGTGGGGCGGGCATGCGGTGGCCGTGGCGACGACGGTGAAGCTGGCGCGCGCCTTGTGGATCGTGCCGCTCACCATCGGGCTCGGGCTGTGGCGGGCGCGCCAACCGGGCGGCGCAGCGGGCGCCACGAAGCGGCCTTGGTTCATCCTCGGCTTCTTAGCGGCGGCGGCGCTGGTGACGTTCGTGCCGCCGCTGGCGCCGGCCGGTCAGCTCGTCGCCGCCGGCGCGCGGCGCGCGCTCGTCGTCACGCTCTTCCTCATCGGCGCCAACTTGAGCGGCGCCAGCCTGCGCGCCGTCGGCGTGCGTCCGCTCGTGCTCGGTCTCGGCTTGTGGATCGCGATGGCCAGCTTGAGCTTGGGCGCCATCGTCACCCACTTGATCGGCTGATCAGCCGAGCCGCGGCGGATCGGCGCGCGCGTGACGCAGGAATTCGCCGGCGATTCCGGCCGCGCCGTCGACCGGCAGCACCCACGAAAAGTGCCGCTCGATGGTGAGGCCGCGAATCGGCAGCACGCGCAAACGGCCGAGCGCCAGCTCCGACTGAATGCTCCAGCGCGACAAGATGCCGACGCCGAGACCGAGCGCCACCGCCGCTTTGATGGCCTCGGTGCCGCCGAGCTGCAGGTCGCCGGCGTGCGAGCCGCGCCGCGCGCCCGCCTGTTTGAGCGCGCGCTCGACGACGGCGCGCGTGCCCGAGCCCGGCTCGCGCCAGATGATGGGCACGTTCGCCAGATCGGCCGGCTTGCGCACGCGCAAGAGCGCGGCCGGCGCCTCGGCGGCGACGACGGCGACCAGCTCTTCGCCGACGAAGCGTTCGAGGTGCAGGCCGCCCGCGCGCGCGTGGCCTTCGACGAGCCCGAGCGGCACCTTGCCGTCGCGCAGCCAGCCCAGCACTTGCTCGGTATTACCCACCTCCAGCCGCACGCCCATGCCCGGATGACGCCGCAGAAACGACGCCAACAGCGACGGCAGCAGATAAGAGGCGATGGTCGTGCTCGCGGCCAGCGCCAGCTCCGTCGCCTCCAGCGTTCCCGGCCGCTGCATGGCGCTCTCGGCGTCTTCGAGCAGCCGATGCACGCGCTGCGCGTAGTCGTTGAGCTCGCGGCCGGCGTCGGTCAGGATGACGCCGCGCGCGCCGCGCACGAACAGCGGCCTGCCCACTTGCTCCTCGAGCTGCCTGAGCTGCGCCGTCACCGCCGGCTGCGACAGGTGCAGCTGCTGGCTCGCCGCCGTAATCTTGCCGACCGACGCGACGATGCGAAAGGTCTCGAGCCGCTTGGGATCGATCTTGGTCGCCACGCGCCGACAATACTAGGGTTCGCCCACGGTCGGCTGATGCACGTCGTCTGACCCCACTTCGTCGCGCTTGGCCAGCAGCAGATAGATCACCGGCACCAAGAAGAGCGACAGCACCGTCGAGGACGTGAGCCCGCCGACGACGGCCAGCGCCAGCGGCTGGTTCGCCTCGGTGCCGGCTTCCAGGCCCGCCGCCGTCGGAATCAGGCCGATGACCGTCGCCAGCGACGTCATGACGATGGGCACGAAGCGCGATCGCGCCGCGGCGACGATCGATTCGACGCGCGTCGCGCCTTCGGCAAAGCGGCGCGACGCGTCGTCGACGAGCAGAATGCCGTTGGAGACGGCGATGCCGATGACCATCAGCACGCCCATGAGCGCCGTGATCGAGAAGCCCTGACCGGCCGCCAACAGCGCCGCGTCGATGCCGACCAGCGACACCGGAATCGTGAACAGCATGATGAAGGGCAAGCGCAGCGACTTGAACTGCGAGGCCATGATCATGAACACCACCATGACCGCCAGCCCCAACGCCGACGCCCAAGCCGCCGAAGGTCGTGCGCATGAGGCCGACCTGGCCGACGAAGTCGTAGCGCACGTGCGCCGTCCGCGGATCCTTGGCCAGCGCGGCGTCGAGGTCGGACGCGGTCGTGCCGAGGTCGCGGCCCTCCACTTGCGCGAGGATGTGCACGGCGCGCTGCAGCTTGTTGCGCTCGACGGCGATCGGCCCGGCCGCGCGGCGCACGATGCTGTAGGCGCCGAGCGTCACCGGCTTGCCGCTGTCGGAGACGAGCACCGGCAGCGTCGCCAGCGCGCTCGGATCTCTGACGAGATCGTTGTCGTAGGAGGTGACGACGTAATAGGACTGGCCGTTGTTGGAGTCGATCCAGACGCTGGGCGTGTTGATGTTGCCGAGCGTGGCCTCGAGCGTCGTCTGGCCGACGCTCGCGCGCGCTGACGCCGACCATGCCGGCCTGGGTGCGCTCGACGTCGACGTGCAACTCGGGGTAGTCCATCTCCAGCGAGACGCGCACGTCGCGGATGCCGGCGACGGTGCGCATGACCTGGCCGACGGCGTTGGCCTGCTCGTTGATGACGTCGAAGCTGTCGCCGCGCACCTCGATGACGAGCGGGCGCGATGGCGCCGTTCAAGAACACGCTGGAGACGAGGCCGCCGGGCGCACCCAAGATCTGCACGCCGGGAAAGTGGTCGTTCAGGATCTTGCGCGACAAGTCGGACGAGCTGGCGCTGCGACTGCTTGCGCGCCTCGGAGTCGCTGAATTGCGACGCGCAAGTAGCCCATGTGCGGTCCCCAATTGGGGCTGGTGATGATGGCGCGCGCGTTGGCCGGCGAGCCGATGTTCGAGAACACGAGGTCGACGCTGCCCTTCGGCAGCTCCGCCGACAGCGTCTGGCCCATTTTCGTGATCAGCTTCGCGGAGTCTTCGATCGAGATGCCGGGCGCGAAGCGGACGTAGATCGTCTCCATCGCCTCGTCGGTGTCGGGGAAGAACGTCGCTCGGCAGCTTGGCCGCGATGGCGCCCGACACGGTGACGAGGATGAGCGGCGCAGCACGATGATCGCGCGCCGCAACGGCAACACGCGCAAAAGGAACTTGGCGTAACCGCCGGCGACCGCGTCGATGAAGCGCTCGATGCGCGTCCAAAACTGTGCCCGGCTCGGCGTGGCCGAGAAAGAAGCGGCAGGCCACCGGCGTCACGCACATCGACACGAAGTAGGACGCGATCATGGCCACGGCGACCGTCAGCGCGAGCGGCACGAACAGCTTCTTCGCCAGGCCCGCCAAGAGCACGACCGGCAAGAGCACGGCCATCGTCGTCAGCGTCGAGGCCAGCACCGGCAGCGCCACCGCGTTGGCGCCGTGCAGCGCCGCTTCCGCCGTCGACATGCCCTGTTTTTGATGACGATGGATCGACTCGAGCACGACGACGGCGTCGTCGACGAGTCGCCCCATCGCCAGCGTCAGCCCGCCGAGCGTGAACGCGTTCAGCGTCTCGCCGTTGGCGTAGAGCACGATGAGCGTGATGGCGAACGACAGCGGGATGGCGACGGCGACGATGAGCGTGCCGCGCATCGCTCTGCAGGAAGATCAAGATGACGATGGCGATCGAGAACAGCGCCTGCACGACCTCTTTGCGCAGCCCGTGATAGGCCGTGCGCACGAAGGTCGACTGATCGAAGCGCGCCTCCACTTTCACGCCCGGCGGCAGATTGGGCAGATGTCGCGACCGCCTTTTTCACCGCGTCGACGATGTCGATCGTGTTGCCGCCGGGAATGCGCAGCACGTTGAGCGCGACCGCGTCCTCGCCGTTGACCGACACGGCTTGCGTCTCGGGCGTGCCGCCGTCCTCGACGCGCGCGACGTCGCGGATGAGCACGGCCTTGTTGCCGTTGCGCTTGATGATCGCCTCGCCGATCGTCTTGACCGCCGGCGGCACGGCGTTGGTGTAGACGTTGGCGTCGAAGTGCGTGCGCGATGAACTCGCCCGACGGCAGGAGCGCGTTCGAGGCGCGCCACCGCCTTCGAGACGTCCTCCGACGTGAGGCGCCGCGCCTGCGCCTTGGCCGGGTCGACGATGACGTTGATCTGCCGCATGCGCCCGCCGTCGACGGCGCGCCGACGCCACGCCGGGAATGCCCTCCAGCACCGGCTCGATGTAGTTGAACGCGTAGTCGTAGAGCTGCGGACCCGACATGCCGCCGCCCGAGACGACGACCTGCACGACCGGCGCGTTCGACGGGTCGTATTGCAAGACGAACGGCGGCAGCACGCCGAGCGACTTGGGCACGGCCGCCATCGCGAACGTCGCGTTCTGCTGCACCAGCGTCTGCGCGGCGTTGAGATCGGTGCCCCACTTCATCCACACGTAGATGATCGAGAAGCCGTTGCGCGAGACGCTCTCGACGTGATCGACGCCGGGCGTCGCGCTCACGTACTTCTCGAGGCGCCACGAGATCGTCTTCTCGACGTCTTTCGGACCGAGGCCCGGGCACTGCGTGCCGATGATGAGCACGGGCGGCGTCAGCTCGGGGAACGTGTCGACGCTCATGCGCGGCGTGACCACGACGCGAACACGACGATCCCGATGCAGATCATGAGGATGGCGATCGGGTTGCGCAGCGATAGGCCGGTCATCTACTGGTCCTCGCCGGCCGTCATCGGCTTCGGCGCCACGCGGTCGCCGTCGTCGAGCAGCGCGCGCCCTTCGACGACAACCTGCGTGCCGCCGGCCAGCTTGGGCGACAAGAGCAGCCCGCCCGAACGCTCGCCGATGATGGGCACGACCTCTTTCTTGGCGACGTCGCCGTCGACGACGTAGATCGTCGCGTTCTTGCCGCGCATCGTCGCCGCGCGCAGCGGCACGCGCGTCGCCGGCTCGGGCTGGCCGACCTCGATCGTCAGGCGCGCCGTCGTGCCCACCGGCAAGGCGCGGTTGTCGTTGCCGAGATCGATCTCGAAGTGCACCGTGCGCGTCGTCTCGTCGGCGGCCGGCGAGCGGCGGCTGACCTTGGCCGTGATCTTCGCGTGCGTGGCGTCGACCGTGATACCCACCGGGGTATCCACGCCGACGACGGCGAAGTCGTCCTCGGGCGCATCGGCCACGACGCGCACGACGTTGCGATCGACGACGCTGACCACCGCCTCGCCCGGCCGCACGTACGCGCCCGGGTCGACGAAGCGGTCGGCCACCTCGCCCGCGAACGGCGCGCGCAAGACGCAGTCGTTCACCTCCAACGTGCGCGACGTCAGCGAGGCGCGCATGCTCTCGACCTTGGCCTTGTCCGCGGCCGAGCGCGACGTCAGCTGCTCGATCTCGTTCTCCGACGCGAAACCGCCCGATTTCAGCTCTTGCGTGCGCTGCGCCTCGTGCTGAATCGCCGTCTGCTGCTCTTGCAGGCCACGCGCCTGCGCGGCGATCTCGCGCGAAGCGGCGTCGGCGTTGCGGCAGTCGAGCGTCGCCAGCACTTCGCCGCGCTTGACGACCGCGCCCGGCCGCACCAGCACCGTGCCGACATACGCCGACAAGAACTGCGGCCCCACTCGCGCGGCGTTCCACGGCTGCAGCGTGCCGACGTACTCGCGCAGCGGCCGAAACGTCGTCGCCTCGGCCTTGAACGTCGTCACCGGCTTGGGCGCCGCCGTCAGCGGCACGTGGTTCGTCCGCGCCGCCGCCCGCCAGTACAGCGCCACGACGCAGACGAGGAGCACGATGACGCCGATGACGATGAAGACGCGCAGCCGCTTGGCGTCGCTGCCGGGCTCGGGCAGCACGTCGGGCGCGCCGCTCTGACGCGAATGACTTCCGGCGACGGTCGAGTTCGATTCCGAGCTCATGCGGCTAGTGTCCCTTTCGATTCTGCGTAACCAGCGGGAAGGCCGTCTGACCGACGACGCGACCGAGCTCCGAGCGCGCCCGCGCCACGGTGAACTGCCCCACCGCGAGCTCCAGCTGCGCGTTGGTCAAGAGCGCCTCGGAGTCGGCCAGCTCGATGATGTTGCCGAGGCCGGCGCGAAAGCGCGCGTCCGCCTGCGCGTTGTTGGCGCTGGCCGCGTCGAGCGTCGCCTGCAGACCGGGCAGCGCCTCGAGCGCGGCGTCGAGCGTGAGCCAGGCGCGTTCGGTGGCCAAGTCGATGTTGAAGTGCGTGGCTTCGAGGTCGGCCGTGGCGGCTTCGGCGCGCGCTTTGGCGGCATCGCGGCGCGCCAGCACCGTCGCGTCGAAGATGTTCCACTGCAAGATGAGCCCGACGTGCCAGTTGGGGACGTCGGGCAGCCAGCCGTCACCCGTCGGCACGGTCGATCCCGCGCTCGACGGCTGCGCGCCGCCGGCGCGACCGGAGATGCCCGCCGACGCCGACAGGTTGGGCAACAGCTCGCGCGTCACCGCCGCCACGTTCGCCGTCAGCGCCCGTCGCCGCGCCAGCGCCGCCGCGATGGCCGGGTTGTGCGCCGCCGCTTGCCTGAGCATCTCTTGCAGCGCCGGCGCCGGCGCGTCGTTCGGCTGCGGCTCGGCGGCGTCGACCTGCAGCTGGTCCGACGCCATCGACGCCGCGAACGCCGCCCGCGCCGACGTCAACCCCGCCGCCGCCTGCACCTTGCGCACCTGCAGCTGCGCGACGTCGGCCTGCGCGTGCGTCAGAATCAATCGGCGGCCGCAGCCCGCTCTTGACGCCGGCGCGCGCATAATCGCGATGGGTGAGCGCCCGCGCCAGCGCCTCCTCCGTCGCGCCGAGGACGTGCCGCGCCGCCAACACCGCCGCGTAGGCCTCTTCGACGCCGAGCTGCACGTCGAGCTGCGCCGCCTCGCCGTTGGCGTGCGCCATCTCCGCGAACGCGTCCTGCACCGCGATGCGCGCCGAAATGCGACCGAAGTCGTACACTTCCTGGCCCACCGACACCGCCACCAGCGTCGAGGCGTTGGGCGTCCAGCTCGTCGTGTTGGAGCGCGTGGCGCCGATGCGCGGCAAGTCGGTCTCGGGCGTCGACAGCGAGAGCGCCGTCGTATTGTTGGTCGTCGCTTCGTACGCTTGCACGGTGCCGCCGACTTGCGGCATCCACTCGGCGCGCGGCACGCGAGCCTCGGCGCGGCGCGCCTGATATTCGGCCAGCGCGCTGCGAATGAGCGGCTGATGAGCGCGCGCATAATCGAGCGCCTGCGGCAGCGTCATGATCGGGACGTCGTCGGCGCGCGCGGCCGGCGAAACGCCCAGCGCCACGACGAGGCCGACAGTGGTGACGAAAGCGCGCGACATGTGCAGGCCACATAAGCAGCGCACGTGCCAGCGTAACTGCGCATTCGGCCACGTCCTCCCCGTCGCGGCCGCCGGCGCAGTCGTGCAGATTGCGAGAGTGGCCGCGGCTGGCACGCCGGCTGCTATGGCCGACGAAGATGACGCCGCCTGCCGATTTCGCGCCGCGCCGCGTGCTCCTGGTCGTCGAAGACGAGTCGCTGGCCGAGCTGCTCGAGGAGCTGTTGCGCGAAGCCGGCCACGACAGCGCGCGCCTCGACGACGCCGAGCTGCCGTCGCTGACGGCGCCGACCGCCGACGTCATTTTGGTCGACCTCGATCGCCACGCGCGCGACGGCGCCGCCCTCTTGGCGCGGCTGCGGCGCGCGGCGCCGGCGAGCGCCATCGTCGCGCTCCTGCCCTGCGGCGGCCTGCCGTCGTCGGGCGCCGGCGCCGTCGAGTGCGACGTTGCCCTCGAAAAGCCGGCGCGGCTGAGCGCGGTCTTGACGGCGATTGGCAAAATGCAAGAGCGCTGAGGTCACTCTCGCAAAATGCAACACCTCGTCGGACTAGCCGCTCCGCCTACTTCGGCGCTTCGACGGCGACGTGAGCGGCGGTGGCCGGCACGACCGATCGCCGCCCGCTTGCAAATTGCGAGAGCTACTTGGACAGCGCGGCGCGAACTTGGCCGGCGAGCCTGTCGGCGGCCGCGCCGTAGAGCGCCTGCCACGGGTGCAAGACCGGCTGCGTGCCGTCGCCGGCGCGGGGAATCAGCGTGCCTTCGGTGTCGTCCCACTTGGCGATCGGCTCGCCGCCGTCGAGCCGGCTCAGCGTCGCCGTCAAGATGAGCCGCAAGTCCGACTCGTCTTGCACTTTGCCGTCGTCGAACTGTTGGCGCGGGGCGTCGTGCTGCTCGGGCTTGTTGACCGGATCGTCGGCGCCGGCGATGAACCCGAAGCCGCGAGCGGTAGGCAGGCCTTTGCGCTTGGTCTTGACGTCATCGACGCTGCGCTGGCGGTTGAGCACCTCGACCTCGACGACGAGCGCGTCCACGGCCGCCTTGCGCTCGCCGACGATGTGCGCCGTCACGCCCAGCGGCGCCAGCGCCGCCTGCAGCTTGAACGCCAGCCGTCCCTGCAGATCCGTCGGATCGTGCACCACGAGCGCGACCGTCGCCGGCGTCAGCGCCGGCGCCGCCGTCGCGCCCGCCATGTTCGATGGGGGCGCCACTTTAGCCGGCCGACAGCCGACGACGACGAAGCCGAGACAAAAGCAGGAAACCGAGAGGACGCGCATGCGCATGCCCTCCTCATATCAGCAATCCCCGTGCCGCTGTGCAGCTCTGTCGCAGGGCGCGGCCTTGGCCCAGCGCGCGAACGGCTGGCGCCGCTAAATTATCGATAACAGACGGCGATCTTCGACAGAACAAACACGCGGCGTGACTCGACCGGGCGAGCGCGCTCGGCTATCGTCGCGCGACCGTGATTCCCCGCTGCACACTCGCGCCATGAACGCCGCGCGACGCGTCTCCGCCCTCGTCGCCACCGCCATCGCCGCGGTGGTCGCCGCGATTTACGTGCCGACGCTGACCTTCCCGCCCACGTTCGACGACTGGCTCCTCTTCGGCGCCTACGACGGCGTCCGCTTCGGCGCCGTCGCGCGCTCCGCCTTCTGGCCGCGCGACGCGCTCTTTTATCGCCCGCTCGGCGCCCTCTGGATCGCGCTCGACGAGCGCCTCTTCGCGCTCGACACGCGCCCGCATCACGCCTGCATGCTGCTCTTGCTGACGTCGGGCGGGATCTGCAGCTTCCACGTGCTGTTGCGCCTCGGCTGGGGTCGCGCGCTGGCCGCGCTCGCCGCCATCGGCGCCGTCGCCGCGCTCAAGTTGCAGCTCGACCCGCAATTGTGGCTGGTCGGCGTCTATGACGTCGCCGGCGCCGCGTTGACGTTCGCCAGCTTCCTCGCGTTCCTGCAGCGTCGCCCGTGGCGATCGGCCGCGCTCTTCGCGCTCGCGCTGTTGACGAAGGAATCGACGCTGCTCCTGCCGTTGACGCTCGCCTCGGCCGCGCTGCTGCTCGATGCGCGCGCCTGGCCCGCGCGCATTCGTCACGCCTTGCGCGCGCTCGCGCCGCACGCGCTCGTCATCGCCGTCTATCTGCCGATTCGCGCCCACTGCACGATATCGCTCTTGAAGCTGCCGCCCGACGCGCCTTATCGCCTGCAGATCGGGCTCAATATCTTCACCAACCTCGTTCAATACGGCGCCTGGATCGGCGAATCTTTCATCGCCTATCGCCCGATAGCCGCGATATTCGCCGCCGGCGCGCTGGTGGCGATCGCGCTGCGAATGACGCCCAAAGCCGCCGAGGCGCTGCAGTTACGCGCGCCGCCGTGGTCGACTCCGAGCCGGCAAACGCTCTTCGTAACCGCGATCTGGGCGCTCGTATCTTTATTACCGGTGCTGTTATTGCGCGCGCATCATTATCGTTATTATCTCGTTCATTCCTTACCGCCGCTGTTGGCGCTTACATGGTTCGCGGCACGAACCATCTTACGATTGCTGGTGCGCGATCGCGGTCTCGTCTATGCGCTGTCATTCGCGCTCCTGTTCGCTGGCGCCCTGTCGTCGGCGATTCGCCTGCGGCAAATGAGCGGCGATTGGATCGCCGCGGAACGGATCAGCGGCACCAATGACCTCATGCGCCGCGCTGCGCGCTTCGCCGCGCTGCGCGCCGCGCTGGCAAGCGCGCCCGAGTGCGTCGACATTTTGCTCAGCGGCGACGAGCTCGATCGGGCGGCGACTGTAGCGGGGTTGCGTTTTGCACTGCAGAACAACGCGCTACGGCTCTTGCCTGATGACCGAGCGACAACTGATAACGCGCACATTTGCCGCTTCCACAGCGCACTGAATGGCGAGATTACGCGACTGCCATGACTTCGTAATTACACTGCAATTCATTATGTATTCCTGCGTCATCGATTTGTGTGCAATCGGCGCTTGTGCGCGGCCGTGGAATGCCGAGATAGTCGCCGGGGTCGATGACTAATCGCGCGACAAGCACGACAGCCCGAGCCTTGCTCGAGCTATGCGCTCTCGATAAGAGCAACTGGCACACCGCACTGCAGCGCATCCTGCGCGTCGACGCCGAAGCGATGCACGTCGATCGCACCAGCTATTGGAGCTTCTGCGACGAGCCGCGCCTGATCAAGTGCGAGCTCGGCTTCGTGCAATCACTGAACGCGTTCGAGAACGGCGCGATCTTGAGCGCCAAAGATGCGCCGGTTTATCTCGAAGAATTGAACGCCGAGCAGATCATTCAGCTCGACGACGTGACGCGCGATCCGCGGTCGCGCGAGCTCTTGAGCTACTGCGCGGTGCGCAAGATTACGTCGATGCTCGATGTGCCGGTCTGGAGCGAGTCGCGGCTCGTCGGCGTCTTGTGCCACGAGCACGTCGGCCCGCCGCGCCATTGGACGGCGGCGGACATCGACTTCGTGCTGTCGGTGACGCAGTGTGTGGCCACGGCGCTCGAGGCGAAGCGCCGCCACGAGGCGGAAGCCGAGTCGCGGCGCGCCTGCCTCATGTCGCACGCGTCGTTCCTCGTGTCGCGCTCGCTCGACTTGAAGGAGATAGCCGAAAAGGCCGTGCACTTCTCGATGCCGGAATTGGCCGATTGGGCGGCGATCGACCTGCTCGACGCGGGCGCCGTCAAGCGGCTAGCCATCGCGCACAGCGACCCGACGAAACAGGCGCTCGTCGACGAATTCGCGGCCGAGTTTCCACCGCTGGAGACCGGACCGCATGCGTCGGTGGAGGCCAATCGGCTCGATCAATCGGTGCTGATTCCGGAAGTGACCGACGAGAAGATGAGGCGCCATCACTTCACGCCGGCCCATATCGCCTGGCTGCACAAAATCGGTATTCGCAGCTTCATGGTCATATTGATTCGCGTGCCGGAATCGATTCGCGCCGCGCTCCTGCTCGCGTCGAGCTCGCGCACCTATAGCCTCGACGACTTGAAGTTGGCGGAGGAGTTCGGCGAGCGCATCGGCATGGCGCTGAACAACGCGCGGCTCTATCGGCAGGCGACGGATGCGCTGCATGCGCGCGATGAGTTCTTGGCGTTGGCGGCGCACGAGCTGCGCACGCCGCTGACGTCGCTGCGCGTGTCGTGCGAGCACTTGCAGATGCAGGCGGCGGAGATTGGCGAGAATACGATCGTCAAGCCCGCGCACCGGATCTTGCGGCAGAGCCGGCGATTGTCGCGGCTCGTCAATCGCATGCTCGACGCGTCGTTGGCCGGCCGGCGTTCGCCGGCGATCTATCCCGATCGCGTCGATCTGGTGGCGCTCGTGCGCGAAGTGGTCGACGAGCTGTCGAAGACGCACGCGCCCATCGAGACCGACCTGCCGGCGTCGCTGTTCGGCCATTGGGACGGCGATCGACTGCAGCAAGTCATCAGCAACCTGCTCGACAACGCCCTCAAATATGGCCGCGGTCAGCCCGTGCGCGTGACGCTGACGTCGAACGCGACGCAAGCGACGTTGACGGTGTCCGATCACGGCCTCGGCATCGATCCCGAGCGTTTGCCACATCTCTTCGAGCCTTATGAGCGCGGTGAGTCGAGCCGCAACTATGGCGGATTGGGCTTGGGCTTATTCTTGTCGCGACAGATTGTCGCAGCGCACGGCGGAACCTTGAGCGTGCGCAGCGAGCGCGAGGTCGGCTCGGAGTTCACCGTCACGTTGCCGTTGAACGAGCCCGCCGCCGCGACATAAGGCGGCGCATCGACACGAGTTGGCCTTGCCGCCACGCAATCGTCGGCTTCGAACGGGCATTGATGTATCGTAGCCGCGCTGGCTCACCTTCACAGGAGCATGCTGCATGACTGCAGATTCTTCGCCGAGCTCGATGACCACCATTACCGAACACGAAGCGCAAGAGGTCGAGCGCGCCAATACGACGCAAAAGCAGCCGGTCGTATTCGTGCACGGCTTGTGGCTCTTGCCGAGCAGCTGGGATCGTTGGGCGGCGCTCTTCGAGACCGCGGGATACACCGCGCTGACGCCGGGCTGGCCCGACGATCCCGACACCGTCGCCGAAGCCAACGCGCATCCGGAAGTGATGGCGAATAAATCGGTCGGGCAGGTGGCCGATCATTTCGAGCAGATCATTCGCGGGCTGACGAAGAAGCCGGTCATCATCGGCCACTCGTTCGGCGGCCTGTTGGCGCAGATCCTCGCCGGCCGCGGCCTCGCCAAAGCGACGGTGGCGATCGACCCGGCGCCGTTCCGCGGCGTCTTGCCGCTGCCGTTCTCGTCGCTGAAGTCGGCGTGGCCGGTCTTGCACAATCCGGCCAATCGGAAGCGCGCCATTCCGCTGACGTTCGAACAGTTTCGCTTCGGCTTTGCCAACGCGGTAAGCGAGACGGAAGCCAAAGAGCTATACGACACGTTCGCCGTGCCGGCGTCGGGTGTGCCGCTCTTTCAAGCGGCGACGGCGAATTTGAATCCGTGGACCGAGGCCAAAGTCGACGTCGAGAATCCGGCGCGCGGACCGTTATTGTTATTGTCGGGTGAGAAAGACAATACCGTTCCGTGGTCGATCGCCAACGCGTCCTATAAGCTGCAGAGCCACAATCCGAACGTCACCGAGATTTACGAGATGGCCAATCGCGGCCACGCGCTGACGATCGACAGCGGCTGGAAAGAAGTGGCCGAGAAGGCGCTCGGCTTCGTCAAACGCTTCGTGTAATCGCTTCTCTCCACAATCTCACGCGCCTCGTCGCCTTGTCACTCGCATCCCGCGATGGCATCATTCTTTACGCGTGCGCGTTCATATTCTCGGCTCGGCCGCGGGCGGCGGCTTTCCGCAGTGGAATTGCGGCTGCTCCAACTGTCACGACGTGCGCAGCGGCAGCGGCCGCAGCGAAGCGCGCACGCAGGATTCGATCGCCGTCCGCGGCGACGGCGACGACGTCATTCTCGTCAACGCCTCGCCCGACATTCTGCAGCAGCTTCAGCGCAGCAAAGCGCTGACGCCGCGCGCGCCGCGCCATTCGCCGATATCGGCCATCATCCTCACGAACGGCGATATGGACCATATCCTCGGCTTATTCTCGCTGCGCGAATCATATCCGTTACAGCTTTATGCGACCCCGCCGGTCTGGCACGGCTTGAGCGAGCGTAACGTCATGTTCCGCACGCTGCGAGCGCTTCGACGGGCAGCTAACGTGGCATCCGCTGGCGCTGGAGACGCCGACGATCCTGCCCGGCGGCGTGACGCTGACGCCGTTCGCCGTGCCGGGAAAGCTGCCGGTGCATCTCGAGCGCGATACGACGCCGTCGGCGGAAGACAATATCGGTTTGGAATTCACGCAGCCTGCAAAACGTGTCGTTTATTGCGCGGCCGCCGGTACGCTCGACGCATATACCGAACGATTCAACGGCGCCGATTGCCTGTTATTCGACGGCACATTTTGGTCGAGCGACGAATTGGTGCGCCAAGGGTTATCGCAGGCGCGCGCCGAGAGCATGGCGCATCTGCCGATCGGCGGCGCCAACGGCTCGCTGACGCGCTTGGCGCATATCGAGGCCCGTCGCCGAATCTTTACCCATATCAACAATAGCAACCCCATATTGCTGCGTGATTCGGCGGAGCGCGCTGAAGTCGAGCGCCGCGGCTGGGAGGTCGCGCACGACGGCATGGAGATCGACGTTTGAGCCGAGAATTGCCGCTGTTGTCGAATGACGAATTCGTGGAGCGGCTGCGCCAAGAGGGCGCGGCGCGATATCACGATCGCCATCCGTTTCACCATCGCATGCACGCCGGAGAATTGACGAAGGCGCAGCTGCGCGGCTGGGTGCTCAATCGTTATTATTACCAAACGCGCATTCCCATCAAAGACGCGATCCTCATCTCGAAGTCGGAAGATCCGGCGTTTCGTCGCGCCTGGATTCGTCGCATCCACGAGCACGACGGCCTGCAAGAGGGCGAAGGCGGCCTAGCGCAATGGGAGCGACTGGGCGAGGGCGTCGGCCTGTCGCGCGCCGAGCTCGTCAGCCTCGAGCGCGTGTTGCCGGCCGTGCGTTTCGCCTGCGACGCCTATGTCGAATTCGTGCGCGCCAAACCGCTCGTCGAAGCCGTGGCGTCGTCGCTGACCGAGTTCTTCTCGCCCGAAATCATGGCCAATCGCCTCAAAGCGTGGGAGATCCATTATCCGTGGGTCGATTCGGGCATGTTGGACTATTTCCGCGGGCGAATCGTTCGCGCGAAAGTCGACAGCCAAGAGGCGATTACTTTCGTCTTGGCGCACGCCAATACGCGCGATATTCAAGAGCGCTGCGTGCAAGCGCTGATTACGAAGTGCCAAATACTGTGGGCGCTGCTCGACGCGGTCAGCATGGCCTATCGCGATTCGCCGGCGGAATGAGCGCCATATCGCCGGCGTCGCGACCGCGCTTGGCGACTAAGGCGCGCCTGAAATGGGATCGGCACGCCAATAAGCACCTGTTGCTCTATCCCGAGCATGGTTTGTCGTTGAACGACTCGGCTGCGTCGATCCTGCTGCTGTGCGATGGCCAGGCGACCGTGGCGCAGATCGCGCAAACACTGGCCGAGAAGACCGGCGGCGCGCGCGAGAAGATCGAAGCCGACGTGCTCGCGTTCGTCACGACGCTGAGCGAACGCGGCCTCGTGACGCTCGGTGATTCATGAGCGACGCCGCCACGCGCGGCGAGATGCCGCGGCCTTATACGCTCATCGCCGAGCTCACCTATCGCTGTCCGCTGAAGTGTCCTTATTGCTCCAACCCCGTCGATTTAGCGGCGCATGACGGCGAATTATCGACCGAAGAATGGGCGCGACTGTTCAGCGAAGCGGAGGCGCTCGGCGTCGTCCAGCTGCATTTGACCGGCGGCGAGCCGCTGGCGCGCGCCGACCTGGAGGCGCTCGTCGCCAAAGCGCGCGCGTTGTCGCTGTATACGAACTTGATTACGAGCGCCGTGCCGCTCAGTCGCGAACGACTGCGCGCGCTGCGCGACGCCGGTCTCGACAACGTGCAGATTAGCTTTCAGGACACCGAATCGACGAGCGCCGACGCCATCGCCGGCTTTCCCGCGCTCGATCGTAAGCTGCAAGCGGCGGCGTGGGTCAAAGAATTGGGCTTACCACTCACCGTCAATGTCGTCTTGCATCGCGCGAACATCGATAACATCGCGGCGATCGTGCAGCTGGCCGAGCAGTTGCGCGCCGACCGCTTGGAGCTCGCCAACACGCAATATCTCGGCTGGGCGCTGGCCAATCGCGCGCAGCTGTTGCCGACGAGCGAGCAGCTCGCCGCCGCCACCGCCATCGCCGCCGACGCCAAAGCGCGGCTGGCCGGCAAAGTCGAGGTGCTCTTCGTCAAGCCCGACTATTTCGGCACGCGACCCAAAGCGTGCATGGACGGCTGGGCGCGCCGCTTCGTGCATGTCATTCCGACCGGCCACGTATTGCCGTGTCACGCGGCGATGAGCATTGGCGGTATGCAATTCGACAGCATTCGCGAGCGCGCGCTGGCCGATATTTGGCGCGATTCGCCGGCGCTGCAGGCCTTTCGCGGCGAGCAGTGGATGCAGGAGCCGTGCGTCAGCTGCGATCGCCGCGCCCTCGACTTCGGCGGCTGCCGCTGCCAAGCGTTCGCGCTCACCGGCGACGCGGCCGCGACCGATCCGGCGTGCGCGCTCTCGCCACACCATTCGCTCGTCACCGAAGCGCGGCAATCGGTCGTGAAGACTGTCGTGAATACGATTGATACGCCGATTCGTTATCTCTATCGCGGTCGCCGTTCGTAAGCGACTCGCTGGAACCTTGGCGGCGCTCGTCGCCGTCTGATAAATAGACCGCATGGCGACGAAACGCGCGGGGTTGACGTTGGCAGCGCTGGCCTTGTGGGCCGGCTGCGGACGCGGTTGCGGCTCGGCCGCGCCGCCGCCGAACGTGCCGCTCGCCTACGTCAGCGACGAGCAGAGCGGCACCGTCGTCGTCGTCGACCCGGCCACGGCCAGCGTCGTCGCGCGCATCGCCGTCGGAAGACGGCCGCGCGGGCTCGTCTTGTCGCCCGAAGGCCACAAGCTCTACGTCGCGCTCTCGGGCTCGCCCAGCGGCGGCGTCGACGAGCGCACGCCGCCCGATCGCGCCGCCGACGGCATCGCCGTCGTCGACGTCGCGTCGCGCAAGGTCGAGCGCGTGCTGCCGGCCGGCCCCAACCCGGAGAACGTCGCCATCTCGCGCGACGGCATCACGCTGTACATCTCCAATCGAGACGCGGCGACGCTGTCCGTCTTCGATCTCGACGGCGTCAAGCTGCGCGCACAGATTCATATCGGCGCCGAGCCCGCCGGCATCACCTTGCGCAACGACGGCGCCTACCTCTTCGTCGCAGCGCAGGCGGCCAACCAGGTCTATGTCATCGACGCGGAGACGCTCAAGGTCGTCGCCAAAGTGCCGACCGGCCAGCGCCCGCGCGCCATCGTGCTCGCCGACGACATCGGCGGCGCCTTCGTCACCGACGAGGGCGACCACGACCTGACGATGTTCGATACCACCAGCGATGCGCCGCGCGGCCGGCTCGCGTTGCGCAGCGACTCGCCGGCGCCGTCGGGCCCCGTCGCCGGCGTCTTGTCGCCCGACGGCAAGCAGCTCTACGTCGTCACCAGCGCCGGCGCGATCGCCGTCATCGACGTCATCACGCAAAAGCAGTTGCGCAGCATCGACGGCGTCGGCGAACGTCCGTCCGGCATCGCCGTCAGCGCCGACGGCACGCGGCTGTACACGGCCAACGGCGCCTCGCACGACGTCGCCATCGTCGATATCGCCGGCGGCAAGGTCGAGCGCCGCATCGCCGTCGGCGGCTCGCCGTGGGGCATCGCGCTCAGCCGCGTGCCCACGCCGTAATCGCGCGTCGACTATTCGAAACGCCCTCGGCTTACCTCACGCCGCCGCTCGCCGGCAGCGATATCGCGAAAACCAAATCAGCTCACTTTGGGCTGCGACGAATGGCGCCGGCGCCCGTCAATCGAGCGAAGCCTGATCTTTTTTTGGGGGAACGTCGTGAGAATCTCGGCGCTTTTGCTGTTGTCTTGGGTCGTCGGCGGCTGCGCCACCGGGCTGCCGAACGGCGAGCACCCCGATTTGGCGGGCGGCGATATGGCCGATGCGACGCCCGATTTGGCCGCGTTCGACCTGGCCGACCTGCCGCCCGACCTGGCGCCGCCGCCCGATCTGTCGTCCGCCGACCTCGCGTCGCCGCCCGATCTGATGCCGCCGATCTATCGCCGCCGCCGGTCAAGCCGATCCCGCCCAAGCCCGTGTGCGGCACGTCATTCAGCGCCAGCGGCACCCCCGTCGCCAGCGTCAGCACCAGCGGCGCGCAGGAGGCGCTGCTGGGCGCGTCGGCCAGCGGCGACAGCTTGCTGCTCCTGCGCGCCTCGTTCGCCGAGTGCGTGGGCGCGCCCGACACGCTCTTGACGATCGCCGACGCCGCGACCTCGGGCGCGACCAACTACGTCAGCCAAGACATCACGTCGGCCATGCACGCCGACGGCTTCAGCGGGGCCGAGGCGACGATGACGCTCAGCGCCGACGGCCTCACCATCATCGGCGTCGCCAACCTGCAATTCCGCCAGGTCTCGCGCCCCATCGCCGGCGCCACCAACTTCGGCTTTCCCATCGTCGGCCCGTTCGCGCAGATCAACGCCGCGCTCGGCGGGGTCACGACGCTGGAGTGGCCGCTGCTCAGCGCCGACGGGCTGGCGTTCTACTATCACGTCAGCGCCGGCATCGGCGTCGGCACCTACGAATCGCTGCGCGCGTCGACGAGCGACCCGTTTCCCGCCGGCACCTTGATGCCCGACGCCATCCAGCAGTTCGGCGCCGTCACCGGCATCTCCAGCGATCGTTTGACGCTCTTCGTCACCGCCGACTTCGGCACGTCGATCATGACGCGCCCGACGCTCGCCGATGCCTTCAGCCTCGCGCCCAACCAAATGGCGCCCGGCTCGGCCTACCGCGTCGTGCCCATCGACAGCTGCTACTTGCTCATCGGCACCTGCGAGCCGGGCGGCTGCGCCAACGAAGACATCTGCCTCTGGTCGGCCACGCCGTAGCTCCGCCGCGGCCGCAAAATCCGCGACGCCGGTGTGACATTTCCCGCCACCGCGCATCTCATTAGATTCGAGACATCATCTGACCTAACATGAGGTTGCGGGTCGCCGCGCGTGTCGTGCGCGCCGCGAATCCGCGGCGGAGGCAACCATGGCCGCGACCGAGGAGAGCAGCTCGTCCCGCTACGCGCAGCGCTTCCTGCGCTGGATCGTCGTCTCGATCCCGCTCGGCTGGGGCGTCTACGCGACGCTGCAAAAGGCGATACAGCTGTTTCGCTGAGCGCATCCCAGCTTCGACGCTTGCCGGAGGCCGAATATCATGCGCATCGATAACGTATACATCCATATAGTACGCAAGTGTACGATCTGGCCGCGCGCGTGCCGTTCGTGAGCGGCGCCGCGTCCTTCTTGTCGCGCGAACGCTCGGTCGCGCCGGCGAATTACGATCGTTGGCTGGTGCCGCCGGCCGCGCTCGCCATCCACCTCGCCATCGGCCAGGCCTACTCCTTCAGCGTCTTCAACCTGCCGATCAGCCGCGTCATCGGCGTCACCAAGCCCGCCGCCGGCGATTGGCCGCTGACGACGACCGTGTGGATCTTCAACATCGCCTTCGCCGTCCTCGGCTTGTCGGCGGCGCTCTTCGGCACGTGGCTCGAGCGCGTCGGCCCGCGCCGCGCCATGTTCACCGCCGCGCTCTGCTTCTGCGGCGGTCTCGAGGTCGCCGCCGTCGGCGTCCATTTCCACTCCATCGCCGTCGTCTATTTCGGCTACGGCATGTTGGGCGGCATCGGCCTCGGCTCGGGCTACATCTCGCCGGTATCGACGCTCATCAAATGGTTCCCCGATCGACCGGGAATGGCGACCGGTCTGGCCATCATGGGCTTCGGCGGCGGCGCGCTCATCGGCGCGCCTTTGGCGACGACGCTCATGGATCACTTCAAGACCGCGCACTCGGTCGGCGTCGCCGAGACCTTCGCGACGATGGGCGCGCTCTACTTCGCGCTCATGCTGTTCGGCGCCTTCACCGTGCGCGTCCCGCCGCCCGATTGGGCGCCGGCGACGGCGAGCGGAGCCAAGACGGCCGCGCCCGTCAAAGTCGCCGGTCCGCCCGTCGCCGCCAACGAAGCCATCGCCACCCCGCAGTTTTGGCTCTTGTGGGCGGTCCTGTTTCTCAACGTCACCGCCGGCATCGGCGTGCTCTCGCAGGCGTCACCGATGATTCAAGAGGTCTTCCCCGTGCGCATTACGGCCAGCGCGGCCGCGGGATTCGTCGGCCTACTCAGCATCTTCAACTTGCTCGGCCGCTTCATCTGGTCGTCGCTCTCCGACACGATTGGCCGCCGCCGCACGTACATGATCTATTTCGCGCTCGGCGCCGTCTTATACGTGTCCGTTCCCACCGCCGCGCGCCTCGGCAGCGTCGTCCTATTCGTCGCCTGCTTCACGATCATTCTCAGCATGTACGGCGGCGGCTTCGCGACGATTCCCGCTTATCTGCGCGATCTCTTCGGCGTCTATCAGGTCGGCGCCATTCACGGCCGCTTATTGACCGCGTGGTCCGCGGCCGCCATCGCCGGCCCCAGCCTCGTCACCTATGTCCGCGAATGGCAGATCCGACACGGCGAATCCAAAGCGCACGTCTACAACGTCACGATGTATCTGATGGCGAGCCTGCTCATCATCGGCTTCATCTGCAACGCCGCCGTTCGGCCCGTCGACGCCAAGCATCACCATAAGCTTAGTTAGACTGGACAATGTCGATGGCATTGACGACGGGCGCGCCTGGACAACGTGTCGCACGCGGCTTTTCGCGAATGGGGTGAATACGGCGATTACGCGGCGGAGCGCGCGGAGCGGCCGGGCTGCACGGCGGCGATGAACTTGACCGTCGGATTCTCGCGCTCGGCACGATTCATCGCCCACTCGCTCTCGAACAGGACGAGCGGCCGATCTTCGACGTCGAGCACGCACGTGCTGTAGCCGCGCGACTCGAACTTCGACAGGTCGACGTCACCCTCCATCCAACGCGCGTGCTGATAGGGCAGCCGATCGAGCTCGATGGGCGCGCCGTATTCCGACTTCAGCCGATGCTGCACGACCTCGAACTGCAGCACACCGACCGCGCCCAAGATGGGCTCGCGATTCATGCGATGGCGATCGAAGAAGAGCTGCACCGCGCCCTCTTCCGACAGCTGATCGAGCCCCTTTTTCAGCTGCTTGCGCTTGCCCGAGTCGGTGAGCCGCACGCGCACGAAGAACTCGGGCGAGAAGCGCGGCATGCCGTCGAACTCCACCGGCGCGCCGTCGCACAAGCTGTCGCCGATGCGCAAAATGCCCGGATCCCAGATGCCGATGACGTCACCGGCGAAGGCTTCGTCGACCTGTTTGCGCTCGTGCGCCAAAAAGTGCAGCGAGCGCGTCAACGCCAGCCGCTTGCCCGAGCGCACGTGCAGGACTTCCATGCCGCGAATGAAGCGACCCGAGCACACGCGCGCGAAGGCGATGCGATCGCGATGGCGCGGATCCATGTTCGCCTGGATCTTGAAGATGAAGGCCGAGAACTCGGGGTCGTCGGCCGCCAAAGTCGCCGGCGGCGTGGCCGCTTCGATGATCGTCGTCGGCGTCGTCGTGATGATCGAGCTGGGCGCGCCTTCGGTCGGCATGGCGCCGACGGTGATGCGACGCGGACCGGGCGCCGGCGCGATGTCGACGAAGCTGTCCAAGAACGGCTCGATGCCGAAGTTGGTCATCGCCGAGCCGAAGAAGACCGGCGTCATCTCGCCGCGCAAGAAGGCCTCGCGCTCGAACGGCCGTGACGCGCCGTCGAGCAGCTCGATCTCCTCTTTGAGCTGCTGGCGCAGATCGCGGCCGACCATCTCGCCGAAGTCGGCGTCGTCGATGTTGCCGACGGTGGTGTGCGCGCGCTGCGCGCCGCCTTCGGCGCGCTCGAACTGGTGCAGCTGGCGCGACGCGCGATCGTAGACGCCGGCGAACGTCGGCCCTTGCCCGACCGGCCAATTGACCGGCGCGCAGGGAATGCCGAGCACGCGCTCGATCTCGTCGATCAAGTCGAACGGCTCGCGCCCCATGCGGTCCATCTTGTTGATGAACGTGACGATGGGGACGCCGCGCAGACGGCACACTTTGAACAGCTTGATCGTTTGCGGCTCGATGCCTTTGACGCAGTCGATCAGCATGACGGCGGCGTCGACGGCGGCGAGCGTGCGATAGGTGTCTTCGCTGAAGTCGTGGTGGCCGGGCGTGTCGAGCAGGTTGACGCGCCGCCCGCGATAGTCGAACTGCAGGACGCTCGTCGACACCGAGATGCCGCGCTGGCGCTCGATCTCCATCCAGTCGCTGGTCGTCTCGCGGCCGCCGCGGCGCGACTGCTTGACCGAGCCGGCGAGATGGATGGCGCCGCCGTAAAGCAGCAGCTTCTCCGTCAGCGTCGTCTTGCCGGCGTCGGGGTGCGAGATGATTGCGAAGGTGCGGCGCCGCGAGATCTCGGCGCTCAGTTGCTGCAAATCCATGCTTCCGCCTTGTCGTCCGATGTCGAAAACGCGAAGAACGGCGAAGCGGTCAAGCCGCGAATTCCCGACCCTTTGCGCTTATTTCCGTTGCAGATCGAGGGAGTTTACGAGCGGCGGCGCGCGAATGCAAATGGATCGCGCGCCGCCGAAAGCGGAGTGCGCTGGGCTACTTGGGCGCCCAGACGACCCAGTTGCCGGTCGCCCAGGTGTCGTTCCGATCTTTGAAGGCGCCGATGTACGCGGCCGTCGTGTCGAAGAAGCCGTCGTTGGGCGGCGTCGCCGCGTTCGTCGTCAGCGTCGTCGCCGGTCCCATGCGCAAGAACGAGACGTTCGTCGGATCCTGCAACATCGGGTTGGTCTGCGAGTTGTTCCAGCCGGCGGTGTTGAACCAGGCGGTCATGTCCTCGTCGTTGCCCGTCGCCTCGGAGATGTTGGTGTTGGGATTGTTCGGATCGACGTTGCCGTAAAGGATGCTGTTCTGGAGCGTCGTCTTGGCCAGCGTCCCGACGCCGTTGGCCATCAACAACCCGGCGCTGAAGCCGGTGCCGATGAAGTTGTACACATTGCCGGAGGGCGCTCGGTTCATGAAGAAGCAGTACGGATCCTTGAGCGTCACGTTGTTCGGCGCGGCGGTCGACGTGACGGTGACGTTGTAGATCGTCGGGTTCGTGAGCGGCGCCAGCTGGTTCGGCGGATTGTGCTGCTTGATGCCGAGACCTTCGGCCGACGAGGTCGGGACCTCTTGGTCGACGAGGAACTGCACCTTCGAGTGGTTGCCGCGCGTGAAGTCGAAGCCGCCGTTGCCGCTCCACTGGCAGATGAGGTGGTCGGCGGTGAAAGAGCCGCCCTCCGCGAACAAGCAGCCGAAGTTGGCCTGGCGCATGTCGATGTGGCTGAGGCTCGTGCCCGAGCCGACGCCGTAGAGGCCGAGCATCTCGAACTGCGCGCCGCTATTGACGGGCAGACCACCGTATTCGAGGCGCACGTAGGCCAGCGTGCCGCTCGAGTCGTTGTCGATGGTGCCGCCGCCCACGATGGGGGTGACGCCGTCCGCCGCCGTCAACGTCACGGGCCAGTTGTTGCCGTCGGGCGCGCTCTGCCCGATGGACACCTGCGTGCCCATGTCCGACGTCTGCGTGCCCCAGTTTCCCGGCGCCTTGCCGAAAAGGACGACCGATCCCCACTGGCCGGGCAAACGCGCCGACGGCAAGTTGACGCTGGTGAACACGATCGGCTGCACCGCCGTGCCGACCGCGACGAGCTTGCTGCCCTGATTGATGATCAGCGACGCATACGAGTTCATGAGAATCGTCGCGCCTTTGTCGATCGTCAGCGTCGCATTGTTGTCGACGACGGTGGTCCCCGAGATCTCCCACAGCGACGTGCAGGAGAGCTCGCGGCTCGAGGTGATCGACTGCGGCACCGGGACCGGCACGGCGTTCGGATCGTTGACGCTGGCACAGCCGAAGTTCGGCAGCGTCATGTCGGGCGGGAGGGGCGCGAGATCGGGCGCGCCGCCGTCTTCGTTGCCGCCGCCGTCGCTGGACGTCGCCAGATCGCCGACGCTGGCGTTCATGTCGCCGACGTTGGCGCTCATGTCGCCGCCGCCGCCGCCGACGTGCGACGAGCCCGAACAAGCCGAGAACGCAACTGCTAGTGACAGTAGGCCTAAGCGCTTCATGATCACCACCTTCGAGGATTAATAGGGAGAGACTGTGACTGAAGTCGGTAGCGTCGAGTTGTGGACGAGGACGAGCGCCGTCGCGACACCGGCGCCGGCGACGACGATTCCCGTCATCATTCCCCAGAACCAACCCTTCTTATAGACGGGCTTCTTGCTGTCGCGGACGTCGAACGCGAGCGGGAACGACAGCGAGCCGGCGCGCGCGACCGAGGCGCCGCCCTCGTCGAGCGCGACGATGTAATACTCCATGCCCGGGTAGACGACGCGCGTGCCGGGGATGGTCAAGTCGAAGCGACCGCCGACGTCACCGCCGACGATGCTGCGCTGATAGAGGCCGACGCCGCGCGGACGATAAAAGAGGCTCATGCGCTCGGCGAGACCGCCCGGATAGTCGACTTGCATGCGCACCGTCTGGCCTTGGATGGGCCTCGGCGGCGTGATCTTCGGGTTGAGCGCCGACAGCGCGTGATGGCTGCCCGCCGTTCCGCCGGCGCCGGTGGCGACCTCGGCTTTGGCCTCTTCGAACGCCGCGCGCTCGGCCGGCGGGCTCGAGCGATCGAGCTCGAAGTTCTCGTCGATGCGCAAGACGTTGACGAAGTAGACGATCGCCTGCGCGCGGTTTCCCGTCGCGAAATAGCTGAACGCCAGTGTCTTGTAGGCGACCATCTTCTCCTCGCGCGTCAGCGTCGAGTTCAACGCTTGGCGCAGGACGGTGATCGCCTTCTCGTATTCGAGCCCGTTGTAGGCCGCCACGCCGGCCAACACTTCGGGGCTCTCGACGTCGGCGCGCGCCCGGGTCGCGCAACACAACAAGCATAACAACGCTATCGAGGTAAGCTTACGCGTAAGCATTCCGCGGCGGACGATAACATATGTTAACGTTCCGCTCGCGGATGGAAAACATGAGAAAGCTCCGCTTTAGCGGGTTCGTCACTCTTATTGGCCTAGTTGGGTTCGCGAGCAGTGGATTGGCGGGTTGCGCCGATGACACCACTCAGCACTCGTGCGTCACGCAGGTCATCGGCAGCCTCGTCACCAGCGCGGAGATGTACAAGCTCGACATCTACGGCTCGACGGCCAAGTGCAACGGCAACTCCGTGGCCGTCGCCATGCAGCCGCAAGAGACGCGCACGTTCACGGCGAAGCAGGCGATCAATCTCGACGTTCCGCCGGGCAATCACGTGCTCGTGCTGACGACGTTCGCCGACGCCAACGCCAAGATGCCGACTGGCAGCGCCTGTAGCGTGCAGAAATTATCGCCGGGCGGCAAAGCCTGCTTCAACTTGAAGGTCACGGCCTATTGCGCGTCATCGTCGGTGCATTGCGGCGATCTCTGCTGCACCGACAACAACGGCACGTGCAGCGCCAGCTGCGTCCTCACGTGCGCCGACGGCTTCGGCGACTGCAACGGCGAGCTCAGCGACGGCTGCGAAACGACGCTCGCGTCGACCGGACAAAAAGTGTGCAACGGCGCCTGTATCGCCGCCGACACCTGCTGCACCGACGCCGATTGCACCGACGAGCCCAGCCCGGTCGCCTGCTACGCCGGCACGTGCCCCGCCGCCGGCGGCACCTGCTCGTACGGCCTGAAGCCGACGGCCACCGTCTGCAACAACACCTGCTGCAATGCGATCGGCGGCAACTGCGATCCGTCGACGTGCGCGATCACGTGCGCCAGCGGCTTCACCGACTGCAACGGCCTCGCGTCCGACGGCTGCGAGTCGAACACCGCCAGCGACGTCAATAATTGCGGCGCCTGCGGTCGCGCCTGCGTCAGCGGCGCCGACGACGTCATGACGCCCACCTGCAGCCTGGGCGTATGTACGTCCGTGTGCGAGCCGGGCTGGTCCAACTGCAACCAGCCCAAAGCGCCCGATCCCGACGACGGCTGCGAAGCGCATTCGCCCGGCTGCTGCGGCACGCTGCCTCAGAAAATGCACTCCGATGGCGTCGGTCAGAGCTTTTACGACTGCGTCCTTCCGGACACGTACAATGCGACGCAAGCCACGGAAGCGGCGCTGGCATTCAACCCGTCGGGCTCGCCGCTCGAAGAAGACATTACGGACAGCAGCAACTCCGCCAACTCGGTGCAGTCCAAGTGCATCAGTGACCCCGCCGACACGATCTGCATCTGCTGGACGTACGCGGGCACCGGCGCCTGGACGACGGGAATCGGCGTGGTCAACAAGTCGACCACCAACACCTGCTACATCGCCTTCGGCAATACGGGATTGACCTGGAACTAATTGTCCGCGCGAAATGCGAGCCTCAATACGTTTCGCTTTGCGTCAACTCTGATCAACAAAATATGACGCGACGGTACGGTACCGTGCGTTGACTGCCCACTCGCTGATCGATAGATTGAAACCGTGGCCGAGTCTCGACTTCCCAAGCTTGGCGATCCCTTAGCCAAGGGTCTCGGCGTGAACCAGCGACTCGGCGATTACGAAATCCTGAAGCGGCTGGCCGTGGGCGGCATGGCCGAGATCTTTCTCGCGCGCGTCCGCAAGCTGACCGGCTTCCAGAAGATGGTCGTCATCAAGCGGATCTTGCCGCAGCTGGCGCAGAACACCGACTTCGTCGAGATGTTCCTGGACGAGGCGCGCATCGCGGCGACGCTCGAGCATCCGCACATCGTGCAGACCTACGACGTCGGCATGATCGACGACAGCTACTACATCGCCATGGAGTATCTGCACGGCGAGGACGTCCGCTCGATCATGCGCGCGGTCAACACCCGACTGCAGGCGCCGCCGATCGAGCAGGCGCTGCACATCGTCATCAGCGCCGCGGCCGGGCTGCATTACGCGCACGAAAAGGTGGGCTTCGACGGCGCGCCGCTCGATATCGTGCACCGCGACGTTTCGCCACAGAACCTCATCGTCACCTACGAAGGCAGCGTCAAGCTGCTCGATTTCGGCATCGCCAAGGCGTCCAATCGACTGCGCGAGACGCGCGTCGGCACGCTCAAAGGCAAAGTGCCGTACATGAGCCCCGAGCAGTGCCGCTCGGAGTCGCTCGATCGGCGCAGCGACATCTACAGTCTCGGCATTTTGATGTGGGAGCTGACGCTGTCGCGGCGGCTCTATCGCGGCACGAGCGACTTCGAAGTGCTCAAAGAGATCGTCGAAGGGCGCGTCACTCCGCCGCGCGAGATCGATCCCAGCTATCCGCCGGCGCTGGAAGCGATCGTCATGAAAGCGCTGGAGAAAGATCGCGAGAATCGCTGGCATACCGCGCGCGAGATGCAGGCGGAGCTCGAGCACTTCGTCCGCAAAGAGCAGATCGCAGCCACGCCGATCGCGACGCAGCAGTTCATGCATCAGCTGTTCGGCGACAAGATCGAGGTCTGGCGCGACGCGCAGGCCGCCGGTCAGACGCTCGACGAGCATTTGCTGACGCTGACGCCGGAATATTCGGACACGAAAGAGATCGAGATCTCGGATCCGAACGCCGAGCGCATCAAGGCGGAGCGCGACGCATTCATCGCCAAGCTCAACAAGCCCGTCATGATTCAGGCGGAGCCGTCGGTCATCGTGGGCACGGGCAGCCGCTCGGGCGCGAGCCAGCTGGTGATTCCGAAGTCGGGTCAGCTCGGGCGCGTGGCCGGCGCGGCGGTGGCGCTCTTGCTGACGGTGGCCGCAGGCGCGTACGCGCTGTTGTCGCACGTGCAAGGGCCGGCGACGATCGCAGCGCCGGCGCCGGCCGATGACCCGTTGAAGGTGGAAGCGGCCAAAGCCAAGGCGGCGACGGAGCCGTCCGCGGGCGTCGGCGGCACGGCGAAGGCGCCGCTCGAGCTCGACGAGCCGCCGCAAACCGGCGTCGCGCAGGTGCAAACGGCGAAATCGACGGCGCCGGCCGCGGTCGAGCCGACGGCGACGCCGGCTGCGGCGCCGTCGACGGTCGCAGGGCCGAACGAAGCGGCGGCCAAGAGCGCGAACGAGGCGAAGGCGACGCTGGCGAGCAAGAACGCGGCGGCGGCGCATCATCAGCCGGGTCATCGTCCGCTGCCGACCTTGGTGCAGCTGCCGACGCTGCCGCCGCAAAGGGTGGGCAAGCGGCCGGCGACGACGACGACGGTGGCGACGAGCGGTGTGTCGTCGGCGCCGGCGAGCGGCGTCGCGTCGGCGCCGGTGGCGGCGCCGCGACCGGCAGCGGTGGCGCCGGCCAGCGGCGCGACGTCGGCGCCGGCGGACGCGGGCGCGCATGCGACCGGGCCGGGCATGCTGGTCGTGGCGACGAGCCCGTGGTGCCGCGTCATCGTCGACGGCACCGACCGCGGCGCGACGCCGCTCGAGATCAAGCTGCCGGCCGGCCAGCATTCGGTGCTGCTGAGCAATCCCGAGTTCCACATCAAGCGCGAGATGGCGGTCGACATCAAGGCCGGCGCCACGGTTCGTAAGCGCTTCGATTTCGCAGACTAATCGCCGCTGATCCAATCGCGACACGCTGAACGCGGTTAAGCGTGCAATGCGTCGCGCGCGGTCGGGGCGACAATTTGCCGCACCACTCCACTCTCCCGCGTCTGCGTTTTTGGCAGCTGGCGAGGCCGCGCCAGCTCGTCGCGGCGTACACGAAACGCCGTATTTAGCCGACCCATTCTCGGCGCCGCAAGGGCGCCGCCGCTCGGTGAACGCCTCGGCCGGCGGCCCGTCAGGCAGGCGCGGCGTTGGCGTTCGGTTGGCCGCGCTCTACTATCTTGCGAACGAAGACCACTCGAAGGAGGAGTCAGGTGAGCGACCTTGCGCATGCCAAGCTTTCCTTGCCCAACGGCGCCGCGATCCCAGCGTTGGGGTTCGGGACGCTCATTCCCGATCCGGCGGTCACGAAGACGGCGGTGACGACCGCGCTGCAAGTCGGCTTTCGCCACCTCGATTGCGCCGAGCGCTATCGGAACGAGCGCGAGATCGGCGAGGCCATCCGCGATGCGCTGAGCTCGGGCGCGCTTCGGCGACAGGATCTCTTCGTCACCACGAAGCTGTGGAACAACAATCATCGACCCGAGCGCGTCGCGCCGGCGCTGCGCGCGAGCCTGGAGCGGCTCGGGCTCGATTATGTAGATCTCTATCTCATTCATACGCCGTTTGCCTTCAAGCCCGGCGATGACCAAGAGCCCCGTGGCGCCGACGGTAAGCTGCTCTATGACGACGGCGTGACGCTCGTCGACACCTGGCATGCGCTCGAGGCGCAGGTCGACGCGGGTGCCTGCCGCGCCATCGGGCTGTCGGATGCTTCGCTGGCCAACCTGTCCGACGTGTTGGCTGCCGCGCGAATCCGGCCGGCGGTGATTCAGGTCGAAGCCCATCCTTATCTACCGCAATGGGAGCTGCTCGAGTATTGCCGGCGAGAGGGTGTCGTCTTGCTCGCGTTCGCGTCGCTCGGCCACGGCATGAAGCCGCGGCTTCTCGACGATCCCATCGTCGCCGACATCGCGCGGCGCACCGGAAAGACGCCGGCCGAGGTGCTGCTGGCGTGGGCGGTGCAGCGTGGAACGGCGTTGTTGACCACGGCCAAGACGCCCAGCCGCATTCGCGAGAACTTCGACGTGTCGCAGATTCCCGATGACGCGATGGCGCAGCTCAATGCCATCGATACCCGCCGTCGCTTCAACCTCGTGGTCGACACCGGTCTGCCCGGCTTCATTCCGCAAGGAAGCTGATTCGGACAACGGTCAAGCGTTGGCGCGCACCTGCATCGCGATGTCGATGATCGCGGCGCGCACGAAGGCGCAGGCGTCGTCCTCGTTCAGCGCGGCGGGCCAGAGCAGATCCATGCCGCCGGCAGGGTGCGCGAACGGAAATGGCGCGCGGCGCAGGTGCGGTCGCTGCCGCAGCAGCTGGGCGGCGAAGACGTCGAGCAAGGTGGCGACGAGCGGGCTGTCGTCGACGATGGCGCCGATGGCGCTGAAGCTCGCGACCGAGCAGCGCACGCGACGCTCGACGCCGAACGCGTCCTCGACCATGCCGCGCAGATCGCCGTTGTAGGAGACGATGACGTGCTCCTGCGCGAGGTAGGCGCGTTTGCTCGGGCGCGCGCCGAGGCGCACGTGGCGCGGGTCGAACACGCAGACGAAGTGGCCGCGAATGAGCGGCGCGCGCAAGATGGCGCGCGACAGCTCGTCGGCGACGGTGGCCGCGAGATCGACGCGCCGGGTCGCCAGCGCCTCGCCGACCGTGCGGAACTGGACCGGCGTGCAGACGAGCCGCATCTTCGGCGCGTCGCGGGCGAGCCGACGCAAGAGCGGCGGCAACAGCCACTCGTCCGAAAAGTCGGAGAGGCCGAGGCGAATCGTGCGCTCGCTGGTGCGGGCGTCGAAGCGCGACGGCGCCAGCGCGGCCTGCAGCATCGCGTCCAAGAGCGGGCGCACCTCGGTCACGAGGCGGGCGGCGCGGCTCGTCAGGATGACGCCGCGGCCGTGGCGCACGAGCATCGGCGTGTCCAGCGCCGAGCCGAGCCGCGTCAGCGCCGCGCTCACCGCCGACTGCGTGAGGTAGAGCCGCGCCGCCGCCTTCGTCACCGAGCCGGTGTCGGCGACGGCGACGAGCACGCGCAAGAGGTTGAGGTCGAGATCTCTGGCATGAACAGCGCTCATGATTGCCATGCATGCTATTTGCTGGTGTGAATGGTCGCCAGCGGTAGATTCGAGGCCATGACGAATCCACAGAAGCTCGGCGGCCGGTTCACGTTTCCCGGCACGTCGCTGACCGTGAACCGGATGGGCTACGGCGCGATGCAGCTGGCCGGCCCGCACGTCTTCGGGCCGCCGCGCGATCCCGGCTGCGGCCGCGGCCGTGCTGCGCGAGGCCGTCGCCACCGGCATCGACCACTTCGACACCAGCGACTTTTATGGCCCGCACGTGACGAATCAGCTCATTCGCGCCACGCTGCATCCGTATCCGAAGGGCGTCGTCATCGTGACGAAGGTTGGCGCGCGACGCGGCGCGGACGCGTCGTGGCTGCCGGCGCTGTCGCCGGCCGAGCTGCGGTCGGCGATCGAGGACAACCGGCGCCACCTCGGGCTCGAGGCGATCGACATCGTGAACCTGCGCAGCATGCGGAGCATGGCGCCCGCCGAAGGTCCGCTCGCGGCGGAGCTGGCGGTGCTCATCGAGCTCAAGCGGGAGGGGCTCATTCGCCACATCGGGCTCAGCAACGTGACGGCGCGGCAGGTCGAGCAGGCCCAAAAGCTGACCGAGATCGTGTGCGTGCAGAACCACTACAACCTCGCGCATCGCGGCGACGACGCGCTCGTCGACACGCTGGCGAAACAGGGCATCGCGTACGTGCCGTTCTTTCCGCTGGGCGGATTTACGCCGCTGCAGTCGTCGACGCTGTCGGAGGTGGCGGCGGAGCTGGGCGCGACGCCGCTGCAGGTCGCGCTCGCGTGGCTGCTGCAGCGCGCGCCCAATATCCTGCTGATCCCGGGCACGTCGTCGGTGGCGCACTTGCGCGAGAACGTGGCGGCGGCGGCGTTGGTGCTGCCGCCCAAGAGCCGCGCGGCGCTCGACGCGATCGGCCGCTGAGCGCCAAGCGGCTCGACGCCTATCCGCCGCACGCGACGTCTTACACGTTTCGTCTGACCGTGACCCAAGACGTGCCGGACGACGTGTTGGCGCGGGGCTTCGGCGCGCCGCAGCGCATGACCGACCTCGGTTTCTACGTGACTTATTGAGGTTAAGGCGCGAACGACGGCGGCGCGTCGGCGACGGCGGCGCCCCACGTCGTGTTCGGCTGCGCGCCGAGCGTGAAGTCGAGCTGGCCGCCGGCGCTGACGAACGTCTCGGGCAGCCACGCCTTCGTCGTCGCCGCGCCGTTGACCTGCAGGCTCTGCACGTACGGCACCGCGTCGGCCGCTTGCGGCGCGTTGATCGTGAGGACGACGCCGTTGCCGCGATGGATCGTGACCGCGGGAAAGAGCGGCGCGAACAAGAGCAGCTCGGAGCGACCGGGATATTGCGGGTAGAGGCCGAGCGCCGACCAGACGTACCAGGCCGACATCGCGCCCAAATCGTCCTGGCCGGGAATGCCGCCAGGCGCGTTCTTCCACAGCGCGTCCATGACCGCGCGCACCGTCGCCTGCGTCTTGTAGGGCGCGCCGGCGAAGCTGTAGAGGAGCGGACTGTCGAGCGAGGGCTCGTTCGTCATGTCGGCGTGCGTGCCCGAGGTGTCGACGAACGACCAATTGCCGCTGCCGTCCTTGAAGAACGCATCGAGCCTCGTGAGCGCCGCGGCGACGCCGCCCATCTTCGCGAACAGGCCGGCCGGATTGAACGGGATGTTCCAGGTGTAGACGGTGGCGCTGTCCTCGGCGAAGCCGTCCGAGCTCGTCGGATCGAAGCCGCTCGGCCACGTGCCGTCGGAGTTGCGCTGCATCAGGTAGCCGACGCCGTCGAAGGCCGCGGGGTTGTAGACGTTCTGCCAGTAGGTCGAGCGGGTGAGGAAGCTGTCGTGCGTCGTCGTGTCGCCGAGGCGCGCAGCCAATTGCGCGATCGAGAAGTCGGCGGCGACGTCTTCGATCGTCTCGCCCACGCCGCCCCACGCGTTGCCGTCGGCGGGCACGTAATGCAGCGACAAATACTTGTCCAGCGACGGGCGCTCGCCCACGACCATGACGTTCCAGCCCGAGCTGCTGGCGTCGTCGGCGGTCGGCTGCGTCGCCGCGATGACCATCGACGACAGCGCCGACTTGGCGTCGAAGTTGGTGCCGCCGAACGCGTAGATCGTCGGCACGGCGATGTGGCCCGGATCGCCGGTCATGACGTGCGTGCCGCCGGCGGCGTGCGTCCAGCGATCCCAGACGCCGCTGTTCTGCGTCGCCTGATTGAGCAGCGACTGCGCGATGTCGCCGCCGGCCGTCGGATCGACGAGCGTCAACAGCTGCAGCTGCCCGCGATAGACGTCCCAGCCCGAGAAGTTCGCGTACTGCGCCTTCTGCGTCGCGGCGATCTGATGGACCGTCTGATCCATGCCCAGGTACTGCCCGTTGACGTCGCTGAAGAGGTTGGGATGCATCATCGCGTGATAGAGCGCGGTGTAGAACATCGTCAGCTGATCGGTGGTGCCGCCGGTGACGACGACGCGGCCGAGCTCGCCGTTCCAGAGGTCGTAGGCGGCCTGCTTCACGCTGTCGAAGGTGGTGCCGGCGGGGTTCTCGGCCGTCAGATTGGCCTGCGCGTTGGCGGCGCTGACGAACGAGATGCCGACGCGCACGCCGACGGGATTGGTGCCGCCGAAGGTCAAGTACGCGCCCGAGCCTTGGCCGGCGGGCGGGAAGCCGTCGGTGCCGTAGCCGGTGCCGCCGCTCGCGGTGGTGCTGCCGGCGGTGACGGTGCCGTTGGTCCACGTGCCGGTGCCGGTGATGGGCTGATCGAACTCGGCGCGGAAATAGAGGGTGTAATAGCTGCGCCGATCGACCGTGTTGATGTAGCCGCAGAAGTTGCCGCTCTTGACCCAGCCGGTGACGACCTTGTTGGCGCTGTCGACGGTGATGGACGCGCTCTCGCTGCCGACCTCCGAGCCCGACGTGCGAATGAGCAGCGTCTGCGGCTTGCCGGCGGGATAGGTGAAGCGGCCGGAGCCGGTGCGCGGCGTCGCCGTCAGCTCGACGTGCACGCCCGAGTCGAGGATGACCGAGTAGTAGCCGGCGGTCGCGCTCTCGTCGGCGTGCGTGAAGGTGCTGGCGTAGATGGCGTCGCTCGTGTCGCTCGACGGCGACGTCGTGACCGCGGCTGGCAGCGGGAAGAACGGAATGTCGCCGAAGCCGCCGGCGCAGCCGGTGCCCGACATATGGGTCAAGCTGAAGCCGCGGATCTTGGCGTTGTTGTAAGCGTAGCCGCCGGGATAAGGCGTACGCGTCTGATTGCCGTTGGTGTTCTCCGGGCTCCACTGCAGCATGCCGAAGGGCGTGTCGGCGCCGGGGAACGTGTCGGCGCCGTCGCTGCCGATGATCGGGTTGACGTATTTGGCGACGTCGGCGGGCGTGAACGGCGGGCCGGCCAAGTCGGGCGCGCCGCCGTCGGCGACGTGGACGCTCATGTCGTCGTCGACGGTGCCGCTCATGTCGGCGCCGCTCGGCGCGCCTTGGTCATTGTTCGCGCCGCCGTGGCCCGACGAGTGACCGCAGCCCACCAGCACCGCGAGCGCGACCATCGAAGCTGTCCTGCGCATGCACGCTCCCCCATTGGGCGCGAGCCGAATGCGGGACAATATGCGCCGCGGTCACGCCGAGCCGTCACGCTAACGCAGCTGGAGGAGGCCGCCGATGGTGCTCGTGAATGTCGACTATCGATCGCGTGAATGTGTCTCGCGATCGAGACGCGCGTTAGTTAGGGCTTATAGCCGAAGCCGATACGGCCATTGGCGAGATAGCCGCAATAAGGCGTGACGTCGAGCGAGGCGGGCAGGAACAGGTTCTCGGCGAGGCAGTAGCCGAGGCCGGCCAGGTTCGTCGTCTGGCGGAATTCCGCCGGGCATTTGTAATTGGGGTTCGTCGCCAGCGGATAGGAATAACCGAAATATCCATCTTGTAGATATTGGCAGTACGTCTGCGCGCCCTTGGGAACGGGGATGTTCTCGTAGACGCAGAGCTCGCCGCTGGCTCCATTGTTGACGAGCTGCGCGCCGGGCGGACAGATCGTCCACGAATAACCGATATAGCCGTCGTCGAGATAGGTGCAATAAGGCTGCGCCCAGCTCGGCGGCGCGACGTCGAAGATGCAGAAGTCGCTGCCGTAGCCGTTCGTGTCCTTCCAGCTGCCGGTCGGACAGACGTAGCTGGCGTTGGCGGGCGCGTCGGTCCACGAATAACCGATATAGCCGCTCTGTAAATAGTCGCAGTATTCGCCGACCGTGCTCGAAGGCTGCTCGATGCCGTCGAAGATGCAGAAGGCCAAGTTGGAGCCGTTGGTGGCGTAGCGGCTGCCGGTCGGGCAGACGCTGGTCGACTGCGCCGCGGCCAGCGCGGGCGCGAACACCAAGAGCGAGAATGTCACAGCGCGCGTGATCGTCATGCGCCGTGAATAACAGAGCGCCGCGGCCGCGCGTTATGACGCGACGCACGCGTCAGCGACGGTGCGTGTGGCCGCCGCGGCCACAGCCGTGCGCGGCCACACAGCCTATTGCGCGGGCAGCTCGGCGGCGCTGAGCGAATCCAAGTAGCGAATGGCGTCGGCGGCGTCGTCGCGCAGGCAGCCGTTGTTCTTGCGCGTGCGCGCCTTTTGCAGCGCCGCCGTCGCCGATCCGTCGCGCAGCGCGCGCAGCTTGGCCACCGCCTGCTGGCGATCGATGCAGGTCGCGCCCTGCTCGAGATCGAGCCGATACGACGTCTCCAAGTCGACGCGCGCCGACAGGCCGAGGCTCTCGGCCAGGTCGCGCATGGCCGCGCGATGCGCCGGCGTCGTCGCGCGCGCCGCCAGCTCGACGACGCGAGCGCGGGCGCCGTTGTCGTCGAGCAGCTGAATGAGAAAACGCGCCGCGCCCGTCGCCGTCTCGTTGCGCTCGTCGTCGAGCATGAGCATCAGGTTGGTGCGCATGGCGCGATCGTCGACGAGCGAACGATCGAGCGAACGCACGCGCTCGTAGGCCACCAACGCCTCGTCATAGCGGCGAATGGCGGCGTACGCGTGACCGAGCTGCAGCTGCGCCTTGGCGTCATCGGCGATGTCTTTGAGCCGCTCTTGCAGATAGGCCGCGGCCTCTTGCGGGCGACCGCTCGCCAACAATGTCCGCGCGTGCGCCGCGTAGTTCGGCTGCAGCGCGCGATAGGCCGCGAACGCGCCGCCGCCGACGACAAAGAGCGCGGCCACGATCGCCCAGGCGCGGCGCGAACGCAGCGCCCGCCGCGCCAAGAGGCGCGCGCGCGACGGCGGCGCCTGCGGCAACGTCTCGCGCGTGACCGGCCGCGCGGCGGCCGCCGACAGCGCGCCGATGCCGGCGGCGCAGTCGTCGAGCGCGGCCAAATAGACGTCGGCGGTCGTGTAGCGATCGTCGGGCGACTTCGCCAAGCCGCGCCGCACCAACGCCTCCAGCGCCTCGGGAAACTCGCGATCGGGCGCGTTCTCGGCCAGCGTCGGCGGCGCCTTGGCCGCGTGCATGACGAGCAGCCCCTCCTCGTCGGCGGCGACGAACGGTCGGCGACCGACGAGCAGCTCGTACAACACGACGGTCAGCGCGTACAGATCGGCGCGCGCGTCGACGGGACGACCGAGCGACTGCTCGGGCGACATATAGGCCGGCGTGCCGAAGCGCTGGCCCAACATCGTCAGATTTTGCGCCGAAGGACCGTCGATCGACGCCACTTTGACGATGCCGAAGTCGAACAGCTTGGCGAAATCGGGATCGCCTTCGTGGTGCACGAGCATGACGTTGTCGGGCTTGACGTCGCGATGCACGATGCCCGCTTTGTGCGCGTGCGCCAGCCCCGACAAGATATGCCGCGCGATATGCAGCGCCCGCGGAATCGAGAACGTCGAATCTTCGAGCGCGTCCCCGAGCAAGACGCCGTGCAGATACGACATGACCAAATACATCGAGCCGTCGGGCAGCTGCCCCAAATCCTGCACGTCCACGCAGTTGGGATGGTCGAGCCGCGCCAGCGCGATCGCCTCGCGCTCGAAGCGGCGCTGCCCTTCCGGCGTCGCCGAATAGGCGCGATGCAGCACTTTGACGGCCACCGAGCGCTGCAGCCGCACCTGCTCGGCGCGATAGACGCGACCCATGCCGCCGGTGCCGATGAGCTCGACGATCTTGTAGCGACCGTCGACGACGTTGCCGATGATCGCGGGCGCGCCGGGGCCGTCTTCGGTGTCGGCGCTGCCGCGGCTGCGCGTGGTCACGCCTGTTCAGCCTGCTCGAAAAGGACGCGATAGAGCCGCTTCATGACCGCGTCGGCCTGCGCGTCGGTGACGAGCTTGCGCAGGCGGCGATCGATCTCGGGCAACAGATGGCCCAAATCGTCCGAGGTCAGCTTGTCCGGCGTCGCCGCCAGCGTCTTCATGACCGAGACGAGGAACCAGCGCGTCGTGTTGTCGTCGAGCGCGATGGCTTTGACCGTGCGCTCGAAGAGCGGATTGCCTTTGGCCGCGCCGATGGGCACCGTGGCCTTGTGCTTGCCATCCGCGTCGCTCATGACGCGATATTACCGCGTCGGCGGGCGCGGCGGTGGCTCGCGAACATCGCCCGGCAAGCGCGCGGCGCAGCTTACCAATCGCTCGCAAGACCGCGCAAAACGCCGAGTTAGAACCAGGTTTGCCAGCCGGCGTCGGTCAAGACCGCGTGCGCCGTGACCGAGATGCGATCGCGCGCGCCCGAGAACGGCTGAATCTGGTGCAGCCGATAGCTGTCGATGACGACGAGCTCGCCCACTTCATAATCGGCCAGCTCCGACGGCAATTGCGCGGCGTTGGGCACGTCGTCGCGGCCGGCGTAGCGCTCGTCCCACACGCGCAGGCCGCCGCCTGCTTCCGGCGGCTGCAGCATCAAGATCGCGCTCAACGCCGGCGTCATCCGCAGCGGCTCATCGAGCCCTTCAGTGTCGAAGTGCACGTCGCCGCCATGCTCGGCGAGCCAGCCGTCGGCCGGGAAGATGTGCACGCCCGGGCCGCACCAGCCGGGCCGCCGCGTCATCGCCGCGCCGACGACGTCGGCGAGCTGCGCCATCATCCGCGCCTGCATCCCCGGCAAGTGCTGCTCGACGAGCGCGTCCGAGGCCGCCGCGGCCGCGAAATAGTCGTCGACGCGCTCCTCCTCGAGGTGCGTGTACCAGGCGCGGCCGAGCGTCCACTGCACGCCTTCGAAGTTCGGCGTCCACTGGTCGCGCGCCGCATAGACACCGGCGACCCAGCGCGCGCACTCGTCGGCCGTGGCCACGCCGCGGCGCCGAATCATCCGCTGCACGCTCTCGCTGACGAACGACATCGTCGAATATTCACCGACCGATCAAGTATTGGCGGCGATCTCCGTCTCGATCGCCTCCCACTCGGCGAGCAGCTGATCGATCTCGCCATGCAAGGCTTCGCTCTCTTTGACGAGCTTATCGATATCGGATTGCGGCGTACGTTGATAAAACGATGCGTCTTCGTAATAACCGGCGATCTCCGCTTTACGCGCTTCGGCCGCTTCGATTCGCGCCAATAGCTTGTCGCGTTTGGCCGGCAGCGCGGCGATACGATTGCGCTCTTTCTTGGCCGCTTCCCAAGACAATCCTTTGCCTTTATCGGCGCTCTTCGGGTCGACGACTTTCGGCTCGCGCTTCAAGATGGCGTCAGCGTCCAAATGATCGTCGCCGCTGCGCTGCAGATATTCGGCGAACGTGCCCGGGAAATCGCGCGGGCCGGTCGGCGTCAATTCGATGATACGCGTCGCCAGCTCCGACACGAACCAGCGATCGTGCGAGACGAATAACAGCGTGCCTTCATAGTCGCGCAAGCCATCGGCCAGCGATTGAATGGCTTCCAAATCCAAATGGTTCGTCGGCTCGTCGAGCACCAAGACATTCGGACGCTCGACGATCAGACGACAAAAGATGAGCCGCGCCGCTTCGCCGCCCGACAACGAGCCGATCGGCTTGCCCACGTCCTCGCCCGAGAACAAGACGCGACCCAATTGACCGCGAACCTGCGCCGCGCCTTCGGTGGGAATGACGCTCCAAATATAATCGAGCGGCGTCATTTGCACGCTCTTCAAGACGTCGTGATGATCTTGCGCGAAATAGCCGATTCGCACTTCGTGACCGAGCTTCGCCTGGCCGCGATCGGCCTCGATATTGCCGGTAATAATCTTCAATAGCGTCGATTTACCGAGCCCATTCGGTCCGATGACGGCCACTTTTTCGCCGCGCCGAATGATGAACGACATATCGCGTAATACTTGATTATCGCCATATGCTTTCGATAACCCGGTTACTTCGAGCACGTCTTTGCCGCTCGGCCGTTCGGGTGTAAAGCGAAACAACGGCGAGCGACGCGAGCTCTCTTTGAGCTCCTCGACTTCGATCTTTTCGATCTGTTTCAGCCGACTTTGCGCCTGCTTTGCCTTGGTCGCTTTGGCGCCGAAGCGCTCGACGAAGGCGCGTTTATGCGCGATCTCCTTTTCCGCGCGCTCGACCTCGCCCTCTTTCTGCTCGCGAATGGCCGACTTCTGCTGCAAGAAGGCCGCGTAATTTCCCGTATAAGGCAAAATCGTCCCGTAATCGACGTCGAGGATATGCGTGGCGATATTGTTCAAGAAGCGCTGATCGTGCGAGATGACGAGCGCCGCGCCGCGATAAGCGGCCAAGAACTTCTCGAGCCAACGAATCGACAGAATATCGAGGTGGTTCGTCGGCTCGTCGAGAAACAAGACATCGGGACCGCCGACCAGCACTTGCGCCAACAGCACGCGCAGCTTGAAGCCGCCCGACAGCGTCGCCAGCGGCTGGCGGTGCACGGCGATGGGAATGCCGAGGCCTTCCAGCACCGTCGTCGCCCGCGCCTCCAGCGTATAGCCGTCGAAGTGCATGATCGTGTCTTCGAGCAGCGCCAGCCGATTGGGATCGCCTTCGCCGTGGTCGATGATGCGCGCCCGCTCTTGCAGCGCGCTCCACACTTTGGTTTCGCCCATCATCGCCAGGTCGCCGATGATCTTGCGGTCGTCGAGGAAGCGATCTTGGCGCAGCACGCCGACGCGCGCTTCGGCGGCGATGGTGAAGCTGCCTTCCGAGGCCGGCTCGTCGCCGGCGAGGATCTTGAGCAGCGTCGTCTTGCCCGAGCCGTTGGCGCCGATGAGGCCATAGCGCGCGCCGGCGTTGAGCTGCAGCGTGACGTCTTCGAAGAGGACGCGGCCGCCGAAGGATTTACCGAGCGAGGAGATGCTGATCATGGCGCAGCAGTCGTTTTAGCCGACTGCGCGGCCGCGTGGCGAGCCAATTTGCGGCGAAGTGACGTGTGCGCCCGGTCCCAGGAAAACGCCGTAGTTTCCGCGTCGGCGTAATCGTTATTGTAGACTCGAAATATGCGTATTTGGCTCATTTTACTGCTGCTGGCGGCGCCCGCGGCGCAGGCCGAGACGGTCGTCGCGGTCATGCCGTTTCGCGACCTGTCGGCGGCCAAAGCGCCGGTCGGCGAGGCGTTGCGCGAGACGGTGACGGCCGACCTGAAAGAGGTGCCGGGGCTGCGCGTCGTCGAGCGGGCGGCGATCGATCGCGTCATCGGCGAGCAGAACCTCGACGCCAAGAAGCGCGATCTCGACGCCATCGCGTCGGTGCGCGTGGGCACGCTGCTCGGCGCCGGCACGATCGTGGCCGGCGCGTATCAACGCGCGGGCAATCAGCTGCGACTGACGGCACGCTTCATCGACGTCGCGTCGGGCGAGATTCGCGGCAGCGCCAAGGTCGACGGAACCGCCGACGAGCTCCTGCAGCTGCAAGATCAGCTGGCCGTCGCGCTCTTGAAGTCGGCCCATTTGCCGGCGCCGGTGGTGCAGACGTTCGTCAAGCGCGCGCGGCCGAAAGTGCCTTATCACGCGTTCGAGTTGTATGGCGATGCCGTGCAAACGACCGACGAAGCCGAGAGACGTCGCCTCTTGCAGCAAGCCGTGGCCGCCGGTCCGCAGCTCTCGTATGCCGTGCACGATCTGGCCGCGCTGCAGCAGCGCATGCAGGGCTATTCGGAGACGGCGAACGCGCAGTTGGGCGAGCGCGAGCAGCAATTGTGGTCGCGCGCCGACGATCGGCATCGGCCGAACGCCGAGCGCGTGCAAGCCGCGCGGCAGCTGCTCGATGAATTGACGGCCGCGCGTCGTTATCATTCGCTGGCCGATATCGCGCTCAAGCTGACCAACGACAAGCTCGACGGTATCGCCGAGCCGGCCGCCTATGCGCGTTTCGTCGCGCTCGATGGCCTGCACCAATGGGACGCGACCTTACGAGCGGGCGAAGCGTATATGCGCGCGCTGCCGACGGGCGAGCATTTCCGCGTCATCGAAACGCGTATGCATACGATCGTCGAAACGGCGCGTAAACGCGATTCCCGACATGGCGAATATTTGGCCGATATCGCGGAGAAACGAAAAGGAATGGCGCGCGATACCAAGCACGAAGTGGAATGGGATTGGGCGCCTTGCGTGGCGACGCGCTGGAATTCGCAGCTCAATCAATCGATGCTCGATGACTGCTCGACGTTCTTGAATGCCTATCGCCATGATCCGCGGCCGGAGGCGCAAGATCACGTGTTGGCGGCGCGTATGTTCATCATTCTGGCCTTGGCGGAGCGCGGCGATTTCGCCAAGGCGCGGCCGCTCGCCGAGGCGCTCTTGAAAGACAGCGACAAGTGGGACGAAGAGCTGCGCGAGGTCATGAGCAAATGGCCGACCGACTGATTCGTCAGGTCACTTGACTATCGGCGCCAGCGCTGCGACTGCGCGACGAAGGCGGGCCGCGCCGGACGCTCTTCCGGCAACGCGATCGGGCTGCGGGCGCGATCGAGCATGACCTCGCGGCCGCTCGCGGTCAGGCGCAGGCGCGGCGGCTCGTGGCCTTCGAGCGCGAACAGGCGCGCGGAAATGAGCGCATGCAGCAGCGCCAGGACGAATTCGTGCGAACGATGTTTGAGCACGCCGTAGGTGGACAGCTGATGCAGGCCGACGTCGGTCACTTCGGGCGCGGTCGAGCCGCGTAGGCACAACGCGACGCGGCCGAGACCGTAGCGACCGTCGACGCGCGCGACGCAGGCGAGCACTTTGCGCACGAGGAGGTGCTCATCGTCGACGGCGCTGGCGGTTCGCGGCGGCGGCGGCGGCGCGCGGCGGGCGGCGCGGGCGCAGTTGTCGCACGGGTCGCCGCCGTCGCTGCAGCCGCGCGCGCGGTCGCCGAAGTAGTCGAGCAAGAAGACGCGGCGGCAGCCTTCGGCGTAGGCGTAACGCGACATCGCGCGCAGGCGCTGCTGCTCGGCGGCGACGACCGCGGCCGGCCGTTCGTTGCCGTCGGGCGCGGGCGCGTTGATGAGAAATTCGCGCAATTTTACGTCGGCGTGGTTGAACAGCAGCACGCAGCGCGCGGGCAGGCCGTCGCGACCGGCGCGGCCGGCTTCTTGATAATAGGCCTCGATCGAGCTCGGCAGATCGTGATGCACGACGAGGCGAACGTCGCGCTGGTCGACGCCCATGCCGAACGCGTTGGTGGCGACGACGACGCGCAAGCGCCGATCGCGCATCCACTGGTCCTGCACTTCCGAGCGCTCGACGTCGCCGAGGCCGGCGTGATAAGCGCGCGACGCGATGCCGCGGCCGCATAATTTCTCGGCCACCGCTTCGGCCTTCTTGCGCGTGGCCGTGTAGACGATGGCGGGCGCCGTGCGCACGTCGGGCGCGTTCAAGAGCGTGACGCAGCGGTCGAGCTTGTCGCTGTCGCCGCCCATCGGCTCGACGGAGAAGCGCAAATTCTCGCGATCGAAGCCGCGCACGAAGACGGCCGGCGCGCCAAAGCCGAGCTGACGCGCGATCTGGCCGCGCACGTCGGGCGTCGCCGTCGCCGTCAGCGCCACGACGTGCGGTGGGCGCAGCTGCTGCAAGACCTCGCCGAGGCGCGCGTAGTCGGGACGGAAGTCGCGGCCCCACTCGACGACGCAGTGGGCTTCGTCGATCGCCATCAGCGTCGGGCGCGCCCGTTCCAGCGCGGCGGCGAAGGCGGGCACGCGAAAGCGCTCGGGCGCGACGTAGAGGATGCCGATATCGCCGCGCAGCGCCGCCTCGAAGCGCCGATGACGCTCGCCCGGATCGATCGAGCTGTTGATGAAGGTCGCGGGAATTCCGCGGGCGACGAGCGCGTCGACTTGGTCCTTCATGAGCGCGATGAGCGGCGAGACGACGATGGCGAGGCCGCCGAGCGCGACGGCGGGCAGCTGATAGCACAGCGACTTGCCGGCGCCGGTCGGCAACACGGCGATGGTCGGACGACCGGCGAGCACGGCGTCGATGATGTCGCGCTGGCCGGGGCGGAAGTCGGTGAGGCCAAAGCGCGGCAGCACGGCGTCGGGGGCGATGGGCGTGCGACCGCGGCTCACGGCGCGAGACAAGCGCATTCGGCGGCCACAAGCAAGCATCGACCGTCAAATTCGCGGCGAGCGGCGGTGATGGAGGGCGAATGGCGGGATGACGAATATTTTGCAGGGCGGTTACGCGGAGAGGTCGGGCGAAAAATCAGCCGCCGTGGCGACGCTCGAAGCGGCGCTCGGCGTGGATCTGATGCCGCTCCATGCGACGCTCGGCGTGGATCTGATGCCGCTCCATGCGATGCTCGGCGTGGATTTCGCGACCGCCGTGGAAGTGGCGATAGTGACCGGGCGGCAAGCGCACGAGCGCCATCGGGACGGCGTGACGCGGCGCCATTTCCCAGCCGCCGCGATAGTTGCGCGTGCGATACCAGACGCCGCGCGGACCGGGATGCCAGTAGAAGCCGCCGCGGAAGAAGACCTCTTCGTCGCAGTCGCGCACGACGCGCACACCCGGGCTGACTTCGACGAGCGGCGGCGGCGCGTCGAAGCGCACCGACGGCGCGCCCACTTCCACGCGCGGCGGCAGCGGCGCGGCGATCTCGACGCGCGGCGGCGGCGGCGCGCTGACTTCCACTTGCACCTGGGCTAAGGCCGGCGCCGCGCACAAGAGCGGGGCCAGGCCGAACAGGATCTTGCGCATGGGCTGCCTCCTCGTCGTCGTTTTCACGAGCGGAGGCAGAGCAAGGACTCGGCCAGCGGCGAGCGCGGCGTTCGGCGCGGGTTTAGGCGTGACGGCGCGCGGCGGACCGTTCGATTTCCGGAGGCGGGCGCGAAAAGGCTCCAGCTGTCGAAGGGCGGAAATTGCACATACACGCGCCCGACATCACACAACGAAGTCGATCTCCGGCCAAGACCCACAGCGCGTCTGAAGCGCAGCTCGAAGTCGTCCCTGCCTACGATAGACAGCGCGACGATATCGAATATCGCGATATCAGCCTAGAGGGCCGATTGAATCGAATATCGAATGGACGCGAAACGAGCGTGAGCGTGCGTGACGAGCGGCGGGCGCGACTACGATTGAAGCCGAAGCTTAGTGATGGCTATTGGCCATTCCCTGTTCGGTAAAGTTGATCGCGCGATCGATATGGCCGACGGCGCGGTCGCGCAATCCATGCGCGAAGTCGTTGCTCTCGCGCTCCGAGATGTCCTTCTTCGCTTTGCGCAACAGCTCGAGCGCGCGCTTCAAGCGGCCGACGTGATCGAGGCCGGCGTCGACGGGCGGATGGTCGCTCAGCGGCTTGCCGTCGTCGATGGAGGCCTTCTTGATCTCGTTGATGGCGTCGTCGACCGCTTTGATGGCGACCTTCTCGTCCCAGTTGACCTGCGGATTGCGCGGCTTCTCGAGGTGGGCGCGCGCGTGGCGCAGATCGGTCAGCGCGTGCAAGAAGGCCGGGTGCGCGCCGGGCATGTCGGCCTGCGCGGTCAGAGGCGCCAATAGCACGAACAGCGGCAAGAACTTCGTCAACGCTCGCATCGTTCTCTCCTGTTTGAAGTGATCGCCATTTGCTGGCTCGCGCGCTTGCTATGCACGCGGTTGGCCATAATGGAGCGCGCGATAATAGCCGGCAACGTCGCGCGTTACACGCATAATTGCCTCAGATTACCGACGGCAACGCGCCCGAATGCCACACCGTCACATTCGAACGAAATGCAGGAACAATAAGCAGTCGCTTACCGTCTCAGCTCATCGCGGATGCTGTTCGAATGCAGTCTCGAATGAGAGACGGCGCGTAGACGATTGCAATCGTCGCCAATGATTCATTGGCGATCGGCGGCGGCATTTATCGTCGTGCGATTGTCAAGCGGTGGTCGTTAGATCGAGCGCGTAATAGCTGTCGCAGCTGAAGTGGCCGGTGTTGCCCATGGGCGCGGCGAGCGGGCGGAAGCCGAAGCGCGCGTAGAGCTTGCGCGCGGCGTCCATGCGCGCGAGCGTCTCCAAGTAGCAGGTGGTGAAGCCGAACGCACGCGCGGCGGCGAGGCAGCGGCCGAGCAGCTCGGCTCCGACGCCGCGGCCGCGCGCTTCGGGCAGGAAGTACATCTTGCGCAGCTCGCAGGTGGCGCCGTCGCCGGCGTCGAGCGGCGCGATGCCGCCGCCGCCGATGACGCGCTCGCCGTCGGTGACGACGAAGAAGGCGGCGCGCGGTCGGGCATAAGCGGCGCTCATGAAGTCGACTTCCGGGTCGTTGATGGCGAAGCCCGGGCCTTGCGCGCCGAACTCGGGCATGACGGCGCGGATGATGGCGGCGACGGCGCGGTCGTCGTCGGGGCTGATGGGGCGAATGGTCAGCGCCATGGTGGTCGACAGCGTAACACGCCGACCGCCGTCGGCCACTTCACGAGATGCCGTGGCCGGTCCGGCGCGTTGGCTCGTTCGCGCCGGGGCGGCGCGCCGTTCAGGCGGCTTGGCGCAGCCGCGCCACGAAGGCGCGCACGTCCGCCTCGGGAGCGCCGGTCAGCTGCCGCAAGACATCGACGACGGTCTCGACGTCTTTGGTGGCGAGCAGGTTGAGCGCGTATTGCCGCTGGACCTCGAGCTGCGTGTTAGCGGCGGCCGAGGCCGTCGGCAGCGTCAGGCTCGCCAGGACGTAGCCGACGTTGTTGAGGATGAACAGCGGCGTGACGAAGGCCGAGATCGTGCCCCACCAGCCGAGGACGGCGGTGTGCAGCGTCATCTTGCCGAAGAAGCTGACGCTGCAGCCGCGGCACAAGAGGGCTTCGATGTGGCGGCTGCGGCGCATCATCAGCATGCCGGTGTTTTGCCGGTAGCTGGCCTGGATCACCGGCCCTTGCGTGCCGCAATTCTGGCAGGCGGCGTGACGCGTCTTCAGCGAGCCGCCGAGGCGTGCGCGGCGAACGGCGAAGACGATGCCAGCCAGCGAAGCGACGACGACAGCCACGCAAGCCAATGCCATCGGCATAGCTATTGATATCACGACGGCCGCCGCGACGGCCAGCGGCGGCCGCGCGACATCGGCGCGGTGCGAGCGCGGACACCGACATCGACGCACGCGCGCCGATCGCAGCGTGCCGGCGGGCTCGGCGCGCGCTGTGACGCCGCTCTCAACGCGGCGCCGCGGCCCGTTCGATCGCGGACGAAACCGAGACGCGAATGTCCGGCATTGGACGCTTTCCGACGGAGCCGCGCCCGCAAGTGGCCGCCGCGGCGGCTGGCACTTCGATTGCTGAGGCGCCAGCCATGCGCTGGATGCTGATGGTGATCGCGATCGCGTTGGGCTGTGCCCCGACGATCCCTTTTCATGCGACCGAGACGGCCGAGGTCTTGAAGGCGAAGCAGGTCGCCATCAGCATCGCCGGTGGTGGCGGCGTCGGCGGGCCGGTCGCCCAGCAGTCGGCGAGCGCCACCGGCCTCGGCGGCGGCTCGCTGCGCGTGCGCGTCGGCGTCGGCCACGATCAGGAGGTCGGCGTCGAGAGCACGGCGCTGACCGACGGCAGCTCGCTCTCGGCCAGCGTCAAGCTGCGCTACAAGATCGGCTTCGGCGCGCACCTGGCGCTCGTCGGCGGCGCCGGCGTCGCCGGCAACTTCGACCCGACGAACGGCTCCCGCACGCCGCCCTTCGTCGGCGCCGACGTGGCGCTGCTGGCGTCGACCGGCACGCGGAACAGCCACGTGCAGCTGTACGGCGGCCTGCGCCTCACGGTGTCGCTGCCGGCGAGCTCCGACTTCTACCAACTGGGCCCGATGCAGCTCTTCACGCTGCCGATCGGCGTGGCGTTCAAGATGAGCCCGCGCGCGCAGCTCTTTGGCGAGCTCGGCCTGTTGGGCGCGGTGAGCGAGGTGCGCACGTCCGGGGACGGCCTGCGCAACTATGGCTTCATGGGCGGCTACGCGGCGATCGCCGTGCAGTTTCTCGCCGGACCGCTGTAGCCGCGCCGCCCGCTCTCACGCCGCCGCGCGAGCGATCCCGTTCAGCCACGGCCACCTGCGCCTGGTCGCACGAAGCGCTCGCCGCCGTGGTTGGATCTTATTTGCCCTTTGCGCAAATTTGCTCACTGCGCACGTTTGTGCCAAGCTCGTTCTCATGAAGCGAATGACGAAGCCGGCGCCGGCGCTGGGCCTTCGCGAAAGAAAGAAGCGCGCCCTGCGCGGCGAGCTGAGCCTGGCCGCCGGTCGGCTGGCACGGGAGCGCGGGCTCGAGAACGTGCGGACCGAGGACATCGTGGCCGCGGTCGGCGTCTCGCGGCGAACGTTCAACAACTACTTCGCCAACAAGTACGAGGCGATCGCCGACCGCCACGTCGAGCGCACGCAGCAGGCGGCGGAGGCGCTCCGCACGCGACCGCGCGGCGAGACGCTGTGGCAGGCGCTCACCGCCGCCATCCTCGCGCCCTACGAAGTGTGGGCGGACGCATTCAGCAACCGCTCCGCCGAGGAGCGCAAGAGCCTCCGCCTCGTGATCGAACACCCGTCGCTGCGGGCGGAGCTGTCGAAGGGAGACTTCGTTGCCCGGCGTGCGCTCACGCGCGCGATCGCCGAGCGCACGGGGATCGATCCCGATGATCTTTATCCGGCGCTCGTCGCCGCGACCGCCCTGGCCGCGCTCACGACCGCGCAGGATCGCTGGCTGCGCAGCAAACGTTCGCAGCCGCTCATCCCGATGATTCGCGAGGCGTTGGAGCAGATTGCGCGCGGCCTTCCCGAGCCCGCGAGGAGGAAACGGTGATGTCGGAGCGACACGAGATCGTCATCGTCGGAGCTGGCCCGGTGGGGCTCATGCTCGGTTGCGAGCTGGCGTTGGCGGGCGTGCGTCCGCTCGTGCTCGAGCGGCTGCCCGAGCGGGCCAGCCTGCCGAAGGCGAACGGCATCATGGGCCAAGTGGTGCGCCTGCTCGATCACCGCGGGCTCTACGCGCGTTTGGGCGGGCTGGGGCCGTCGCCGCAGCCGTTCCCCGAATTTTTCTTCGGCGCCATGCCGCTGCCGCTCGCGAAGCTCGAGAAGAATCCGCTGTTCGGGCTGATGATTCCGCAGCCCGAGATCGAGCGTGTCTTGTCGGAGCGGGCCGCGGAGCTGGGCGTGGAGGTGCAGCGCGGCGTCGAGGTGCTGTCGCTCGGCCAAGACGCGGCGGGGGTCGCGTTGCGCGTCAAGACCGGCGAGACGGAGCGCGAGCTACGCGCGGCCTATGTCGTCGCCTGCGACGGCGGCCGCAGCAGCGTCCGCAAGCAGCTGGGCATCGCCTTTCCCGGCATCTCGACCGACAACCTCGTGTCACGCGGCGCCCAGATCAGCATCCGTTCGTGGGAGCAGGTCATGGAGGTCGCGCGGCGGGTTCTGCGGTTGGCACCCGACGCGCGCATGGCCTACGAGCGCACCGAGCGCGGCTGCTTCGTCGCCGCGGCCGCGCAGCGAGATCGGCCGATGGTCAATACGCTCGAGTGGGAGGCCCATCCCAACGACACGTACGGCGAGTGGCCCGGCAGCGGCAAGCCGATGACGCTCGACGAGATGCGCGACAGCCTACGCCGCGTGCTCGGCGCCGACGTGCCGCCGCTCGAGCCGTCGCCTGCGCCCGCGCTGCTGCGCCGGCTCATCGGCCGCAACACGCGCCTCGCCGAGCGCTACCGCGTGGGACGCGTCTTCCTCGCCGGCGACGCCGCCCATGTCCACGCGGCGACGGGCGGGCCGGGCTTGAACCTCGGCTTGCAAGACGCGGCCAACCTGGCCTGGAAGCTGGCGGCTTCGCTGCACGGATGGGCGCCCGCGGATTTCCTCGACAGTTACGAGCGCGAGCGGCGCGCGGCCGGCGCGCGCGTGTTCATGCAGACGCAAGCGCAGACGGCGCTCATGGCTCCTGGCGGCGACGTGACGGCCCTGCGCGAGCTGTTGGGCGAGCTGCTGCAGCGTCGGGACACCGTGCAGCACATCGCCGAGCTGATGGCGGGCGCCGACGTGCGTTACCCGATGGGCGGCGACGCGCCACTTCACCCGTGGACCGGCTACTTCGCGCCTGACCTCGTGCTGAAGACGTCCGGCGGAACGCTGCGGCTCGCCGAGCTGATGCGCGGCGCCCGCCCGCTGCTCATCGACTGGTCGAAAGACGACGCGCTGCGCGAGATCGTGCGCGAATGGCGCGATCGGGTCGACGTGCTGATCGCGCACGACGACGACGCGCCCGCGCGGGCGTTCCTGATTCGCCCGGACGGCTACGTCGCCTGGGCGGCCGATCGCGGCGCATCCGCGGTCGCGCTCGCGCTGCGCCGGGCGTTGTCGACCTGGTTCGGACCCAGCTCGGCGTGACCGGCTGCGGTCGCGACCTTACTCGCCACGCTCGGCCAGCACCACGACCTCGACCTCGCTCTCGGCTCTCGTGCGCTGATCCGCCGCTTGCCGAACGGTGGCCGCGAGCTGGTTGACCTCTTGGGCGAAGGATCCGAAATCGAGGCTGCAGCTGTCGGCGATCGCCTGCTGGTGCAGCAACCGTATCGCGTCAGCGACGAGCGCGATCTGCTGCTCCAGCTCCTCGACGCTGCAGCGCGACCGCTGCACGAGCTCCTCGCGCAGCTCCACGAGCTCGGCGCGGCTCTTCCTGAGCGCGTCGATCCGATCCGAACGGGGCTGGGTCGCGCAGGACAGCTGAGCCGGGGGCACGACCGCCAGCGTCAACAGCCGGCGTCGTTCGCTGCAGCTCACCGCGAGCTCGATGTACGTCGTCAAGAGACCGTCCAGCTGCGCGTCGAGCTCGAGGGTCGTCGCCAGCCGACGCGCCTGCATCGCCAGGCCTTCGAGCTCGTCGAGCTCGCGCCGGAATGCGACGTCCATGCTTCTGATGCGTCGCTGCGACGCCAGCTCGGCGGCGCGCGCCGCCAGCCACCGCGTGCCCAGCCGAGTGCCCGCGAAGAGCCGCCACAACACGAGGTCGGACGCGAGCAAGAGCGCCGCCAGCAAGACTCCGCCGACGAGCAGCGCCGCCGGCAAGATGATCGCCAGCGACACGAGATGGAGCGGCTGCAAGGCCAGCATCATCAGAGGACCGGTCGACCCTCGCTGCGCACGAGCACGGTCCGTGATGAGGTGAGCATTCATGGTGAACTCCTCGTCGTCGTGTCGGCGCCGCCTCGGCACTCCGGTCGAGTGAGAGCGAAGACCCAAGTTCGGTGTAGCGCCCGCCGACGCGGCGACAAGGCGACCGCTTGGTGTTTTCCGTTAAGTGCGCGTGGTCGCGCCTGTAAACCCGGTGCAAAGACGCGCCGAGCTCGCCGGAGAAGCCAACGCCGGGCGCCGCTGGCCGTGCGCGACGAAATTTCCACTGCGTGCGCGGCTCAGCGAACGAGCAGAACCGCCCGGCCGAAGCGGTCGATGACGGTCTCGGTCACCGAGCTCAAGAGGGCGCGACCGAGCGTGGTGCGATGGCGGGACGCCAGGCAGATGACCTCGCTGCCGAGCCGCGTGGCGGCGTCGACGATCGCCTGCGCCGGCTGCGCCCCTTCGACGACGACGGCGTGGGTGACGATGTGCCGCGCCTGCGCATCCGCCGGCACGAGGGCGAGGAGGCGCCGCTCCAGCTCCGCGCGCTGCCCGGCATCGAAGGGCGCGACCTCTCCGTCCCGCGTCAAATAGACGTGCAGCAGCGTGACCGAGCCACCGCGAGCGATGGCGTAAGCAAACGCCACCGCGCGATTCCCCAGCGCCGAGAAATCGGTGGGCGCGAGGATCGCAGCCAGGGCCGGAGGCGCTTCTGCCGCCGCCGTGACGGCGGACGCCAGACGGGACGGCGAGCACGGGAACGATCCGGCGGTGCAGTAGCGCACGCGCCAGCTCGGCGGTGCGCGGGAACTCGAAGTCGGCACGCGGATGGATCCCCACGATGCTCAGATCGCACGGATGCTCGGCGAGATAGGCGGCAACGGCGTTCGCCGGAGAGTCGTCGGCCGGGACGATGCGAAGCTGCGCGTCCAGCCCGGCGAGCCGCGCGCGGAACCCGTTCGACAGCAGCGACTCGAGCCCGCCGGCGAGCAGCGCGCGCGACGCGACGTGGATGAACGTCAGCTGGCAGCCGCCGGCGCAGGCAAAGAGACGACTGACCGCGAGGATGGGCTCCGCCTCCTCGGCCGATTGCACCGCCACCGTGACCCGCAGCGGGCCGGCGTCTCGCGCTGCCCAGGCGGAGAGCCCGTCAGCGCCGTCGCCGATGACGAGGACGGGGATCGCGCTGCGCATGAGCGTTCGTTCGGCGACGCTGCCGAGGATCCAGCGCAGCGGTGCGCGCCGGCCGTGCGTGCCGATGACCAGCAGCCCGGCGCCGAGTCGCAGAGCGGCCGCCGCGATGGTCTCTTCGGTCGCGTCGCCGCGCACCAACTCGACCTGGACGAACACTCCGCGCGCGCGAATCTCGGCCGCCGCCCGCTCGAGTTGGCGCCGCGTGTCGACGAGGCGCGCGTCGTCTGCCGGCTCGTAAGGATAGGGCTCGAGCGCGTGAATGAGCGTGATGGAGGCGTGGAGTCGCAGCGCCAACGCGACGGCCGACTCGCGGGCGCGCTCGGCCTGGTCGGAGAAGTCCGTCGCGATAGCGATTCGCATGTATGACTCCGGGCGCCTCGCTTGAGCGTCGGCAGCGCAGGACGCGATTCAACTCCGGATCGGGGAGCTGCCGACGCGCAGGCGGGAACGGTGGCGCCATTGCAGTCGCGGTCGCGCTCGTCGACGCGGTTCGATCTGGCGGCGCCGGTGTCGTCGTGTACCTCGGGTCAACGCCGGATCCGCGACAGCGAAGCAGCGCTCGCGCCCCAGTGATGATGCGCGGCGCGTCCCGCAGAGGCTCATGCGAGCTGCGCAGGCGCTTCCGTTCGGTGACGACCGTCAGATCAATCGCAAGCAGATCCGCGGTCGCAGTGCGCCGCGCGTTTCCAGCCCGACATATGCACTAGACGAGAGCATGCGAGCAATTCGTAGAGTGCTCATTGCCCAGCGTGGCAGGAGTCGCCGGCGGGCCACGCGGCTGCGCCGGGCGCGGGAGGAACCGAATGACGGGGGATTGTGCAAGATTTCAACATTCAGGCTGCGGAGTGACTGACGGCTTTCTGTGGGCCGTGATCCTGTTCGACGTCGCCGTCATCATGATGGCGTGTCTGAGTCACTGAGCAGGCGTCGGACAGCGAGGCAGCGGTCGCGCCTTCAGCGTGTCGCGGCATCGTCACTTCGGCGGCTGCGGCTCGAGGGCCGACTCCGGTGCCGGAATGCGCGCCTCGAAGTCGATCCAGATGCGTTTGTCATTGCGACAATCATAGGTGCGGCAAATGCCAGGGCGCTGCTCATAAACGCGGCAGCCGCGGGTCTCACCGTCGGAATGCGTGCAGTAGCCGTCCTCGCGCCGCCGGATCTGGTACGGCCGGGCGTAGTCCCATTTGACGACCCCTTCGTCGAGATCCTGAAACGAGAGCGGAAATGTCAGCCGGCAGCAGCGCCCTTTGCAGAGTGGGATACGCGCCGCGCAATCGATCTGCGGCAGCGTCCCGAGCGCATACTTGTCGGCTGGAGGAGCGACGTTCACGAACGTCTGCTGGCGCGCACGCTCGGCTTCGCGCTGGCGTAGCCGCTGCCGGCGCTCCTCGAGCGCGCGCAGGTCGACCACGCCGCGCGCGACCAGCTCCTCCATCAGCGCATAGATCGCCGTCGACGCCTCTTGCACGTCGAGCTTCGTCTCCATGGCCAGCAGGTGATCGAAGCGTAGACCGGCATCCAAATCGCGTCGCAGCTCGTCGTCATCATTCGCCATACCGCTCCCCCGTCGTCCTCGCGATCGCGCGTTCCACATGGGCCATCGTCAACGACCCACCCTCGAGAGCCGCCAGGCGACGCGCGTGCACGGCCCAGCGGTCGATCTGCCCGCCCGTGCTCGACCGTCGAGCCAATTGCGAAGCAGCAGCGCCGAGCTCGGGCAGCGCCCGCTGCCAAAGTCGCGCGCGTGTCGCCGCATCCGGCGGCAACAGCGCGATGGTGAGCGCGACCCGCGCGGCCACTATTCCATCGAGTCGCGCTCGCTCACCGCTATGCAATAGGACGATTCCCGGCGTCTGCTCCAGCCAGCGCGCCAACGCCAAAGCATTCGGGCCACCGGCTGGCAAGGCGATCGCGTCGGCGTCGGTCAGCGACAACACGGCGGCGCCTTCGTCGATGAACCGCAGCAGCGCAGGTGACGGCGGGGCTGCAATGAGCGCGCGCGCCGACGCTTCCCACAGCGGCAGCCCGAGCTCGCGCGCGACGAGCGCGCTCGTGAGCGTCTTCCCCGTTCCCGCGCTGCCCGCGAAGTGACCGACGAAGCCTGCGCCCGTGCGCGCATTGGCCAGCAGCTCGATGAGCAGCTCGCCGACGGCATCGGGCACGAGTAGATTGGCCCACCGCTCGACGCGCTCCACGACGCGAACCGACGGCGGTGCCGGCCATAGCGCCGTCAGTGTCCGCGAGATGGCCTCGCCATCGACCTCACCGGTACGGCGCGCCCCGGCGACGACGGCGCGAATGGTCGACGGGCCCAGGCGCGCGGCCGTGGCGCGAGCCGGAAGCTCGAGCGGAGCGCCGATCGCAGCCGCCCATTCGCGCGCCCGCTGCGCCCTCGTCAGCGGCGGCAGAGTCACCCGCGCCGCCGCCGTCGACGGCTCGCCGACGACGACGAAAACCGGCGCCATCAGCGCGGCCAGCTCGTGCGCGACGCGCGCCTCGCCGCGCACGATCGGCACGGCGTCGTGCAGCAGCGCCTCACGCGCCAGCGGGCCAACGGCTTGCGCGACCAGCGCGTCGAGGACCAGCGCCCGCCGACCCAGCCGCGCGAGCGCGCGCACGACCCGATCGACCAGATCCTGCTCGCGTTCCAGCCCTTCGATGTGCACCAACGACTGCGCGATGGCGCCGCCACGAGAGGCATCGGCCAGTAAGGCGAGGTCGTCATCGACGGCGACATCGGTCCCGTCCGACAGCTCGGCAACGACGTCGGGAGCGAGACCGATGAGGCCGGCTGCCAGCGCCCGCACGCGCGGCACCGGGCGCCAGCGCGTGTCGCCGTCGACGTCCACGGAAGTCACGAGCGCCAGGCGAACCAGCGGCATGGCGGCCGCCAAGCGAGCCGTCGCGATCGCCGGACCGACGATTGCCGCCAGCTCGTCGAGCGCCAACGCGCGCCCCTCGTGCGCCGCCACGACGAGCGCGCCCAAGATACGCCGGTCCACAGCCGCGAGGCGCCAGCGATCGAAGGCGTCGGCCAGCGGCAGCGGCACACCGCGCTCCCGTGCCTTCACGATCCGACGCGTCACGAGCTCGAGCGCGCGCGCGCCGTCGTCGCCGGGCTCGGCACAGCGCCTCAGCTCGGTGATGAGCTCTTCGCAGGAGCCAATCGGCGCCAAGGCTGCTGCCCCGAGCGGATCGGGACGCCCGAAGCTGCCGCGGCTGGCGTCGTGCACGACTTCCGTCACGATTGGACCCTATAGCACACGTTGACAGTGCCTCTGCGACGTCGGATGCTCGTGGCGATGAGCGGCATCGGGGGAGACCGGGGGCGCGGGTCGGGGCCGCCGAAGACGCAAGATCACAAGCGAGTGGTCGAGCCGAAGGGAGCGCCGAATCTCGGCTCCGTCGAGCAACAGCGACAGCAAGCCGCCGCCGAGATCGACCACAAGCTCAGGGTTTGGCGCAAGCGCGGCGAGGCCGCGGCCGCGGATTCGGCTGCCAACGCGGTTCCGACAGCCGCGTCATCGGGCGAGCCGCTCGGCGCCGACGTGCGGCGAAAGATGGAGCCGCGGCTCGGCGCCGACCTGTCGTCAGCCAAGTTGCACACGGGCGGCGAGTCGGCGACGGCCGCTGCGAGCATGAACGCGCGCGCCTTCACGGTCGGCAATGATGTGCACTTCGGCGCGGGGCAGTTCGCGCCCGGCACCAAAGAGGGCGACAAGCTGCTGGCGCACGAGCTGACACACGTCGTGCAGGGTCAACGTTCGGGCATTCAGCGCAAGGCCGATGGCGACGGCGACGGTGCCGCCGGTGGCGCCGAAGTCTCGCAGCCGCATGAGCCCGCCGAGCAGGAAGCCGACGCCGTCGCCGACCATGTCGCGGGGCAGCTTCACGACGGAGAAAAGGGCGCGGCCGGCGGACACGAAGCCGGCGCCCCGGCGGCGGCTGGTGGCAAGGGCGCGACGGCGGCGGCCCCTCAGTCGCCGGGCGCGACCGCGAAGCCGGCGACGATCAGCGCGAAGTTGAGCTCGGTCGCCCTCAAGGTCTATCGCGCCGGTGGTGCGACCGCGCCGGCCCCCGGCGGCGCGCCGCCTGGAGCTTCGGGCGGAGCTGCGGGTGGCAAAGGCGGCGCCGGGCCGGCGGCAGCGCCTGCCGATCCGCTCAAGGCGTTCCACGACGCGCTCGCCGCCACCGACGGACACCGCGTCACCAACGAATGGCAGAAGCTGGCGCCGGCGGACCAGAAGAAGGTCACCCAAGCCGACGTGCTCTCGACGTTCGACGTCGCGCCGCCGATCGCCTTCAAGATGATGCAGACGCTCGGTGCCGACTTCTCGGCCGTCGCCTATACGAACAAGTTCCTGTCGATCTCGATGCCTTCGCAGTATCAGACGCAGCTGAGCGCCGCCGGCTTGTGGGACAGCTTCGTCAAGGCGCCGCCGCAACGCGCCGCGGTGTCGCAGGATCAGGCAAACGTCCTCAGCGGCTTCGTGCGCGGCACCAAGGCGCGCGATATCTTCGAGAAGGTCTATCCGAAGCTGCAGGACGCGACCTACAACGCCGCCTGGCTCAAGACGACGCCCTGGCAGCCCGACGACATCAGCCGTCTCTATCGCGCGTTCGCCGGGCTGCCGGTGGGGCACGTGCAGGCGTCGTCAGGCGGCTTCTTTCTCGGCACCGACGAGAACTTGAGCGGCAAAGGGTTTCAGCCGCTGGGGTTCGCGTGGCAGGACGGCGATCGCATGGTCATGCCGAAAAATTCGTCGAACGCGACCGGCGGCGGCACCGGCCACGACATGACCGGCGGCACCAACTCGGGAGCCGCGAAGGTCGCCGGCACCGCGGGCGGCGGCGCGACGCAGTCTCACTTCGTCGGCTCGGCGACCCACGAGGTCGGCCACGCCGTCGCGAACAAGGTCGGCGGCGATGCCTGGTCGACGACCCGTAACGCCTTCGCGCCGCTCGCGCACGACGCCTGGTCGCAGGCGCTCTTCAACGACGCGGCCGTCGACAAGGAGCTCGCGGCCAAGAAGGCGTCGAAGGCCGTCGCCAACGTCATGAGCGCCGCCGACGCGCGTAACTACCTCGTCGGCAAGATCACCGGCAATGCGGCGCCGCCGGCCAAGTGGAGCGAGCCCGACGCCGACGCTTTTTTGACCGCGCACCTGAGCGCCCAGCCGCTCTACCAATATTGGGCCGCCAAGAAGAGCTGGGGTGACACCTACCAGCTGCCGGCCACCAATATCGTCGGTGGCAAGGCTTACGCCTATCTGACGCGCTTCAACAACCAGACGTGCACTTACAACGCGGCGACCTATCAGAACAAGGTGTCGTGGTATTCGGTCTCGTCGCCCGCCGAGTGGTTCGCAGAGAATTATTCGCACTATTACCGCATGCAGAAGAATCACCCCGAGGCCGACGCCAAGAAGTATTTCGACGATCTGGACACCAAGTTCTCGGCCACGTCTCCGAATGGCGGAATGCCGGCGCCGGGCGCTGCGACCGTCGGCGCGGCGCCTGCCGGAGCCGGTGCCGGACAGGGACAGCCCGGCGCGCAAGCCAAGGGTGACGGGCAAGGCGAGGGCGGCGGCATCCCGCCCAGCATTCACCGCATGCCGTTCGCATGGTGAGGCGGGCGACGCGTCTCGTGGCGCTGCTCGCGGCGCTGGGGTGTAACCACTCGATCGGCGCCAAGGAGCAGCGCATGAGCCCGAACAGCGACGAACAAGCGTGGCACGCCGCAGAGACGACGGCGCGCACGCATTACAAGAACAAGGGCTGGGAGGTGACGTCGATCGATCGCATCGCGACGTTGCCCTTCCTCTTGCGCGTCGGATTCAGCGACGGCCTCCTCGACACGCTGGTGTTCGACGGCAAGATCGTGCCGGAGAAGACGGGTACGAACGGCCTCACGAGCTACCTACGCGCGTCGGACTTCGTGCGGCGACGGACGGCGACCGCCGACGGCGTGCTGCGCCTGCTCTATTATTTCGGCGCCTTCCCGGCCGAGACGGCGCAACGGTCGCTCTACGACCTGAAGGACAAGCCGGAGCTTCTCCCCAAGCTGACGTTCGTCGATGGTCGCGCCGAGCTGGTGTTGAGCTACGTGGCCTCGCCCGCGTCGCCGCCGGGATTCGGCGGCAGCCGCGCCGACGCCGGGCAGCTCAGCGTCGAGCAGTGGGTGCTCACCATCCCCGCCGATTACACCTTGGCCTGGAACAAGCGGCTCATTCACATCCCACGCTGATGTCGATCACGAGCACGGCGTTCATCGACTGTCGCTGCGGCGCGCGGCTCGAGGTGCTCGTGGCCGACAGCTTGAACGCGGCACGTCACCCGCATCTGAAGGAGGCGCTGCTGCAGAGGCGGCTACACGTCTTCACGTGCGCGGCGTGCGCGCGGCCACTCACCGTCGAGAAGGAGCTATTGTACGTCGACCTGGAGCGGCGACAGTTCGTAGGCCTCTTTCCGGCACGAGAGCGGGTGCGCGAACGGCAGCACGGCGAGGCGCTCGTGCGCGCGTTCGAGCAAACGATGCTGGAAGCTGCGCCGGCAGGCGTGCGCGCGTTGGCGACTAACTTTCTGGTGCGCGTGGCGTTCGGGTACGAGGAGCTGCGCGAAAAGATCGTCGCCGACGACGCAGGATTGAGCGATCTCTTGCTGGAGGCGTTGAAGGCGCGCCTGCTGCTCGACGAGGCGTCATTCTTCGCGGCGGGCGTGATGACGCTGCGGCTCGATCGCGTGCTCGCGAGCGGCGACCTCTTGTTTTCGCCGGAGTGGCACGACGGCTTCCGTCCCGACGACGAGCGTGGTCAGCCGTTCGTCGTCGAGCGCGCGGTGTACGAAGGGCTGCGCTCGCAGGAGGCGGCGCTCGTCGCCGATGGGCGCGGCCTGACGTCGGGTCCACACTGCAGCGTGCTACGGCTCATCGATTGGAGCGGACAGGCGCCCGCATAGCGGCGGGCAGTGCCGACACGCGCGGTCGGTAACGCCTGGCGTTCGCGTCGGTACACGCGGCAGCGGCAATCGGCACGCGGAGGTCCCCAGACGCAAGCAGCGGCGTCGACTGTGAGCGACGATCATTGACGGCGGCGGCGGTCGCTGGCCGTGCTATCCACGAGCCGTGTTCTCGCTGCGCTGCACCAAGAAGCTGCTCGACAGGATGCGAGCCGCTCCCGCATCCACCCCGCCCACGCCGTCCACGATCCTCGGAGACTGGTACGCGAACCTGCTGTACACACCAGCGGGCCAGCTGATCCTCGCCGTCAGCGAGCGCACGCTCCTGCCGGTGTTGATCCCGGCTGTCGATGCGAAATCGCTGCCGAGGCGATTCCCCGAGGCCGTTGTCGATGCGCTCCGCACCATCGGAATTCCCTCGGTAGCCATCGATCGGGAGTTGGCCGAGATGTCGACTGTTTCGGTCGCGAAGACCGCGAGCCGAATCGTGCTCGGTTCGATGAACGACTTTGCCTTCATGCTCGAGTGGAGCCTGAATCGCCGCGAGTCCCTGAGCTCGGCCGCCTCAATGCTGGCGGACAGCCCGTGCAAACCCATCGGCATGGAGAGCCCACTTGGGGCGACGAAGGCCGCCTTCGCAGAGACGCTGCACTGACGCCGCCGATGGGCCACCTTCTGGGTCGGCTTATGCCTGGAGACGCACGGCCTCCGACCGAGGAACCAAGAGGTGATACTAAATTCAACCAACCCTACTCTACCGTCCGGTTTGATAGGACGACTCCACCGCGTGAGTGGATCGTCAACATGGACAGGTGGCACATGAAGCCAGTCGTCGAGGAAATCTTCTCCGCCGATCGAAGCTCAAAATCGAGATCCGCGGTCGCGATGACGGCGGTCTTCAACTGTTCGCGCTCTACTGGTACGAGGAGAACGTCCCCGAGTACGGACACGTCGCCAGCGGGTGGGCGGAGCTGCCGACCCGCGTGACGATGACGGACACGCCGGAACGCGCCCGCGAGCTGGCGGAGGAGATGCTGCGAGCTATCCAGCGGCCTCGTGTGACGGACGGCGAGCCTGGATTCACGTAAGCGACGCGACGGCGTTGCGGATCACCGATAATGCTGACGTGGCTTGCGCCGTGACGATTCGCCAAGCGTCATTCCACTGCGGTGGCGTAGTAACGCCGAGAGCGTGCAGGTTCTCCCAGAGATCGGAAGCGCGTCCGCCATGCTGGAGTGCAACACGAATAGTGCTGATTCGCCGAAGGTTACGAAGCGCGCTTTGTGCCGGCCCCTGCTCAGCTGGCGGCAACTTATATCGGAAAACGGCGGATAAGCGATTGAGCGTGAGATCCTTTCGTAGATTCTCCTTCTGCTTCGGATCCGCCAGCTCATTCGGATCGATTAGACTATCGTCGACGTTGCAACTCTTTAGGACGTCGTCTAGTGCGCTAGTCGCCTGCACAAAGTCACTGCGACTTCAGATCTAGCGCGCCCGAGAGGAATCGAACCTCCGACCAACGGCTTAGAAGGCCGCTGCTCTATCCGGCTGAGCTACGGGCGCAATGCAAAAACTTCAGCAGCTTACGCTGCCCTCGGCCTCCTGGCCACTGCCATGCGCACCCATACCGCATCTGCACCGCTCGTGGGAAGCCCGCCGCGCCAATCGGCGCCACTTCGCCGCACTCCACCAGCGCCGCACTCAACCGGCACCGCACTCCACCAGCACCGCAATCCGCCAGCACGCAATCCACCGGCACCGCACTCCGCCGCGCCGCACTCCGCCGCGCCGCTTCCGTGCCCGTCGCCGATCCTGCACACTACGCGCATGTCCGCCCTGCCCTACGTCGCCCTGCTCGTCGCCGCCATCCTCGTCTACCTGCCGACGCTCGTCGCCGCGCGCGCTCGCCGCAAGCTGCCCGAAGGCTACGACAACGCCCACCCGCGCGCCCAACAAGCGCGACTGACCGGCGTCGGTGCCCGCGCGCTCGCCGCGCACGCCAACGGCTTCGAGTCCTTCGCGCCCTTCGCCGTCGCCGTCCTCGCCTGCGAGCAGCGCCACGTCGCCGACGCGCGCATCACCTACGCCTGCGCCGCGTTCGTCGCAAGCCGCGTCCTCTATACCGCGTTCTACCTCGCCAACATCCCGACGGCGCGCTCGGCCGTGTGGGGGCTCGGCGTCGCCTCCGTCGTCACGCTCTTCGTCTTCGCCGCGACGGGCTAGCTAGAACTTCACCTCGTCGAGATAGGTGGCGAACTCGGGCGGCGTCTTCAAGTCGGGCTTCTTCACCTGCTTGCGAATCCCGCCGATCGTCTCCAGCGCCCAGTCCTTCTGAAACAGGTTGACCACCCACGCCGGCAGCCAGCCTTTGGGATCGGTGTGCATCTCGATCGTCAACTCGGTTCGCTTGCCACCGTCGACCGAGCGCAGCTCGTAAAAGGACGTCAGATCGCCGCGAATGATCTTCTTGTTGTGCTTGATGCTCGCCTCTTCCGTCGGCGCCGAGCGAATGATGGCCACTTTGTCGGCCGGCCGCGCCTCCAGCGTCACGCGCGTCACGAACTCGCGGTCGCGACAGATCGCCGGCATCGCGATGTGGTTGTACTCGATGTATTCGTGCGGATTGACCAGCCGCTCGACGCGCGACTCGGCCAGGCTGTCGACCCACTCGTGCGCGCGCGGATCGTCGAGCAGCACCAGCGCCACCGTCGTCACCGGCGCGTCGACGATGCCGATGCCCTTCATCGACTTGAGCGGGCTGCCGGCGACGCTCTTGCGGAAGACTTTGACGCCGTCTTTGTCGGCGATCGGCTCCCAGCCGTCGGGGCCGACTTTGCCCGCGCTCGCCATCGTCGTCGTCGCCAGCAGTGCCACCACGATCCACGCGCACAGACGCATGGGCGCATTCTAACATGCTGCCGCGCGGGCTATTTGGGGTGATGCATCAGCCACAAGACCCACGCGATCGTGCCGCCGCTGCCGACACCGCCGAGCACCAGGCCGAGCGTGCTGCGCCGGCGCTCGCGTCGCTGGCGCGCGGCGGCGGCGGGATCTTCGGCGCGCTCGAGCGCCTCGCGGCGCGCCGTGATGCGCGGCAGGCGCACGCGGAAGTTGTAGCCGACGACCGAGAAGAACAGGACGAACCAGGGGATGACGCCGTAGCCGCCGGGCAGCGCGCGTCCGCTCAACGGCAAGAGCGCGCCGAACAGCATCATCAAGCCCGCGTTGACGACGGCGAAGACGCGCAACGCCCGGCGCTCCTCGTCGTCGCGCGCGCGCCGCAGCTGCAGCCACACGCCGCCGGCGACGCCGAGCACGCCCAAGAGCGGACCGAGCGCGCTGCCGATCGCGGCCACGAACAGCTTGCCGGCGAGGGAGGTCGCTGTCGCCGCCATCCCGAGCTTGGCGGCCGCCGCCGTCGCCGGCGCGCCCGTGACCAGCGCCGCCAGGACCACCGCCGTGAACGCCGCCGCCGGCGCCGAGCGCTCGAGCGACTGGCCGAGGCGCTGCATCGTCGCCGCGCGCAGATCCTCGCGCGCCCGCTGCAGCCGCTTCTTCACCGCCGCTTCGGTGACGCCGAGCAGCTCCGCCACTTGCAGCGTCGAGCGCCCTTCGCGATAGAACAGCGTCACCACTTCGCGCGCCGCTTCCGGCAGCTGGGCCAGCGCCTCGACGAGCGCCGCCTCCTCCTCGCGCGCCATCAGCTGCGCGCCGGCGTCGGGCCGCGGATCGGGCAGCGCCGCCGCATCGCCGCCGTCGCTGCGTCGGCGCGCGCGCAGCTGGCGGCGCACGGCGTCGTGGGCGCGATTGCGCGTCAACTGGCGCAGCCACGGCAGAAAGCTGGCCGGATTGCGCAGCTTGCCGAGCTCCTGCCACGCCGCCAAGAAGACCTCCTGCGCCACGTCCTCGCTCGCCGCCAGATCGCGCACGATGCCGAGCGAGATCGAGCACACGAGGTTGCGCGTGCCGTCGACGAGCCGACCGTAGGCCGCGCGATCGCCGGCCGCCGCCGCGACGACGTCGCCGGTCTGCCGCGTCTCCGTCGCCGACATCGTCATCACCAGCGATTCTAGGGCATTCACGGGCGCGCTCACTGACCCAGCTCGCGATCGAGCTGCGCGAACAGAAACTGCGGATCGTCGAGCATGATGAAGTGACGCGCCTTGGCCGCCACCACCAGCCGATGGCCCGGCAGCGTCTTCAGCTGCGCCTCGTACTGCTTGGCGGTGTCGGCCACCGGCTCGCCCTGCCCGGCCGCGATGACCAGCACCGGCACGCGAATCTTCGGCAACAGCGGGCGCAGATCGGTCGTCATCATCTCGTAGACCGCGGTCGCCGCCGCCTTCGGGCTCGTCGTCTTGCCCATGACCGCGATCGGCTCGATGTCTTTGGGATCGGTGATCATCGTCGTCAGCGCCATGCGGTTTTGCGCCGCGAACGCGTCCGCGGTGGCGCCGGCGATCATCTGCCGCATCATCTCCGCCTTGGGCTTGACCGACGCTTCGGTCGCCGCCGCATCGAAGGTCGCCGCGAAGAACGGCAAGGAGTCGACCGCGACCACGCCGCCGACGAGCTGCGGCTCCGTCGCCGCCAGCCACAGCGCCAGGAAGCCGCCCAAGCTGTGGCCGATGACGATCGGCTGGCGCAGCGCGTGCTCGCGAATATACGTCGCCAGCTCGGCCCGCACCGTCGGCAAGAGCGGCCCGTCGATGGCCGTCGTCCCGGCGAAGCCGGCCAGCGTCAGCACGTGCAGCTGGTGATGGTCGCGGTAGCGCGCCACCGTCGCGTCCCACACGGCGCCACCGCAGGCGAGGCCGGGAATGAGAATGACGGGCGCGCCCTTGCCGCTGACGACGACGGTGAACGACCGCGGCGCCGCGCTCGCAACCGCCGACGACAGTAGGCCGACCATGAATAAAGCGGCCGTGAATCCGATCACACGCTGCATGACAACCTCCTGCCATCCGAGTCGTCGGCCGCCGGGGAAGGTGACAGCGCGAACGGAAGAAATATTCCGCCGCCGTCGCTGACGACGCCGATCGTGATGGCGCCGAGCGCGGCCGCGGCGGTATACAATCTCCGCGCGCGGCGCAAGTCTTCGTCGGGACAGGCACAAACCGGGGTGGCGCGTCGTCTGACGCGCGGGAGGACACATGAAGCGTTGGATCGTGGCCATTCTCGTCGTCGCCGGCTGTGGCGGCAGCGGCGTCTCCGCCGACAAGGCGTGCACCGATCTTGCCACCGCCGTCTGCAACAAGCGCACGAGCTGCTCCAACGGCGCGAACATCGTCAAAGTCTTCGGCTCGATGGCCAACTGTCTGGCGCGCACGAAGCTCACCTGCACCGACGCGCTGGCCGCGCCCGGCAACGCCAGCACGCCCGCCCACGAAGAGCTGTGCGCGACGGCCTGGGGCGGCGCCACCTGCGACGAGTTCCTGCTCGCCAACGACCCGGCCGACTGCGTCGTCGACGGCACGCTCGCCAACGGCGCCGCCTGCGAATACGGCGGCCAGTGCGCGTCGAGCTACTGCACCGCCGAGAAAGCGGCGCAGTGCGGCAGCTGCGGCACGCCGCCGGCGACGGGCGCCGACTGTACGACGTCGGGCTGCGCGCGCGGCCAGATCTGCTTCCAAGACACCGTGGCCAACACGATGACGTGTGTCGTCGACGGCATCGTCGGCGCGAGCTGCAGCCGCACGGCGCCGTGCAGCCCCGGCCTCGCCTGCATCGGCGCGACGACGACGGTCAACGGCACGTGCATGACCGCCGCCGTCAGCGCCGGCGCCGCCTGCGACAACAAGACCGGCCCCGGCTGCGCCCGCGATCTCGGCATCTACTGCAACACGATGTCGGCCACGT
>CAWAWS010000006.1:0-414108 GCA_963785725.1 uncultured delta proteobacterium | reverse complement strand
GCGCGCAAGACGTCGGGATCGAACGGCTTGGCGATGAAGTCGAACGCGCCCAGCGAGTAGCCGCGCGCCGACGCCGAGATGTCGCCGAACGCCGTGATGAAGATGACCGGCGTGAAACGCGTGCGCTCCCGCTGACGCAGCAGCTCGACGACGGCGAAGCCATCCATGCCCGGCATCTGCACGTCCATCAAGATGACGGCGAAGTCGTTCTGCAGCGTGGCCTTGAGCGCCTCTTCGCCCGAGCGCGCCTCGATCAATTCCTGGCCGAGCGGATGGAGGACGGCATTGACGGCCGTGCGATTGGCGGCGATGTCGTCGACGACGAGGATGCGCGCGGCCAACGCGGGCCAAGCGGCGGTTGCGGCGCTGCCCATGAGCCTAGGTCTTCGGCAGCGACGCCGCTACGTCAAGGGCCCGAGGTCCGTCCGCGGTGACAGCCGGCGCCTTCGCCGGGTCGCTCCATGCAACGCTTGCTCACTCGGGCGCGAAGTCGAGGCTCTTGCGCACCGTCTGATTGGGCTCGATGTCGACGGCCAGCGTGCGCTTGATCTTGAACTCGGGGTTGGCGAGCACGACTTCGTGGCTGCCCGCTTTGAGCTTCAGGTTCAGCGGCGTCGTCCCGCGCGACTGGCCGTCGACGGTGACGTTGCACCACGGGCTCGACGCGAGGACGAGGCTGCCGTCACCTTTGGGCACGGCCGGCGCCACCGGCGCCACCAGCGGCATCGTCGCCGGGATGGTCGTCGCCGCCGCGTGCGCGCCTTTGGCGTTCGGCGTCGCCGTCGGCAAGGTCGCGCCGCGCCTGACCGCCGTCGCCGCGGCGTGCGCCGCCGCGCGCCGCAAGTCGATCTCGATCGTCGCCTCTTCGCCGGCGTCGAGCTGGAAGCGCTGGCTCACGCCCGGTCGTCCGGTCGTGTGCACCGACAGCGTGTGCGCGATGCCCGGCGTCACCGTCAGCCGCGCCGGGCTCTGATCCGTCAGCGTGGTACCGTCCAGTACCAAGGTCGCGCCCGGCGGCGCCGTCACGACTTCCACCGTCGCCGACGCGCCCGGCGGCGCGGGGATTTCGCGCTGCACGGGCGGCGCCAACGCCGCGGCGGGCGCGCTCGTCGCCATCGGCGGCGCGGAAGCCGGCGCGCTGGCAGCGACGGTGGCTGCGTGCGCGACGTTGTCGCCGCCGCGCCCGTGCAGCTGCCAGGCGCCGATGACGACCGCCGCCACGAGCGCGGCCGCGCCCAGCCAGCGACCGAGGTGCGACACCGGCCGCAGATCCTCGTCGGGCAAGAACTCGAGCTCGACCATCTGCACGTCGGAGCGCGGCCGCGAGCCGACGGGGACGAGCGGCTGCGCCTCTTCCGCCGCCAAGTCGGCCTCGCGCTCGGCCAGCACCGTCGCGAAGTGCGCCTCGAGCTTGGCGACGTCGCCGTCCGCCGCCGCGCGCTCCCAGTTGCCGATCTTCTCGGCGAACAGCCGATGCATGTAGTCGGCGAGCGCGATCGGCGACAGCCGCAGCCGGAGCTCGTGCGCCAGCTCGTCGAGCGCCATTTGCAGCTCGCGCGCCGTCTGAAAACGCTGCTTCGGATCGGGCGCCAGCGTCTTCATGACGATCGCCGAGAGCCGCGGGTCGTAGCTGGGATCGACCTCGTGCGGCGGCCGAATCGGCCCTTCGACGATTTGCTTCAGGATCTGGAAGTCGGTATCGCCCGCGAACAGGCGGCGACCGAGCGTCATCTCGTACAAGAGAATGCCGAGCGAGAAGATGTCGGTGCGCCGATCGAGCGGCTCGCCGCGGCACTGCTCGGGCGACATGTACGGCACTTTGCCTTTGAAGCTGCCCGACCGCGTCTCGTTCATGCGGTTCGACGCCTTGGCGATGCCGAAATCGAGCAGCTTGACCGCGCCGTCATAAGTGACGATGACGTTTTGCGGCGTCACGTCGCGATGCACGATGTCGAGCGGCTTCTTGTCGCGATCGCGCTTCTCGTGCGCGTAATGCAGGCCGGCGGCGACGCCGATGGCGACGCTGAGCGCGTGCTCGATCGGCATGCGCGCGCCATCGCGCCCGACGTGACGCACGATCGTGCGCACGTCTTCGCCGGCGAGATACTCCATCGCCATGAAGTAGCTCTTGCCGTGCACACCGACCTCGTGCGTCTGCACGATATTGGCGTGCCCGAGCGTCGTCGCGATGCGCGCTTCGTCGAGGAACATCTCGATGAAGTCGTTGCGCGACGCCAGGTGCGGCAGGATGCGTTTGATGACGACGAGCTTGTCGAAACCCAGCACTCCGACGGTGCGCGCGAGAAATATCTCGGCCATTCCGCCCGCGGCCAACCGCTGCAGGATTTCGTACTTGCCCAGCGTCTGTCCGACGGTGACTTCTCCGGGGCTGGATCCGGCAGAAGAAGGCAGGTTCGCCTCCTCGATCATAACAGCAGCATCAGCCTGCCCGCGTCGAAGATCAACGGGGAACCTTTTGTGTACGCGGCGTTGCGCTTGTCGCTTCGTCACGAAAATGCGTGAGAGGGAACGGTGCGCGCCCGGGTCCGATCGTGCCCGATCGTGATCGCCAAGCGCACGATGAAGGCGCGAGTCGGGACTGCAGCGTCAATTGCCGTCATTTCGTTCGGCCCTTAAATAAGCGGCTCTATGCGCTTTGCATTCGTGCGCTCACCGACGGAAATACGAACAATTGATGGTGACAATCGCGCCCTTTACAATGTGCTCGAATGCGTCTGGCCTCGACGATCTGGCTGTGCCTCGCGGTGTCGCTGAGCGGCTGTAAGAAGGAGTCGCCCAACTGCCCGACGATGGGTGTGAGCGCGATTCTCATGAGCGCCGCGCTCGTTCGTCTCGACGTTTACAGCGGCGGCATCGGCTGCAACGGCGACGTCATCGCCGCCGGCGCGCCCGCGCCGTCGCAGACGTCGGTCGTCAAAGAGGGCGTCGCCATCAAGCTCGACGTGCCCGCCGGTCGCCACGTGCTCGTCGTGTCTGCGTTCGCCGACGCCGCCGCCACGCAGCTCGTCGGCTCCGCCTGCAGCGTCGTCACGCTCAAGGCCGACACGCCCGCCTGCTTCAACCTGACGTTGACGCCTCCGCTCGACCTCGCCGGCCTCGTCGCCACGCCCGACGCCGCCACCTGCACGCAGTCGCCCGACGACTGCCCGACCGGCTTTTGGTGCGGTCTCGAAAATCACTGCTTCCCCGGCTGCCGCACCGACGCCGACTGTATCGGCACGCCGACGTCGCCCAAGTGCCTCGTCTCCAACCATCAATGCGTGACGTGCCTGACCGGCAGCGATTGCCCGACCGATCAGCGCTGCTCGCCCGCCGGCGCCTGCGTCAACGGCTGCGATCCGTCGTCGGGCAGCATGTGCGACGCGAATCTGATGTGCTGCTCCGAGCTGTGCGTCAACACCACCAACGACGTCGACAACTGCGGCGGCTGCGGACGCGCCTGCGTGGCCGCGGGCAGCGCCGGCGTCGCCGCCACCGACTGCGCGGGCTCCGTGTGCAAGCCGACGTGCGACGCCGGCTTCGCCGACTGCACCGAGCCGGCCGCGCCCGCCGCCGACGACGGCTGCGAGACCAACATCCACACGATCCAGCATTGCGGCGGCTGCGACACCGCCTGCACGCTGACGCAGGCGACCGCTGCCTGTCCGGCCGGCACGTGCACCATCGCCAGCTGCAACACCGGCTTCGCCGACTGCAACGGCAAAGCCAGCGACGGCTGCGAGTGCCCCAAGCTCGGCGACGTCAACGGCGGCTGCTGCCCGTCGGGCACTTACGCCGGCGGCTGCGAAGCCACGCACTCCGACGGCTACGGCCACAGCTTCATCGACTGCGATCCGCTCGGCGTCTACGACGTCAACGACGCCACCGACGCCGCCAAAGCCTACAACGCCACCGGCACCATCAGTCTGCTGAGCTGCGCGAGCCCGGTGGAGAAAGTGGTCTGCAATCAGTTCACCACCGGCTGCGTCTGCTTCACTTATGAAGACGACGGCTCGAACACGTGGGTGGGCAAGGCGCGGCTCTCGGCGACCACCACGTGCGGGTGCCCGATCACGACGAGCACCAACGTCAACTGGAAATAAGCGTGCGAGTCGCTCCGACAAAACGGGCGCGCGCTCGGACAGTCCTCGCCCTACGGGCTGCGGGAGACAACTCGCGCGCGCCCATTTTGTCTCCGCTCTGGCTGCCGAAGCGGACGGCAGTCGCTCCGACAAAACGGGCGACAGTCGCTCCGACAAAGCGGGCGACAGTCGCTCCGACAAAACGGGCGCGCGCTCAGACAGTCCTCGCCCTACGGGCTGCGGGAGACAACTCGCGCGCGCCCATTTTGTCTCCGCTCTGGCTGGCAGAGGCCCTGGATACGTTATGAAAATTATCGCGTTCGTTGTCTGTGTGTCGCTTGCTTGTGCCGGGGTCGTTTATGCCGATGTGGATAGCCCGTTGGTGAAGCGCGGGTTGGCGGCTTATGGGGACCTCGATTATGCGGGGGCGGTGGCGGCGCTGGAGCAGGCGCGCACGGAGTCGCTGACACGCGAAGAAAAGCTCGTCACCTACCGCACACTCGGGCTCGCCTATGCGGCGATGGGCAACAACGACGCGGCGCGCGCCGACTTCCAGCACCTGCTGCGCATCGACGCCTCGGCGTCGCTCGATCGCAGCGTGGCGCCCAAGGTTCGCGCGGTGTTCGAGGAGGCCAAGGCGCAAGTGGCGACGTCGAATCGCGCTGCGTCCGGCTTGCCGCAGCTCAAGCCGATCGTCGACCCGGCGGCGCCGCACGAAGGTCAGGCGCTCACGGTGCGGGTCGATTACCCGGGCGGTATGGCGCGTAAGATGACGCTCTATTTCCGCGGGAGCAGCGAGGCGACCTTCGCGCGCGCCACCGTCGACGGCGGCAGCGACGGGCGCTTCGCCGCCACGGTGCCCGGCCTGGCGGTGCACGCCCCGGCGCTCGACTACCACGTGGTGCTGCTCGACGACGCCGGCGCCTCCGTAGCCACCGCCGGCAGCTTGGGGCAGCCGCTCGAAATCAGCGTCGCGCGCCTGAAGACGCCCGTCTATAAGCGCGGCTGGTTCTGGGGCGTGCTCGCCGGCGTCGCCGTCGTGGGCGCGGGCGCGGCCGTGCTCGCCGTCGAGCTCTCGCGCACCAACAGCGCGCCCATCACCGTCGTCCCGCACTAGCACCTCCGGATTTCGGAGGCTGCTTCCGAGATTCGATCGGGTCACGAGTCCCCCGCCGACCTACGAACACCCTCCTCGTCCACTTCGTCGCCTCGTAAAGCCGCGGCAGGTGTGGACGTGCGCCATGTCCTCCAAGTTGGTCCTTGGGTTGCACTGCGTCCCACCATGAACCCGATGTGTGGAAGAGGAGACGCGATGCGCCCGATGACGATGACGACGATGATGGTCGGCTTTGTGGCCCTGGCGATGGTCGGTTGTGCGGGCCAGATTAGCGGCCAGCCGGGCGACGTCACCTTCTCGCTCACGGGCGCTTCGGACACCGTCCAGCTCTTCGACGCGAACTACCAGTCGTACTGTCATCAGAACAAAGACTGGACCGTCGTCTCGGCCATCGTCACCGTCAACGAGATCGACGCCAAGATCAGCGGCTCGTGGGTCACGCTCGAGCAGACGCCGGAGCAGGTCGACCTGCTCACGCTCGACGACAAAGCGCTGAGCACGCTCGGCGTCGGGACCATCCCGGCCGGCAAAGTGACCGAGCTGCGCATGGTGCTCGATCAGCTGAGTGACTACGTCGTGCTGCAGAACGGCGACAAAAAGCCGCTGACCGTGCCCGACAGCGGCTTCATCAACATCACCGGCAAGATCGACCTCGACTCGTGCGCGATGGGCACGATGATCCTCGACTTCGATCCGCACATCTCGACGTTCACGCATCCCGGCCTGCACGACTACATCTTGAGCGCGAACGCCAAGATCAAGACCACCGAGATCAAGAACGGCTGCGGCGGCGGCATGGCCGGTGGCGGCGGCAGCGCGGGCGGCGGCGGCGGTGGTGGTGGCGCGGTTACGCCGCCGACCTGCGGCACCAGCGCCGATTGCGCCACCGGCGACGTCTGCCGGCTCAACCAGTGCGTCACCGACAAGTGCAGCGGCGTCACCTGCGCCACCGGCCAGATCTGCGACGACGGCAGCTGCATCGACGGCTCGGGCAGCTTGTGCGACGGCGTCACCTGCCCGGTCGGCGCCTGCGAGATCTCCAACGGCGCTCAGGTCTGCTCGCAGTAAGCAGTCGCAGCTAGTCCGACGAGAGCTGGAAGTCGCGCTCGATCGTCCGCTTCACCCCGCCATCCGCTCCCAACCAATCCACACCGTCCGTCGAGAACTCCAGCGAATACTGCGCCGTATCCCAATCGGTGAAGCTGCGCAGCTCGTAGGGAATCTGCCAGCGGAAGCGCTCGTTGTTGCCGACGCGCCCCTGGTCGGCGAGCCACTCCGTCATCGTCGCACCGCCATCCTTCGACCACTCGACCCGCGCCATGATCCACTCGGGATGCGCCGGATTGCCGTCGCTGACGCCGCTCACCCAGACGTCGGCGTCGACGAACAAGCAGGCCCGCTCGCGCGCGTACTCGTCGATGACGATCGGCTCCTCGATGCCGTCCTCGTGCGTGCAGTCGCGCGACGTGCTGCCGCCGTAATTGCCGGCCCAGCCGACGCCCGGCGGTGGTGCGGCGACGACGGGGAACGTCCAATTGGCGCCGTAATTCGAGTCCCACGCGTCGCAGCCGCTGCCGTCGCTGTTGTGGAACCAGAGCGCGACCGAGGTGGCGCCGGCGGGGATCGCGATCGTCAGCGGCTGCGCGGCGCCGCTGCCGTCGACGACGCTGCCGCTGACGAGCTGTCCGCTCGGCGCAAACTGCGCGAACGCGTCGAGCGTGAAGCCGGCGCCGCGACAGCTGCCCAGCCGCGCGAGGGTGTAGTCGACGCTGACCGCGCCGCCGTCGACGAGCGCGCCGCGCTGCTGCTCCAGCCAGCCGATCGCGAATTGCAGCTCGGCTGTCGGAGCGGCAGCGACGGTGTCGGCGCTGGTGCGAGCGGCCGTTTCAGGGCCGGCGACGTCGCAGCCGGCGACGCCGAGGAGCGCGGTGAACAGGCAGAGCTTCGGCGTCGAGCTGGACATGGCCGATTCGTAACTCATTCACGAGTTACTATCAACGCCGGCGATACAAATGGGGTGGACGGTCCCACCGATCGAAGACTCGCGGCTCCACGGTGATTGCAGTGTTATCGATTGTTGTCGCTGGTTTACGGGAGCTAAAACTCGGCACAAAGGTCGCAGGCAGTCGCCGCATGCGGAAGCTGGTGTTGGTGGCGGCCTGTGCGGTGCTTGGTGCGGGCTGTCTCGACTCCATCATTCCCGCGCACAAGAGCTCGACCGCGGTCGAAGTCGACATGGCCCAGCCGACCGGCAATACGGGCGGCGGCGACCTGACGACCGCGACCGCCGATGGCGGCACGGCGTCGCAGGTCGATCCGGGCCGGCAAGAGTAGGCGCGCGGCTGACGACTATTCGGCGGCGGCTTCGCGGATGCGGTAGCCGACGCCGCGGACGGTCTCGATGATGTCGCCGGCTTCGCCGAGCTTGTCGCGCAGCCGCTTGACGTGCGTGTCGACCGTGCGCGTCTCGAGATCGGGCGAGGTGTTCCAGACGTCGGCGAGCAGCTCGTCGCGCGTGCGCACGCGGCCGCGGCCTTGGATGAGGTACGACAAGAGGCGGAACTCCTGCAGCGTCAGCGGCAGCTCGACCCCGTCGACGTAGCAGATGTGCGCGTCCAGATCGAGCGCGATGCGGCCGGCGCCGAGGCGCTGATTGGCCGGCGCCGACTCGTGCCGGCGCCGCGCCACCGACTCGACGCGCAGGATGAGCTCGCGCACGCTAGAATGGCTTGGTCACATAGTCGTCGGCGCCGAGCTCGAGACCGCCGACGCGATCGCCTTCGGAGCCGCTCGCCGTCAACATCAAGATCGGCAGATCGCGCGTCGCCGGATCGGCGCGCAGCAGGCGGCACACGTCCATGCCCGAGACGTCGGGCAAGTTGAGATCGAGCACGACCACGCGCGGACGCAGCGAACGCGCCCGCGCCAACGCCTCGGCGCCCGTCGCCGCGTGGGCCGTCGTGTAGCCGGCTTTCTGCAGGTTGAAGTCGAGCAGCGCGCGCAGATCACGCTCGTCGTCGACGATGAGGACCGGTCCGCGTTCGTTGAGCATCATGAGTAGAGGTTAACGACGCGAGAATTTAGCGGGGTGAACTGTTGGCAAACGTTTGGAGCCGGTGGTCAAAACCCGCACCGAGCCGTCGCGATTCTGGAGCGAGCGCGCAAAGCGCGCGTCGGCCGGGAGTCCGGCCGCGGGGGGGCTCGAGCGTGCGCGCTGATTTAGTGGCGCGCGTTTGCCGTGCGCCGCGCGGGCGCGTTCCAGCCGAGCGCCGGCATCTGCGCGCCATTCGAGAACGTGCGCACGAAGCCGGGCGGCGCTTGCAGACGCGTGCCGGGCAGGACGCGCAGCGAGTTGCCGCGCCAGTCGACGTGACGGCGCACGAGGCCGCTCGCCCACGCCATCGCCAACAGCGCATCCTTGGCCGGCGACGCGACGACGGTGGCGAGCGGGACGCGACCGCCGCGCATGAAGTGCAAAGCCGCCGCGTCATACGCCAGCTTGAGCGTGACGACGAGCCCGAAACCATAGAGCGACGTGCGGCTCGGACAGACGATGAGCGCCAGCGCCGCGAACAAGGTCGGGTTCAACAGCGACTGGCCGGCGTACATGCTGGCGCCGATGGCCTGGCGGTGAATGACGCTCCAGCGCGCATAGCGACGATAGAACTCGCGCGCGTCGCGGCGGCGCGACACGTTGTAGACCGGCGTGCCGGCGACGACGACGCGCTTGCCGAGGCGGCGGCCGACCATGCGGCCGAGCACGAAGTCCTCGGCGAGCACGTCGGCGACGATGGTGAAGCCGCCGAGCGCGTCGAGATCGGCGCGGCGAAAAGCCATCGACTTGCCGACGACGACGTCTTGGCCGACCACGCGCTTGGCGCCGATCATGCCCGCGCCGATGGCGGACGCCAGGTGCAAGTTGTCCATCAGCGAGCCGAAGCGCGCTTCGTCGACGCCGACGACGGGATGGGTGACGAGGCCGACGCGGCGATCTTCGAAGTGGGCCGCGATCTCGAGCAAGTAGTCGCCGGCGACGCGCACGTTGGAGTCGCTGACGACGAGGATGTCGTAGCGCGCCGCGCGCGCCAAGCCGATGAGCTGCGCGACCTTGGGGTTGAGGCCGGGCGTGCCGTCTTGCAGCACCAGCCGCACGCGACCGGGGTGACGCTTGGCGAACAGCGCCGCCGTCGGATAGGCGGCGTCATTGCGATCGCGTACGCCGAGTAGGATCTCGAAGCGATCATAAGGCAGCGCCACGAAGCACTCGAGGTTCTCGGCCAGATCGTCGTCGAGACCACAGAGCGGCTTCAGGATCGTGATGCCGGGACGATGCGCCGGCAGCCGATAGCGACCGCGCCGATGACCGACGACCGCGGCCAGCTGAATTGCATATAGGAGTAAGCCGAAGCCGGCACAACCAAAGAGGACGAGGCTGACCGTAGACATCATGAGCGGGCCTCCGTTCCGGTGAGGCGCCGTTCGCGGGCCCGCATCAGCGGTGCCTGCTCACGGGCGTCGAGCCAACCGGGCGCGCCGAGGAGTCGGCCGCCGGTGTGTGCGAACAAGCGAAAACGGCCGAGCGCCGGGCTGCAGCCGGCGTTGTAGAGGCCGAGCGGACGCGCTTCGTTGGCCCACAGCGTCGTCGCGCGCGGGCGGTGGCGATGGCCGTGCAAGACGAGGTCGCAGCGACCGCGCAAGTCGTTGAGCAGCGCGTGGCCGAGCCGCATCTCGGTCGCATAGGGCAGTCCCACGCGCGTCGCCAGCAGCTCCGAGAAGGTCTCTTCCGGCAGCGGCAGCGGATGATGATGCAGCGTGACCACGACCAGGCGACGCGCCGGCGCGCCGTCGACGGCAGCGATGACTTCGTCGATGACTTCGTCGTCGAGCTCGCTGTGACCGGCGAGCAGGAAGCGGTTGTGATCGCCGGTCGAGTCGACGCGCACGATGAAGGCGCCGCCGGCGTCGGTCGTCTGCACGCGCGCGCCCTTGCGCAGCCTGGCGCCCATGTCGTCGCCCAGGCGATCGTGGTTGCCGGGGATGACGCTCAGGCGTCCCGCGGCCAACAGCGGCGCGAACAGCCGCTCGAAGCGGTCGAATTCGTGCTGCTTACCGCGATCGGTGATGTCGCCGGAGACGACGACGTGGTCGATGCCCGCCAACGAGTCCACGAGCTGCGCGACGACCGCGTCGTGCTCGGGCGAGCGTCCGAGATGGAGATCTGAAAGATGCGCCAGGGTCTCGATCATCTTGCGAGAAAGCTACAGGGCGCCTGCAACGTTCTCGTTCGGGTCGAGTTTCGGTTAGGTCAAACGTCTGCGAAATCCTGTCGGCTTGCGCACAATTGCGCACATCGTGACAAGTAGGAAACGCGGTAATGTGACGGCAGAATGCGGGAGTGCGTTCAGGATTCGACGCGGATGCGGTAGCCGATGCTGCGGACGGTCTCGATGCGCTCACCGGCCTGACCCAGCTTGGCGCGCAGCCGTTTCACGTGCGTCTCGATGGTGCGCGTGGCCGAGTCGACCGGGTAGGACCAGACGTGCTTGAGCAGCTGCTCGCGCGTCCGCACCTTGCCCTGCCCTTCCATCAAGTACACGAGTAGACGGAACTCGAGCAGCGCCAAGGCCAGATCGCGGCCTTCGACGCGCACCAAGCAAGCGTCCAGGTCGACGTCGATCGGGCCGCAGGTCAAGCGGCGCGCCTCTTGCGGCTCATCGGTACCGCGCGGTACCGACAGGCGGCGGCGCACGACGTTCAGCCGCAGGATGAGCTCGCGCACGCTGAACGGCTTCGGCACGTAGTCTTCCGCGCCCAGCTCGAACCCGGCGATGCGATCGGCCTCCGAGCCGCGCGCCGTCAGCATGACGATCGGGATCTCGCGCGTCTCGGGATCGGCTTTGAGCCGCCGCGCCACTTCGATCCCCGACAAGTCGGGCAGGTTGAGATCGAGCAGGATCATGTCGGGCGCGTGCCGCTGCGCTTGCATGAGCGCCTCTTGGCCTGTCGCCGCTTGCAAGGTCCGATAGCCCGACTGCTTCAGGTTGAAGTCGAGCAGGCTACGCAGATCCTTCTCATCGTCGACGACGAGAACGATTGGCGCCGTGCGCGAGCCTTCCCACGTCATATGACTCTCCGCGTGCATGTCACCCCCGAGGCCGTGGCCAGTGGTGGCGGACGTCGCGTCCGCGTACGAAATAAATGACCATTTCGGCGATGTTGGTCGCGTGGTCACCGATGCGTTCCAAGTAACGTGACACCGACGACAGCGCCAGCGAACGCGCGACGACGTTGTTGTCGTCGACGTCGAGCGAGATGATGTCGGCGATGACGCCGGTGTTGATGCTGTCGATCTCGCGATCGCCTTCGATGACCTGCTCGGCGCGCTCGGCATCGGCGTGCACGAAGGCGTCGAGCGCCAGCTGCAACGCCGCCAGCACGCGCTGCGCCAAGGTCTCGATGCGCGTCTGCGCCGCCGCCACCGGATAGCGCGACAGATCTTTTTGCCGCTTGGCGATGTTGACCGCCAGATCGCCGATGCGCTCGAGATCGGTCACCACTTTGAGCGCCAGCATGACGAAGCGCAGATCGCTCGCCACCGGCTGCCGGCGCGCCAGGATCAAGAAGGCCAGCTCATCGATGCCGATCTCGTCTTGATCGATCTTCTCGTCGTCGTCGATGACCTGCTGCGCGATGACGTCGTCGCGCTTGATCATCGCCTGCACGGCGCGGCCGATCTGCTGCTCGGCGCGCCCGCCCATGGCCAGCAGCTTGTCGCGCAACGTGCGCAGCTCTCGATCGAACTCGCGACTCGTGTGTCCCTTTTCCACCATCACCTCAGCCGAATTTCCCGGTCACGTAGTCTTCGGTGGCCCGCTGCGCCGGCGTCGTGAACAGCTGCTGCGTCGGCCCCTTCTCGATGAGCTCGCCCAAGTAGAAGAATGCCGTGAAATCGCTGACGCGGATCGCCTGCTGCATATTATGCGTGACGATCACGATGGTGTACTGCTGCTTGAGCTCGTCGATGAGCTCCTCGATCTTCGCCGTCGCGATGGGATCGAGCGCCGACGCCGGCTCGTCCATCAGCAAGACTTCGGGCTCGACCGCCAAGGCGCGCGCGATGCACAAGCGCTGCTGCTGACCGCCCGACAAGCCGACCGCGCTCTGATCGAGCCGATCCTTGACCTCGTCCCACAACGCCGTCTGCTGCAGCGTCTTCTCGACGATCGCTTCGTAGTCGGCGCGCACGCGGTTGAGCTTCAAGCCGGCGACGACGTTCTCGCGGATCGACATCGTCGGGAACACGTTCGGGCGCTGGAAGACCATGCCGACGCGGCGGCGCAAATAGACGGGATCGACGTCGTACACGTCTTCGCCGTCGAGCAGCACGCGGCCTTCGGAGCGTGCGCCCGGCGTCAGCTCGTGCATGCGGTTCAAGCAGCGCACGAACGTCGATTTGCCGCAGCCCGACGGCCCGATGATCGCCAGCACGCTGCGCGCTTCGACCGACAGCGAGATCGACTTGACCGCGCGCGTCGCCCCGAACCAGGCGTCGAGCTTCTGGATCTCGAGCTTGGGACGCTGCTCGGTCATGCTTTCACTTGCCGGCGCGACGTGGCCACGCGCGCGACGAGACTGAGAAGCCCAATGAGCATCAATAAACACAGCGCCGCCCCCCACGCCTTGTCATGCCAGTCGTCATACGGGCTGATCGCGTAGTTGTAGATCTGCACGGTCAGCGACGCCGTCGGCTGCAGCGGATGCGCGTTCCAATACTGGTTGTTCAGCGCCGTGAACAAGAGCGGCGCCGTCTCGCCGGCGGCACGCGCGATCGACAAGAGCGCGGCGTTGATGAGGCCGCCGAGCGCCGTGCGCAGGACGACCGAGAGGCTCGTCTTCCACGCCGGAACGCCGAGCGCCAGCGACGCTTCACGCAGCGAGCGCGGGACCAGGCGGATCATCTCTTCGGTGCCGCGCGCCAAGGTCGGGATCATGAGGATCGCCAGCGCCGCCGCGCCCGCCAACGCCGAGAAGTGGCGCATGGGGATGACGATGAGGCCGTAGGCGACGACGCCGACGACGATCGACGGCACGCCGGCGAGGACCTCGGCCGTGAAGCGCACGGTGTGGCCGAGCTTGCCGTCGCCGCGCTCGGCCAAGAAGATGCCGGCGCCGATGCCGAGCGGCAGCCCGATGAGCGACGCCAGGCCGACCATGAACAAGCGTGCCGACGATGGCGTTGCCGACGCCGCCGCCGACCTCGCCGACGGGCTTGGGCAGGCTGGTGAAGAACTCGAGCGACAACGAGTGCACGCCGCGCGAGACGACGAGCCACAACACCGAGAACAGCGGCGCCAGCGCGACGACGACGGCCGCCGCGCACAGGCCGGTCATGATCGTGTTGGTGACGGCGCGGGCGCGATGATTGCCGACCGTGCGCGGAATCGCGTAGGCCGCCGTGCGAGTCATTGCCATGGGATTCGTACCGTTCATGCCACCACCGTCGAGAAGCGTCGGGTCGTCAGGCGAACCAAGAGGCGCGCCGACGCCGACAAGAGCAGCGTCACGCCGAAGAGCACGAGCGCCAGGCCGGCCAGCGCGCCGGTGTGCACGGCGCCCGAGGCCTCGGCGAACTCGTTGGCGATCACCGACGGCAGCGAGTAGCCGGCGGCGAACAGCGACGCGTGGATTTCGGGCTGATTGCCGATCACCATCGTCACCGCCATCGTCTCGCCGAGCGCGCGCGCCAGACCGAGAATGACCGCGCCCATGATGCCGCGCGTGGCGTACGGCAAGGTCGCGATGCGGATGGCCTCCCAGCGCGTCGCACCGAGCGCCAGCGCACCTTCGCGCAAGGCGCCCGGCATCGTGCGCAAGACCTCGATCGTCACCGACGAGATCGTCGGCAGGATCATGATCGCGAGCAGCAGCCCGGCGGCCAAAAAGCCGAGACCGAGCGGCGGGCCACCGAACAGAGGCAGCCAGCCGAGCCAACGCCCGAGCGCCGGCTCGACGATGTCGCGCAGAATCGGCACCAGCACCATGAGGCCCCACAGGCCGTAGACGACGCTCGGAATCGAGGCCAAGATCTCGACGAGAAACGAGACGATCCGCTGCACGCGCGCCGGCGCCATCTCGGTCAGGAAGAGCGCGAGACCGATGGCCACCGGCACCGCGACGACGAGCGCGACCGCCGACGTCATGAGCGTGCCGTAGATGAACGGCAGCGCGCCGAACGAATCTTCGACGGGATTCCAATCGCTGCCGCCGAGGAAGTGCCAGAGGCCGAGCTTGGCGAACGCCGGCGCCGACAAGCGCGCGCACACGAGCACGATGACGCCGACGACGAGCAGCACCGTGCCGCCGAGCAGCGTCGTCGAGACGGCGAACACTTGGTCGCCGACGTGTCGCTGACTGCGCGCCGACCGCTCCGGCTGCTTCTCCGGAGGCGTGCTCGCGCTCGTGTTCGCCATCGCTTCCATTAGTTGGCCGCGAGGACCGCCTTGCCCTGCACCGTCAGCGACTTCAGCTCGGCCTCGACCTTGGTCACGACCGCCTTCGGCAGCGGCGCGTAGTCGAGCGGACCGGCGAGCTTCTGGCCGTCATGCGTCGCCCACCACAAGAAGTTCACCAGCGCCTTGCCCTTGGCGGCGTCGGTCTGCTCCTTGTAAACGAGGATGTAGGTGAACGACGAGATCGGGTAGGCGTCCTTGCCCTTGGCGTCGGTGATGGAGACGCGGAAATCGGCCGGCATCACGACCGCCGCTGCCGCTTCCGACGTCGACTCGATCGACGGGAGCACGAAGTTGCCGTCGCTGTTCTTGATGGCGGCCATGGTGAGCTTGTTCTGCTTGGCGTAGGCGAGCTCGACGTAGCCGATGGCGCCCGGCGTCGACTTGACGGTGCCGGTGACGCCTTCGTTGCCCTTGCCGCCGAGGCCGACCGGCCACTTGACGCTCTTGCCGGCGCCGACCGTCGTCTTCCAGCTCGGCGAGACCTTGGCGAGGTAGTCGGTGAAGACGGCGGTCGTGCCCGAGCCGTCCGAGCGATGGGCGACGGTGATGGCGACGTCCGGCAGCTTGACGCCGGGGTTCGCGGCGGCGAGCTTGGGGTCGTTCCACTTGGTGATCTTGCCCTGGAAAATGTCGGCGACGACGTCGGCGCTCAGCTTCACGCCCGCCGGCGCGCCGTTGTAAACGACGGCGACGGCGCCGAGAACGGTCGGCATGTGCACGACGCCCGGCGCCTTCTTGAGGTCGTCATCCGACATCGGCGCATCGGAGGCGCCGAAATCGACGGTCTTCTCGGTGATCTGCTTGATGCCGCCGCCCGAGCCGATCGACTGGTAATTGAACTTCTGGTCGGCGTGCAGCTTGTTGTACTCGCTGAACCACTTCGAATAGAGCGGGAACGGGAAGGTCGCGCCGGCGCCGTTGATGAGCAGCGAGTCGGCGCGGGCGATGCCGGCAGTGAGCGCGGCAAACGAGCAGGCAGCGGCGAAAAACCCAAGACGTTTCATGATCTCTCCTGCGACGACTGCGGAAGCCTAATCGACCCCACGTGTCGCCTTGGTGACGAGTATGCGAACTGTTGCGAACGGAATTTACGTAATGATTTCGCGAGTGGCTGGGCTGCACGACGTCCGGCGCGCCCGTGCTCGAGCGCGATGAGGCGATGCGGCGATCTCATGCGCCCGCCAGTAACACGGCGCGACAGCAGGCTTCTGTGACGTTTCGGAAAATAGGCGGAATCGACGCGATGGCTCCGGAACCCGGCGCGCGACTTTGACGTCGCGACGGAACGTTCCGACCCGCGTGGCGACGCTGGCCGGCGCCTTCCGTCGGGTCGGCCGAACGAAGGCTATTCGTCGCCGGTGCGGATGCGATAGCCGAGGCCGCGGACGGTCTCGATGATCTCGCCGGCTTCGCCGAGCTTGTCGCGCAACCGCTTGACGTGCGTGTCGACCGTGCGCGTCTCGAGCTCGGGCGACGCGTTCCAGACGTCGGCGAGCAGCTCCTCGCGCGTGCGCACGCGGCCGGCACCTTGGATCAAATACGCGAGCAGGCGGAACTCCTGCAGCGTCAACGGCAGCTCGACGGTGTCGACGTAACAGAGGTGCGCGTCGAGGTCGAGCTCGATGCGGCCGGCGCCGAGGCGCTGCTTGGCCGCCGGCGCGCTCGCGCCCTGCCGCCGCCGCGACACCGCTTCGACGCGCAACACCAGCTCGCGCACCGAGAACGGCTTCGTCAGATAGTCGTCGGCGCCGAGCTCGAGGCCTTGCACGCGATCGGACTCGGCGCCACGCGCGGTCAGCATCAAGATCGGCACGTCGCGCGTCTCGGGCTCGGCGCGCAAGAGGCGACAGACGTCCATGCCGGAGACGTCGGGCAGGTTCAGATCGAGCACGATCACCGACGGTTGCAAGCTGCGCGCGCGCGCCAACGCCTCCGCGCCCGACTCCGCTTGCGCCGTCCGCCAGCCGGCTTGCCGCAAATTGAAGTCGAGGAGCGTGCGCAGATCGCGTTCGTCGTCGACGATGAGCACTAAGCCGCGATTCATGACGCTACGTTAACCTCTTCGCGCGGTAAACTGACGATGAATCGGCTGCCGCGGCCGACCTCGCTCTCGACGGAGACGTCGCCGCCGTTGGCCAACGACAAGTGCTTGACGATGGCCAGGCCGAGGCCGGTGCCGCCGAGGTCGCGCGAGCGGGCGTCGTCGACGCGGTAGAAGCGCTCGAACAGCCGCGCGTGATGCTCGGCCGGGATGCCGGGGCCGGTGTCGGCGACGATGATGCGGATCTTCGCGCCTTTGAGCTCGGCCTGCACGTGGACGCGACCGCCCGACGGCGTGTACTTGATGGCGTTCTCGACGAGGTTCGTCAGGATCTGCTCGACGGCGGCGCGCTCGGCCGAGACGCGCAGCTCGGGCGGCACCGTCTTCGACAGCTCGATGCGCTTGTCGTCGGCTTTGACCTGCAGCGTGCCCATGACCGCGTCGATCGAGCGGCCGAGCTCGACGACTTCGACGCGCGGACGATAGCCAGCCTCGAGGCGCGCGATGTCGAGCAGATCCGACGTCAAGCGCGACAGCCGCTGCGAATGGCGAATCAAGATCTCGAGGAACGACTGGCGCGCTTCCGGATTGTCGGCGGCGCCGGCGGCCAGCGTCTCGGCGACGCCGACGATGGCGGCGACCGGCGTGCGCAGCTCGTGCGAGGCGTTGGCGACGAACTCGCGCCGCAGCCGCTCGAGCCGCTTCGGCTCGGTGACGTCGATGAGCACGACGACCGCCTGCGGCGTCGGCGAGTTGGCCAGCGGATCGACCTGCACCATGAGCGCGCGGCCGCCGATCTGCACTTCGCGCGACGCGCCTTTGCCTTTGGAGAGCGCGGCATCGATGGCGTCGCCGACGGCGGGCAGCCGCGTGGCGTCGCGCACGCCGCGGCCTTCGACCTCGGCGGAGACGTTGAGCAGCTTGCCGAAGGCCGGGTTCGCGACCGAGATGATGCCGTCTTGCACGAGCGCGACGCCTTCGGACATGCCGTTGACGATGGCGCGCAGCTTGACGCCCTCTTGGCGCAGCTCGGCCAGACGCATCGCCAGCTGGTTGCGCAAGGTGTCGAGCGCGTGCACGAGCTCGCCCAGCTCGTCGTCGCTCGGCTCGGGCAGTGTCGCCTCGAAGTCGCCGTGGCTCATCGCGCGCGCGGCTCGCGTCATCGCCAAGATCGGCCGCGTCAGCCAGCGCGACAGTGTCGTGCCCAAGAGCAGCGCGAGCACGAGCGCCATCAAGCCCGCGAGCCACACCGCGAAGTGCGCGCGTCCGACGGTGGCGCCGACCTGATCGAGCGGCAACGCCAGGCGCAGCACCTTGGCCGGGCCGTCGCCGTGAACCGGCACGGCGACGTACAGCAGCGTGCGGCCGATCGTCTGCGAGCGGCGCGCGTCGACGCCGATGTTGCCGATGAGCGCGTCGCGCACTTCGGGGCGCGCGGCGTGGTTCTCCAGCGTCGACAGGTTGGCGGCGGCCACGTCGGAGTCGCCGCGCACGCGTCCGTCGCCGTCGATGACGGTCACGCGCGCCGTCGTCGCCGAGTGCGCGACCCAGTCGGCGAGATCGGGCGGCTGCGCGCGCTGCAGCTCGCCGGCCATCGCTTCGGCTTCGCGCGTCAGCGACTCGCGCACCAGATCGCGCACGCCGTCGCCGATCCAGCTGTCGAGCATGAACGCCGCGGGTAGGAGCACGGCCACGACCACGCCCAGGAACGCAATGAGCAAGCGCTGTTGGATGCGGGTCGACGCCATCGATTGGGCCAGTGGTAGCGCCGAAACCCATAGTGCCGCAACCGCGAGCCACTCGCTCACAAAACAGTCACACTTCGTTCACGCGATCGCTACTATGCTGCGCATGTTCGGACGCTTATTGCCTCGCGAAACCAGCTTTTTCGACTTCTTCGAGCGCCACGCGGCGATGACGGTGCAGGGCGCGCAGGAGTTCCTCTCGCTCGCGTCGACCGGCGCCAACATCACGGCGAAAGCCAAGCGCATCAAAGAGATCGAGCACGAGTGCGACACGATTACGCATCACTGTGTCGAGCAGCTGCACAAGACCTTCATCACGCCCATCGAGCGCGACGACATCTTTCGGCTCATTTCGAAGATGGACGACATCATGGATTACGTCGAGGCGGCGTCGGAGCGCATCGCGCTCTACAAGCTGACGACGATGACGCAAGACGTGAAGGATCTCGCGGACGTGCTGTTGCGCGCCGCGCAGGAGCTGGAAGGCACGCTGAAGCTCTTGCGCAACCTCGAGCACGCCGAGGCGATCACCAAGAAGTGTATCGATATCAATCGGCTGGAGAACGAGGCCGACTCCATTTTGCGCGCGGCCGTGGCGCGGCTGTTCGACGAAGAGAAGGACGTTCTGGCGATCATCAAATGGAAAGAGATTTACGAGAACCTCGAGAACGCGACCGATCGCTGCGAAGACGTGGCCAACATCATCGAAGGCGTCGTGCTGGAGCACGCGTAGCCGCATGACGACGACCTCGATCCTCGTCATCCTCACCGTCGCCATCGCGCTCGGCTTCGACGTCATCAACGGCTTTCACGACGCTGCCAACTCCATCGCCACCGTCGTCTCCACGCGCGTTCTGAAGCCGCAGGTCGCCGTCTTGTGGGCGGCGTTCTTCAACTTCGTCGCCATGTTCTTGTTCGCGCCCAAAGTGGCCGACACCGTCTCCAAGATCGTCATCATCAAGGCCGACGATCACGACTACGTCATCGTCATCCTGGCCGGCCTCGTCGGCGCCATCGTCTGGGACCTGCTGACGTGGTGGTGGGGCTTGCCGACGAGCTCGTCGCACGCGCTCATCGGCGGCTTCGCCGGCGCCGGCCTCGCGCACGGCGGCTGGCACGCGCTGCGCTGGAAGTCGCTGACCGAGATCGTGAAGTTCATCTTCATCGCGCCGGTCATGGGCTTCGGCTTGGCCTTCTTGTTGATGCTCGCCGTCTTCTGGATCTTTCGAAGGTGGCGCCCGGCGCGCGTCGACCGCATCTTCCGCCGCGCGCAGCTGTTCTCGGCCGCGCTCTACTCGATCGGCCACGGCGGCAACGACGCGCAGAAGACGATGGGCATCATCATGGCCGTCCTGCTCGCCGGCGGCATCTTGCCCGCCGAGGCCAAGCTGTCGCTGTTCAGCGCCAAGACGTCGTGGATCGTCTTGTCGTGCAACGCGGCCATGGGCCTCGGCACGGCGATGGGCGGCTGGCGGATCGTGCGCACGATGGGCATGAAGCTGACGAAGCTCAAGCCCGTCGGCGGCTTTTGCGCCGAGACCGCCGGCGCCATCACGCTCTTTCTGGCGACGCACGCCGGCATCCCGGTCTCGACGACGCACACCATCACCGGCTCCATCGTCGGCGTCGGCTCGGCGACGACGAGCTTGTCGGGCGTCAAATGGGGCGTCGCCGGCCGCATCGTCTGGGCCTGGCTGTTCACGATTCCCGCCGCCGCCGCCGTCGCGTCGCTCTGCTATTGGACGTGCATGAAAATCGCGCAACCGTAAACTAGCCGCATGATCATCGCCGGCGCGTTGGTGCAGAGCGAGCACAAGTATCTGCAAGCGATCGAGACCGGGCATCACCACCTCGTCGGCGATGAGCCGCTCGGCAACGGCGGGCAAGACGCGGGTCCGTCGCCGTATGGCCTGTTGCTGTCGGCCCTCGGCAGCTGTACGTCGGCGACGCTGCGCATGTACGCCGAGCGCAAAGGCTGGCAGCTCGGGACGATTCGCGTGCGGCTGACGATGGAGCGGCGCGAGGACGAGCAGCAGCAGAAGCACGAGCACATCACGCGCCAGATCTCGTTCGATGCGCCGCTCAGCGACGAGCAGAAGCGGCGGCTCGGCGAGATCGCCGACAAGACGCCGGTGACCAAGACCCTCCGTCGAGGCACGCCGATCACGACGCACGTGATCGGCCTCAGCTAAATTCAACGTCTCAGCGCGACGTCCCAGCGAATGTTGGGCGAGCCGCGCAGGAGCCACAGCTTGCCGGCGCGCTGATAGTGCCCGTCGACGAAGGCGTGCACGCTTTGGCGGCCCCAGTTGTCGACCTGCACGTAGTCGGGACGCAGCTGCACGATCGAATAGTCCAAGTCGTATTTGTTGTGGCCCGGCACCGTCGACAGGCCGTGGAAGCCGAAGCGGAGATCGGGCGGCAGGCGCGCGATGTGGCGGTCGGTCTTGCCGAGGAAGTCGACGATCTCGTTGTCGCTGTAGTAGCCGATGACGCCGGCGGCGATGAGGCCGAGGCGCGCCTCGGGCTTGCAGACGCGGCCGAGCGCCACGGCGAGCGCGACGTTCTTGCGGTTCTCGTCGACGAGATAGGGCAGCTGGCGAAAGTGCGCTTCGGCGGCGAAGGGCGCGTTGGCGCGCACGACGCCGTCGTAGAAGACCAGCGCGGCGACGACGACGCCGAGCCAGGGCACGCGCCGCAAGACGACGAGCGCGCCCCAGGCCGAGCCGACGAGGACGAGCGGGACGAACGGCGCGAGGTGGCGCCAATAGGCCCACGGATCGCCGCCGACCGAGGCTTGGTAGACGATGGCCGTGCCCAAGAGCAGGCCTATCGTCAGCGCCAGCGACGAGCGCTGCCAGGCGGCGCCGAAGAGCGTCACGATGAGCGCGCCGCCGACCTCGTCGCGCACGAACGGCGTGACGAAGACCCAGCCGTTGCGCCAGCGAATCGCCGACGGGACGCCTTGCAGCTTGAGCGCGTAGGTGTTCGGGAGCCAGGCGCCGAAGTAACAGCGACGCGCGAGCAGCATGACGGCGATGAGCGCGACGGCGATCGCGGTCTCGCGCGCCAGCTGGCGGCGACGGTCCTGCCGCGGCAGGGTCGCGGCGCGGAACAGCCACAAGACGGCGGCGGTCGTCGCCGCGTCGAGGCGCGTGCAGACGAGCAGGCCGAGGATGACGCCGAAGATCAGCCGCGAAGGGCGCCGCGGCTGCGCGGCGATGGCGAGCGCCGCCGTCGCCAACAGCGCGACGAGGCCGGTCTCCATGCCGCCCAGCGTCCAATAATCGAGCGGGTAATAGAGCAGCGCCGCCGCGAAACCGACGAGCGCCGCGACCCATCGCCAGGCGCGCGGCTCGGACGCGACGAGCGTCGCGGCGACGCGCGCGGTCAGCGCCGCGTTGCCGACGAGCAAGAGAGCGCCCAGCCACTGCACGACCACCACCGCCGCGCTCTTGGTGCCGGCCAGCGCCGCCGGCGTCAGGATGGCGAGGACGAAGAGCGGGTTGCTGAAGCCTTCGATGCGCTGCCCGCGGTTGAACACGAGGCCGTTGCCGTGCGCGACGTTCCAGGCGTAGCGCATGGCGATCATGGCGTCGTCGAAGAGCGTGTGAAAGCGGCCGTCCGCCAGCTCGACCGTCGTGGCGGCGATGAAGGCGCGCGTCCAATAGGCGAACCCGAGCGTCATGAGCACGAGCGCGAGGCCGGCCAGTGCCGTATATACGCGCGTACGAACGTCGCGACCGCTCACCAGCGGACACTAGCACGCGTGCAAATCGCACCGCCGATCACACTGTAGCTTGGCGGTCGCGACGCGAGTCACGTTGGATTGCACGCGGCATTACGGACGGAATGCGCCAAATCGGTAGGATATGATCGTGGCACAAGCCTCGTTGTTGCGACGCGCGGCCCGCCTGCTCACGCCGGCATCGCTGCGCACTTCGGTTGCCGAGCCGCGGCTGCAGACGCTCATCGACGACGTCGCGCAGCGGCGCGGGGAGACGGTGGTGACGCTGTCGCCGGTGCGCCGACAGCTGCAGCCGGGCACGCACGCGACCATCGACTTTCAGCTCGACGGCAGCGCCTACGTCGTCAACGCCGTCGTCACCGAGCTGCTCGATCGCGGCGCGCGCTTCGTCGTCAAGCGCGGGCCCGAGCCGCGACCGCCGCGCGGCGCGCGCGTGAGCCCGCCGGCCGGCCGCATGGTGGCGCTGTTCGTCGCCGACGGCGCCGGCCTCGGCCTGTGCTGCCAGCCGATCCTCGACATCGGGCTGCGCGCGCTCAGGCTGCAGTCGAGCTACCCGTTCACGCGCGGCACGCACCTTCGGCGCCTCACGATCATCTTGAACAACGAGATCGTGCGCGTCGCCGAAGGCAGCGTGCTCAGCTGCGCCGAGGTGGTCGATCCCTTCGGACGGCACAGCTTCGAGTGCTCGGTGCGACTGCGCGCGCCCACCGAAGCGCCGCTCGACGACGATCCGGCCGAGCAGCTCGAGATCTCGGAGCCGACGCGCGTGCGCGGCATCTTGTGGGCGCTGTGCGACTTGAGCCATCCGGTGACGCTGCGTATCGGACATCAGCTGCTGCGCGGCCGGCTCGAGCCGATCAAAGGGCCGCGCGACGCCTTGCCGGCGATGCGCTGCACGCTCGAGCGCGGCGACGCGACGCCGGCGGTGGGCGCGGTGCAGCTCGAGTGCGCGCTGTACGGCTCGGGCTATCGTTTTTACGCGCGCTTGACGGGCATGGTCGGCCGCGTGCTCATGCTCAACCCGGCGCCGGTCGTGCGCGAATGGCACCGCCGCGACGAGGAGCGGCTGGTGCTCGGCGACGGCGTGGCCCGCTTCGAGTTCGTGCACCCGGTGACGCGGCGCCGCTCGCAGCGCGCGGTCGAGGACGCGTCGGCGCACGGCGTCGGCTTCCGCCGCGAGCCCGACGACGAGGCCATCTGGCCCGGCCTGCCGCTCGACGACGCGCGCCTCATCCTCCCCGGTGTCGGCAGCCCGCTGACGATCCGGCCGAGCGCGGCGACGGTGCGGACGCTGTCGGCGCATCGCTGCGGCGTCGAGCTCGGACAGCTCTCGGAGCTGCAGAGCGATCGTTTTCGCGTCGAGCTGGCGCGGCTCGCGGTCAAGCCCATCGAATTATCGGACGGCGACAATCTGGACGACATCGTGCGCTTTCATCAGTCGGTGCACCTGCTCGAGAACGAGATGGGCCGCAACCTCGACGCCGCGCGCGACGCCACGCGCACCCAGTGGCAGACGGCGCATCGACATCCCGACGGGCTCATGCGCACGGCGTTCATCCGCTGGAAAGGCGGCGTGGGCGCGACGTTGACGCTGGTGCGCGCCTACGAGACGACGTGGGTGCTGCAGCACAGCGCGGTGGCGTCGCCGGCGGTGCCGGCCAATCCCGGCATGCTGCACAGCCTCCTCGTGCGGCTGGCGATTCCGCGGCCCGACGGCGAATACGTGTGCGGCTACATCGACGAGGACGCGCGCTCGCAGCATGCCGTCATGGACGCGTTCTTCGACGAGTGGTCGACGCCGGAGCATCGCGGCGCCACGCGCTTCGTCCTGTGGACGGCCGAGAGCCGCCGCGCCGCGCCGGCGCCGAAGGGCGTGCGCCGGCTGCGCCGCGCCGAGGAGTCGCTCGTCGAGCACGCGGCGTCGCGCGTGCTCGACCCGATCTGCGCGCGCGCGCTCGGCCTCAGGCCGGGCGAGATTGGCATGCCGGCGACGCGCGCCGCCTACGCCAAAGTCGGGCTGGTTCGCGCCCGCGAAGCCTGGGGCAGCTTCGCCGGCGGCCGACCGCGCGCGGTCCTCTTGCGCGAGCTGGCGTCGCCGGGCTTGAGCCTGAGCTCGCTGTTGTCGGCGGGCGTGCTGATCCCCGTGGCCGAGCGCGATTCTGGCGGCCGACATTCACGCCTTGTGCGACGTGCTCCTGACGCAGCCGCTGCCGGGCAATCCGCCTTTTCGCTTCCTGCTCGTGCCCGAGTCGATCGACGAAGCGCACCTGCGCGCGGCCGGCATGCGACGCGTCGCCGGCTGCACCTTGTACGCGATGCACCGCTACGGTTTGCAGGAGTATCATCGCTACGTGGCCAGTCGTTATGGGTTCCTGCACGGACGTCTACGCGCACGCACGACGGAGGCGGCATGAGCGGCAGCTACGACGCCGGCAGCGACGCCGAGGCGCGCCAGGAAGCGGCCCGGCTGCGCGACCAAGTGACGCGCTTGTGGAACCAAGAGAGCGCGCTCTTGCGTCGGCTCGGTCTCGGCGACGGCGCGCGCGTGCTCGAGGTGGGCTGCGGCGCGGGCGCGCTCTTGGCGCCGCTGCGACAGGACTTCGCGCCGCGATCGCTCGTCGCCGTCGACATGTCGGCCGCGCATTTGCAGCGCGCGCGCAGCGTCGCGACCGTGGCGCGCGCCGACGGCGCCGCGCTGCCGCTCGCCGACGGCAGCGTCGACGTCGTGCTCTTCCGCTTCGTGCTGCGTCACGTGCCGGCGCCGGCGGCGCTGTTGGCCGAAGCGCGCCGCGTGCTCGCGCCGGGCGGCCTCGTCCTCGCCATCGACGCCGATGACGGCGCGCTCTTCTTCGATCCGGAGCCGCCGCGCTGGGCCGTCTTGCGCGCCGCGCTCGTGCAGTCGGCGCGACGACGCGGCGGCGATCCCTTCATCGGCCGCGCGCTGCGTCGCCTGCTCGTCGAGGCCGGCTTCGTGCAGCCGCGCGCCGAGGTCTTGCCGGTGACGACCGAGCAGGTCGCGCCGCCGACGTTCGTCGACGTCTTCTTGGCGCCGGCCGCGCGCCCGGTCGACAGCGATCTCGTCGCCGATCCGGCCGAAGCGTGGGCCGACCTGCGCCGTTGGGCCGCGCGCCCCGACGCCTTCGCCTGCGCCGCCGGCTGGTTCGCCGCCGCGCGGAATCCCCCGTGACACCGACAACGACACCAACGACGACGACGACGGCTGCGCCTCTGCCTTCCACCACGGCAACGCCGGCGGCGACCCGCGCCTTGGCGCTCGAGCTGAGCGCGCGCTACCTGCAGCCGCTGCTCGATCTGGCGACGCCGTTTGCCACCGAGCTGCCGCCCTTGCTCGCGAGCTGGGACGTGAGCCTCACCGACCTGCGCGACGAGACGAACTGGGTCTCCTTGCGCTTCTGCGAGGCGCTCACCGACTGGCTGGCCGCGCGCCTCGGCGCCGACGTGCTGGCGACCGAGACGACGCGCGCCGCCTACTCGCCCAAGGCGTTGGGCTATCTCTATCCGCTCCTGCGCGCCTTCGGATCGCCCGGCGCCGGTTATGTCCGGCTGCCGCAGTTCGTCGGCGTGCTCAACAAAGTAAGCCTCGTGCAAGTGTCGGCGGTGGCGCGCGGTCGCGCCGAGATCGAATATCGCCCGGCGTCGCCGGCGCTGCGCGAGCGCTCGCCGCTCATCTGCCGGCTGCGCAAGGAGCAGCTGGCCGCCGGCCCGACGCTGTGGAGCCTGCCGGCGGCGACGATCGAGGAGCTCGAGTGCCAAACGCGCGGGGACGCCCGCTGCCTCTATCGCCTGCACTGGGCCGAGCGCGCCGGCATCCGCGGCACGCTCGCCGGCGCCGTCGGCAGCCTCGGCGCCGCCTTGGCCGTCGTCCATTGGGCGCCGCTCGTCACCGTTCATGGCGCGCCGCTGTCGCTCGGACATTGGCCGACCGCGCTCGTCGCCGGCGTCCTCGGCGCGCTCGCCGGCCGCGTGCTCGACGATCGCCGCCAGCAGCGCGAGCTGACCCGCTTCACCGAGGAGCAAAATCGCGCGCTCACCGAGGCCGCGCAGGCGATGGAGCGGCGCTTCGTCGAGCTGGAGGCGGCCAAGCGCGACGTCGAGTCGAAGGTGGAGACGCGCACGGCCGAGCTGCGCTTGACGACGCTGAAGCTGGCCGAGTCGCTGAGCCGGCTCGAGCAGCTGTCGCAAGTCAAAGACGAGTTCTTGGCCAACGTCTCGCACGAGCTGCGCACGCCGTTGACGCTGATCTTTGGGTCCGCTCGAAGACTTACTGGCGCACGACGCCAATAATGACGACGATCATCAAAAGCATCGAGACGAGCTGCTGCTGGTGAAGCGCAACGCCGTGCGGCTCAACGCCATGGTCGACGACCTGCTCGATCTGGCGCGCCTGCAGGCCGGGCAGCTGCGCTTGCAAACGGAGGCGCTCGACCTCGTCGCCACGCTCGAGCGCACCGTCGAGCAGTTTCAGCCGCTGGCGCGCCGGCGCGAGCTGCAGCTGACGCTGGCGGCGACCGCGCAGCCGACGATCGAAGGTGACGCGCGCCGGCTCGAGTTCGTCTTCGCCAACTTGCTGTCGAACGCGCTCAAGTTCACGCCCGCCGGCGGCCACGTCGACGTCGCCGTCACGCGCGCGACCGCCGGCGACGCGCTCGTCGTCACCGTCGCCGACAGCGGGCCCGGAATTCCCGTCGAGCTCGGCGCGCAGATCTTCGAGCGCTTCACGCGCTTCGAGCGGCCCGAGGCGCCGGGCGCCGCCGGCAGCGGCATTGGCCTCGCGCTCGTCAAAGAGCTGGTCGAGCTGCATCACGGCACGGTCGGCGTGGCCAGCGCGCCCGGCCAAGGCGCGACGTTCACCGTCACGTTGCCGGTGCGGCAGCCGGCCGGCGCACACGCCGCGCGCGACATTCCAGTGCCGCTGCGCGCCTACGCCGTCGAGGCCTTGGTGGCGGCGGAAGTGGGCGCGCCGGCTTCGCTCACGACGACGCTGCCGGCGACGGCGCCGCGCATCCTCGTCGTCGAAGATCACGCCGACATGCGCGGCTTCATCGCCGGCGTCCTCGGCCGCAAATACGCCGTCATCGAGTGCGCGAGCGCGGAAGAGGCGCTGGCCGCCGTCGCCGCGCGCCGCCCCGACGCCGTCGTCAGCGACGTCATGATGGCGGGCATGAACGGCTACGCGCTGTGCGCGCACATCAAACGCAGCGCGCCGACGACGCCGGTGCTGCTCCTGACCGCGCGCCAGCACACCGAGTGGGCGCTGCACGGCTTTTCCGCGGGCGCCGACGACTACATCGCCAAGCCGTTCCATCCCGACGAGCTGCTGGCGCGCCTCGACGTGCAGCTGCGCCTGCGCACGCTCCTCGACGAAGCGGTGCACCGCGAGAAGCTGGCGACGCTCGGGCAGCTCGCCGCCGGCCTGGCGCACGAGGTGCGTAATCCCATCGGCGCCATCTTGTCGGGCCTGCCCAAGCTGCGCCGCGAGCTGGAGACGGCGCCGGTGCGGCCCCAAGCGCGCGAGATGGTCGACGTGGCCATCGAGTGCGCCGAGCGCGTCAGCCGGCTCGTCGGCGATCTGCTCGATCTCGGACAGCCCGATCGCCAAGGGCCGCGCTTGTGGGATCCGCACGAAGGCATCGAGGCCGCCATTCGCGTGCTCAGCCATCGCGCGCCCGGGGCCGTCGACATTCGCCGCCGCTTCGAGTTCCGCGGCCTCGTGTTGGCGCGCCCGGCGGCGCTCAACCAAGTGTTCGTCAACCTGCTCGACAACGCCATCCACGCCGTGCACGAGAGCGGCGACGCCGGCGTCATCGAGGTGCAGACCGAAGCGCGCGACGGCGGCGCCGTCTTGTCGTTCTCCGACTCCGGCCGCGGCGTGCCCGACGAATTACGCGCGCGCATCTTCGACCCGTTCTTCACGACGCGCCCGGCCGGCGAAGGCAGCGGCCTCGGCTTGCACATCACGCGCCGCATCGTGCACGAGCATGGCGGAACGATCGACGTGTTAACATCGCGGCTTCGGGGCGCCTGCTTTCGCATTTGGCTCCCCGCTCCGCCAAACGAGGCTCGGGCGTGAACTATCGCGGCTACAAGATCCTGTACGTCGACGACGAAGCGGCCAACTTGACCTCGTTCAAGTACTGCTTCGACGAGCTGTTCGACGTCGTGACGGCCGCGAGCGGCGACGCGGCGCTGCAGCTTCTGGCGACGACGCCGACGGCGGTCCTGCTCGCCGATCAGCGCATGCCGGGCATGACCGGCGTCGAGCTGTGCCGCCTCGTGCGCGAGCGCCATCCCGACGTCGTGCGCGTCATCGTCACCGCCTATGCCGACGTCACCGCGGCCGTCGCCGCCATCAACGCCGGTCAAGTGAGCCGCTATCTCTTCAAGCCCTGGCGCGAAGAGCAGATGGCCGAGGTCTTGCGCGCGGCGATCGAGGCGCATCAGCTGGGGGTCATGACGCGCGAGCTGCAAGTGCGCCTCTTGCAAAGCGAGCAACAGGCGACGACGACCTATCTGCTCGGCCGGGTCTTGCACGAGCTGGCCAACCCGGCGGCTACGGTCAACACGAACGTCGAGTGGATCGCCGACTCCTTGACCGGCTTGTCGCGTCGGGCGAGCGAGCTGCCGGCGGACGTGGCGGCGCTCGTGACCGACGTGCTGACGGCGGCGCGCGAGACGGCGCTGGCCAGCCGCGAGCTCGTCGGCCGCATCGATCGCTTCCGCCGCGGCGATTCGCCGACCGCACCGCGCACGTCGACCGATCTGAAGCGCGCGCTCGACGCGGCTTTGGCGATCGTCGAGCGCGAGATCCGGCAGCGCGCCGAGCTCGTCATCGACGTCGAAGACGTGGCGCCGGTCGCCGCCGAAGCGACGCAGATCTCGCAGATCGTCGTCAACCTCCTCATGAACGCCGTGGAAGCGCTGACGAGCGATCGCGAGCGGCGCGTCGTCATTCGCGTGTTCGCCGAAGAGCTGCGCGCGGTGCTGCAAGTCGAGGATACCGGGGTGGGTATCGCGCCCGAGCTGTTGCCGCGCGTGTTCGAGCCCTTCGTGTCGACCAAGACGCAGGATGTGGCGCGCGGCTTCGGCTTGGCCGTCGTGCACGAGATCGTGCAGACGCTCGGCGGCGACGTGCAAGCGCACAGCGAGCCGGGCCGCGGCACGACGTTCACGGTGCGGCTGCCGTTCGCGCGACCGCTGCCGGCGACGGCGACGGACGCGCCGCTCAGCCCGCGCTGACGAAGCCCTGCGCGACCAGGATGTCGAGACGCGCGCGCTCGTCCGCCGATAACGCCAGCTCCACCAGCGACTGACCGCGCAGCCGATCGAGCAGCGCCAAGTCGTCGTCATCGAGGACGCGACCGCCGAAGCGGCGTTCGATCGTGCGCCGCCCGCCTGCGGCGAAGTGCTCGCTCGTCCGCAGCTCGAGCCAGGGCGCGACCGTCGGCGTCGCGGCATCGTCGAGAGTCCGCGAGCGGGCGAGCGCGGCGAAGATGGCGCGCGACAAGTGCGGACAGGCCGGCGACAGCGGCACGTCGACGCGCCGCACGCCGGCCGCGCCGCCGGTCGCGATCTCGGTCAGCGCGTGCGGCGTGCCGTCGGGCGCGTACGCGAACACGACGCTCGTGACCGCGGCGCGCGCCGCCCAGCCGTCGAGCGCGCGCGCCACGGCCGGCGTCAGCTGCGCGTGCAAGAGCACGCGTCCCGACGGCGCCAGATGCGCGGCGACCCCGTCGAGAAACGCCAGCGCCAACGCTTCCCCGCCCGCAGCCGACGAATAGCGCGGCGCTTCACCCGTGGCAGCGGCCAGTGGTGCACGCAATAACGGCGCATTGAATACGATCGTATCGAAGCGCGCGTCAGCCGGAGCGGCCGATAGGAGATCGCCGGTCGCGCCTTCGATCGCGAGGCCGTTGAGCGCGGCGTTGTCTCGCGCTTGCGCGACGAGCGCGCCGTCGACGTCGCTGGCGAAGACGCGCGCGCCCGCCCGGCGCGCGACGAGCGCCAACAGCCCGGCGCCGCAGCCGACGTCCCACAGCGTGCCCGCGCTCGCGGCCAGCGCGGCGACGTCGAGCGACGCCGCGACATTGAGCGCCGAGAGGTCGAACGCTTCGTCGGCGGCGCTGGCGACGACGAGCCCGCGCCACGGCAAGACGCGCACGCGCGGCGTCAAGCGCGCGCCGTCATCGCCGGTCAGCTCGAGCGCGACCAGCGCCGCGCGTTCGTCGGCGGTCGGCGCCGGCCGCAGCGCCGCCGCGTCCACGGCTTCACCGGCCACCCACAGCGCGATAAAGCCGCCGATGCCGCGGCGTGGGCGCAGCGCGGGCGACGGCGGCGGCGCCCAGCGCGCATCGGTTACACGCGGCACGCCGAACCAGCGCCGCACGCCCTCGTCGCTGAAACCAGCTTGCAACAGCCGCGCGAAAAGCCCGCGCGCGCACTCCAGGTCTCGTTGACGGGCCATCGGCGGACTGGTAGCTTTTGACGCTAGCATGTTCGTTCCCCGCTTGCTCACCGGCGGCGCGTTGCTCCTCGCGCTCACCGGCTCGGCCTCGGCCCGTCCCGGTCTCGACGCGGCGCGGCTCGATGCGCTCGGCCGCTATGAAGTTTTGACGTTCAACGACCCGGCCGGCGGCGGCATCGATCGCGGCAAGGCCATCGGCGTCATCGACGCCACGCCCGAGGAAGTCTTCCGCATCGCCACCGATTACGCGCGCTACGCCGACTTCATGCCGCGCGTGACGTCGTCGCGGGTGCGCGAGGCGACCTCCGATCACGCGCTCGTCGAGCTGACCGCCGATCTGCACTGGCCGGCCGGCGTCTCGACGGTGACGGCGCGCTACCGCTACCAAAAGCTGCCCGGCGAGACCTATCGCGTCAGCTTCGACAAGGTGGACGGCTCGCTCAAGCAGTACGCGGGCGCGCTCTATATCGAGCCGTTCGCGCCCGGCAAGACGGCGATCACCTACGAGCTCGTGGCCGTGCCCGATACCGTGGCGCCCAAGAGCGCGATCAATCGCGGCGTGCGCCGCTCGACCGGCAACTTCGTGCACGCGCTCCGCCAGCGCATCAACGAGCTGCATCGCATGGGTTACCTGCATCCGCTGGCGCCGCCGTCGACGAAGGCGCCGCTCGCCGCCGTCCCGCCGACGACCGATCTCAAAGCCCATCGTTAGCAGCAATGCAGCTCGATTGTCAGACCTGCGGCGCCTGCTGTTACGGCCCGGAGGAGTACGTCAGCGTCAACGTCGCCGACTTGTGCCGCTTCGACGTGCAGTCGACGGCGCGCTACGTCGTGCGAAAAAAAGAGCGCGTCTTTCTGCGCATGCTGCACGGCCACTGCGCCGCGCTGCGCGCGCGCCAAGGCCACTTCGGCTGCCGCATCTACAGCATGCGCCCGACGCCCTGTCGCGTCGTCGAGCCCGGCGGCCGCGAGTGCTTGGAGGCGCGCCGCCGTCGCGGCATCGCCACCGTCAGTGCCTGACGCGACCGAGCACGTTGATGACGCGCTCGAGCTCCTTCATGGTCTCGTCTTGCAACGTGCCGCGCACCAAGAACGCCGGGACCGAGCCGCCCGGCTCGCTGTAGACCTGATAGCTGACGTTGGAGCCGCCGCCGCCGTCGGACTCGATGTGCCACAGCCCGCGCACCTTGGTCAGCCGAACGTAGTGCGAATCGGGCGGCGGCCCGACGTCGCTGGCGCTCTCGAAGCGGATTTCGAAGATCCCCTTCTGCGGATCGGCCACTTTATGCAGCCGCGTCGTCAGATCGCGATCGCTCACGACCGGCGTATGGATCTGATCGTAGATGACCATCTCTTGCGGCGCCTGACTGATCAGGATGCGCTTGGTGACCGTCGGCGGATACTCGTGCGCGACGCCGTTCCAGATGTGATCGAGCACCGCCGCCGGCGCCATCGCGAGATGGCCGCGCGCGCGATTCTCGACGAAGCGCGAGCCCGGCACCGCCCGCTTCTCGACGATGACGCCGTCTTTGTGGCCGCACTCTTTCCAGCCTTCGTCTGCTGCGAACGCCGAGCCGGCCGAGAGCCCGATGATGGCTGCCAAAATATTCGCGGTGCGCTTCACAGACACGTCGTTACATCATGACGGCGGCTTTTCGATCGAGCAATCCAACATTACTGACCCTTTACATTTATCCACATTTGCGAGCGACGATCGACGCCGCTTCCCTGTAACACGAGCGGCCGCGGCAGCGTTCGCGTCCACCGTTGCAACTGCGCTACTGTCTACGCTTTCGGAGGCATCGATCGCATGGCCAGCTCGCGCCGCCAGTTCATTGCTCGCACCGCGCTCGGCTTGGCGGCGGTCGCTTCCGGCGATCGCCGCGCGCTCGCCGACGGCAAAGTCGACGCCAAAGCCGCACCGGCCGCGACCTCGCCGCCGGCGTTCGGCACGGCGCCGCCCGTCGGACCGGAGGTCAGCGCGGCCACGTTCGCCGAGGCCGAGAAGCTGATGCAGGTCAAGCTGACGCCGGCGGAGCGCGCCTTGGCGGCGTCGAACTGGCGGCAGTCGATGGCGCCCATGCTCGAACGGCGCACCGGACCGCGCAAAGTGCCGCTCGACGGCGCGCCGGCGACACGCTGGCAACCGTCGTCGCTGCTCGGCCCGACGGCGGCGGGAGCGACGCCCAAGGTGACGAAGGACCGGTTCGTGCGCAGCCATACGGCGACGCCGGCCCTGCCGCTCGCCGACGAAGACATCGCGTTCGCGCCGCTGACTTCGCTGTCGCGCTGGCTGGAGACGCGGCGCCTGACGTCCGAGCGGTTGACGCGCATCTACCTCGAGCGGCTCGAGCGTTATCAGTCGCGCCTCTTGTGCAGCATCACGATCCTGCGCGACGAAGCGCTGGCCGAAGCGCGTCGCGCCGACAGCGAGCTCGAGCGCGGTCACTATCGCGGCCCGCTGCACGGCGTTCCTTGGGGCGCCAAAGATCTCGTCGACACGGCCGGCGTCGCGACGACCTACGGCGCCGAGCCCTTCCGCACGCGCGTGCCCGGCGAAGACGCCACCGTCGTGCGCCGCTTGCGCGACGCCGGCGCCGTCCTCGTCGCGAAATTGAGCCTGGGCGCGCTCGCGCTCAACGACGTCTGGTTCGGCGGGCAGACCAAGAATCCGTGGCTGCTCGAAGAGGGCGCGTCGGGCTCGAGCGCCGGACCGGGCGCCGCCGTCGCCGCTGGGCTCGTCGGCTTTGCGCTCGGCTCGGAGACGCTGGGCAGCATCGTGTCGCCGAGCACGCGCTGCGGCGTCGCCGGCTTGCGCCCGACGTTCGGCCGCGTGCCGCGCACCGGCGCGCTCACGCTGAGCTGGTCGCTCGACAAGCTCGGCCCGATGGCGCGCACCGTCGAGGACACGCTCTTGGTCTTGCGCGTCTTGAGCGGTCCCGACGCCGGCGATCCGTCGAGCGTCCCGAGCCGCCTCGACTTCGACGCGACGGCGCCGGTGCGCGGCCTGCGCGTCGGCTATGTCCCGGCGTGGATGAACGAAGCGCCCGCGACCGAAGTCGATCGGCAAGCGCTCGACCTCTTGCGCGGTCTCGGCATCAAGCTCGTCGAGGTCAAGCTGCCCGATTGGCCTTATGCGTCGCTGCAGACGATCTTGATGGGCGAAGTGGGCGCCTCCTTCGAAGAGCTGGCGCTCGGTCACGGCCTCGACGCGCTCAAGATGCAAGTGGCCGACGCCTGGCCCAACTCGGTGCGGCAGGCGCGTTTCCTGTCGGCGATCGACTTCGTGCAGGCCGATCGACTGCGCCGTCGCGTGGCCGTCGAGATGGCGCGGCTGATGACGGAGGCGGATGTGCTCATCGTGCCGTCGCTGCGCGACGAGATGCTGACGATCTCCAACTTCACCGGCCATCCGTCGCTGACGCTGCGCACGGGCTTCATCAGCGTCGACAAAGCGCGCAGCGATTGGGCGCCCGATCCGGCGCGGCCGCTGCCGACGTTTGCGCCGCCGCGCCGCGTGCCGCACGGCCCGACGCTCGTCGGCCGCCTGTTCGACGAGGGTTTGCTCGGTCGCGTCGGTCTGGCGCTGGAAACGGCCGCCGGCGTCGCCAAGGAGCGCCCGCCCGCCTTCGCGTGATATGGAAGGCGCGATGTCGACCTCGCCCGAAGAGCTCACCAGTCGAATGCGCGCCATCCGCGAGGCGGGCTGGGTGTTGTGCGATTGGCGCGTCCGCTCGCGACAGGGCGCGGTCTCGTTCGACGAGCTGGAAGCCTACGTCGACGCCGCGAATCTGCGGTCGCTCGGCAAAGACGGCGATCAGACGCCGGGCAGCGAAGGTTGGCGCGAGATCGGGATGGAGGAGGCGCGGGCGCTCGTCGTCCATTGGATGCGTCATGACCTCGCGTACGCCAACGAAGCGCGTGACAGCGACGTCGCGCAGGCGGAGGAGGCGGCGGGCGAGTTCTTCGACCGTTTCGGCGACGCGGCGCAGCTGTACACGAACGCGGTGGAAGCGGAGAGCGGGCCGCGCGCGCTGGCGTCGTGGACGTCGCGCACGCGGCATACGTTCGACCTCGGCGTGGTCGCGGCCGACGCGGTCACGATCGGCCTCATCTGGTTCGCCGACGAAGACTGACGCGCTCGTCGCGCCTTGACAGCGCGCCCGACGATGACCATCGATGTCGCGATGGACGCCGCGCCCCGCTCACTCCTTCGTGGCGCCTTCATCGCGGCGCTGGCCGGGCTCGTCCTCGTCGTGGCGCGCTACCACGACTTGCCCGACTGGCTCTTCGTCTACCGCACGTGGTCGGGCGCGGCGACGCGGCTCATGCCCAAGAGCGCGGTCAGCGCGCTGCGCATTCCGCTGATGGGCGTCGCGCAGCTGGTCGCCGCCACGCTGCTGGCCGCGCAATCGCGTCGTCGCCCCGGCTGGCTCCGCTTTTGGACCGGCACCGGCGTCGCCATCGGCGTCAAGACGCTGCTCGAGTCGCTCGACTTCGTCCGCCCCACCACCGCTTGGCTCGCGCCCGCGGGTCCGACAGTCTACGTGGCCACGCTGGCCGTCGTCGCCGTATATGCCGGCTGGGCCGTGTGGCAGTGGCGATCGCGCCGCCTCGAGCGCGGCTTCGCGATCGAGCGCTCGACCATCCCGTGGCTCGTCGTCGCGCTCGGCTTGTACCTCGGGCTGGCGACGTGGCCGATGTGGAGCGCCGCGCCTTCGCGGTCGCCCGCGCCGGCGGCGACGAGCAGCGCCGTCCGGACGTAAAAAAGCCCCGAGGTCATCGGGGCTTTTCGCTTACTGCCTTCGAGGTGCCGCCCGGATTTGAACCGGGGAATGACGGATTTGCAGTCCGTTGCCTTACCAGCTTGGCGACGGCACCCTGTGCTCTCTTTTTCAGCCGCTGACTTGCACCATCATCGCCCCACTCCGTCGCTGGCGACGTCCGGCGCGATTCGCGGTGCAACGTTCATAGTCGACGTCACGAAAAAGATCAACACGCAGAATCGCGCGGCCGCTTCGTCGCCGTCAACGACGGCCGGTCAACGATAGGCGCTGGGTCCGGCTTCGGGCTCGACCACCACGGCCGTGCCGTAGGCGAGCACCTCGGTGACGCCGGCCATCAGCTCGGTCGCGTCGTAGCGCATGCCGATGATGCCGTTGGCGCCGAGCTGCGCCGCGTGCACCTGCATGACGTGGAACGCCTCCGACCGCGCCTGCTCGCACAGGTTGGTCAGGATGGTGATGTTGCCGCCGAAGATCGTCTGTAACGCCGCGCCCAGGCTGCCGATCACCGAGCGCGACCGCACGACGATGCCGCGCACGACGCCCAAGCTCTTGACGATGCGGTGCCCTTCGATCGTGAACGACGTCGACACCAGCTGCGAACGAACGCCGTCCTGCGGCGCGATCGCATACGGCTGCTGCCGCACGATCGCGTTCTTGTCGTCACTCATGCCCGCATCATAGCGGCCACTCGCGCGACGTCGAAATTTACGATGATTGGAACGGGTCGAACGAAGCGGGACGAGCTACAGACCCAAGCCGCCCAACGGATCGTCGGTGGTCTTGACGTTCGGCTTGGCCGCCGCCTTCTCCTTGGCCGGGCGCGCCGCCTGCGCGTGCGAAGCCGCCGCCGGACGCGTCGTCTTCTCTGCGACCGTGGCCGCGATCTTGGCGCGAATCTGCGCCTTCTCGGCGTCGGTGTTGGCCTTCGACAGCTGCGCCTGCATGTCGTCGAGCTGCTTCTGCAGCGCTTGCTGGCGCACCTGCTCGGCGCGGCGATCGGCTTCCGCCTTCTGCTGCTGCTGCGCCATCTCCGCCTGCTGCCGCGCCATCTCGGCGTTATGCGTCGACACGAGGTAGCTCATGATGCCGCCGGCGACGAGGACGAGGGCGATGATGCCGCCGACCACCTGCGTCGTCGGGAACTTCTTGCCCTCGATGCGTGCCCGCGCCTCGGCTTCGATACGCGCCTGCTCGAGCTTGGCCGCCGCTTCGATCTGCGCCCGCCGCTCCGACTCCTTGAGCCGCAGGTCGTGCTCGCGCGCAATCCGCTCTTTTTCCAGTTGATCGGCGCGGATACGATCTTCTTCCGCGCGCTTCTTGGCCTCTTCGGCCTCCTTGGCGCGACGAATTTCTTCTTCGCGCGCCCGCCGATCCGCCTCGATGCGGGACTGCTCGGCTTCCTCTTCGCCGCGCACGCGATCCTGCTCGATGTTGCGCAGCTCGTTCAGCGAAAAGAGGACGGAGTTTTCACGACGCTCGGCCATTACGGGGACTCCTACCTGATTCGGTAGGTCTAGCATAGCCGATGTTCCGGTTCAAGGCCGCGAGATTACAGATTGTCGAGGATGCTTTCGGCGGCCGAATCGAGGGGCGCGGAAGCGGCCGATTTTGCTCCCGGCCGACTGGCTCCCGCGGTCGCCACCCGATGATGACGCGGCGTGGCTTGCCGCGCGCGCTCCTCTTCTTCGTGCCGCGCCGCCCGCGCCGCTTCTTGCGCCGCCTGCTCGCGCGCTTGCGCCGCCGCCAATTCCGACTGCAGACCGGCCAGCTGCGTCGTAAAGCGCGCCACCTCGGCCTCGTTGGCCTCGTCGACGACCCGCTGCGCCGCCAGCGCCTGCGCCTTCATGTCCGCTTGCGTGCGCGCCAGCTCCGCGTCACCCGAGCGCATCAACAGCGCCACCGTGATGCCGCCGAACGCGACCACCGCACCGACGAGGCCGACCACTTTGCGCACCGGCGACGCGCGCTTGATGTCGATCGCCGCCTGCGCTTCGGCCGCGCGCCGCACGGTCTCCAGCCGCTCTTGCTCCTCCTGGTCGAGCCGCGCTTCGATGGCGATGAGCTCGAGCTCGTCGCGCCGCCGATTGCGCTCGCGCTCCTCGGCCATCGCGTGCTGCCGCGCGATTTCCGCGCGCTGCGCCTCGGCAACTCGCGCGGCCTCGGCGGCGGCCGCCGCCCGCTGCGCCTCCTCGCGTTGCGCCTGTCGCCGGCGATCGGCGGCGATCTCGTCTTCGATGCGCTCGACCTCCAAATCGCGCAGCTCCCGCAGCGAGAACATCACCGAGCCGTCCGCGCCCTGCAACCCTGCCAAATCTGTGGATCGACCGTCTTGCATTTATTTTTCGCCTTTTGCTTTACAATCCCCAACTGCCAATGGGCTTCGTCGACCTGCACTCCCACGTCCTTCCCGCGCTCGACGACGGCGTCAAGACGCTCGCGGAGGCGGTAGAGGTCGTGGGCCTGCTCGGTCGGCTCGGCTTCGACGTCGTCTGTTGCACCCCGCACCAAAAGGTCGGCTCGTGGGTGCCGACGAGCGAGGCTATTTCCAAGGCGCGTGCCGAAGTCGTGGCCGCGCTCGCCGAAGCGCACGTTTCCGTCGAGCTACGCCTCGGAGCTGAGAATTTTTGGGACGAGCTGTTTCTGGAGCGTGCGCGCACCGATGCGCAGCCGGCGTACACCGGAGAACGCGCGTTCCTCGTCGAGGTCGCGCCGGTAGCCACACCGCCGCAGCTGGAGGAACAGCTCTTCCGTTTGCGCGCGCGCGGTCGCTTGCCGGTGTTGGCGCATCCCGAGCGTTATCACGGGCTCTGTCGCCAACCGGAGCGCCTGGCGGCGATCGGTCGCACGGCCGCTCTCGTCGTCGATTTGGGCGCGCTCGCCGGCGCGCACGGTCCGGTCGCCGGCGAAGCGGCGCAGCGCTTGGTGCGCGATGGGCTCGCGCACGCCTGCGCCAGCGACGTGCATTCGGCGGAAGACGCGAAGGACGCGGGACTAGGAATTCGCTGGCTGCAAAAAAAGCTCGGCGACGGCGCAGTACGCCGATTGCTGGAGGAAAATCCGCGCCGGATCTTGCAAGGCGAGCTGCCCGACTAGAGAACCTGCCGAGTAAGCCTTATAAAGCGACATACGGCACTACGAGGAGACACGCGCATGGCCACGTTGCTCGAGAAGATCAAGACCCACGAGGCGAAGGTTGCCGTCATCGGCATCGGTTATGTCGGGCTTCCGCTCTGCGTCGAAATGGCGAAGGCGGGGTTCCGCACGACCGGCTACGACAAGCACGACTTCAAGGTGAAGTCGGTCAATGAAGGGAAGTCGTATATCGGCGACATCCCGGACAGCGTGCTCGCGCCGCTCGTCAAGTCGGGCAAGCTCGACGCCTCGGGCGATCCGAAGGTGCTCGGCGAAGCCGACGTCGTGGTCATCTGCGTGCCGACGCCGCTCAACAAGACGAAGGAGCCGGACAACGGCTTCATCATGATGGCGGCCGAAGACCTGAAGCCGATGTTGCACAAGGACATGCTGATCGTCCTCGAGTCGACGACGTTTCCAGGCTTCACGCGCGAGATCCTGCTGCCCAAGCTGAACGAGTCGGGGCTCAAGGTCGGCGAAGACTTCTTCTTGTGCTTCTCGCCCGAGCGCGTCGATCCGGGTAACGAGAAGTTCCAGACCAAGAACACGCCCAAGGTGGTCGGCGGCACGACGCCGCGCTGCTTGGAGGCGATTCAGGCGATGTACGGCCACGTCATCGACACACTCGTTCCGGTGTCGTCGACCGACGCGGCCGAGATGTGCAAGCTGCTCGAGAACACGTTCCGCGCGGTCAACATCGGCCTCGTGAACGAAGTGGCCATCATGTGCCACAAGCTCGGCATGAACACCTGGGAAGTCATCGACGCCGCGGCGACCAAGCCCTTCGGCTTCATGAAGTTCTACCCGGGTCCGGGCCTCGGCGGGCACTGCATCCCGGTCGATCCGCTCTATTTGTCGTGGAAGCTGCGCACGCTCAAGTACGAAGCGCGCTTCATCACGCTCGCCGACGAGATCAACTCGCACATGCCGCATCTCGTCGTCGAAAAGACGCAGGACGCGCTCAACGAGGCCAAGAAGGCCATCAACGGCAGCAAGATCCTCGTGCTCGGCATCGCCTACAAGAAGGACATCGAGGATCTGCGCGAATCGCCGGCGCTCGACGTCATCGAGCTGCTGCAAAAGAAGGGCGCCGACGTCAGCTATCACGATCCGCACTGCCCGACCGTGCAGATTGGCGAGCACTCGCTGCAAGTCGGTGCCGTTCGACAAGCTCGACAGCTTCGACTGCGTCATCATCGTCACCGATCACACCGCGGTCGACTACAAGGCCGTCGGCGCCAAGGCCAAGATCGTCGTCGACACGCGCAACGCGATGAAGAACGTCAAAGACGCGCGCGCCAAGCTGTTGTCGCTGTAAGCGTTCACCACGCTCGGGTCGCTCGGCCGATCTGCGGCTTCAGCGACCCGCAGCGTTGCAGTCTCCCCGCAAAAGTTGCCGTCTTCAGCCAGGCTCGTAGCATGGGCCGATGAAGCGCGTGCTCGTCGTCGTCGGCCTGGTGGTGCTCGCCGCTGCAATCGGCGGCGGTCGCGTCGAGGCGCGCGCGCAGAGCGAGTGGCCGTGGAGCGTCACCGAGACGTTCTCGACGGCGGTGCGCTTCGTGCGCATCGACAAGGGCTGCAAGATCGTCGACAAGGATCCCGACGCCGCCTTCGTCGCCTTCGAATGTCTCGACGACGGCAAGGTGAAGCGTGGCTCGATCGAGCTCATCAAAGCGGGCGCGGGCGTGCGCGCGCAGATTACGCTCGGCGACGACACGCACGGGATGGAGCTGCGCTGGCTCGAGCTCCTCGAGCGCAAGCTGCGCGACGAGCGCGGCACGCCGACGCCGCCACCACCGCCGCCGCCGCCACCCGTCGCGCCCAAAGATCTCGGCGCGTAGTTTCGTTACACCTTTTCGCGATCGCGGAGCGCGCCGGCGACTCACTCCACCGCTCGCTTTCGGTGCTAAGCTGCCGCGCATGATCGTCGATTTGCGCTCGGACACGGTGACCAAGCCCTCGCAGGCGATGCGCGACGCCATGGCGCGCGCCGAAGTCGGCGACGACGTTTACGGCGAGGATCCGACGGTGAACGCGCTGCAGGAGCGCGTCGCCGCGCTGCTCGGCAAAGAGGCCGCGCTCTTCGTGCCGTCGGGGACGATGGCGAATCAGATCGCGCTCGCCATTCACACGCGGCCAGGCGACGACGTCTTGGTCTCGCAAGGCGCGCACTGCATGGTCTTCGAGTCGGGCGCCGCGGGCGCGCTCGCCGGCGTGCAGTGCAGCGTCATCGGCGACAAGCAGGGCCGCTTCACCGCCGACGAGGTCGCGGCCGCCATCAATCCCGACAATCACCACTTCGCGCCGACGACGCTCGTCGCCATCGAGAACACGCACAATCGCGGCGGCGGCAGCATCTTCCCGCAAGCGGAGATCGTGAAGATCGCGGCGTTGACGAAGCAGCGCGGGCTCGGCCTGCACCTCGACGGCGCGCGCCTCATGAACGCGCACATCGCCACCGGCAAGAGCGCGCGCGAATTGTCGGCGCCGTTCGATACGATCAGCCTGTGCCTGTCGAAGGGCTTGGGCGCGCCGGTGGGCTCGGTGTTGGCGGGAACCAAAGAGCTGATTCACCGCGCGCTGCGCCGGCGCAAGATGTACGGCGGCGGCATGCGCCAAGCGGGCCTGCTCGCGGCCGGCGGCCTGTACGCGCTCGAGCACAACGTGGCGCGGCTGGCCGAGGATCACGCCAACGCGCGCCGCTTCGCCGAGGGTTTGGCGCGGCTGCCCGGCATCGCCGTCGACTTGGCCGGCGTCGAGACCAACATCGTCATCTGGGATCTGACGAGCGACTGTCCGTTCGACGCCGCCGGCTTCGTCACGCGCGCGCGCAGCCACGGCCTCTACGTCAACAGCGTCGGCCCGCGCAAGCTGCGCGCCGTCACGCACCTCGACGTCGACGCCCAAGCCTGCAGCGTCGCCGCCGAGCTCGCCGCCGCCGTCTTGCGCGCGGCGTGAGACGCGCGCGATCGTTCATCGGGGCGACGACGACGCTCCTCTTGGCGGCCTGCGCCGGCGCGCCGCTGCCCGACGATTTGTGGCGCGCGCAGCAGCTGGAGTCGCAGTCGCCCGAGCGCGCGCAGCAGATCTACGCCGCGTTCGAGGCGCGCTGTCGGACGCAGCCGCTCGCCAACGACGACTGCGCGCTGGCCGCCGTGCGCAGCGCCGAATTGGCCGAGGATCATCAACAGTGGCAGCCGGCCTACGCGGCGTGGCTGCGCGCGGCGACGATGTCGCACGTGGCGACGACGCGGGCGCGAGCCTGGTCGCGCGCGGCGTCGCTGGCGCACGCGCGGCTCGGCGACGACAACGCCGCGCGCGAGCTGGCCTGGCGCTGCGTCGAGAACGCGCCCGACGAACGCTCGACCGACGACGCGCTGACGCTCGCCGTGCGCCTCGACGAGCCGCGCGATTGGCAAGCGCTGGCGGCGAAGTTGGCCGAGCTGCAGACGCGCCTCGAGCGCTTCGACATCGCCGACAACATCGCCTACGCCCGCGCGCTCTTGTTCACGCGCCACGAGCACGACGCCGACGCCATCGCCGCCTTCGACGCGCTCGCCGAGCACTGGCCCCGTTCGAGCCTGCGCGACGACGCCATCTGGCGCGCCGCCGGCCTGGCGCGCGCCGCCGGCGACTTTCAGGGCGCGCTGCGCCGCCTGCGCGCCATGGTCGCCACCAAGCGCGTCGCGCTCATCACCGGCAGCTACAATTACCTGCAGCTCGACGACGCGCAGCTCCTCATCGGTAAGATCTACCTCGACGATCTGCACGATCTGACGCGCGCCGGCGACGCCTTCGAGCGGCTGGCCGACGACTTCAAGGAGTCGACGCTGCGCGACGACGCGCTGCTCGAGCTCACCCGCGTGCGTCGCGCGCAGAACGACAAAGACGCCGCGTGCAAGGCCGTGCAGCGGCTCATTCGCGACTTTCCCGACAGCAATCACCTGCGCGAAGCGGAGACGGAAAAGGCGGAGCTCGACTGCGGTGAATGAGCCCGCGGTCGTCCTCGCCGGCGTGCGCAAGCGCTTCGGCGTCCGCGGTGATCGCCCGCTCCTCGACGGCATCGACCTCACGCTCGGGCGCGGCGAGACGTTCGGCCTCATCGGCCCCGCCGGCGCCGGCAAGAGCGTGCTCATGAAGCTCGTCTGCGGCCTGCTCGCGCCCGACGCCGGCTCGGTCACCGTCGCCGCGCAGCCCATCGGCATGCTCTTCCAGAACAACGCGCTCTTCGACTTCATGACCGTCGGCGACAACGTGGCCTTCCCGCTCGTGCGCCAAGGCCGGCTGCCGGCCGACGAGATCCGCGCCCGCGTCGCCGATCGCCTGCGCGCCGTCGGCCTCGGCGGCAGCCAAGACAAGCTGCCCAATCAGCTCTCGGGCGGCATGAAGAAGCGCGCCGCGCTCGCCCGCGCCGTCATCGCGCGCCCGCCGTTGTGCATCTTCGACGAGCCGACGGCCGGCCTCGACCCGGTCACGACGTCGAAGATTTACGATCTGCTGCGCGCCGAACGCGACGGCGCGGCCGGGTCGGACGGGAACGGCGGCGCCATGACGATGCTCGTCGTCTCCTCCGACGTCGACGCCCTGCGCCGCTTCGCGCCGCGCCTCGGCATGCTGCATGGCGGTCGCCTGCGCTACGACGGCGACGCCGCCACCATCACCGACAGCGACGACGCCGTCGTCCGCCAGTTCGTGTCGGGCGCGCTCGACGGCCCGCTGTGACGCGCGCGCTGCAAGCACTGGGCGCCGCCGCGCTCGCGCTTTGCGACGAAGCCGGCGGCATGGCGCTGCTCGCCTGGCGCGCGCTCGGCTCGCTCCTGCGCTTCGACTGGGACGGCCGCGAGCTCCTGCGCAACCTGCACAAAATGGGCGTGCAATCGTTGCCCATCGTCATCCTGACCGCGTTCTTCACCGGCGGCATCATGGTCATCCAGAGCGGCATCTTCGTCCGTCGCTTCGGCGCCTACGGCCTGCTCGGCTTCGGCGCCGGCTACGCGACGTTGCGCGAGGTCGGCCCCATCCTCATCGGCCTCATGTTCTCCGGCCGCGTCGGCGCCAACAACGCCGCCGAATTGGGCACGATGACCGTCACCGAGCAGCTCGACGGCCTGCGCGCCCTCGCCATCGACCCCATCGGCTTCCTCATCGTCCCGCGCGTCGTCGCCATGATGACCGCGCTCTTTTGCCTCGTCATCGTCGGCGACGTCGTCGCCATCGCCGGTGGCGCCCTGTTCGGCAAGCTGCTGTTGAACGTCGAGCTCTCGAGCTTCATCCACTCCTTCGCCGACAACTTGAAGCCGTGGGACTTATCGATCGGCCTCATCAAAGCGGCCGTCTTCGGGCTCGCCATCTCCATCACCAGCTGCCACTTCGGCGTCAGCGTCACCGGCGGCGCCGTCGGGGTCGGCCGCGCCGTCAACAACGCCGTCGTCGCCGCCGCCGTCGCCATCATGATCTCCGACAACCTCTTGACCATGGTGCTCCGCTGACCCATTGACCGCTATTTCCGATGCAGTTACCGTACAACCATGAAGTCGTTGATTTCAGATTGGTTGCCGGTCCTGCTCGCGCTCGCCGCGGCCGCGGTCGTCGTCGCCGGCGGCGTCAAGGTGTCGTGGTGAGCGCGTTCTCGCCGTCGGGCAGCGCGCCATCACCGCTCGCCCGCACGCTGGCCACGATCCCCGGCCTCCTCTTGCTCTTCGTCGTCGGCTATGCCGGCAAATGGATAGAAGGCGCGCTCAAAGCCTGGGGCAAAGCGCACCATCACACGCTGCCCAACATCGAGTACGTCTTGTGGGCGATCTTGATCGGCCTCGTCATCGGTAACCTGTGCAGCAAGCAGCGCTGGTTCCAAATCTTCGAGCCCGGCATCGGCACCTACGAGCTGTGGCTCAAGCTCGGCATCGTTCTGCTCGGCGTCCGCTTCCTGCTCGGCGACATCGCGAAATTGGGCGGCGTCAGCTTGGCGCTCGTCGTCATCGAGATCGCGCTCGCCGTCGTGGTCATGACGTGGCTCGGCCGCCGCTTCAAGCTGGGGCCGAAGCTGTCGGCGCTGCTCGCCATCGGCTCGTCGGTATGCGGCGTCAGCGCCATCATCGCCACGCAAGGCGCCATCGACGCCGACGAGCGCGACACGACGTTCGCCATCGCCGCCATCCTCGCGCTCGGCGCCGTCGCGCTCGTGACCTTCCCGCTCATCGGCCACGCGCTGCACATGAGCGACCACGCCTACGGCTTGTGGGTCGGCCTCGCCATCGACAACACCGCCGAGGTCACCGCCGCCGGCGCGCTCTACTCCGACGAAGCCGCGCGCATCGCCGTCCTCGCCAAGACCGCGCGTAACGCCACCATCGGCTTCGTCGTCCTCTTCGCGGCCATCTACTTCGCCAGCCGCGGCGGCCGCGCCGTCACCGGCAACAAAGCCGCCTTCGTGTGGCAGAAGTTCCCCAAGTTCGTCCTCGGCTTCCTGCTCTTCTCGACGCTGGCCAGCTTCCACGCCTTTACGAAGCCGCAGCTCGACAGCCTCGCCAACCTGTCGCGCTGGGCCTTCTTGCTGACGTTCGCCGGCGTCGGCTTGCGCACCAACTTCGCGGCGCTGCGCAAGCAAGGCTTCGGCCCCTTCGTCGTCGGCGCGCTCGGCGAGGTCGCCATCGCCGTCGCCACGCTCGGCATGGTCATCGGCGCCGATCGTCTGTTTCACCTCGGCTGACTTTCGGTATGCTCGACGCGCCATGCAGCTGGCGCTCGACGTCATCACTCGCACCTTCGGCGGCGCCGCGCGCTGGCTCTTCGGCCGCCGCACCGAAGGTGAAGTCCTGCGTCAGCTCTATCAAATCGGCAATCGCTCGCTCGTCTTCGTGTGCGTGACGCTCGGCTTTTTGGGCATGGTGCTGGTCTTTCAGACGTGCCTGCAGGTCAACCGCATCACCGGCGATCTGTCGCAAGTCGGCGCCGAGTTCATCAAGATCCTCGTCCACGAGTTCGGCCCGTCATTGACGGCGATGATGCTGGCCACGCGCGTCGGCGCCGGCATCGCCGCCGAGATCGGCTCGATGGTCGTCACCGAGCAGGTCGACGCCTTGCGCATGAACGGCGTCGATCCCGTCGATTACTTGATCGTCCCGCGCTTCTTGGCGTCGCTGGTGATGACCGGCGCGCTCACGACGATCGGCGTCGGCGCCGCCATGCTGATGGGCGCGCTCACCGCCTACTACAGCTTTCACGTCAACCCGATCGTCTTCCTCGACGTCTCGCACGTGCGCGTCGGCGACCTCGCCACCGCCGTCATGAAATGCGCCGCTTATGGCGCCGCCATTCCCATCGTCGCCGGCATCGCCGGGCTGTCGGCGCGCGGCGGCTCCGAAGGCGTCGGCGCGGCCACGACCCGGGCCGTCATCAGCGCCAGCTTCGTCGTCATCCTGCTCGACTTCGTCCTGTCTGGCCTCGCGCTCTTCACGTTCCAAAGGAGCGTCCATTGATCGCGTTTCGCGGCCTCACCAAATCGTTCGGCGCGCAAAAGGTCCTGCGCGGCGTCGATTTGGAGGTCCGTCGCGGCGAGGTCCTCTACATCATCGGCACCTCCGGCGTCGGCAAGTCGGTCACCATCAAGCACGTCGTCGGCCTGCTCCGTCCCGACGGCGGCGAGGTCTGGTTCGACGGCCGGCGCGTCGACGACTTGGACGAGCGCGCGCTCTACGCCGTGCGCCGCCGCTGCGCCATGGTCTTTCAGCACGCGACGCTGTTCGACTCGATGACGCTCGTCGAAAACGTCATGCTGCCGCTGCGTAAGCTGCAAAAGCTGTCGCAAAAAGAGGCCGAGAAGCAGGCGCACGAGCGACTGGCCCAAGTGCACCTCGGCGAGTTCGCGCACGCCTTCCCGGCGCAGCTCGGCGACGGCACGCGCAAGCGCGGCGCCATCGCCCGCGCGCTCACGCTCGAGCCCGAATGCGTCCTGTACGACGAGCCGACGACCGGCCTCGACCCGGTCGCGGCGCGCCGCATCGACCGCCTCATTCGCGAGCTCGCCGACGCCGGCAAGACGGCGGTCGTCGTCTCGCACGACCTGACGTCGATCTTCGGCGTCGCCGATCGCATCGCGCTCCTCTACGCGGGCGTCGTGCACGCGCTCGGCACGCGCGCCGAGCTTTCGGCGTCGCCCGATCCGATCGTGCAGCAGTTCATCCGCGGCGAGAGCCGTGGCCCGATGGAGACGCCGGGATTCTAAATGCGAACAATCGAATATAAAGTCGGCGCATTGATATTGGTTTCGCTGTTATTACTCGGCGGATTCCTGGCGCTCTTGGGGAACTTCTCGCTGCGCGGCGGCTATCGCATCCGCATCGACTACGACTATTCCGGCAATCTACAGTCGGGCGCCGCCGTCAAGATCTCCGGCATCAAGGTGGGCAAAGTCGAAGACGTCCGCTATCTCGGCGGCGAGATCGATCCCGACAGCGGCAAGCGCGTGCAAGTCCGCGTCGTCGCCTGGATCGAAGAGCGCGTCCGGCAATCGATCCGCCAAAACGCCGAGTTCTTCATCAATACCCAAGGAGTTTTGGGCGAGCAGTATCTGGAGATTCAGCCGGGATCGTGGGACCAGCCGCCGCTCGATCCGGCGCACACCGTCGCCGGCGTCAATCCGCCGCGCACCGACTTGATCGTGGCGCGGCTGTACGAGTTCCTCGATTCGATCACCGGATTACTGAAAGACGATAAGGACGTCATCCGCGATTTCCTGCAGTCGGGCGCGTCGGTGGTGCGCACGCTCGACGAGCTGTTGAAGGCGAACAAGGCGCAGATCGCGCATCTGCTCGGCAACATCGACGCGCTCAGCCGCGAAGCCGCGCAGCTCATGGTGTCGCTGCGCTCCGGCGTCGGCGACGGCGCGACCGTGCGGGCGACCTTGGCCAACGTCGAGGCGCTGTCGGCGGCGGTGCGGCGCGACATCGATCCGCTGCTGCAAAAGGCGCAAAAGGCGCTCGACGGCGTCGACCGCGCGACGAGCGTCGTCGGGCCGGCCGAGCGCGACAAGCTGGTGCGCGCGCTCGACGAGCTCGTCTCCGTCGGCAACAAGGCCGACCGGCTGGCCGGCGACGCCGCGGCGCTCGTGGGCGACCTGCGGCAAGGCAAAGGCACGGCCGGCGCGCTGCTCGTCGATCCGCAGCTCTACGACGATCTGAAGGAGATGGTGCGCGACCTCAAACGCAACCCGTGGAAGTTCTTCTGGAAGGAATGACACCAGGATTCGCGCGCCGGCGCTTCGAGGACGCGCCCTAATGTCGCTGGGCCCACCGTTCGACGACAGCGGCTTCGCCGTGCGCCGCTGGGCCGGCGCCGCCGTCGTCGTCGCGCTGGCGACGGCCGTCGCGTGGGTGCTCATGCTGTCCGATCGCGCCATCGGCCCCGGCCTCGACGTGCGCGTGCGTTTGTCGACGGCCGGGCCGCTGCGCGCCGGCGCCAAAGTGCGGCTCGCCGGCCGCGACATCGGCGAAGTGCGCGGCGCCGTGCGCGTCCACGATGACGACGGCCACGGCGAGCACGTCGAGCTCTTCGTCTTCCTGGCGCGCAGCTGGGCCGGCGAGCTCAGGCGCAACTCGCAGATCTTCGTCGCGACGCCGTCGGTGCTCGGCGAGGCCTACCTCGAGATCGGCCCGCCCGCGCACGGCGCCGATCGCGGCCCGCCCGTCGCGGAGGGCGAGCTTTTGACGGCCGCCGATCCGCCCGACATCGATCATTTCTTGGCGCGCAGTGAAGAGAGCTTGCGGCGGGCGTTTGCGCTCTTGAACGAGAATCGCCCGGCGCTCGACGAGCTGTTGCGCGCCGGTGACGAGCTGTTGGCGACGCTGGCGACGTTACCGGCCGATCGCGGTCAGCTGCGCCGCATCGTCGACCAAGGCGGCCTCGCGCTCGTCGCCGGCGCCGATTCTGGTGCGCGCGCTGCGCGACGGCGACGTCATCGGGCGCGCCCGCCACGACGCGCGCGCGCTCACCGCCATCGTCGACCGCGCCACGCCCGACGTGCGCGCGCTGGGCGACAAGCTCGACCGCGCGCTTACGCGTCTCGACGGCATCGGCGCGCAATTCGGCCCGGCGGCGCGCGAGCGTTGGGCCGGCGGGCTCGCCGCCGCCCGCCGCGCCGTCGCCAGCGCCGAACGCGCCGCCGCCGGCGTGCGCGCGCTCGCCGACGGCGTCGCACGCGGCGAAGGCACGCTCGGCGGCTTCCTCGACGACCACGAGCTCTTCGACGACTTGCACGAAGCCCATCGGCTCTTCAAATCGCAGCCGTGGACGTTCATCTTGAAGCCAATCGGTCCCGACAAGCGCCGACCGGCGGGCCCGGTCGCGAAGCCGCGCCGCCGCTAAACAGTCTGTTTAGGCTTCGTCGATGATGGCGACGACCTTGCCCTCGTCGACCGCTTCGCCTTCCTTGATCTTGATCTCGCGGATCGTTCCCGTGGCCGACGCCTCGACGGGCATCTCCATTTTCATCGACTCGAGGATGATGACCGTGTCGCCTTCGTTGACCTTCGTCCCAGCCGGCGTCTCGATTTTCCAGACGGTCCCGGTGATGTGCGCTTTGACTTCGGTGGCCACGGTTCTCTCCTCGTCGGATGACGCGCCGCCAGCGACGGCAGGTGCTACGCTCGGGGCGCAGCATGGCAAACACTGACTGGCCAGTCAACCTTGTCGCCGTTGCGTTGCTCTCGAGCGCCGGCAGCGCGCTTGCCCATCCGGAGTACGCGCCAGCGACGGTAAATCGCTACCTGGAAGTCGACTTGGTGGCGCCCGATCGCATGCGCCTCGCCTACACCGAGCTCGTCGGGCCGCAGCCGGCGCTGCTGGCGCGGCAAGCGGCCGACGCCGACGGCGACGGCAAGCTCGACGCGAACGAGACGCGCGCGCTCGGCGAGAGCCTGCGCGCGGCGGTCGCGAGCGGGCTCGAGCTGACGATCGACGGCGCGCGCGTCACGCCCACGTTCGACGCGCCGCAGGTCGGGTTGGCCGGCGACGCCGTCGCGCCCAGCCCGTTCTCGATCGATCTCGTGGCCACGCTGCCGCTGCAAGGGCTAGGGCCGCACGAGGTTCGCCTCGACGACCGCACGCCCGTCGACCATCGTCGGCGCGCCGCCAGCGCGGCTTCGGCTGAGCCGCAGCTGGGCGAGACCGAGCTGCGCCTCGAGGAGTCGCCGGCGACGACGCTCATCGCCGCCCATCGCGGCCCGACCGGCGACGAGCGCGAGACCCGCTTTCTCTTTCGCGGCAACCGCTTTTCGGCGCTCGAAGACCGCTCGGTCACGTTCCGCTTCGGCGCCGGCGCGCACCGGTCGGCCGCGGTCACGCCGACGGCAACGGCCGTTTCGCCGTGGCGCGCTCGCGTCGTCTCGTTCGCTATCTTCGGTGGCTTGGTGGTGCTGCTGATGGTGGGCGCCGCGCGACGCCTCGGCCGCGCGGCGAAGAAGCAGAAACGCTAGGGGCTGTTCTCAATTGGCGGACCGAGCCAAGCGCCGCGAGGAGCCGCGGCTGCGAGGCGCGAAGAGCGAAGCTACTGGCGGTAACTGAGCGATGAGCAACGAAGCAGACGCGGCCCGCAGCAAGCTTGGCGACGGGAGCTGATTGAGAACAGTCCCTAGCGCAGCAGGTAGGGATAGACGAACGACATCGGCGAGCCCTTGAAGCGCGTGAAGCCGGCCGTCTTGACCGCCTTGGCGACGCATTCACCCGTCGGTGTGCCGGCAAACTGACCGGTGACGTTGGCGCTCGAGACGCGACCGCTGTTGGCGATCGTGATGGCGACGCTGGCCGTGCCCGGCACTTTGTACTGGTCGAAGCAGCCCTGAACGCGGCCCTTGACCTTCGACATGCCGGAGACGATCTGCCCCTTGTCGAGCGTGTCGGGCAAGCTGTCGTCGCTGGCGCCGCCGCCCGAATCGTCTTTCGCTGCCGCCGCCGCCTTGTGCGGCTTCGGCGTATCGCCACCCGGCGACGCGTTGTTCAACAAATCGTCGAGCTCGTCGCGCTTGCCCGAGTGCTTGGCCGCCGGCGCCGCCGGCGCTGCCGCGACCGGCTCGGGTGCAGCCGCCGGAGCCTTCGCCGCCGCCGGCTCGTTCTTGGCGAGCTTCGTCGCCTTCTCGCCGCCGCCCTTGGCCGCCTTGCCCGGGTGCTTCTCGGCCGCCGGACTCGCAGCCGCCGCGACCGGAGCCGCCGCTGCCGGTGCCGCCGCCGCCGGTGCCGCGGGCGCCGCCGCGTTCGGCTTGGCCGTCGCCGCGCTCGGTGCCGCCGCCACCGGCGCCGTCGGAGCAGGCGCCGCTGGGCCTTGCGCCATCGTCGGCTCGGCCGCCGGCTTACGCGTCAGGAGCAGCACACCGACGACGACGATGCCGAGCACCGCCAAGACGCCGACGCCAAGAATCGCCCACATCCACTTCGGCGGACCCGAGGGCGCCGCCGGCATGAGGATCGGAGCCGCCATCGGCGAGAACACGGGCGCCGCGCCCAAGCCGGGCAGCTCGCCCGGGCCCGAGCCGATGCCGCCCGTCGACGGCGAAGCCGCCAACGTCGACGCCGCCATGGCGCGAATATCGATGAGGCCCGAGCCCTCGGTCTGCGAGTTGGCGAAGCCGGGGCGATTCTCCGAGCCGCCGCCCGACGACGCTGCCTTGCCGCCGCCCGCGCCGCCCGTCGCCAACGCCTGCAAGTTGTTGAGCGAGAAGAGCACCGAGTTCTCGTTGCGCTGGCCGGTCATCGGCCGCACGTCGACGACGTTGCCGTTACCGTGGCTCGACGACGGCGCCGACTCGGCCGAAGCCGACGACGCCGAGAACGCCGGCGACGACGCGCGCGACTGACGCTGCGGAGCCGCCGACGGCGCGCTGAACAACGCGCCACCACCGCCACCGCCGAAGACGTCTTCATTCGCGGCCGGAGCTGGAGCCGACGAATACGCCGGAGCCGGAGCCGCGCCACCGCCGAAGAGGTCGCCCGCCGGCGCATCGGCCGCGTCCTCGCCGCCACCGCCGCCGAAGAGATCGGCCGAGTCGGTGCGGCGCGTCGCTTCCGGTGCTGCCGGCGCATCACCGCCGAGATCGCGGAAGTCTTCGATCGAGCCGAGGCGCAGCCAGTCGCCGAAGCCTTCGCGCCAGGCGTAGGTCTCGGCGTCCACTTCACCACCGGAGAACTTGGCGCGCACCTCCGACGGCGACAGCGGGCCGACCTGCTCGCGATCGATCACGAGGTGCCACACCGCGTCACCGCCCGCTTCGGCGCCCGAGGCGCCGCGAGCCGCGATCGTTTGCTGCTCTTCACCGCCGCCGGGGAATCCGCCATCGGCCGGGCCGGCGTCGCGCGACGACGTCGCCTCCACGCTGCCATCTGCGCCACCACGAACGACAATAATGTGGCTGCATTTCTTGCAGCGGATCTTGAAGACCTTGCCGCGAACCTTCTCGTCCGCGATGGAGTATTTCGTCGCGCAATTATCGCAAACGATCTTCATGGGGCCCCTTGTACGATGGACATAGCATTGTAGGCGTGGCGAGTGCAATTCGCAAGTGATTGACCCGCCTTAAACAGTTCGACACCCCTGCCCCCAGAACCTTGGCACACTACCGGAACGGGTTTCGTATGACGATCGTTTCAGCCCGCCCCGGTCCCACCGAAATCAGCGTGCAGTCGACACCAACCAGGGCCTCGATGCGCCGCACGTACTTCTGCGCCGCCGGAGGGAGCTCGGCGAAATCGCGCACATCCCGCGTGTCGGCGTCCCAACCGTCGAGCTCTTCGTAAATCGGCTCGGCGCGGTCGATCTCGCCCGGATCGGTCGGCAGCTCGTCGCGGCTCTCGCCGCCGACGGTGTAGCCGACGCAAATGCGCACGCGACCGAGGCCGCGCAGGACGTCGAGCTTCGTCAGCGCGATGCCCGACAGGCCGTTCCAGCGCACGGCGAGCCGGAGCGCGGCCACGTCGAGCCAGCCGCAGCGACGCGGACGACCGGTGACCGTGCCGTACTCGCCGCCCGCTTCGCGCAGCTTGTCGCCGAGCGCGTCGGTCAATTCGGTCGGGAACGGGCCGCCGCCGACCCTCGTCGTATAGGCTTTGGCGATGCCGATCACAGCCGTAATCGTCGTCGGACCGATGCCGGCCGACGTGCAGGCGCCGGCGGCGATCGTCGACGAGGACGTCACGTACGGATACGTCCCGTGATCGACGTCGAGCAAAGCGCCCTGCGCGCCTTCGAAGAGGACGTGGCGGCCGCGCTTGATCTCGTCGTGCACGAGGCGCGACGCATCGCCGACGTAGCTGCGCAGTCGATCGGCGTAGCGCATGTATTCCGCGACGACCTCGTCGATGGGCGCGATCTGCCCACCGCGCGACAACAGCCAATCGCCGACTTCCTCGAGGTTCTGCTCGTAAATGGCGCGGAAGCGCTTCTCGTCGATGAGATCGCTCATGCGCACGCCACGGCGCGCCATCTTCGCTTCGTAAGCCGGGCCGATGCCGCGCTTCGTCGTGCCGATGGGGCTCTTGCCCGATTCGCGCACGCGATCGATCTCGCGATGGATCGGCAGGATCACGTGGGCGTGCTTGCCGATGATGAGATCTTTGTCCTCGGCGAGGAGCCCGCGCGCTTTGCACTCGTCGATCTCGTCGATCAGCACCTTCGGATCGACGACCATGCCGTCGCCGAGCACGCATTTCTTGCCGCGACCGCGCAAGACGCCCGAAGGAATCAAGCGCGTCACCAGCTTCTGCCCGTCGACGACCAGCGTGTGGCCGGCGTTGGGGCCGCCGCCGTAACGGAACACGACGTCGGCGAACTCTGTGTAGAGATCGACGACTTTTCCTTTTCCTTCGTCGCCCCATTGGGCGCCGACGATCACTACGTTCGCCATGCGGCCGTAACCCTAGCCTAGTGGGCCCGATTCGTCGAGCCACCGAATTTGTTCGCCGACAGCGACGGCGACGCGATCCAAAGCTCTGCGCTGCGCGCGCCGGCGCAGCTCGGGGTCGGCCGGCACCGGCTCGTCCAGCTCGAGAACGGCGCGCTCACCGCGTGCGCGCAACGTCGCCGAAAGTTTGGCGGCAGCGACGGCATCGCCGGCCACCAGCACGCCGCCCGACTGCCGCGGCGCCGGCACGCCGCGCGCCTTCAAGAGGTCGGCCACGAGATCGACGTCGAGCGCGAAGCCGACGGCGCGCGCCGGGCGGCCGTAGCGCTCGATGAGTCGATCGTAACGACCGCCGGACACGAGCGCGTCGCCGATGCCGTCCGCGAAGATGGCGAAGCGCGTGCCGGTATAATAGTCGAAACCACGCACTTCGCCGAGATCGATGGCCAGGCGCTCGCTCGGACCGAGCTCGCCGAGACGCCGGCACAGGCCGCCGAGCTCGTCGAGCGCGGCCTGCGCGACGGCATCGTCACCGACGAGCACGCGAGCGCGATCGAGCACCTCGACGCTGCCGTACAGCGACGGCAGCGCGGCCAAGAGGCGCTTGCGGCTGTCGGACAAGCTCGTCGTCTGCGCCAGCTTGGCGACGGTGGCGCCGTCTTTGCGCGCCAAGGCTTCGTGCAAGGTGGCGCGAGCCCCGTCGTCCAAATCGAGCCCATGCAGCGCCGCGCGCACGATGGCGGCGTGACCGAGATCGACGACGCGCTCGCGCACACCGACGGAGTCGAGCGCCGCTTCGGCCAGCGCCACGACCTCCAAGTCGCCGCCGGGCTGCGGCGCGTCGACGAGCTCGACGCCGACCTGGAAGATCTCACGCCGCGCCACATCGAGCCGCACGACCGAGCCTTGATAATAGAGCCGCAAGGGTCCGGGCTCGTCGTGCATGCGCGTCGCCACGAGGCGCGCGACCTGCGGCGTCAGATCGGGCCGCAGCGCGACGACTTCGCCCGTCGCCGGCTCGACGAAGCGCATGGCGTGGACCTTCTGGCCCATGCCGCGCGCCAGCACGTCGTCGTACTCATAGAGCGGCGTGATGATGCCGCGATAGCCCCAGCGCTCCAGCTCCGCCGTCGCTGCCGCCGCCAAGCCGCGACGCCGAGACGCCGCTACCGGGAGGTAGTCGCGTACACCCGGCGGCAGCCGAACCGACATGCCGCGCACAATAGGCAAACGGCAAGGCTACTGGCAAACGTTATTCACGCACTTCATGCTGCCCGTGCATTTGCCACAGTTCAGCACATCGGAGCAGCCGTCCGACACCACGCCGCATTGACCGGTGGCGCAGGCGGTCTTCGGCGTGCAGGTGCCGCTCGGCTGGCAGACGTTGGCGATGCAGACGCCGTTGTTCGGGCACTTCATGACGCCGCACTTGACGGCGCCGTTGCAGCCGTCGGGCATGCGACCGCAGTTGGTGCTGGCGTCGGCGCAGGTGTTGGGCGTGCAGCCGCACGTGTTGGCCGTGCCGCCACCGCCGCAGCTGTTGGGCCAGCCGCAGTTGCCGCACTTCAACGTGCCGCCGCAGCCGTCGGGGACCATGCCGCAGCTCTTCGCCAGCGCCGAGCACGTCGTCGGCGTGCAGCCGCAGATGTTGGCGGTGCCGCCGCCGCCGCAGGTGTCGGGCGTCGTGCAGCTGCCGCACGACAGCGTCTGCGAGCAGCCGTCGGAGACGTCGCCGCAGTTGTCCTTGAGCGCCGCGCAGCTCGTCGGCATGCACATGCCGGCGCCGCAGACGTTGGGGACGCCGGCGCCGCCGCACGTCTGGCCGGTCGGACAGCCGCCGCTCGCCGCCGCGCAGTCGAGCATGCTGCCGCAGCCGTCGGGCATGGTGCCGCAGTTCTTGCCTTGGGCTTGGCAGGTCGTGGGCGTGCAGCCGCAGACGTTGGCCGGACCGCCGCCGCCACAGACGTTCGGCGGCGCGCAGGTGCCGCAGCTGACCATGGCGCCGCAGCCGTCGGCGACGGCGCCGCAGTTCTTGCCGAGCGCGCTGCAGGAGCTGGGCGTGCAGCCGCATTGGCCGGGTGTGCCGCCGCCGCCGCAGGTCTCGGGCGCGCTGCAGCTGCCGCAATTCAAGGTGTGGCCGCAGCCGTCGTCGAGCGAGCCACAGACGTGGCCGGCGGCGCTGCAGTCGATGGCGATGCAGGCGACGGACGCGTCGGCGACGGTCGTGATGTGGCAGCGCTGATCGCCGCCGCAAGCCTGGCCGGGCGGGCACGAGCCGTTGGCGCCACAGGCGATCTCGCCGTCGCCCAAGTTGGGCGCGAAGCGACAGCCGGTGGTCGTCAGCGCCAGCAGCAGCGCCAACGGAAACTTTAGAAGTCGTGCCAAAAGACTGCCTGTGCGCCGCCGGGGCCGGGCGCGATCGCAAAGCGCGTGCGATCGCGGTGGCGGCCGACGAGATAGAGGACGACGCCGGTCGCCAACGCCGCGCCACCGACGGCATACAGCGCCGTGGCCGAGGCCGCTTCGGCTTTGCCGCGATGGTAAATGTCCGACTGCGACGGCGACCACGTGCCCATGTCGCGCGCCAGCTTCGACAGCTGCGATTGCGCCGACAGCGCCGCGCCGCCCAGCCCCGCGCCGGCGCCGAGCACGCCGATGCCGATGGCGCCCAAGGCGATGCCGGTCAAACGCAGCGGCCGTCCGCTCGGTCCCGGCTGTCGCGGGCTCGTCGTCAGCGTCGACGACTCCACGACGGCGGCGGGCGGCGCCACCGGCCGCTTGCTCGCCTCGACCCGCGCGCGCTCTTGCTCGGCCAGCGGCTGCAGCTCGGTAATGCGCTGCTCGACGTCGGTGCGATTGCTGGCGTCAGGCATGAGCCGTAGATACGTGCGGTAGAAATAGAGCGCCTGCTCGTACTGATGACCGAGACGGCTGGCTTGGCCCAAGTTGAAGAGCAGGCCCGGCGCTTGCGACAGCCCGTAGGCGCTCTTGAATTCGTCGACTGCAGCGGGGAATTCGCCGAGGTGATAGTGCGTCATGCCGCGGTCGTAGTGCACCTTGGCTTCGGCCACGTCGGCTTCGGTGCCGGCAGCGAACGCCGGAGTGGAGCCGAGCAGCACGGCCAAGAGCAGGGTCAGTCTCATCGCGGGGCTCCGAAGGGATCGACCAAGTAGTCGGGGTCGTCCTTCCTCTTTTCCTGTGCGTCGCGTTTACGTGGCGGCGACGGAGTGGGGGTGGCGGCGGCCGTGCGCGTCGCGGGCGTCGTGGTCGTGGACACCTTGTCCTTTTCGCCGGCGTGGCGCAAGTGCACCGGCACGGCGACGACGCGATTGGCGGCGACGGTGAAGTGGCCGCGATAGTGCTGCCGATGCGGCGCCGAGACGTCGACGTCGTGGTCGCCGGCGCCGACGGGAACGTGCGCGCCCGACGCCGCTTCGGCGACGAGGCGGCCGTCGACTTCGATGCGCGCGTCGGCGGCGTCGACGCGCACGTCGAGCGTGCCTTCGGCGGCCGGCGCCGGCGTGGTCGTCGCCGAGTGGACGGCGGCGACGGCGGCCGCGGCCGCGGGCGCGACCGCCGGCGCGCTCGGCGCGACCGTCGCTGCCGGCGTCTGTGACTGCGGCTGCACGACCGCGGACGGCAACGACGCGTGACGAAAGCGCGTGAACAGCCCCGAGCCCAACCCGGCGCCGCAGCCGATCAAAGCGAGACCAATCGCCTGCCAACGCAGCCGCCGGTTGCGCCGAATCAGCGTGCGCGACTTCGTCTTCGGCCGCGGCGTCAACGATCCCGGAAGCGTGCCCGGCGTCGGCGTCGGCATCGGCGCCGCCAGGTCCCAGTCGTCGGCCAGGTCGCGCAGCTCGCGCAGCTCGCGGATGACCTCGCGCACCTCCGACGCCGACGGGCGGACGGTCGCTTCCTTGGCCAACATCGCCTGCAACAGCTCGTCGAGCAGCGGCGGAATCTCCGGCCACAAGCTGCGCGGCGACGGCGGCACGTCGGTCAAATGCATGCGCACGAGATTGGCCGAGTTGTCGGCGATGAACGGCCGCTGACCCAACAGCATCTCGTAGGCGATGACGCCGAGCGCATAAACGTCGGCTTTGCCGTCGACTTCCTTGGCGCGCGCCTGCTCGGGCGCGATGTATTCGGGCGTGCCCACGACGAAGCCGTTGCGCGTCTGCGGCGTCGGCAAGGCGCCGCCGTCGGCCGAGGCGATGGGCAAGGTCAGCTTGGCGACGCCGAAGTCGAGCAGCTTGACCGCTTCGCGCCGCCCGCGCACCGGGCTCAAGAAGATGTTGGCCGGCTTCAAGTCGCGATGAACGATGCCTTTTTCGTGCGCGGCATCGAGGGCGTCGCAGATCTGGTCGAGGGCGTCGAGCGCCTCGTCCAGCGTCATCTTGCGCTCCCACATGCGGTCGTAGAGCGTCATGCCCTGCAGCCACTCCATGACGAAGTAGCTGCGTCCATCGGGCAGTCGACCGAAGCTGAAGACGTCGACGATGTTGGGATGGCCGATCTCGTTGACGGCGCGCGCCTCGAGGACGAAGCGCTCGACGAGCCCCAAATCGAGCGACAAGGCCGCGTTCATGACCTTGACCGCCGCTTTCTTGCCGATGAGCGGATGGGTCGCGCCATACACCGCCGCCATTCCACCGTCACCGAGCTTGCACTCGAGGGTGTACTCGCCGACCACGGTACCCGGAGGTAGGTCGGCTGCCAGCGGGAGCGGAACGAAGTCTTCCGCTTCGTCCGCGTCGGCGTTTTTAGCGTCGCCGGCGCGTTTTCCTATCATTTGTCGCCCACATGACAATGACCTAAGGCTTCGCGATCAGGAATCGCGCTTACACTCTAGCCTGTCAATGTACTTCACGAGGCGAATTGGTCCATAAGTAATTCGCCTCGGACGCAGTTTTGGCGGGGTCAAACGAGTTACCGAGCGCACACCCTATCTTACGACCGGGCCGACCTGGAGGATCTGCTGCGCGGCGGCGACGCCGCGACCCTGCTCCACCTTGACCCCGAGATCTGCCATCGCCATCTCCAGCGCCGACACCGAGGTCAGGATGTCGAAGGTGCCGAACCAGCCGAGGTGGGCGACGCGGAAGATCTTGCCCTTGACCGCGTCCTGGCCGCCGGTGAGCGAGACGCCGTATCGGTCGCGCAGCTGCTTGACGAGCTTGTCGGTGTCGAGCCCGCCCGGTGCGACGACGGCGGTCACGGTCGGCGACGGCGCCGTCGGCGCGAACAGCGTGCAGCCGAGCGCCACGCAAGCGGCGCGCGTCGCTTCGGCCAGCTTGGCGTGGCGCGCGAAGCACTCGGCCAGCCCTTCTTCTTTGATGATGCGCAGCGCTTCGACGAGGCCGATCGTCAGCGAGATGGCCGGCGTCCAGGCGCTGTCGCCGCTCGTCTGCCCCTTCTTTTCGCGGCGCAAATCGCTGTAGAAGCGCGGCAAATCGGCCTTCTCGGCGCGCGCCCACGCCTTGTCCGAGAGCGCGATATAGGCTTGGCCGGGCGGCAACATGAGCGCTTTTTGCGAGCCGGTCAGCAGCACGTCGAAGCCGGCCTTGTCCATCGGCAGATCGAACGCGCCGAGCGCGCTGACGGCATCGACGACGTTGATGACGCCGTCGCGGCTGGCCGTGATCTTGGCGATCTCCTCGACGGGATGGCGCACGCCGGTCGAGGACTCGTTGGCCTGGCTGAAGACGGCGGTGATCTTGTCGTCCTGGTCGAGCGCCTCTTTGACCTGCTGCGGGTCGACGGCCTGACCCCACGGCACGTCGAGGTTGACGCTCTCGATGCCGTACGCCTTACAGATGTTGCGCCAGCGCTCGCCGAACTTGCCGCCGACGACGCACAACGCCTTGTCGCCGCGCTTCATCGTGTTGACGATCGACGCTTCCATCGCCAGCGTGCCCGAGCCCGTCAGCATCAAGACCGGCTGCGACGTCTGAAAGATCCACTTCAGCCCGGCCGCGGCCTCGTTGAACGTGGCGATGAAGGCCGGCATGCGGTGGTGCACCATCGGGCGCGCCATCGCCAGCATCACGCGCTCGGGCACCGGCGTCGGTCCCGGCGTCAGCAAATACTGTTTGAGCATCGTTAATCAGTACGGCAGGCGCTGCCGTCGGTCAAATGGCGAAATTCAGTCGCCCTCAGTCACTTAGGACGTCGAGTGTGGCGACCGGCAGAGCGCCTTCGGCGGCCAGCTTGCGCAAGAGTCGGAGCTCGCCGGCGACGTACATCTTCCACTCGCCCGACGTCTCGAGCGGCACGATGCGCTTGGGCCGGCCGCGCGAGCGCAGCTCCTCGTTGAAGCAGGCGACGACGTCGTCGAGGCCGCGCGCCTCGACGTCTTTGCGCACGCCGTCGTCGCGCTCGAGCTCGAGCGCCTGCACGTTCTCGCGGAAGCGGCGCGCCGTCGACACCTTGGCCATCGCCGCCAGCTGACGAAAGAGGGGGCGATCGTCATGCAGCATGCGCGCGAGCTCGCCCACGACGTCGTCCGTCTCCTGCCAGAAACGATCGTCGTGCCACAGGAAACCGTCGCGCACGCCGCGTTCACGGTCGGCGTAAAACGACGTCAAAATCCCGAGGACGCCCGCCTCTTCCATCTGCTCTTCATCGTCGTCCCAACACTCGGCGCGCAGGGCATCGAGGCGCGCGGAATCGAGCCCGCGCACGAGCCCAGCGTCGACGAGCCGCAGGACGGCCGCGCGTGGCGGCATGTAGATTTGGGTGATCGGCGCGTCCATTCGTCCCTCTATCATCCGATGCGTTGCGGCGAGATGCAATTGTGTCGGCTGGCTCACGGCCACCTGGCGGCGAGATACCAGCGCCAACGCGTGAGCGCGCTGACGCCCAAGCGTGCGTGCCGCCCTGCCGCGGACCCATGAGGTGTGCTAGAAGCGGCGCGTGCTGGTCCAGCTCTCCGACGCGCACTTCGGTTATCCGGGCACCGAGCTCTTCGACGGACTCACCTGGCAGGTGAACCCGGGCGATCGCATCGGTCTCGTCGGCCCCAACGGCTGCGGCAAGTCGACGCTGCTGCGCGTGCTCGACGGCCGCCTGACGCTCGATTCGGGCACCATCGCCCGCGCCCGCGGCCTCAGCCTCGCCTACCTCAAGCAGTCGCAGGAGTTCGCCGGCGCCGGCCGCATCTTCGACGCGCTGCTCAAGCCGTTCGAGAAGCTGCTCGCGATCCACGACGAGCTCTTGACGCTCGAGCGCAACCTCGTCGACGACAAGGCGCTGCAGCGCTACGGCGAGCTGCAAGAGCGCTACGCGGCGGAGGGCGGCTACTCGCTCGAAAGTCGCGTCAAAGCGCTGGCGCACGATCTCGGCTTCTCCGACGGCGATCTCGAGCGCAACGTCGAGACGCTGTCGGGCGGCGAGCGCGGTCGCCTCGAGCTGGCCAAGACGCTGCTCGAAGAGCCCGATCTGCTGCTGCTCGACGAGCCGACGAACCATCTCGACGTCGAAGCGACCGAGCACCTCGAAGAGCGGCTGCGCGAGTGGCCCAAGGCCTTCGTGCTCGTGTCGCACGATCGCTATTTCTTGCGCGCGGTCTGTCGCGACATCGTCGAGCTCGAGGCCGGCAAGGCGATCGTCTTTCGCGGCGGCTACGAAAAGTACGTCGTCGAGCGCGAAGAGCGACACGAGCGGCTCAACGCGGCTTACGAACGACAAAAGGCGACGATCGAGCGCACCGAGGACTTCATCCGCCGCAATATCGCCGGCAACAAGACGAAGCAGGCGCAATCGCGGCGTAAACAGCTGGAGAAGGTCGATCGGCTGGGGCGCGTGCAGGACGAGTTCGCGGCCGCGGGCAACATCGGGCTGCGCTTCTCCGTCGGCGACCACACCGGCGGCAAAGAGGCGGTCAAGACCGAGCACCTCGACGTCGGTTACGCCGGCGCACCCGCGCTCGTCAAAGACGTGAATCTCGTCATTTATCGCGGCGATCGCATCGGGCTCGTGGGGCCGAACGGCTGTGGCAAATCGACGCTGCTCAAGACGTTGCTCGGCAAGATCGATCCGCTGGCCGGCAGCGTCTTGCGCGGCCACGAAGTGCGCATCGGCTACTTCGACCAGAAATTATCCGAGCTCAGCGACGACAACTCGCTCATCGACGAGATCCGCACCGTGCGCGGCGACTTCGCCGAGGACATCGCGCGCAACTTCTTGGGCCGCTTTCGCTTCACCGGCGACGATCCGTTCAAGAAGGTCAAAGGGCTGTCCGGCGGCGAGCGCAACCGGCTGACGCTGGCGAAGATGATGTTGCGGCCGCGCAATCTGCTGGCGCTCGACGAGCCGACGAACCATCTCGACATCCCGGCGCGCGAGGTGCTCGAAGAGGCGCTGGCCGAGTACGAAGGCACGGTGCTCGTCGTGTCGCACGACCGCTACTTCCTCGATCGCGTGGTGACGAAGATCGTGCACATCCACGACGGGCGCGCCGAGGAGCATGTCGGCAACTACAGCGAGTGGAAGGCGCGCACGCACAAAAAAGCGGAGCCGATCGTCGTCGAGACGCGGGGGAAAGCGGCGAAGAGCGAGCCCAAAGCGGCGCCGAAGCCTGCCGTCGTCGAGGCCAAGCCCGACGCCAAGGACGAGGCCAAAGGCGACCGCATCGCCGAGCGCGAGCGGCAGAAGGCCGGGCAGCGCGAGACCGAGAAGAAGCGCAAGCGACTCAAGGAGCTGGAAGACAAGGTCGCGACGGCGGAGACGGAGATTGGCGCGCTCAACGACAAATTGGCGGCCGATCATGGCGGCGATTGGAACAAGCTGAACGCGCTCGTGGCCGAGAAGGAGCTGCTCGAGCAGCGCCTCAAGTCGTGGATGAGCGAGTGGGAGCGGCTGGGCGAGGAGCTCGAGAGCTGATATCGTAGACGGCGAATGCCGCCGCGCCGTCGCCGAACGCTGGCTCCCGAGACGGTGAAGCTCAACGTCGACGACGTGCGCGAGTCGATCGCGCGCACGCAGCTGAAGCACGCGGCGCTGGTCGTCTTGCAGGGCTCGGAGTCGGAAATCGGCACGCACGTCATGCTGGAGAAGGCGGTGACGATCGGGCGCGATCCGCGCGTCGAGCTGACGCTGCAGGACGAAGGCATCTCGCGCCGCCACTGCCGCGTCGTCTACGACAAGGACAAGAACGCGTTTTTTGTCGAGGATTTGGGCTCGACCAACGGCACGCTGCTCAATGGCAAGCGCGTCCTCGGGCAGAAGCGGCTCGAGGCCGGCGATCGCATTTACGTCGGCGCCTGCGTGGTCAAGTTCACGTTCTCGGACGCGCTCGAGGTCGGCTATCACGCGCAGATGGACGTCCTCGTCGGCACCGATGACCTGACCGGCCTCATCGCCAAGCGGCGCTTCGACGCGGCCTATGCGCGCGCCGTCGAGGATGCGCGGCTGACGAAGAACGTGCTCGCGGTGCTGATGCTCGATCTCGACGGGTTGAAGCGCATCAACGACACGCACGGCCATCCCGTCGGCGCGCACACGATCGCGGAGGCCGGCAAGCTCATCGGCCAGGTGGTGTCGCCGCACGGCGCCGCCTGCCGCTTCGGCGGCGACGAGTTCGCCGCCTATTTGCCGGGTCATTCCAAGCGCCACGCCACGCGCGTCGCCGAGAACATCCGCTCGGTCGTATCGGGCCACCGCTTCGAGAAGGACGGCGTCGTCGTGCGGCCGACCATCAGCATCGGCGTCGCCGCGTTCCCCGACGACGGCGCCGCCGCCGACGTCCTTTTGCGCAAGGCCGACGAAGCCCTCTATCGCGCCAAGAAGACCGGCCGCGATCGCGTCAAAACGTAGCGCAAAACCGAGAGCAACTAGCGGGACGGTTGCCGCGTCTCATCGTGCTATGGTGCGCGCCATGAAATCGGGCTACCTGCTGTCGCTGCTGCTGGTGTTCGCCGGCTGCAAGAATCCGGCGAACACCTGGCCGATCTGCAAGTCCGCCGACAGCGACGTCGACGGCGGTTTGAGCACGCCCAACCTCGACGCCGGCCTCGCCAACATCGGCTGCTTCTTTGCGCCGACCGCCGTCACCACGCGCACCGCCTGCTCGAGCAGCATCACCAGCTCTTGCGCTTCCAACGGCCAAGCCGCGCCCAACCTGAGCTGCCTGCCGACGACCACGACGACGAGCAGCAGCGGCCCCGACCTGAGCGCGCCCGCCGCGCTCGACAACGTGACCTTGACCGGCTTCGTCCACGTCTTCGACAGCGGCGGCAACGGCGAGAAGGTGACGCTGTCGCTGTTCAACGGGCTGCAGCTGGCGACGGGCATCGATCCGGCGGCGCTGGTGCCGCTCGGCTCGTCGACGATCACGCTCTACAAGCCGACGACCTATGTGCCGTCGCCGACGCCGCTGCCGCCGCCGACGCCGCTCTTCCCGTGGCTCGCCTGCGACCAAGATCTGTCGCTCGGCTGCAGCTTGGCCATCACGAGCGGCTGCGCGGTCGCGTGCAACGACGGGCTCAACGGCCACCCCGACAACGGCAAATACTGCCGCGACGACGGCCACGGCGGCGTCTGCAGCGATCGCCTGCGCTGGGAGGCGAGCTACCAGGTCAGCAACGTTCCCATCGGCCAGCCGCTCGTCGTGCGCATCACCGGCGTCAACTCGCGCCCCGACTCCAACTGGGCCACCACGCTGCAATGGAACGTCGAGGTGCCGCCCGCGAACACGCCCGGCGGCACGGTCAATCCGCTGGCGCGCACCTGCAGCTCGCCCAGCGACTCGGAGTGCTACGACAAGACCGTCGACGCCAGCGGCCTCGTCATCGTCATCTATCGATTGAATGTCACGGCCATGTCGCAGATCGACTACGGGCGCTTGGCCGTCCAGGCCGGTTTGCCGGGCGGAATCACCTTCGATCGCGGCATCATCCTCGGCGAGGCCCACGACTGCGACGGCGTGCGCTTGACGAACGCCGAGGTGGCGCTGGCGCCGGTGAGCGATCGGTTCAGCTACTTCACGACCGATCCGCTGACGCAGACGCCGACGTCGCGTCGCAGCAGCACCGATCCGCTCGGTCGCTTCGCCGCGTTCAACCAAGCGCCCGGCAAGGTCACGCTTCAGTCCGGCGGCGAGCTCAGCGACGGCGGCGACTTCACGCTCCTCGGCACGACGAGCGCCTTCGTCTACGCCAACACCGTCAGCATCGTCAACGTCGGCGTCGGCTTCTAACTTCAAGTCCAGCGCGCGTTTCAGTCGCCGAGCAGCTGCGACGCTTCGGCGCTGTAGCCGTCGCCGTCGCGCACGACCAGCGGCGGCTCGATGACGAGCGGGCCGCGCGCGCCTTTGTGCGCCTCGACGAGGATGCGATTGGCCGGCTCGTCGGCGCGCGGATGCACGCAGCGCAGACGCAGCGGCCGCAAGCCGGCGCCGTCGAGCGCGGCCAAGAGCTCGCCGAGCCGCCGCGCCGGATAGACGAGCGCCGCGCGACCGTTGGGCTCGAGCAGGCGACGCATCGCCGTCGTCAGCTGCGCCAGCGTCAGCGTCAGCTCGTGCTGCCCCGTCGCCACTTCGGGATTCGGCGACGCCGGCCCTTCGGCGAGCAGTCGATACGGCGGATTGGCGACGACGAGATCGTAATGACGACTGCCGAGCGTATTTACATCGGCATTCTCGACGGTGACACGGGCGCCGTGGCCGTTGTCGTCGGCGTTGCGCCGCGCCAGCGTCGCCAGCCGCGGCTGCAGCTCGACGAGCGTGGCCGTCGCCGCGGCGTCGCGTGACAAGAGGCCGAGCCCGACGATGCCGCAGCCGCTGCAGACGTCGGCGAGCCGACCGAACGGCGGCGCCACGAAGCCGATGAGCAATAAAGGATCGAGCGAGAAGCGATAACCGACGCGCGGCTGCCACAGCCTAAGACGCCCGCGCAAGATCGAATCGCGCGTCAGATCGGCGTCGCCTGCGGTATTCGGGGGCGCGTCGTTCAGACGTTCTCCGACGGAATGATCGGATTGATGACGAGCCCCGACGCCAGCTTGGGATAGAAGAACGTCGACTTCTGCGGCATGACCTCGCCCGCGTCGGCCACGGCTTTGACGTGTGCCACCGGCGTCGGGTTCATGAGCAGCACCGCTTGCACGTCGGCGCCTTTGGCGTCCGCCAGCGCCGCCGCCGTGTCCTTGACGTAGCGCAAGTTGGTCTGCTTTTCCTGCGCCGCGCGATCGATGCCCAAGATCTGCTCGATGACCAGCGCGTGCAACAGCGTCACGTCGAGCGTCCGCAACACGGCCGGCCCTTGCAGCGACGGGATACCGTCGAGCGACACGTTCTTCTTCAGCGTCAAATAGGCCAGCGCGTCGGCCGTCGCCACCGCGAACGTCGGTCCGCCGAGGCCATGCTCGGCCAGGGTGCGGCGAACCGTCGCGGCGTCGGCGAGCGGCGCCTCGGTCACGTCGAAGAAGGCGCGCGCCTTCTCCAACAGCGACGCGCGATCGAACGACGGCAGCCCGTGCACCACCCGATGCGTCGGGAACACGAGCAGCCCCGGGTCATCCATGTTGGCGAGGAAGATCGTGCCGTATTCGACCGACGAACGCGGGTTGTTGTGCGCCTCGACCCGCAATTCGTCGCGCAACGCCAACATCGTCTCGTAACGATGATGACCATCCGCGATGTAGATCTTCTCGTTCGCGAGCAGCGCCACGACTTGCTGCTGCGCCGCCGGATCGGTCAGCCGCCACAGCTTCTGCTCGACGCCGTCGCTGGTCGTGCCGTGCAGAAACGGCGCCTCTTGCTCGACGGCGGCGAACGGCTCGTCGCTCTTGCGCTCGGGATCCGAGTACAGGCCGAACACCTGCGACAAGTGCGCGCGCGCCGCTCGCTTCAGCTTCAGGCGATCGGCTTTGGGGCCAGCCAGTGTGCGCTCGTGCGGCAAGACGATGCGCTCGTCGAAGCGCGCCAGCCGAATGCGGCAGATGAACCCGCGTCGCGTCGCCGTGCGCCCCTCGGCCGTGAAGGTCTGATGGTAGCGATAGAGCGCCGGCGCCGCGTCGCGCGCCATGATGCCGTCGTGCAGCCACGCCTGCAGATCGCGCGCGGCGGCCGCGTATTTCTCGTCGCCGGCGCCCTCGGGCAGGATCAAACGGACGCTGTTGTGCGGATCGAGCGCCGCCAAGCGCGCGCGCTCCTCGGGCGAAATCACGTCGTACGGCGGCGCCAACAGCTTTTCGGGCGCGCCCGCTTTCGCCGTGTACAAAATGCCGCGGAACGGCGCGATCTCGGCCATGGGCTACTGCCCTTCCTGCACGCGCGCGTCGGCCGCCAGCACCTTGTCGTGCATCTGCACGCGCCGCTGCTTGAGCTTCGCCTTCAAGTCGGGATCGGACAGCGCCAAGATGGCCGCCGCCAACAGCGCCGCGTTCATCGCGCCGCCGATCGCCACCGTCGCCACCGGCAGGCCGGGCGGCATCTGCACCGTCGACAGCAGCGAGTCGAGCCCGCCCAACGTGCCCGCCGACAGCGGCACGCCGATGACCGGCAGCGTCGTCTGCGCCACGATCGCGCCCGCCAAGTGCGCGGCCAAGCCGGCGCCGGCGATGAGCACCTGCGTGCCGCGCGCCTCGGCGCCGCGCGCGTATTCGCCCGCCTCTTCCGGCGTGCGATGCGCCGACAACACGCGCAGCTCCGACGTGACGCCGAGCTCCTGCAGCGTCTTGTGTGCCTGCTTCATGACCTCGAGGTCACTGTCCGAACCCATGAGAATGCCGACTTTGATGCTCACGTCCGTCTCCTCCCGATGTCGCGTCGATGATGAGCGCCTTCGAATTGGATGCAATCTACTGCGCGATAAGCTCTGCTGCGCGCGTCCTCGACGTCGCCGCCGAGCGCGGTCACGCCGAGGACGCGGCCGCCGGCGGTGACGATGTGACCGTCGTCGCCGCGGCGCGTGCCGGCGTGAAAGACGGTGACGCCGTCGACGGCGCCGGCATCGTCGAGCCCGCCGATGGGCAGGCCGCTGCGATAGGCGCCCGGATAACCGCCGGCGGCGACGACGACGCAGACCGACGCGCGCGATGAAAAGCGAACACGTTCCACCGGCTCATGGGTCGCGATGGCGTGCAGCATGGCGCCCAAGTCGTCGTCGAGCCGCACCATCAACGCCTGCGTCTCCGGATCGCCGAAGCGGCAGTTGAACTCGATGACGCGCGGGCCGTCGGCGGTGACCATGAGGCCGGCGTACAGCAGGCCGCTGAACGGCTTGCCTTCGGCGACGAGGCCGCGCGCCGTCGGCTGCAAGATTTCGCGCACGGCGCGGGCGATGCCGGCGTCGTCGAGCGCCGGCGTCGGCGAGACGACGCCCATGCCGCCGGTCATCGGCCCGACGTCGCCGTCGGACACGGTCTTGTGATCCTCGGCGACCGCCAGCGGCGTCACGCGCTCGCCGTCGACCAGCGCCATCAACGACGCCTCGCGGCCGACGAGGAACTCCTCGATGACGACGCGGCGGCCGGCGTCGCCGACGGTCGCGCCGGCCAGCATCGCCGCCAATTCGCGCGCGGCGTCGGCGCGCTCGGCGATGACGACGCCTTTGCCGGCGGCCAGCCCGTCGGCCTTCAAGACGACGCGATCGCTCGTCGCCAAGCAGCTGCGCGAGGAACGGCTCGGCGTCGGCGACGCTGGTGAAGCTGCCGAAACGCGCCGTCGGCACGCCGTGACGCGCCATCAGCTCCTTGGCAAACGCCTTCGAGCCTTCGATCTGCGCGGCCGCCGCCGAGCAGCCGAACACGGCGCGACCGCGCGCACGCAGCCGATCGGCCAAGCCCGCGACGAGCGGCCCTTCCGGCCCGACGACGACGAGGTCGACGTTCTCGGCTTCCGCGAGCGCGACCAAGTCGTCGATGGCGTCGACGCGCACGGCGATGCAGCGCGCGACCGCGGCGATTCCCACGTTGCCGGGCGCGCACAAGACCTCGCCCACCGACGGCGAACGACGCAGCGCCCACGCCAGCGCGTGCTCGCGACCGCCGCCGCCGACGACGAGGACTTTGAGCTGACCGCTCATTGCGGCCTTAGTGCCGGAAGTGGCGCATCTTCGTCACCACCATCGCCAGGTTGTGCTGATTGGCCGCTTCGATGACCTCTTTGTCGTTCACCGAGCCGCCCGGCTGAATGACCGCCGTCGCGCCCGCTTCCGCCAGCGCATCCACGCCGTCGCGGAAGGGGAAGAACGCGTCCGACGCGCAGACCGAGCCCATCGTCGGCAGCATCGCCTTCATGCGCGCAATCCGTACCGAATCGACGCGCGACATCTGCCCGGCGCCGACGCCGACGGTGCGCACGCCGCCCGACTGCGACAGCGACGCGAAGACGATGGCGTTCGACTTGACGTGCTTGCAGACGCGCCAGGCAAAATCGAGCGCGCGCAGCTCGTCGGCCGTCGGCGGCCGCACGCTGGCGACCTCGGCTTCGGCGGCGCCGATGATGCGATCGTCGCGCGTCTGCACCAGCAAGCCGCCGTTGACGGCGCGCAGCTGCCAACCCGAGCGGCCGTGCGTCGGCGTCGGATAGGCGAGCAGGCGCAGCGCCTTCTTCTTCGCCAACGCCGCGCGCGCGCCGTCGGTAAAGCCGGGCGCGATGACGCACTCGAGGAAGGTCTCGGACAGCTCGCGCCCCAAATCGTCGTCGACGACGCGGTTGCAGGCGACGATGCCGCCGAACGCCGACACCGGATCGCACTCGCGCGCCATCGCATACGCCACCGCGACGCCGTCGTCACTCTCGGCGACGCCGCACGGGTTGGTGTGCTTGATGATCGCCACCGCCGGCCGCCCGAACTCGGTCACCAGCTGCACCGCCGCATCCAAATCGACGATGTTGTTGAAGCTCAGCTCTTTGCCTTGCAGGATCTCGGCGCGCGCCACCGACGGACCATCGGGCATCGCCTCGTCGAGATAGAAGGCCGCTTTTTGATGCGGGTTCTCGCCGTAGCGCAGCTCGCGACCCTCTTTGAACTGCAAGGTCAACACTTCGGGGAACGACTTGAGCACCGGCGTCGCCGCTTCGCCCGGCTCTTTGTCGTCGATCGCCGTCAGCCAATTGGCGATGGCGCCGTCGTACGCGGCCGTGTAGGCGAACGCCTTGCGCGCGAAGCGGAAGTTGAGCGCCGGCGAGACTTGGCCGTCGTTGCCGTCGAGCTCCTCGAGCAGCGCCGCGTAATCGTCGGGCTCGACGACGACGGTGACGCGCTCGTGATTCTTCGACGCCGAGCGGATCATCGACGGCCCGCCGATGTCGATGTTCTCGATCGCCTCCGCCAGCGTCACGTTCGCGCGCTGGATGGTCTCGCGAAACGGATACAGGTTCACGACGACGAGATCGATTGGCTCGATGCCGTGCTTGAGCATCTCCGCCTGATGCTCCGGCGTCGCGCGACCGAGCAGCCCGCCGTGAATCTTCGGGTGCAGCGTCTTGACGCGTCCGTCGAGGATTTCGGGCGCGCCCGTGTAGGCGGCGACCTCGGTGACGCGGGCGCCGGCTTCGCGCAGCGCGCGGGCCGTGCCGCCGGTCGAGAGGACCTCGACGCCGTGGCGCGCCAATCCGCGGGCGAGCTCTTCAACGCCGCGCTTGTCGGAGACGGAGACCAGCGCCCTTCTGATGCGGATCATGTGCCCAAACTCCAACCAGGGCAGACTGTCGTATCTCGTCGGCGGACAAGAGTCAACGGCAGTGGCGGAACGCGAGCCCGCGCACCCTGTCGGCGCAAACGTGGAGTTGCGGCTTCGCCGTCGCGCCCAGACGACGAAGCGAGCCGTGCGCCGCCAGCTGCAGGCGCGGGCGCCGCTCGCCACGCTACCGTCGGCGAACGGCCTTCGCCGCGCGAATCAGCGGCGATTTACGACCGCCGCGTCGTCAGGCGCGGCGAACAACGGTTCGTCGCCGGCAAGCGCGACGTGCGCAGCTCGCGTTCCCGCCCGCGCGGCCCATCATCGCGCGGCAAGCGGGAACGCGGACGCGACTACAGCGTGGTGCCCGGCGCCAGATAGCCGGGATCGCCCGGAATCGGCTCTTCGCCGGGCCCGACCATCTTCAGCTTCAACAGGCCGCGCACTTCGACCTGCCGAATGCGCTCGCGCGTGAGGTTCAGGATCTCGCCCACTTCCTCGAGCGTGATGCCGCCCTTGTCGGCCACGTCGAGCGAGCAGGTCTCCTTCATCTCCCACACTTCGAGATCCGGGAAGTTGAGCTTGATGCTGCCCGTCTCCGGATTGACGTCCAGATAAAGGTGGTGCTTGCACGACACGTACGGGCACGGACGAATGTCCGTCTTGCACGCGCCACGCGACACCGGCCGCTCGACGTCTTCGAGAATCGGCAAGAGCTCGCGGAAGCGCAGCTCCTCTTTGGTCAACCGCTTGGGCGCGATCGTCTTCGAGCGCGCGCGCGTGCGCCGCTTTTGACGGATCTTGCGGTTGATCGAACGGGCGTCGTCGATGCCGCCGTCGCTGGCTTCGACGTCGGCGCCCGCCTCGTCTTGCGCGAGCTCATCAGTCTCCAACTCATCGCGCATGTCTTGTTCCATTGACCCCTCCTCGTTTCTGCTGCAGCCGCGCTACAGCAGGTCCCCAGCGCCGCCGGAAGCGCCGGAGGAAAATGCGCGCGCTCTCGCGGCGCGTTCGAGCGGCGAGACAATCTGCCGCTCTAAACCTTCAATGCGACCGACGAGGTCGTCGGCCACGCGCTTTGCGTCGGTCATCTCTTTGCTGAGCTGCTTGCGGCGACCGGGATCGAACTCCGGGGCGCGCAGCTCACGCTCGAAACCGACGAACAGCTCCTTCAATCCACGCTCGACCGCTTCGATCTCGTCCTTGAAGCGCAGGAACGAGCGCTGGATCTCTTCGATTGTGTAGCTCTCGGCCATCATCCGCTTGATGGCGTCGATGCGCCTGACGACGATCGCCGGGTAGAGCCCGAGCGACCCCTGGTGCTTGCCTTTGCGGCCGACGCGACGGCTGCGCGGCAAGAGGCCGAGCTGCACGTACTTGCGGAAGGTCGCCTCCGACAGCTTCGTGCCGCGGGCGCGGAACAGCTCGACGACTTGCGCGGACGTCAATCCGTCGCCGTGGGCGCGTTCGACAGCGTCGAGATCGCGGTCGCTGAACGCGCCGCTTCCCGCTTCGCCGCTTTGTTGCGATACGCCCCGCACCATGCATCGAATGTATTCCATTCTGAAGAATACACTCAAGCGAAATGGTGCGCTGTACGCGTGCCTTGATACTGAACAAGTGTGGCGCTATGCGATGGCGACGATGCGCGCGGCGAGCGCGGCGCGGCGACGACGAGACGAGCGCGTCCGCACGGCGCAAAAGCCGCGGCGCGCGGCCCGCTCAGCGACGGTAACCGTCGCCGCGCCGGCGCCGTCGCGCTCGCGCTCGCGCTCGTCGCGACAATCGCGGTCGCGATCGGCGCGACCGGTTCGTCTTGGCGCGGCGGTCGGCGAATTCGCGGTAAGATTGGCCATGCGGTTTTGCCTCGCGCTCATGCTCCTGCTCGTCGGCGCCGTCGCGTCGGCGGCCGGCGGCCGCGCCTATCGCAACGACGCCCTCAAGGTCCGCTTCGAAGCCCCCGTCGGCTGGGAGGCGCTCGGCGCCGGCAACTACCCGCGCCTCCTGGCCGCCTACGAAGATCGCGACGGCGGCCGCATGACGCTCGTCAGCCAAAAAGTGGCCGTCGGCACGACCGCCCGCGCGCTCGTCGAGGAGAGCCGCGCCGCGCTCGTGCGCCAAGGCTTCCGCAACGTCGTCGTCGGCGTCGACAAAGGGGACGCGACGCGCATGCGGCTCGAGGCCGAGATCGGCGGCGGCCGCGAGATCGTCCGCCAGCTCTACGCCGTCACCGAAGGCACCGGCTTCGTCGTCACGGTCGCCGGCCCGATGCTCAAAGGCTCGCAGCTCAAGCGCGACTTCGACGACGCCGCGACGTCACTCGTGCTCGGCGACGCGCCGGCGGTGCAAGCCCGCTGAGCATGCTAGGCTGACTGCGAAATGGGCTCCGACAGCTTCGACAGCATCGACGACGTCAGCGCGCGCTTGGCCGGGCAGTCGTACGTGAGCGACCGCAGGATCGCCACCGCCGTCTACTTGGCGGAGAAGATGGAGAAGCCGATCCTCGTCGAAGGGCCGGCGGGCGTGGGCAAGACCGAGCTGGCCAAGACGCTGGCGACGGTGCTCGATACCGAGCTCATCCGCCTGCAGTGTTACGAAGGCCTCGACGAGGCCAAGGCCTTGTACGAGTGGGAATATCCGAAGCAGCTGCTCTACACGCAGATCCTGCGCGACAAGATCGGCGAAGTGACCGCCGGCGCCGGCACGCTGGCCGAGGCCGTCGACAAGCTGGCGGCGCAAGAGGACGCCTTCTTCAGCGAGCGCTTTCTCTTGCAACGGCCGCTGCTGCGGGCGATTCGCGCGCCCAAACGCGTCGTGCTCTTGATCGACGAGGTCGATCGCAGCGACGCCGAGTTCGAGGCCTTTCTGCTCGAGGTGCTGTCCGACTTCCAGGTCTCGGTGCCGGAGCTGGGCACGCTGCGCGCGGCGGCGCGGCCGCTCGTCATCCTCACGTCGAACAACGCGCGCGAGCTGACCGACGCGCTCAAGCGGCGCTGTCTGCATCTGTTCATCGGCTATCCCGACGCCGTGCGCGAGCGGGCGATCGTGCAGGCGCGCCAGCCGGACGCGGCGCCGGCGTTGGCCGAGGCGGTGGTGCGCGTCGTGCAGCGGCTGCGCGAGCTGGATCTGAAGAAGCGGCCGTCGGTGTCGGAGACGCTCGACTGGACGCGCGCGCTCACGCTCTTGAACGCGCCGACGCTCGATGCGCAGACGGTGGAAGACACGCTCAATCTGGTGCTGAAGTACGAAGGCGACATCGAGCGCGCGCGCGAGAAGCTGGCCGAGCTGACGGCGAACGGCTGATCCGCGCCGCCGACGGAGCTGTTACGGCGACGAGCTAGAGGTTCAGGCCCTTCGGCAACAGGCTGATCAGCTGTGACAGCGCGCCGGCCAGCTCGTCGATGGGCACGCGCGGCGCCGCCGGCGTCATGTACTTGTAGCGCTTCTTCCACCAGCGCACCGGCCCCTTGTCGCTGCAGCCGAACGCGCGGTCGTCCTCGGCGCAGAAGATGCGGACGTGCAGGTGATCGTCGTGCGGCGCCGAGTCGCCCGGCTGATGCAGGATGACCTCGGCGCGCTCGAGCAGCGCCGGATCTTCGCCACGCGCCGCCGCGTACGCGAGCAGCTTCTCGCGCAGCCGCGCGTGGATGAACAGATACTGCAGCTCGATGCCCGGCTCCTCGAGCAGCGCGCGCACCAACGCCCAATTGCGCGGCACGTCGAACCAGCGCGGCGAAAACGGCCCGTACACGACGCCATGCTCCTGCGGCTCCGGCGTGCGCGCGCGGCCGTCCCAATAGGGATAGCGCGGCATCGAATCGGCAGGCGGCGCCGGCCGGCCCTGCGCGTCGACGGCGTAGTAGATGAGGTCGGCGTCGCGGCCGTTCTCGTGCGACCGGTGTAACACGCTGTCGCCGCCGCCTTTGCGCGACATGTCGCCGATGCTCAAGAGCGAGCCCGGATATTCGCGATGGACGCGCTGCGCCGCGTGCTCGATGGCGGCCACGAGCTCGTCGGTGGCGTAGTTCGTCTGCCGCTCGCGCCACAAGCTGGGCACGACATAGCCCTCGCCGCTCGAGGGCAGGCGCGCGCCGCGTCGCAAGGCGCCGTGGTTGAAGCTGCCGACGGACACGCTGCTGCCGTCGGTGAAGAAGCCGGGCCCGTAGCAGCCCGCGAGGAAGCAGGCGCAGGCCAACAACAATCTCACGCGCGTAGTGTATCATCGCCGCCCATGGGCGCCATTTCGTTCGCTCCCGACGCGGCGCAGGAGATCGCGCGCGCCTTGGCCGCGGTCGCCGCCGCCGACGGAGCCATTCTCGCGCGCGAAGCGTCGTTCCTCGACGAGTTCGCCATGCGCCACTCGGTCGGCGGGCTGTCGTTCATCTCGGAGCCGCTCGATCCGGCGCGGCTGGCCCGCGCCATCCGCGGCGTCGACATGCGCCTCGAGGTCTTGCGACTGTGCGTGGCGATGGCGCTGTGCGACGGCGAGTACGACGACTCCGAGCGCCGCATCATCGGCAGCATCGCCACCGAGTTCGGCGTCGGCGCCGACGAGCTCGCGACGATCGTCGAGGCCGGCCGCGCCGCCTTCGTCAGCCGCCGCTAAAAACAAAAGCGCCCGACGATCGAAATCGCCGGGCGCTTCATTTTCTAACGCTTAGTCTGACTGCGAGTTACTTGTTCGGCTGCTCTTCGAACTCGGCGTCGATGACGTCCTTCTGCTCCTGCGTCGTCTGCTCGGCGCCACCGCCGCCAGCCGCGCCGCCGCCGCCATCACCACCCGACGGAGCCGCGCCCTTGTACATCTGCTCGGCCATCTTGTACGACGCCTGCTGCAGCTCGTTGAACGACGTCTTGAACACCGTCGCGTCCTTGCCCGCGTCCTTGTGGTCTTCGAGGATCTTCTTGGCGGTCTCGATGCCGCGCTCGACTTCCGCGCGCGCCGCTTCGTCGATCTTGTCGCGATTCTCGCCGACCATCTTCTCCATCTGGAACACGAGGGAGTCGAGCTGGTTGCGCGCTTCGATCGCTTCCTTGCGCTGCTTGTCGTCCGCCTCGTTGGCCTCGGCGTCCTTCACCATCTTCTGAATCTCGGCCTCGCTCAGGCCCGACGACGCAGTGATGACGATCTTCTGCTCTTTGCCCGTGCCCTTGTCGCGCGCATGGACGTTGACGATGCCGTTGGCGTCGATGTCGAACGTGACCTCGACCTGCGGCACGCCACGCGGCGCCGGCGGAATGCCGTCGAGGTGGAAGCGTCCGAGCAGTCGGTTGTCGCGCGCCATCGGGCGCTCGCCCTGCGTGACCACGACTTCGACCGACGTCTGACCATCCGAAGCCGTCGAGAACGTCTCCGTCTTCTTGGTCGGGATGGTCGTGTTGCGCGGAATCATCGGCGTCATGACGCCGCCCAACGTCTCGATGCCCAAGGTGAGCGGCGTGACGTCGAGGAGCAGGATGTCCTTGACCTCGCCCGACAGAACGCCGGCCTGAACCGCCGCGCCGAGCGCGACGACCTCGTCCGGGTTGACGCCGCGATGCGGCTCTTTGCCGAACAGATCCTTGACCTGCTTCTGCACCATCGGGATACGGGTCGAGCCGCCGACGAGCACGACTTCGCCGATGTCCGACGGCTGCTTGCCCGCGTCCGACAACGCCTTCTTCGTCGGGTCGAGCGCGCGATCGACGAGCGGACCCATCAACTGCTCGAGCTTCGCCCGCGACAGCTTGATCTGCAGGTGCTTCGGACCGCTCGCGTCCGCCGTCAAGAACGGCAGGTTGATCTCGGTCTCTTGCACCGACGACAGCTCGATCTTGGCCTTCTCGGCCGCTTCCTTCAAGCGCTGCAGGACCATCTTGTCTTTGGAGACGTCGATGCCCTGGTCCTTCTTGAACTCGGCGATGAGCCACGTCATGACCGTGTCGTCGATGTCGTCGCCGCCGAGGTGCGTATCGCCGTTGGTCGACACGACCTCGACCACCTTCTCGCCGACCTCGAGCACGGAGACGTCGAACGTGCCGCCGCCGAAGTCGTAGACGCTGATGAGGTGATCTTTGCCCTTGTCGAGCCCGTACGCCAACGCGGCCGCGGTCGGCTCGTTGACGATGCGCTTGACGTCGAGACCGGCGATACGGCCGGCGTCCTTCGTCGCTTGGCGCTGAGCGTCGTTGAAGTACGCCGGAACGGTGATGACCGCCTCGGTGACCTTCTCGCCCAAGTATTCCTCGGCGGCGCGCTTGAGCTTGCCGAGGATGCGCGCCGAGACTTCCGGCGGCGAGTAGCGCTTGCCGCGGATCTCGATCGCCGCGTCACCGTTCGGCGCGCGTACGACCTTGTACGGCACGCGCTTGGTTTCGCTCTCGATCTCGTCGAACTTCCGTCCCATGAAGCGCTTGACGGAGTAAATGGTGTTTTCAGGATTGGTGATCGCCTGACGACGCGCGATCTGTCCAACCAGGACTTCGCCCTTGTCATCGAACGCGACGACCGACGGCGTCAGACGCCCGCCCTCTTCGTTCGGGATGACCTTGGGCTCTTTGCCCTCCATGATCGCCACGACGGAGTTGGTCGTGCCGAGGTCGATACCGATGATCTTGCCCATTGTGCAGTGGCCTCCAGGAAGGAGCCTTTGCCTCAGCTTCCTTCGACGTCGGCAAACCTAATCATGGGGTCCGTAGGCGTCAAGTAACGAGAGGCGCTAAAAAAAAGCGGCCGCCGGGATTTCTCCGGCGGCCGCTCGAGGTGCGAGAGTGCGCTTGGTTGCTAGGCCGAGCCCGGCGTCTGGTTCGTCGTCGTCGTCGGCGGCGTGACCACGACCGGCGTCGCGCCCGGTGACGGCTTGCCGAACTTGTCCGGCATCTCCGTCAACGCCAAGGCCAAGATCTCGTCGATCTTCTTGACGTAGAAGAACTCCATTTCGTTCTTCGCCTGCTCCGGCACGTCGACCATGTCCTTCTGGTTCCGGTCGGGCATGATGATGCGCTTGATGCCCGCGCGGTGAGCGGCCAGGATCTTCTCCTTGATTCCGCCGACCGGCAGCACGTTGCCGCGCAGCGTGATTTCGCCGGTCATCGCCACGTCGCTGCGGATCGGCTTGCCCGTCAGCATCGACGCCAGCGCGGTGAACATCGTCACACCCGCCGACGGTCCGTCCTTCGGAATCGCGCCCGCCGGGATGTGCACGTGAATGTCCGTCTTATCGAGGAAGTTCTCCTCGATCCCGAGCCACTTCGCCTTGGCGCGCACGAACGACAGCGCCGCCTGCGCCGACTCCTTCATGACGTCGCCGAGCTGACCGGTGAGCACCAACGAGCCCTTGCCCGGCATGCGCGTCGCTTCGATGAAGAGGATGTCGCCGCCCACCGGCGTCCACGCCAGGCCCGTCGCCACGCCCGGCTCCGCCGTGCGCTCGGCCACTTCCGACATGAACTTCTGCGGCCCGAGATAATCGGGGATGTCCTTGGCGAGCACTTCGAACTGCTCGGTCGCGCCCTCGGCCACCTTGACGGCGATGCCGCGCGCCACCGAGCCGACCTCGCGCTCCAAGTTACGCACGCCGGCTTCGCGCGTGTAACCGTCGATGACCTCGGACACCGCCTCGTCGGTCAGCTGCACCTGCGAGGCCTGCAGACCGTGCTCCTCGAGCTGCTTGGGCACGAGGAACTGGCGCGCGATGTTGCGCTTCTCGTCGCGCGTATAACCAGGCAGCTCTAGGATTTCGAGACGATCCTTGAGCGCCGCCGGAATCGGATCGATGACGTTCGCCGTCGCCAAGAACATGACGTGCGAGAGATCGAACGTCACCTCGAGGTAGTGATCGCTGAACGTGTTGTTCTGCTCGGGATCCAAGACTTCGAGCAGCGCCGACGCCGGATCGCCGCGGAAGTCGTGACCGAGCTTGTCGATCTCGTCGAGCATGAAGATCGGGTTCTTGGTGCCCGCCTTTTTCAGCGACTGCACGATGCGACCCGGCAGCGAGCCGACATACGTGCGGCGATGGCCGCGAATTTCCGCCTCGTCGCGCACGCCGCCGAGCGAGATGCGCACGAACTTGCGGCCCATCGCCTTGGCGATCGAGCGACCGAGCGACGTCTTGCCGACGCCCGGCGGTCCCAAGAGGCACAAGATCGGGCCCTTCTTGTCGCTCTTGAGCTTGCGCACCGCGAGGTACTCGAGGATGCGCTTTTTGACCTTCTCGAGGTCGTAGTGATCGGCGTTGAGGATGTCGCGCGCTTCTTGGATGTCGAGCTTGTCCTCGGTCTCCGTCGACCACGGCAGCTCCACGAGCCACTCGAGGTAGGTGCGCGTGACGGTGTACTCCGCCGACGACGGCTGCATCACCTTCAGGCGCTCGAGCTGCTTGAACGCGACCTTTTCGGTGTCGGGAGGCATCTTCGCCTCCTGAATCTTCTCTTTGAACTCGTCGAGATCGCCGCCCGCTTCGTCGAGCTCGCCGAGCTCCTCTTTGATCGCCTTCAACTGCTGACGCAGCACGTATTCGCGCTGATTGCGGCCCATTTCTTCTTGGACCTGCGTGTTGATCTTCTCGCGCACCTTCAAGACTTCGAGCTGGCGCGACAAGAACTGCAGCACCGTCCGCATGCGCGCTTTGAGATCGAACGTCTCGAGCACGTCCTGCTTCTCGTCGACCTGGATGTCGAGGTTCGACGTGATGAGATCGGCCAGCTGCCCCGGCTCGGTCACGCTGTCCACGAGCGCGGACGCCTCTTTCGGCAGCTCCGGCATGAGCTTGATGACGCGCTTGGCGATGTCCTTCAGGTTCATCACCAGCGCATCGAGCTCGACGTCGGTCGTCGTCGGATCGGGGATCGGCTGCACGCGCGCGACGATGAACGGCTCCTGCTGCTGATACTCGGCGACGCGAATGCGCGAAACGCCCTGCAGGATGACGCTGAAGTTGTCCTTGGCGAGCTTGATGACCTTGAGGATTCGCGCCGCGCAGCCGACGCTGTACATGTCGCCTTCGGTCGGATCCTCGGTGCGCGCGTCGCGCTGAGTCAGGATGCCGATGACCGGGCGTTCTTTCGAGATCGCCTCCTCGACGAGCCGTACGCTCTTGCGCCGGCCGACGTCGATCGGGATGATCGAGCCGGGAAACAGCACCGAATTCCGAAGCGGAAGTATCGAAAGCTGCTCCGGAACCTCGACCGGACCGCCGCTATCCGCGGGGCCGCCCTTCATCTTGGTCATCGGGTCCCTCTCCTTGGTTTGTGCGGCTGGGTCAGAATCACGAACGTATGATGCAGTGTCGAAGGTGTCAACGCCTTGTCACTAGTATGAACCAGCGAATCGTCGACGGCAATCCTCAAGCCCGCACGGCCCGCGCACGAGCGTGCAGAACGTCGACGGTGACGACCGCGTCGTGAATTCGTGCGCGAGAAATGATCGCCGCGCCAAAATTTTTCGGTGAGCACGAGGAAGATTACGAATCGCGAGGCGCGATGGACGAAGGCGGACGCGGTCTATTCTTCGCGGCTGCTCGGCGAGTCGCTCGCCGGCTGCTCGCTCTTGGCGTTGGCGAAGTCGGCGGCGAACATGTCATCGAGCATGTCGTCGATGCTGATGTGAATGCCGTCCAGCTTGCGCAGCTCGTCGCGCTCGAACTCTTCGAACGACCGGTAGACCTTCGGAGCGGCATTTCCCCTCATTCGCGTCTCCTCGTGTGCGGCGTCGTGTACGTCGTTGTCCTACATCAAACCACTACAGGCTGGCGAAATACTGCGCAAATTTTTTCTGCCGAAAAGGAGCGGCGGGAGGGCCTCTCGTGATAGAAACTCCGACGGAATGAAGCGGATTCTGGCCATCGCGAACCAGAAGGGCGGCGTCGGCAAGACGACGACGACGGTCAACCTGGCCGCTTCGATTGCCGCCGCCGGCCACCGCGTCCTCGTGGTCGACATGGACCCACAAGCGAACGCCACGTCCGGCCTCGGCTTCCCCAAAGGGACGCTGAACGAAGGCATCTACGAGGGGTTGGCGCCGGGCGAGACCAACATGGCGCCGCGGCCGCTGCGCGAGCTGACGCAGCTGACCGAAGTGCCGAACTTGTGGCTGGTGCCGGCGACGCGCGACTTGGCCGGCGCCGAGGTCGAGCTGGTCAACGTCAAGCGGCGCGAATGGCGGCTGCGCGATGCGTTATCGCCGATCGCGATGCAGTACGACTACATCCTCATCGACTGCCCGCCGTCGCTCGGTTTGCTGACGCTCAACGCGCTCGTGGCAGCGACGGCGGTCGTGATTCCGATGCAGTGCGAGTATTACGCGCTCGAGGGTTTGTCGGCGCTGACGGAGACGATCGCGCAGGTCAAGGCGGCGCTCAATCCCGACCTCGAGATCGAAGGCATCTTGCTGACGATGGTCGATCCGCGCATGAACCTGACGCAGCAGGTGGCGGACGAAGTGCGCAGCCATTACGTCGGTAAAGTGTACGACACGATCATTCCGCGCAATGTGCGGCTGTCGGAAGCGCCGTCGCACGGTAAGCCTATCCTGCTCTACGATTCGCGCTCCTCGGGCTGCCTGAGCTATCTGGCGCTGGCCAAGGAGTTCCTGCATCGCGAGCGGCAGGCCGCGTAAAAGGGGCAGATTGACGACGACGAACAACAAGCGGCCGGCGCTCGGCCGAGGCCTGGGCGCGTTGATTCCGGGCGTGGCCAGCGCGGCCGCCTCGGCGACGCCGATTCGGCGCGACTACTTCGAGTGCGCCATCGAAGACGTCCATCCCTCGACGGACAATCCGCGGCAGCGCTTCGACGACGGCAAGCTCAACGAGCTGGCGGAGTCGATTCGTCATCAAGGGCTCGTGCAGCCGCTGGTCGTCAGGCAGCGGTCGGCGCAAGAAGGCGGCGGGTTCTGGCTCATCGCCGGCGAGCGGCGCTGGCGCGCGGCGCAGCGGGCGGGCCTCAAGAGCATCCAGGTCGTCGTCAAAGAGGTGCAGCAGCGGGAAGCGTACGAGCTGACGCTCGTCGAGAACCTGCAGCGCGAGGACCTGAATCCGATCGAAGAGGCCGAGGCCTATCAGCGGCTGTCGGCGGAGTTCGGCTACACGCAAGAGGCGCTGGCGACGCGCGTCGGCAAAGATCGCGCGACGGTGGCCAACGCGCTGCGCCTCTTGAAGCTGCCGCAGAAGGTGCGCAACCTCGTCGCCGGCGGCGAGCTGCAGATGGGCCATGCGCGCGCTCTCTTGGGCTTGGAAGCCGAGCCGGCGATCGAGCGGGCGGCGGCGCGCGTGGTGCAAAAGCAGCTCAGCGTGCGCCAGACCGAGGAATTCGTACGGCGTGAGCGCGGCGACGCCGGCGGCGGCAAGGCCAAGCCGGCCGGCGCGACGCCGCCGTCGACGGCCTCGACGCGCGATCTCGAGCAGAAGCTCGAGCGCGCCTTCGGCACGAAGGTTCGCCTGGTGCAAAAGTCGTCGACGGTCGGGCGCATCGAGCTGGACTATCACTCGCTCGATCAGCTCGATTCGCTCCTCGAGAAGCTGCTCGGGCAGTAGCACATGTCGGATCGCCGCCAACCACGCCTCCCGATTTCGCTCGAGGTCGCCTATCGCACGGCGGGCGCGTTCCTCGTGTCGTATTCGATCAACTTGTCGAAGGGCGGCATCTTCATCGAGACGACCGATCCGCTGGCGGCGGGCGAGCACGTGACCTTGCGCTTCGCGGTGCCGGGCGCCGGCGAGCTCGAGGTCGTCGGCGTCGTCGCCTGGGTGCGCAGCGGCAACATCGACGGCCTGCCCGACGGCATGGGCGTGCAGTTCGACACGCTCGACGCGCATTACGGCGACGTCATCGACGAGATGGTGCGCAACTTCGTCGGCGTCACCGTGCTCGTCGTGGCCGCGTCGCAGGATCGTTTGGCGCTCATCGGCCGCTATATCCGCAGCATCATCGCCTGCGAGATCGTCGAGGCCACCAACGCCTCCGTCGCCGAAGTGGCGCTCGAGCAGGTGCCGGACCTCGTCGTCGTCGACTTGGACGTCAAGCCGGAGATGGGGCTGCGCTGCATCCGCGCGGCCAAGGCGCACGCCACGCGCGAGCAGCAATCGACGCCGGTGATTCTCCTCGCCGGCGACGCGGGAATTCGACAGGCGGGAAAACATGCGGGCGCCGAGGAAGCGCTGGCGACGCCGCCGTCTTATCATGATCTGCAGGCAGCCGTGATTCGCACGCTGTCACGCCCATCAGCCGTTAGGTAGAACGATGCCGATTTACGAATACGAATGCGAGAAGTGCCACAAGCGCTTCGAGTACACGCAAGGCATGAACGATCCCAAGAAGACGCTGTGCGAGTCGTGCGGCGGCGCGCTCGAGCGCGTGATTTCGCCGTCGCGGTTCGTGCTCAAAGGCGGCGGTTGGTACAAAGATCTGTACTCGAAGCCGCCCGGCAGCGGATCCAGCGACTAACGCCGCGTTTCGCACGATTCCGTCCTAAATCGACCGCCACGACGTCACGGCATCGGGCCATCGCCTGACGCGAGGACGCGCGATCGTCACGCGCCGACGAGGACACCGCCACATTTGCGCAGAATCGGCACGGGCGGCTTTGACGTGTGCCCGGCGGGTGCATAGATTTGCATGCCCATGGGCCAGCTCACCCTGCTCCTCGCCATCCATAACCATCAGCCCGACGGCAACTTCGGGCACGTGTTCCAGCAGGCCTACGACGATTGCTATCGGCCGCTCGTCGACGCGCTGGCCGAGTTCCCGTCGATCAAGGTGGCGCTGCACCACACCGGCCCGCTGTTCGAGTGGATCGAGCGCGAGCGGCCGGAGTATTTCGACAAGCTGCGCGCGCTGGTGACGCGCGGACAGGTGGAGCTGCTCGGCGGCGGCTTCTACGAGCCGATGCTGGCGGTGCTGCCGGAGCGCGACGCGCGCGGCCAGATCCACATGATGGCCGACTACTTGGAGAAGCACTTCGGCGTGCGGCCCGAGGGCATGTGGCTGGCCGAGCGCGTGTGGGAGCCGGCGCTGGCCAAGCTCATCGCCGACGCCGGCTGCAAGTTCACGCTCGTCGACGACGGCCACTTTCGCGCCGCCGGCGTCGAAGGCACCTTGCGCGGCTACTACGTCACCGAAAAGGCGGGCACGCCGCTGGCGCTGTTCCCGATCGATCAAAAGCTGCGGCAGGCGATCCCGTTCTTGAAGGCGTGGGAATCGATCGACGCCATCGAGCAGCTGCGCCGCGAGACGCCCGGCGACAGCGCGGTCACCTACGGCGACGACGGCGAGAAGTTCGGCGTCTGGCCGCACACCAAAGAGTGGGTGTGGGATCAAGGCTGGCTGCGCGACTTCTTGCGCACCTTGGTCGAGCGCCAGCAGCAAGGATCGTTCAAGACGGAACATTTCGGGCAGTACCTGAAGACGCATCGGCCGACGGGGCGCGTCTATTTGCCGACGGCGTCGTACGAGGAGATGGGCGAATGGAGCCTGCCCGCCGACGCGCAGATTCACTACAACCAAGTGCGCCAGCAGCTGCAGTCGCGCGGTGAGCTGGAAGGCGCGCGCGCCGTTCTTCCGCGGCGGCATCTGGCAGAACTTCTTGGCCAAATATCCCGAGGCCAACTTACCTGCACAAGAAGATGGTGTGGGTGTCGGACAAGCTCGATCGCGCCGAGCAGCAGCTCGGACCGGCGGGCGCGGCGACGCTCGTGCACGCGCGCCGCGACCTCTATCGCGCGCAGTGCAACTGCGGCTACTGGCACGGCCTCTTCGGCGGGCTCTACTTGAACTACTTGCGCGACGCGGTCTATCGCCACCTCATCGAGACCGAGATCGCCGGCCGACGCGCGTGCTTTCGGGCAGCGAAGCGGCGCCGTCGATCATCGAGGCCGACATCGACGCCGACTTGCAGCCCGAGATCATCTTGCAGAACAGCGAGCTCGCGGCCTACGTGAAGCCCGACTTGGGCGGCGGCGTGTTCGAGCTCGACTATCGGCCGAAGCGCTTCAACCTGCTCAACGTGCTCGGACGGCGGCCCGAGGGCTATCACGGCAAGCTGCTCGAAGCGTCGCGCAAGCAGGCCGGTCACGGCGACGGGCCGGTCTCGATTCACGACTTGAACACGGTGAAGTCGGCGGGCCTCGAGGAGCTGTTGCGCTACGATCGCCATCCGCGGCTCGGCTTCGTCGAGCACTTCCTCCCGCCGGCGACGACGCTGAACGACTTGGCGTCCGGCCGTTACGAAGAGCTGGGCGACTTCGCCGGCGCGCCTTACGACATCCTCGACAAAGGCGGCGCGCCCAAGCCGCGCGTGCTCTTGCGCCGCAAAGGGCTCGTCGGCGGCCGCGAGGTCACGGTCGACAAGACCATCTGGCTCGACGGCAACAAGCTCGGCTGCGACTACCGCATCAGCGTCAACGGCGGCCCCTTGTCGTTCGGCTTCGGCTGCGAGTCGGCGTTGACGCTGCTCGCCGGCGACGCGCCCGATCGCTACTACCGCATCGCCGGCCAGGACTTGGGCGCGGCCGAACGCAAGCTCGTCGCCGTCGGCGAGTCGGCGGCGACGGCGCCGGTCGAGCTGGTCAACGAGTGGGACCGCTTCGTCACGCGCGTCGCCGCGCCGACGGCCAACGTCATCTGGCGCTTCCCGCTCGAGACGGCGTCGCAGTCCGAAGGCGGCTTCGAGCGCACCTACCAGGCGTCGCTGATCGTGCCCGGTTTGGCGCGATGTGACGCTGAGCGAAGGCAAGCCGTTCGAGGCCCGCGTCGTCATCGAAGTGGCGTCGCTGTAGCCCGCTTCACTGCACTCGTCTAAGATTCGCGGCGCATGCCCGAGCTACGCAAAGATCCCATCGTCGGTCGCTGGGTCATCATCGCCACCGAGCGCACCAAGCGGCCGCAGGACTTTCACGCGCGCGCCGAGGTCCGTCGCGGCGTGTGCCCGTTCTGTCCCGGCCAGGAGTCGATGACGCCGCCCGAGCTGCTTGGCGCACCGGCCGAGCGACGGTCCGGGCGCGCGCGCCAACGCGCCCGGCTGGCGGCTGCGCGCGTTCCCCAACAAGTTCCCCGCGCTGCGCGTCGAAGGCGTGCTCGAGCGCGAAGGCGACGGCATCTACGACCTCATGAGCGGCGTCGGCGCGCACGAGGTCATCGTCGAGACGCCCGATCACACGCGCGGCTTCAGCCGAGCTGTCGGAGCAAGAGATCGTCGGCGTGCTCACGGCCTGGCGCGATCGCATGCTCGATCTCGCGCCGCGACACGCGCTTGAACTACGTCATGATCTTCAAGAACCACGGCACCGCCGCCGGCGCCAGCCTCGACCATCCGCACTCGCAGCTCATCGCGACGCCGGTCGTGCCCATCACCGTCGCCGAGGAGATGAAGGGCGCGAAGAAGCACTATCGCGTCAAAGAGCGCTGTGTGTTCTGCGACATCGTGCGCCAGGAGCTCAAGGAGCGCGAGCGGCTGGTCTACGAGAACGGCGGCTTCGTCGCCATCGAGCCTTATGCGCCCAAGTTTCCGTTCGAAACCTGGGTCTTGCCGCGCCACCATCGCGCCCGCTTCGAGCACACCAGCGACGAAGATTTCGCGTTACTCGCCAATGCGCTCAAGACTGCGCTGCACAAGCTGAATGTGGCGCTCGACGATCCGCCGTACAACTTCATTCTGCATACGACGCCATTCGGCGAAGACGACCCGCCGCATTATCACTGGCACATCGAGATCATGCCTACGCTGATTCAAGTCGCCGGTTTCGAATGGGGTTCCGGCTTTTATATCAACCCGACGCCGCCCGAAGACGCCGCTCGCTTCCTGCGCGAAATCGAATCCTAGAAATGCGCATCCTGCACGTCGCGTCCGAAGTGGCGCCGTATTCGAAGACGGGCGGGCTGGCCGACGTGCTGGGCGCGCTGCCGCGACAACTGGCGGCGCTCGGCCACGACGTCGTCGGTGGTGACGCCGCGCTACCGCTCGATCGATCCCGAGCGCTTCGGCCTGGCGCGGCGGCTGCGCGGCTTGGCGACGCCGCTTGGCAACGACACCGTCGAGGTCGGCGTCTACGAAGGGCAAGCGCCGTCGACGCCGCGCGTGCGCGTCTACCTCATCGACCACGCGCCGTCGTTCGATCGCGACGGCATTTACGGCGACGCGCACGGCGACTACGCCGACAACGCGCGCCGCTTCGCCCTGCTCGGCTCGGCGGCGCTGGCGCTGTCGGCGGAGTTCGGCGCAGTGGCCCGACGTCGTGCACGCGCATGACTGGCAAGGCGGCCCGGCGATCCTGTTCGCCAAGCGCAAATGGGGCAATCTCCCGCTGCCGAAGACCGTCTTCACGCTGCACAATCTCGCCTTCCAAGGATTGTTTCCGGCGTCGGTGATCGATGAGCTGGGATTGCCTCGCGAATATTACAATCTCGAGGGCTACGAATTCTGGGGCCAGGTTTCGTACCTCAAGGCAGGACTGGCGCTGGCCGATCGTTTGTCGACGGTGAGCCCGACTTACGCGCGCGAAATCCAAACGCCCGAGCAGGGCCTCGGAATGGACGGTTTATTGCGCGCGCGCCAATCGGTTTTGCACGGCATTTTGAATGGCGCCGACTACGACGCTTGGAATCCCGAGCGCGATCAGAACCTGCCGGCGACGTACTCGGAGACGGCGCTCGCCGGCAAGCGCACGTGCAAAGCGGCGCTGCAGCGCGAATTCGGCCTGCCCGTACGCGCCGACGTGCCGCTGTGCGGATCGATCTCGCGGCTGACCGAGCAAAAGGGCTTCGACCTCATCTTGGCGGCGTTGCCGTCGCTGCTCGAGCGTCAGGCGCTGCAATATGTCGTGCTCGGCACCGGCGATGGTCGCATCGAAGCGCAGCTGAAAGCGCTGGCGGCGAAGCATCCCAAGCAGCTGGCGGTGCGCATCGGCTACGACGAGGCGCTGGCCCATCGCATCGAAGCCGGCGCGGACTTGTACGTCATGCCGTCGCGCTTCGAGCCCTGCGGTCTCAATCAGCTCTACTCGCTGCGCTACGGGACGCCGCCGATCGTGCGCGCGACGGGCGGGCTCGACGACTCGATCGTCGACTTCGACCCGCGCTCGCGCAGCGGCACCGGCTTCAAGCTCGAGCGCTACGAGCCCGAGGCGCTCATCGAGGCCTGGCAGCGCGCGCTGACGACCTACGCCTCGCCCGAGCTGTTCACGTCGCTCGATGCGGCGCTGCATGGCGCAAGACTTCTCGTGGCACAAGAGTGCGCAAGCCTACGCCCGCCTCTACGCCGAGCGCGTGAGCGCGCTATTCGATCATTTGGGTGATGCGCACGCCGATCTCACCCTCGACGTCGACCAGCTCGCCGCGGGCGACGACGCGGCCGCCGACGGTGAGATCGACCGGGCCTGCCAGCGGCCGGCCGGCGGGAATGACGGCGCCGGGTCGTAGCTCGATGAGCTCGCGGCCGCTCATCGTGACGCGGCCGAGCTCGCAGACGACCTCGACGGGTAGCTCGCGCAACAGCTGATCGGCGGCGGCGGCGTCTTTGTGCGACGAATCGAACTCCATGTTCGCGGCTCCCGGGTTGAGTCGATAGGCTTCTTCGATGACGACCGACGCGCCGTCGAGCCGCGCGGCAAAACCGCCGCGACCGAGGCGCAGCGTGATGGGTCCGCCGCGCGCATCATGCACGCCGCAGCGCTCGAACAGGACGACGTCCCCATCGGCGAGGCCGGCCAAATCCTCGCGCGCCACCGCGGTCCGGCCCATCTCCAGGCGCAGCGCCACCTGCGCGTCGCCGAGCCGCGCCACGCCGGCGCCGATCGATTCCAGCGCGCGCGGCGACTCGGCCGACAGCTTGAGCGCGTCGGGCACGATGAGGCGCGCCCAGCCGTCGCCGCCGGGCCATTCGACGCGCGCTTGCGCGACCGCCAGCCAGCCGTCGCCGAGCGCGTGCGCGAGCCCGGCCACGCCCGCGTCACCGACGACGCCGCTGACGAGCGCGGCATCGCCAACCGCTGCTGCCACTAGGAATTCGAGCGCGCCCTCTTCGGCCAGCGTCAACGGGCGGGCGGCGGCCAGCTCGGCGTCGCCGGCCAAGCCGAGCGCGGCGCGCGCCAGCCGCGGCGCCAAGCGGCCGTCGACGACGACGAGCGCCCAGCGCGGCCCGCGCAGCGCCAGCTTGACCACGGCGCCGCGCGCCTGCGCCGCCAGCTCGCGCGCCGGCAGCGCGTAGATCTCGGTCAGCGTCAGCGTCGCCGGTCCGCCGAGCGCGCGACCAACGGCGTCCCATTCGCGACCGAGCGCCGCCGGCAGCCGCGCCATGAGCAGGCGCGCCGCCGCCGCTTGCGCGCGCGTGACGCGCGGTAATTCCGCGAGCGGAAACGGGCGCACCCGCTTGCGCGGCGCCTCGTTCATCGGTGCACGAGCGCGCTCAGCCGGGCGTCGACGCCGAAGTAGTGCAGCGCCAACATGACCAGAGCGCCGACGACGCCGGCGGCCAGATCGTCGGCCATGACACCGACGCCGCCGTGGACCTTCTCGTCGACGAGGCGAATCGGGCCCGGCTTCCAGATGTCGAACAGGCGGAAGACGATCACGCCGAGGAGGATGTTGACCCAGCCGCGCGGGATGAACGCGATCGTCAACAAGTAGCCGGCCACCTCGTCGATGACGATGCGCTGATCGTCGTCGACGCCGGTGGCGCGGCAGAAGACCTCGGACGCCCACGTGCCGATGGCGGTGATGACGAGAAAGCCGAGCCAGAACGCCGGCGTCCCCGCGCGCGTGAGCAGCCACGCGATCGGGACGGCGACGAGCGTCCCGCAGGTGCCGGGCGCGACCGGCGAGAAGCCGGCGCCGCCCGCGGTGGCGACTAATTTAGCCCACAACGGAACGCGCGTGGTCGACGGGCGAGAGGAGGATTTGGAGGCGGACACCGGTGCATCCTGCCACAAATATTTTGACCTGGGGGCTGTTCGATAACTACAGTATCCTACATATCGCACCGAGCGCCTGGAGGCGTTGATGTCGCTGACCCCGAAAGTGTCTTCCCGTTCCGCCTGGACCTCTCGTCACGCTTGGCGCAACGCCCGCGAATCGGGTGAGCGCCGTGACCTCGAGCGTGTGCCGCTCGAGATCTTCCTCGACGAGTATGTCGACGATCGGCCGCATCGCGCGCTGACCACGAACGTGTCGGCGACGGGCCTGTACATGAATCGGGTGACGACGAAGGCGCCGCGGCAGTTCGGACGGCAGAGCCGCCACGTGCAGCTCGAGTTCACGCTGCCGGGCACGAGCGACAGCATCTGGGCGCGCGGCGAGATTCGCTACGACGAGCTGAGCCTCGACTTCGTGCACGGCACCGGCATCGAGCTGGTCGACGTGGCGCGCGGTCATCAGCGCCTGCTCGAGGATTATCTGTACGACTACAAGCGCAAGCGGCTCGAGCAGATCCTGGAGCTCGTCCGCGCCAATCGTTACCACTAGCAAGCAGCGCCGAAAAAGCGCGCTACACTGCGGCCATGCGTCGCCTGGCGCTCGTCGTGCTCCTCTTCGCAGCCGCGCCGTCCGCGCGCGCCGACTGGGAGGTCAAGCGCTCACCCTTCGACGTCAAGGTCGTCGCGCGCTACAAGCAGCTCTTGCATCGCGATCCCAACGACGCCGACGCGCTCGGGAAGCTGACGCAGCTCTACAAGCAGTATCGTTCGGTCGAGCAGCTCAAGCGCGAGCTCGCGACGACGGCGCAAAGCGGCGACGAGAACGACTGGCTCGTCTACGGCCGCTTCTTGGCCGCGCGCGGCGACTGGCCCGCCGCCGCCGACGCGCTCGGTCACGCCGCGAGCGCCCGTCCCGACGACGTTCGCGCGCTGGTGGCGCTCGGCGACGTCGAGCAAAAGCGCGGCCAGTCCGCCGCCGCGCGCGCCCGTTACGGCGCGGCGCTGCCCAAAGTGACCGACGCCCACCGTCGCCGGCCGCTGTTGCGCAAGCTGGCGGATCTGGCGCTGGCTCCCGATCGTGGGCTCTCGGCCGAAGAGGCGTTGACCGAAGCGCGCCCCTATTACGAAGAGCTGCTGCGCACGGACGAGCACGACGACGACGCGCGGCAACAGTGGGCCGAGGCGCTCGCCGCTCGCAATCACGCGCACGAAGCGGCGGCGTTGTGGCGCACGCTGGCCGAACGGCTCGCGCGCGATCCGGCGCGGCAAGGCCAAGCGTGGCTGCGCACGGGCGCGCTCGAAGAGGCCGGCGGCGACGACAAAGCGGCGCGCGCCGCCTACGACAAGACGTTCGCGCTCGCGCCCAAAGGCAACTACTTGCGCCGCGAGGCCGCCGACAAGATCTTGGGGCTGGCGCGCAAGCACGACGAGCTGCGCCTGCTCGTCGGCGAATGGGAGCGCGCCTGGCCCGACAACGGCCGCGACTTCGGCGAGTGGGAGCTGCTCGGCCGCGTCTGGGACGAGCTCGGCGACGCGGACAAAGCGCAGGTCGCGTTCCGCCGCGCGCTGGCGCTCGACCCGCACGCGCTCGACGCGCGCAAGCGGCTCATCGCGCTCTACGAACGCACCGGACGCGACGCCGAAGCCATCGCCGAATATCGCCGCCTCGTGCAGAGCGCGCCCGGCGAAGCGCGCTTTCGCCTGGAATTGGCGGAGCGGCTCGTCAAGACCCCCGACGGTCGCGCCGAGGCCATCAAGATCGCCGCCGCGCTCGGGCGCGAGACGTCGGATCCGTCGGTGCATGCGCAGCTGGCCGAGCTCTATTCGCGCTGGGCACTGCCCGACGAAGCGCTGCACGAGCAGGAGCTGCTGGTGCGGCTCGAGCCCGAAGACGAGACCCATCTCGTCGCGCTCGGTGAGCTGATCTGGCAAAAAGGGAACAAGAAGCGCGCGCTCGAGCTGTGGAAGAAGCTGCTCGATCGCGGTCCGAAAGTGCCGGCGATGGTGCGGCTGGCGGAAGTCTACGTGGAGCACGACTTGGCGCCCGAGGCGCTCGATCTGTACGAGCGCGCGGCCAAAGCGGCGCCCGACGACGTCAACGTGCAAAAGGGCTTGGCGTCGACGCTGGAGCGGCTGCATCGCGACCGCGAGGCCGAGGAGGTGTGGGCGACGCTGTTCGAGCGCGCGGCAGGCGCGAAATCGGGCGCGGCGCTGCTCGAATTGCGGCAGCGGTTGGTGACGGTGCTGGCGCGACAAGGTCGCCTCGGCCTGCGCGTCGCCGAATATCGCACGCGCGCCGAGCAAGCGACCGACGAGCCGACCGCGGCCGCGTATACGCTCTTTTGCGCCGACGCGCTGTTGAAGATGGGTCGCGCCGAGATGGCCGAGGAGCTGCTGCAGAAGCTCGGCGACAAGGCCAAATCGACGAAGCTGCGCGCCGACGCCTGGGTCGCCATCGGGCAGGTCGAGCGCGCGCGCCATCGGCCCAAGCAGGCGCTGGCGGCGCTGAAGACGGCGGCGGAGCTGGAGCCGTCGCGCGGCCGCGAGCTCTATCCGCAGATCGCCGAGCTGTCGCTGCAGCTGTATCAGGACGCCGACGCGCTGACGTTCGCGAAGAAAGCGGTCGAGCTCGGTCCCGCCGACGCCGCGGCCGAAGTGCGCCTCGGTGAAGTGTTGGAGAAGCGTGAAGATCTGGCCGGCGCCGCGACCGCGTACGAGCGCGCGCTCGAGATCGACGATCGGCAGTGGAAGGTCTATTTCACGCTGGCGCGGCTGCAGCTGCGCCGCGGGCAGGAGGCGCGCGCGGCCGAGCTCTATCGCGCCGTCATGCGCCGCGCGCCCGACGAAGAGATGGTCCTCGATGCCGCCCGTCGCGCCATCGATCTCGAGGAATATTTGGGCAGCTTGGGCGAGCTCGAGCGTGAGCTGTCGCCGCTGGCCTATGCGCACGCCGATAAGCCCGTCTATCGCAACCTGCTGCTCGAGCTCTACGATCGCTACGGCTCGCCGCTGGTGACGCGCGCTCGGCAAGGCGACGCCTCGGCGCGACCGGAGCTGGCGCGCCTCGGCGAGCACGGCTTGCGCCCGCTGCTCGACGTGCTCGTCGACGGCGAGACGGCGCAGCAGCGCGTCGCGGTGGCGCTGCTGGGCGCGTTCGGCAACGCCAGCGCCACGCCGGCGCTCGTGAAGCTGGCGCTGACGCACAAGGCGCGGCCGAACGAGCAGGCGGCGACACGCGTCGACCGGGCGGCGGCGGTCGAGCTGCGCGAGCAGGCGGCCGAGGCGGCGGCCGCGCTGGCGTCGCCGGCGCAGTGGCCGTCGCTGGTGAAGCTGCTCGCCGAGCCGGAGAAGCAGCTGCGCGTGGCGGCCGTTTATGGGCTCGGCCGCAGCAGCGACAAGCGGGCGCAAGCGGCGCTCGTGGGCGCGCTCGACGACGGCAGCGTCGACGTGCAGGCGATGGCGTGCCTGAGCTTGGGCGCGCACGCCGGCGGGCACGCGTTTTCGGCGCTGCTCGAGCGACTGCGCGACGGTCAGCGCAGCCCCGAAGCGCGCCTCGGCTGCGCCTTTGCCGTCGGGCTCGTCGCGGCCGAGTCGCCGTCGCCATTGGCCGCGGCCGAGCGCACGGCGGCCCGCGCCGCGCTCGTCGCCACGCTGCGCGAAGGCGCCGACGATCTGCAGGTCGCGACCGCGTGGGCCTTGGGCGCGCTCGATGCGCGAGCGGCGGAGACGCGCGCGCCCGACGCGATGGCGGCGCTCGTGCGCGCCGCGCTGCTCGATCGCGACGACGTGCGCGCCGCCGCGCTGCTCGCGCTGGCCGGCGGACGGCGTCTGCCGGCGCTGACCGCGCCCGACTTCGTGGCGCACGGCGACGACGGCATCGACGTCAAGCGCACCTTGGCGCGCCTCGGCGCCCGCGCGATGACGCCGTCCGAAGGCGCGCTGCCGGCGCCGTTCGAAGCCGCGCGCGCTCTCGACAGCGAGGCCGTGGCCGCCATCGTCAACGAGGGCCTCGGTCGCCATCGCGATCTGGTGGCGCGCCTCTTGGCGGACCTCGAGTCGGCACCGCCGGAGACGCTGGCGCCGCTGTGGCCGCGCATTTCCCCGTCGCTGCGCAAGCTGCAGAAGACCGACGACCCGCTGCTGCGCGCGCGCACGGCGCGGCTGGCGGTGCACGCCGGCGACGGCGAGCTGACCGCGGTCGCGCTCGCCGACGGCGCGCTGCCGGTTCGCCTGGCCGCGCTCGCCGCGCTCGCCGCGAGCGCCCCGCCGCTGCCGGTTGCCGCACGCGCGCCGCTCGTCGCCGTCGTCGAGCGCGCGCTGCAGTCGGGCGAATGGCGCGAGCGCCGCGCGGCCGTCCTCGCCGCCACGGCGCACGGCGAGCTGTGGCCCGACAAGGGCGCGCGGGCGCTGGCCGCGCTCAAACGGGACAACAACGGCTTCGTTCGCGAGGCGCTGACCGCCGCCATTCGTTGACGCGGTCTGCCAATCGGATACGATTCACCATATGACGCTAGGCCTCGTGTGCGACGCCTGCGATGCGCTGTCGCCCATCAATGCCACCGTGTGCCAGCTGTGTGGCCACTCGCTCGGAGTCGCCCGAGCCGGCACGGTGCGCCCGACGATCGAGAACCAAGGCGCCGCGCCGCGCACGCCCGACCCTTCGCCCGCCGCCACCGCGCGCAGCTGCCCGTTCTGCGGCGCCGACGTCGCGCTCAACCATCGCTTCTGCGGCAGCTGCGGCAAGCCCGTCGGCCCGGCCGCGCCGGCGCCGGCGCCGCCGTCGGTCGCTCGCCCGCAGCCGCTGCCGCAACCGGCCGGCCTGCGCCCCGGCAAGACGATGTTCTTCGGCGCCATGCAAGCGCCCTCGCCCAAGCTCATCCTCATCAAAGGTGAAGGGCTCGACGGCGTCACCTACGTGCTGTCGGCGACCGAGCACATCGCCGGCCGGCTCGAAGGCGCGATCCTGTTCCCCGAAGATCCGCTGCTCTCGCCGCGCCACGCGAACTTCATCTATCGCGACGGCAAGCTCATCGTGCGCGACGAAGGCTCGGCCAACGGCGTGTTCTTGCGCATCATCAAGCCCATCACGGTCGCCACCGGCTCGACGTTTCTCGTCGGTGAGCAGCTCTTGCGCGTCGAAGCCTGCGCGCCCGACGAAGTGCCCGTGCCCGACAGCGAAGGCACCTATTTTTACGGCTCGCCCAAGCGTCCGTCGCGCCTCGCGCTCACGCAGCTGCTCGCCGGCGGCCACGAAGGCATGGTCTTCCGCGCGCGCAACGACTCCTTGACCATCGGTCGCGAAGCCAACGACGTGAACTTCCCCGACGATCCGTTCATCTCCGGCCGCCACGCCACCGTCACCGCCATCGACGGCCCGAGCGGCACGCAGTTCCAAGTCGCCGACCTCGGCAGCAAGAACGGCACCTTCGTGCGCGTCTCGGGCGAGTCGCCGCTCTTCCACGGCGATTACGTCTTCGTCGGCCAGCAGCTGCTTCGCGTGGAGATCACCTGATGTCGTCGTCCGTCTGCAAAGCCTGCGGTCGTGAGAACCAGGCGCTGTACAAGTTCTGTCTCGGCTGCGGCGCCGAGCTGGGCGAGCTTACCGTCGACGCCGGCGGCACCGCGCAGCTCGAGCGCGGCGCGACCGCCAAAGCGGCGCCGCATCCGCACGCCGAGTCGAGCGCCGACGAGGACGACTACGCGCTGCGCGATCGCCGCGACTCGCTGGCGCATCTGAAGCCGCTGCCCGAGGTCGTCGGCATCGACGAGGCCACGCCCGTCTCCGCGTCGCGCATGTGCTCGACCTGCGGCAACTTGGTGGCCGGCGAATTCAGCTTCTGCGCGCAGTGCGGCAGCCGCCTCGACGGCGAAGTCGGCGTCACCACCGGCAGCAACAACAAAGCCAGCGGCAGCTCGACGATTGGCCGCCTCGTCCTCGTTCGCCCCGACGGCACCGAAGGCGGCACGCACCCGCTCGTCGACGGCGAGAACGTCATCGGCCGCGGCCACGGCACGCTCTTCGACGCCGACGGCTACCTCTCGCCGCGCCACGCCGAGCTGATTCTGAACGCCGCCGGCTTGGTCGTGCGCGACACCGGCTCGCTCAACGGCATCTTCGTCAAGCTCGACGACGAGCAGGAGCTCGCCGACGGCGACGTCTTCCGCATCGGCCAAGAGCTCTTGCGCTTCGACGAGATCTCGGCGCCGGTTCCGCTCGACGACGGCACCGACGTCATGGGCTCGCCCAACCCCGGCTATTGGGGCCGCTTGGCGCTCATCGTCGGCCGCGACCAAGACGGCTCGGCGTTCCCCATGTTCGGCGACGCCGTCACCCTCGGCCGCGAGCGCGGTGACATCCTATTCCCCGAGGACGGCTACGTCTCCGGCCAGCACGCGCGCGTCTCGATGCGCGACGGCAAGTTCTGGCTCGCCGATCTCAACAGCTCCAACGGCACGTTCGTACGCATCCGCGGCGAGCGCGCCGTCAAGAGCGGCGCCTACGTCCTCATGGGCCAGCAGCTCTTCCGCATCAGCTACTGACGCAGCTCCAGGTCATCTTCGCGCGTACGTCCTCGCCTCCTCGGTCACGGGCCAGAGCCCGCTCCCTCGGTCGCTGTGGGCGTGCGCGCGAAGCTGCCTCCGGAGCTGCGTCAGTCGGAAGTTACGGAGTCTTGGCGGGCGGAGTGCCGGGCGGGTTGTCCTTGCCCAGCTGATTGAACGCTTTGTCGAGCGTGCCGCGGTTCTGCACCTGCGCCATGTAATGGAAGCCGTTGGCCACCTTGAACGCCTTGCCATCGTCGAAGATGACGGTGACGTCGATCGTGGTGTTGGGGTCGCCGCCCGGCGTCGTGACGCTGATCTTGTCGGGCGCCGCGACGACGACCGCCGTCGCCTCTTTGCCGCCGAACTTGACGGTGACGCCGCCGCGGCCGGGCTGAAAGCCGTTGCCGTGGATGACCACTTCTTCGCCGCCGTTGAACGTGCCCTGCGCCGGCTCGACCGACGACACCTTGAGCTCGTTGGAGCAGCCGGCCAAGCCCACCAACAACATCGCCGCCGCGCCCCACATCTGCATACGTCGCATTCAGAACCTCCTATCGCCGGGCAACGTACCGCGCGGCGGGGCGCGGAGCAATCCCGGAGCGATTTGTCGGCACGCGAGGGAATAAAAGACGCCGCGCCTCGTCACACCTATATGGCAACTGCAATTCTGATCTTGGCGACGCTGGTCGCGGCGGGCGCCGCGCGCTTCGTCAGCGTCCGTGCGCTCGATCTGCTTGACGACAAACGACGCTAGCCGGATGCTCGCGGCGTGGATGCCGCAAACGAGCCGCGCTTCGCCCCTTATGTCGGCCGTCAAGCAGCAGCGCTGACGCTCGACGTCGAGCGCGGCCACATCCGCCGCTTCGTCGAGGCCGTCGGCGACGACAATCCCATCTACGTCGATGAGGCAGCCGCGAAAGCCGCGGGCCATCCGCGCATTCCGGCCCCGCCGACGTTCGCCACGGCGCTGCGCCCGCCCGATCCGCGCGTCGGCATCGAGCTCGACTGGCGCAAGCTCTTGCACGGCGAGCAGGAGTACGACTTCGCGCGGCCCGTTTATGCCGGCGATCGGCTGACGCTCGTCGCGCGCATCGCCGCCGCCGACGTCAAGCAGACCAAAGGCGGCGTGATGGACGTCATGATCCTGGAGACGACGGCGCACGACGGCGACGGCAATCGCGTCTTCACCGCGCGCGCGACGATCTTGGTGCGCCGATGACCCTGCGTTTCGACGACATTCGCGTCGGCGACACGCTGCCGCCGCTGGAAAAGCCGCCGATCACGACGACGCAGCTCGTGCAGTACGCCGGCGCGTCGGGCGACTTCAACCGCATCCACTACGACGAGCCGTTCGCCAAAGAGGGCGGCTTTCCGTCGGTCATCGCGCACGGCATGCTGTCGATGGCGTTCTTCGGCCAGCTGGTCGGCGGCTGGGCGGGCGCGACCACGATCGCGCGGCTGTCGACGCGCTTCAAAGCCGTGACGCTGCCCGGCGATCGCATCACCGTCGGCGGCGAGGTCACCGCGCGCAGCGACGAGGACCGGACCGTCGAGCTCAAGCTCTACGCGCGCAAGGCCGACGGTACCGTCACGCTCGACGGCGCGGCGACGCTGCGCTTCCCCCGCTGAGCATCCGGGCGCGGGCTTGCTGACGGCGGCCAGACGTCATATAAGCCGCGCAGGATTACTCACAGGAGAATACATGAAGCTTCGTTCCAGATTGGTCTTCGCTCTGGCCTTCGCGCTGTCGCTCGCGCCCTCGCTCGCCCACGCGCAAATGCCGACGGCGCCGACGCTCGTCATCGATACGCGCCTCGGCGCCGGCGTCGGCGTGGCCGGCGGCTCCAGCGTCATCATCGTCCCGTCTTTGTCGGTCGGCGTGCGCTTGATCGATCGGCTGCAGATCAGCCTCGGCATTGGCCTGTTCCGCACGGCCGCGCCCGCCGGCGTCGACGCCGCCGGTAACGCGGTCGGCTCGAACTCGCAGACGTCGTTCACGGTCATCCCGTCGGTCACGCTCGACATCTTCAAGTCGCGCGACAACAAAGCCGCGCTGTACGGCAAGGTCGCGCTGCCGATCGGCGCGCAGATCAACAGCACGCCCGGCAACGACTTGAACCTGTTCGCGCTCGGCTACGACTTCGCGCTCGGCGCGCGCTACTCGCCGCACCCAAACTTCGCGTTCGGCGTCGAGGGCGGCTTGAGCGGCCTGTTCATCGATCCGGCCGGAACCCACGGCAGCGGAACGACCTCGTTCTACGGCGCGATCGTGGGGACGTTCTACTTCACGAAGCAGCAGTCGTATTCGCAGCCGGCCTACGCGCCGCCGCCGCCGCCGACCACGTAAACAGCCGGCGCGCGGATGGCGCTCCATCCGCGCGCGGCGGCCGCTCGATTACATCAGATCTTTACGCTGCAGCGCGCGCCGCATCTTCGTCAGCGCCTGCTCCTGTAGCTGCCGAATCCGCTCCCGCGACAGATTGTACTTCTCGCCGATCTCCTTGAGCGTCAGCTCGTGATCGGTGTCGAGCCCGAAGCGCTGCCGCAAAATATCGGCCTCGATCGGCTTCAGATGCTCCAGCTGCGAGCGCACCTCGGTCTGCATCGCGTCGTCGACCATGTCGTCGGTGGTCGTGCGATTCTCGGCGTTCGGATCCTGGATGAAGTCGATGAACTTGCGCCCATCCTCATCCGACACCGTGCGATCGAGCGAGAACGACTGATCGAGCAAGAACGTGCGCATCTTCTCGATCTTCGGCGCCGCGATCCCCGTCGCCACCGCGATCTCCTCGCTCGTCGGCTGACGGCCGAGCTTCGCCGACAGCTCGCGCTTGGACTTGGCGACGCGATGGTAGGCGTCGATCATGTGCACCGGCAGTCGCACCGCGCGGCCTTTGTCGGCGAGCGCGCGCGAGATCGCATGACGAATCCACCACGACGCGTACGTCGAGAAGCGATAGCCGCGCCGATAGTCGTAGCGCTCGACGGCCTTGATGAGCCCGATGTTGCCTTCCTGGATCAGGTCGGCGAGCGGCATGCGACCGTAGTTGAAGCGGCGCGCGATCGAGACGACGAGCCGCAAGTTCGCCTTCACGAACTCGTTCTTCGCCCGCTGCGCCCGCGCGTACGCCGTGCCGACGTCGCTCATGAAGCGCTTGAACTCTTTGCCGTGCGGCTCGAGGTCGACCACGTCGTCGATGACGCGACCGGGCCGGCCGCTGACGATCTTGTCGATCTCGTCGAGCACGATGTCGAGGATGCGCTTGTCGGTATCGAGCGCGCGCACCTTCTCGGCCGTCTTGACCACGACGCGCTCGAACTTCTCCTGCTCCGACTTCGGATGCCGCTTCTTGAGCGCGCCCAAGTGCTTGCGAATGACTTTGAAGTCCGGCAGCGAATTCTCGAGCGTCCGCTCACAGACCTTGAGCGCGTGCTCGGTCACCGGCGCGTAGGTCAACACGCGCACCCAGAGCGCGATCTCGAGCGACTCCAGCTTGCGCGCCGACTCGAACTCCTCCTGCGGACGCAAGACGGCCAGCCGCGCCATGTCCTTGAAGTACATGGCGAGGAAGTTGGACGGCTCCTCGGCTTCGCGCTTCTCGGCCGGCTCTTCGTCATCGCCGTCGTCGCCCTGGCCGATGACCGCCTCCAGCTCCGCGACCGCCGCGTCGTTGCCCGCGTCTTCGACGTCGGGCACGGTCGTCATCTTCGATTTGCGCCCCTTACTGCTCTCCGCGGACGCGTCGACGACGTCGGCCTGCGCCGAAGCCTTCGCCTTCTGGGGGCGGGCGGCGAACCGGGGACGCTCTTCACGCTGCAGGCGGGCGGCGGTCTTCATCGGGGGCCTTTTGACCTTTCTTTTTTTCGTAGGCATGGCATACGTTCGTAATACTGACGGTACGAACCGATTCACTCCTCGGTTGCACTGCCAGACTCAAAAAGTAAGACGCACCGTCGACGGCGCAAGGCCGAGATCGGCCGTAACGCGCGCTGAATGCGCATATGTGCCGGCTGCGCACACATGCTGTTTGGACACTTCAGCAGTCGATAGCGTTGGTTCGACGAAGGATCTAAGGTGTGAGTTTCTTCTCTGCCACTACGATTAGCTGGCGAGAGTTGGCACCGAAGAACTTGCCGCGCAGCGTGAGCCCGCCCGAAACCTCGGTGACGCGGAACCCCGAGTGATGCAGTACCTTGCCGATTTCATGCAGAGAATAGGCGCGGATCGAGATCTCCTGCTCGAGCTGCCGGCCGTCCTCGAAGATGATCGATCGCTGCACTTGTAGGCGCGACGAAAAGTAATTGAAGTCGACCTCTTCGAGCACGACACAGCCATCGCCCTGCCACCAGACGCGCGTCGGCAGGTCGCGACAGAGATAATCGCGATTCACGACTTCGATCAGCAGCTTGCCGCCCGGCTTGATGGCGCGCGCCAGGTTCGCGGCCACTTTGCGGTTGGTGTCGTCGTCGAAGTAGCCGAACGACGTGAACATGCAGCAGGCGGCGTCGAACTCGTCCTCGAACGTCATCTCGCGCATGTCGCCGTGGATGAAGTTGACGTTGACGCCGACGCGGCGCGCGGCGTCGGCGGCGCGAATCAAGAGCGGCAGCGACAGGTCGAGACCGGTGACTTTGTAGCTCTTGGCCGCGAGCTCCATCGCGTGTCGGCCGTAACCGCAGGCCAAATCGAGAATGGCAGCGCCCGCGGGCAGTTGCAGCGACTCGTGGATGAACTGCGCTTCCCGTTCGGTCTGCCGCGGCGTCAGAAACGGCAGCGTGCGCAGGTAATCGTCGTCGAAGATCTCTTCGAACCACTGCTTGGCGCGACGTTTACGGCGCGGACGGAGCGGCGCGTCGGCCTGCTGCGCGGCAGGCGCGGCGGCGGCGGGCGCGATCGCGGCCGGTGCCGGCATGGCCGGCGGATGCGCTTGCGCCGGCGGGTGCGGCTGCGCGGACGCAGCCGGCATCGGCGGCGGCGCGGCGGGCATCGGCGGCGGCACGGTCGCAGCCGGCGTGGACGCGGCCGGCGGGACGGCGTGCGCGGCGGCGCTCGGCGTCGGCGGCGGCGCGTGCGGCGCCTGCGTCGGCGGTGACGCGGCCGTCGAAGGCGCGGCGTGCGCCGGCGAGGCAGGCGCGGCGTGCGTGGTCGACCCGTTGGCGGCGCCGTTGCCGTTGCCGTTGCCGTTGACCGCCGACGGCTGGGCCGGCTGACCGGCAGGCGGCGTCGAGCGCGCGGCCGGCATCGCCGGCGCCGTGCGCGCCATCGGTGGCGCCGGCGTCAACGAAGCCGTCCGCGTCGGCGTCATCGACGGCAACGGCGTCGAAGCCGTCGCCGACGGGTTGGCAGCAGCGGCGGCGGCCGTGGTCACGGCCAGCAGCGCCGCGGTCACGCCTTCTACGTCGTCGGCGGATACGGGCGTGACCGGAGTCATCGTCCGGGCTCGCGGCCTCGGCGGCGGCGTCAGCTGCTCGACATCCTCGAGCTCGGCGCCGTCGAGCTCCATCTCGTCATCGGCTTCGTCAATCTCGGGCTCGATGAAGGCGGCGGCCACGGCGGCCACGCGCGTATCGACCGAAGCCGGCTCGGCCGTCGCCTGCGCCGGCGACAGCCAGTCGCCCTTGCGCTCGGGCGGCGCCGCGACCGCGCGCGCCAACGCCGCCAGCGCCGGGCTCATCGGTCGCGTCGAGATGCCCGTCGGCGGCGTGGCGTTGAACGGGATCGACATCGCCAGCTCGCGCGTCGGCGCGTCGTCGACCGGCTGCGGAATGGCGCCCGCGCCCTCGTCGAGCATCGGCGCCATCGCCGTCGGCGCGACCGGCGCGGGCGACGGCACCGAGATAGGAGACGTCGGCGCCGCGGTCGCCATCGCCGGCGTCGCCATCGGCGTCGGCACGCGCGCCCGCGCCGCTTCCTCGGCGCGCAGCGCGGCCAGCGCCTTCGGATCGGTGTCGTCGTCGGGCTCGGCCTCGACCTCTTCGACCTCGGCGCCGCGATGGCGCTCGAGCACCCGATCCCGCTCGGCGAACAGCTGCGCCGAGAACGCCTCCAGCTCGTCCTTGAGCGGCGCGGCCAACAGCCGCAGCGCCGCCGGGACGATGCCTTCGGCTTCGCCGCCGTTGCGGAACGCGTGGTCGACCACTTCGTCGGCGGCGTCGCCTTCGTGACCGAACGACGGCATCGACGGCTCGGTCGAGCCCGTGCGCGCCGCTTCCGGCTGCGGGCGCGGCACCTCGTCGACGGGAATACGCAGCATCGAACGCGATCGGCGCGGCTGCGGCGCCGCGTCACGGCCGATGATCTCGACCCCCATCTCGGCCAATTCGCCGTCGGAGAAGTCGAGCTCGCCGGTGTGCTCTTTACCCGAGTCGGACATGCCTTATGCCGCGAACTCGCGCTCTTGATCGCCGCGCTCGCCGATGCGTTCGCCGACCTTGAGCACCTGCTCGCGCGCCGTCGCCAGGCGCACCCGACCGGGCTCGAAGAGCAGAATCACCGTCGAGCCCAAGTGGAACATGCCGAGCTCGGCGCCGCGACCGAGCGGACGCGGCGAAGCGTAACGCTGCGCCCAGCCGTGTCGGCCGGCGGCGCCACCGCGATGGGTGCGCACTTCGCGGTCGTAGCTGGCGGTGATGTGGCCGACGCCGGTGGCGGCGACGGCGACGACGGCGACGCGGCCGACGTCACTGTCGAGATAGGTGACGAGCCGCTCGTTGATGGAGAACAGGCCGGCGACGTTGCGCACCGACATCGGGTTCACCGGGAAAAAAGCGCCCGGGATGTGCCGGTAGCCGGTGACCTTGCCGTCGACGGGCGAGTGAATGCGGTGATAGTCGCGCGGCGACAAGTAGATGGTCGCGTAATGGCCGCCTTCGAAGGCGCGCGCCTCGACGGTGTCGGCGAGCAGGCCGGCGATCGTGTAGTCGCGCCCTTTGCACTGAATCAGCCGGCCGCCTTCGGCCACGCCCGCTTCGGATACGAGGCCGTCGACCGGCGAGACCACGACGCCGTCGCCGCCGGCGATGGGGCGCGCACCCGCGCGCAGCGGCCGCGTGAAGAAGTCGTCGAAGCGTTCGAAGTCGGTGACCGGCCGGTCCAGCGCCGACAGATCGGCGCCCACGGCGCGGGCGAAGCCGCCGTACAAAGCGCCGCGCAGCGGGCGCGGAACGCGGCGGCTGGCAGCCCAGCCAATTCCTCGCGAAAGGGTGCCTTTGGGCGTCCAGCGCAAGACGTCCACTGCGACCCGTTCGCGCACGTGCGACCAAGTGAGCATTCGGTCAATTGTACGAAATTATCGGAAGTACGTCAATTTCCGACACGCATATAAGCCTACAGAGAGCAGCTTATCCCACTTCGGGGTTGGCCGCCGCAAATACATACCGCGACGGCGCTCGGGAATGTCAGCTGGCCGGCTGGCGCGACGCAGGCGACCGGCGAAAGCGACGCGGGCGGGCCGAGACGCGCCCAGCCGCGATCGTGCCGCGAACGCGTCGCGCGGGACACAAAAGAGGTCGAATTAAGTATTTTTTTAACTTCTTGACCCGTTTGTTAAAAATATTTTTAACTGCGCGCATGAACAAGCTCATGGCGCTGTTGTTGGTGGCGGGTTGTGCCTCCTCATCGTCGTCCGGGTCCGGCGGCGGGAGCGAGCCAAGTGGCGGCGCGGGAACGGCGGGCGGCGGCAACGCCGGCGGCGCGCCCGTCGGTATCGGCGGCGACGGCGGCGCGCTCGTCGATCCCTTGGCGCCGCTGCCCGACGGCGCCTTCGGCCTGACCAACGTCTCGTCGGACTTGAACGCCGTGCTCGAAAACGGACAGCTGACGGGCGCCTGCGATCGCTACTTCGCCGGCGCCAGCGACGACAAATCGCGGCTGCTCTGCGGCAAGTCGATGTTCTTCTACGAGTCATTCGGCACCACCGGCGTGCCCGCGTCGCTGGTGCAGTTCTTGGCGCAAAATTTCCCCAACGAAGTCGGCGCCGGCTTCACACAGCTGGGCCTGGTCGCCGATCCGACGTCGACGGAGTCCTATCCGCTCGGTCTGGCACCGACGACACCAGCCAACGGCGCCGACGCGCTGGCGTTCACCTGCGCGAGCTGTCACTTCGCCCAGCTGTCCGACGGTCGTTATGCGGTGGGCGCGCCCAATCACGCCTACGATTACGGTAAGCAGGTGTTGGCGCTGATGCTGGTGCCGTCGCTGGGCCTGGGCGGCAGCACGTCGGGCCACGATCCCGACGCCGTCGCCGCCGTGCAGCCGATCCTCGACGCCATCAAGGCGGACGCGACGCTGTCGGCGAAGCTGTTGGCGGCGGTGCTGCCGTTGGCGGGCGCGGCCGGAAGCATGCCGACCTTGACGATGGACAACGAGCATCACTACGCGACGTGGCTGTCGGGGACGATGGACTTTCTCATTCAGCCGCTGCCCATCGACGACACGGTGCATACGATCAGCAAGATCTCGCCGCTGTGGTCGCTGGCGCCGCCGGACGAGCTCGCCGCCGCCGGGCTCGACAGCGCCTGGCTCGGCTGGACCGGCGGCACGACGAGCGTCATGGACTTCTTGCACGGCTTCGTCGGCTTCGGCGGCGGTCCCGAGGCGACGTGGACGGACGCCAAGCTGCAGCCGCTCGCCGACTACGTCTTCTCACTGCGCCCGCCGGCCAACCCGTCGCCGCCCGACGCCGCGCTCGTCGCGCAAGGCCTCGCCGACTTCTACAGCGACGGCTGCATCGGCTGTCACGCGGGGCCGCGCGGCTCGGGCACGCAGCTCTACGACTTCAGCGCCATCGGGACCGACGACGCCCTGCGCGACTGGCTCGATCCGACGGGGCTCGGCATGGCGTGCTGCAACTTGCCGGCGGACGAGACGGTGCAGCTGACGCACCAAGTGAAGGCGCCGCGACTCGTCGGTGAGTGGGCGATGAGCCGCTTTCTGCACAACGGCTCGCTGCCATCGCTGGACGCGCTCTTTTGTCGCACGCCGCGGCCGACGAACACGGAGGCGGCGTTCGGGGCGACCGGCCACGACATGACCTGCGCGCTGACCGACGATCACAAGCTGGCGCTCGAAGCGTACTTGTTGGCGCACTAAGCGTTCCGACGGGCGCAAAAAAAGAGGCCGAGCGTTGCGGCTCGGCCTCTTCGGTTACTGCGGTCGATCGGCGATCAGCAGTCGTAGTAGAGCGCGAACTCGAGCGGCACCGGACGCAGGCGAACCGGGTCGACCTCGTTGTTGCGCTTCATCTCGATCCAGGTGTCGATGAGGTCGGGCGTGAAGACGTCGCCCTTCAGCAGGAACTCGTGGTCCTTCTCGAGCGACTTCAGCGCCTCGTCGAGCGAGCCCGGCACCGACGGAACTTCCTTCAGCTCCTCGGGCGACAGCGCGTAGATGTCCTTGTCGAGCGGCTCGCCCGGGTGGATGCGCTTCTCGATGCCGTCGAGGCCGGCCATCATCATCGCCGCGAACGCGAGGTACGGGTTGCACGACGGATCGGGCGTGCGGAACTCGATGCGCTTGGCCTTCGGCGACGACGAGAACATCGGGATGCGGATGGCCGCCGAGCGGTTGCGCGCCGAGTACGCGAGGTTCACCGGCGCCTCGAAGCCCGGCATCAGGCGGCGGTAGCTAGTTCGTCGTCGGGTTCGTGAACGCGCAGATCGCCTGCGCGTGCTTGAGGATGCCGCCGATGTAGTAGAGCGCCATCTCCGACAGGCCGGCGTAGCCGTCGCCGGCGAACAGCGGCTTGCTCGCCCTTCCACAGCGACTGATGGCAGTGCATGCCCGAGCCGTTGTCGCCGAAGAGCGGCTTCGGCATGAACGTGGCCGTCTTGCCGTTGCGGCGCGCGACGTTCTTGACGATGTACTTGAACCACATCATCTTGTCGGCCATTTCCACGCATCGGCGTCGAAGCGCATGTCGATCTCGCACTGACCGGCCGGTGGCGACCTCGTGGTGCTGGCGTCTCGACCTCGATGCCGACGTCGTCGAGCGTCATGCACCATCTCGGTGCGCAGTGTCGACGAGCGTGTCGGTCGGCGCGACCGGGAAGTAGCCGCCCTTGTGCGCGGCTTGTAGCCGAGGTTGGGCCGAACTCCTCGCGGCCGGTGTTCCAGCGTCGCCTTCGTCGGAGTCGATGAAGTAGAACGACTGGTTCGGCGTCTGAGTCGTAGCGAACGTCGTCGAAGATGAAGAACTCGGCTTCGGGGCCGAAGTAACACGGTGTCGGCGATGCCGGTCGACTTCAAGTACTTCTCGGCCTTGCGCGCGATGTTGCGCGGGTCGCGCGCAGTACGGCTCGCTGCGTGATCGGGATCGACGATGTCGCAGATGAGCGACAGCGTCGGGTCCTGCGTGAACGGATCCATCATCGCCGTCGTCGGATCCGGGATCAGCAGCATGTCGGACTCGTTGATCGCCTGCCAGCCGCGGATCGACGAGCCGTCGAAGCCGAAGCCGTCCTCGAACGAGTCCTCGTTCAGACTGCGCAATCGGGACGGTGGTGTGCTGCCAGATTCCCGGCAGGTCGATGAACTTCAAATCGACCAGCTTCGCGCCCTGCTTCTCGGCGAATTTGAGGACGTCGCTCGGACTCATCGTGATGTTCTCCTTAAGAGGCGTGAAAGCTCAAATGGCGTCTTCGCCGCGCTCGCCGGTGCGAATGCGGATGACCTCGTCGATGGAGGTGATGAAGATCTTGCCGTCGCCGATGCGCCCGGTCTTGGCCGCGCTCGAGATGGTCTCGATCACCTGATGCACGAGATCGTCTTTGACGATGATCTCGAGCTTCACTTTCGGTACGAAATCCACCACGTAAGCGCTGCCGCGGTAGACCTCTTTTTTGCCGCCCGTACGACCGAAGCCTTTGACTTCGGTGACGGTCATTCCCTGCACGCCGATCTCGCTCAACGCTTCTTTGACTTCGTCGAGCTTGAAGGGCTTGATGATTGCCTCGACCTTTTTCAAGGTGGCCTCTCTCGGACTACGTTTATGGCCGGGTTTACGTTTCGTACCCGTTTCGCCGCGGTAAACTTATCGAAAAACGACGCTGCTGGATAGCGGTCGCCGCTGCGTCAGCGACCGCCTTGCAGACCGCCGATCAATTCTCGCACGTCCGTGATTTTTTCTTCGCGCATGAACTGGACGAGCTCGTCACGAATGCGTGTCGCCGCGTGCGGCTCGGCGAAGCTCTGCGTGCCGACCTGCACCGTCGTCGCGCCGGCGAGCAGGAACTCGGCCACGTCTTCGCCGGTCGCGATGCCGCCGATGCCGCTGATCGGCACGTTGGGCATGGCGCGGTGGACTTGGTAGACCATGCGCAGCGCGATCGGCTTGATGGCCGGTCCCGACAGGCCGCCGAACGTCGTGGCGATGCGCGGCCGCCGCTTGCGGGCGTCGATGGCCATGGCGGACAGCGTGTTGATGACGGACAAGCCGTCGGCGCCGCCGTCCATCGAGGCTTTGGCGATGGCGACGACGTCGGTCGTGTTGGGCGTCAGCTTGATGATGAGCGGCTTCTTGATGACCGCGCGACACTGCTGGACGAGATCGCGCAACACGTTGGGATCGGTGCCGTATTCGACGCCGCCCTTCTTCACGTTGGGGCAGCTGACGTTCATCTCGAGCATGTGCACGCCGTCGAGCGCGTCGAGCGCGGCGCCGCAGGCGATGTATTCGTCGAAGGTCTCGCCGAAGAAGTTGACGACGACCTGCGTGCCCGACTTGCGCAAGAGCGGCAGCTTTTGTTCGCGGAAGCCTTCGACGCCGACGTTTTCGAGGCCGATCGAGTTGATCATGCCCGACGCGGTCTCGCAGATGCGCGGCAGCGGGTTGCCGCCGCGCGGCTTCGGCGAGATGCCCTTGGTGCAGATGGCGCCCAGCGACTCGAGCGGCAGATAGGGCGCGAACTCTTTGCCGTAGCCGAAGGTGCCGGATGCGGTCCAGATCGGCGTCACGCAGTCGAGCCCGGCGAAGTGGACGCGCAGGCTCGGCGTCGGCGCATTGGGATCCGCTTCGCGATGATTCACGGCGTCGATACTCACGAACGCACCCACTGCGTTCGCCAGCACAGGTTCGATCCGCGGGCCGGACGGGCCACGCTCACATTCGCTCGCTTGGGCTGGCTCATGGAATCACGACTCGCGCGGCGTCGAAGACGGGGCCGTCGGTACAGGCGTAGGCGAACGGGCGGCTGCCGTCGGTGAGCGGGACGGCGCAGCCGAGACAGGCGCCGATGCCGCACGCCATCTCGCCTTCGACGCTGACGAGGCACGGCAAGTCGTGCGCGCGGGCTTGCTCGACGACGGCGCGCATCATGGCGTTCGGTCCGCAGGTCAAGACGCGACCGCCGCCGGCGCGACCGGGCAGCCGTTGCGCCATGGCGTCGGTGACGCGGCCGCGGATGACTTCGTAGCCGGCGGGCGCGCTGCCGTCTTCGGTGGTCAACACGAGGTGCGCGCCCGATTTGCGGATGTCATCGAGCAGCACCAAATCTTCGGCCGTGCGCGCGCCGTAGACGAGCGTGTGCGGCTTCGCGCCCGGATGCTGCTCGGCGAACCACAAGAGCGGCGCCAGCCCGACGCCGCCGGCCACGAGCCAATCGCCGCCGCTCTCGGTCGGCGCAAACGCGCTGCCGAGCGGACCGAGCAGCGACAAGGGCGCGCCTTCCGTCAACAGCTGCAGGAGGCGCGTGCCGCGACCGATCGCTTTGACGAGGATCTCGAGGCCGCCGTCGCACAGCCGGAGAATGGAGAACGCGCGCGGCAGCAGCGGATCGCGGCCCCACTCGGCGCGTAGCATCACGAACTGTCCCGGCTTGGCGCTTTGCAGCGCGTCGGCGTGGGCTTCGGGCAGCGCCAGCCGCAACACGAAATTTCCGCGCCCGAGCGGTCGATTCTCGACGAGGCGCGCCGTCAAATACATGCGCGCAATCTAGCACGCGTCGCGCGCGTTCGCATCGCCGTTTTGGGACGCCGCGTTACATTGTCGTGCAGCCGCCGGTGCCGGCCATCGGCATCGCCGTGACGTCGACCGCGGGCGGCGTCGAGCAGAAGTCGAAGAGGTCGAGCAGCGCGTCCGAGTTGGCGTCGCGCGCAGTCAACGCCGGCACGCCGTAGAGCAGCTCGATGAAGCGCAAGATCGACGTGTGCTGATGCTGCTCGTGCGACACGAAGTTGCGCTTGGCGTACGGCGACACGACCACGAACGGCACGCGCACGCCGAGCTCGGTGAACTCCGACTGATCGGGGCTGGGCGCGCAGCTCGACGGCGGCGGCACGTGGTCGGCGTAACCGCCGGCTTCGTCGTAGGTGTAGAACAGCACCGACGACGCCCACAGCGGGCTGGCGATGAGCTGCGCGACGAGCTGGCGCGTCCACGCTTCGCCGACCTGCACGTCGGCCGGCGGGTGCTCGTCGGTTTCCGGCGGCGTCAGCGAGGTCGTGGCGTCGATGAACGCGACTTGCGGCAACGAGCCGTCGGACAGCGCAGTGAAGAAGTCCTGCACCGAGCCTTTGGGCTTGCGATTGGTCCAGTTGACCGAGAACTCGAGCGGCGCGAAGTCGTTGGTGTAGACCTGCCAGGTGACGTTGGCGGTGTCGAGCTCGTCGAAGATGAGCGGCACGCCCGACAGCGCCGGATCGGTGCCGGTGTTCTTGGTGCCGTTCGACGTCGCGGCCACGAGATAGTCGCGATTGGCCCACGTGCCCGACTGCACCGACGCGAAGTAGCGATCGGCGAGCGCGAAGTTGCTGGCGAGCCAGTAGTAGAACGGCAGATCGGTCTGCGTGTAATAGCCCATCGTGAAGTGGCCGTCCGACGGCGGCAGCGTCTGACCCAGCGGCGGATAGGGATCGTTGTTGGCGGCGGCGTTGGTGACGAAGCCGTCCATCTTGCCGCCGTCGACCATCGCGTGCATGTCGTCCCACTGATGATGCGGATCGTACGGCCAGCACGTCGCCGGCAGGTGGTACGGCGGCACCGTCGCGCCGGTCGCGTCGAGGTTGGCGAACGTCGACGGCACCGGCTCCGACATCGGCTGCGTCGAGACCGACAGCTGACCGAACATGTGATCGAAGGAGCGGTTCTCCTTCATGAGCACGATGACGTGCTTGATCGGCAGCGCCGCGCGGCTGGCCTCGTTCACGCCCAGCGTGTCGACAGCCGACGCGCCGGCCGCGAACGTGCACGACTGCCGCTGCGTATCGAGCGTGGCGTTCGTCGGGAGCATGCACGAGGCCGGGCCGCCGCCGGCCATGTCGTCGCCGACGCCGGCATCCTGACCGCCTTTGTCACCGCCGCCGCAACCGATGATTCCAAGGCACGCGAACAAGAGTAAGCAATTCCGCATGCCGCATGAAAAACGATGACGCGTAGCGAATGCCAGGCAATTTTGAAAATTTCCCGTGTCTTTGAGGGAAACGATGTCCGCTATGCGACGGGCGTAACTAAGCAGCGTCGCCTAGCTTGTGATCCAGCGCGTAATCCAGCGTCAGCCGCTGCGGTGCCTGCACGTATGCTGCGCGGGCTCCTCGCGTCTTCCTTGTCTTCCGCTTGTCGCCCAACCTACGCGACACCGTTTAATTGCCGCTGCGCACGCGCGTCATTTCGCGGCGCAACGCATCGAGCATGGAGTCGACGCGGTCGAACTTGTCGGCCTTGCCGAACGTGACTTCGCTGGCGATGGCGTTCCACTTGTCTTCCAGCACCGAGCCGTATTGGCTCTTGAACGCCGCGTATTCGCCGCGCACTTTGCTGAACTTCGCCTGCACCTGCTCGGGCGTGTGCGCCGCCGGTTTGGCGGCGACGACGTGCGGCGGCGGCGGCGCCTTCGGCACCGGCTTCGGCGGATGCTTGATCGGATGCTGCAGGTTGCGCGGCGGCGTCGTCGACTTCACCTGCTGCATCTGAATCGTCTGCGGCGACGGATGCGTCGAGCCCGCCGTCAGCTGCGTCACCACCGGCTGCGTCGGCAGCTGCGGCTGCGGCGTCGCCGCCGGCAGGTTCTGCGGCGGCTGCGGCTGCGGTGCCGTATTCTGCGCCGGCACCGGATCGGGCTGCGTCGGTCGCGCCAGCCACGCCGCCAGTGCGCCGCCGGCCATCAGCGCCGCCAGCGTCCCGGCGATGAACAGCCCGCGCCGCTGCGGATGCGCCAGCAGCATCTTGTCCGAGGGCATGAGCGGAATCGAGCTCGATCCCGCCGAACCGGTACGCGAGATGATGCGATTGACGAGCGACGCCCGCGCGTAGGTGACCGTGTGCTGATGCGTCGCCGCGTCGAGCTCGTTCTGGAACGGCGCCACGTCGACGGCCTTCATGCTGGCGACGAGCGCGTGCTCTTCGGTGATCTCGTCGCGGAAAAGGCCGCGCAGGAAGTGCGCGAGCGCGTCCGCGTTCATCGTCGGGTTCATCTGCGACAGCTTCACTTGGATCGCGTCGCGGAACTCCTCGGCCGTCTGGAAGCGCTCGTCCTTCTGCGACGCCAGCGCCTTCATGACGATGCGATCGAGATCGGGATCGAGCCGCGGGTCACGTTGAGACGGCGGCTTGAACTTGCCCGCCGTGACCATGCGCGCGATGGCGCGATAGTCGGCGCCTTCGGGGAACGTGAACAGCCGCTCGCCGCACAAAAGCTCGTACAAGACGACGCCGGCCGCGTAGACGTCGGTGCGCTTGTCGACGATGCCGCCGCGAATCAGCTGCTCGGGCGCCATGTAGCCGAACTTGCCGAAGCCCATGTTGGGGTTCGTCTCGGCGATGCGAATGGCGCTCTTGGCGATGCCGAAGTCGATGATCTTGACCTCGCCCTCGAACGACACCATGACATTCGGCGGCGAGATGTCGCAGTGCACGAGCGCCAGCGACTTGCCCGATTCGTCGGTCTTGCGGTGCGCGTAGGCCAAGCCCGAGGCGAGCTCGCGGACGATGAAGAGCGCGAGATCGGGCGGCAGTCGCGTGCGCTCTTCGCGCTGGCGCGTGATCGTGCGGCGCAGATCGCGGCCCTCGATGTACTCGATGGCGAGGAAGTATTCGCCCTCGACCTTGCCGACCTCGAAGACGGGCGCGATGTTGCCGTGCTGCAGCTTGATGGCGACCTGCGCCTCGTCGATGAAGCGCTTGATGAACTCCTGGTCGGCGACGAGGTGCGGCAAGACCTTCTTGATGATGACGAGCTTCTCGAAGCCTTGGATCTCGCCCAGCTTCGCGAGAAAAATCTCGCCCATGCCGCCCCGCGACAAGCGCTTGAGCAGGAGATATCGGCCGAAGACGCTCGGCAGGTCACGGACGGCGGCGGCCGGACCCGGCATGGGAGCCACTACGGACATTGTCCCAGCGGTAGATGATGCCAAGGAACTGACCGTAATTCAACCAAGTTGAGCCCGCCTCGCCGGCGGCGCGGCGAAGCGCGACCCGCGGCGGCCCGGCGACCCCGCCCAACGCGAGCCTCCGCGGCCCTCGCCGCGCCGCCGGCGCGAGGAACGGCGAGCTTGTGATACAGTTCGCGCGCATGCCCCGCCTACGTGGTGGTTGCGCTCTGGGTCTCTGTGCGCTCGTGGCCGCTTGCGGCAGTCGCGGCGCCGTGACCTTCGACATCACGTCGCCGACCAACACCTTATATGACCCGGTGGCACCGCCGGCCACGGTCAGCGAATACGACATTCGCACGGCGTCGGGCACGGTCATCGGCATCGCCTCGGCCGTGCAAGGCTCGGGCGGGTCGAGCGGCGGACGCCTGCCGCTGGGCGCGCTCACGCCGTCGGACACGCCGGTCGACGTCTACGTCACGGCGCTCTCGGGCGGCAACTTGCTCGGCGAAGCGCGCATCCGCGACGTCAGCATCGAGACGGGCAAGACGCGAAAATACGAGGCCGACATACGCAAGCCGTTGATCTTCGTCGGCTCGACGCTGCCGCCCGAGATGGCGACGGGCGACGCGACGGCCAAGGTGCAGATCCTCGATCCCAACTCCTCGGTCGATTTGGCGGCGGGCAGCGGGCCGCGCGCCATCGCCGGCATGACGGCGGGCGCGGTCAGCTGGGACGGCCGCTTCCTCTTCGTCGCCAACGGCACGGCGCTGGGCGCGTTCGACACCGGATCGGGCACGAGCGTCGCCGGGGCGCTGACGTTGCCGTTTGCGCCGTCGCGGCTCGGGGTCGCGCCGCGCGACATGGCGCTCGTGGCGCTCGATCCGGGCACGAGCGGGCTTGCCCTCATCAGCGACGTGGCCGGCCTCGAGGCGACTCCGGCGCAGGCGATGGCGAAGACGGTGTCGCTCAACGGGCAAGTCGGACGCGCCATCGCGTTTTCGCCCGACGGGCTCAAGATGTACGTGCTCACCGGCGGCACGACCGTCGACCCCTGCAGCCCGGGACCGACGCCGGCGGCGAACGGCATCGTCGTCGTCGGCGTCGACGGCACCGTCGGCGGCACGTTCACGCTGCCCGGCTTCGTCAGCGACCTCACGGTCGACCCGGCGACGGGCACGCTGGTCTTGGCCGACGCGACGAGCGGACAGATCGCCACGCTGGACCTCGAGAGCGCGACGCCGGGCAACGTGGCGCCGGCCGTGCTGCTCGGCGGCGTGACCTGCCCGAGCGCCGTGCGCGTCGTCGACGGCGTCGTGTTCGCGGTGACGTCGACCCGCGACATGACGCAGCCCAACGCGTTCATCCTGCAGCGCGTGACGTTGTCGAGCGGGGCGTCGACGGCGCTGTCGTTCGCCGGCCCCACCTATTCCATCCCGATCGCGTCGACGGCGTCGGCGAACGGCGACATTCAGACGATCAACATCCCGGTGCGGCCGACGTCGCTCGAGGCGTACGAGCTGGCGATGACGCCCGATGGCAACCGCGCCGAGTTCGCCATTCGCGCGCACTATGTCGAGTCGGGCACGAAGATCACGTTCTCGCAGGAGCCGTGCACGGTGAACCTGGACATCATCGAGTACGGCCTCTACGCCGTCGACGTGCGCACGGGCAACGCGTCGTACACGTCGCGGTCGCAGCTCGTGCAGTCGGGGCCGACCAACGCGTGCATCGCCTGCGCGGCCGGCACCATCGACGAATCGGACGGCGACTGCCCGCCTGCGGCCGGCGATCGTCCCGCGGGATTGGCGGCCGCGTTCGGGCCATGAGGAAGATGAAAGCTACCCTCGTCGCGCTCCTCGTCCTGTCGTTTGGTCTCGCGCACGCCGATGCTCGCCGCAGCGTCGCCGTGCTCGAATATCGCTCGGGCGCGCGCGGCGCGCGTGACGTCGGGTTGAAGCTGGCCAAGCTGCTGCGCGAGACGGCGGCGCTCGATGTCATCGACGCGCAGGCGGCGCGGCGCAAGCTGGGCCCCAAAGTCGACAGCGAGGTCGCGCGCTGCGCCGGCGAGGCCATGTGCATCGGCGCCATCGGCGAGCAGCTGGGCGCGCAAGAGGTGCTGCTCGTCGGCGTCTCGCAGTTCGGCGACGTCATCATCTCCTTGCAGCGCATCGACGCGCAAAAGGGGCAAGCCGGCGCGCGCTTGGCCGAGTCATTGCCGCCGGACAGCGAAGTCTCCGACGAGCAGGCGCTGACGTGGCTGCGCCAGCTGTTTCCGCCCGAGGTCTTCCGTCGCTACGGCTCGATCGCCATCGTCGCCGACGAATCGGGCGCGGCAGTGACGCTGAACAACGAGGCCGCCGGCAAGACGCCGCTCAAGGAGCCGCTCAAAGTGCGCGCGCCGGGAACCTACGCGCTCAAGGTGTCGAAGGGCGGCTTCTTGCCCTTCGAGGCGCGCGTCGACGTCCTGCCCGACGACAAAGTGGAAGTGCACGCGACGATGGTGCGCGAGTCGGGCTCGGTCGTTTGGTACAAGCGCTGGTACGTGTGGGCGGCGATCGGCGGCGCGCTGGCGGCCGGCGGCGCGGCGGTGGCGATTTACTACGGCACGCGGACGGAGTCGACGCCGCTCGGCTTCGTGCAAAAGCCGCCCACGACGATGGCGCTGACGTTCAAGCTGCCGTCGCTGTAAGCGCCAATATTCGTTAGATGGGCGACGTGAGCTCGAGGAGCATGACGATCGCGTCCTCGTTGTCCTCGACGTAATAGTTGGGCCGCACGCCGACGGGCCGGAAGCCATATTTGCGGTAGAGCCGAATGGCGCCGGCGTTCGAGCGGCGCACCTCCAGCGTCACGTAGCGACATTTGTGGCGATTGGCGAACGCGATCACGTGCTCGAGCAGCCTCGACGCGTGCCCTTGGCGACGCGCGTTCGGATGCGCCGCCACGTTGAGGACGTGCACCTCGTCGCGCACGAGCCAATAGTTCACGAACGCGATCACGCTCGTGTCGCCCTGCCGCTCGCGCAGAACGTCGACGTGCGCCCAGTCGCGATCGAGCTCCTCGACGAACACCTGCCGCGACCAGGGCGCGCGAAAGCTGACCCGCTCGATGTCCATGATCGCGTCCAGATCGGTGGCGCGCATGGGGACGATCTCGTAGCGCCGCTGCCGCTCGCGCGTGGCCATCAGTTACGTCCGGGCGGCACGCGCCGCGCAGCGCGCACAGCCTCCTCGTCGAAGCCGGGCTCGATGTAAATGCGACGCAATTGCGGCAGCGCGGCGCGTAATTCCGCCTCGATCTCGTTGATCGTCGTCTCCAGGCGGCGCACGTCGAGGCTGCCGTCGAAGCGGACCTTGATGGCGGCGATGACCTCGTGCGGACCCATGTGCATCGTGCGCAAGTGGACGAGCTCGGTCACGTCGCGGTGCTGGCTGACGATTTGGCGGACGATGCCCTCTTCGCGCTCGTTCATGCTGCGGCCGACGAGCAGGCTCTTCGTGTCGCGGCCGAGCACGAAGGCGACCGAGCCCAGCGCCACGCCGACGACGATCGAGGCCGCGCCGTCGTACACCGAGTCGCCGGTGCGATGGGTGAGCCAGACGCCGATGAAGGCGACGGCGAGGCCGAACAGCGCCGCCAGATCCTCGAACATGACGGTCAACACCGTCGGATCGCGCGCCTCCTGCAGCGTGCGGCGAATGCCGCGGCCGGCGCGAATGTGGCGGAACTCCTTCATCGCCACCGAGAACGAGTAGCTCTCGAGCAAGAACGAGATGCCGAGGATGATGTAGGCCGGCCGCGGATCGTGCAGCGCGGTGGCGCCGGCGTCGTGGCGATGGAGGATCTTCGACACGCCTTCGGCGACGCTGACGTAGCCGCCGAGCGCGAAGATGCACAGCGCCACCATGAAGGCCCAAAAGTAGGTCTCGGGGCCGTGACCGAAGGGGTGGTTGCGATCGGCCGGGCGCGCGCTCTTGCGCATGCCGATGAGCAGGAAGATCTGGTTCGCGGTGTCGGCCGACGAGTGGAAGGCTTCGGCCAGCATCGCCGTCGAGCCCGACAAGACGGCCGCGACGAACTTGCAGGCCGCGATGGCGACGTTGACCGCGAGCGCGGCGATGACCACGCGCACGTTGCCGCCGCCCTTCTTTTCCTTTTCCCCCGCCTCTTGCTCGGCCGCCACTCAGGTCATCCTATGAGGCCGGCGGCTCCAAGGCAACGACCAGACGGCGCCACAGCTCGTCGAGCCCGTCGCCGTCGGTGGCCGAGACCGCGATCGCCGGCATGCCGAGCGCGCGCTGCACCTGCGCCAACGCCAATTTACGCTCGTGCTTGGGCAGCTTGTCCGACTTCGTCATCACCGCCAGCACTTTGACGTTGCGCCCTTCGACGTACTTGACGATCTCGGTCTCGTCGAAAAAGGGCGGCTGCTTCTTCTGGCCGGGATCGTCCGAGCGCCGCGCGTCGACCAACATGACGAGCGCGCGCAGTGACGGTCGTTGCGCCAAATATTGGTCGATGAAGGGCAGCCACTGCTCGCGCTCGCTCTTGGACACCTTGGCGTAGCCGTAGCCGGGCAGATCGACGAAGCGCAGCTCGCGCCGGTCGTTGGGCTTCGGCTCGATCTCGAGGCGAAAGAAGTTCACCAGGCGCGTCCGTCCCGGCGTCGACGACACCCGCACGAGACCGCGCCGTTGCATCATCGCCTGCAACAGCGTCGACTTGCCGACGTTCGACCGCCCCGCGAACGCGATCTCCGGCGGACCATCGGGTGGATAACCGACGCCGACCGCTGGATCGCCCGCCGAAAGCATGAACTCCGCCGTGATCACCTTCATGATGGTGGTGTTAGTATCATTAGAACGCATGCGCGTGATCGGTCTCACCGGCGGGATCGCCTCCGGCAAGTCGACGGCCGCCAAAATCCTGGTCGAATTGGGAGCCCGCGTGGTGGATGCCGATCAGATCGCTCGCGACGTGGTGGCGCCCGGTCAGCCGGCGTTGGCCGAGCTCGTCGCCCGCTTCGGCTCGGAATATTTGCTGCCCGACGGCTCGCTCGATCGCAAACGCTTGGGCGCGCGCGTCTTCGCCGACGTCGACGAGCGGCGCAAGCTGAACGCGATCACGCACCCGCGCATCGCCGCCGAGACGCAGGCGCGGCTTGCGGCGCTGCGCGACGCGGGCGAGCCGCTGGCGGTGTACGAAGCGGCGCTGCTCGTCGAGAACGGCGCGCAGGCCGGGCTCGATGGGCTCATCGTCGTCGCCTGCAGCGAGCCGACGCAGCGAGCGCGATTGATGGCGCGCGACGGGTTGAGCGCGGAAGAAGCGGACGCGCGCATGGCGGCGCAATGGCCGCTGGCGCAAAAAGTGGCGGTGGCCGACTGGGTCATCGATTCCAATGGGACGCTGGCCGAGACGCGTGAAGCGACCGGCCGCGTATGGGCCGAAGTCGTGGCGGCGGGGAAACGGGAATGACGAACGACAGCGGCAGCAACGGTAAAAGCAACGGCAAGAGCAACGGCGAGTCGCATCACGACGTCTCGCTCGTGACCGGCTTTCCCGCGTTCACGGCGCGGCGACTGACGGAGCAGCTGTTGGCGACCGATCGTCACGAGCAGGTCTATTTGCTCGTGCTCGAGAAGTTCCGCGCCGACGCCGACGCCTTCGTGGCCGCGCTGCCGCCCGAGCAGGCGGCGCGCGTGCGCATCCTCGAAGGCGACGTGGCGTCGATGGATCTCGGCCTCGCCGGCGGCGAATACAAGGCGCTGGCCGCGGAAGTGACGGCGATTCATCACACGGCGGCCGTCTATTATTTGGGGGCGCAAAAAGATCAGCTGGAGCGCGTCAACGTCGACGGCACGCGCACGATGCTGGAGCTGGCCGGCGACTGTACGAAGCTGCGCCGCTTCATGCATTGGTCGACGTCGCAGGTGTCGGGCGCGCGCTCGGGCGTCATCCTCGAAGAGGAGCTCGACTGCGGGCAGCGCTTTCGCAACTTCTACGAGGAGACCAAGTTCCGCGCCGAGCGGCTGGCCCGCGACGCCGCGCGCCGGCTGCCGATCACGATCTTGCGGCCGGGAATCATCGTCGGCGACTCGCGCTCGGGTGAGATCGACAAGTTCGACGGGCCGTATTACCTGCTCGTGCTCATCGTTTCGTCGCCGATCGACGTGCACTTGCCGCTGCCCGGTCGCGGCTCGGCACCGCTGAATTTGGTGCCGATCGACTTCGTCATCGACGCCGCCGTGGCGCTGTCGCGTGACGCGCGAGCCGTCGGTGGCACGTTCCACCTGACCGACCCGGCGCCGTTCGCCGCGCGCACCGTCTACGAGCTCGTGGCGCAGCGCGCCGACAAGAAGGCGCCGCGCGGCGTGATTCCGACGGGCTTGGCGCGCGCGCTCTTGAAGGCGCCCGGGCTCGAGCGGCTGGCGCGGGCGCCGCTGGCGTTCCTCGAGGCCTTCAATCACCTCGCGCTCTACAATTGTCGCCACACGCTGACGCTGCTCTCGGGCGAGCCGTGGAGCGTGCGCTGTCCGCCGTTCGACGCCTACGTCGACCCGCTCGTGCGCTACGTCCGTAAAGTGCAAGCGGACAAGAAGCAAGCGCGAGACGACGAAGCCGCCGACCCGCTAGACTTCGGCTGAAACGCCGCGAGCGGGCCGATCGCGGCGTTTTCACTCGTCCGACAAAATTTGGCGGCGCAGGTAGCCAATGTGCAGCGCCTGATCGATCTTGTTGGCGAGCTTATTGATCGTGCTCGCGTGCTTCATGATGTCGCTCGACGCCTCGAGCCCGACGACGGCCGCGACCGCGCGCTTGCCGATGCGCACCGGCAGCACGACGCCGAGCCCCTCCTCGCGCACACCGAGCGGCGTCGCCAGCGCGCCCAGGTCTTCGAGCTGCACGCGCCCGACCCACGCCTGACCGCTGGCGAGCACGCCGGCGACCATGGGCGCTTCGTCGAGCTTGATCTTGACCTTCTTCAGCTGCGCCTCGTCGACGCCGTGCCCTTTCCAGCCGACCAAGTTGCCGTTGCGCAGTAGGAACGCCGCCAGCCGCTGCGCGTCGATGCCGACATACGACAGCGCGACGTCGAACACCGCCTCGTCGGTCTCGGCCATGAGCAGCCTCTCGGCGACGACCTTGAGCGGCGGCCGCTCACGCTTCGGCTGCGCCGGCTTCTCATGCTCGTCGAGATAGCCGGACAGCGACTCGACCGCATCGACTTGCGGATTCTCGCTGCCGTACCAATTCCACACCGGCGCTTCCTGCTTCGGCGGCGGCGGTGGCCCTTTTTTGCCGGCCGGCGGCGGCGGCGGCGCGGTCGTCGTGATGCGCGGCGCGCGATGCCCGTCGAAGTCGAGCAGCCCGCTGCCTTCACGCACCGTCATGACGCGCGGCTTACGACGCACGGCAAAGTGCTTCTCGAGCGCGTACTGAATCAAGAGCTCGGGCGCTACCATCGCGCGGATCGGCTTACCGACGAGGCGCTCGAGCTCCTTGAGCGCCATCTGATCGGTCGGATCGGCCATCGCCACCCACAAACGGCCGGCGTCCTCGCGCAGCGGCACGGCGCGCAGCCGCTCCGCCACTTCCGCGCGCAAGAGGCGCAGCGCCGCCGGGTCGCAGCGGTCCAATTGCGCCGCCGTCGCCGACGGGATGCTCATCTGCTTCGCGAGCACCGACGCCACCGTCTTCTCGTCGAGGATGCCGAGCTCGACCAAGTTCGTGCCCAGGCGGCCGCCGTAGGTGCGCTGATGCTGCAGCGCTTGCGCGAGCTGCGTGCGGTCGATGACACCGGCCTCGATCAACAGCTCGCCCAGCTTGATCGCCATCGCTTAGGCCAGCGCGCGCAACCCTTCGCGGTCGGCGAGGATCACTTTGCGCCCTTCGGTTTGAATGAGCCCCTTGCGCTTGAACTGCGACAGCGTCAGCGACACCGTCTCACGCGTGGACCCGATCAAGTTTGCCATCTCTTGATGGGTAATCTTGAGCGCAACCAACGTCCCGCGCGAGTCGTCGATGCCGTATTCCGTCGCCAAGCGCAAGAGCAGCTCGGCCAGCTTGGCGTTGACGTCCTTGAAGATCAGCTGCTCGATCTTGTTTTCGACGTCACGCCGCCGCTGCGACACGATCTTGGTCAGCCGAAAGCCGATGACGCCCTCTTTTTGGACGATCTTCTCGAACTCGGCGCGATCGATCTCGGTGACGAGCGCGTTCTCCATCGCCTCGGCCATCTCTTCGCGCGGGCCGCCGTCGATCATGACCAGCTCGCCGAAGATCTCGCCGGGTCCGCGGTAAGCGAGCGTCAGCTCCTTGCCGTCGCGCGTGACCTTCGAAATCTTCACGCGCCCGCCGTTGACGAAATACACGGCTTGGCCGGGGTCGCCTGGGAGGTAGATCACCTGACGGCGACGCACCTCTTTGAGCTCGATGCTCTGGACCAGTTTATGGATCGTATCGTGGGAAACGTCTTGGAACAGCGGGATTTTCTTGATGTACCAGAGCGCCCGCTTCTCATCCTGCGCCATAATGTATTCATCCTAACAGTACGGGAACCGCTGCGCAAAGAGTATTCGCGGGTACCGAACGAGACCCAATGTTAAGGCGAAAGACACGAGAACAGCCACGCTCCGCCAGCGACGGCGAGCGTGGCCGCGACGAGCGGTCCGACCGCGACGGCAGGTGTCGACATGCCGTGCCGCAGCGCGATGACGACGGCGGCGTTGTTGGCGAAATGAAACGCGATCGCGGGCGCGAGCCGACGCGACGCCACGCGCACGGCGCCGAGCAGAACGCCGCCTGCGAGCGCCGGCAAGAGGTGCGGCAGCGAGCCGTGATAAGCGGCAAAGGCGAGCGCGCTCACCAGCACTGCGAGCCATGCCGGCAGCTTGCCGCGTAAGGCGCCGAACAGGACGCCGCGAAAGAGCAGCTCCTCGGCGACAGCCGGCACGAGCGCGAACGCCAGCAGATCGAGCGGCAACGGCCGTAAGCCCGACGGCGGCACGATCAGCTGCTCGAGCGCGCGCTTGAGCTCCGGCGGCGTGGGAATGACGCGCTCCATCAGCGGCTCGAGCGCGACGGCGACGAGGTAGAACGCGCCCAGTCCGGCGACCAGCGCGCCCAGCATCGGCACGAGCCGCGCGCTCTGCAGGCCGAGCGTCGCGCGCGGCGGCCGGCGCCATGCGAGCCACGCCAGCGTCGGCAAGAGCACGGCGACGAGCTCGGAGGCCGCGAGGCCGGCGGCGCCCCAATCGGCCGTCGCCGTGCCCGCCGCCGTCAGCGCCACGAACGTCGCCACCGTCAGCGCCAGCGCCTCGACCACCGACAGCGGCAGCGACGGCACGGACGAGATCACGCGCTTCAGAGCACCTTCTTCAGGTACGCGCCCGTGTGCGACGCCGCCGATTTCGCGACGTCCTCGGGCGTGCCGGCCGCGACGACCGAGCCGCCGCCGTCGCCGCCTTCGGGACCCATGTCGATGACGTAGTCGGCGGTCTTGATGACGTCCAAGTTGTGCTCGATGACGATGACGGTGTTGCCCTGCTCGACGAGCGAGTTGAGCACCGTGAGCAGCTGCTTGATGTCGTCGAAGTGCAGACCGGTCGTCGGCTCGTCGAGGATGTAGACGGTGCGGCCGGTGCCCTTCTTGGCCAGCTCCTTCGACAGCTTGATGCGCTGCGCCTCGCCGCCCGACAGCGTCGTCGCCGCCTGGCCGAGCCCGATGTAGCCGAGCCCGACGTCGCGCAGCGTCTCCAGCTTCTGGCGAATCTTGGGCACGTGCTGCAAGAACTCGGCGGCCTGCGTGACCGTCATGTCGAGCACGTCGGCGATCGACGCGCCCTTGTATTTGACCTCGAGCGTCTCGCGGTTGTAGCGGCGCCCGTGGCAGGCCTCGCACTCGACGTAGATGTCGGGCAGAAAGTGCATCTCGATGCGCAAGATGCCGTCGCCCTGACACGCTTCGCAGCGCCCGCCTTTGACGTTGAACGAGTAGCGCCCCGCTTTGTAGCCGCGCGCTTTGGACTCCGGCAGCGCCGCGAACAGATCGCGAATGTGCGTGAAGACGCCGGTATAGGTCGCCGGATTCGAGCGCGGCGTGCGACCGATCGGCGACTGATCGATGTCGATGACTTTGTCGGCGTGATGCAGACCGTCGATGGTGTCGTGCTCGCCCGGCTGCGTCTTGGTGTGATGCAGCCGCGCCTTCAACGCCGGCAAGAGCGTATCGATCACCAGCGACGACTTGCCCGACCCCGACACGCCGGTCACGCACGTGAGCACACCGACGGGGAAGCGCACCGACAGGTTATGCAGGTTGTGCGCGCGCGCGCCCTTGACCGTGATCCACTTGTTGGCCGGCTGCCGCCGATTTCGCGGCGTCTCGATGCGGCGGCGACCCGACAAATACGCGCCCGTCAGCGACGCCGTCGAGCTCATGATGTCTTCCGGCGTGCCCGACGCCACGATGCGCCCGCCGTGCACGCCGGCGCGCGGCCCCATGTCGACGATGTGATCGGCCGCCATGATGGTCTCTTCGTCATGCTCGACGACGATGACCGTGTTGCCGAGATCGCGCAGCTTCATCAGCGTCGACAACAATCGCGCGTTGTCGCGCTGATGCAGGCCGATCGAGGGCTCGTCGAGCACGTACAAGACGCCGACGAGCGCCGAGCCGATCTGCGTCGCCAGCCGAATGCGCTGCGCCTCGCCGCCCGACAGCGTCGCCGACGTGCGATCGAGCGTCAGATACTGCAGCCCGACGTTCACCAAGAAGTTCAGCCGCTCGGTGATCTCGCGCAGAATTCGCTCGGCGATCTGCTTCTCGCGATTGGTCAGCTCCAGCTTGGCGAAGAACGCATGCGCGTCGCGAATCGGCAGCCCGGTCAGCTTGTGCACCGGCAGGTCGCCGACCTTGACGAAGCGCGCCTCTTTGCGCAGTCGCGTGCCCTCGCACTCCGAGCACGGCGTGCGGTTCATGTAGCGATGGAACTCTTCGTAGGCCGCTTCGAAGCCGTCTTCCGAGCCGCGATTGCCCTCTTCGCGCCGGCGCCGCTCGTACTCGTGCAAGCGCCGCTCGAGGTTGGCGAGCACGCCCTCGAACTCTTTCTTGAACTTGTGGCGCGTGCCGCCCTTCTCGAAATAGAAGTCGACCTCTTCGCTTCCCGAGCCGTCCATGATGAGCTTGCGTTGCTCTTCGGGCAGCTTGGTCCACGGCGCGTACATGTCGATCTTGTAGTGCGCCGAGACGGCCTCGAGGATCTGCTGGAAGAAGGGCGCGTTGCGCTTCTCCCACGGATCGATGGCGCCTTCGCGCAGCGACAGCTCCTCGTTGGGCACGATGAGGTCGGGATCGAAGAACAACTTCGCGCCGATGCCGTCGCAGTTCGGGCAGGCGCCCTGCGGGTTGTTGAACGAGAACATGCGCGGCGTGATCTCGGGGTACGAGATGCCGCAGGTGATGCAGGCGAACTTCTGCGAGAACAAGAGGTCGCCCGAGTCGTCGTCGAGCACCGGCGAGACCTTGACGATGCCCTCGGCCAGCTTCAACCCGAGCTCGATCGAATCGGTCAGACGCTGGCGAATGTCGGGCTTCACCGCCAGGCGATCGACGTAGACCTCGATGGTGTGCTTCTTGTTCTTGTCGAGCTTGATGGGCTCCGACAGATCGTGCAGCTCGCCGTCGATGTTGACGCGCACGAAGCCCTGCTTGCGCAGCGAGTCGAGCTCTTTTTTGTACTCGCCCTTGCGATCGCGAACCATCGGCGCGAGCACCGAGAAGCGCGTGCCTTCGGGCAGCTCGAGCACGCGATCGACCATCTGCTGTCACCGTCTGCGAGGCGATCTTCTGCCCGCAGTTGTAGCAATGGACGACCCCGATGCGCGCGTAAAGTAGCCGCAAGTAGTCGTAGATCTCGGTGACGGTGCCGACGGTCGAGCGCGGATTCTTCGACGTCGACTTCTGCTCGATCGAGATAGCCGGCGACAGGCCTTCGATGGAGTCGATGTCGGGCTTGCCCATCTGCTCCAAGAACTGCCGCGCATAGGCCGACAGCGACTCGACGTAGCGCCGCTGGCCTTCGGCATAGATCGTATCGAACGCGAGCGACGACTTGCCCGACCCCGAGAGGCCGGTGATGACGATGAGCTTGTCGCGAGGCAGCTCGACGTCGATGTTCTTGAGGTTGTGCTCGCGGGCGCCTTTTACGACGATCTTATCCATGCACGGGCCCCCGTAATGCTCGTGCGCATAGGGGGCGGATCATCTTACCATAGGGTCATGAGCGAGCGGCGACCTAATCTCATCATCCGCAGCCAAGACGTCGTCGAGCAGCAAAAGCGCTATCCCGGCACCGACGAGGACCAACGCTACGACCGCGACCTCGGTCGCGCCGCGGGGCTGCAGAAGATCGGCCTACACCTCGTAAGGCTTCCGCCGGGCACGCGCTCGAGTTATCCGCACTGCGAAGAAAAAGAGGAAGAGCTCGTCTATGTCCTCGAGGGCGAAGTCAGCGCCTGGATCGACGGCGAGATCTTCGCCATGCGCGCCGGCGATTTGGCGGCGTTTCCCGCCGGCACCGGCATCTGTCACACGTTCATCAACGACGGCGCGCGCGACGTTGTCATGCTCGTCGGCGGCGAGACGACCAAGGCCGACAATCGCATCTTCTACCCGCTCAATCCCGAGCGCCGCGCCGTCGTCGGCGACGCCGAGTGGTGGGCCGACGCGCCCTACTCGCCCAAAGGCGCGCACGACGGCAAACCCAAGCCGCGTTAGCGATTCAGCGCTGGCTGCGGCCGGCGACGAGCTGGCGCGCCAGGCGCAGCGCCGCCGCGAACGACGTCGGGCGCGCCAAGCCCTTGCCGGCGATGTCGTAGGCCACGCCGTGATCGGGCGACGTGCGCACGATCGGCAGGCCCAGCGTCACGTTCACGGCTTCGTCGAAGTCGATGAGCTTCACCGGAATCAGCCCTTGATCGTGATACATGGCGATGACCGCGTCGTAGCGACCGTCGAGGTGGGCGCGAAAGACGGCGTCGGGCACGTGCGGGCCGCTCACGTCGGCGGCGATGTTGGCGGCGGCCAGCACGACGCGCGCGGCGGCGATGGCGGGCACGATGACGCGCGCCTCTTCGTCGCCGAAGTGGCCCGCTTCGCCGGCGTGCGGATTCAAGCCGGCGACGGCCACGCGCGGCGCGGCGATGCCGAAGTCGCGCGCCAGCGCCGTCGCCGTCTGCGCGATCGCCGTCGTCACGCCGGCGATGTCGAGCTCGCGCGGGACGGCCGACAGCGCGTGGTGAATCGTCGCCAACGACACGCGCATGCGCGGACCGGCGAACATCATCGTCACCGCCGGCGCGCCCAGGCGATCCTGCAGGAACTCGGTGTGCCCGGGGAACGCGAAGCCGGCGGCGATGCACGAGGCCTTGTGGATCGGCGCCGTGACGATGGCGTCGAGCCGGCCGGCGCGCGCTTCGGCGACGGCCGCGTCGAGATAGGCGAGCTGCGCGCGCCCCGTCACCGTCGTCGGCGCGCCCGGCGTGACGTCGTCGAGCGCGGTGACGGCGACGACGTTGGCGTCCAAGCCGGCCAGCTGCTTGCCGTCGCCGAAGATGACGACGTCGCCGGCGCCGGCGCAGACCGCGCGCACCAACTCGGGCCCGATGCCGGCCGGATCTCCCATCGTGACGCCGATTCGCGGACGCGCTGGCTCGTCGAAGCTCACGGCGACAGCATACTTGAATCCGCCGCTGGTTCGCGCAGTCTAAGCAGCATGCGCCTCGCGACGACGACGCTCGTCCTCATGACGCTGGTCGGGCCGAGCGCGACGGCACATCCGGGCGCGCGGCCGGGCGAAGCGTTCACCTTCAAGTTTTCGATCGGGCCCATCGAAGGCGGGCGCGCGCGCATGTCGGTCGGTCGTCCCGTCGCGCAAGGCGACAAGCGCGTGCTGGCCGTGCACGGCGAAGCGGAGACGACGGCGTTCATCAAGCTGCTGGCCAAAGTGAGCGACGATTACCAGCTCGTCGTCGATACGGCGAGCCTGTTGCCGTTGAGCGTGAGCGAGCACGAGAGCGGCATGCGCGAGCGGCGCGTGACGTCGACGATGGATGGCCGGCGCGCCGAAGTCGACGTCTGGTCGCCGCAAAAACAGGTCAAAGGCAAGCACGTGCTGTCGCAAGTGGCGCGCGATCCGTTGAGCGGCTTCTTCGCGCTGCGGGCGCTGCCGTTGCTCGACGGGCAGCAGATCGATCTCGACGTCCTCGACGGCGCCGCCTTGTGGCGCGTCAAGCTCGACGTCAAGCGCGGCGTGAGCGTGCATCTCGACCGCGACGGCGAGGGTCCGGCGCGCGCGGCCATTCGCATCGAGGGCGTGGCCACGCGCATCGAGGACAACGGCCGCGCGCGGACGCAGCCGGCCGCGCGCAAGCTGACGATCTTCCTCGGCGACGATCGCGATCGCCCGCTCTTGCGCCTCGAAGCCGACACCGATCTCGGCCGCTGCGCGCTCGAGCTGACGTCGTACATCGCGCCCAAGCGCGGCAGCAACGACGCGGCGCCCGAGCTTCCCGGCGTCGTCACGCACTAACCTCGAATCGGGCTGCTATCATCCACGCCATGATTCGTCGCGCGTTCAGCGTCGCGCTCCTCGTCGTCGGCCTGGCCGGCTGCAGCGGACCCGGCCACATCCAGTACGACAACGATCGCTGCCTCATCGACGGCCAGCCGGTCACGTTGGGCGAGGTCGAGGCGCGCCAAGCCACGGTCGCGCAGCGCATTCAGTCGCGCCAGCCGTGGTTCGCCGTCGTCACCATCGTCGTCGTGCTGTTGGCCGCCGCGTCCAACGCCGAAAAAGCGCTCGTCCTCGTCCGCGCGCGCAAGCAGGATCACGAGAAGCCGCTCGCCGAACGGCTGCGCGCCGCCCTCGAGCGCACGCGCCAAAGCCCGCTGCGCTTCTTCGCCATCGTCGGTGGCACGCTCCTCTTGCTGCTGGCCGCCGGCGGTCTCTACATCTACTTGGACGTCGACAAGCGAGCCTCCGAGCGCGCGCTGCAGATGCTGCAGTTCTGCCACTTGGCGCTGGCGACGTCGGAAGAGCAGGGCGTGCTCGCCGAGCAAAAGCGCAACTTGGCGTCGATTCAGTCGACCGCCGGCGACATTCGCGCGCTCGTCGACAAGCTGCCGCCCGAAGAGCAGGAAAAGGCGCGCGAGATGATGACGACGATGAACTCGGCGCTCGATAAACAGGGCAAGATCGTCAACAGCTATCTTCTGCGCAGCGACGAGACGACGAAGCAGATTCAAGAGCAGACGGCGCTGGTGCAAAAGGGGTTGTCGTCGCTGTCGAGCGATCTGACGGCGCTCAAGATGCTGCCGGCCAGCCTGCACGCGCTCGACGAGACGATCGCGCGCAACCGCAGCGAGCGCTCGACCCACGACGCCAAGCTCGACGCCGATCTGGCCAAGATCGACGCCGCGCAAGCCGAAGTCGACGCCAAGCTGAAGCTGCTCTTGGCGCGTCCGGTCTGCGAGCCAGCGCCGCCGCCGAAGAAGGAGCCGACGCCGCCCGCGACGACGCCGCCGTCGGCCGGGTCGACGAAGACGCCGGCCGCGGCCAAGCCGACGCCCGACCTCGGCGCGGCCCATCCGTAATCGGCGGAATCGGTAGCGGCTGTAGAGGCTAGCGCTGGCCGGTGCAGCTGCGCGTCGTCAGCGGCAAGGGCGGCAACGGCGGCTGCGTCCAGTCGAAGGCGGCGGTCAAGTCGTCGGTGCCGGGACCATCCTGCGCCGCCGGATCCTGCGACGACAGCGACGGCAGCCCGAACACGCGCTCGACGAACTTCGGGATCGACGCGTGGCTCGACACCCGCGAGTACACGCCCGGCTTCGCATACGGCGACACGACGATGAGCGGCAAGCGGAAGCCGAGACCGTACGGCTGATCCTCGTCGCAGCCGTACTGCTTCGGCGGCGGCACGTGGTCGTACCAGCCGCCGAAGTCGTCCCACGTCATCAAGATCGCCGTGCGCGCCCACAAGTCGCTGTTGGCCATGACGTGGTTCATGTGCGCGACGGTCCAGTTCTCGCCGTCGCAAATGTTGAGCGGCGGATGCTCGCTGGCCAGATCCTGGTCGACGAGGAAGGCGATGTTCGGCAGCGTGCCCGCGTCGGCGTCGCTGTCGAACTCCGAGTTGTCGACGACGTTGGCCTGCCACTCGGCGCTCATGCGAATGTGCTGGATGGCGTCGAACATCGACCAGATCTCGCCGATCGCCGGCGGCAGCGACGAGCCGTAGAACTTCCACGTCAGACCTTTGGGCAAGTTGTCGACGATGGTCGGGTAGTCGAAGCAGGGCGAGTTCGTCGCGATCGTGCACGTGCCGTGATCGAGCGTCGACAGCGCCGTGCCGCTGGCGTCGTCGCAGCCCCAAAAGATCTGCGGCACCAGCGAGCCCGTCGGCGGCACCGGGTTGCCGAGCGCCCAGCCCGCCTGCGCCGACAGCGTGAACAGATGGCCGGGAAACGAGGGCCCGAGCATGCCGGCGAAGAAGTGATCGGCGAGCCCGAAGTTGCGCGCGTACTGCCAATAATTGGGGATGTCCGCTTCGATATATTGCGCGAAGTTGAGCTGATCGTGCGCCGTGTTCTCGCTGTCACCGAGATCCCAATGATCGAGCGCGCCGTGATCCCAATCGGTGAGCGCGCAGTCGTGCGTGTGGCAGAGATCGCGCGTCATCAGCACCGGCGGCCGTCCGACGGCGACCGGCCCCGTCGACGTCTGCGCGATCTGCGTGCCTTCGGCGCCCGGGAATGTCCCGAAGTAGTTGTCGAACGTATGGTTCTCTTTGACGTGAATGATGATGTGATCGATGGGGTAGACGCCGCCCGGCGGCGGATTCGTCGTCGGATCGCCGACCGTGCCACCGTCGCCGCTGCCGCCGTCGACCGCGCCGCCGCCGCCGGTGCCGCTGCCACCGCTGCCGCCGCCGCCGGCCGTGCCGCCGCCGCCGCCGACCGGCGTTCCGCCATCATGCGAGGAGCAGCCGCCGACGCTGCAGCCGAAGCCGAAGAGTAAAACGAGGACGGCGCGCTTCATCAAATCTCCCATGCTAGTGGCGTGCTATGGTCCGTCGGTGCGCGAATTCGGCGTCGCCTGCGCGATCGCGCTCGGTCTTTCTGGGTGCCACGCGGACTCTGTCACACCCGCAGACCTGAGTGCCGTCAGCGACATCAGCGGGGCCACGCTCACGCTCACCGTTGCTGGGCGGGTTCGTCCGATGGCCGCTTGGTACAGCTTCTACGTGCAGCCGCTCAATGACGACGGGCCGCCGGGCACGTATCTGGTCGTCACGGCCGTCGATCCGGCGTTCGACTGCGCGCAGCCGGCGGCCGGGCTGGACACGCTGAGCTTCCTCTTTCACGACCGCGGCACCGGCGCGATGAGCACCGAAGTCAGCGCACGGCGCGGCCCCGATCTCGACGGCACGCTCGGCGGCAGCGGCTCGGCCACGCTCACGGTCGACGACGACCAATACGGCGGCTACGACCTCGACGGCGGCACGGTCATCGCCGGCGCCGGCATGGTCGACGGCAGCCTGCACTTCGCCGTCGACGCCGTCACCATCGACGGCACCTTCGACGCGCCCCACTGCCGCGCCCTCGACTTCATCGTTCCTGACTGATTTGCGCGACATCGCCGGCGCGCATCCAACCATGCGCAGCTTGTCGCGTTCGCGGCGGGTGTGTGACTACTCGACCACGCGGCCGAGCGCCGGCTTCGGGCGCGCCGACGACGGGATCGACCAGCTTGTAGCCGACGTTGCGGACGGTCTCGATCATCGAATCGGCGGGCGAGCCGAGCTTGGCGCGCAGGCGACGCACGTGAATGTCGACCGTGCGCGTGCCGCCGAAGTAGCGGTAGCCCCAGACTTTGGCGAGCAGCTGCTCGCGCGTCCAGACCTTGCCGCGATTGGTCGCCAGGAACTTCAAGAGCTCGAACTCTTGGTGCGTCAGATCGAGCTTGCGATCGCGGACATGGGCCTCGTAGCCGCTCACATCGATCTCCAGATCGCCGACCTTGACCCGATCGGCGGCGCTGAACGCCGCGAAGCGCCAGTCCAGCTGTCGTAGGCGGGCATACAGCTCCGCCGGTACGACCGGGACCAGGATGAAGTCGTCGCCGGCGCGAAAATCGAGCGACGACAGACGCTGCGTCGTCACCGCCACCAACACCGGCGTCGACTGCAAAGGTGGGAGCTCGCGGAGCGTTTTGAGCGTGGCATAAGCCATCTCCAGCCGTTCGCGCGCGTCCAGGACGAGCACTTGCGGTGGATCTTTGCTCAAGTCGTCTTCGTCGAAGCCGAGATCAAAGCCGAATGAGCGAACATCGCAGCCTAGATCGCGCAGCGCGGACGCTGGCGATTCGGGCTCCGCAGCCGCGCGCTCGGGGGTCAACGTGATCAGCAACACTTTCACGCACTGCATTATATCTGCTGACGGCGCGCATTGTGTGCCGAAAGTTGCGCTGGCGCAGGCAACCTTGCTGTGGAAGAATGGTTCGTGATGGATGACTTCCACTGCTCCTTCTGCGGCAAGCGGCGGCGCGAGGTCCGGAAACTGATCTCGGGGCCGCGTGTCTTCATTTGTGATGAGTGCGTTGCCCTGTGCAACGACATCATCGCCAAGGAAGAGGCGCAGGAACGTCCCAAGTATCCCCGGCCCAAAGAGATCGCTGAGGAGCTCGACAAGTATTGTATCGGCCAGGCGCGCGCCAAACGGGCGCTCTCCGTCGCCGTCTACAACCACTACAAGCGCGTCGGCCAGAAGCAGCAAGGCAAGGCGGGCGAGGTCGAGGTCCAAAAAGGCAACGTGCTCCTGCTCGGCCCAACGGGCTGCGGCAAGACGCTGCTCGCGCAGACGCTGGCCAAGAAGCTCGACGTGCCCTTCGCGATCGCCGACGCCACGACGCTGACCGAAGCCGGTTACGTCGGTGAAGACGTCGAGAGCGTCATCAAGGCGCTCTATCGCAACGCCGGCGGCGACATCGAGAAGACCCAGCGCGGCATCATCTGCATCGACGAGATCGACAAGATCGCGCGCAAAGGCGGCGGCCCGTCGGTGACGCGCGACGTCTCGGGCGAAGGCGTGCAGCAGGCGCTGCTCGAAGATCCTCGAAGGCAAGAACGCGACGATCACGCCCGACGGCGCGCGCAATCGCCCGCAGCAGGAGCTGATCCAGGTCGACACGACCAACATCCTCTTCGTCTGCACCGGCGCGTTCAACGGCCTCGAAGACGTCGTCCGTCGTCGCGTCGGTCAAAAGGGGCTCGGCTTCGGCGCGCAACTGTCGGCCAAGAACGACATCGACAAGGACGAGCTGCGCGCGCTCGCGCGGACCGAAGATCTGGTGAAGTTCGGCATGATCCCCGAGTTCATGGGGCGCCTGCCGATCATCGTCAGCTGCGACGCGCTCGATGTCGACGCGCTGACCAAGGTCTTGTGGCAGCCGAAGAACGCGCTGGCCAAGCAGTATCAGCGGCTGTTCGAGCTCGAGGGCGTCAAGCTCAGCTTCAGCGAGGACGCGCTGCGCGCGATCGCCGAAGAAGCGCACCGCCGCAAGTCGGGCGCGCGTGGTCTGCGCGCGATCGTCGAGGAGGTCATGCTCGACGTGATGTACGAGATTCCGTCGCTGACCGGCGTGCAGGAGTGCGTCGTCACGCGCGAGGTCGTCACCGATCGGCAGCGCCCGCAGCTCATCAAGGACACGAAAAAAGCTTCGTAGTCCCCGCTTCACCGCTCACTTCATTCTCGGCAATCGCTTTCGCTCCGGTCGCAACCGCGGTCGCGGCGAAGGTTCTCTTTTCGCGCGCTACTCGTAGCGAATTTGGATCAGCGTCAGCTCTTGCGTGCCGGCGGGCGTGCGCAGCGTCGTCGTCTCGCCGACCGCGCGGCCAAGCAGAGCGCGCGCGATCGGCGAGCGCCAGCTGACCCAGCCGCGCGCCGGCGCCGCTTCATCGACACCGACGATCCGCACGTCGCGCGCGTGGCCGTCGTCGTCTTCGATCGTGATGGTCGCGCCGAAGCGCGCGCGCCCGTCACCGTCCGCCACAAAGCTAGACGGGTCTATGACTTCGGCGGCTTCGAGCCGCTGCACCAGCGCCGCTTTGCGCCGAGCGTCGCTCGTCGACTCGATCGCGGCGCGCAGCGCGGCCATCCCCGCGGGCGTCACGTAGTTCTTCACGCCCGCCGGCCATTCGTCGACGGGAAGCACGGTCTCTTCGCCGCCGCCGTCGCCCTCTTTGGTGAACGCCTTACTCAACGCCGCACACGCCCGACGAACATAAGGCCGCGTGTACGTTCATGCTTGCTTATCCCATGTGTGTGCAAAACCAGACGTATGAGTCGTTGACTGTGCTCGGCGGCGCTCTATATCCTGGGGGTCATGCTCAACGAGAGCCAGAAAACGCAATTGCGCACGGTGCTCGAGGCCGAACGCGCCCGCTTGATCGAGAACGCGAAGGACGGACTGCAATTCAGTATGAATCGCGAACGCAATATCGGCCGCGACTCTATCGACGAATCCATGGAAGAGGAGATCTTCTCGACCGAGCTGCGCTTGCGCGACCGCGAGAAGTTCCTCCTCGGCAAGATCGACGGCTCGCTCCGCCGGCTCGACGAAGGCATCATCGACGAGTGCGAGGACTGCGCCGAGACCATCGGCTTCAAGCGTCTATTGGCCCGACCGGTCACGACGCTGTGCATCGACTGCAAGGAAGAGCGCGAAAAGGAAGAGGCTACGCAAGCTCAGGCGGCCGGCCGTTCGGGCAGCGTCTCCCGCGACGAGATCGGCGGGGGCGAAGAGCTCGGCGGAGGGTCGGAGGATTAAAAGTTGCCCCGGCCCCACCCCGCCACGGAAGCCGTCACGGGAGCCACCACAGAAGCCCCCACAGAAGATCGATTGCAGCTGACGGCGCCCTTTTGCTTCACCCGCCTCCCATGTTATGATCGATCCGCTCGGCAGCGCGCGGATGCCCGATAACCAGCGATACAGAATCACGGACAAGATCGACGCCGGCGGCATGGCGGAGGTCTACCGTGGCGTGGCGGAAAGCGCCGTCGGCGGACTGAAGAAGTCCGTCGCGATCAAGCGCATTCTGCCCAACCTCACGAAGAACAAAAAGTTCGTCTCGATGTTCCTCGACGAGGCGCGCGTGTCGATGCACCTGCAGCACGCGAACATCGTCGGCGTCTTCGACATTGGAATGGCGGACACCGCCTATTTCATCGTCATGGAGTTCGTCGACGGCGCCAACATGAAGACGCTGATCGAGTCGATGCGGCGTCAGTCGGCGCGCATGACCGTCGCGCACACCATCTACATCATGATGGAAGTGTGCAAGGGCTTGCAGTACGCGCACGACGCCATCGATCCCGAGAACGGCCGCGAGCTCGGCATCGTCCACCGCGATATCTCGCCGCCGAACATCCTCGTCAGTAAGCGCGGCGAGGTGAAGCTGGTGGACTTCGGCCTCGCCAAGGCGACGTCGCAGCTCGAGTCGACCGATCCGGGCGTCGTCAAAGGCAAGTTCTCGTACCTGTCGCCGGAAGCGGCGTCGGGCAAAGAGGTCGATCGGCGCGCCGATATTTTCGCCGTCGGCATCCTGTTGTACGAGCTGTTGACGGGCAAGCGCCTCTTCTACGGCGAGACCGATTATCAGACGGTAGAGTTGGTGCGGCAGGCCAAAGTGCCGCCGATTTCGCCGCAAAATCCCGAAGTGTCGGGCGAGCTCGAGCAGATCGTGCGCAAGGCGTTGGCGCGCGATGTCAGCCAGCGTTTCCAGAGCGCGGGCGATCTGCAGGATGCGCTGGCGCAGTTCCTCTTTTCGCAGCGGCTCAAGGTCACGTCGCGCGACATCGAGCAGCTGGTGGCGTCGTGTCTGCGCGAGAAACAGCGGACGCAGCCCAAAGCGCAGCCCGTCGGTAACCTGATCGACACGCTGATCAACGAAGAGATCCTGAAGTTCACGTCGCTCGAAGAGCTGGGCGAGCCCGAGCCGGGCTCGCAGCAGCAGTCGCCGACGCCGGGATCGGTCGGTGACGCGCCGCTCGATCCGGGTCTGTTCGTCGACACGCGCGGCTGGGCCGACGACGCGCCGGCCGAGCAGCGCAAAGCGGCCAGCCCCGGCCGTAACGGCGCCGGCGACGGCAAACGACGCAAAGATCCGTTCGCCAAAGAGAACAAGGACGACACCGGCTCGCACGGTCTCGAGCAGCTGCTCGAAGGCGACGGCGGCGGCGAGCAGCCGACGCAAGAGCGCCGCCGCCCGCCGACGCCGACTCCACCGTCGCTGCCGGTGACGCAGCCGAAGCCGACCTCGATGCAAACGAGCGGCCGGCTGTCGGCGATGGTGCAGGACGCGCCCGCGTCGACCAAGCCCAAGCGCAAGCCGGCGACGACCCAAGTGGCGGTCGTGGTCGTCGTGCTTATGCTGGTGCTCGCATCGGCGGGTATGGCGATTTACTACTTCAAACACTAAGCTACGCGGTCGACATGCCGACTCCGTTCAGCTCGCACTCGCATCGAGCCCATGTGCTCGCCATCGTTCTCGCCGGCGGCGAAGGCCGTCGCCTCTGGCCGCTGACGGCCGATCGCGCCAAGCCGGCGGTGCCGATGGCCGGGCGTTATCGGCTCATCGACTTCGTGTTGTCGAACTTCGTCAACTCGGGGCTGCTGCAGATCAAGGTGCTGACGCAGTACAAGTCGGACTCGCTGAACACGCATATCGCGCGCGGCTGGCGTTTGCCGGCGTTTCTCGATCTGTACGTCGAGGTCGTGCCCGCGCAGCAGCGCACCGGCGGCTCGTGGTTCAAGGGCTCGGCCGACGCCATCCATCAGTCGCTCAACGTCATCACCGACGAGAATCCCGATCACGTCGCGGTCTTCGGCGGCGACCACATGTACAAGATGGACGTGCGCCAGATGGTCGACGCGCACCTCGAGTCGCGCGCCGATGCGACGGTGGCGGCGATTCCCGTGCCGGTGGCCGAGGCGACGGCGTTCGGCGTCATCGAGGTCGACGATCGCGGCAAGGTCGTCACCTTCGACGAGAAGCCGGCGCATCCGCGCGAGATGCCCGGTCGTCCCGGCTGGGCGCTGGCGTCGATGGGTAACTACGTGTTCCAGACCGGCGCGCTCGTCGAGGAATTGGCGCGCGACGCCAGCGGCAACAGCGCGCACGACTTCGGCCGCAACATCCTGCCGGAGATGGTGGCGCGCGGCCGTGACGTCTACGTCTACGACTTCTCGCAGAACGAGATCCCGGGATCGCACCCCAACGAGCGCGGCTACTGGCGCGACGTCGGGACCATCGGCGCCTACTGGCAGGCGAACATGGATCTGACGCAGGTCGTGCCCGACTTCGACCTCTACAACCCGCGCTGGCCGCTGCGCACGTGGACGCGCCCCTTGCCGCCGGCCAAGTTCGTGTTCGCCGATCCCGGCGACGGCTCGGGCCACTCGCGCATGGGCATCGCCACCGACTCGCTCGTGTCCGAAGGCTGCATCATCTCCGGCGGACGCATCGATCGCACGGTCTTGTCGCCGCAGGTGCGCATCAACAGCTTCGCGTACGTCGAGGAGTCGCTCATCCTCGACAACGTCGAGATCGGCCGCTACTGCCGCATTCGCAAGGCGATCATCGACAAAGGCGTGCACGTCCCGCCGCACACCGAGATCGGCTACGACGCCGAGGCCGACGCGCGCCGCTTCACGATCTCCGACGGCATCGTCGTCGTCCCCAAGGGCTACAAGTTCGAGTGAGCGCCGCCGGTCGTTCGGCGAACGTCGTCTTCCTGCTCCACATGCACCAGCCGCAATATGTCGACCCGCGCAGCGGCCGGGCGCTGTTGCCGTGGGTGCGGCTGCACGGCGCGCGCGGCTACCTCGACGTGGCGCGGCTGCTCGACGAGTACGAGCGCATTCGGCTGACGGTGAACTTCGTGCCGTCGCTGGTGCAGCAGCTGCAAGACGTCGCCGCCGGCAAACCCGGTCACGAAGACGAGTGGCTGCGCATCGCCGAGCTGGAGTCGTGGAACGACGTCGAGCGCGCGTTTGCCGTCGAGCGCTTCTTCTCGCTGCCGTGGGATCGCCACGTGCGCCGCCATCCGCGTTACGGCGAGCTGCTCTCGATGCGCGAAGGCAAGGCGCGCTTCTCCGACGGTGACGTCCGCGATCTGACGGTGCTGTTCAACTTGGGCTGGCTCGGCTTCGCGGCGCGCGAGAACGACGCCGAAGTCGCGGCGCTCGAGCACAAGCAGCGCGGCTATTCACGGCAAGATCTGGCGACGGTCGTGGAAAAGCAGCGGGCGGCCTGTGCCCGCGTGCTGCCGCTCTATCGCAAATTGGAGGAGCGCGGGCAGATCGAGATCTCGTCGTCGCCGTTTTACCATCCGATCGTGCCGCTGCTCGTCGACACCGAGCATGCGCGCCGGGCCATGCCGCACGCGACGCTGCCGCCCGAGTTCGCCCATCCCGACGACGGCGCGCTGCAGATCGCCAAAGCCAGAGTCGCGCACGAAGCGGCGTTCGGCCACAAGCCGCGCGGCATGTGGCCGCCCGAAGGCTCGGTCTCGCCCGAGGCGCTCGCGCTCTACGCCGACGCCGGCATCGGCTGGCTCGCCACCGACGAAGGCAACTTGTGGCGCTCCGTCGACCACGACCTCGGCCGCGGCGCTCTCTATCAGCCGTGGCGCTGCAACGGCGTCGACCTCCTCTTCCGCGATCGCGAGCTGAGCGACAAGATCGGCTTCGCCTACATGCACGGCAGCGCCGAGGCCGCAGTGCAGGACCTCTTGGGCCGTTCGCGCGCCGCCGCCGAGCAGTCGCACGCGCCGGCGCACGAGCCCGCGCTCGTGCCCATCTTCCTCGACGGCGAAAACCCGTGGGAATCGTACGCCGGCTACGGCGAGCCGTTCTTGCGCACGCTGTTCGGCGCGCTGTCGAACGATGGCCAGCTGGCCTCGGCGAGCATCGAGCAGCATCTGCACCAAGCGCCGACGCGACGTAACCTGTCGCGGCTGCACTCGGGCTCGTGGATCGACTCCGACTTTCACATCTGGATCGCCGACCCGGTGAAGAATCGCGCCTGGGAGTTGCTCGGCCGCGCGCGCAGCCGCTTTAGCCGCGCCGTCGCCGAAGGGCTCGACGGCGAGGCCCGCGCCGCCGCGCACGAGCGCCTGCTCGCCGCCGAAGGCAGCGACTGGTTCTGGTGGTTCGGCGCGCCGTTCACCTCGATGGAAGACGCGCTCTTCGATCAGCTGTTTCGCGCGCATTTGGCCGGCGCCTATCAAGCGATGGGCCTGCGCGTGCCGCACGAGCTCGAGGATCCGGTCGCGCAGCTGGGGATGGCGCCCGACAGCGTCATCAGCGCGCCGTTCGCCTTCATTCACCCGCGCATCGGCGGTCACGGCTTCTACGACTGGCAGGGCGCGGGCCGTTACCGCGTGCCGCGCGGCGCCGCGATGGCCGATTCCCCGCTGGTGGCGACGATCTTGTTCGGCTTCGACCGCGAGCGGCTGTTCGTGCGCCTCGAGCCGAGCGACGGTCGCGCGCCGGAGCTGGCGACGGCGCGCCTGGCGATCGAGATCGCCGTCGGCCAGCGCCGCCTGCGCCTGCGCCTCGACGACGGCGATGCCGTCGGTGCGCATCGACGAAGAGGCCAACGGCGTCTTCGCCGAGCGCGATCGCGGCGGCCCGTCCGCGCGCGGCAAGACGCTGGAGTTGGCCGCACCGTTCGCGCGCCTCGGCGTCGTCGCCGGCGAGCGGCTGAGCCTCAGCTTCCACCTCTTCGCGACGGGCGATGCGCCGTTGGCGCGCTATCCGGCCGACGGCGGCGTCGAGCTCATCGTCCCCGGCGAAGCTTTCGAAGCCGAGAATTGGTCGGCGTAGCCGCGGGCGGAGTCGCCGGCGCGACGGTGGGGCCATCCTTGAGCGCCTGCCGCACTTCGGTCGCGAACGGACCTTTGGGCGCCAGCTCCACGTACTTCTGATAGGCCTCGACCGACGTCGCGTCACTCGCCGCCGCGCGCAGGCGACCGAGGTAGTAGTAGGCCTCGGCCAGCTGCGGATCGCACTTCACCGCCGACTCCATGGCCGCGCGCGCATCGGGCAGCATCTTCAGATCTTCCTCGACGAGCGAGAGGTGATACCAAGCGCGCGCCGACCGCGGATCGAGCTCCGTCGCCGTCTTGAGCGACTTCAGCGCCGGGCGGAAATTGCCCTGATCGTACTGCGCGCGACCGAGCACCATGTACGCCTCGGCCTTGAGCGCGCGCGGCGCCCGGGGTCCGCGCAGCCGCGCCAGCGCCTCTTGCGCGAAGCCTTCGGCCACCGAATCGTGCCCGCGCTCGACGGCCAGCCGCGCCCGCGACACCAAGATCTCGACGCCACCGCGCGTCTTCAACGGCGCCAATTTCACGACGACTTCCTGCGCCTTGTCCGGCTGATCGAGATCGAGATAGGCCTCCATCAGCGTCGCCACCGTCTCGCCATGCGTCGCTTGCGGGATCGCCTTGCGCAAGAAGGCCGCCGCGTCAGCCGCTTTGTGCTCGGCCAAGAGCGCGCGGCCCTGCAGGTTGATGAGCTCCTCGGCCGCCGTCACCGCCGTCGGCAGCTTTTGCGCGCGCACGATGCGCTCTTCGGCGCCCGCGCCGTCGCCCATCAACAGATGCGCCTTGACCGCCGTCAACAAAGTGTCGAGATCGACGTTGTCGTCGGTGGCGAGCAGCGCGTCCAGCTCGTCGCGCGCGGCCACGGCGTCGCCGGCGTCGAGCGCCAGCTGCGCCAGCTCGCGGCGCGCCGGCGCGTAACCGGCGTTCGTCGCCAACACCAGCTTCAGCTCCTCGCGCGCGGCGTCGAACTGGCCGGCGTCGTGATAGAGCTTGGCGCGCATGAGCCGCGCCTCGATGTCGAGCGGCTCGCGCTTGAGCGCCTCTTTGAACCACCACAACGCGCGATCGGGCACCTTCTCGGCGACGTAGACCATCCCCAGCGCGGCCGCGACTTCGGGCGTCTTTTGCGGCATGCGCTCGAGCGCGTCGAGCGACTTCTGCGCGCGCTCGGGATGACCGTCGGCGATGTCGACGCGCGCCAGCGCCACCTTCGCGGTCACGAGCTCGGGCTCGACGCGCAAGGCCGCTTCGGCATCGAGCCGCGCCGACTCCTTGCGACCGAGCATCAGCGACGCCAACGCGCGCATCACCAGCGCCTCGGGCCGCGACGTGCCCGCCTCTTCGATGACCGCCAGCGCCTGCTGCGGCCGCGCGCGCCGGAGCGCCACTTCGGCCAGCGTCAGCTTCGGCGTCAAGCGACCGGCGGCGGCGATGGCGCGCTTGGCCTCGCGCTCGGCCTCGTCGAGCATGTAGGCGTTGGCGAAGGCTTGCGCCAGATCTTCGGACAGCATGGCGTCGCCTTCGCGCCGGCGCGCCGCCGCTTGATTGAGCTCGCGCCGCGCCGGCTCCATGTCGCCGCGCGCCAAGTCGAGCTCGGCCAGCCCCAAGAACGCGCGCGCCAGCTGACTCGGCGACGAATCGCCGCCGAACTTGCCGACGACGTTCTCGAGCGCCACCCGCGCCGCATCGCGATCGACGCCGCGATCGACCTGCAAGAGCGCGCGATCGACGATGGTCGCGATGTGGTTGGGATTGGCGTCGAGCGCGCGGCGATAGGCGTCGAAGGCGCGCTCGTCGTGACGCCCCGCCGCTTCAGCCAAGCCGAGGCCGTGCAGCACCAGCGGATTGCGCGGATCGGCGTCGGCCGCCGCCCGCAGCGCGTCGCCCGCCGGATCGGGCCGCTCGAGCAGCAACTCCGCGCGCCCCGCCAGATAGGCCGACGCGCCGTCGGCGAATTTGCGGCGCAGCGCCTGCGCCAAGCGCTCGGCGCGATCGAGCTCGCCGCGCGCCATCGCCAAGTAGACGCGCGCCTCGGCCGCGTCTTCACAGCCCGGCTTCTTGTCGGCGCAGGTCGAGGCTGCGTCGTCGCCGAGCGTCGCCACCGCGCGCTGCGCCGGGTCGGGCGCGTCGCCGAACTCGAACGCCATCTGCGCCAGCACGCGCGCCCGCATCGCCCGCGCTTCGCCGTCTTCACGCTCGGCCAGGATCTGGCGATAGAGCAGCTCGGCCGCTTGAAAGCCGGGGTAATTGCCCGACGCCAGCTTCTGTCGCGCCAGCTCGTGCCGTCGCGCCACGCGCGCTCGCATGCGCCACTCGCGCACCAATAGGCCGGTCGCGACACCGACGGCGATGACCGCGATCAGCGCCGTCAACAACAGCGCCAGCCCGCGTCGCGGCCGCTCGTACCACGAGCCATCCTCGTTGCCGCGCACCATCACGGTCGACCGCGGCGCGCGCCGTGACACCGGCACCCGCACGACGCCCGGCTCCTCGCCGTTGCCGCCTTCGTAGCCGTACGCCTGGTTGAAGACGCCGCCGTCGCCGCGCATCTCGGTGGCGACTTCCTGCGAGTTGCGCGGGAACGACGGCTGCGGCCGGCCGATGGGATCGAACGCGCGCGGCCGCTGCCGCGCCAGCACCGGCTCCGGCGCCTCCGGCGTCGTCCCGGCGTGCTCGTCGACCTGCTTTTGCCGGCGCTGCCGCGTCTGCTCGTCCTCGGAGTCTTCGGTCTCGAACGTCGGCGCAAAGCCACGCGGAAATCCTTCGCGCGAGGGATCTTCGGCGATGAGATCGTTGGAATTGAGGACAATCGACGGCTCCGATTGATCGGGCAGATCGTCGACGGCGCGCCGTCCCGAGCCCGTGCCCGTCCCATGATCGCTCGCCAGCGACGGTAAACGGCGCGCGCGCATGACCTCGGCCGGCGTCAGCGTCGAGTCCTCTTCGTCGCGCGTGTCTTCTTCGTTCTGGTCGGGATCGACGACCGCCTCGCGCTGCGCCGACTTGCGCCCGACGCCCGTCGGCGCCGAGTGCGACTTCGACGGCCGCGGCGGCGCGCGCCCGAAATCCTTCGTCGCCGTCGCCGGCCCGTCGAAGCCGATGCCTTTGTCGCGCACCGGCGGGCGGAACGTTTCCGTCGCCACTTGCGAATCCTCGACGGTGTCTTCGCTCTCGTTGAAGTCGACCAGCACCGACGACGGCTTGCCGTTCTTGTCGCGCTTCTTCTGCACGCGATTGCGCTTCGACGGGTCGTGATCGACCTCGGTCGCGTCTTCGGGCTCGTCGTATTCGATCGACGGATCTTCGGATTCGTCGGGAACTTTGACGAGCTCGCCGCGATCCATCGGCATGGGCACGATGACGTTGCCGAGATCGGGATCGGTGCCGCCCGAGACGCGCGCCGGATAAACCTTGGTGTCGGTCGGCTCCGCCGGCAGCCCTTCGAAGCCGGCCGCGCGCGCCGTGGCGATTTCTTGTAACAGCTGATCGGCCTTGCTGTTCGACGGATCGAGCTCCTTGGCGCGCTTGAGCGTCGCCTCGGCCTGCACGTAATCGCCTTTGCCGACGAGCGCTTCGCCTTTGAGCAGCCACGCCAGCGCCGAGTTGGCGTCGGTCTCGAGCGCCACGCGCATCTCGGCCAGCACTTCGTCCCAGCGGCCGAGCGCGGTCAACGCCATGCCCAGCACCAATCGCCCCTCGAGCAGCGACGGCTGGCCGAGGAGTCCGAGGCGGCAAATCTTCACGGCCTCGGCGTATTGGCGCCGGACGATGGAGACTTTGCCTCGCTGCACGAAGTCGAGGGAGTCGTTGGCCAAGAGAAACCGGCCGTAATTATAGCGGAAAGAAGAGCTACTGGGCGGTCTTTACGGGGTCCTTCGCGGGCTCGTCGAACAGCACGAGTGGGCTCCCCTTAACACGCGTCTCTTTTGCCACTACCCAAGCTTGGCCCTGCTTCTCCCAGGACTGCTTGGTCGTCGTTTTCTTTACGATTCCTTGGTCTTTGAGCGTCCAGGTGTATTCGACGCGGGCGACGGCCGTCGACTTCTTCTTGTCGATGACGATGTTCACCAGCTCGAAGTCGGCGATCTCGAGGTTGTCCTCGAGCGCCGTTCGTCGCTCTACGTAGCGTTCGCGCTCGTCCTTCGGGATGTGATCGGCGGCCTGATCGTAGCGGCCCCAGCGCACGTCTTGGTTGTACTCGCGCGCGGCGTTGAGGACCTGATCGGCGGTCGAATAGCCCATGCCCGACAAACAGCCGGGAAGCACGGCGGCGAGCAGCAGAAACGGGAGAATCCGCATTCTTCTACGGTACCGACATGTGGTCGCGGCGCAACTTTTGGGAAATTTACAAAACTTTACGCGCGCGGCATTTAACGTTTACGCGGCGGTCGCAGCTTGAGGTGTCAGGGAGGCTTTCCGCCATGACCATTCTGTTCATCTTGAGCACCATCTTCGTCGCCAAAATGCTGTTCCGCTGGCGCATGTATCACGCGTGGGCGCACGGCGACGGCTGCCATCGCCGGCGTCGTTTCCGCGGCGGACCCATCGATCTCGGCGCGCCCGACGACGACTTCCCGGCGCGCGGCGGCCGTTTCCGGCGCTCGTGGCAGCGCTGGCAGCGCGAAGCCGACGTGCCGAGCCTGCGCCGCAACATCGCGTCGGGCGGCGCGGCCCCGATCGTTCGTTCGACCGCGCGGGCGCCGCGCCGAGACGTCGCCGGCGCGCTCGAGCTGAATCAGCGGCAGCAGCAGCTGTTCGACGAAGTCATGGAGCGGGCGCGCAATTGGGTCGAGCCGGCGAGCTTGGCGGACGCGCTGGCGGCCGTCGGACAGGAGCCGTTCGATCGCGCCCACGTCGAGACGCTCGTCGGTAGCGTCGAGATCAGCGACGACTTCGAGCATTTCCACCACAGCTTGACCGCCGAGCAGCGCGCCAAGCTCCGCGAGGTCACCGCCTCCAACTGAATCAACGTTTGCGTAGCTGCTTGAGCGCGGACGGGCTGAGCTCGCCGGTGACGACGCAGGTGACGAGGAAGGCCAAGCCGCAGACCGACGCGGAGACGAGCGTGCCGACTTTGCCGGGCATGAAGCCGCTGCGCGTCCAAGCCCAGCCGACGGCGGCGGCGACGGCGTAAGCGACCGCGACGCGCACGACGGTCAGAAGCGGCATGAACGCGCCGAACACGCGCATCAAGTACAACCCTGACAAGACGAGGCCGAAGCCCATCGCCGCGGCGGTGGCGCAGGCGGCGAAGAAGAGCGGATCGGCGCCGGTGTCGAGCGCGAAGCGGATGCCGATCCACTCGGCGGCGACGGTGATGGCGAGCGTGACGACGCCGATGATCGTCGTCGGCAGGGTGCGGCCGGAGCCGTTGATGATGGTGCCGGCGATGTTGAAGAGCGAGAAGAAGACGTAGCCGATGAGCAAAGGCGCCAAGGCGCGCGCGCCGGCGACGTATTCGGGCTTGTAGAACAGCTTGAGCGTCGCGTCGGGGCGCGCGGCGAGCGCGGCGGCGATGAGCGCGGCCACGACTAGCGAGTAGCGCATGGTGGTGCGGACGTAGCCGCGGGTGCGCTCGATGTCGGCGTCGAACGTCGACTTGGCGACTAGCGGGAAGATGATGAACGTGACCGCGAGGATGAGCTGATACGGGATGCGCGCGATGTTCTGCACGGCGCCGTAGAAGCCGGCCTGCTCGTTGGCGTAAACGGCGGGATCGATGAGCTGCCGCTGCGTCGCCCACTCGGACACGATGCGCTTCAACAAGAGGCCGTCGGTGAACATGAGCAAATTGACGATGAGTAAGTAGAAGGCGACGCCGCTGAAGAAGCGGCCGAGCAGCTTGAGATCGAAGGATTCGGTGACGCGGCCGCCCATGCCGACGACGAAGAAGGAGACGAAGGCGATGACGACGGCGGCGCCGACGAAGCCGCCCACCGACGCCAGCGCCGAATGGGTGAGCGCGGCGGCGCCGACGATGAAGATACAGCGCAGGGTCGAGAACGTGACGTCGAGGCCGGCCTGCTTCTGGAACTCCTTGCGGCCGTTGGCGGCGCCGACGAAGACGGCGTAGATCGAGTAGGCCAAGGCGACGCCCGGCGCCAGCTGCAGATACGGCGTCAGCGACGGGTCGTGCTCGAAGTTGGCGATGACCGGCGCGAGCAGGAACAGCGCCAGCGCCACGCCGCCGCCGAGCAGCGCTTGCAGCTTCAACGCCGCGCGTAAAACCGCCGGCCGCCGCGATTCGACCTCGGAGGTGAATTTCGAGACGCCTTGGATCGTCGCGGTCACCATGACGTTGTTCACGGGCGACAGGACGCTCAGCACGATGACCCAGATGCCGTAGCTGGCCGGCGAGCCGAGCGCCCGCGGCAGCGCGAACTGCACGACGTAGCCGGCGACCATGAACCACAGCTTGGCGCCGGTGATGAAGAGCAGGCCGCGTCCAGCGGAGACGGCGCGAGAGTTGTTTTCAGGCTGTGACACGGGCAAAACGCTGCCCCAGCCGGCGTGCAGCGTCAAGGTTTGCCCGTCGTCACCACTTGCAGGAGGGAAATTTGAGTGCAGTTGTATGCAGTGTGATCTTGCGTGTAGCCAAGCGTCGTCTAGTAGTTCAGGATCTTCGACGTCACGGGAGGTGACCATGCGCGTGTCGTGGCTGGCTCTCACGCTCGCGTTGCCGGCGATCGCGTCGGCGCAAGCGCAGCAGAATAGCGATTCGCAGCAGCCGTATCCGCAGCCGCCGCCGGCCGGATACGCGCAGCCGCAGAATCGTCCGCAGCAGCAGCAACCGAGTGGGTATCCGCAAAACGGCTATCCGCCGCCACAAAATGCCCAGCCGAACGGCTATCCGCCGCCGCAGCAGGGCTATGGCTATCCGCCGCCGCAACCAGGCTACGGACAGTCGCAGCAGGGCTATCCGCAGAACGGCTATCCGCCGCCGCAACCGGGCTACGGGCAGCCGCAGCCGGGCTATCCGCCGCCGCAGAATCGGCCGGCGCCACCGCCGGTCGTGAGCGCGGCGCCGCCGGGACCGGCGCGACTGACGCTGGCGACGCACAGCATGGAGGTCGCGCAGGCGGTGACGACATGCGCCAACGCCGTCGACGGTCGGCACATGGCGAGCGCGCGCAAGAGCTGCGGTGACGCCATCGCCAAAGAGGAGACCCTGGCGTTCGCCCATTATCTGTTGGCGCAGGCGGTGGCGCCGGATGTAGCGGTCAAAGAGCTGACGCGCGCGTCGGAGCTGGCGAAGAAGGCGTCGGCGGGCGAGCGGCTGTTCATCGAAGGCTACCGCGCGATGGTGCAGGCGCGCACGGCCGACGCGAAGAAGGCCTACGATCAGCTGGTGGTCACGCTGCCGGGCGACGCGCGCGCGCGGGTGGCGCGCGGCGTGTTCAAGCAGACGGCGGGCGGCGATCTCGACGGCGCCGTGGCCGATCTGCAGAAGGCGACCGAGCTCGACGCCAAGTATCCGGCCGCGTACGGCATGCTGGCGCTGGCGCTGGCCGACGACAACCGCATGGATGACGCGCTGGCGGCGCTGAAAACCTACGGCGAGCTGGCGCCCAAAGAGCCCAACGCCGCGGTGTTGATGTCGCAGCTGGCTTTGCGGCGCAACGAAGTCGACGAGGCGGTGACGCAGGCCAAGCGCGCGTTGACGCTCGAGCCCGGCTTCGTCGTGGCCGAGTCGGCGCTGGGCGACGCGCTGTTGTTCGCGGGCAAAGGCAAAGAGGCGCGGCGCGCCTACGCCACGATGATCGCGAACGACGATCCGGCCACGCATCACGAGGGCGCGATGCGCGAGGCGCGCAGCTGGCTCTTCGACGGGCGCGGCGGCGATTGCGAGCGCGCGTTGGCGGCCGAGGCCGATCTGGCGGGCAAGACGAAGCGGCCGGGCGATCAAGCGGACGCGCTCGTGGAGCTGGCGCGCGTCGAGCTCGATCGCGGCGCGCTGTCGGAGTCGGGGCAGTCGCTGCGGCAAGCGCGGCAGGCGTTGGAGGCGCCGGAGACGGCGCAGGTCATGGCCGAGACCGAGCGGCGCCGGCTGTCGACGGAGGCGCTGCACGTGCGCGCGATGGTGCTCGGCGCCATCGGCGAGCGACAGCTGGCGAACGCGCGCGCCGAGGAGATGGGCGTGGCGCTCAAGCTCGCCGGCGACGCGCACGCCGGGCAGAAGGCGACGGCGTTGAAGGGCTGGATCGCGGCCCGCAACGGCGACGACCAAGCGGCGACGGCGGAGCTGCCGACGGCGACGCGGCCGACGTTGCGCATGGCGTTGGCGCTGGCGACGGCGCGGGCTGGCGACGAGCCGCGGGCGCGCGGGCTGATGGAAGAGCTGTCGCATCGCTACGTCAACGACATCGAGGGCGCGCTCACGCGTCCGCGCGCGGCGGCATGGCTGCGCGCGCAGCCGGCCGCGGTCAGCCGCCAGCCGACGGCCGATAAGACCAAGGCCGACTGAAGTCTCGCCATCGCCTGCGTCGGCCGCGAATCTCCGGCCGGCAGGCGGCATCCCTTCACGCCAAATTCTTCGAGTCGCGCAGCCGCCGCCACAACTTGTTACTGCGACTACGACTTCAGACGGGCGGCGACGACGCGCTCGACGCCGCCCAAGTCCTTGGTGACTTCGGCAGGATCGTAGCGGCCGTCGGCGGCGAAGAGCGCGGCGACCGTCGCCGCTTGGCCGGCGCCGAATCTCGAGCGCCAGCGCACCGCCGGGCACGAGCAGCGGCGGCGCGTCGACGATGAGCCGGCGCACGAAGTCGAGCCCGTCGCGACCGCCGTCGAGCGCGGCGCGCGGCTCGTTGCGCACTTCGACGGCGAGCGCGGCGATGTCGCCGCTCGGAATGTACGGCGGGTTCGACACGACGAGCGCGAACGGCCCGCGCGCCACGACCGGCGCCAGCAGATCGCCCTCGACGACGTCGACGGCCAGCGCCAGCCGCGCGGCGTTCGCACGCGCCACCGTCGCCGCATCCGGCGAGCGATCGACCGCCAGCACGTCCAACGCCGGCCGCGCGTGCTTGAGCGCCAGCGCGATCGCGCCCGAGCCGGTGCCGATGTCGACCACGCGCCCTTCGTCACCGACGAGCGCCAGCGCCACGTCGACGAGCGTCTCGGTATCGGGCCGCGGCACCAGCACGCGCGCGTCGACGTGCAGCTCGAGCGAACGAAACTCCTTGGTGCCGACGAGATAGGCCACCGGCTCACCCGCGAGCCGACGCTGGATGAGCGCGCGATAGGCGGCCAACTCCGGCGGCTGCAGCGGCTGATCGAAGTGCGTGTAGAGATAGACGCGATCTTTTTGCAGCACGTGCGCCAAGAGCACCTGCGCGTCGAGGCGCGGCGTTCCCAAGCCACGCTCGTTGAAGCGCTGCTCGGTCCAAGTCAAGACGCGGAGGATGGTCCACACGCGGCGCGAACACTACCTCATGCGCGCGCCAGAAGGTACAAGTCGGTCAGGTTCGTGCCCGTCGGCCAGCTCGCGATCGTGGTGGTGACGGCAGCGAGCGCGGCGGAGCTGTCGCAACGGGCGAGCGCGGCGGCGACGTCGCGGCCTTGCGCGGCGAGCGCGGCGGCGGTCTGCCCGTCGACGGCGGCGCCGGCTGCGTCCGTCGGGCCATCGCGACCGTCGGAGCCGACGGCGACGAACGCGCAGTCGCCGCCGTCGAGCGCGGGCACCAGCGTCAACGCCAGATGCTGCGCGCGTCCGCCCCGTCCGTCGCCGGCGACGCGCACGGTCGGCTCACCGACGGCGACGAAGCACTGGCCGCGCGCCAACGTCGCCGTCGCGCGGACGAGCTCGGCCGCGAGCTCGCCGACGTCACCGGCGACGAGGTGTGACCGTTCGATCACCGCGAATCCAGCTGCCGCGGCGGCGCGAACGGCCTCTTGCAGCAGCGTTCGCGGCGACGCCAGGATGCGATAGCTGCCGCGCGCGAAGGCCGGATGGTCGGCGCGCGGATTCTCGGCGCCCGCGCCGTCGAGCGCGCGCAAGGCCGCGGCCGGCGCAGCGCAGCGACGGGCGATCGCCAACGCGGCCGCGCGCGACGCCGGCTCGGGCGACGCCGGACCCGAGCCGATCGTCGCCGCGACGGTCGCCGGATCGTCGCCGCCGACATCGGACAGCGCGAGCACGTCGAGCGCCCCGGCGCAGGCCGCCGCCAGCTTGCCGCCACCGAGCCGCGTCAGATGACGGCGCACGATGTTGATGTCGCCGATCGGCGCGCCCGCGTGCATGAGCGCCGCCGTCGTCGCCCGCAAATCCGCGAGCGTCAGACCGTCGACGGGCGCCGCCACCAGCGACGACGCGCCGCCCGACAGCAGCAAGAGAGCGCGCGCGTCGGCCGGCACGGCGCGCGCCGCCGCCAGCAGCCGCTCGGCCGCGGCCACGCTGCGCGCGTCCGGCAGCGGGTGGCCGGCGACCGTGGCATCGACGACGAACGCGTCACCGGATTCGCGCGCCGCCGCCGCCGCCATCGAGGCCGCCGCTTTGCCGACGGCCCACACCGCGGCGTAACGCCGGCGCGATCCCGCCAGCGCCGCCGCGACCCGCGCGCCGCCGTCGCAAGCGGCGATCGCCGACCGCGCCACCGCCTCGAGCTGCCTGACGCAACGCGCCACCAACTCCATCGTATCACGAGCATTTTCGTTGCTACGCGCGGGCGTCGTCGTTATAACCACGCCGCCTTGGCCTCGCGCAGCCACGCGAGCAACGGCAGGAGGACTTCGTGGACATCTTCGAGACGCTTTCGCATCTGGGTTACGGCGAGCTGTGCTTCGGCTTCGACGCGGCGTCCGGGCTGCGCGCCATCGTCGGCATTCACTCGACGCGCTTGGGCCCCGGCATCGGCGGCACGCGCATCTACCCGTACGAAACCGAGGCCGCGGCCATCGACGACGTGACCCGCCTCGCGCAAGGCATGAGCTACAAAGCGGCCTCGGCGCGCCTGCCGCACGGTGGTGGCAAAGCGGTCATCATCGCGCCGCGCGACCTGCCGACGTGGTCGGTCGAGAAGCGCGCGGCGCTGTTCCGCGCGTTCGGCCAGTTCGTCGATCGCTTGGGCGGCCGCTACATCACGACCGAGGATTCGGGCACCAGCCCGACCGACATGGACGTCGTGCGCACGATGACGAAGCACGTCCTCGGCACGTCGCCGGAAAAGGGCGGCTCGGGTGACCCGTCGCCGTTCACGGCGCTCGGCGTGCGTCGCGGCATCGAAGCGATCGCGCACAAGATCTTCGACAAGCCCGACTTGAAGGGGCTGCACATCGCCGTGCAAGGCGTCGGTCACGTCGGCGCGCACCTCGCGCGCGAGCTGCACCACGCCGGCGCGCGCTTGACGATCTGCGACGTCGATGCCACGCGCCGCGCCGCCATCGCCACCGAATTGGGCGCCGCCGTCGTCGACGTCGACAAGATCCTGGAAGTCGAGTGCGACATCTTGGCGCCGTGCGCGCTCGGTGGCGCGTTGACCGAAGCGGTCGTGCCCAAGCTGAAGACGAAGGCGGTCGCCGGTGCGGCCAACAATCAGCTGCGCACGCCCGCCGTCGGCGCGGCGCTGCGGGCGCGCGGCATTTGGTACGCGCCCGACTACGTCATCAACGGCGGCGGCCTCATCAACGTGGCCGCGGAGTACGCCGGTTACGACGCGACGAAGGCGCGCAAGAAGACGATCGAAATCTACGACACCATCGCCAACATCATCGACCGCTCGCGCGTGGAAGAGGCGCAGCCGGAAGTGATCGCGGACAAGATGGCGCAAGAGATCATCGCCGCCGGACCGCAGAAGTAGCGCATCTCCCGCGCGCTCGCGTCACGCGCGCGCGTCCTTCCGCCGGCGCGAGGTCGCCGCCGCCTCGCTCGACATTCAACGACCGACGATCGATTCCGGAGGATGGTGGGCTCTGCCCCAGGCTGGGTAAAAACCCCCGACCACCCTCCCCTTTATCGCCATCCGTTCACGAAAGTTGCTTCACCGCGCCAGCAGCGCCGCGATCAGCTCCGCCTGCCCGAGCCGCTGCTCGGCGCCGCCGGCCTGCCGCAGCGCGAACATGCCGCTGGCCGCCTCCTCGGCGCCGACGAGGACGATGCGCGGCAAGCCCGCTGCCGTCGAATACTTGAAGACCTTCTCGCGCTTGGTCGCCGGCAATAACCGCGTCGCGATGCCGGCGCGGCGCAAGGCCAACGCCAGCCGCTCGGCGGCCTCGAACTGCGCGTCGTCGAGCGGCGCCACGAGCAGCGGCGGCTCGAGCGCGTCCTTGGCGCCGCCGCGCTCCTCGATGAGCCCGATGAGCCGCTCGAGGCCGAAGGACAGACCGACGGCGCCTTGCGGCTGACCGCCGTACAGGCCGACGAGAATCGTCGTAGCGGCCGCCGCCGGCGAAGCTGCCGAAGCCGGACGTCGTCTTGGCCTGCGCCTCGAAGACGGGCCCGGTGTAGTAGTCGAGGCCGCGCACCAGCGTCCAGTCGAACTTCAGCTTGTCGGCGAAGCCGAGCCGCTCGGCCTTGGCGAAGATTTCGCGCAGCTCGGCGACGCCCTTTTGCCCCTGCTCGTCGCCGGCGACGCGGCCGGCCACTTCGTCGAGCGACTCGACGACGATGACGTTGTAGAACGCATCGAACTGCGCGTCCGACAAGCCGTAACGGCCGAACTCCTCTTTCATGCCGTCTTTGCCGATCTTGAGCAGCTTGTCGAGCGCCCGCAGCGCGTCCGCCTTCTTCTCCGGCGGAATGCCCGACACGCGCACCTGCGCTTCCAGGATCTTGCGGTTGTTGATGACCAGCTGATAGTCGCCGAGCTCGAAGCCTTGCAAGACCTCGGTCGCCATCAACAACAGATCGACTTCGCAGTCCGTCGAGTAAGAGCCGATGATGTCGGCGTCGGCCTGGTAGAACTCGCGATAGCGGCCGGCCTGCGGACGATCGTAGCGCCACACTTTGGCGATCTGATAGCGATAGAACGGACGCGGCAGCTCGGTGTGCGCGGCGGCCACGCGCCCCGTCGACGACGTCGAGATCGAAGCGCAAGCCGAGCTTGCGATCGCCCTTGTCGACGAAGGAGTAGATTTCGTTCTCCGCCTGCGTCCCCGATTTCACCGTCAGCACTTCGAGGTATTCGAACGCGGGCGTATCCAGCTCTTCGAACCCATAGAGCTCGAAGTATTTACGCAGGCGATCGAAGACGGCGCGGCGGGTCTTCATGTCCGCCGGCAGGAAGTCGCGCGTACCTTTCGGGGTCTCGTATTTCTTGGCCATGGCCGGCGAAGACTACCGCAGAATGCGCGGCGCTTCCGGCGGAATCAGAACGCGACGTGCAGCGACGTCGGATGAATGACGATCGTGGCCGCCGTCGAGCGCGACGACTCCGACGCGAGCACGGCCGCCGTGACCACGCCGGCGGCGACGAGCGCCGCGCCGCCGACGACGCCCCAAAACCAGCCGCGCGCATAGAGCGGCTTGACGTGACCGGGCACGTCGACGACGAGCGGCTGCCCGAGCGTGCCCGCCTGCGCGACCGAGGAGCCGCTCTCGTCGAGGATGACGAGGTAATACTCGAGCGCCGGCGCTTGCACGGCCGAGCCCGGCAGCGTGAAGAAGAAGTGGCCCTGCCCGCCCGCCGGCGCCGACACCGACGAGAACACGAGCTGACCGCGGGTGCGATAGAACAGCTGCGCGCGCGCCGCGACGCCGCCCGGATGCGACAGCTGCACCGTGAGCGAATGGCCCGCCTGCGCGTGCGTCGTCGCGCCCCAATCGACGCGCGGCGTGACCGTCGGCAGCGACGTGATGGCGCCGCCGTTGCCGTCTTCGCCCGTCGCCACGCGGGCGCGCGCCGACTCGAACACCGCGCGCACGCGCGGCGAGATCGTGCGATCGAGCTGAAAAGCGGCGTCGATGCGCAACAAATTCTCGAAGTCGTGCTGCGCGGAGGGCGCATCGTTCAGCGCCACGTGCGCGAAGGCCAGCGTCTGAAACGTGACCAGCTTTTCCTCGCGCGTCAGCGTCTCTTCCAGCGCTTGATGCAGCAGCGTGATGGCGCGCGCGTACTGCAAGTCGTTGTAAGCAGAGACGCCGCGCTGCACCAGATCGCTCTCGATCGCCGCGCGCGCCTCGCTACTGAGGAAGACGAGACAAAGAACCCACAACAGCGCCAAACGAACACGCGAACGAACCATTGCTGCTGAAAATCGTATCATGGTATCGTGACTGACGTAGTCGTGTTTCCGCGTATCCTCACCGTCGCTGTCGTCGCCACTGTAGGTCTCATCGGCTGTGGCACCGATGGCGTCAAGCGCGCGTGCATGCAGATGGGCGGGCCCAGCTCGCTCGTCACGGGTGCCGAGCTCTTGCGTCTCGACGTCTATGCGCCGAGCGTCGAATGCAACGGCGCTGCCGTCGCTGCCGGCGCCGGCACGCCCATCATGTCGACGAGCTTCAACGCCGATCAGACGATCACGATGCAGGTGCCGCCCGGCCACTACACGCTCGAGCTGACTACGTTCTCCGACAGCGCCGGCACGATGCCGCTCGGCCAAGCCTGCACGCCGGCGAACTTGAGCGCCCGCGCCGACGTCTGCTTCGATCTCACGCTCTCGGCCGCGCCCCCGTCGCCGGACATGACGATGGGCACCTACGACGGCGGCTGCGACGAGATTACGAGCGTCATCAACTGCGGCGCATGCGGCGTCGTGTGCAGCATCGCCTCCGATAATTCCGGGCGCATATGTGCCGACGGCGCCTGCATGTACACCTGCGCCAGCGGCCACTTCGACTGCAACAGCGGCACCGGCAGCGACACCGACGGCTGCGAATGCCCCGGCAACGGCTGCTGCGACAACGGCAAAGCGGCGGCGACCGGCAGTTGCCAGCCCGCGCACTCGGACGGCGTCGGCGAGACCTATTACGACTGCGCGCCGCTCGGCACCTACAACGACACCGAGGCGCTGGCCGCCTGCACCGCCTTCGCCATCGCCCACGGCGGCAGCATGGCCGACTGCGAATCCAACGACTGCCCGGCGACGAAGGGCAGCCCCGAAGACTTCATCGTCTGCAGCGATGGCATCGCCGGCTCCGGTATCCCTTGCTACTGCTGGGGTTACGGCGGCCCGTCGAAGGGCAACGTCGACAACGAAGATCCCGATCCCGCCGATTGCGGCTGCCCCGACGGAAACACGTGGCCGAAATGGCAGTGAGGGTGACGAACGTGATACCCTCGTTGACGTGGTCGGATCCCGCCCTCCGTCGCTGAAGGGAACGCCTGTCGCCGCCGGCGCCGGTGACGTCGGCGTCGGAACGCGGCTCGGCAAATACGAGATCATCAAGCGCCTGGCGACGGGCGGCATGGCCGAGATCTTCTTGGCGCGCGTCTCCGGTCTGCCCGGCTTTCAGAAGATGGTCGTCATCAAGCGGATCTTGCCGCAGCTGGCGACGAAGACCGACTTCGTCGAGATGTTCCTCGACGAGGCGCGCATCGCAGCCACGCTGCAGCATCCCAACGTCGTGCAGATGTATGACGTCGGCGTCGTCGAGGGGAACTACTTCATCGCCATGGAGTATCTGCACGGCGAGGACGTGCGCTCGATCTCCAAAGCGGTGCAGCACAAAGAGCAGCGGCTGCCGATCGAGCACGCGCTCAACATCGTCATCGGGTTGGCGTCAGGGCTGCATTACGCGCACGAAAAAGTGGGGTTCGACGGCAAGCCGCTCGAGATCGTGCACCGCGACGTGACGCCGCAAAACGTCATCGTCACCTACGATGGCGCGGTCAAGCTGCTCGATTTCGGCATCGCCAAAGCCTCGAACCGCTACGGCGAGACGCGCTTCGGCACGCTCAAAGGCAAGGTGCCGTATATGTCGCCCGAGCAAGGTCGCGGCGAGGCGCTCGATCGCCGCAGCGATATTTTTTCGCTCGGCATCATGCTGTACGAGCTGACGCTGGGGCGGCGGCTGTTCCAAGGCAAGAGCGACTTCGAGGTCTTGAAGCAGATCGTCGAAGGCTCGGTGGCGCCGCCGACGGAGTACGAGCCGCAGTATCCGCCGGAGCTGGAAGCGATCGTCATGCGCGCGCTGGCGAAGGAGAAAGAGGCGCGCTATCAGACCGCGCGCGACATGCAGGTCGACTTGGAGGCGTTGGTGCGCGCCGATCGGCTGCACGTGTCGCCGATCGCGTTGACGTCGTACATGGCCGAGCTGTTCGGTCACAAGATCGAGGCCTGGCAGGACGCGCAGGCCAAGGGCAAGTCGCTCGGCGAGCACCTGGAGACGCTGCAGCTCGACTCGCTCGCCGACGACGAAGACGACGAGCCGAGCGAAGACACGCAGGCGCGCGACGCCGAGCGGCTGGCGGCGGAGCGCGCGGCGTTTCGCGCGCACGTCGACGCGGTGGCCGAAGTCGAGACGCGGATGATGCCGGCCGAGGCGCGCGTGGCCGCGACGGTCGACGTCGTGCCGCGCAAACGCGTGTGGCTCTGGCCGAGCGTGATCGCGGCGCTGCTGCTGATCGGCGGTTCGATCGCGTGGCTGCGCGGGCGCGCGCCGGCCGTGATCGAGCTGCCGGCGCCGCCGCCGGTCGTCGCGAAGGCTAACGACAACGAGCTGCCGGGCCCGAATGGCGTGACGACGACGCCGGCCAAGCCGGCGAACAGCGAGCAGCCGGCGAACATCGTCCCGAAAGCGACGCCGACGACCGATGCGAAGACGGACAAGCCGCACAAGGTCGCCGCTGCGCCGGTGCACGTGAAGGCCAAGCCGCTGGCGCCGATTCAGCCGGTCAAGAAGCCGACGACGCCGACGCCGCCGGTGGCGCCGGCCAAGCTCGCGGGCGAAGGCACGCTGCTGCTCGCGTCGAGCCCGTGGTGTCGCGTGACCATCGACGGCGTCGACCACGGGCCGACGCCCGTGAGCGCCAAGCTGCCCGCCGGCAAGCACGTGGTCGTGTTGACGAACCCCGAGTTCAAGATTACGCGCACGCTGCCGGTCTTCATTCCGCCGAACGAGACCGTGCGCAAGCGGCTCGATTTCGCGCAGTAGCGGCGCGTTCAGCTGGTGACGAGGCCGAGGCTGCGACGGCGGCCGGGCGACGCGGCCAGCGGCAGGTCGAACACGCCGTCGACCGGCGCGTGGCAAGCGGCGCAGCGGCCGACGCCGCCGACCGCGACGAGGCCCACCGGATCGATGGCGTAGCCGTCGCGCGCGATGACGGCGGCGCCGCAGTCGGTACAGAACGTCGTGCCGCCCTGTCGATCGCGAATATTGCCGGTGTAGACGTGGCGTAAGCCGATCTCGTGTGCCAGCTGTCGCGCGCGCACCAGCGTCGCCGGCGGCGTCGGCGGCCGATCGCGCAGCTTGAAGTCGGGATGAAACGCCGTGAAATGCAGCGGCACCCGATCGCCCAGCTCGGCGCCGATCCACTCGCACAGCTGCTTCGTCTCCGCCTCGCTGTCGTTGAGACCGGGGATCATGAGGTTCGTGATCTCCAGCCACACGTTGGTCTCGCGCTTCAGCCAGCGCAGCGTCTCCAGCACCGGCTGCAGGTGCGCGAACGTCACGCGATGGTAGAAGTCGTCGGTGAAGGCCTTGAGGTCGATGTTGGTGGCGTCGATGTCGGCGTAGAGCTCGCCGCGCGCCTCTTCGCGTGACGTAGCCGGCCGAACCAGCACCGAGCGCACGCCGCGAGCGCGCGCGACGCGAGCGATGTCGACGGCGAACTCGGCCCAGATGACCGGGTCGTTGTAGGTCATGGCGATCGACGGACAGCCTTGGGCGACGGCGAGGTCGACCACTTCCGTGGGCGTGACGGGCGCGGACTGCGTGTCGTCGAGGCGCGCTTTGCTGATGTCCCAGTTCTGGCAGAACTTGCAGCCCAGGTTGCAGCCGGCGGTGCCGAAGCTGAGGATCGACGTGCCCGGCAAGAAGTGGTTGAGCGGCTTTTTCTCGATGGGATCGACGGCGAAGCCGGTCGTGCGGCCGTAGCCGAGCGACACCAGCGCGCCGCCCTCGTTCTTGCGGATGAAGCAGAAGCCGGCTTGGCCGTCGCCGAGGCGACAGAAGCGCGGGCACAACGTGCAGACGAGCTTGCCGTCGGGCTCGGCGTGCCACCAGCGCGCGGGATGAGCGTGTTCGTTCACCCGTTTAGGTTGGCCGCGGCCCGGACGCGTCGCAAGCAGCATGCGCTCGGCCGTACGGCGAGCTTCAGCCCAGCGCGCGATCGGTCTTGTCAGTCGCAGCAGGCGATGGACGCAGCGACGCTGCATGAGCGTGAAGTTGGCGCAACGCTGCTGCCGCCGGTCAAAGCGACACCGTACGACGAGGTCGTGTTGTCGCTGAAGTAGTTGCAGTCGCGCTGAACGGGTGCGACGAAGCTCCCGCCGCCGCCACCCGAACCGCCGCCGCCGCTGGGGACGTCGCCGACGCCGCCCGCAAAGATCCAGGCGGCGCCGCCGCTGCCGATTGCGGCCCCGATGGTCGCGGACATACCGACCTGCATCGACTGCGCGACTTCGCTCGCCGCGCACAGATGAGCCGTCGTCGAGTTACACGCCGTTTCGCAAGCCGACTTGCCGCCGGCGAAGCCGCAGGTGCCACCGGCGCCCGCGCAAAGCTGACCGTCATAGCTGGCGCTGGTGACGCCGCAGAAGAGCCCGGCAACCGTTATTGACGAGTTATTGAAGGTTCGCGTCGGCGAAGTCGAAGCGGGTGGACCGCCGCCACCGGGTGGACCGCCGCCACCAGGTGGACCGCCGCCACCGGGTGGACCACCAGCGCCAGGCGGTGAGCCGGGACCGGCTGGACCGCCGCCACCGGGTGCACCACCGGCGCCAGGCGGTGAGCCGCCACCACGCGGGCTGACGACGGCTGCGTACCGTTCGGTCGGGTCGAGCTGCTCCGCCCCCTTGCACGCAGCCACAACCAAGACACAGGCAAGCGCCCAGCGCATACGATGTTTCATGGTGTCCCCCTGTTTGAGGCTATGAGCGTAGCACCGCGTGGCAGATCGCGACGAGGGGCCGGTGCCGAAGCCCAGCCTCTGAAACATCGTGGATTTCGGTCGGTAGGGCGGTCCGTGAACGGCCCGCGTCGTAAAGGTCGTCGGGGTTTGAAGCCCGATTCGCTGCCTCGGGATCGTCAGCCTGAGCGGCACGACCACCTGCGGTCGCGAGGCCTGCCGAGCTCAGCAGCCGCCGACCTTCGATCAGCCCGCTGAAGTTGAGTTGGCCATATCGGCGGCGCGCGGCAAGCGACGAGCGTGCGTGCGACTATTGGAACGCCTCGCACTCGCCGAAGACGCCGTCGGGCACGCGATTGCCGTCGTAGGTCGAGAAGTAGCGCACGCCGGTGGGATCGCTCGACTGCACGCCGTCGACGATGGCGTTGTTGACGTTGCACACGACGACGTCGCAGCCGCGCTTGGCGCCCTCTTGCCCGAGCCGCGCCAGCATCATCTCCAAGTTCTCGCCCACGATTTTCTCGACGGCAATGCGCCCGAGCGCGTGATGCGCGCGCGCCGGCGCGGCGCTCACGATCGGGACGGGCGCGGATTTGGGGACGGTGGACTGACCTTGGTAGTCGACGTGAGCGCAGCCGGCGACGAGGGCGAAAGCGGCGAGAAGCGAGCGGCGAGCGTAGCGCATGATGAGAACCTCCACGCACCGCTCTCTGCAACCGCTGGACCGTCGCAAAACCGAGCCGCACGGCCGTTTACGCGACAGTCAAGCTGTTCTGAATGCCGACAGCTGTCTCCAACAGCCGCGATCGAGCGCACAGCGAGGTGCGATCGATCACGAAATGCCCGCCGCGCGCGCTCAGGTCGCGCGCGACGCGGGCGAGCTATTCGAGCGAGCCTTCGATGGCGACGATGCGACCCGAGCCCGCGGGGTCGACGAAGAAGCGCGCCTGGCCATCGAGCTGCCGCGCCACTTTATGGAAGCAGAACTTGTGGCCGACGACGTCGATGTGAAACGCCACCGGTACCGGCACGCCGCGCGCCTCGGCGTGCTGCGCCGCCGAGACGTCGAGCCGCTTGACCTTGACCTCGACGCGGGCGTGATTCTTCGCCGCCTGGCGCTTCAAGTCCTCGACCATATGCGACGTGCTCGACTGCGCTTTACCGTTCGTCATCGCGATCGCCGAGTTGAAGTCCTGACGATCGAGCGCTGCGAAGTAGCCGCGCACTGTCGAGCAGGCGTCCGCGTGAGCCGAGAGGGGAGCCGTCGCGAGCGCCAACGTCATCAACAAATATTGCATTGGCTTCAGTGTGAACAGGTCTTACGAACGCGCCAGCGAAAAGCGCGCAAACAGATTGTCGCGAACGATACCGCGCAAAAAAGTCGGTGCCGCGACGGAAACCGTGAATAAAAAGCGGCGCCCGCCGTTCGTGACCGCGCACGCGTTTCGCTCGGGTTTTTACGGGCCGCTGTCGAGCTTCTGGATGATGACGAAGTCGATGCGGCGGTTCTTGGCGCGGCCGATGAAGTCGCGATTGTCGGCGACGGGCTTGTCGGCGCCGAAGCCTTGCGCCGTCAAGCGGCGGCCGTCGACGTGGCCGACATCGATGAGCCAGCGACGGACACTGGCGGCGCGCGCGCGCGACAGCTCGAGCAGCGTCAGGCCCGCGCCTTTGTTGTCCATGTGACCTTCGACGCGGAACTTCAAGACCTCGGCGTGCAGGTTCATGAGGCGGGCGATGATTCCGAGCAGCTTCATGCTGCGTTTGTCGACGATGCTGCCGTCGTTCACGAACAAGATGGGCTCGAAGATGGCGATGCGATCGGCGGTCCACGCCGCCAGCGCCGCCGGCTGATCGGGGCAGCCGTCCTCGTCGGCGACGCCGTTGTACGTCTCGGGATCGAACGGGCACTTGTCGAGGCGATCGACGAGGCCGTCGCCGTCGCTGTCGAAGTCGGGGCAGCCTTGGTTCTCGATGGGGCCGGCTTTGTCGGGGCAGCGATCGCTGCCGTCGGGCACGCCGTCGCGGTCGCGATCGGCGAGCGGGCAGCCGTGATTGGCGGCCGGGCCGACTTCGTTGGGGCACTTGTCGAGCCGATCGACGACGTTGTCGCCGTCGCTGTCGAGGTCGGGGCAGCCGCCGTTGTCGCGCGCGCCCGGCTCGTTCGGGCACTTGTCGTCGCGATCGGGGACGCCGTCGCCATCGCTGTCGGCAGGCAGCGGGCAGCCGCCGTTGCTGGCCGGGCCGGGCTCGCTCGGGCACTTGTCGTCGCGATCGAAGACGCCGTCGTTGTCGCGGTCGCGCTCGGGCGCTTTGGGCGCGCGCTCGGGCGACGTGTAGCGAATGCCGCCGATGAGGCGACCGTCGGGCGTGCCGTAGCCGCGCGACAAGCCGGTGCCACCGGCGACGATGAGCTCGAGGCCGAGCTTGGCGCGCCAGCGGGCGCCCACGGTCAATTCGGCGGGCGCCTCGGCGCGCGTCAACGAGGCGCCGTTCGGCAGGCCGACGCCGATGAGGCCGCGCGCCTCGCCGAGGAGGGCGAAGCCGAGCGGCAACGGCACCGCGGCGCCGACGCCCCAGACGAGCTGCGTGCCGACGTGCAAGTCGCCGAAGTCGCGATCGCTGCGCACGACGGCGCCGAAGTTGATGGCGACCGACAACAGGCTGCTACGCCATTCGCCGACGAGGCGGAAGCGGCCGGTCCAGCCGTCTTGGCCGAGGAACATGGTCGTGTTGCCGCTGGGCGCGCTGGCGCCGGCGACGACGCTCAAGCCGAAGCGCTGGCCGGCGACGTCGGGCGCCCACAACAGCGCCTTCAGCTCGAGCCGCAGATCGCCGAGGCCGACCGACTTCAGCGACGGCAAGAACGACGGCGTCACGTAATAACGTTGATAGCCGAACGGCAGATCGATGCCGAGCTCGAGCCGATTGAGGACGGCGAAGCTGGCCACGAGATCGCCGGCCAGCTGCGTCGTCACCAGCGGCTCGGCGACCGGCGCGCGCAGGACGAGCGCGTCGTGCGCGTAGCTGTCGTAGATGCCGACCGAGTAGCCGAGGTGCGGCGCCACGAAGGCGCCGTCGACGCCGAGATAGCCATTCGACGTGGCCGACGGATGGAACTGCTGGGCGTCGAAGGCGGCGCTCTGCGCGTACGCGGCGGCGGACGCAAAGAGGACGGCGGCGGCGACGGTGAATTTAGCGACGAGAGATCGGCTCATTGGGTTCGGCGGCGGCGGGCGAACGCTGACAGTGCGAGTGCGAGGGCCAACGCCAACGCCGCCCAGGGCGGCGCCGCGTCATGGCCGGCGACGGCGCAACCACCGCCGCCGCTCAGCGACAGCCCGGCCAGATCGGGCGTCGTCGACTTGCCGAGATCGGCGCCGGGCAGCGCCAGATCGGGCACGCTGAGATCGACCGAGGCGTCGTGCGCGGCCATGTCGCGCGGGCTCAGCATGTCGGGCGCGATGCCGCCGTCGTCGGTGCAGCCGCTGATGGGCGCCGTGCCGCACTGGTTGGCGACGCAGGTGCGCTCGAGGCAGGCGTCGCTCGGCAGCGCGCAGTCGGTGGCGGTCGTGCAGCAGCCGCTGACGCCGGTCTTGCCGGTGAATTTGCAGCGATTGGTGGTGGCGTTGCAGGCGCTCGGCACTTGGCAGCTGTTGGCGGCGACGCAATCGGTGAGCGTGTTGCAGCACGGCGACGGGCCCGACGCGACGAAGCCGCAGCTCGTCGACGCGTTGCACGCCGGCGTCTGGCACGAGTCGCCGGCCGGGCAGGCGGTGCACGACGTCGCGCCGCAGCTGTTGACGCTGCCGTTGCTGACGCAGGCGCCGCTACAAATGTGGAACGTGGCGTCACACGAGCCGGCGACACAGGTGTGCGTCGACGTGTCGCAGGTGACGGTGCCGTTGGGAATCGCGGCGCAATCGCTGGCCGTGCAGCAGCCGCTCGTGCACACGTCGGCGCCGGGCGTCGCGCCGGCACACAATTTCTGGCCGCCGCCGCAGACGCAGCGGTTGCTCGCCGTGTCGCAGGTGGAGCCGCCGCCGCAGTCGGTGTTGCCGTTGCAGCAGCCGGCGCCGCCGCTGCTGGTGACGCCGCAGACGCCGGCCGACGAGCAGGTCGCGGACTGGCAGCCGTTGCCGACGGTGCATTCGGCGGCGCTGCAGCAGCCGCTCGTCGGCACGCAGGTGGCGCCGCACGATTTGTCGCCGGCGGGGCATACGCAGCTGCCGTCGCTGCAGACGTTGCCGCCGCTGCAATCGGCGTTGACGCAGCAGGCGCTGCCGCTGACGCAGCCGACCGTTGGACAGTAGGTTTTACCGGCGGGGCAGCTGCAGGTGTTGGCGGTGCACGTCGCGGTGCCGGCGCAGTCGCTGCCGACGTTGCAGCAGCCGGTGCCGCCGCTCTTGGCCACGAAGCCGCACTCGGAGTCGGAGCAGACCGCGGTCTGGCAGCCGTTGGCGCCGAGGCAGGTCGCGGCCGTCAGGCAGCAGCCGAGGCCGATCGTCGGCGTGTTCGCGCACACGGTGCCGGTGCAGGTGTCGATCGTGCACGGATTATTGTCGTCGCAGTCGCCGTCGCCGGCGCAGGCCGTCGTGGTCACCACGTCGCAGACGTGCGTCGTCTGGTTGCAGGTCACCGTCGCCGACGCGCCGAGCGTGGAGCCGTAGGCGGCGATGCAGTCGGCGTCGACGTTGCAGCCGGCGACCAGGGCCGCGTGCGCGCTGCCGACGGGCGGCGGGCTGTCACAACCGGCGAGAATCAGCAGCGTCGCGAGCGCTGCGCGCCGTAGTCCTAAGCGAATCATCGAGCCTCCGAGGCCGTCCCATCTTATCATGCTAACCTCGCGCGGCGTGAGCCTCCTTGTCGATGCCGTGGCGCACATGCGTCGCCGCGGTGCCACCTTTGCCGATGCCCGCCACGTCGTCGACGAACGCGAGCAGCTGGCCGTGCGCGACGGCCGCGTCGAACGCCACTTTCGCGCCAGCTCGTCCGGCTTCGGCGTGCGCGTCCTCGTCGTCGGGCCCAACGGCGGCGCCTGGGGATTTGCGGCTCGTGCCGGCGATCGCAATGATGCCGCGGCGCTGCACGAGGCCGCCGACGCCGCGCTCGCCGTCGCCCGCGCCGCCGCCGCCGTCAACCGCGCGCCCGTCGGCTTGGCCGAAGAGGAGCCGCAGCGCGGCCATTGGGCCACGCCCGTCGCCGTCGACGCCTTCGCCGTGCCGCTCGCCGACAAATTGGCGCTGCTCTCGGCCGCCACCGACGCCCTGCGCGCCGCCGCCGGCGCGCGCATCCGCAGCGCCAGCGCTCACGTCAGCGCCCGCCGCCAAGACAAAGCGCTCGCCACCTCCGACGGCAGCTACGTCACGCAGCTCATCAGCTACGCCGGCTGCGGCATGAAGGTCACCGTCGGCGAAGGTGACGAAGTGGCGCACCGCTCGTATCCGATGGAGCTCGACGGCGGCGTCGCGGCCGGCGGCTTCGAGGTCGTCACCGGCTTCGACTTGGTCGGCCACGCGGCGCCGCTTGCCGACGAAGCCTGCGCGCTCTTGACGGCACCGCCCTGCCCGGCCGGCGCCACCCACGTCATCCTCGACACGACGCAGCTGGCCCTGCAGATCCACGAGTCGTGCGGCCATCCGACCGAGAGCGATCGCGCGTTCGGCGACGAGGTCTCGCTCGCCGGCGCGTCGTTCCTGACGCCCGATCGCCTGGGCCGCTTCCGCTACGGCTCGCAGCGGGTCAACTTGAGCGCCGACGCGACGACGGCGGGCGCACTCGGCAGCTTCGGCTGGGACGACGAAGGCGTGCCCGCGACGCGCACGCCGCTCGTCGCCCGCGGGCAGTTCGTCGGCTACCTGACGTCGCGCGAGACCGCCGCGCGACTCGGCCTGCCGCGCTCGGGCGGCTGCCTGCGCGCCGAAGCCTGGCACCGCTTCCCCATCGTGCGCATGATCAACGTCTCACTCGAGCCCGATCCGCGCGGCCCGTCGCTCGACGAGCTCATCGCCGACACCCGCGACGGCGTCGTGATGGGCAACAACAAGAGCTGGTCGATCGACGATTTACGGCTCAATTTCCAGTTCGGCTGCGAGATCGCCTGGGAGATCAAAGGCGGCAAGCGCACGCGCATCCTGAAGAACCCCGTTTACGGCGGCAGCACGCCGCGTTTTTGGCAGAGCTGCGACGCCGTCGGCAATCCCGCCAGCTTTCGCATGTGGGGCCTCACGAGCTGCGGCAAAGGCGACCCGATGCAGCTCATGGCCGTCGGTCACGGCTGCCCGCCCGCGCGCTTCGCCGGCGTCACCGTCGGGAGCGGCACGTGAGCGACCACGGCGGCGACGAGATTCTTGGAGCGGCTGGCACGCGCGATCGCCCGCTTCGGCGGCGCGGCCGAGCTGTCGTATCACGGCGGTCGCGCGGGCACGACGCGCTTCGCCGGCTCGCGCGTGACGCAAACCAGCGACGTCGTCGACCAGACGGTGCAGGCGCGCGTCGCCCTCGGCCGGCGCGTGGGCGCGGCGCGCGTCAACGCCGTCGACGACGCGGCGTTGGCGGCGGCGCTCGGTCGCGCGCGCGGGCTGGCGGCGGCGCTGCCGGAAGCGGAGGTGGCCGGCTTTGCCGACGGCGCCGAAGCCGTCGCGCCGCATGCGGCTGCGTTCGACGCCGCCACCGCCAACGTCACCGCCGAGGCGCGCGCGGCCGCCGTCGGTCACGCCTTCACCGCCTGCGCCAAAGCAGGCATGACCGCGGCCGGCTCGTGCGCGACCGGCACGACGACCCTCGCCGTCGCCACGTCGGCGGGCGCGCGCCGCGTGCACGCGACGACGCGGGCGCGCTTCGACCTCATCGCCAGCGACGATCGCGGAAGCGGACGCCGCTCGCGCGACGGCCGCAGCTTCGCCGACGTCACGGGCGATCACGAGGCGCTCGTCGACGACACCATCGCGCGCGCGGCTCGTTCCCGCGCGCCGTCGCCGCTGGCGCCCGGCGAATACGACGTCGTGCTCGAGCCGCACGCGGTCGCCGAGCTGCTCGAGTGGCTGGCGCTGACGTCGCTCGGCGCGCGCAGCTTGGAGGACGGCTCGTCGGCGCTGGCCGGCCGCATCGGCGAGGCGATCACCGGCGCGCTCACACTCTACGACGACGCCACGAGCGGCGAGGACGGCTGCCCGAGCGCGCCCTTCGACGCCGAAGGCACGCCGCGCCGGCGCGTCACGTTTCTCGACGGTGGCATCGCGCGCGCCGTGGTCTACGATCGCGCCACCGCCGCGCACGCCGGCGCCGCGTCGACGGGCCACGCCGCCTCCATCGCCGACGACTTCGCCGACGGCGGACCGGCGCCGCAACATTTGATGCTCGCCGGCGGCGACGCCACCGTCGACGAGCTGGTGTCGCGCGTCGAACGCGGCCTCTACATCTCGCGCTTTCACTACGTCAACGGCCTGCTCGACACGCGCCGCGCGCTCATGACCGGCATGACCCGCGACGGCGTCTGGCACATCGAAAACGGCCGCCTCACCGGCGCCGCCGCCAACCAGCGCTGGACCGAGTCGCTGCTCGACGCCGGCCGCCGCCTCGGCGGCGCCAGCCGCGCGCGCACGCTCGTCGCCGGCGGCCTCGGCGACGCCTGGTACGTCTGCCCGACGCTGCTCGTGCGCGGCTGGAACTTCAGCGGATGACGGACATACTGAAGCGCATGACGTTCGCGAGCCCGCTCCGCTCGGTGCGCCGGCGTTTGCGACTGCAAGCGGCGCTCGACGGTGGCGCGCGCGCGGCGGTCGTCGCGGCGACGCTGATGCTGGGCGCGGTCTATCTGTGGCGCCTGCGCGTCTTCGGCCAGCGCGGCCTCCTCATGGCGGGCCTGGTGGCGCTGCTCGTCGTCGTCGCCGGCGCGCTCGAGCGGGCGTTGCGGCGGATTCCGCTCGATCGCGCGGCGTTGGCGATCGATCGCACGCACGGCCTCCACGATCGACTGCGCTCGGCGCTGGCCTTCGCCGCCGAGGCCGCGCCGACGCCGTTCATGCTCGCCGCCATCGCCGACGCCGAAGCGGCCGCGCGCACGGTCGAGCCGCGCCGCGCCGCGCCGTGGCAGCGGCCGGAAGCGCTGGGCGCGGCGGCCGTCGTCGGCACGGTGGCGGCGTTGGTGGCGCTGCTGCAGTTTCCGACGCACGCCAAGCTCGCCGCGCTGCCGCCGTTGCCGCCGCGGCTGACGGTCGACCGCGCGCTGCTCGAGCCCGAGCGGCAAGCGGCGGCGGCGCTGGCGGCGCAGGCAGCGCAGAGCGGCGACGAGGACACGAAGCAGCTGGCGAACGAGCTCAATCAGCTGCTGCAGCAGATCGACGCCGAGGAGCTGACGCGCAAACAGGCCTTCGACAAGCTGGCGCAGCTCGAGAACCAATATTTGCGCGCCAGCGACGGGCAGCTCGACGAGCTGAAGCAGAAGCTGCGCAAAGCGGGCACGGAGCTGGCGAAGTCGAAGAAGCTGGCGGAGACAGGACGCGCGCTGCAAGAGGACGACCCGGCCAAGGCGCAAAAGGAGCTGCAGAAGCTGGCCGCCGAGGCCGAAGCGCGCGCCAACGAGCCCAAGCCGGATTCGAAGTTCGAGCAGCAGCAGCGCGAGGAGATGGCGCGCGCGCTCGAAGAGGCGGCGAAGCAGCAGGAAAAATCGGCGGAAGAGAAGAAGCAGCAAGCAGAAGAGCAGAAGCTGCGGGACGAGGAGCGGCGGCTCAAGAAGGAGTTGGCCGAGCGGCCGAAGGACGAGGAGCTGCAGCGTAAATTGCAGCGCAATCAGCGGGAGCTGCAGCGGCTCGAGCGCGAAAAGCAGCAGCGCGCCGAGCAGCAGCGGCAGCTGCAGCGGCTGCAGCGCGAGATGGAGCGCGCCGCCGAGCAGCTGCGACAGAAGCTGTCGCCGCAGGCGCTGCAGCAGCTGGCCGAGCAGATGCGGCAGATGCAGAGCGAGATGACGAAGCTCGGCAATCAAGGCCGCGCGCAGATGCAGATCGCCGAGATCAAGGAGGTGCTGCGGCGCGCGGGCAAGTCGTCGCAGGGGCGTAACGGCCAAAGCGGTCAAGGCAAAGACGGGCAAGGCCAAGAGCAGTCGCAGCAGCAGGCGAACGGCAAAGGCGGCAAAGGCAAGGGCGACAAAGGCGACGAGCGGCTACGCGAGTTCAATCAGCACGCCGGCGGCAAGTCGGACACGCTCATCCTCGGCGAAAACGGCGGGAAGTCGGACACGATGCTGCTGTTGCCGCTGCCGATGGGACCAGGGCCGGGGCAGGAAAAGCCGGGGCCGAGCGGCAAAGGGCCGGGCCAAGAGCTGCCCGGCGGCGACGGCATCGGCAAAGAGCACGACGCGAACCTCATGGGCGACGCGACCACGCTCGGCGGCAAGCGGCACGACACGCGCGTCGAGGGCGCGCAAGGCGCCGGACCGTCGCGCAGCCAGACGATCTCTGGGGTCGGCCGAAAAAGGCTTCGCCTCGACGGGCTACAAGCGCGTTTACGGCGACTACACGGCGGTGGTCGAAGAGGTCATGTCGAAGGAGCGCGTGCCGCCCGGTTATCGCTACTTCATCAAGCGCTACTTCCAGCTCATCAAGCCGCGCGAATGAAGTAGGCTGCGCCCATGTCCGATTTTGCCGTCGTCGTCTATGGCGCCACTGGATTCACCGGCCGTCTCGTCTGCGCGGAGCTGGTGCGCCGCAAGGTCAGCTTCGCCATCGCCGGGCGCGATCGCCCGCGGCTGACGCGGCTGGCGGCGTCGCTGACGCAGCAGCCGCAGGTGCTCACGGCCGCGCTCGACGACGCGGCGCAGCTGCAAGCGGTCGTGGCGCGCGGCAAAGTCGTGCTCGCGTGCGCCGGCCCGTTCGCGCGCTTGGGTGCGCCGGTGCGCGAGGCGGCGTTGGCGGCGGGTCGGCATTACCTCGATATCACCGGCGAGGCCAACTACATGATGCAGACGCACGAGCGCGATGCCGAGGCCAAGAAGCGCGGCGTGGCGCTCGTCAACGCGGTCGGTTTCGACGTCGTGCCGACCGATTGCGCGGCGGCGCTGGCGGCCGAGGCCGTCGGCGGCGCGCCCGACGACGTCAAGATCGCCATCAAGTTCGGCGGGCGCGCGACGCAGGGCACGACGCGCTCGGCGATCGAGCACGCCGACTCGGGCGGGTTGGCGTTCGTCGACGGGCAATACCGGCACGAGCGGGTGGGCGCGGCGCGCTGGCAGGCGCCGTTTCCGGCGCCGCTCGGCGCGCGCGCGACGGTGTCGATCCCCTGGGGCGACTTGGCGACGGCGCCGCGCTCGACCGGCACGCGCAATCTGCGCACCTACGTGGCGCTGCCGGCGGCGGCGGCGGCGATGTTGCCGGTGGTCGGCGTGGCGTCGAAGGCGCTGGCTTGGGGCCCGGCGAAGAAGCTGGCCGAACGCTGGATTCAGTCGCTGCCGGAAGGGCCGAGCGACGCCGAGCGAGCGCGGGCGAAGTGCGCGGTCGTGGCCGAGGCGGCGCGGGCTGGAAAGGTCGCGAGAACGTGGGTGACGTGCGGCGACGGCTATGATTTCACGGCGGCGGCGGCGGTCGAGTGCGCGGTGCGAGCGGCCGCCGACGGCTTTGCAGCGACGGGCGCGCTGACGCCGTCGCAAGCGTTCGGCGCGAAGGCGCTGCTGGATGCGCTGAAGGCGGCGGGGGCGTTGGATTTCGCTATCGCGTAGGCGCTGCTCGCGCGGAGGCCAAGTCACGATGGGGGGCGCGGTGGAGGCGGGTCCTGTCACCGCATCCTTCTTGTCCGTGCTCGTCTGCGCGCCCAGTGCGCTGACGTCGGCGCTCTCGCTTCTGAGCCTGTGGTGTGATGCGGGTCGTGCCTGTTCGTGCCGCGCTCCGCCTGCGCGCGGACAAGAAGGACGCGGCGCCACCCGCACCGAGTGTGCCGGCCCCATCGTGGCTTGGCGTGGATCCTTGGGTCAGACGACCAGCGTCTTTGGCCCCAGCGGCTGAGCATTGGGCTGCTCGCTGCCGGCGGCGCGTACGAGCCCGGGTCAGACCGAGCGCGTGACCGCAGCCCTATTCCCCCCGTGGATGGCGAGGCTCCTTCGGGCTCGACAGCAGTCGCACAGGGGCGACAGCGGAAACATCATGGTCGCTGGCGAGTTCCACAGCCGCTGTTTCTCGTCGCGTCAGCGACGTGAAACTGCGGCGAGGACTGTCTGAGCCAGCGACCATGATGTTGGAGCAACGGGCGTGATCCCTGCCGCACCGATCCTCTGCTCTCTTCTATCGACGTGCCCATCCCCAGCTTCTTGCTAAAGTATCCACCCATGACGCAGCCATCCACCTCCCCTTCCGCTGATGTGCAAGCCTTCTCTCGGGATGTGGGGCGACTGCGGGACGAAGTCGGGAAAGTCATCGTGGGGCACGAGGCGATCGTCGAGGGCGTGGTGACGGCGCTGCTGGCGGGCGGGCATGCGCTCTTGGAGGGCGTGCCGGGCTTGGGCAAGACGATGCTGGTGCGTACGCTGGCGGACGCGGTGCATCTGACGTTCTCGCGCATTCAGTTCACGCCCGATCTGATGCCGGCGGACATCTTGGGCACCAACGTCATCGTCGAAGACGCGGGCGGCAAGCGCTTTCAGTTTCAGCGCGGGCCGATCTTCGCGCACGTCGTGCTCGCCGACGAGATCAACCGCGCGACGCCGAAGACGCAGTCGGCGCTGCTCGAGGCCATGCAGGAAAAGTCGGTGACGGTGGCCAAGACGACCTATCAGCTGGAGGAGCCGTTTCTGGTCTTGGCGACGCAGAATCCGCTGGAAATGGAGGGCACCTATCCGCTGCCCGAAGCGCAGCTCGATCGCTTCTTCGTCAAGCTGAAGGTGCAGTTTCCGTCGCGCGAGGCCTTGCACACGATCCTCGATCGCACGACGGGAAGTCACGACGTGCGCGCCGAGAAGGTGCTGTCGTCGGAGCGGCTGCTGGAGCTGCGCGCGCTCGTGCGCCAAGTGCCGGTCGCGCGGCCGGTGCAGGACTTCTGCGTGCGCCTGATCGAAGGGACGCATCCGGCGACGACCGGAAACGTGCCGCCGCTGACGCGCAAGTACGTCCGCTACGGCTCGTCGCCGCGCGGCGCGCAGGCGTGCTTGATGGCGGCCAAGATCAAGGCGCTCTACGACGGTCGCTTCGCCGTGTCGACGGACGACATTCGTTACGCGGCCAAGCCGGCCTTGCGCCATCGCTTGATCTTGAACTTCGAAGGCGAAGCCGAAGGCATCGATCCCGACACCATCATCGATTCGATATTGGCCGAACTGCCTGCGTAAATGGAATTCGACGAATCGTTTCTGAAGAAACTGGAATACCTTTATGTCGTCGCAAAAAAGGTATTCGTAGGCCGTATTCGCGCCGAGCGCCGCTCGCGCAAGACCGGCTCGGGCGTGGAGTTCGCCGACCATCGCAACTACGCCGCCGGCGACGATCTACGCTATCTCGACTGGTCGGTCTACGGTCGCCTCGACAAGCTCTTGCTGCGCTTGTTCGAGGAAGAAGAAGATCTGCATATCTATATTCTCCTCGATGCCTCGGCGTCGATGCGCAGCAATGGAAAACTCGATTATGCCGAACGGCTTTGCGCGGCATTAGCGTATATCGGCCTGGCCAAGCTCGATCGCGTCAGCATCGTGCCGTTCGGCGGCGGCGCCGAGAATGAGCGGCTGCCGGCGACGCGCGGCAAGGCGCAGATCTTCAAGGTCTTCCAATTTCTGACGGCGCTCGAGCCGCGAGGCAAAACCGAGCTGTCGCGCGCGCTCGAGTCGTTCGTGCACCAGACGAAGCGGCGCGGCCTGGCCATCGTCATCAGCGATTTTTACGATCCGGCCGGCTACGAAGAGGGGCTCAATCTCCTGCGCTATCACCGCTTCGAGCCGACCGTGCTGCAGGTGTGGTCGGAGGCCGAGGCCAAGCCGACCTTGCGCGGCGACCTCGAGCTCGTCGACGTCGAGTCGGGCGAGTCGCGGGAGGTGACGGTGTCCGAGCGGCAATTGGCGGCGTTTGCCCGCGCGCACGCCGAATATTGCGCGCAGCTGGAGGCCTTTTGCGGCGCGCGCGCGATTCCGTATTACCGCGCCGACGTCGCCATTCCGTTCGAAGACCTGGTCCTGCGGATGTTTCGCGAAGGCGGATTCCTCTCGTGATTCCCGGCCTGATGTCGGGCGTGAGCGCGTCGTGATCATCGGCGGCGCACCGCTGTCGGTGCTCGGGCCGGCGCTGGCCGCGGGCGCCAGCGCGCTGGTCGCGCTCTATCTGCTCAAGCTGCGCCGGCGGCGGCTCGAGGTGCCGTTCGCCGACTTGTGGCGCCGCGTCCTGTCGGAGTCGCAGTCGACGGCGCTGTGGAAGAAGCTGCGTCGCCTCATCTCGCTGGCGATTCAGCTGATCTTGCTGCTGCTCTTGCTGTCGGCGCTGGCCGATCCGCGGCTGGCGGCGTCGCAGCACGGCCGATCGATCGTGTTCGTCGTCGACACCTCGGCGTCGATGCAGGCGACCGACGGCGGCGGCGGTCTGACCCGCCTGCAAGCCGCGCAAAAACAAGCGCAGCAGCTGGTGCGCGCGCTCGCCGGCGACGACGAAGCGATGGTCGTGGCCATGGACGCGCGGCCGGCGCCGGTCGGCGGCATGACGCGCGACGACCGCGAGCTCGGCCACGCCATCGACAGCTTGCGCGCCGACGACACCGCGGCCGACGTCGCGCGCGCGCTCGAGCTCGCCGGCGACGCCTTGCGCGGCCGCGCGCGACCGACGCTGGTCCTCCTCGGCGACGGCGCCTGGGACGCGACCGAGCTCGCCCGCGGCGTGCGCGCGCTCGCCGGCGTCGACTTGCGCTACGTCCCCGTCGGCACGAGCGGCGACAACGTCGGCATCACCGCCTTCGCCGTGCGGCGCTATCAGGCGAACCAGACGGCCTACGAAGTCTTGATCGAGGTGCAGAGCTTCCGCGCGCAGCCGTCGACGGTAACCTTACAGCTGCAAGAGGATGGCGAGGTCGTCGAGTCGCAGAAGCTGACGTTGGCGGCGGGCGCGCGCGTGCAGCGCATCTATCCCGACCTGGCCGGCGATGGCGCGCGGCTGGTGGCGACGCTGACCGACGCGCACGACGCCTTGCCGCTCGACGACACGGCCTACGCGCTCTTGCCCGAGCGGCGCAAGCAGAAGGTGCTCTTGGTCTCGAGCGGCGATCTGTTCTTGGAGGGCGCGCTCCTGCTCGACCAGAACCTCGACGTCGACAAGATCGCGCCCGCCGCGTGGGATGCGGCAGCGACGGCGAAATACGACGCGGTCATCCTCGACGGCTTCACGCCGCCGGCCGACCAAAAGCCGCGCACGCACGCGCTGTGGCTCGATCCGCACGGCGAAGGCGCGCCGTTCACCGTGCGCGGCAGCGTCGACGGGCCGGTCGTGACCGAGACGACCGCGAGCCATCCGCTCATGCGCTGGGTGGCGCTCAAGGATCTGAATATCGCCAAGGCCTCGACCTTCGCGCTGTCGCCGGGCGATGTGGCGGTGGCGTCGAGCTTCAAGCAGCCAATTATCATCGCGCGAGAGAAAGACGGGCGCAAGACGGTGGCGTTCGGCTTCGAGCTGCAGCGTTCGGACTTGCCGTTGCGCGTGGCCTTTCCCATCTTGCTCATCAACGCGCTCGACTGGTTCGCGGGCAGCGAAGGCGGCCTCTTGGCGTCGTACGCGACCGGGCACACGTGGCGACTGCCGGCGCCGCCGGGCGCGACGTCACTGGCCGTGCAAGCGCCCGACGGCGAGCACGCGGAGGCGCCGGTGCACGACGGGCGCGCCAGCTACCTCGGCCGCCACGTCGGCTTTTACAGCGTCGGCGCGCCCGGCCAGACGCCGCGCCAGCTGGCGGCGAACTTGGCCGACGCGCACGAATCGGCCATCGCGCCCAATCACACGCTCAGCGTCGACGGCAAAGCGCTGGCCGCGCCCGAGCCCGGCCGCCTCGGCGTGCGCCGCGAAATCTGGGGCTACCTCGTGCTGGCGGCGCTGTTGCTCGCGCTCATCGAGTGGTGGACCTACAACCGGCGCGTGACCGTATGAAGTGGCTGCGGGCGACGATCACGCTGGCGCTGATGGGCGCGATCGCGGTGGCGATCGCCTGGTCGACGCGTGGGCGCGAGCTCGTCAGCATCGGGCCGGTCGAGCTCTTGCGGCCGCGCGCGCTCTTCATCCTCGCGCTCCTGCCGCTCGTCGGCGCGACGCTGTGGCTGTCGCTCGTCGACTTGCGGGCGGCGCAGCAGCGGCTGTCGGCGGTCTTGCGCATGCTGCTCGTGTCCTGCCTGGCGCTGGCGCTGGCGCGGCCGTCGACGGTCGGCGAGCGGCGCACGGTGGCGACGGTGCTGCTCGTCGACGTCTCGGCCTCCATTCGCGACGCCCAGCTGGCCTCGGCGCGCGCCGCGATCGAGGAGACGCGCGCCGCTCGCCACGGCGACGATCGGCTGATGCTGGTGACCTTCGGCCTGCATCCACGGCTGATTCCGCTGCCGCCCGACGGCGTGCCGCTGCCGGCCGACGCGCTCGCGCGCCATGACGGCGACGGCAGTGACCTCGCGTCGGCGCTGTCGCTGGCCTACGGCCTCTTTCCGCCGGGCACGATCAAGCGCGCGCTCATCGTCTCCGACGGCAACGAGACCGAGGGTGACCTCGCGGCCGAGGCAGCGGAGGCGGCCAAGCGCGGCGTGCGCGTCGACGTCATCGCCGCGCGCGCCGACAGCGAGCCCGAAGTGCTCGTGCGCGCGTTGACGCTGCCGAACGACGTGAAGATGGGCGCGCCCTTCGAGGTCGCGGCCGAGATCGACTCGACGACGCCGCAAACCGTGGCGCTGACGCTCTATCGCGACGAATACGTCAACCCGCTCGAAGGCCGCAAGGTCGTCCAACTGCAAGCGGGACCGAATGTCGTGAAGTGGAAGGCGGAGGTCGCGCAGGCGGGCTTCACGACGTTCAAGGTGCAGCTGGCGGCGGCGCCGGGCAAGCCGCTCGCCGATCACTTCGCGGGCAACAACGCGGCGGTGGCGTCGCTGGCGGTGCAAGGCAAGCCGCGCGTGCTCTACGTCGAAGGCGAGCCGCAGGCGGCGTCGTATCTGGCCAACGCGTTGAAGCGCGAGAACATCGACGTCGACGTGCGCTCGAGCTACGGCTTGCCGACGTCGCCGCGCGACTTGGCGGCCTACGATCTCGTGATCTTGTCGGACGTGGCGCAGACGTTCGTCGGACCGGCCCAGATGACGGCGATCGAGAGCTACGTGCGCGACCTCGGCGGTGGGTTCATCATGGCCGGCGGCGAGAACAGCTTCGGCGCCGGCGGCTACACCGGCTCGAAGCTGGAGAAGATCTTGCCGGTGCGCTTCGAGACCGAGAAGAAGCGCGATCAGCCGGGTCTGGCGCTGGCGTTGGTGATCGATCGCTCGGGCTCGATGACGGGCGAGAAGCTGGAGCTGGCCAAGGACGCCTCGAAGGCGACGGCGGAGCTGCTCGGCGCCGACGATCTCATCGGCGTCATCGCCTTCGACTCGCAGCCGACGGCGATCGTCAGGCTGCAGCGCGCGGCCAATCGCGTGCGCATCGCCGGCGACATCGCGCGGCTGCAAGCGGGCGGCGGCACCAACATCTTGCCGGCGCTGAAAGAGGCCTACGACGAGCTCGATCCGGCGCACGCCAAGCTCAAGCACGTCATTCTCTTGACCGACGGGCAGGCGAGTTACGAAGGCATCCGCGAGCTGGTCGACGAGATGGCCGAGCACAAGATCACGATCAGCGCCGTCGGCGTCGGCGCCGAGGCCGACAAGACGCTGCTCACGATGATCGCCGAGCGCGGCGGCGGGCGCTTTTACTTCACGCAGTCGGCCGAGAGCATCCCGCGCATCTTCACGAAGGAGACGACCGAGGTCGCGCGCAACGCGCTCGTCGAGGAGCAGGTCGGCGTGCACGTGCAGAAGCGCGCCGAGCTGCTCGAAGGCGTCGACATCGGCGAGGCGCCGCCCTTGCGCGGCTACGTGTCGACGAAGCCGAAGCCGCTCAGCGACGTCATCCTCGTCAGCGACTTGGGCGAGCCTATCTTGGCGCGCTGGCGCGTCGGGCTCGGCCAGGCGGCGGCGTTCACGAGCGACGTCAAGAACCGCTGGGCCGTCAATTGGCTGAAGTGGCCCGGCTACGGCAAATTCTGGGCGCACTTGGTGCGCTCGACGATGCGCCACTCGGCCACTTCCTCGACGAGCGGCCGCAGCTTCGAATTGTCGAGCGAGGTCGATCCGCCGCTCGCCCACGTCGCCGTCGACGCCATCGGCGCCGACGACAAGTTCGTCTCGGGTCTGGACACGACGCTGCAAGTCATCGACCCGGCGCGGCCGGCGGACAAGCGCGAGCTGACGATGGCCGAGACCGCGCCCGGCCACTACGAGGCCACGTTCGCGCCCGATCGCTACGGCGCCTTCTGGCTACGCGCGCTGCACAAGCAGAACGGCGCCGTCGTCGCCGAGTCGGCGGGCGCGCTGTCGCTGCCCTATCCGCGCGAATTCGCGGCCCTGCCGCCCGACACGGCGCTGCTCGAGCGAGTGGCACAAGTCACCGGCGGACGCACGGCGCCGACGCCGGCGCAGCGCTTCGACCCAGGACGCCAGCGCGTCATCTACCATCGCGAGCTGTGGCCGTGGGCGCTGTGGGCGGCGCTGCTCTTTTTGCTGCTCGACGTGGCCGCGCGACGCATCCGCTTCGTCTGACTGCTGACACTGCGAGATCTGCCGGTGACCGGCGTCTCCGGCGCAGCCGTGTATACTTCTTAGCTGGGGGTCGGCAATGGCGGGTGGCGTCTTGATCGCAGAAGATGACGAGGACATTCGTGCCGACCTGGCGGCCATCTTGCGCATCAAAGGGTTCGCGGTCGTCGAAGCGGCCAACGGCATGGAAGCGCTGGCGCACATGCGTGACACCCTGCCGTGCGTGCTCCTGCTCGACCTCATGATGCCGGAAATGAACGGCTGGGAATTGGGCGCGATCATGGCCGCGGAAGCGCGGCTGCAAAAAGTGCCCATCGTCGTCGTGTCGGGCGCGGGCCGGCTCGAGCAGTCGACCAAGGCGCTGTCACCGGCCGCCATCCTGGCCAAGCCCTTCGAGCTCAATCACCTCATCGACGTCGTGGCCCGCTTCTGCCGCTCCGGGCTCGCTTCGGCGCCACGGTGAACTCGGATCCGGCGCTGCAGATCCTGGCGCTCGCCGACGCCGTCGTCTTCGAGGCGGCGCTGGCGCCGCTGCGGGTCACGGCGCTGTCGGGCGGCGCGGTGGCGCGGCTCGGCCTCGGTCTCGTCACGACCGGGCGCGAGCTGTTGTCGACCGCGCTGCACGCCGAGGACAGCGACCGCTTCATCAGCGCGCTCCTCGCCGTCGGCCGCGACCACGAGCCGCGCCGCATCGAGCATCGCCTGGTCGGCGCCGATGACGGCGTGCGCTGGTTTCGCACCGAGCTGCACGCGCTCGAGCGCGAAGGCGAGCCGCGCGTCGGCGGCTTCATGATCGACGTCACCGACGCCCAGGTCACCACCGAAGCCTTGCGCGCCGCCGAGTCGCGCCTCCTGCAAGTGATCGATCATGCGCCGATCATCCTGTTCGCGGTCGACGCGACCGGCCGCTTCACGCTGTCGCAAGGCCGCGGCTTGCAAGCGATCGGGCAGGCGCCCGGCGACGCCGTCGGCCACAGCGTGTTCTCGCTCTGGCGCGACGAGCCCGAGCTTTTGTCGCACGTCCGCCGCGCGCTCGCGGGCGAGCGCTTCTCGATGGTCGACCACACGCGCCGCTTCGGCTCCTCGTGGCAGACGAGCTGGTCGCCGATTCTCGACGACGGCGGCCGGCCCATCGGCGCCACCGGCGTCGCGCTCGACATCACCGACAGCGTGCGCGCCGAAGACGAAGTCACCACGTCGGTCTCGCTGTTGCGGGCGACGCTGGAGTCGATCAACGACGCCGTGTTGGTGGTCGACTCCGAGGCGCACATCGTCGGCTACAACCAGCGCTTCTTGCAGCTGTGGAACATCCCGCAGGAGCTCATCGCCGACATCGACGACTCGCGCGCGCTCGTCCATGCCGCGCAGCAGCTCCGCGATCCGGCGAAGTTCGTCGAGAAGGTGCACGCGCTCTACGCCGAGCCGGAAGCCTCGAGCCACGACGTGCTCGAGCTGCGCGACGGCCGCATCCTCGAGCGCGACTCGCGGCCGCAGCGCGTCGACGGGCGCGCCGTCGGTCGCGTGTGGAGCTTTCGCGACGTCACCGCCGAGCGCCGCTCGAGCCGCCGCGCCGGCTTCTTGGCGGCCGCGTCCAAGCTGCTCGGCGGTCCCGTCGAAGACGACACGCCTCTCGACGGCTTGGCGCGCCTGTCGGTGCCGTTCTTGGGCGACTGGTGCATCATCTTCCTCGTCGACGACAACGGCACCATTGTCAGCGCCGCCGCCCACCATCGCGATCCGACGCACGTCGCCAAGATGCGCCGCTTGCAGGTCGCGCCCGGCAGCGACCGCGGCGTCGCGCGCGTCATCGCCCGCGGCGAGCCGCTCATCTACAACGAGATCACCGACGACGAATTGACCGGGCGCGGCGGCCGGCCGGTGCTCGCCATCAGCTTCCCGTCCAACGGCACGACGCTGCGCGAGATCGGCTGCGGCGCCTACATGCTGGCGCCGTTGCGCGTGCGCGGCCAGACGCTGGGCGCGATGTGCTTCGCCGCGCAAGATCACCGCCGCCACTACGACGACGAGGACTTGGCGATTGCGATCGATCTGGCGCAGCGCGCGGCGTTGGCCATCGACAACCAGCGGCTCTATCAGCAGTCGGTGGCGGCGGTGGCCTCGCGCGACGAGTTCCTGTCGGTGGCGTCGCACGAGCTGCGCACGCCGGTGACGTCGCTGCAGCTGGCGGTGCAGAGCGTGCTGGCGATCGGCGAGGAGGCGCCGACGGCGTTCTTGCGGCAGGCGCTGGAGACGGCCGAGCGGCAGACGCGGCGGCTGAGCCGGCTCGTCGACTCGCTGCTCGACGTCTCGCGCGTGCACTCCGGTCGGCTCGAGCTGCAGCGCGAGCCGACCGACCTCGTGGCCGTCGCGCAGGACGCCGTGCGCGCGCTCGGCGACGACGCCCGCCGCGCCGGCTGCACCATCGCCGTCGAAGCGCCGGCGCCGGCCTTGGGCGGCCACTGGGATCGCGCGCGGCTCGAGCAAGTGGCGACCAACCTGTTGTCGAACGCGCTCAAATACGGCGCCGGCAAGCCGGTCGTCGTGCGCGTCGACTCCGACGGGCAGCGCGCGCAATTACAAGTGCGCGACCACGGCATCGGCGTCGAGCCGGCCGAGCGCGGGCGCATCTTCGAACGCTTCGAGCGCGCCGTCTCCGCGCGCCACTACGGCGGGCTCGGGCTCGGCCTCTACATCGTGCGCCGCATCGTCGAAGCGCACGGCGGCACCGTCAGCGCCTGCGACGTCGAAGGCGAAGGCGCCTCCTTCATCGTCGAGCTCCCGCTTCAGTAACGCGCTTCGAGCCGCAGGAGCAGCACGTGCGTCAGGATCGTCGGCTCGGGCAGCGCCGGCGTCGTCGTGCCCGCGGCGTTGGCGATGTTGCCGTCGGTCTTGTCGACGACGAGCCGATAGTCGACGAACGCATACCAGTGGTTGAACGGCGAGCCGCCGATGGTGATGCCGGTCTCGTACTCGGCGCCGTTGCGCGTGCCGTAGCAGGTCGAGTTGATCGTCAGATACGTCGCCGTGTTGCAGGCGATGGGCAAGGTCGGCATGTTGGCGACGGGCGTGCCTTTGCCCGAGTCGTCGTCTTTGGTCTTGGCGTACAAGAACGCGAAGTCGATGGTGAGCTTCTCGTCCCAGAAGCTGCGGCCGAGGTCGAAGCCGACGAGGAAGCTGTTGGCGCGATAGTCGCTCAAGTACATCGCCCACAAGCCCTCGCGAAAGCCGGCGAGCGAGCCGCGATCGTGCACGCCGAGCGTCGCGTCCCAGGCGAAGCCGGGCGCGACCTGTTTGCCCTGGTTGGTGAACTGCGTGTCGTCGGTGAGCGAGACGAGCGCGCGTTTGCGCACGCGGCCTTCGCCGTTGACCGAGAATTTGCCGAACGCGAGAATCGACCTGGCCGCGGCCTTCGTCGCGCGAGGTGCGCTCGACCGTCAAGTTGTTCTCGATGGTGTTGGCGACGACCTGCGAGCGATCGGTGAGCAGCTTGGTCAGCCACATTTCGATCGCGAACGCCGACAGGTGATCGTAGCCGAGGCGGAACGTCAGGTGCGAGCCGGCGCGAATCGTGGCCAGCGCGTCGAGCCGCGTGAGCTGCGCGCCCGCCTCGCCCGACGCGTCGACGACGACATCAGTGAACAGGTCGAGCCACGACGCGATGCGGATGAAGTCGGTCCACGTGAGCCAGGTGCGCGGCTTCTCGCGCGTCGGCTTGCCGGGGGCGATGGAGCCGTCGGCGTTGATGACGATCGGGCCGCCGTCGTCGTTGCCGCTGAAGTAGGCGCCGTTGACGCTGAACGAGCCCCAGATCTTATCGTACGTGTACGTCGCGTCGCCGCCGCCGGCCGCGGCGAAGCCGCCCGAATAGTCGTCGTTGAGCGAGCGCGAATAGGGATCGCCGTAGCCGCCGGCGTACAAGCTGGCGTCCCAGTGTTTCGCCATGCGCCACCATAATCGCGCGCCGTCGATGCGCAGGGCGTCGGCCTCGGACACGATCATGCGGCCGAGGCCGAAGTCCCAGCTCTCGCCGCGTCGTCGCACCCAGGCCGAACGCAGGTCGTATTCGCTGCCGCCCAAGTAGCCGCGGGCGGTGATGGGCTGATTGCCGACGGTGGCGTCGTCGATCGAGTAGGGGCCGGTCAGCCGTACGCGCGCGTCGATGTGCAGATCGAAGTTGCCGGGCAGCCGCCGCCCGTCGATGACCGCGCGCAGCTCGCCGTAGCCGAGCTGGAACGGCGACGACACCTGGCCCACGCCGTTGCCGCCGGTCGTCGGCTGCGTGCGCGCATAGGCCGCCGGCAGCTCGCCCTCTTGCTCCGTCTCGTACATGCCGGTCAACGACAGCTTGATGTTGAAGCGATCTTTCAGATCCTGCGCGCGCGCCGCCGTCGGCAACAAGACCAACAGCAGCGGCACGAAGCGCAGGAGCCGACGGATCATCGGCACACCGACTCGCGACCGCCGGCGAGACGCGAAGACGTCGTTCCCCAGAAGATCGTGTTGTGGCAGCTGCCGCACTGAGGGAACATGGCGTGAGTCGCGATGATGGCCGCATTGCCGGCCTGTTTGAGAGACGCGGCGTATGCGGCACCGCCGCGCACGGCGTCTTTACGGTGGCAGGCGACGCAGTCCGTCGCCAGCGCGACGAAGTTGCCGCCGATGTGGCAGCCCACGCACGGCAACAGGCGATGGCTGCCGGTCAGCTCGCAGCCGACGCGCGTGTGCTCGAAGTGCGCCGCCGCCCACGACTGCTGCGTGTGGCACTCGCCGCAGCGCGGCCCGAGCCCGTTGTGGTGGATGTCGTCGTTGCGATGGCAGGTGATGCACAGCTGCCCCGTGCCGCCGAGCAAGCGGCCGCCCGGATGGCACGACACACACGGCACGCGGTCGTGCGCGCCGCCGAAGCGCGGCGTCGGCACGTCGTGGCCGGTGTGGATGATCTTCCAGTCGTCGTTGACGTGGCAGGACGCGCACAACGTGCCGAGCTGGCCGCGATGCACGGCGGGCTCGCCGTGGCAGCCGCCGCACTCGCGCGGCGTCGGCTTGAACTCGATCGACTTATGGCACTCGTTGCACTTGACCTTCTTGTGCTTGCCGAGGAGCGGCCAGTCGCTGAACTCGGGATCGTTGTGGTCGAACGCCACTTTGCCGTCGGGCGAATGGCATGTCTCGCAGCGATGGCCGAGCTGCCCGTTGTGCGCGTCGTCCTTGGAGTGGCAGTTGTAGCAAGTGGTGCTCTTGCCGCGGTTGTTGGCGAAGTCGCGCCGCGGATGGCAGGCCTCGCAGGTGACGTCCTTGTGGTTGCCGACGAGCGGCCACTTCGTCTTCGTGTCGTGATCGAAGAGGCGCGCTTCCCACCGGCCGCCCGAGTGGCAGCTCAAGCAGTCTTTGCCGAGCGTCCCTTTGTGCAGCTCGTCGGGATGGCACGTCGGACCGCACTGCAGCGTCATGTCCTTCTTGAAGACGTTGCCGGGATGGCACTTCTCGCAGGCGACGCCTTTGTGCCCTTCGGTCAGCGGGAAGCGCGAGTTGGGCCCGTGGAACTCGTTGATGGCGCGCGGCTTGGTGTCGACGATGCCGGCCATCTTGTGGCACTCGAGGCAGCGCTCGTTCGGATACTGCTTCTTGTGCACGTTCTCGTGCTGGTGGCAGCCCATGCAGGCGACCTTTTGCTCGCGCCCCGAGCGCGTCACCAGCGACGAGACGTTCTCCCACTCGGCCGGCCCTTTGCCGCGATGGCAGGCGCGGCAATCGGCGTTGGCGTGCGCGCCCGTGAGCGGGAACTTGGTGCGCGTGTTGTGATCGAACTTCAAATCCGTCGGCCAATTGACCGCCGTGTGGCAGCTGCCGCAGTCGTTGCCGTTGGACGCCTTCGCGAACCGCCCTTTGTGCACGTCCTGATGGCAGCCGTCGCAGCGCATCGACGGCTTGCCCTTGAGCTCTTTCGGATGGCAGGAGTAGCACGTCGCCTTCTTGGTATCGGCGTGCTCACCGTCGAGCGGGAAGCGCGTGCGCTTGTTGTGGTCGAAGAAGATCTTGGTGAACTCGACCTTGGCCGAGTGGCAGCTCTTGCACGACTTCGTCCCGAACAGCGACGTCCCGTGCACGTTGTCGTGGCACGGCTGGCAATCGAAGCCCCACGTCGGCCAGCGGAACGTCATCTTCTGATAGCCGGCCGGAGTCAGCGCCGGAATCGGCGCTTTCGCATTCGGCGGCTGCCCCGACTTCGTCGTCGCGTGGCAGGCCGCGCACTTGACCGGCTCGTGCTTCTTCTCGAGCGGATAGCGCGTGTCGCGGTCGTGATCGAACTGCGCGTCGTCCTTCATCTTCCACGAGCGCGCATCGTGGCAGCGCTCGCAGTTGCGCAGCTTCTCGTGCAAGTCGCCGTGCGGATTGTTGTGGCAGCTGGCGCACGCCGTCGGCGCCTTCAGATACGTGAACGTCCCCGACGCCGTCTTGTCTTTATGGCAGTCGTTGCACTTGGTCGTCTGATGCTTGCCTTCGAGCTGGAACGGCGTCAGCAGGTTGTGATCGAACTTCTCGCGCCCGCCGAAGAACTCGAAGCCGAGGATGTTCTTGTTCCGCCCTTTGTGGTCGGTGTGGCACAGCTCGCACGGCTTGCCGAGCGCTTTGGGCGACGCGTGCACGCCTTTGCGCTCGCGCTGCCGCTCGCCGATCGGCTCGTGGCACTTGATGCACTTCTCGGCGGCGAGCTCGCGTCCGCTCGTGTGGCAGTCGGTGCAGTGGTCCTTGCTGTCGATGTTGGCGTGGACCTGAGCCAGCGGCCCGGGCGAGGTGGAGAAGAAATCGGCCCTGGCGAGCGCCGGGACCAGCAAGAGCGCAGTCACGACTACCAGCCGAAGGCGAGGCACGGCCGTATCGTCGCTTAGAAAGCGGACCGAGACAAGAGCGTCAGCGGCGCAATTCGATGACGACGTGGATGGTAGTAATCACCGTCATCACGACCGACATCGGGATGTGCACCGCCTTCCATTGATTGAACAGCGGCTCGAGACGCGGCAACACGACGCGCCTCCGCTCCATCAGCGCCAGCCGGTGCGCCAGCACTGCCGCTTGCTTGCGAACGCTACGGGTGTTGCGGCCGTGCACGGTCTTGCGCAGCTGGCTCTTGAGCTGACGCAGCCGCCGTCCGCGCATGGCGTCGTCTTTGATGACGTACCAAAGCGTCGCCAGCGAGCCCAAGAACGTCGGCGCTTGCGCCGTGCCGCCGAGCCGCTTCTCGAAGTTCGCGAGCCGTCGCTGATAGGCTTCGTACCAGACGTCGGCCGCGCGCACGCCCGGATGCGCGCCACGCAGCACGGCCAGCTTGCGATCGATGTCGAGCGTCTCCACGCCTGCCGTCGACGCGCGCTCTTCCAGCTGCGTCATGAAGTAGCGGCCGAGCAAGCCCGAGGCGACCGTGATGATCATGCTCCAGAAGCCGAGCGAGACCCAGTTGTCGAGCTTGGCCACCGAGTGCAAGAGGATGAACGCCGGTCCGATGACGCCGGTCAAGACGTGCCACTCGAACCAGCTGCGCAAGGAGCCGACGTTGCGCATGAAGCTGAAGCGCCGGCGCCAGACGTAGGCGAGGCCGCTCATCATCATGGCCGTGCCCGCGTAGCCGAAGTCGACGGCGAGCTCGCAGCCCGGCGCGTAGTTGACGCGCGCCAGCGCCAGATCGGGCTCGATGCCTTCGACCAGCGTGTTCATCAGATACGCCATCGAGTACCGCGGTAGCCAGAGGCGCAGCGCGATCTCGACGCACGACAGCAGGAACGCGCCCACGCCCAGCGTCCACCACACCGGCAGCGACAGCTTGCCGCGCTTGGCCCGCGCGCGCCCGAGGTCGGGCAGATCGCGCATGCCGCCCTTGTGGAACGCCTGCGACTGGTTGACCGAGTTGACGTCGATGGCGACGGTGCGATCGAAGCCGGCCTTGGCCGACGCGCGCGCCTGCTCCGGCAGCTGCGTCACCGCGTCCGACGGCATGATCTCGAGCAGCGCGCCGGTCGGGCAGGCCGTCACGCACGCCTGATCCTCGTAGAACGCGCAGTGATCGCACTTCGACGCGATACGACGCAGCTTGGCTTTGCGCGCCGTGCCCTCGCCGAAGTCGAGCTTCTTCTCTTTCGTCAGGCGCAGCTTCAAGAGCGGCGCTTCGTCCATCTCGTGCATCTCGATGGCGTTGTAAGGGCACGCCGTCGCGCACAACGTGCAGCCGGTGCACGCGTCTTCCTTGATGAGGATCTCTTTGCGCTGCACGTCGAACGAGATCGCGTCGAAGTTGCAGGGATCGATGCAGCGCGCGTCGGTGCAGGTGTGGCAGGCGTCGACGAAGTCGAGGTTGCCGAGGATGCGTCCATTGATCGATAGACGCTTGACGCCGTAGCGATCTTCGCAGGCGATCTCGCAGGCCTTGCACTCGATGCAGGCGTCGAGCTTGCGCACGCGCAACGTCAGCGACACCGACAGGCCATGGCGGATGAAGAAGTCGGCCACGGCCGACTTCGCGCCGTCGGTGGCCTCCACTTTCGCGCGCGCAGCCGCGCCGGCACGCCGGAAGCGGTCGGCCATGAACGGATAGATGCGCCGCCACAAGTCGACGCGCGCGCGGGCGATGACGATGACGACCGCCGGCGTGACGCTGTAGACGGCGAGCGTCGAGTGGTTGGCCGAGCCGACCGCGGTCTCGACGATGTCGCCCTCTTCGAACGTGGCCAGGTTCTGCTCGGCCAAGCGAATGAGCGGACCGACCTCGTTGCGCCGCTTGCGCTCCTTCTTCTCGTGGCTGTTGCCGTATTTCTTGGCCGCCGCCGCCGCGAACACCGCCGCCGCCTTGCGCTCGTCGGCGAGCGACTCCTCGGTGAAGCGACCGAGCGCCACCTGGCCCGAGCGCACCAAACCGACGGCGCCGTCGATCGACACCAGCGAGTCACGCACCACGCGCAACACCTGGGCGTCATTGGACATCAGCGCGTCACGCAGCGCCTCGTTGGGCAAACCGTCGAAGATCGGCGACGTGCGCATCTCGCGCCAGGCGCTGGCGTCGGGGCTGGTCTGCGTCGCGCGCTTGTCTTCCGCGTGGCCGTCGTCCGCCGCCGGCGCCTGCTTCTTCGGCAGCTGATGCGCGCCCGTCTTGTCGACCGCCTTGCGAATGGCCGACGGCAGCGCCGCCACCACCGACATGACGATGCGCGACACGACCGACTTCTCGGAGCGGAACTCTTCGACTTCCTCGACCTCGCGCTGCGGCGGCTTGCGCGCCGGCGTCGGCGCCGCGAAGTGCGGCAGCGGCGGCTTGCGCGGCGGCGCGAGCTCTTCGAGCGGCAGCTTGCGCGCCTGGACGACGCGCGGGGCCGGCTCGCGGCGCTCTTCGACGGCCAAGACTTCGACATCGGGATCCTGCGACGGGTCGATGCGCGTCTGGTCGTCATCGCCGAAGTCGAACAGCGCCTTGGACCGCTTCTTCGGCTGCGGCCGCTTTTGCGTCCGATGCGCCGTGGTCTTCAACAGATCCGCCTGACCGGTCAGATCGCTGATGTCGATATCGGCCGTTCCCAGCTCGATGCCGGATTCGGATACATCTAGATCGGCCGCAAAGTCGCGCAGCCGGCCTGGCCGCGTCTCCTCGGGCACTACATCTTCCATAGGTACGACGGTTGCTTGATCCTCAAATGAACTGCGCCGCTTTGCCATTCGTTCGGCATTGGCGAGGTTCTCGCGGAGTCGACGGTTGGGGACCATGGTGCCGGACCAGCTCTGCAATGGACGCGCCCGTCTCAGCTATCGGAATCATTGACAAATTAAAGAGACGACTGGGGCCTAGCCCCCCAGATCGGGAGCCGGGACCACATAGATGATTCCCCTTCGTTTCGCGATGCGCATGGCTATGCTTCCCGTCGCTGACGTCGGTCTTTGACGCATGTCGGCGTGTTTGTGTGCAACCTGGTCGCGGCGACGGAGTGTGACGCGCTCGCGTAAATGTGCGAATATCCGAATCGAGGTCGAACGCAGCGCTGCTAGTTGCGGAAAAATCTCTAATCCCGTTGACAAGCACACAGTGTCGGGCTAGGTACTGGGGGCTTCATTCGGGGCGTAGCGCAGCCTGGTAGCGCGTTCGGTTCGGGACCGAAAAGTCGGAGGTTCAAATCCTCTCGCCCCGACTACTTGCATTGGAACAACCAGCGCCTGGCGGCGTGGCCGGGGGGCCGTTGTCTTCGCAATTGAATCTCCTCGTCGTCGATGACGACAAAGATGTCTGCGAGTACCTCGAGGATTTCCTCACCCACGACGGGTACAACGTCACGACAATCAATGACCCGACGCAGGTAGTCGAGACGCTCAAGGGCGGCGACTACCACGTCTGCATCGTCGACCTGATGATGCCGAAGCTGTCGGGGATTGATTTGCTCGGGATGATCCGTAAGCAGGATGACGACGTCGCCGTCATCATCCTGACCGGGTACCCGTCGCTGGAGACGGCGACGGCGTCGATCGAGCATGACGTCTCGGCGTACATCAAGAAGCCGTTCTCCGTCGACGAGTTCCGCGCGGTCATCGAGCGCATCGCGAAGAAGAAGGGCCTCGTTCTCCGCAAGGAGGACGAGCTGCACCAGACCATCGGGCGCAATATTCGCGAGCTGCGCAAGACGCGCGGGTTGACGCTGAAGCAGATGTCGCGGCGGACCAAGCTGTCGGTCTCGTTGCTGTCGCAGATCGAACGCGCCGAATCGTCGGCGTCGGTGTCGTCGCTGTTCAAGGTGGCGAGCGCGCTCGACGTCCGTATTACGCAGCTGTTCGGCGACTTCTAGCTCGCGTTTTCACGGCATTTCGCAGGCGATGCGAATCGTCATCATCGGCAATTCGGGATCGGGCAAGTCGACGCTGGCGACGGAGCTCGAGCGCGCGCACGGGCTGGCGCGGCTGGAGCTCGACGGCATCGTCTGGGAGCCGCGGCAGATCGCGGTGCCGCGTCCGACGGAAGCGGCGCACGCCGACTTGGCCGCATTCGTCGGTGCGCACGCGCGCTGGGTGATCGAAGGCTGCGACGGCGATCTGGCGGCGGCGGCGCTGCCGCGAGCGACGGAGCTGCTGTTCCTGAACCCGGGGTGCGAGGCGTGTGTCGCCAATAATCGGCGGCGGCCTTGGGAGCCGCACAAGTATGGCTCGGCGGAGCTGCAGGAACGCATGCTGGCGCCGCTGCTGGACTGGGTCGCGGGGTACTACACGCGCGGGGTCGAGGATCGGCGGTCGTACGCGTTCCATCGCCGGCTCTTCGATGGACATGACGGGGCGAAGCGGGAAATCGTCCGGTCGAATGACGTGCCGTAACGGCCGCTGCGGGTGAACGGCGGGCGACGCGGACACGGCACCGGCTGGGTCGGCTGAGCTTGGGGGCGAACGTCGGCGCTGCGAGACCGAGCCCGCGATAAGCCTTGCGTGCTGTTGCGCGATCCGCCGATGGCCGGCACGACGGGGCGGAAGCGCGCGCGACCACCGGTCGCCCGCGCGCTTCCGCCGAGCGGGCGACTGCTTCGGCGCGACGGAGGCGGGCGCGCCGCCGCGACGTCGCCGACTGATGGCGCCCGCCGACCGCCGGCGGGCGCGGCGTGCGAATCGGCGGCGAGCTTGCGGCGGCGTGGACGGCCGCGCGGCTGCCGCGGCGGGCGGTCGGCGGTCGCGCCGGGCGGTCGCGGCGGGCGGTCGGCCGTCGCGGCGGGCGGTCGGTTGTCGCGGCGCGCGGTCGGTTGTCGCGGCGGGCGGTCGGTTGTCGCGGCGCGCGGTCGGCGGTCGCGACGGGCGGTCGGCGGTCGCGGCGGGCGGTCGGTGGTCGCGGCGCGCGGTCGCGGCGCACGGTCGGCCGTCGCGGCGGGCGGTCGGCGGTCGCGGCTTAGCGGCAATGCCGATCGGATAGCTGCAAGTGATCGTCGCTGCGGGGTTTTTGAATAGCGCTCCGCAGAAAGTAGCGCGCGGCGCTGAGGAGATCAGGATTCAGCGATCATCCCTGGTGCAATCGCATGCTACTCGAAGGCGCCCTACAGTACACGGCAGTCCGAGCGACGCCGGATTCGTTCGAGAATTTCACCCGCCACCTCAACCCGGTGCAGCTTGAAGAGGCACTGGCCGCAACCGGCGTCGCAACGCTGCGCAAGCGACGGCTGCCGGCCGTGCAGGTGCTGTGGATTGTCCTGGGCATGGCGCTGTTTCGCAATCGCGCCATCGAACGCGTCGTCGCGAGCCTGGACCTGTGTCTGCCCAGCGCGACGGGAAGGCTGGTGGCTAAGAGCGCGATCGCCGAGGCTCGCCAGCGACTCGGTGAGGAGCCTCTCGCCTATTTGTTCCATTCCACCGCTGCCGAATGGTCGGCGCGCAGCGCCGAGCGCCATCGATGGCGCGAGCTGAGCGTTTACGTATACGACGGCACGACTTTACGTGTGCCTGACTCCGTCGATAACCGCGCAGAATTCGGCGGACAATCCGCGGGTGCTCAACACGGGATGAGCGGTTATCCGATGGTTCGTATCGTCGGGCTGATGGCCGCGCGTTCGCATATCCTCTCGGCCTTTCGTTTCGCGAGCTACGCGACCGGCGAAGTGACGCTCGCCAATGAGCTGTGGCGCGAAGTGCCCGAACATTCGTTGACGCTGGTCGACCGAGGTGCACCGTTGCCGTCGCTGGTTCAACTTCGCGCTAGCGGCAAAGAGAAGCACTTCCTGACGCGCCTCAAGTCGCGGACTCCGGTGAAGATCGTAAAGATGCTCGGCAAAGGCGATCATCTAGTCGAAATCCCACTATCGCGAGAAGCGCGAAAGGAGACGCCCGAGCTGCCCGCGACAGTCAGCCTGCGTGCGGTCCGCTATCAACGCCGCGGCTTCCGTCCATCGACGCTGCTGACGTCGCTGGTAGACGCCGAGCAATATCCAGCGGACGAGGTCATCGAGCTCTACCATGAGCGCTGGGAAATCGAGCTCGCCTACGACGAGGTCAAGACGCACTTGCTGGCGCGAGAAGAGTGCATTCGGAGTCGAACGCCAGCGGGAATCAGACAAGAGCTCTGGGGGATCGCGCTGGCGTACAACCTGATCCGCTTGGAGATCGAGCGCGTGGCCGACGAGGTTGGAGTGGCGCCCACGCGCATCAGCTTCATCAACGCGCTCGATCTCATTCGAGATGAGTGGATCTGGTGCTCGAACTCGCCGCCGGGCGCCATCCCCAAACAGCTCGACGAGTTGGCCCGTCGGCTCAGGCTTTTGGTGCTCCCCGAGCGTCGCACAGGCCGCGTTCTGCCTCGGGAAGTGAAGATCAAGATGTCCAGCTACAACCGCAAGCGCCCCAAACCGGCACCATGACCTCGCCGACGCTCCACCTTATCCGAACGGCATTGGGCTTAGCGGCGCCGCGCAGCTCGCGCCGGATGACGGCGAATATCCGCGCGAGCGGCCGTTTGCCCGCCGGCGAGGCCACGCGGGCGCGCGGTGCGCGCGCGTGGCGTCGCTCCGTCGGAGTCGGCCATCTTCGAGTCGGGCAGATCGTCCGGAGACTTATCGCGGGCGCACGCGCGAAGCGCCGGCGCGTACCCCAGGTGCAGTAGCCGATCGAAAATTAGCTGCGGGCGAGCGCGGCTTCGGCGTTGCGGCGGAGGGCGGCGATGGTGCCGTTGTAGTCGGGGCGTTCGAAGACGGCGCTGCCGGCGACGAAGACGTTGGCGCCGGCCTCGGCGACGGTCGCGATGTTGTCGACTTTGATGCCGCCGTCGACCTCGATGTCGACGTCGAGGCCGCGGGCGAGGATTTCGGCGCGCAGCTCGCGAATCTTGGGCAGCACATTGGGGATGAACGACTGCCCGCCGAAGCCCGGATTGACCGACATGATGAGCACTTGATCGACGTCTTGCAGCACGTAGCGGATGTGCTCCCACGGCGTGTGCGGATTGAGCGTCACCGACGCGCGCTTCCCGGCGTGCTTGATCTGCTGCACGGCGCGATGCAAGTGGATGCAGGCCTCTTCGTGCACGCCGATCAGATCGGCGCCGGCCTTGGCGAAGTCGTCGATGTAGCGCGTCGGCTCCTCGATCATGAGGTGCACATCGAGCGGCAGCGACGTCGCCTTGCGAATGGCGGCGACGACCATGGGCCCGATGGTCAAGTTGGGAACGAAGTGGCCGTCCATGACGTCGACGTGAACGTAGTCGGCGCTGCCGATGGCGCGCACTTCGTCGGCGAGGCGACCGAAGTCCGCGCTCAGGATCGACGGCGCGATCTTGATGGGGCGATGCATGCCGACATTCTAGTGCGCCGAGCGCGCGCGCACAGGGTAAAAGGCGTCCCGTCGTCACCTCGCGCGGCGTAAACGCACGGCAGAGTAAGCGCTCGGCGCGCGCGACCGCGACGCTTGGCGCAAGCCGCGCTCGGCCAGCTCAGTGCGTGCGGCGTAAACGCACGGCGTAGAACGCGTCCGCGTCGTCGCGATGCGGCCAGGTGACGAGCGGCTCGCCCTCGACGGTAAACTGCGGATGTTTCGCCAGCAGCCGGCGCAGCTGCAACGGGCCCTCCTCGTCACTGTACGTGCACACGGAGTAGACCAGGACGCCGCCCGGCTTCACGCGCGGCGCCAGCGCGTCGACGAGCCGCGCCTGCAGAGCGGCCAGCTCGGCGCGATCTTCGGGCTGACGGCGCCACTTGGCCTCGGGATGGCGCCGCAACACGCCGAGCCCGCTGCACGGCGCGTCGAGGAGCAGCCGATCGTAAGCGTGAGCCAGCGGCGCCGCGGCGTCGGTGAGGTCGCAGGCGATGGCGGTCGTCGACGTGACGCCGAGGCGACGGCTGAGCTCGCGGCCGAGGTCGAGCTTGCGTTCGGAGACGTCGGCGCTGTCGATGCGCGCGCGATCGCCGGCGAGCGCCGCCAGATGCGCCGACTTGCCGCCCACGCCGGCGCAGGCGTCGAGGATGCGCTCGCCCGGCTGCGGATCGACGAGATGTGCCACGCGTTGCGCCGCCAGATCTTGCGGCGAGACGAGCCCGTCCAAGAACGCGCGTGACGCCGAGGGATCGCCGCCGCCGTCGATGCGAAAGGCTTCGGCGAGCGCCGGCGACGCCGTCAACGTCGCGCCCGGCCGCTCGACGGCGAGCGCCTCCATCGCCTGCTCGCGGGTGGACTTCAGCGTGTTGACGCGCAGCCACATCGGCGCCGGCACGTTCAGCGACGCCAAATACGCGCGCGCCTCGTCGAGCCCGAAGCGCGCGACGGCGTCGGCGACGAGCCAATCGGGCGCCGACTCGACGATCGCGAGCGCGACGAGCGGATCCCGCGGCGGCGGCGGCTCACCGTCGCGATCGAGGCGGCGCAAGAGCGCGTTGGCGAAGTTGGCCAGCTTCTGTCCGCGCACGCGCTTGATGGCGCCGACGGCATCATCGACGGCAGCGTGAGCCGGCACGCGCAAGAAGAGGATCTGATAGGCGCCGATGCGCAAAGCGTCGCGCACGCGCTCGTCGAGGCTGTCGAGCCCACGCGGGGCCATCGCCGCCAGTGCGAAGTCGAGGCGGCGACGGCGTTTGAGCACGCCGTAGACCAGCTCGGTGGCGAGGCCGCGATCGGCCGGCGCGAGGCCGCGCCCGAGCTCGCCCGACAGCGCGAGCGTGGCGTAGGCGCCTTCATCGACGCGCTGGAGGACGCGGCGAGCGACGTCGCGCGCGTTCACCGCTCACCCACTTCGCCGCCGGAGCCGCCGGCGCTGTCGACGGCTGCGACGCCGAGGCGCGTGCCCGTCGGAATCGCGCGCCCCGCGAGCAGCGCCTGCGCCGGCAGGCGCTTCTTGCCCGGCAGCTGCAGCTCGGCGAACGCCACCGCGTCGTCACCGCAGCCGACGAGCAGGCCGTCGCGATCGGCGCCGAGCACCACGCCCGGCTCGCCGCGACCGCTCACCACTTTGGCGCGAAAGAGCTTGAGCGGCTGTCCGTCGACGGTCGTATACGCGTGCGGCCACGGATCGCAGCCGCGCACGAGATCGCACACCGCCCGCGCGCCCGCCGCGAAGTCGACGCGCCCCGTCTCCTTCGTCAGCATCGGCGCCATCGTCGCCAGCGCCGGATCTTGCGGCGTGGCCGGCAGGGCGTTCGCCTTCAGCCGCGCGAGACCGTCGGTGAGCACGCTCGCGCCCAGCCGCGACAGCTGCTCGTGCAGCTGGCCCGACGTCACCTCCTCGTCGATGGGCAGCCGGCCGGTCAAGAGCATGTCGCCCGTGTCCATGCCGACGTCCATGCGCATCAGCGTCACGCCGGTCTCGTGCTCGCCGCGAATGATGGCCCACTGAATCGGCGCCGCGCCGCGATATTTCGGCAACAGCGACGCGTGCACGTTGAGACAGCCGAGCCGCGGCAGCGCCAACAGCTCCGGCGGCAGGATCTTGCCGTAGGCGACGACGACGCACAGGTCCGGCTGCAGCGGCGCCAGCACGTCGACGAACGGCGGCTTGCGCACCGACTGCGGCTGCAAGACGGGCAGCCCGGCCGCGAGCGCGCGCACTTTGACGGCCGGCGCCTGCATGCCGAGGCCGCGCCCGGCCGGCTTGTCCGGCTGCGTGACGACGGCGATGACCTCCTCGGTCGCCAACAGCGCCTCCAGACAGGGCACGGCGAACTCGGGCGAGCCCATGAAGACGACACGCAGCTTGCTCATGGCCGGGGAATCTAGCAGGACCGCGCCGACCGGTCGCGCAAGCTCTTGCGCTGGCCCGATCTTTTCGCGCCGTGCCGCGCCGCCGGTGCCGTCGGGCCGTCGCGCGGCCGAAGACGGCCCGGCCACACGCGCGGCCGCGGCCTCCTTTCGCCACGATGCCTCTTGCGGGCATTTCTGCTCGGCGACGCACGGGCATTCCACGCTGCAGGACACGCACGGCGTGCCGCGCGGCAACACCGAACGCCGCAGTCGACGGCACGCGGGCTTGCCACGCTCGCCGGCACGCGGGCTTGCCGCGCTCGCCGGCTCCCGGGCTTGCCGCGCTCGCCGGCTCCCGGGCTTGCCGCGCTCGGCGACGTCAGGCCGGCGGCGGCAGGTGGTCGCGATAGCTCTTGCGCACGCGGTCGTCGGCAAGCACGCGGTGGGCCTCGTCGAGGACGGCGCTGATCTCCGCCAACGCCGACGCCAGCTCCGCGCGCAACGGCTCGGCGAAGCGCTCGGGCGCATATTCGCGCTTCAGCCGCTCGAACGCCCGCGCCACCTCGTGCGGCGATGCATCCCGCGCCAACCCGAGCACGGCAAAATAGTCACCGTCTTGCACTTGCGCGCGCTTGGCGAGGACGCGCTCTTTGTCGACGGCACGGTCGGCATCGCGATCGCGCGCGCGCTCGAGCGGACGCGGCCGGCGGCGGCGATCGTACGACGTCGTCACCAGCGTCGGCACGGCGCGCACGCCGACGCCCGCCACCGGCTCGTCGCCGTCGAAACGCGCGGCGCCGACGGCGATGAGGCCCCACGCCAGCGCATACAAGCCCGCCTCGGCCAGCGGCGCACCGACGGCGCCCAGCTGCAGCTCGGCCAACGAACGCTCGCCGTCGAGCAACTCGGCGCGATCGCGCTCGGGCGGCGTCAGCGCGCAGTCCTCGAGCGCACGCGTCAGCGCCGTCGTCGGCGTCAACACCGTCTCGGGCGGGCCGACACGCTCGACCAGCCGCTCGAGGCTGTATTTCCGCCGCACACCCTCGACGACCAGCGCCCACGGATGGCTCCCCATGCGCACGCGATCTTCCGGCGCCGACTGCTCGCGCCCCAACCGATAATGACCGCGCTCCCAGGCAAAGCAGGAGAAGAAGATCTCCTCGACGTGGCGGCGCAAAACAGCGAACAGCTCGCTCGACTTGATGAGCCCGCGCTCGACCAGCTGCAGCGCCGCGCGACGGCCCCCGTCCGCGATGTCGCGCACGCGCGTCTGCGCCTCGCGGCCGATGGTGCCCTCGCGCACGAGCAGGTCGGCCAGGCGATCGTGCACGAACATCGAGCGCGCACCGACGAGCAGGCCATCGTCGAAGAAGAGCGTCTTCTCGCCGTCGCCGCGTCCGAGCGTCAGCGCGCCCGAGAAGCCGCCCGAATGCAGCGCGGCGACGAGCGTGGCCAGGTCGGCTTCGGCGAGATCGCCTTCGTCGTCGGGCAGCGGCGGACGCGCGGCGCGATCGTCGATGTGGCCGCGCGGCTCGACGGCGTCGGCGCGTCGATCGATGGCGTCGGCGCGCGCACCGCTGTTGACGATCGGCGGCTCCGGCGTCGCTTGCGACGTCGCGCGCGGCTTGCCGTTGCGCGGCTCGATGCCTTCGAACGCGTCGGCGCCGATGCCGGGAATCGTGTCGATGCCGAGCGCGTCGAGATCGATGTCGCCGAGCGCGTCTTCGTACCGCTCGGCGCGACCGCTCGCCGTCGACGGCGTGTTGGGAAAAAGGCGCCGCTCGGCCGCCGACAGCTCGTTCTCGAGGCGACGCGCGAAGCTGCCGCGCTCGTCGAACTCCGTTCGCCCACGCTCGCCGTCGCCGTGCGCGTCGTCGGCGCGCTCGCCCGTCGCGCGAGGGGCCCTGCCCGCGCGATCGCTCGCCGCATAGTCCTTCGTGGCGAGGCGCTCGCCCGCCGCGAGATTCGTCACGGCCGCGCGATTGCTGGCGCCGCGATTGACCGCGCGCTCGCCGTCGGCCGTACGCGCGCCTGCGTCGGCGGCGTCGACCGGACGCTCGCCGCGGCGTACGAAATCGGGCGAGCCGACCAGCGACTGCAAGCCGACGCCATCGAGCGCGTCATCGGCGCGCAACAGCGGCTCCGTCAGCGTCACCGACGACGGCGCCTTCAGCTCCACGCGCAGCGGCACCGTCTCGGTCGGCAGCGACGCGCGCCCGTCGCTGTTGCCCGCATTGGACGGCCGGCCGCTCGCCAACTCCGTGCGCGCCGTGCCGTTCGCGTCGCGCTCGCCGCCGGCGTCACGCGCTTCGCGACCGCCATCGCGCGCTTCGCGACCGCCATCGCGCGCATCGCGACCGCCATCGTGGGCATCGCGCGCACCGGCGGCGCGCAGTCCATCGAACGAAGCGCGCGCCTCGCCGCGCAGCCCGTCGTCCGACCGCACCGCGTCGCGCGCGTAGCTCGGCGCGACCGGCTCGCTGTCGCGCCCGAGCACCTGCGTCGGCTCGCGCGGCACGCGCTGCGGCGGCGCGTTCAGCGGCTCGTCGTCCGACTCGTCGTCGCCGTAATCAGCCTCCAGCTCGACGATCGACTCCTCGACCAGCGGCGCCGCATCGATCGTCGGCGGCCGCACGCTGAATTCCTCGATCGCCTCCGACACCTCGTCGTGAATTTCGGCCTCGACCGCGCGCTTCTCGATGGCGTCGGCCAGCGCGTCGATCTCGATCGGCCGCAAGAACAGCCGCGTCGCACCCAGCCGCGCCGCAGCATCCTCGTCGCGCACTTCGCCTTCGCGATCGCCGAGCAGGAAAATGGGCAGCTTGGAGTCGCCGATACGCACATCGCGCACGAGATCGAGCGAATCGACGTCGAGGAGGCCAAGCGCCACCACCAGCACCAGTGGACGCGTCTTAAGGACCATCTCGAGCGCGCCTTCGCCACCGTCGGCCACGAGCACTTGCAGGCCGGTGTCGACGAGCGCTCGCCGGCACAGCTCGGCCTCGTACGGGTTGGCGGCGATGACGACGGACGGCGGCTGCACGACCCGCAATGGTAGCGCCTTTTTCACAACATGGAGATGGGATCGACGTCGACGCTGAAGCGCACCCCGGACGGCGCACCCACCTCGGTCGCCGCCCGCGCCAACGCCCGCACGACGCTCGGCTGCGTCGCCTGCGTGAACAGCTGCCAGCGCGTGCGCCCCTTCAACCGCGACAACGGCGCCTCCGCCGGTCCCAACACCGTCGCCTTGGCTTCCGGCGGCGCCCGCTCGGCCAGCTTCGCGGCCGCCGCCGCCGCCCGCGTCGCCGCGTCGCGCACCATCAGCGGATCGGCCCCGTCGACGCGCACGCACGCCATCCGCGTATGCGGCGGATAGATTGGCTCCAGCCGCGAACGCAGCTCGATGTCGGCGAAGCGCTCGTAGTCATGATCGCGCGCGCAGGTGATCGCCTCCGCCGTCGGCCGGAACGTCTGCAAGATCACGCGACCCGGCCGCTCGCCACGTCCAGCGCGTCCGGCGACCTGCTCGAGCAGCTGAAACGTCCGCTCCATCGCGCGAAAGTCGGGCAAGTTCAGCCCCTGATCGGCGAGCACGACACCGACGAGCGTCACACCCGGAAAATCGTGCCCCTTCGTCACCATCTGCGTACCGACGAGCAGGTCGATCTTGCGCGCGCGGAAGTCGTCGAGCATCTGGCGCAGGCCATCACCAGCCGCCGTGTCGCGGTCGAGCCGAGCCACGCGCGCCGCCGGAAACTGCTGCCGCAGCATGTCCTCGAGCTGCTCCGTGCCGTAGCCGAGCTGCTCGACCGCCGGCTTGCCGCAGGCGCTGCAAGTCTTCGACGGCGCCATCGAGAAGCCGCAGTAGTGACAGACGAGACGCCCGTCGCCGCGATGGAACGTCAGCGACACCGAGCAGTGCCGGCAACGCACCGCCTCGCCGCAGCCTTTACACAGCGAAAACGTCGCAAAGCCGCGGCGATTGAGGAACAGGATCGCCTGCTCGCCCGCCTTCAGCGTGTCCTCGATCGCGCGCAACAGCACGTGTGTCAGCACGCCTTTGTGCTGCTTCAGGTCGACGATCTCCACCGTCGGCAGCGGTCGCGGCGTCGCGCGCTCCGGCAGCGCCAGCCGGGTCAGTCGCCCGTCGCGGGCGGCCACGAACGTCTCCAGCGCCGGCGTCGCCGAGCCGAGCAGCACGACTGCGCCGGCGTTACGCGCGCGCACCATCGCCACGTCGCGCCCGTGGTAGCGCACGCCCTCCTCCTGCTTGAACGACGGATCGTGCTCCTCGTCCACGACCACGATGCCGAGCCGCTCGAGCGGCGCGAACACCGCCGAGCGCGCGCCGAGCGCGATGTCGACCTGCCCGCGCTGAATGCGCCGCCACGCGTCCGCGCGCGCCGCATCGCTGAGCCCGCTGTGCAAGACGGCCACGCGATCGCCGAACCGTCCGCGAAAGCGCGCCGCCAGCTGCGGCGTCAGCGAGATCTCGGGCACGAGCACGAGCGCCCGCTTGCCGAGCGCGATGGCCGACGCGATCGCGCGCAAGTAGACCTCGGTCTTGCCCGAACCGGTCACGCCGTGCAGCAGGAACGGCGCATACCGACCGGCCGTCAACGCCGGCTCGATGGCGTCGAGCGCCGCCAGCTGCGCCGCCGTCAACGCCGCGGGCGGCGCGTCGGGCGCGGCGTCCTCGAACGGATCGGCCACCGCCTGCTCGCGCAGCTCCGCGGTCGCCAGCCCCGCCTCGACGAGCGCGCGCGCATGCTCGCCAGCGCGCGCATCCTCCGCCTTCAACGCCGACAACGAGATCTCGCCCGCCGCCGCGATGCGCGCGTAGACCTCGCCGCGTCGTTTGGCGCGCCCGAACAGCGTCACCTGCGCCTCGGGCGTGAGCGCGCCGGCGGGACGCAAGATCGTCTCCATCTGCGCCCCGCGCGTCGACACCGACTCAGCCACGTCGACGAGCCCACGCTCGATCAGCGCCGGCAGCCCGCGCGCCTTTTCATCGCCACCTTTAGGATTGTCAAAGAGCTGCTGCAAGAGCCCGCGCGCTTCGCCATCGAGCCCCTGCAGCGACATCGGCTCGAGCGCCGCCGTCAGCCCGGCCGCTGCGTCGTGCCCCGCCGCCGTCAACGTCACACGTCGTCGCGCCCGCGCCTTGCCGCCCGCCGGCAACATCAAGCGCATGACCTCACCCGGCGGCGCGCAATAGTAGTCGGAGATCCAAGCGCCCAACTGCATCAGCTCGGGCGACACCGGCGGCGCCTCCACTCGCCGCGACAACGGGCGCGCCTCGCCATGCGCGTCCGCCGGATCGATCGCCACCACGACACCTTCGAGCGCGCGTCCGCCGAACGGCGCCCACACGCGCGCGCCCACCGTCATTCCCGTCGCCAGCGCCGGCGGTACGCGGTAGTCGAACGCCCGCGGTACCGGCGCGAAGACGGCGACGCGTGCGATCAATTCTGCTCTGCGATCAGCCGTCGCATCAGCGCCAACAGCCCCGGCCGCAAGTCGTCGCGCTTGAGGGCCCACGCCAAGTTCGCGCCCAAATAGCCGAGCTTGTCGCCGGCATCATGGCGCGTGCCGTCGACGGTCAGCCCGTAACAGCCCGAGCCGCGCTGCGCCAGCTCCTTGAGCGCGTCGGTCAGCTGAATCTCGCCGCCTTTGCCCGGCTTGGTGTGCGCCAAGATCTCCCAGATCTCCGCCGGCAAGACATAGCGCCCGACGATCGCCAGCCGCGACGGCGCCGTCCCCGGTGCCGGCTTCTCGACCATGTCGTCGATCTTGAAGCCGCGCGCGCCCTCCGGCTTGCCCGACACGATGCCGTACAGCTGCTCTTGTCCGACGGGCACTTCCATCAGCGACACGACGCCTTTGCCGCCGAGCCGCTCCGACTCGTCCATCAGCTGCCCGATCGCCGGACGGCGGCCGTCGCAGTCGAACAGATCGTCGCCGAGCAGCACCGCGACCGGCTCGTCGCCGATGATCTGCCGCGCCACCAGCACCGCGTGACCGAGGCCGAGCGGCTCTTTTTGTCGCACCGACACCAGCCGCACCAGCTGCGAGATACGCTCGACGCCCGCCAGCAGCTCGGTCTTGCCGCGGTCGCGCAGCGTGCGCTCGAGCTCGTAGCTCATGTCGAAGTGGTCTTCGATCGAGCTCTTGCCGCGACCGGTGACGACGACGATCTGCTCGATCCCCGCCGCCACCGCCTCCTCGACGATGAGCTGCAAGGTCGGAACATCGACGATGGGCAGCATCTCCTTCGGCACCGACTTCGTGGCCGGGAGAAACCGCGTACCGAGCCCGGCGGCCGGGATGACCGCTTTGCGAACGCGCGTTTGCATGTCGAGAGTGATACGTCAGCGTCGACGCGATCGCAACGCCGCCTGTGCACGTTGCTGCCACCGTGGTGTCAGGAGACTATTGGGCGGCAGCGCCGACAGGGCCAGCGCCAGCTCGTCGTCGGCGCGCACGGGCAGACCGAGGCGACGCGCGATCGCCGTCAGCCGCTGGGCGCGCAGGCGATCGTCGCCCGAGGCGACCGCCACGCGCGCCGCGCCGTCGACGAAGCGCAGCGCCACCGCCACGCCCTCGGCGGTGACGACGACCTGCGCGCGCGCCAGCTCGTCGGCGAGCCCGTCGCGGCCGAGCGCGCGCTGGCGCCGGCGCTGCTCGGCACGCAGCCGCGGATCGCCCTCGTCCTCGCGTCGCTCGCGCTCGCGCTCGGCGCGCGTCATCGCCAGCGACGCCGTCAGCCGCGCCTGCCGCAGCACCAGCTCGCCGACGCCGCCGAGCGCCAACAACGTCAGCGCGCGCGGGACGAAGGCCGCCAACGCCGTCGCTGCCGCCGTCAACGCCGCGCTCGTGCCGTCGCTGCGCGCCAACGCCGCCAGCGCCGCGCGCGCGCACGTCAACGCCGCCAACGCCGTCGCCGCGGCCGCCACCCAGCCAATGAGCGGCAGCGGCTCGTCGTCACCGCGCGTCCGCCGACCGAGCGCGCCCCACGCGAGCGCAAAGCGCGTTTGCGCGAGGCCGGCGACGACCGCCGCCAAGAAAGCCGCCGCGGCGACAGGCGCGAACAGCAGCGCGAGCGTCGCCAGCGCCGTCGCCGACAACGCGGTCGCTGACTCGGCGCCGCCAAAGGCCGCGCGCGCCAACGCCACCAGCCGCGCCGCCGCCGACGGCGCCGTCCAGACGATCGCCAGCGCCGCCGCCGCCAGCGCCGCCGTCGTCGACAAGAGCGGCGCATGCGCCACGTCGCCGCGCGCCCGCGCCTCGCGCAGCCGTCGCGGCGAGGGCGAGAGCGGCCCGCTCATAGGCCGAGCCCGATCTTGAACGTGAAGGTGTCGTCGCTGAGGCTCTTATGGATGATCTTGGCCGGCTTTTCCATCAGCGCCGCGACGTCGACGGCCGCATACACCGGATGCACCCAGCCGATGGCGAGCGACACGTAGAAGCGCCGCGCGTAGTAGATCTCGGCGCCGCCTTCGAGGCCGCCTTGGTACATCCAGCTGAAGACGCTCTGGCCGAGGTAGCTGCCGCCAGAGAGGCCGGCGACGAAGCGGCCCTCGAGGAACGGCGTGACGCGCGCCGGGTATTGCAGGCCGAGCGTGGCGCCGAAGAGCGTGTACCACTGGCCGTAGGTGCCGCCGGCCCAGCCGAGCTCGCCCTCGACGCCGAAGCGGATCAGGTTGGACACCGGGAAATACTCGAGCTCGCCGACGTCGAAGGGCAGCTTGCCGCCGGTGAGGCTGGCCGTCCACAGCAGTCGATAGCTGAGGGCAAAGCGCGGGACGTCATGGGTGACGTGCAGCCAGTCGCGCGGCCGTTGCGCGGCGCCGCGCGCCAGCTTCGGGTCATCCTCGTCGGGCCAGATCCAGGGCGCGGGCGCGACGGTCGGCGTTTGCGGCGGCTGCGGATCGGCCATCGTCGTGCGCGCGGTCACCAGCAGCAACCCGATCGCAGCGACGAGACGCATCCGTCGTCAGCGTAGCACGATGGGCAATAGCGCGATCGCAGCCACGCCTCGCGACAGCGCGCAAAACGTTCACGACGCATCGCGTTCAGCGCAGCCGAGGCAGCGTCGCCGCCGCCTCGAGCGACGGGCCGAGCGCGCGCGCAGTCGCGTAGACGCCGCCCGCCAGCACCAGCAGCGCCGCCAACGTGCGCAACGGCGCGGCGTCGACCGCGCGCGCCAACGCCGGCTGCGCGCGCGCCACGAGCGCCAGCGCCAGGTCCGCGAGCAGCAGCGCCGCCAACGCCGGGGCCGCCAGCTCCGCGGCCGTGGCGACGAGCCGGGCGCCGATCGCCAGCAGCTCCGCATCGGTCGGCCGCGCGCCCGACGGCCAGGCGACGTAGCTGCCGAGCGCCGCGCGCAACGTCGCCGCCGGACCGTCGAGCGCGGCGAACAGCGCCAACGCCAAGAGCGCGTAGGCGTCCGCCAGCGGCCCCGGGCGCGTCGACGCGCGCGCTCGCCACGGCTGGATCCCGGCGTCGATGAGCGCGCCCGCCGCCTCGGCCGCCGCGAACGGCAGCGCCGCGACGAGCCCGAGCGCCAGCCCGACGAGCGGCTCCGTGGTCCAGCCCGTCATCGGCGACTGCTGCAGCACGATCGGCGTCGTGCCGGCGACGAGCAGCGCCGCGACCACGAGGCGCGCCGGCCACGCGCGGCCCGTCAGCGGCGTCGCCACCAGCGCCAGCGGCACCATGCGCGCGGCCGCGAACGCCGCCGCCGTCCCCGTCGTCACCGTGCCTGCTGTCACGAATGCCCGAGCGACGGCACGGCCTCCAGCACCGCGCGCATGAACGCCGTCAGCCGCGCGCCGATCCACGGCCCCGCCAGCGCCAGCGCCACGAGCGCGGCCGCGATGCGCGGCACCGTCGACAGCGTCCGTTCGCGCACCTGCGTCACCGTCTGCAACAGCGCCGACGCCACGCCCACGAGCAGCACGGCGCCGAGCGGCGGCAGCGCCAGCGTCACGAGCAGCAGCAGCGCCTCGCGCAGCGCCGACGCCAGCGCCGTCACGTGTAGCCCAAAATGAGCCCGCGAAAGAGCAGGTGCCAACCGTCGGCGAGCACGAACAGCAGCAGCTTGAACGGCAGCGACACCATCTCCGGCGCCACCGTGTTCATGCCGAGCGAGGTCAGCACCATCGCCGTCAACAGCTCGATCACGAGGAACGGCAGGAACAGCAAGAAGCCGATCTCGAAGGCCGACTTCAGCTCCGCCGTCGCGAACGCCGGCGCCAGCACGACGAGATCGGTGTCGCTCACCGCCGCGCGCTCGGCCGCCGGGCGCAGCTGCCGCTGCAGCTCGAGGAAGCTCTGCCGCTCGCGCGCCGGCGCGTGGCGCGCCAAGAACTCGCGCACGGGCTCGAGCGTGCCGGCGGCTGCCGTGGCCGCGGCCGTCGCATCTCCCTTGCGCGCGCCCGCCTGCGCTGCGTCCCACACGCGCTGCGCGACGGGCGCCGTCACGAAGAGCGCGAACAACAGCGCCAAGCCCGCCGCCACCGACGCCGGCGGCAGCGCCGAGCCGCCGAGCGCGCGCCGCAAGATCGCCAGCACCACCGCGAACTTCAGGAACGCGCCGGCGACCACGATCGCGAACGGCACGGCCACGAGCAGCGTCACCCAGGCGCCCAGGTCCTTCACGCGCCGTCTCCGCTGCCGCCGTGGATGACTCGCCGCCACGCGCGGCGACAATCGTCGACGGCCGGCCAGCACCGCTCCGGCCGCGCCAGCGCCTCGGACGGCGCGACGTTCGTCGTCCCCGCCGCCGGAAGCTCGGGCAGCTCGCTCAGCAGCGCCATCGGCCCCTCGCCCACGCCCACCACCAGGCAGCGACCACCGACCTCGACCAGATAGATCGACCGCCGCGGCTCCAGCGTCAGCCGCCCGACGACGCGCATGCCCGCCGTCAGCGACGGTGAACGCGCCGCCAGGCGCAACACGACCAACAGCGCCGCCGACGCCAGCGTCAACCCGATGAGCAGCCCCACGGCCTGATTCCAACCCCGCGACGGGCGCTACGCAAACTTTCGGGCAAAAAAAAAGCCCCACCGCTTTCGCGATGGGGCTCGAAGTGCTCGTCATGGCGGCTCGGCGCGTTCGCCGAGCGGCGGACTACTCGTCTTTCTTAGCCTTGGCTTTCGCCTTCGGCTTGGCCTCGCCCGCGGCTTCCGCCTTCGGCTTCTTGGCCGCCTTCGGCGCCGCCGCCTTCGCTTCAGCCTTGGGCGCCGCCGCCTTCTTGCCCTTGGCCGCCGGCGCCTCGTCCGCCGTCGCATCGTGCGCCGCTTCCGGCGCTGCGCGGTCGACGAACTGGATGATCGACACCGGAGCCGCGTCGCCGTTGCGATAGCCGAGCTTCATGATGCGCAAGAAGCCGCCCGGACGACCGACCAAACGCGGACCGATCTCCTCGAACAGCTTGTGCAGCGTCGGCTTGTGCTTGACGATCCGCTGCGCCATGCGCATGGCGTGAACGATCTTGGCCTTGTCCGCCGCGTCAGCCTTTTCCTTGCCGACGATGGTGCCGACCGACGTGGCCCAGCTGATCGTCCGCTCGGCGACCTTGCGCAGCTCTTTGGCCTTGGCATCGGTCGTCTTGATCGACTCGTACTCGATCAGCGACGTCACCAAACCCGACAGGAGCGCATGACGCGGTCCCGACTTGCGCGAAAATTTACGACCCGATTTCTGATGGCGCATTGCCGTGTCCTCTTTACTGGTGCAACCGAGTTACGATTACGCCTTGCCGCGCATCGTCGGCGGAACCCAGCCGTCGAGCTTCATGCCGAGGCTAAGGCCCATCTCGGCCAGGATTTCTTTGATTTCCTTGAGCGACTTACGACCGAAGTTCTTGGTCTTCAGCATCTCCGCTTCCGTCTTCTGCACGAGCTCGCCGATGTAACGGATGTTGGCGTTCTGCAAGCAGTTGGCGGAGCGGACGCTCAGCTCGAGCTCATCGACCGACTTGTCGAGGTTCTCGTTCATCTTGGCGGCCTCTTCCGAGACCGTCTCTTCGATCGGCTCTTCCGTCTCTTCGAAGTTGATGAAGATGGAGAGCTGGTCCTTCATGATCTTCGCCGAGAACGCGACCGCGTCTTCCGGCGAGACCGAGCCGTCGGTCCACACTTCGATCGTCAGCTTGTCGAAGTCGGTCTGCTGACCAACGCGAGCGTGCGTGACGGTGTAGTTGACCTTCTTGACCGGCGCGAACAGCGCGTCGATCGGGATCGTGCCGACGCTCATCGTCGCCGTCTTGTTGCGCTCGGCGGGAACGTAGCCGCGACCCATCTGCACGAGCAGCTCCATGTGCAGCTTGCCGCCGCGCGCCAGCGTCGCGATCGGATGCTCGGGATTCAGGATGCGCACGCCGTCGACGACCGAGATGTCGCCGGCCGTGACCTTGCCTTCGCCTTCCTTATCGATGCGAATGACCTTGGGCTTCGGGTCATCCATCTTGATGAGGACTTCCTTCAAGTTCAGGACGATGTCGGTGACGTCTTCGACGACGTCCGGCAGCGTCTGGAACTCGTGGAGCGCGCCGTCGATCTTGACGGCGGTGACCGCGGCGCCCTGCAGCGACGACAGCAGCACGCGACGCAGGCTGTTGCCCAGCGTCGTACCGAAGCCACGCTCGAGCGGCTCGCAGCTGAACTTGCCGTACATCGAGGTGAGCGTCTCTTTTTCGATCTCCAGCGTCTTCGGCTTGATGAGATCGCGCCAATTCTTGGCGAACACTGCGGGGCTCGTCGAGGCCATGTGGGCTCCTTTGCTCCTGACGGAAAAGGCGAAGCTGTGTGCGCAGCTCCTGGACGGCTTGCCGGACTAGCCGGACCGTCGATGTCCCTAACTTTCGTGCTGATTACTTCGAGTAGAGCTCGACGATCAGCTGCTCGCGGATCGGCATCGTGAAGTCTTCACGCGCCGGCATTCCCTTGACGCGACCTTCGAATTTCTCTTTGTCGAGCTCCAGCCACTGCGGAACGCCACGACGATCGACGGCGCCCATCGAGTCCTCGATGCGCTTGACCTTGCGCGACTTCTCGCGAACGGTCACGACGTCGTTGGTGCGCACGAGGTAAGAAGGAATGTTGACCTTCTTGCCGTTAACCAGGAAGTGGCCGTGGCGCACGAGCTGGCGCGCTTCGGCGTGATCGCTGGCGAAGCCGAAGCGGTAGACGATATTGTCCAGGCGACGCTCGAGCAGCACCAGCAAGTTCTCGCCGGTGACGCCCTTCAAGCGCAGCGCCTTGTAGTAGTAGCCGCGGAACTGGCGCTCGGCGATGCCGTAGATGCGCTTGACCTTCTGCTTCTCACGCAGCTGCTCGCCGTAGTTCGACATCTTGCGACGACGCGCCTGGCCATGCTGGCCGGGAGCATAAGCGCGGCGCTCGAAGCCGCACTTGTCGGTATAGCAACGGTCGCCCTTGAGGAAGAGCTTCATATCCTCGCGACGGCAGAGACGGCAAACCGGACCGGTATAACGAGCCATTCAAATAATCCTCAGTTGATCAGAAGCAGCAATGGATCAGACGCGGCGGCGCTTGGGCGGACGGCAGCCGTTGTGCGGAATCGGCGTGACGTCGCGAATCAGCGAGATCTTGAACCCGGCGGCCTGCAGCGCGCGCAGCGCCGACTCACGACCCGAGCCCGGACCGTTCACGAACACCGAGATGGTGCGCATGCCGTGGTCCATCGCCTTCTTGGCGGCGTCTTCGGCCGCGAGCTGCGCCGCAAACGGCGTCGACTTACGCGAACCCTTGAAACCACGAACGCCCGCCGACGACCACGACACCGTGTTGCCACTGACGTCGGTGATGGTGACGATGGTGTTGTTGAACGTCGACTGGATGTGGCAGATGCCGCTCTGGACGTTCTTCTTGACCTTCTTCTTCGCTGCCTTGGCCATGATGATCCTTTACGGCTTCGCCGCGGGAGCCGCGACGCGACGGAGCTGACCCTTGCGCGGACCTTTGCGCGTGCGCGAGTTCGTATGCGTACGCTGTCCGCGAACAGGCAGGCCCTTACGATGGCGCAGGCCGCGGTAGCAGCCGAGGTCCATCAAGCGCTTGATGTTCATCGACGTATCACGACGAAGATCGCCCTCGACCTTGACGCCGAGCGCCTCGATGGCGTCGCGGATGACGCGCGCGTCGTTCTCATCGAGATCGTCAGTACGCTTATCGGGAGAGACCTTGCTGGTCTCGAGAATCTTGGCAGCAGTCGTCTTGCCAATCCCGTAGATGTAAGTCAGTGCGATCTCCATCCGCTTGTTGCGCGGAAGGTCGATGCCGGCGATACGAGCCATTTACCCCTGCCTCTGCTTGTGCTTCGTGTTCTCGCAAATGACGCGCACGACGCCCTTGCGGCGCACCACTTTGCACTTCGTACAAATCTTCTTCACCGAAGCCCGGACCTTCATGAGTTCACTCCGAAAAACCGGCCTAAACCTGTTTTCACAGGGCCGCCACCAATACAGCGAGCCGAACAGAATAGCAAGTGGAATCAGCTATGCCAGCCAATTCCGAACCTACGGCCGGCTCAACACCAGCGGGCCGTCTTCCATGATCGCCACCGAATGCTCGAAATGCGCAGATAACTTGCGATCTTTCGTGACCGCTGTCCACCCGTCCGCGAGCACTTCTACTTCGTGGCTGCCGGCGTTCACCATCGGCTCGATCGCCAACACCCAACCCGGCTTCAGCCGCAGCCCCTTGCCCGGCGAGCCGTAGTTCGGGACCGGCGGATCTTCGTGCATCGCGCGCCCGATGCCGTGACCGACGAACGTGCGCACCACCGAGTAGCCGAGCGGCTCGACGTGCGACTGCACCGCCCAGCCGATGTCCTGCAGCCGATTGCCCGGCTTACACTGCTCGATGGCCAGCTCGAGCGACTGCTTGGTCGCCGCCAGCAGCTTGAGCGCCTCGTCCGTCGCTTTGCCGATCGGGATCGTGCGCGCGGAGTCGCCGCAAAAGCCTTCGCGGAAGCAGCCGAAGTCGACGCCGATGACGTCGCCGTCCTTGAGGACGAGGTCCTTGCGCGGAATACCGTGCACGACGACTTCATTGACCGACGTGCACAACACCGCCGGATAGCCGTGATAGCCCAAGAATGCCGACGTTCCGCCGAGCTCTTTCATCTTCGCGTCGGCGATCTGATTCAGATCCCACGTCGTCGCGCCCGGCTTGCACGCGGCTTCGCACGCATCGAGCACCGCCGCCACGATCAAATTGACCGCGCGCAGCTTCTCGATCTCGTCCGGCGTCTTGTGGAAGATCTTCATCGATTATTCGCCAAGCGCGCGGACGATGCGGTCGAGCACGACCTCGACTTCACCGACGCCATCGACGACGCGCAGCTCGCCCGCCTTCTGGTAGTAGCCCGCGAGCGGCGCCGTCTTCTCGTGATACTCGGCGAGCCGCTTGGCGATCGCTTCCGGCTGGTCATCGGCGCGCACGATGAGGGCCGTCCCGTCGATGTCGCACACGCCCGGCTGCTTCGGCGGCGAGAACTTGAGGTGGTAGGACGCGCCGTCTTTCGGGCACGACAGCCGACCGCCGAGCCGCTCCTTGAGCGTCGCTTCGGGGACCTGCACGTCGATGACGCGCAGCTGCGCCCGACCGAGCTTCTGCAGCACGGCGTCGAGCGCTTCGGCCTGCGGAATCGTGCGCGGAAAGCCGTCGAGGATGAAGCCGCCTTGCGCGTCCGGCTGCTGCAAACGCTCCTCGACGAGGCCAATGACGACCTCGTCGGGAACGAGCTTGCCCGCGTTCATGTATTCTTCGGCTTTACGGCCGAGCGGCGTGCCTTCGCGACGCGCCGCCCGCAACATGTCGCCGGTCGAGATCTGCGGAATGCCGAAGCGCGCAGCCAGCTTTTGCGCCTGAGTTCCTTTGCCCGCGCCCGCGGCGCCGAGCAGGATCAGGTTGCGCTCCCCGACGTTCGCGCTCACGCCCGCTGCCTTGCCGTAGCGCGGCCGCGAATGCGCGGTCCCTTCGGCCCGGTGAAGCCTTCGTAGTTACGCGTGATGAGGTGCGACTCGATCTGCTGCACGGTATCGAGCGCCACGCCGACGACGATGAGCAGACCCGTGCCACCGAACGAGAACGGCACGTGGAACTTCTGCTGCATGAACGACGGCAACACGCACACGGCCGAGATATAGAGCGCGCCGCCGAACGTCAAGCGCGTCAGCACCTTGTCGATGTACTCCGCCGTCGCGCGACCCGGGCGAATACCGGGGATGAAGCCGCCGTACTTCTTCATGTTGTCGGCGACGTCGACGGGATTGAACGTGACGGCCGTGTAGAAGTAGCAGAAGAACACGGTCAAGCCGACGTACATGAGGTTGTAGCGCCAGTCGCCCGGCTGCAGCACGTCGGTGATCTTCTGCATCCACGGCGTCTGCACGTAGCTCGCGAGCTGCGCCGGGAACATCAAGATCGACGAGGCGAAGATCGGCGGAATGACGCCGGCGACGTTCACCTTGAGCGGCAAGTGCGTCGACTGACCGCCGTACATCTTGCGGCCGACGACGCGCTTGGCGTACTGCACCGGAATCTTCCGCTGCCCGCGCTCGAAGAAGATGATCACCATGATCACGCCGACGACGATGGCGAGGATCAAGAAGAGATCGAACGCGTTCAGATCGCCCGTCTGCGTCGACTTCTGCATCAAGCGCACGACGGCGTCCGGGAAGCCCGCGACGATGCCGGCGAAGATGATGAGCGAGATGCCGTTGCCGATGCCGCGCTCGGTGATCTGCTCGCCCAGCCACATGATGAAGGCCGTGCCGGTGGTGAGCGAAATCATCGTCAAGAGCTCGAAGCTGAGCCCCGGATGCGCGACGACGGTGCCGAACTGACCGTACGTGCGATTGTAGGATTCGAAGAGCCGGGCGATGAAGTACGCCTGCACCAGCGACAGCACGATCGTGCCGTAACGCGTGTACTGGTTGATCTTCTTCTGCCCTTGCTGCCCTTCTTTCTGCAGCCGCTCGAGCGCCGGCACGACGACGGTGAGCAGCTGCAAAATGATCGACGCCGAGATGTACGGCATGATGCCGAGGGCGAAGATCGACAGCTGCTCGAGCGCGCCGCCCGAGAACATGTTGAAGAGGCCGAGGAACGTGCCCGAAGAGGCACGCATGACCTGCTTCATCACCGAGCGGTTTGCGCCCGGCGTGGAGACGAAGATGCCTACACGATAGACCGCCAGCAGGCCGAGCGTGAACGCAATGCGTTTACGCAGCTCCGGGATCTTGATGATATTGCTGATGCTCGAGGCCACCGCGACTCCTTACGTTACCGTGCGGCGGGTGCGGCTTCCTTGACCTGCTCGAGGATGCGCGCAGTACCGCCCGCCTTCTCGAGCTTTTCTTTAGCACTGGAAGAGAAATAGTGCGCAACAATCGTCAGCTTGGCGGAAAAGTCCCCATCTCCCAAGACCTTGACGAGCGTCGCGGACCGGCGAACCAGCCCCTTCTCTTTGAGCGCCTCGATGGTGACTTCGCCGCTCTCGAAACGAGCGCCGATGTCGCCGATGTTCACCGACGTGATGTCCTTCTTGAAGCGCGCGTTGGTGAAGCCGCGCTTCGGCAGACGACGCGACATCGCCGTCTGACCACCCTCGAACCCCGGCTTCGGGATGCCGTGGTGGCCGGTGCGCGCCTTCTGACCTTTTTGGCCCTTACCCGAGGTCTTGTGCAGACCCGAGCCGTGACCGCGGCCAAGACGCTTCTTGTTGCGAACTGCGCCCTCGTTGGGCTTCAGCGTATGCAGTGTCGTTCCCATGATTACTCCGCGGCCTCGACCTTCACCAGGTGCGAGACTTTACGAATCATTCCGCGGATCGCCGGCGTGTCATTGAGCACGACCGTCTTGTTCATCCGCGTCAGGCCGAGGCCCTTGATCGTCAACTTCTGGCGCTCGGGACGATTGATTCCCGAACGGACCAGCGTGAGCTTGAGCTTGAGCGCCATCGTAGTTCTCCGTTACGCTTGCAGCGACTCGAGAGTCTTGCCGCGCGCGCGCAAGGCCTCTTCCGGCGAGCGCAGCTGCTCCAGCGCTTGCACGGTCGCGTGAATGACGTTGTGCGGGTTCGACGTGCCGATGCACTTCGACAGGATGTTCTGAACGCCCGCCACTTCGAGCACGTTACGCACCGCGCCGCCGGCGATGACGCCGGTACCTTCGGTGGCCGGCTTCAGCAGAACCTTGCCGGCGCCGAACTTGCCGAGCACTTCGTGCGGAATCGTGCCCTTCGACAGCGGAATCTTGAACAGGTTCTTCTTGGCCTGCTCCGTGCCCTTGCGGATCGCTTCCGGCACTTCGTTCGCCTTGCCGAGGCCCGCGCCGACGTAGCCGTTCTGATCGCCCACGACGACGAGCGCCGAGAACGAGAAGCGACGGCCGCCCTTGACGACCTTGGCGACGCGGTTGATGTAGACCACGCGGTCGACGAGCTCGCCGACGTCATTCATGTTGATTGCCATTCAGTCGGCTCCCTTAGAACTTCAGGCCCGCTTCGCGAGCGGCATCGGCGAGGGCGAGAATGCGCCCGTGGTAGATGTACCCGTTGCGATCGAAGACCACCTTGTCGATGCCCTTGGCCTTGAGCCGCTCGGCAATCGCCGCGCCGATCTTCTTCGCCTTCTCCGACTTCTTGAGCCCCGTCAGCGAGCCCTTGAGCTGCTCGTCGAGGGTGGAGGCCGTCGCGATCGTCTGATGCAAGTCGTCGTTCACGACCTGCGCGTACATATGCTTCGACGAGCGGAACACCGTCAACCGCGGACGCTCGGCCGTTCCCGAGACCTTCTTGCGGATGCTGTGCTTGCGCCGCTCGCGCTTCTCGATTTGCGTTTTCGGCATGACTAGTCCTTAGGCCGCACCGGTCTTGCCGACCTTGCGCTTGATGACTTCCTCGACGTACTTGATGCCCTTGCCCTTGTACGGCTCGGGCGGACGAATGGCGCGGATCTTCGACGCCGTTTCGCCCAGGATCTCTTTGTCGATCCCGCTCAGCACGATGATGTTCTTGTCGACCTTGGCGCCGATGCCCTTGGGCAGATCGAACGCCACCGGGTGCGAGAACCCGAGCGCCAGGTTGAGCTTCTGCCCGGCGACGTCGGCGCGATAACCGACGCCGTTGATCTCGAGCTTGCGCTCCCAGCCGTCGGTGACGCCCTTGACCATGTTGGCCAACAGGGCGCGCATCATGCCGTGCTTGGAGCGGTTCTCGCGCGAATCATCGGCGCGATTGACGTTCATCTCGCTGCCGTTGATGGCGATGGTGACGCCGCCCGGCAGGTCGCGCTTGAGCTCGCCCTTCGGCCCTTTGACCGAGACGGCCTCTTTGCCGACGGTGATGTTGACGCCCTTCGGTACCGGAATGACCTTGCGACCGACGCGAGACATTACCAGACCTCTGCGAGGAGCTCGCCGCCGAGCCCCTGCTTCGTCGCTTCGGCGCCCGTCATGACGCCCTTGGACGTCGTGACGATGGCGATGCCGAGCCCCGAGCGAACGCGCGGCAGGTTCGTGTGCCGCACGTAGCTGCGCTGTCCCGGCTTCGAAACGCGACGCAGGCCCTGGATGGCGTTGTCGTTGTTGGAGTCATAGCGCAGCTCGATGGAGAGCACGCCCTGCTTGTCGTCTTCTTCGTGCGCAATCGCGCCGACGAAGCCCTCCGCGTGGAGGACCTCGGCGATGCGCTGCTTCATCTTCGAAGACGGCATCAGAACTTTCGCCTTCCGCGCCGTGATGGCGTTGCGGATGCGCGTGAGCATATCTGCGATCGGATCAGTCATGGTCTACCAGCTCGACTTCACGACGCCGGGGATATCACCACGCAGCGCGAGTTGACGGAAGCACAGACGGCACAGCCGAAACTTGCGAATGAACGCACGGGGCCGGCCACACTGCGGGCAACGATTGCGCTCGCGGACTTTGAACTTCCGCTTACGCTCGATCATCTGAGACAGACGCGCCATGACTAGCTCCTAAACGGCATTCCGAGTGCCTTCAACAACGCCCGACCCTGATCGTCGGTGCGCGCGGAGGTCACGATCGAAATGTTCATACCCTTGATCTTGTCGACCTGGTCGAAGTTGATCTCGGGAAAAATGATCTGCTCGCGAACACCGAGCGAGTAATTTCCACGGCCGTCGAACGCCTTCGGCGAGACGCCCTTGAAGTCGCGGACGCGCGGCAGAGCCAGCGTGACCAGGCGATCCATGAACTCCCACATACGCTCGCGGCGCAGGGTGACCATGGCGCCGATCTTCTGGCCTTCACGCAGCTTGAAGGTGGCGATCGACTTCTTCGCCTTCGTCACCACCGGCGACTGGCCGGAGATCGCGCGGAGCTCCTCGACGGCGCTGTCCATGATCTTGGGGTTCGAGATCGCCTCGCCCAAGCCCATGTTGATGGTGATCTTCTTGAGCCGCGGCACTTCCATCACGTTCTTGAGACCGAGCTCCTTCTGCAGCGCAGGCAGGATCTCCTTCTCGAACTGGAGGCGCAGACGGGCCGGACCCGGCTTCTCGCCCTGCTGGACTTCGGCAGCCTCGGCGCCGGCGGCGCCGCCTTTGCCCGACTTCTTCGCCGCGCGCTCGGCGCGCTTCTTGGCGATCTCCGCCTCGTCCAGCTGCGGCTTGGCCTTCGGCGCCTGCTTGGCCCCGTCGTCGCCGCCGCCGCCTTTCTTCTTCTTATCGTCCGCCATTCTCTCACTCCGTCCGTTTCCGCCGCAGCCAACCCGCAGCAGGTCTCGGACCGGTTAATGAAACGCTTACTTCGCCGCCTCGATCACGGTGCCCGACTTGCCAACGCGGCTGCGGACTCCGTTCTCGATCTTCACTTTGACGCGCGTCGGCTTGTCCGAGCCCGGGTCGACCGGCATCACGTTCGAGATGTGGATCGAACCTTCCTTCTCGATGATGCCGCCCTGCGGATTCGTCTGCGACGGCTTCGTGTGCCGCTTGACCATCATCAGACGCTCGATCACGACGCGGTTCGACTTCTGAAGGATCTGCAGGACCTTGCCCCGCTTGCCCTTCTCTTTGCCGGCCGTGACGACGACCGTGTCGCCCTTGCGAATGCGATCCATTAGAGCACCTCAGGAGCGAGCGAGATGATCTTCATGAACTTCTTCGCGCGCAATTCACGAGCAACGGGTCCGAAGATACGCGTCCCGATCGGCTCGTTGTCCTTGTTGATGAGAACCGCCGAGTTGCCGTCGAAGCGGATGTAGCTGCCGTCGGCGCGGGCGATTTCCTTCTTGGTCCGAACGATCACCGCTTTGGCCACGTCGCCCTTCTTGACCTTGGCCTGCGGAATCGCCTCACGGATGGAGACGACAATGACGTCGCCAATCGAAGCGTACTTACGCTTCGAGCCACCGAGGACCTTGATGCACATGACCTTCTTGGCGCCCGAGTTGTCGGCGACGTCCAAGACCGTTTGCATCTGAACCATAGTCTCGTCTCCGTCGCTTACTGCGCTTCGCGCGCGCGCTCGACCAACTTCTCGACGCGCCACCGCTTGTCCTTCGACAGCGGGCGCGACTCGGCGATCAGCACGCGGTCGCCCACGTGATACTCGTTCTTCTCGTCGTGCGCTTTGTACTTCACGCGCTTAGTCATGTACTTCTTGTACTGCGTCGAGCGAACGCGATGCGTGACGATGACAACGACCGTCTTCTGCATCTTGTCCGACGTGACCGTCCCGACAAGCTCGCGGCGCGCCGAGTTACGCTTCGACTCGGCAGGCTGATTGGTAGTATCGGCCATGGCTACTTCTCCACCTCTGCCGTCGCGGTCTTGGCCTGCGCCGAGTCGTTTCCGAGGGCGCGCGCGGACAGCACGGTGCGGCAGCGGGCAATCTCGCGACGCGCGCTGCGGATCAAGTTCGTGTTCTCGAGCTGATTCGTGAAGCGCTTGAGGCGGTGCTGAAACAGCTCCTCCTCGAGACGCTTGATACGCTCTTTGAGCTCGGTGTCGCTCGACTCGCGAATGCCCGAAATCAATGCCGCGGTCTTCATTACAACACACCTTCGCGGGAGACCATGCGGGTCGGGATCGGCAGCTTGTGGTGCGCGAGATGGAACGCCTCGCGCGCCAGCTTCTCGTCGACGCCTTCGATCTCGTACATCACGCGGCCCGGACGAACGACGGCCACCCAGCCCTCGTTACCGCCCTTACCTTTACCCATTCGGGTCTCGGCCGGCTTCTTCGTGATCGGCTTATCCGGGAAGATGCGGATGTAGACCTTGCCACCGCGCTTGATGTGGCGGGTCATCGCGATACGCGCGGCTTCGATCTGCCGCGACGTGATCCAACCGCATTCCATCGCCTGCAGACCGAAGTCGCCGAACGCGATGGTGTCGCCGCCCTTGGCAGCGCCGCGCATACGGCTCTTGTGCGCTTTGCGGAACTTAGTTCGCTTAGGGGACATCATGGCAGCACGTACCCTTTACTGATTCGTCCGGGTCTGAGGAATCGCCGCTTTGGTCGGCAGCACCTCGCCCTTGAAGATCCAGCACTTGACGCCGATCAGGCCGTACGTCGTCTTGGCCTCGGCGAACCCATACTCGATGTCGGCGCGCAGCGTGTGCAGCGGCACGCGACCTTCGCGATACCACTCGTAGCGCGCCATTTCGGCGCCGCCCAGGCGACCCGACGAAGCGACGCGGATGCCCTTGGCGCCGAACTTCATGGCCGTCTGCACGGCCTTCTTCATCGCGCGACGGAAGGCGACACGACGCTCGAGCTGCGTCGCGATGTTCTCCGCGACGAGCTGGGCGTTGGTCTCGGCCTTACGGATCTCCTGGATGTTCAGGAAGACCTCGTTCTCCGTCATCGCCTGAACTTCTTTTTTCAGCTGCTCGACACCGGCGCCACGCTTGCCGATGACGATGCCCGGACGCGCGGTGTAGATGTTGATCTTCGCCTTGTTCGCCGCGCGCTCGATGTCGACGCCGGCGATGCCTGCATGCTGAAGCTTCTTCTTAATTTCCTTCTTCAGCTTGATGTCTTCATGCAGCCACTTGGCGAAGTTCTTCTCTTCGTACCACTTCGACGTCCACGTCTTGACGATGCCGAGACGGAAGCCGATTGGATGTGTTTTCTGACCCATACGATTTCCTTAGGCCTCGACCACGCGCACGGTGACGTGGCTGGTGCGGTGGTTGACGCGGTTGGCGCGGCCCATCGAACGCGGCATCCACCGCTTCAGAATCGGCCCGTTGTCCACGTTGCAGTCGCTAATGGTGAGCTGATCGACGTCGTTGATGCCGGCGTGCTCGGCATTGGCCACGGCCGAGATGAGAAGCTTACGGATGACCGTAGCGCCCTTCTTCGGCATCAGCTTCAACATCGACATCGCCTCATCCACGCGCTTGCCGCGGACCAAGTTGGCGACGACACGCATCTTGCGCGGCGACATGCGAACGTGGCGAACGACAGCTCTCGCTTCCATCGTGAAAAATCCTTTTCCAGTCAAACGCTTGCCGCATCCAATGGGGATACGGGAACAAGGGCGTTGCTATTATCACAACACCCCTGTCGGGGCAAGCCAATTCGCTACTTGGTTACTTAGCTGCCGCGGGTTTGGCACCGCCCGGCGCGCCACCACCCGCCGGCTTGGCCGCTTTGCGGTCGCCGGAGTGGCCGTGGAACGTACGGGTCGGGGCGAACTCGCCCATCTTGTGACCGACCATGTTCTCGGTGACGAACACGGGCACGAACTTCTTGCCCTGATGCACCGCGAACGTGAGGCCGACCATCTCCGGCAACACCGTCGAGCGGCGCGACCAGGTCTTGATGACCTTCTTCGACTTCGTCCGCTGCGCTTCGAGCACCTTGTTCAGGAGGCTCTTATCGATGAACGGACCTTTTTTTACACTGCGAGCCATGGCTTACCCTTAACCCTTCTGGCCACGACGACGGACGATGAACTTGTCCGTGGTCTTGTTCGTGCGCGTCTTGTAGCCCTTGGTCGGCATGCCCCAAGGCGAGCACGGATGACGACCACCGGAGCTGCGACCTTCGCCGCCGCCCATCGGGTGATCGACCGGGTTCATCGTGACGCCGCGGTTGTGCGGACGCTGGCCCATCCAGCGCATACGACCGGCCTTGCCCCACTGCACGTTGGCGTGGTCGGAGTTGCCGATCGCGCCGATGGTGGCGCGGCAGTTGAGGTGCACGAGGCGCATTTCGCCCGACGGCAAGCGGATGGTGCCCCACTCGCCTTCTTTGGCCATCATCTGCGCCGAGGTGCCGGCCGAGCGCGCCAGCTGGCCGCCGGCGCCGATCTGCAGCTCGACGTTGTGGATCGTCGTGCCCAGCGGAATGTGACGCAGCGGCAGCGAGTTGCCCGGCTTGATGTCGGCCGACGACGCGCTGATGACCGTGTCGCCCACTTCCAGCTTGTCCGGCGCGAGGATGTACGTCTTCTCGCCGTCCGCGTAATGCAAGAGCGCGATGCGGCAGGTGCGGTTCGGGTCGTACTCGATCGAGGCGACCTTGGCCGGCACGCCGGTCTTGTTGCGCTTGAAGTCGATGATGCGGTAGCGCTGCTTGTGACCGCCGCCCATGAAACGGGACGTGATGCGGCCGTAGTTGTTACGACCGCCGGTGCGCGGCGCGGGCTCGAGCAGCGACTTCTCCGGCGCCTTGTTCGGCGTCAGCTCGTCGAAGTCGAAACCGGTCATGCCACGACGACCGGGCGACGTTGGCTTGTAGATTTTCATAGCCTAGACTCCCTCGAAGAATTCGATCTTGTTGCCCGCGGCGAGCGTCACGATCGCTTTCTTCCAGTTCGGACGGCGTCCCATGAAGCGACCGACGCGCTTGTCCTTGCCACGCATGATCTGCGTGTGGACGTCGACGACCTTGACGCTGAACAGCGACTCGATCGCCTGCTTGATTTCGATCTTGTTGGCCGTCAACGCGACCTCGAAGAGCACTTGCGGCTTGAGCGCTTCCTCGCTGAACGTGCCGGGGGGCGCGCCGCCGTTGTCCTTCAGGCGCGTTCCCTTTTCCGTCAGCAGCGGGCGCTTGACGATCTGATGCGCGGGGCGGTTCATGCTGCACCTTCCTCAGACCGCGGCACCGTCTTGAGGCGCGCGGTGATCGTGTCCAGCGTCGAGCGCGTCACGATCAGGGTCTCGTGATCGAGGACGTCGTAGACGTTCAGGCCTTCCGTCGCCAGGTACTTGGCGTTCGGCAGGTTGAGCGTCGACTTCTTCAACGTCTCGTTCTTCGCGTCGACGATGAGCGCCGAGCCGCCACCGAGCGCGCCGATGACCTTGACGACCGACTTCGTCTTGGGCGCGTCGAGCGTGAAGCTGTCGATGACGACGAGCTTCGACTCCTTGGCGCGCAGCGACAGCGCGGAGCGCAACGCGCCGGCCATCACCTTCTTCGGCACGTGATACTCGTAGTCGCGCGGCTTCGGCGTGAACACCTTACCGCCGCCGACCCAATGCGGAGCGCGCGACGAGCCCTGACGGGCGTTGCCGGTGCCCTTCTGCTTGAACGGCTTCTTGCCGCCGCCGCGGACTTCGTCACGACGCTTGGTGCTGTGCGTGCCGACGCGGCGCTTGGCGCGCTGAGCCTTGACCACCTCCCAAAGGAGATGCTCGTTGACGTCGACGCCGAAGACGGTGTCGTCGAGATCGATCGATCCGACGCTCTTGCCTTCCAGGTTCTTGACTTCGATCTTCGCCATGACGTCCCTCAGGTCTTGATTTCGACGTCGACGCCGGCCGAGAGGTCGAGCTTCATCAGCGCGTCCAGCGTCTGCTGCGTCGGCTCGAGAATGTCGAGGAGCCGCTTGTGCGTGCGGATCTCGAACTGCTCGCGCGACTTCTTGTCGACGTGCGGCGAACGCAGCACGCAGTACTTATTGATCTTCGTCGGCAGCGGAATCGGACCCGCCACCTTGGCGCCGGTGCGCTTGGCCGTATCCACGATCTCGCCCGCCGACTGGTCCAGCAGCTTGTGATCGTAGGCCTTCAACCGGATACGAATCTTCGGAGTCGTCATCAGTTACCCCTTACTCGACAATCTTGGCGACGACGCCGGCGCCGACGGTGCGGCCGCCTTCGCGAATCGCGAAGCGCAGACCTTCCTCGCACGCGATCGGCGTGTGCAGTTCCACGTCGATGCTCATGTTGTCGCCCGGCATCACCATCTCCACGCCCTCCGGCAGCTTCACCGACCCGGTCACGTCCGTCGTGCGGAAGTAGAACTGCGGCCGGTAGTTGTTGAAGAACGGCGTGTGTCGACCACCCTCCTCCTTCTTCAACACGTAAACCTCCGCCTTGAACTTCTTGTGCGGCAAGACCGAGCCCGGCTTCGCCAACACCTGGCCGCGCTCGACGTCTTCCCGCTTCGTGCCGCGGAGCAGAGCGCCGACGTTGTCGCCTGCCTGACCCTGGTCCAGCAGCTTGCGGAACATCTCGACGCCCGTGATCGTCGTCTTCTGCGTGTCGCGGAAGCCGATGATCTCCACTTCCTCGCCCACCTTGATGATTCCGCGCTCGATGCGGCCCGTCACGACCGTGCCGCGGCCCGAGATCGTGAACACGTCCTCGACCGGCATCAGGAACGGCTTGTCCAGCGCGCGCACCGGCTCCGGGATGAACGAGTCACACGCGTCCAGCAGCTTCTGGATCGACGGCGTCCCCAGCTCACCGGCGTCGCCCTCGAGCGCCTTGAGCGCCGAGCCGCGGATGATCGGCGTGTCGTCGCCCGGGTACTGGTACTTCGTCAGCAGCTCGCGCAGCTCCATCTCGACGAGATCGAGCAGCTCCTGGTCGCCCGCCGCGATCATGTCCACCTTGTTCAGGTAGACGACGATCGCAGGCACGCCGACCTGACGGCCGAGCAGGATGTGCTCGCGCGTCTGCGGCATCGGCCCGTCCGGCGCCGAGCACACGAGAATCGCGCCGTCCATCTGCGCCGCTCCCGTGATCATGTTCTTGATGTAGTCCGCGTGGCCAGGGCAGTCGACGTGCGCGTAGTGCCGCTTGTCAGACTCGTACTCGACGTGCGCCGTCGAGATCGTGATGCCGCGCTCGCGCTCTTCAGGCGCCTTGTCGATCTGGTCATAGGCCATGAACTGCGCCTTGCCCTTCGTCGCCTGCGTCTTGGTGATCGCAGCCGTCAACGTCGTCTTGCCATGGTCGACGTGACCGATGGTGCCGATGTTGACGTGCGGCTTATTACGAACGAATTTTTCCTTGGCCATTTCTCGCGGCTCCTGTTTCGCCCTTTATGCGCCCATTCGGACCACGATGCTCTCGGCGACGTGCGAGGGCACCGCTGCGTAAAATCCAAACTCCATCGTGTAGGTCGCTCGGCCTTGAGTCGCCGACCTGACCTCCGTCGCATATCCGAACATCGCCGACAGCGGAACTTCAGCGGTCAGCGTCTGTACACCACCTTGCGGTTCAATTCCAACGATTTTTCCACGTCGCGCGCTCAAATCGCCCACGACGGCCCCGATGAACTCCTCGGGCGTGACCACTTCTACCTTCATCATCGGCTCGAGCAGCGCCGGATGGGCGCGACGCGCGCCTTGACGCAGCGCCATCGAGCCGGCGACTTCGAAGGCCATCGCCGAGCTGTCGACGTCGTGGTAGCTGCCGTCGATGAGCGCGATCTTGACGTCGACGAGCGGGAAGCCGGCGAGCACACCGCGCTCGCACGACTCCTTGACGCCCTTTTCGACGGCGGGAATGAACTCTTTGGGGATGACGCCGCCGACGATCTCGTTGGCGAAGTGGATCCCTTTGCCGCGCTCGTTGGGCTCGATGCGCAGCTTGACGTGGCCGTATTGACCGTGGCCGCCCGTCTGCTTGACGTGCTTGTAATCCTCGACGACGGGCAGCGTCACCGTCTCGCGATAGGCGACTTGCGGCTTGCCGACGTTGGCTTCGACCTTGAACTCGCGCTTCATGCGGTCGACGATGATCTCGAGGTGGAGCTCGCCCATGCCGGCGATGATCGTCTGCCCCGAGTCCGAGTCGACGTGCACGCGAAAGGTCGGATCCTCGACGGCGAGCTTCGACAAGGCGAGGCCCATGCGATCTTCGTCGGCTTGCGTGCGCGGCTCGATCGCCTGCGCGATCACCGGCTCGGCGAACAGCATGCGCTCGAGGAGAATCGGATCCTGCTCGTCGCACAGCGTGTCGCCCGTCGTCGTCACGCGCAGGCCGACGGCGGCGGCGATGTTGCCGGCTTCGATGGTCTTGATGTCTTCGCGCTTGTTGGCGTGCATGCGCAGAAGACGGCCGATGCGCTCGCGCTTGCCTTTGGCGGCGTTGAACACCGTCGAGCCGGCCTCGAGCGTGCCCGAATAGACGCGGAAGAAGGTCAGCTGACCGACGAAGGCGTCGTTCATGATCTTGAACGCCAGCGCCGAGAACGGCTGGTCGTCGGCGGCGGCGCGCTCGAGCGGCGCCGCCGTCTCGGGATGCACGCCGCGCACCGGCGGAATGTCGATCGGCGACGGCAAGTAGTCGACGACCGCGTCCAGCAGCGGCTGAACGCCCTTGTTCTTGAAGGCCGAGCCGCACAACACCGGCACGGCGCGCAGGGCGATCGTCGCGCGACGCAGGCCGGCGCGCAGCTCGTCGGCGCTGAGCTCCGCGCCGTTGACGAACTTGACCATGACCGCGTCGTCGACTTCGGCGATCTGCTCGATCATTCTGGCGCGCGCTTCTTTGGCGTGCGCCAGCAGCTTGCCGTCGATGGCGACGACGTCGAACTTCGCGCCCAGCTCTTCCTCGTGCCACAAGATCGTCTTCATCGCGACGAGATCGACGACGCCGACGAACGCCTCCTCGATGCCGACTGGAAGCTGAATGGCGATCGGGTTGGCGGCGAGGCGGCGCTGCATTTGCGTGATGCAGTTGGCGAAGTCGGCGCCGGCGCGGTCCATCTTGTTGACGAAGGCGATGCGCGGCACGCCGTAGCGGTTGGCTTGCCGCCACACCGTCTCCGACTGCGACTGCACGGCGGCGACGGCGTCGAACACCGCGACGGCACCGTCGAGCACGCGCAGCGAGCGCTCGACTTCGACGGTGAAATCGACGTGGCCGGGCGTGTCGATGATGTTGACGCGGTGGACGCTTCGGCCGCCCGGCGTGCCGGCCGGCGGCCAGAAGCAGGTCGTCGCGGCCGACGTGATGGTGATGCCGCGCTCCTGCTCCTGCTCCATCCAGTCCATCGTGGCCGAGCCGTCGTGGACTTCCCCAATCTTGTAGTTGACGCCGGTGTAATAGAGGATCCGCTCCGTCGTCGTGGTTTTACCCGCGTCGATGTGAGCCATGATCCCGATGTTCCGGGTCGCAGATATGGGAAACTCACGAGCCATGAGCCGTCAGCCGCGCTGAAATCCTTACGTCTTGGCGGGGCTGAGGCGGTAGGAGCGATGCTGCTTGGTAGGTGCGATCCGCCGTCGTTAGACGAAAGACCGCATCGATCAACCAGCGGGACCCCTACGACTTCGCTGCTTCAGTCCCTATGTCGAAAAACAAGCGGCGCCGAGCACTCGCCCGGCGCCGCGGATTACTTTACCAGCGATAGTGGGCGAACGCCTTGTTCGCTTCCGCCATCTTGTGCGTATCTTCCTTCTTCTTCACCGCGTTGCCACGGTTGTTCGACGCATCGAGGATCTCGGCAGCGAGCTTCTCGACCATCGTCTTCTCGCCACGATCGCGCGAGTAGGTCACGAGCCAGCGCATGCCGAGCGCCTGGCTGCGCTCCGGGCGAACGTCGACCGGAACCTGGTAAGTCGAGCCACCGACGCGGCGCGACTTGACTTCCAGCTTCGGCTTGACGTTGTTGAGCGCCGTGTCGAAGACCTTGAGCGGCTCTTGCTTGGCGCGGTTCTCGATGAGATTGAACGCGCCGTACACGATCGCTTCGGCCGTCGACTTCTTGCCGTCGCTCATGACCGTGTTCATGAACTTCGTGACGCGCTTGCGCACGTCCATCGGAGCGTCCGTGTACTTCGGATCGGGAAGCGAGTCACGCTTCGGAACTTCACCCTTACGCGGCATCTGCTAGTCCTTACTTCGGGCGCTTCGCGCCGTACTTCGAGCGGCTCTGACGACGGTTGGTCACGCCCGCCGTGTCCAGCGTACCGCGAACGATGTGATAACGAACGCCCGGCAAGTCCTTCACGCGGCCGCCACGAATCAGGCAAACCGAGTGCTCCTGCAGGTTGTGGCCTTCGCCCGGGATGTAGCTGGTGACTTCCATCCCGTTGGTGAGGCGCACGCGAGCGACTTTACGCAGTGCCGAGTTCGGCTTCTTCGGCGTCGAGGTGTACACGCGAATGCACACGCCGCGCTTTTGCGGGCAAGCCTTGAGCGCAGGAGCCGCAGTTTTGCGCTTCTGCTTATCGCGGCCGGACTTCACGAGCTGATTAATCGTCGGCATCTTTTATCTGGGTCCCAATTGTCTCAGCGTGAGCGCAAATCGCCCCGACGCGAGAGGCTGGCATTCTACTTGTCTTCGACTGTGTGTCAACTTGAATTCGGTCGACACCGAAATCAAAAGCCGCCGTGGCTGACCGAAATCAGCCACGGCGACCATTCGTTTATTCGTCCTGCAGCGCGATGGCTTCGACGGCCGGCGGCGGAACCGGCGGCTGCACGATCGGCAGGTCGGCTTCGGTCGGCGTGTCGACGTGCACCGTCATCTTCTTGTAGGCGCCCAAACCCGTACCTGCCGGGATCAAGCGGCCCATGATGACGTTCTCCTTCAGACCACGCAGGTAGTCGACCTTGCCCTGGATTGCGGCTTCGGTGAGCACCTTCGTCGTCTCCTGGAACGACGACGCCGAGATGAACGACTCGGTCGAGAGCGACGCCTTCGTGATGCCGAGGAGCAGCGGCTCGCCCTTGGCCGGCGTACCGCCCTTGGCCATGATGCGCTCGTTCTCTTCCTCGAAGATGTGACGCTCGACCTGCTCGTCGACGAGGAAGTTCGTATCGCCGACATCGACGACGCGGATACGGCGCAACATCTGCCGCACGATCGTCTCGATGTGCTTGTCGTTGATCTTGACGCCCTGGAGTCGATAGACCTCCTGCACTTCGTCGACCAGGTACTTGGCCAGCGCCTTCTCGCCCAACACCTTCAAGATGTCGTGCGGGTTGGCGGCGCCGTCCATCAAGGGCTCGCCGGCGCGGACGCAATCGCCTTCGCGGACCGCCAAGTGCTTGCCCTTCGAGATCAGGTACTCCTTGGGCTCGCCGACTTCAGGCGTGATGACGACCTTGCGCTTGCCCTTGGTGTCCTTACCGAAGGAGACGGTGCCGTCGATCTCGGAGATGACCGCGTGCTCCTTCGGCTTGCGGGCCTCGAAGAGCTCGGCGACGCGCGGCAGACCGCCCGTGATGTCCTTCGTCTTCGTCGTCTCGCGCGGGATCTTGGCGATGACGTCACCGGCTTCGATGGTGTCGCCGTCGTTGACGTAGATGTTCGCGCCCACGGGCAGGAAGTAACGCGCTTCCTGCGACGGGGTGAGCCGCTTGGTCTTGCCGTTGTCGTCCTTGATCGAGATACGCGGACGAGTGTCGGCGTCCTTGGACTCGATGATGACCTTGCGCGAGAGGCCGGTGACCTCGTCGAACTGCTCCTGCATCGTCACGCCTTCTTCGATGTCTTCGAACTTCACGACGCCGCCGACTTCGGTGACGATCGGCATCGAGAACGGATCCCACTCCGCCATGAGCTTCCCTTGTCGGGCACCTTTCGGCCCTCCTTCGACGAGGATCTTGGCGCCGTAGATGATGCCGTAACGCTCACGTTCGCGGCCGGCGTCGTCGATGATGGATGAGCTCGCCGTTGCGGTTCATCGACACGCAAGTAGCCTTCCTTGCTTGACCGCTTGCACGTTCTCGAACTTGACGTGGCCTTCGTCGCGCGCTTCGAGCGTCGACTGCTCGGCACGACCTGACGCGGTACCACCGATGTGGAACGTACGCATCGTCAGCTGCGTGCCGGGCTCGCCGATGGACTGAGCGGCGATGACGCCGACCGCTTCACCGATGTTGACGATGTGACCGCGAGCGAGGTCGCGACCGTAGCAGTGAACGCAGATGCCGCGTCTGGGTCTGGCAGGTCAGCACCGACCGGATCCGGACGCGGTCGATACCGGCCTCGTCGATCTTGCGGACCTTGTCTTCGTCGATCTCCTGGTTCTGCGCGACGAGCACTTCGCCCGTGTACGGGTCGACGACGTCCTCGAGCGCCATACGACCGAGGATACGATCGCCGACAGCTGCTCGATGATCTCGCCGCCTTCGACGAGCGGCGTCATCTCGATGCCTTCGATCGTGCCGCAATCGAATTCGGTGACGATGACGTCCTGCGCGACGTCGACGAGACGACGGGTCAGATAACCCGAGTTCGCCGTCTTGAGCGCGGTGTCGGCCAGGCCCTTACGAGCGCCGTGGGTCGAGATGAAGTACTGGAGAACCGACAGACCTTCGCGGAAGTTCGCCGTGATCGGGGTCTCGATGATTTCGCCCGACGGCTTGGCCATGAGGCCGCGCATACCGGCCAGCTGACGATCTGATGCGGTCGAGCCGCGGGCGCCGGAGTCGGCCATGATGAAGATCGGGTTGAACGACGGCCGTCTTCTTCGACTCGCCGGTGTCCTCGTTGGTCAGAATCTCCGACCCGAAGTCTCGTCCATCATCGCGCTTGGCGATCTGCTCGGAAGCCTGAGCCCAAATGTCGATGACCTTGTTGTAGCGCTCGCCGTCGGTGATGAGACCTTCGATGTACTGGTTCTCGATCTCCTGAGACTTCCTTGGTCGCCTTGTCGAGAAGCTCCTTCTTGGCGTCCGGGATCTTCATGTCGTGGATGCAGATCGAGATGCCGGCCTTCGTCGCGTGCGTGAACCCGAGTGTCCGCAGCTTGTCGGCGAGCAGAACGGTCTTCTTGTGGCCGGCCTGGCGGTAGCAGGCGTCGATCAAGTCGGCGAGCTCCTTCTTGCCCATGACGTGGTTGTAGTACTTGAACGGAATTTCGTCCGGCACGATCTCGCACAGCAAGATGCGACCGACCGTCGTGTCGGCGATCTGACGCTTGCCGTCGGTGTGTGATGCGGCACTTGATCTTGGCCTGCAGGTCGATCTCGCCGTGGTCGTACGCCATGCGGACTTCGTCCGTCGACGCGAACACGCTGTCGGACGCACGCCCTTCTTGAGGTCCTCGTCGGACCCTTGGCTCGCCCTTCGCAAACACGCGCTCGCGGGTCATGTAGTACAGACCCGAGAACGATGTCCTGGGACGGGACGATGATCGGCTTGCCGTGCGCGGGCGACAGGATGTTGTTGGTCGACATCATGAGCACGCGCGCTTCGATCTGCGCTTCGATCGAGAGCGGAACGTGCACGGCCATCTGGTCACCGTCGAAGTCGGCGTTGAACGCCGCGCAAACGAGCGGGTGCAGCTGAATCGCCTTGCCTTCGATCAGCACCGGCTCGAACGCCTGGATGCCGAGGCGGTGGAGGGTCGGAGCGCGGTTGAGCAGAACCGGGTGCTCCTTGACGACTTCTTCGAGGATGTCCCAAACTTCCTGACGCTGCTTCTCGACCATCTTCTTGGCGGACTTGATGGTCGTGACGTAGCCGTACTCTGAGAGCTTGTTGTAGATGAACGGCTTGAAGAGCTCGAGCGCCATCTTCTTCGGCAGGCCGCACTGATGCAGCTTCAGCTCGGGACCGACGACGATGACCGAACGACCCGAGTAGTCGACGCGCTTACCGAGCAAGTTCTGACGGAAGCGGCCCTGCTTACCCTTGAGCATGTCGGACAGCGAACGGAGCGGACGCTTGTTCGGACCGGTGAAGGTCTTGCCGCGACGGCCGTTGTCGAAGAGCGCGTCGACGGCTTCCTGGAGCATGCGCTTTTCGTTGCGGATGATGATCTCAGGAGCGTTGAGCTCCATGAGGCGCTTCAAACGGTTGTTACGGTTGATGACGCGGCGATAGAGATCGTTCAAGTCCGACGTCGCGAAACGGCCGCCGTCGAGCGGAACGAGCGGACGAAGTTCCGGCGGAATCACCGGAATCACTTCGAGCATCATCCACTCGGGCTTGTTCGAGCCGACTGACTTGAAGGCCTCGACGACCTTGAGGCGCTTCGAGAGCTTCTTGCGCTTGGCTTCGGACGTGGTCGCTTCGAGCTCACGGCGGAGCTGCGCGGACGAGACTTCGGATGTCGACTTTCGTGCAGCATGTCGCGGATCGCTTCGCCGCCCATGGCGGCGCGTGAAGCCTCGTCGCCCATCTCTTCGATGAGCTTCTGATGTACTTCTCTTCGGAGAGAACGGTCGTCCTCGTCAGACGCCGAGTTCCTCGGATCGAGGACGACGTACGCTTCGCAGTAGAGGACCTTCTCGAGCTCCTTCAGCGTGATGTCGAGGAAGTTGCCGATACGCGACGGCAGCGAGCTGCAGGAACCAGATGTGCGCGACCGGCGTCGCCAGCTCGATGTGGCCGAGACGCTCACGACGAACCTTGGACTGAATGACTTCGACGCCGCACTTTTCGCAGACGACGCCGCGATGCTTCATGCGCTTGTACTTGCCGCAGTTGCACTCGTAGTCCTTGACCGGTCCGAAGATCTTGGCGCAGAACAGACCATCGCGCTCCGGCTTGAACGTACGGTAGTTGATCGTCTCCGGCTTCTTCACTTCGCCGTACGACCACTCGCGGATCTTCTCCGGCGACGCCAGCGAGATCCGGATCGCGGTGAAGCTAAAGCGGATCTTTGGGCTTATCGAAAAAGTTGAAAAGGTCTTTCACGTGTTACGCTCTCAAGTCTTGGACCGTCAGAGCATCGTCGCGAACCATCTAGCTGCGACGGTCGAGATCGGCTCTTGCTCAGCTGCCGCTTGGAGCATTCGGATCTTCGATGAGCTCGACGTTCAAGCCAGAGCGACTGAAGTTCCTTGACGCAGAACGTTGAACGACTCGGGCAGACCCGGCTCGAGCAGTGTGCTCGCCCTTGACGATCGCTTCGTACATGCGGTTCGGCCGGCCACGTCGTCCGACTTCACGGTCAGGAACTCCTGCAGACCGTACGCGGCGCCGTATGCTTCGATCGCCCAGACTTCCATCTCTCCCGAGACGCTGACCACCGAACTGCGCCTTACCGCCGAGCGGCTGCTGGGTGACGAGCGAGTACGGACCGATGCGAGCGCGCGTGGATCTTGTCTTCGACCAGGTGATGCAGCTTGAGCATGTACATGATGCCGACGGTGACGTCGTGGTCGAACGGCTCGCCCGACTTGCCGTCGAACAGCGTGCGTCTGACCGCGATCGGCAAGCCGGCCATGGTGAGCGCCTCTCGATCTCGTCTTCCTTCGCGCCGTCGAAGACCGGCGTCGCGATGTGCACGCCGCGGCGCAGCTTGTCGGCGAAGCGCATCTTCGTCCGTCTCGTCGAGCGCGTCGATGAACTGATGCGCCTGCTCGCGTCGTGTAGATCTTCTTCAGCTGCTCTTGCAGCAGCTTCGCCGTCGAAGTTCGTGCGCAGGTACGCGTCGATCTGCAGCGCCGAGCGCGCGCGCCGCCCAGCCCAAGGTGGCACTTCGAGGATCTGACCGATGTTCATACGCGACGGAACGCCGAGCGGGTTCAGCACCATGTCGACCGGGGTGCCGTCTCGCCATGAACGGCATGTCTTCTTCGGGCAGGACGCGCGAGATGACACCCTTGTTTCCGTGGCGACCGGCCATCTTGTCGCCGACTTGCAGCTTGCGCTTGATGGCGATGTAGACCTTGACCATCTTGATGACGCCCGGAGGGAGCTCGTCGCCCTTTCAGCTTGTCGATCTTGTCTTTGGTAGACGGCTTCGATCGCGTGCACGTCGTCTTCGAGACGCTGCGCGAGCTGCTCGAGCTTCTCTTCGGTCTTGCCGCCGCCTTCGACGACCTGGATCTCGTGGAGGTAGCGAACGGGACCTCGTCCAGCGCCTGGCCCGTCGAGCTTGATGCCCTTGGCGGCGAGGACCTTGCCCTTGTCGTCGACGAGGCGCGCGGCCGTGGTCTTGCCGGCGAGCAGTCGGCGCATCTTGTTGTAGTAGGAGTCCGAGATGATCTTCACCTCGTCGCGCTGATCGGTGATCAGCTTCTCCTTCTCGGCGTCCTCGATGTCCTTGGCGCGCTCGTCCTGCTCGGTGCCTTCGCGGCTGAAGACCTTGGCCGTTGATGACGATGCCCTGCACGCCCGGCGGCACGCGCAGCGACGTGTCGCGGACGTCGCCGGCCTTTTCGCCGAAGATCGCGCGGAGCAGCTTCTCTTCCGGCGAGAGCTGGGTCTCACCCTTCGGCGTGATCTTACCGACGAGGATGTCGCCCGGCTTCACTTCGGCGCCGATGCGGATGATGCCCGACTCGTCGAGGTCCTTGAGGGCCTCCTCGCCGACGTTCGGGATGTCGCGCGTGATTTCTTCTTTGCCGAGCTTGGTGTCGCGGGCGACGCACTCGAACTCCTCGATGTGAATCGAAGTGAAGATGTCGTCCTTGATCAGGCGCTCGGAGATGAGGATCGAGTCCTCGAAGTTGTAGCCGCCCCAGGGCATGAACGCGACGAGCACGTTCTGTCCGAGCGCCAGCTCGCCCTGCTCAGTCGCCGGACCGTCGGCGATGACGTCGCCCGGGCGAACCTTGTCGCCGCGGCCGACGATCGGCTTCTGGTTGATGCAGGTGTTCTGGTTCGAGCGCTGGAACTTGATCAGGATGTAGATGTCGAGCTTGGCCGACAGCATGTCCGACTGATCGTTCTCGACCGGACGCACGACGATACGCGCGGCGTCGACCGACTCGACGATGCCTTCGCGCTTGGCGACGAGCGTGACGCCGGAGTCGCGGGCGACGATGCCCTCGATGCCGGTGCCGATGAGCGGCGCCGCCGTCTGGATGAGCGGCACGGCCTGGCGCTGCATGTTCGAACCCATGAGCGCGCGGTTGGCGTCGTCGTTCTCGAGGAACGGAATCAGCGACGCGGCGACCGAGACGAGCTGGTTCGGCGAGACGTCCATCAGGTTGACGTCTTCGGGCTTCGCCATGACGAAGTCGCCGTTGTGGCGCGACGACACGGTCGGCGACGAGAACTTGCCCTTCTTGTCGATGGGCGTGTTCGACTGGGCGATGTTGTGCCCTTCTTCCTGCAACGCCGAGTAGAACTCGACCTCGTCGGTGACGTGCCCGTCCTGAACCTTGCGGTAGGGCGTCTCGATGAAGCCGAACTCGTTGACGCGCGCATAGGTCGACAGCGACGCGATGAGGCCGATGTTCGGACCTTCCGGCGTCTCGATCGGGCAGATGCGGCCGTAGTGCGTCGGATGAACGTCGCGGACTTCGAAGCCGGCGCGCTCACGCGTCAAACCGCCCGGCCCGAGCGCCGAAAGACGACGCTTGTGCGTGACTTCCGACAGCGGGTTCGTCTGATCCATGAACTGCGACAGCTGCGAAGAGCCGAAGAACTCTTTGACGACCGCCGACACCGGCTTGGCGTTGATGAGGTCGTGCGGCATGAGCGTTTCGATCTCCTGAGACATGCTCATGCGCTCTTTGATCGCGCGCTCCATGCGCACGAGGCCGATGCGATACTGATTCTCCATCAGCTCGCCGACCGCGCGAACGCGGCGGTTACCGAGGTGATCGATATCGTCGATCGTGCCCTTGCCGTTCTTGAGATCGATGAGGTAACGAACGGTCTCGAGGATGTCGCGCTTGGTGAGCACGCAGTTCTCGAGCGACTCGTCGATCTTGAACTTGTAGTTCAACTTCAGACGGCCGACGTTCGAGAGGTCGTAGCGCTCGGGATTGAAGAACAAGTTGTTGAACAGCGTCGTCGCCGTCTCCGGCGTCGGCGGATCGCCTGGGCGCAGACGACGATAGATCTCCATGATCGCCTCTTCGGGCGTGGAGAGCTTGTCGGCGATGAGCGTGTCGCGCAGGTACGAGCCGACGTTCAAGCCGTCGATGAAGAGCACCTTGAACTGCGTCGATGCCGTGATCGCGGAGCTCGTCGAGCTTGGCCTCGGTGACTTCCTCGTTGCACTGCAGGAGAACTTCGCCCGTCTGCTCGTCGATGACGTCGTGCGCCGACACTTTGCCGACGACTTCCGCCGCTTCCGCCGGGAGACGCTTGATCTTCGAATCCTGCAGCTTCTTGATCGCCTGCTTGGTGAACTTGCGGTTCTTCTTCACCATGACTTCGCGCGAATCCGGATGACGGATGTCGCGCGTGGCGCGCTGGCCCGGAAGCAGGTCGTACTCGACCGACTTCTCGTACTTCTTGTTCGGCTCGAGGAAGATGGTCTCCGTCGAGTAGAAATAGTTGAGCAGCTCTTCGGTCGAATACCCGAGCGCGCGCAGAAGAACCGTCGCATGCAGCTTGCGGCGACGGTCGATGCGCACATGCATGATGTCCTTCGGGTCGAACTCGAAGTCGAGCCACGAGCCGCGGTACGGAATCACGCGGGCCGAGTACAAGAGCTTGCCCGACGAATGGGTCTTGCCCTTGTCATGATCGTAGAAAACGCCCGGGGAGCGATGCAGCTGGCTCACCACGACGCGCTCGGTGCCGTTGATGATGAAGGTGCCGTTCTCCGTCATCAGCGGGATTTCGCCGAAGTAGACTTCCTGCTCTTTGACGTCGCGAATCGACTGCGAGCCGGTCTCTTCGTTCGTATCCCAAACGACGAGGCGAATGACGACCTTGATCGGCGCCGCGAACGTCATGCCGCGCTGGCGGCACTCGTCGACGTCGTACTTCGGCTTATCTAAATTGTAGGAGACGAACTCCAGCGACGAGGTCTCGCTGAAATCCTTGATCGGGAAGACGGACTTGAAGACTCCCTGCAGGCCGACGTCCTCACGCTGATCCTGCGGGGTATCTTTCTGCAGGAACTTTTCGTAAGACTGCTTCTGGATGTCGATCAGGTTCGGAATGTCGATGATCTTGGTGATCTTCGCGTAGTTCTTCCGAACGCGGAAGTTGTTCTGGATCACAGAAGCCATTTAGACCCTTTCACTTGTGGCCTGCCGGGAAAGCGCGCAAGGCCCAAAGGGCGAGATCATCCCTTTGGGCCCAACGCACGGCCTCACGAAAGCTACTGCTATGACACGCGAGCGATAGATCGTCGACCTTTTCGCTCGGTTTTACTTGACTTCGACGGTGCCGCCAGCTTCAGCAATCTTCTTCTTGATGCTCTCCGCGTCGTCCTTCGAGACGCCGGCCTTGATCTCCTTCGGCGCGCCGTCGACGAGGTCCTTCGCTTCCTTCAGGCCCAGGCTGGTGATCTCGCGGATCGCCTTGATGACCTGGATCTTGTTGCCGCCCGCGTTGGCGAGGATGACGGTGAACTCCGTCTGCTCAGCCGCCGCCGCCGGAGCAGCCGCGCCACCGCCGCCGCCGCCCGCGGCCGCAACCGCAACCGGAGCCGCCTTGACGCCCCACTTCTCCTCGAGCTTCTTGGTCAGGTCAGCAATCTGCATGACCGTGAGGTTCGAGAGCGAATCGATGATCGTTTCAATGTTCACTTCGGCCATAGTCTTTCTCCGTTCCTTTACTTGGTCGCCTCGCCACCGGCCGCACGTTCTTTGGCCGACAGCAAGTACATGAAGTTTTGCGCGCCCGCGGAAAGCGTACGCACGAGATCCGTCGCAGGCGCCTGGAAGGTCGCCAACAGCTTGGCCCGTAGCTCGTCCTTGCCGGGCATGGTGGCCAGACCCTCGAGTCCTTTGACGTCGAGAACCGTGCCATCGAAGTAGCCGCCCTTGAGGACGAACTTCTCTTGAGTCTTGGCGAACGTCGTGGCCACCTTGGCCGGCGCCGATGGGCTCTCGTACGAGAGGATCATCGCCGTCGGGCCCTCGAGGTACTGCGACATCCCCTCGAGCTTGGTGCCTTTGATCGCCAACTTCACGAGCGTGTTCTTGAAGACCTTGTACTCGCACTGCACTTTGCGGAACTCGTCGCGCAGACCGGTGACGGTCGGGACGTCGAGCCCACGATAGTCGGCGAGCACGATCGACGAGACGCGGCCGAGCTTGTCCTTCAGCTCGCTAACCTGTGCCTCTTTGGTGACGCGATCCATTTTCTCTTCACTCCTGTCTCGGCAGGGCCAATCGAATTAAGCGCGGGGTGCGCCCCTGCTGTCTTCGACGCGACTTCGATCTTAGGCGGTGCTTAAGCTTCCGTGAACTTCGCCTGGATCTCGTTGACGTCGATCTTGATGCTCGGGCTCATCGTGGTCGAAACTGCAATCGACCGCAGGTACGTGCCCTTCGCCGTACCCGGCTTGAGCTTGTAAATCAGCTCCAGCAGCGACCACGCGTTGTCGCGCAGCTTGTCGCCACCGAACGAAATCTTGCCGATGCGCGCGTGAACGACGCCCGCCTTCTCGGCCTTGAACTCGACGCGACCGCCCTTGAGCTCGCGGACCGCCTTGCCGACATCGAAGGTCACGGTGCCGACCTTCGGGTTCGGCATGAGGCCGCGCGGACCGAGGACGCGACCGAGACGACCGACGAGACCCATGAGGTCCGGCGTCGAGACGGCCGAGTCGAAGTCGAGCCAGTTTTCCTTCTGAATGCGGTCGACGAGGTCTTCCGCACCGACGGCGTCAGCGCCCGCGTCCTGCGCCTCTTTCGCCTTGTCACCCTTGGCGAAGACGATGACGCGCGTGGTCTTGCCCGTGCCGTGCGGCAGGTTGACGGCGCCGCGCACCATCTGATCGGCGTGCTTCGGATCGACGCCGAGACGAATCGCCAGGTCGACGGTCTCGTCGAACTTCTGCGAGATCTTCATCTCCGGCAGCAGCGTGAAGGCCGCGTCCATCGAGTACTTCTGCTCGCGGTCGACCTTCGAATCCGCCGCTTTGTATTTCTTGCCGTGCGCCATGGCTAAACGACCTCGAGACCCATCGAGCGGGCGGCACCTTCGACAGTGCGAATCGCCGACTCGAGATTGGTGGTGTTCAGGTCGGGCAGCTTCAGCTGCGCGATCTCGCGCACCTGAGCTTTGGTCACCTTGCCGACCTTGTTCTTGTTCGGCTCGCCCGAGCCCTTTTCGATCTTCGCGGCCTTCTTCAGAAGGATCGCCGCCGGCGGCGTCTTCGTAATGAAGGTGAACGAACGATCGTTATAGACCGTGATGACGACCGGAATGATCAGGTCGTCTTTCATCTGCGCTTGGGTGCGGGCGTTGAAGCCCTTGCAGAATTCCATAATGTTCACGCCGTGCTGACCCAACGCGGGGCCGACCGGCGGCGACGGGTTTGCCTTACCCGCCGGAACTTGTAACTTGATGAGACCTGTAATCTTCTTCATGACGCACCCTTGGGGAGCGGCTTTATTGGACCAATTCCACTAAAATTGCAAGGAGAATCGTCACGGGCGCGCTCTCACCCGCTTCGAAGCTCCCATGAAGTGGAGGGTTAGGCTTTTTCGACCTGGGCGAAATCGAGCTCGACCGGAGTTGCGCGTCCGAAAATGCTGACGAGGACGCGCAATTTTTGCTTCTCCGGCTTCACTTCTTCGACCAGACCGGAGAAGTTGGCGAAGGGGCCTTCGATGACGCGAACGTTCTCGCCTTCTTCGAAGCTGATGCGCGGCTTGGGTTTCTGCGCACCGTCGGACATCTGCGAGTTGATCGCGGCGATGTCCTTTTCCGGCACCGGCGTGGGATTGGTGCCGCCGAGGAAGCCGGTGATCTTGGGCGTGTTCTTGACGAGGTGGAAGGTCTCCTCGCTCAGCTCCATCTGGACGAACATGTAGCCCGGATAGAATTTGCGCGTGGTGGTGCGCTTCTGACCTTTGACCATCTCGAGAACGGACTCGGTCGGAATAAGAACCTGCCCGAACTGGGCGTCCTTATTCATCTGCTTGACCCGTTCCTGCAGGGACAAGCGCGCCTTGTTCTCGTGGCCCGAATAAGTGTGGACCACGTACCACTTCATCGCCATTGACTTGCCTTCCCGCTCGCCGGTGGTGATCGATTCCATCGTTTGATTACCCATAAATCATGCGGGTGACCCAAGACCACGTCGCATCGAAGAGGCCGAGCAGCAGCGCGGCGACGATGGTCGTGATGATCACGATGATCGTGGAGCTCACCGTCTCTTTGCGGGTCGGCCAGGTGACCTTGCTCAGCTCGGTCGTGACCTCGTTGGCGAGCGCAAAGATCTGCTCGTTCTTCCAACAGATGTACGTGGCGACGCCAGCGACGAGAATCGAGCCGGCGCCGACGTAAAAACCGTTCGGCCGGCCGAAATAGCTCCACGCCCACTCTCCGCACTTGGAGAGCAGCCACGCCAGCAGAATGCCGGCGACTGCGAACATGACGTGGACCCACTTCCGTTCCATTTTCTCTCCGGGCAATCCACCGTTACTGCGTTCGGCGGAGTTTTCTCGTCGAGCTCGCGCTCAGCTCGCCGCTACATCTTCCGGGGGGCAGCAGGCCAGGAGGGATTCGAACCCCCATCCCGCGGATTTGGAGTCCGCTGCTCTACCAATTAGAGCTACTGGCCTAGATCGGCTGACGATCTGTCCTTCTGGCTTCGTTGCCTTCGTCGCTCAGCTCAGTCACGCAATAGAGTGCGCTCCTTCGCTTTCGCTCCTTGTCGCCTCGCCAGAAGGCCAGCTTGTCAGCCTTCGTACTGCTTACTTCGTTTCCTTGTGCGGATGGTGCTTGCGGCAGCGCGAGCAATACTTGGAGAACTCCAGCTTGTCCGGAGTCGTCCGTTTGTTCTTATTGGTGTTGTAGTTACGCTCGCGGCACACAGTGCATTCGAGCGTGACGAGAGCGCGATTTCCACGGGCCATGAGCTACCTCTTTACCTCAGAATTTCGGAAAAACCAGTTACGCGAAGCGGGACGAGCTACTCGACGATCTTCGCCACGACGCCGGCGCCGACGGTGCGGCCGCCTTCGCGAATCGCGAAGCGCAGACCTTCCTCGCACGCGATCGGCGTGTGCAATTCCACGTCGATGCTCACGTTATCGCCCGGCATCACCATCTCCACGCCCTCCGGCAGCTTCACCGACCCGGTGACGTCCGTCGTGCGGAAGTAGAACTGCGGCCGGTAATTGTTGAAGAACGGCGTGTGTCGACCACCCTCCTCCTTCTTCAACACGTAAACTTCCGCCTTGAACTTCTTGTGCGGCAACACCGAGCCCGGCTTCGCCAACACCTGGCCGCGCTCGACGTCTTCCTTCTTCGTTCCGCGGAGCAGAGCGCCCACGTTGTCGCCAGCCTGGCCCTGGTCCAGCAGCTTGCGGAACATCTCCACGCCCGTGATCGTCGTCTTCTGCGTGTCGCGGAAGCCGATGATCTCCACTTCCTCGCCCACCTTGATGATTCCGCGCTCGATACGTCCCGTCACGACCGTGCCGCGTCCCGAGATCGTGAACACGTCCTCGACCGGCATCAGGAACGGCTTGTCCAGCGCGCGCACCGGCTCCGGGATGAACGAGTCACACGCGTCCAGCAGCTTCTGGATCGACGGCGTTCCCAGCTCACCGGCGTCGCCCTCGAGCGCCTTGAGCGCCGAGCCGCGGATGATCGGCGTGTCGTCGCCAGGATACTGGTACTTCGTCAGCAGCTCGCGCAGCTCCATCTCGACGAGATCGAGCAGCTCCTGGTCGCCCGCCGCGATCATGTCCACCTTGTTCAGGTAGACGACGATCGCAGGCACGCCGACCTGACGGCCGAGCAGGATGTGCTCGCGCGTCTGCGGCATCGGCCCATCAGGGGCCGAGCACACGAGAATCGCGCCGTCCATCTGCGCCGCTCCCGTGATCATGTTCTTGATGTAGTCCGCGTGGCCAGGGCAGTCGACATGCGCATAGTGCCGCTTGTCAGACTCGTACTCGACGTGCGCCGTCGAGATCGTGATGCCGCGCTCGCGCTCTTCAGGCGCCTTGTCGATCTGGTCATAGGCCATGAACTGCGCCTTGCCCTTCGTCGCCTGCGTCTTGGTGATCGCAGCCGTCAACGTCGTCTTGCCATGGTCGACGTGACCGATGGTGCCGATGTTCACGTGGGGCTTGTTGCGGACGAATTTTTCCTTGGCCATGACCGATGTCCTCTCGCTCGAAAATTTTTGACTGAGCCCACGTGCGGGATTGAACCGCAGACCTCGTCCTTACCAAGGACGTGCTCTACCAACTGAGCTACGTGGGCAAATCTTAGTTAACTTTGTTACTTCGCCAAAATGTGGTGCCTGAAACCGTAGCGTTTCGCTGCATACCACATCAGAGCGGGCGACGGGGCTCGAACCCGCGACGTCTAGCTTGGAAGGCTAGAGCTCTACCAACTGAGCTACACCCGCATGGCTGCGCTCTCGGGCGCATCTCGTCGCGTACCTCCTCGCTCCCTCGGTCACGGGCACGAGCCCGCTCCCTCGGTCACTGCGGGGGTGCGCGCCGATCTGCACCCGATATCGCAGCCCTGTACTGCCCGTCGATGTCGCCTTCCTACAACCAAACTCGATACCGCAGCCCTGCTAAGTAACGCTTCCTGACGCTTGTTGCTACTGCTTCGTGGAGGGGGAAGGATTCGAACCTTCGTAGGCAATGCCGGCAGATTTACAGTCTGCTCCCTTTGGCCGCTCGGGAACCCCTCCCGACGAGCTGTTACTTACTACCTTTAATTTCAAAGAGCTGGCGATGGGAATCGAACCCATTACCTGCTGATTACAAGTCAGCTGCTCTACCAAGTGAGCTACGCCAGCGAATTCAAAACGTCTTTCGTTCGCAGTGTGCCTCTTGGCTTATTTTAAAAGGAGGATTTGATAGATCAGGATATGGAATGAGTCAAGGAGTTTCACATCATCACCGGGGCATGGACCTCGTCGCGGGGGCGCGGAATCGGCGTCGCCGGCGTCGCTGACGGCGCGGGCGCGGCATCGACGGGCGGAACCGGACCGGGCACGAGCAATTTGCGCAGCTGATCCATCTGCTCGTTGGATCGACGCACCCAGTCGTTCTTCTCGCCTACGCGCTCGGCCATCATGATGTTCTTTTCGTGCACGCTGATCGCCTTCTGCAAGAGCGTGCGCACGTGCTTCTTTACCTCATCGAGATAAACTTCGCGCGCTTCTCCGTTCAGTGACGGCGGAATCGGTGCGCCGACCAGATCGTCATAGAATTCGCGATAGAGCGAGCCGATCTGGAAGCCGGCCGCCGTCGCCCACTCGCTGTTGTTGACGCGCATGGCATCGACGAAGCGCGCCTGGGCCACGAGCAAGAGGCGCGCCTTGGCCTCTAAATCGCGCGACATTTGCTTCTCGGGCAGGCGAACGGGCAGCGCGCGATATTGCTCGTGCGCCACTTCGCCCAAGTAATAGGCGCTCATGCCGAGGAAGAAGTCGGAGTCGAGGCGCTCCTCGGATTCGTGCGCTTTGTAGTAGGCGAGCTGCTCGCGAAACATTCGCTCGGCCGGGATCAGATCTTTTTGCGCGAAGAGCGCGTAGCCGCGCCGGGCCATCGCCTCCAGCCGATCGGCGAAGGCGAGATCTTTGCGCGCCAGCACCTCGTTCCAGGTCTGCGTGGCGTCGGTGAAGCGCTTGGCGTCGGCTTGGATGCGGCCCATGCGAAACCAGGCGTCGAGGATGTCCTTGTCGTCGGGGTGCTCGACGGTGATGCGGCGATAGCGCTCGATCGCGGCGCCCAAGTCGCCCGCCTGCTCGAGCGCGAGGCCGGCGTTGTACAGCGAGGGCACGACGAAGTGCGAGTCGGGATAGTCGTGCGCGATGCGCTCGAACGACGCCGCCGACTCGGCGAACTGCTTGTCGCGGAATTGCTGGTTCGCGCGCTCGAACTGCGCCGCCGGATCGACGAGCTCGACGTTGCCGCTCGGCTGCGCGTGAAACAGCACGGGGTCCATGGCGATCTGCCGCTCCGGCGGCTTCGTCGCGATCGGCTGATGATGCGCGCAGCCGCCGAGCAGCAACGCAAAAACTAGAGCGTGTTTCACTTCATTGACCTTCGACGCGGGCCAGGACTTGACGATGACGCGGTCCATCGAGCTCGACGAAATAGATCGCTTGCCAGCGGCCGAGCACGAGCTCGCCGTCGTCGATGAGCACCGGCTGAGTCGTGCCGATGAGCGACGACTTGATGTGCGCGTCGGCGTTGCCCTCGTCGTGACGAAAGCCGGGCTGCGGCACGAGCTTCGCCAGATGCTCCAAGTAGTCTTTGCGCAGCGCCGGATCGGTATTTTCCTGGATCGTCAGCGCCGCGGTCGTGTGCGGACAGTGTAGCCAGACGACGCCCGTCTTGACGTTGACTTGGCCGACGAGCTTGCGCACCTCGTCGGTGATGTCGAGCAGCTGCTCGCGCGCACGCGACTCGAGCGCAATCGTGGTCATCGGCAAAATTTAACATGCTATTCACTGCCACGCATGGGGACGACGATCGATCTGCTGCCGCATCGTCCGCCGTGGCTGCTGGTCGATCGCGTGGTCGCCAAAACGGAGACGACCGTCGAGGCGCACAAGCTGCTGGCGGCCGATGACCCGCTGCTCGTGCGCGCGACGCTCGAGCTGCCCGACTTTCTCGTGCTCGAGGCGCTGGCACAGGCGGCCGCTTGCTTGGCCACCGAGGCGCTCGGTCGTCACACTGGACTTCTCGTGGCCGCGACGCAGTTTCATCCAAGAGAGCGAGCGCGCGCCGGTGAGACACTACGGCTCGTGGCCGTACGGCAAGCGGTGCTGGGTCGATTGCACCGCTTCGACTGCACAGCGTTCGTCGGTGAGCGCCTGATCGCCCAAGGTCAGTTGACGTTCGCTCTCGAGGAGACGCCATGAAGTGGACGATGGGCTTGTGGTTGGCGGTCGCGGTGGCGGGTTGCGGCTACGGGCAGACGAAGATGGTGGCGACCTGTCCGCCGACGGGCTGCGGCAACGACTACGCGGCCGCGGCGCCGGCGCCGACGCCGACGCCGGCGAGAACGGAGGATTCGTCGTCGCCGGTGCCGGCGGACTCGGATCTGCCGCCCGATCGCACGCCGGCGACGGACGAGCTGCCGGCGACGCCGCCCAAGCCGCTGCCCGATCGCGCGCTGCCGCCGCCGGTCACGCCATCAGACACCGACACGCAGTGATCGACGGCGCGCGGGCCTGACCGTGACGTCGCTGCCGATTCCTGTTATGCGGGAGGCATGAAGAGCCTGACGCGCGCCGGCAGCGGCACGCAAACGTCACGGAAGCGGTCATGATCGTCGTCGTTCCCTGCTACGAAGGCGCGGCGACGGTCGGCGCGGTCGTTCGCGGCGCGCGCGCGGCCGGGCTCGACGTCGTCGTCGTCGACGATGGCTCGCGCGACGACTCGGGCAAAGTGGCGGAAGCCGCCGGCGCGACGGTGCTGCGCCATCCCGGCAATCGCGGCAAAGGCGCGGCGCTGGCGAGCGGCTTTGCCTGGGCCGCGCGTCACGACGTCGACGCCGTCCTGACGATGGATGCCGACGGACAGCATGATCCGGCCGAGATTCCCGCGTTACGCGCGGCGCACGACGCGTCACCGCAGGCGCTCGTCATCGGCGTGCGCAGCTTCGCGGCCGAGGACATGCCGCGCCGCAGCCGCATCGGCAATCGCATCTCGACGTGGTGGATCTCGCGCTTCGCCGGGCAGAATTATCGCGACACGCAGTCGGGCTATCGCGTCTATCCGCGGGCGCTGTTCGCTGTGCCGCTGCGCTCGACGAAGTTCGATACCGAGGCGGAGCTGCTGTTGCGTGCGGCGAAGATGAAGCTGCCTTTGGTGGAAGTCCCGATTCGAACGATCTATGGTCCCAATCGCGTGACTCACTTTCATGGCTTTCGCGACACGATGCGCGTCATCAAGCTCGTGTTCTTCTCGCCGCTGTGGTCGCTGCTGCTCGCGGCTTCGCTTTTGACGCTCGGCTGCGCGACCTCGGCGCACGCGCCGGGCAAGGTCGTTCCCGTGCATGGCTCGGCGCCGGTGATGCCGGTGACGCAGTCGTGGCGGACCATGCGCGCCGAGCATCAGGTGCGCATCGAGGTCAAGACCGCGTCCGGCGTCGAGACCAAGACGATCCGCGGCTTACTGGCGGTGCAGCGGCCCGATCGTTTTCGGCTGCGCGCGCTCGGACCCGCGGGAATTACGCTGTTCGACGTCATCGTCGTCAATGGCCAAGTGAACATCGTGCAGTCGCTGCGCGATCCCAACGATCCGACGATGGGACGCATCTTGGAGTCGCTGGTGCGCGATCTGGAGGCGACCTACGATCTCCTGCCGCGGCCGCCCGAGCGGCACATCGGTCGCGTCGGCGAAGAGGTCATCGTCGAGGAGCCGGGGTTGAAGGTGCGCGAGACCAAGACGCGCTTCGACATCGACAACACGAACGAGCATTACAAGGTGCACGTGGACGTCATCAACGTCGACAAAGACGTAGCGCTGGATCCGGCGATGTGGTCGAAGTAGCATCCGCGGCGATGACGCCGCCCGCAACAACGGCCGAGGCCAAGCTCTCGGCCGACGTGCAGTTCAAGAGTGTGCCCTATCGTCCGTGCGAGATCGTGCATCGCTACGGCGAGCGCGTGCACATCCTCGCCGATCCGCTGTCGCTGGCGATGCTGGCGCGGCTGTGCGCCAAAGGCACGGTGCAGCCGGAGATCAATCGGCTCGTCGGTGAGCTGTACCGCATGCTGGTGCACGAGGTCGTCGCCGCGGAGTTTCCGCGCGAGCCGATGGCGGTGCCGACGCGCATGATCGACGTGACGCCGCGCGGGGTCTGGCGCGGCGACGCCATCGCCGCCGCGACGCCGGCGGTGGTCGTGGCCGTGGCGCGCGCGGGCCTGTTGCCGTCGCAGAACACCTACGACTTCTTGAACCAAGTGTTACAGCCGGAAGGCGTTCGCCAAGATCATCTGGCGCTCGGGCGCACCGTCGACGCGCAGGGCGGCGTGACCGGCGCCGGGCTCTACGCGTCGAAGATCGGCGGGCCCATCGACGGCGCCATGCTGCTCATTCCCGATCCGATGGGCGCCACCGGCGCGACGATCTCCAAGGTCATCGAGCAATACGGCGCCGAGACCTACGGGCGACCGGAGAAGATCATCGCCGTGCACCTCATCATCACGCCCGAATACTTGCGGCACGTGACGAAGAAGCACCCGGAAGTGAGCGTCTACGCGCTCCGGCTCGATCGCGGGCTGTCGCCGGCGGACGTGCTGCAGACGGTGCCGGGCGAGCGCTGGGACGACGAGCGCGGCTTGACCGAGAAGCATTACATCGTGCCCGGCGGCGGCGGCTTGGGCGAGATCATGAACAACAGCTTCGTGTGAGGAACAATGAACAAGCAGATTCATGAGCAGATCTCGGCGGCCCAGATCGCCGCCCGCTGCGCCGAATTGGGCGCGCAGATTACGCGTGATTACGCCGACAAGGAGCTGGTGCTCGTCGGTGTGTTGAAGGGCTCGTTCATCTTCATGGCCGACTTGGCGCGCGCCATCGTCAAGAACGACATGCGCGTCGAGTTCTTGGGCGTGCAGAGCTACGGCGACGAGACGTCGTCATCGGGCGTCGTGCAGATCACGTTCGATCTGACCAAGCCCATCGACGGCAAGCACGTGCTCATCGTCGAGGACATCGTCGATACCGGGCTGACGATGGAGTATCTGCTGGAGAATTTGCGGACGCGCCATCCGGCGTCGGTGCGGCTGTGCGCGCTCTTGCACAAGCCGTCGCGCATGAAGAAGCCGTGCACGATCGACTATCTCGGCTTCACGATTCCCGACCTGTTCGTCGTCGGTTACGGGCTCGATTACGCGCAGAACTACCGCAATCTCCCGTATATCGGCGTCCTCAGCGAATAATGGCGCGCTGGCTCTTTCGCGTCTTCGACGCCTTCAACGTGCGCGGCAACGGCTGGGTGCTCGTGCCCGGCGTCAATCGCGACAACCCCGGCGTCGCCGTCGGCGACCGCGTGGAGTTGCGCGGCGGCAAAGGGCCGGCGCGCACGGGCGTCGTGCGCGGCGTCGGCATGTTCGACAAAAAAGGCGGCGACGCGACGACGATGCCGCTCCTCGTCGATCTCGATCCGACCGACAAGCCGCAGATCCTCGGCGCCGAAGTGTGGCGCGCCGAAGACGACTAAGTCGCCGTCAGGTCTTCTGAGAGGCGCGCTGCAGCCGAATCTTCATGTCGGCGTAGCGGCGCAAGAGCTCGTAGTTTTCCTGACGAAATGCAGCTAGATAGCGCCGCTCACGCGACTTGCGACGGAAGGCTTCGCGCAGCTCGTCGATGCGCTCGACCATCTGCTGCGCCTGCGAAAATTCGGGCACGAGCGGGATGGTCTTCGAGCCTTCGATGACGTCGGCCTTGCCCGGCTGCGCGCCCGGCCGCGAATACAAGATCGTCAGCGTCTCCTGCGACTGCCCTTTCAACGCCGAGATCACCATCGTCCCCGGCAGATCGGGCAGCGAATCGCGCACGATCGCGATCTGGAAGTTGCGTCCGCCGGCGCGATCGATCGCTTCGCCGCCCGTCGACGTCGTCACGACCGCGTAGCCGCCGCGCGCCGCCAGCGACTCGCCGAGCTGCTTGGCCAGCCAGCCGTCCTCTTCGACGACGAGCAGCGCGCACTCTTCGTCCGCGGCCGACGGATGCGAGCCGCCGCCGACCTGCTCTTCGAGTTCGGCCGTGCGCCGCGACGAATCCATCAAGCGGCGCAGGAAATCCTCGTGCACGCCGATCACCTCTTGCATCAGGCGATCGTCGGTCACCGTCTTTTGCACGCCCGCCGCCAGCTCGACCGTGCGCTGCCGCAGATACTGCACTTGATCGGGCGACTTCACGATCATGTCCGCGGCGCCGGCGCGAAAGGCGTCGACCGCCGATTCGTAGAGCTTGCGCGAGGCCATCATGATCGTCGACGTCGTCGGCGCGTGCTCTTTGAACCAGCGCACGAGCTCGATGCCGCCGTTGGGCGCGGGCGTGTCGATGTCGAGCAGCGCCACCGCGAAGTACTTGTCGCGCGCCAGCTCGCGCGCTCGGGCTGGATCGGAGACCACCGTCGGCACGAGCCCATTGTCGGTCAGCATCTGCGTCATGCCGCGCTGGACTCGCTCGTCGGTGTCGACGACCAAGACCTCTTGTCCGTCGGCTTCGGCCATAGGCCGTTACAATATCAGCTTCAGCTTCCTGGCGCGAACACGAACGGGTAGATGAGCTCGAAGTCACCACCGACGGAGCGCGGGAACTGCCACTCCTTGACGCGCGTCTCGAGACAGCGCGCCAGCGGCTCGGAGTCGGTGCTGTTGCGCTCGGTGCGGACGTTCTTGGCGCGGCCGTTGCCGTCGATGGCGAAGCCGACCTCGACGGTGCCGCCGGGCGACGCGTCCTTGAAGGCGCGACCGTAACAAGCGCGCACTTGCGGCAGGTGCGTCTTGACGACGAAGCGGACACCGTCGGCGTCGAGGCTCGCTTGCGCTTCGGCGCGGTCGTCGGCCGCCGTCTCGCTGGTTTCGTGCGCGACCGTCGGCAGCTGCAGCTGCGGATTCGCCGCCGGCGACTGCGTCGTGGCCTGCTGCTGCTCCTGTTTCGCCTGCACCGCCGCCAGCTTCTGCTGCTTCACCGTCAGCTGCGCGATCGACTGCGAGTCGGTGTGCACCGCTTTGTGCGGCAAGCCGTTGCCGGCCGGCAGGGCCGCGTGCGGCACCTTCGGCGCCGCCAAATGCGTCGGCCCGGCCGCTTTCGCCGTCGTCACCTTCGCGATCGGGTGCGGCTTCGCCGGCTGCGGCTTCGGCGTCGTCGCCACTTTGGCGACCGTCTTCGGCGGCTGCGGCTTCGTCATCGCCGGCGGCGCCACCGGTTGCGGCGTGGCGACGGGCGGCACACTCGGCAGCGGCGCCGGCGCCGGCTCGTCGACGGGATCGGGCTCTTGCGCCACCATCGTCAGCGGCCGCGGCTGCGACTGCTTGTGCAGCCGCACGGCGAAGAACGCCGCCGTCCCGCCCGTCAACGCCACCACCAGCATGCCGACCGCGATCCACCAGCGCGGCGCGTGCCGATCGCGCTGCTTCGACAGCGCCACCGCCCGCATCAGCGACGGGGTCGGCTCCACTTGCCGCGTCGCGGCGTCGTCGCCGGCCAGCGCGTCGGCGCCGGGATTCACGGCCGGCGTGACGTCGGCGGGCGCCGCGCTCCAGCCTTCGATGCGGCGGCCGCAGGCCGCGCAAAACGTCGCCTTCTCCGGCAGCGCCGTGCGGCAGTGCGGGCAGCGGAAGTCAGACATAGAGTAGCGAAATCGTAGCATGATGCGCTACGATGGAGCCATGAACCAGATTCTCGACCACGTGCTCGGAGCGGCCCGCCAGCTGGGTGCGTCGGACGTGCACTTGAAGTCGGGGCTGCCACCGGTCTTTCGCATCAAAGGCGATCTGCGCACGCTGCGTGACACGCCTCCTTTGACGGCCGAGGTCATCGGAACATTCGCCGTCAACCTCATGAACGACAAGCAGCGGGCGCAGTTCGACATCCATCACGACGCCGACTTGAGCTACGGGACGCCGGATGGCGTGCGTTATCGCGTCAACGTCTTCAAGCAGCGCGGGCAGACGGGGATGGTCTTGCGCATCATCCCGCCGGAAGTGCCGGGGTTCGACAAGCTGAACCTGCCGCCGGCCGTGCAAAAGATGTGCGAGGAAGAGCGCGGGCTCATCCTGGTCACGGGAATCACCGGGTCGGGCAAGTCGACGACGCTGGCGGCGATGATCGATCACATCAATCGGCAGCGCGCGAGCCACATCATCACCGTCGAAGATCCGATCGAGTTCATGCATCGCGATCGGCGCTCGGTGGTCAATCAGCGCGAGATCGGCTTCGATGCCGAGTCGTTCTCGTCGGCGCTGCGCGCGGCGTTGCGGCAGGATCCCGACGTCATCCTCGTCGGCGAAATGCGTGACGAAGAGACGATCGAGACGGCGCTGCACGCGTCCGAGACCGGCCACTTGGTCATGTCGACGCTCCATACGCTGGACGCGGTGGAGACGGTGAACCGCATCATCGGCATGTTCCCGCCGCATCAGCAGGCGCAGATTCGCCTGGCGTTGGCGGCGGTCCTAAAAGGCGTCGTCTCGCAGCGCTTGGTGCCGCGCGCCGACGGCAAGGGCATGGTGCCGGCGGTCGAGATCCTGGTCATGACCGGCCGCGTGCGCGAGCTGCTCGAGGATCCCAAGCGCACGCGCGAGATCCGCGACGCCATCGCCAACGGCCGCAATCCTTACGGAATGATGACGTTCGACCAGAGCCTCGCGGATTTGGTGATGCGTCAATTGATTACCTACGAAACGGCGCTCAGCACTTCGACGACGCCGGACGATTTTGCGCTACAGTTCCGCGGCGTGTCCAAAGGCGATCAGCAGATCAACCAAGCGGGGGCGCAACGCCAAGAGGCGCCGACGCGCGACGCGACCGACATTCCACTCGAGCTCGACCGCAGACGATAGCGACTAGAGATAGAGCCACGTTGAGACGCCTTCATTGGATTGCCGGAATCTTCGCGGTGCTGCTCGTGGTGTTTGCGGGCGCGCCGAACGTGGACGCATCGCCGGAGCGGCCGAAGCTGGCGGTGGTGCCGTTTACCGGGCCGCAAGCCAAGAAGGCCGAAGCGGTCGTCGTGCGCACGCTCAGGAAAAAAGCGCGCATCGTGCCGCAGACGGTGTGGGTCAAGGCGGCCAAGAAGCTGTTCGCCAAGTCGCACTCGGCCGAGGATCTCTCGGCGGTGGCGGACGACGTGGGCGCGCAGGTCGTCATCACCGGCCTCGTGCATCGCGAGGGCAAGACCTGGCAGCTCTCGGTCAGCGTGCGTGAAGGCAAGACCGGCAAAGTGCACGATCGGCTGCGCTATCCGCTGAAAGTGCCGCGCATCACCGGCGTGACGCTGTCGCTGTTGGCCAAAGAAGTGAGCGACGCGTTCGACGCGACGTTGGGCGGCGTGCCGTCGGCGGAGACGACGGAAGCGCCGGTCGAGACGAAGATTTCGCCGCCGAGCACGACGGGACCGCCGCCGCCGCCGCGACCGCTGGAGACGCAGATCGAGCCGCCACCGCCGCCGCCGCGCACTCCGTCGCGCACGACGACCACGCACACGACGACCACGCGCACGCCGCCGCGTCACGACACGAGCGAGCCGCCGCCGCCGTCCGAGCGGGTGACGTCGTCGCCGCCGCCGTCCGAGCGCAACCGGCCGAGCTGGGCGCCCTACTTCGACATTTCGGCGGGGCTGACCATCAGCGGCCGCTCGTTCAACTTCAGCCCGGCGTCGCAGCCGAAGTTCACGTCGGGCATCGTCGCCGGCGTGCACGGCGACGCCACGGTCTATCCGTTCGCGTGGCTGTGGCGCGGCGGCGGTCGCTTCATCAGCGGGCTCGGCTTCGGCGCCACCATCGACAAGCCGTTCTGGCCCGATTCGACGTCGAAGCAGGATCCGACGCAGAAGTTCGCCACGTCGGAGTTACGCGTCGAAGGCGGCGTCCGCTGGCGCATCGTGCTGTCGAAGGCGCTGCCGCGGCCGCAGCTGCTCTTGCAAGCGCAATACGGGCTGCATCAGTTCACGCTGCAGAAGGATGCGCTCATGGGCGACGTCGGTCCGCCCGACGTCAGCTACTCCTACGTCACCGCCGGCCTCGGCATTCGCGTGCACTTCGCCGAGTGGATGTACTTGTGGGCGATGTTCAATTACCACGCCGTCTTCAGCTCGGGCGCCATCACCGACACCGGCTCGGAATACGGCCCGGCGAGCAACTTCGGCGTGCGCATCTCGGGCGGCCTCGACTTCTTCGTCTACAAGGGCTTGAAGGTCGGCGTCGGCGGCATGTACGAGCGCTTCGGGCTCACCTTCAAACCACCCGCGAACGTCGTGCCGGCCAAGACCGCGACGAGCGCCGTCGATCAATACTTCGGAGGCCTCATCAGCGTCGGCTACGTGCTATAGAAACACGCATGTCGCAGTCCGCGCAGGCGCTCCGTCAGAGCTTCCTCGATTACTTCAAAAAGAACGGCCACGAAGTCGTGCGCTCTTCGCCGCTGGTGCCGCAAAACGACCCGACGTTGCTGTTCACCAACGCCGGCATGGTCCAGTTCAAGGACGTCTTCACCGGCCGTGAGCAGCGCAGCTACAAGCGCGCCACGTCGTCGCAGAAATGCGTGCGCGCCGGCGGCAAGCACAACGACCTCGAGAACGTCGGCCGCACCGCGCGCCACCACACGTTCTTCGAGATGCTCGGCAACTTCTCGTTCGGCGACTACTTCAAGGAAGACGCCATCGCGTTCGCGTGGGAGTTGCTGACCGAAGAGCTGAAGCATCGACCAGAACCGCCTGGTCGTCACCGTGTTCGGCGGCGACGAAGGCGCTCGACGTCGGCCCCGACGACGAGGCGCGCACGCTCTGGAAGCAAGATCACCGGCTTCTCCGACGACCGCATCTTCGGCCTCGGCAAGAAGGACAACTTCTGGCAGATGGGCGACACCGGCCCGCAGGGGCCGTGCACCGAGATCCACTATTTCGTACGGCGACGGCAAGCCCGATATCGCGCTGTTCGACGCAGGAGCCGGGGCCGGACGGCACGGGCTGGATGGAGATCTGGAACCTGGTCTTCATGCAGTTCGAGCAGCAGACGGCCGAGTCGCCGCTGACGCCGCTGCCGAAGCCGTCGATCGACACCGGCGCCGGCCTCGAGCGCGTCGCGGCGTCGTGCAGGGCGTGCGCTCGAACTACGACACCGACCTGTTTGCCGGCCTGTTCGAGACGATCGCGACCGCGGCGAAGAAGAAATACGGGCACTCGCCGGCGGAGGACGACGTCTCGATGCGCGTGATCGCCGACCACGCGCGCGGCGACGGCGTTCCTCATGGCCGACGGCGTGATGCCTCGAACGAAGGGCGCGGCTACGTGTTGCGGCGCATCATGCGGCGCGCGATTCGCCACGCGTCGCGGCTCGGCAGCGCGGCCGATGATGTTCCCGCAGGCCTGCTCGCGCGTCATCGCCGACATGCAGGCGGCCTATCCCGAGCTCGAGGATTATCAAGAGCCTCATCGACAAGGTCTCGGCGTCGGAGAACGAGACGTTCCGCGCACGCGTCGATCGCGGCGTCAAGCTGCTCGACGAGCAGTTCGGCAAGCTGCAAGAAGGCGCGACGGTGCCGGGCGAGACCGTGTTCAAGCTCTACGACACGTTCGGCTTCCCCGCCGATCTGACGCGCGTCATCGCCGAAGAGCGCGGCTTCACCGTCGACGAAGCGGGCTTCGACAAGGCGATGAAGGAGCAGCGCGAGCGCGGCTCGTTCGCGGGCTCGGGCGAGGCGGCCATCGCCGACTCGTTCAAGGATCTCGATCAGAAGTTCGGCGGCACGCGGTTCTTGGGCTACGACGGCACGCGCGCGGCCGGCAAGATCCTGTGGCTGCACGAAGCGGGCGGCGCCAAAGTCCAGCTCGTCGCCGACCAGACGCCGTTTTACGGCGAATCGGGCGGGCAAATCGGCGACGTCGGCGTCATCGAGAGCGACGACTTCCGCATCGTCGTCGCCGACACGCAGAAGACGCCGGGCGGCATCATCGTCCACGAAGGCAGCATCGAGCGCGGCACGCCCAAGGTCGGCGGCGAGGCCATCTTCACCGTCGACGAAGCGCGCCGCGACGCCATTCGCGCCAACCACTCGGCGACGCACTTGCTGCACCTGGCGCTCAAAGAGGTGCTCGGCGCGCACGTGGCGCAGAAGGGCTCGCTGCGTGGCGCCCGATCGCCTGCGCTTCGACTTCGCGCACTTCGCGCCGATGACGGCCGAGGAAAAGCGCAAGGTCGAGGACTTGGTCAACGACGAGATCCGCCGCAACGTCGACTCGCAAGATCGAGGTCATGGCGTTCGACGAGGCGCGTAAGCTCGGGCGCGGTCGCGCTGTTCGGCGAGAAATACGGCGACACGGTGCGCGTCATGAGCATCGGCGGCCGCTCGGTCGAGCTCTGCGGCGGCACGCACGTGCGACGCGCCGGCGACATCGGCCTCTTCAAGATCACGCAGGAAGTGGGCATCGCGCAGGGCGTTCGTCGCATCGAGGCGGTGACCGGCGCGGGCGCGCTCGACTACGTGCGCAAGCTCGAGGGCGAGCTCGGTCGCGCCGCCGAGCGCGTCAAAGTGCGGCGCCGTTCGAAGTCGCCGCGCGCGTCGAGAAGCTGCAGGACGAGCTCAAGCTGTCGCGCCGCGAGATCGAGGATCTCAAGCGCAAGATGGCGATGGGCGGCGGCGGTCGCGACCTCTTGGCCGGCGTGCGCGACGTCGGCGGCATCAAGGTCTTGGCCACGCGGGCCGACGTCGGCGATCCGAAGGCGCTGCGCGAGGTCGCCGACCAGCTGCGCGACAAGCTGGGCTCGGGCGTCATCGTGCTCGGCGGCGTCGGCGACGACGGCAAGGTCGCGCTCGTGGCCGCCGTCAGCGCCGACCTGACGAACGAGATCCACGCCGGCAAGATCATCGGCGAAATCTCGAGCGCCGTCGGCGGCAAAGGCGGCGGCAAGCCCGACATGGCGCAGGGCGGCGGCACCGACGCCTCCAAGCTCGACGCCGCGCTCGAGCGGGTCTTCGCGCTCGTCGGCTAGTCGCCGACGCACGAACACACATGACGCGGCCGGCGGCACGCGGGCGACCCGACTCGCGCCGGCGAGCAGCCCGACCAAGCCGCACCCGGATTCGAGCCGGACAGCCAGCGCAACGTCGTCGTACGCATTTCGCACGACATTCGCTCCCCCGCTTCGCCGCGCAAAACGCCAACTTCGTGACGCGGGCACGCCGCAAACTGTGCTGCTGGCGCCGTTGCCGCTGATGATATAGTGGCCACGTGGCAGGTCAGGATAGTCGCGTCGGCGATCGCCAAACGGCGTCGATGCGCATCAAGCTCAAGTACCCCGACATCGACACGTTCATCCAGAAGTACGCGGTGAACATCTCGCGCGGCGGCATCTTCATCGCCACCAAGTCGCCCAAGCCAATCGGCACCTACGTGCGCTTCGAGTTCGTGCTCTCCGACGAGAGCGGCACCTCGATCATTCGCGGCGAAGGTCAGGTGCAGTGGACGAAGGACTACGATCCGACGACGCCGGGCAAGCCGCACGGCATGGGCGTCAAGTTCATGCGCCTCGACGCCGATTCGCAGTCGGTCGTCGATCGGGCGCTGCGCTGGCGGGCCGATCACGGGACGTCGCCGAACGTGAACCTGCCGCAGCAGCCGGTGTCGTCGGCGCACATGATCAACACGCGCGACGACTACGATCGCACGAGCGAATCGCCGCCGCTCGACGGGCAAGCCAACGATCCCGAGCGCACGGCGCGCGTCAACGTGCCCGAGCTGCTCGCGCGGACGCCGCAGCGCGAGCTGCCGCCCGACGAAGCCTCGGACACGGCGCGCGTCGATCTGCCGGAGATGCTCGCGCGCGCCGGTGGCAGCGACGAGCCGGTGAAGCCGGCGCCTTTGGAAGATCCGACGGCGCGCGTGGGCGTGCCGGAGGCGATCGCGGGCGCCGAGTCGACCGAGCGCGTGCAGGTGCCGCAGCTGTTGGCAGACGCGAACGAAGAGACGGTGGCCGGGCGCGAGTCGCCGCTGTTCGCGCGGCAGATGGCGCCGCCGCCGATTCCGCCGCCGCTTCCGCGCGCCAACGGCGAGCTGCCGTCGCGCGAAGGCTCGCTCGTCGGACAGCTGCCGACGCGCGAGAGCGCGCACGCGCGGTCGGCGTCGCGCATGCCGCCGCCGATTCCGCCGGAGACGCCGGCCGCGGCGACGGCGACCGCGCCCATACCCGAGCGGCGCGGCGAGACGCGACCCATCGCCATCGAAGAGCGCGGCGGGCGCGCGCCGTACGAGACGACGCGCGAGATCGCGCTCACGGCGTCGACGTCGTCGCGCTTTCGCCGCACGCGCGACGATCTCGACGAGCTGGCCGCCGCGTGGGGCTTGACCGAGGAGCGGCTGCAGCGCGCGCTCAAGCGGCGCCGGCCGCGCATCGCCGAAGCGACGGCCGAGCTCGAGCGCCTGCTGCTGAAGCCGCCCAAGCCGCCGACGCCGACCTTCGCCGAAGCGATGACGCAGCTGGAGGCGATCCTGACGCGCTGGCGCAACCGCAACGGCACGCCGCCGCGCTAATTTAGTAAGCCTTCGATAGTAGTCGGGAATCGTAAGGTTAACGGAGCTGCAGGAAGTCGATCATGCGGCCGATGTCGCCGCCGACGCGCTGATACTCGGCGGCGACGCCGTCGGCCAAGCTGCGGCCCTCCTCGGCGATCTTGTCGAGCGGCGCGAGCAACGCCATCTCTTCGCTGGCATCGAGACGCGACAGGCCATCACGCGCGATCGATACCAGCTCGCGACACCACGCTTGCATCGGCCGACCATGCGCCGTGCCGTGAATGCCTTGCCGCGGCGTCGCTTTGTAGACGCGCAGCCGCTCGTCGAGCGACCAATCGGCGACGAGCTTCCAGGCGTCGTGGCGCGCCGTCGCGTCGTAGAGCACGCCGCGCCATAACGCCGGCAGCGCGCGCACCAGCTCGCGCGACGACGCGTCCGCCTGCCGCACCTCGACGAACGTCTTGAGCCGCGTCTCCGGGAACAGCGTCGACAAATGCAGCTCCCAGTCGCTCGGCAATGCGCGCTCGCCTTGCCAACCTTGCGTCAAGAACCGACGGAACGTGACCCCCGGCGCCGGCTTGTACTCGCCGTCGCGCTTGACGAAAAAGAGCGGCACATCGAGCGCCCACTGCACGTAGTCGGTGAAGCGCGCCGCGTCCGAAAACGCGAACGGCAAGAGGCCACAGCGATCGTTGTCGGTGTCGAGCCAGGCGCGCGCGCGATAGCTCTGCCAGGCGGCGCGCCCGTCGGTCAGCTCGGCGCGCCCGTCGACCATCGGCGAGGCCGCGAACAGCGACGTCACCAGCGACGACAAGCCCATGGCGACGCGCAGCTTGTCCATGGCGTCGTCCTCGCTCTCGTAGTCGAGGTTGGCTTGCACCGTGGTCGTACGCTTCATCATTTCGTGCGCCATCGAGCCGCGCGTCGGCAAATACTGACGCATGACGCGATAGCGACCCTTGGGCATCCACGGCACGTCGTCGAGCGTCCCGAACGGGCGAAAGCCGACGCCGACGAAGCGCACGCCCAAGGCCGCCGCCAGCGGCAAGAGCTCGTCGATGTGCTTGTCGTTGTCGCGCACCGCCGCCGTCACCGTCGGCCAGGGCGCGCCCGAATGCTCCAGCTGCCCACCCGGCTCCAGCGTGATCGTGCCGCACTTGGGCCGTTCGAGGGCGATGAGGCGCCCGGCTTCCTCGACACGATTCCAGCCGCGCGAGGCCATCGCCTCGAGCAGCTTGGCGATCGTCTCGTAATCGGGGGCGCGCCCGTCGCTGAGCACACCCACCTTCTCGTGTTCGACGCCGATCTTCAGCGCCGAGGTCGGCTTGGCGCCGCCTTCGAAATGCGCGACCAGCTCCGCGATATCCGCGATTGGTCTCTCTTCTTTATGGGCCGCCATCAATCGTTCGATGACTGTAGGGTTCGCTTGGTGGCAGGTCAACGTTCGGTATGGTAGCGTCGTCGCTCACATGAAAACGGTGATCGCCCCCGGAACCCGCATTGCCGGGGCGCTGAGCGGCAAGGACGACCTCGAAATCCACGGAACCGTCGACGGGCCGGTGCACGGCGAGGCGCTCGTGACCATCGCCGCCGGCGCCAAGATCGGCGGTGAAGTGCGCGGCCGCGACGTCATCGTCGCCGGCGAATTGGAGCACTCGGTCATCGCCAGCGCCGTCGTGCGGCTGACGGCGACGGCGCGCGTCACCGGCGACATCGAGGCGCCGCGCATCGCCATCGACGAAGGCGCGGTCTTCGAAGGCAGCATCCGCATGATGCGGAAGCCGACGGCCGCGACGACGCCAACCGCTACGGCCGCACCGGTTTCGACGGCGGCGCCGGCTGCGGCTGCGGTCGCGCCCGCCGTCAAAGCGGCGGCGCCCGTCGTCGCCAAAGCGTCGCACGCGCCCGCGCCTATCGAGGCCGCCAAGCCGGCGCAACAGCCGATGGCGAGCGCGCCCAAAGCCGCGCCGCACGCGATCCCGAGCGCGCCGACCGAGTACAGCCGCAGCGCGCGCGGTGGCGAGCCGCCGCGATCGGCGCCGCCGCCGCGCCGCGAGGTCGCGCCGATGGCGGCGAAACCAGTGCAACCGCAGCAAACCCACGCGCAAACGGCCGCGCCGGCGAGCGTGGCGACGCGGGAGATCCCGTCGCTGGCTTCGCCCGGACGCAAGGCCCTGATTCGGAAGAGCTCATGAGCCAGAACCCGCGCAATCGACTGCTGGAAATCTTGAAGACGCTGGCCTACGAAGAGCGCGAGGTCATTCTCGCGTCGGGCAAGCCGTCGAACTTTTACATCGACTGCAAGCAGGCCGTGCTGACGGCGGAGGGCCACTTCCTCGTCGGCACGATCATCAACGAGCTGCTCGAGAACTTGGAGCCGGGCGTGCGCGCCGTCGGTGGGTTGACGATGGGCGCCGACCCGATCGCGTCGGCGGTGGCGACGGTGTCGTGGACGCGCAATCGGCCCATCGAGGCGTTTTACGTGCGCAAAGAGCCCAAAGGGCACGGCACGCAGAAGTGGCTCGAAGGTGACAAGACGGTGAAGCCGGGCACGCCCGTGGCGATCGTCGAGGACGTGTGCACGACCGGCGGCTCGACGTTGAAGGCGATCGAGCGCGCGCGTATTCACGGGCTCGACGTCAAGCGCGTGTTCACGCTCGTCGATCGCGAAGAGGGCGGCAAGGAAGCCGTCGAGAAAGAAGTGCCGCTCACGGCGCTGTACAAGAAGAGCGACTTTCGATGAAGCAGTGGGCGCTGGCGCTCCTCGTGGCGACGAGCGGAACGATGCTCGCCGGCTGCGCAGGACCGCCGCGCGTGTCGTTGGGCGAGCCGAAAGTGCAGCCCGACAGCAAAGACTACGAGAAGCAGCTGAAGCGTTGGACGCGGCACGGGCAGCTGATGAACGACTTCGATCAGGCGCTCCAGCTCGACGCCACCCTGCGCTCGCCCGAGTTTCGCGCGGCCTATGCGGCGAAATACATCGCGATGTACAAGGTCACGCCCGAGAGTCAGCCGAAGGTGCGCGGCGATCTGCTGTCCGATGGCGCCGACACCTACGAATTCCACGTCGAGAGCGCGACGCACGACTACGTGCTCAACGATCTGACGGGGACCAAGTCGGTGTGGCGCGTGACGCTCGTCGACGATCAGGCGCACGAAGTGACGCCGACCGAGATCTCGACGGTGCGCGAGCGGCGCCGCTTGGAGACCGAGTTTTATCCCTACGCCGACATCTTCTCGCGCGGCTGGCGCATTCGTTTTCCGCGCGCCCGCGCCGACGGAACGCCGTTGGTCGGCAGTGACACGAAGTCGCTGACGCTGCGGCTGGCCGGTCCGCAAGGCGCGATCGATCTCGTCTGGCAGCTGCTGCCTTCAACGCCCTAAGCTCCGCGGCGCTACTTCTTCTTATCGTCGCGGAGGCCGAACCAGTTGCGCTTGGGCGACAGCTTGCGGCGCGCGTCGTGCTCGAGGTCGGAGAAGTCTTCGACCGTCGGTGGATGCTGGAGATGCTCGGCTTCGCGCGCGAAGAAGTCCTCTTCCAGCTCGTCGAACACCGGCTCTTTGGTGTGCGCTTGCGCGGTCGACTGCTGCGACAGCTTGCCTGACACGGCGGCCGGTTTGCCGGCGGACGGCGGCGGCGCGTGATAAGGCGCGGCGGCCGTCGGAGTCGTCGTCGGCGTCTTGTGCTTGTTGCGTTTGTTCTTCTTGGCCTTCGCGTCGACTTGCGGTTTGCGCGCGGATTCGGCGAGCGCGCGCGCTAGGACCTCGGCGGGCGGTGACGCGGGCGCGACGGGCTTCGGCGCGGCAGCGACGGGCGCGGCGGCAGGCTTCGTCGGCACGGCGGCAGGCGCGACCGGTCTCGCCGGCGGCGCGGCCGCGACGGGCGTCGCCGCCGGTTTCGTCGGTGCAGGCGCGGTCGTCGCGGCCGGTTTCGCGGGCGCGGCGACGGGCGCAGCCGGCTTCGCCGGTTCGGGCGCGGCGTGCTTCGTGGGCTCGGGTGTGGCTGGCGCAGCGGATTTCGCAGGCGCGGCGACATGATTCGTCGGCGCGGGCGCGGCAGCCGGCTTTGCGGGCTCGACAGGCTTTGTCGTCGCAGCTGGCGTAGTTGCGACGGGCGCGGCCGGTTTCGCGGCCGGCGAAGGGCTTGCGGCTGGCGCCGCTGTTTTCCCCGTCGCCGACGTGCTTGCGACGGGCGCAGCTGCTACAGGCGTGGCCGCTTTCGCCGTCGGGCTCGTCGCAGCCGGCGCAGCTGCTGCGGGCGCGGCCGTTTTCGCCGTCGGGCTCGTCGCCGCCGGCGCAGCTGCTGCGGGCGCGGCCGCTTTCGCCGTCGGGCTCGCAGCCGCGGGCGTTGCCATCGGTTTTGCGATTGCAGGCGCGGCGTCTTGTGCCGACGTCGACGCGGCCGGCGTCGGCTTCGTCGCTTGCGCGGACGGCGCCGGCGCGCTCGCTCCGCCGTTCGTCGCCGGCGCGTTCCGGCGCGCCGCATCGCGCGCCGACAGCGCGTCGTCGAGCAGCGCGCTCGGCGACCGCTTCACCGGCGCAGTCGTCACCGGCGCCAACTTCGCCGTCGGCCGCTCGGGCTGGGTCGTCGGCGCTTTCGCCGGTGTCGCCTGCTCGAGCGGTCGCACCACGACGCGATCGTCGAGCAGCCCATCGGCCGGCGACGGCTCGTCGGCGTGCGCCGCGGCCTCCTCGGCGTAGACTTCGGCCGCCAGCCGCCCCGCTTCGGTCACGCCGCGCGCCGTCGCGGCCGTCCGCTCGCGATCGTCGGTGGCGGTCGCGCCGCCGAGCAGCCAATCGCGCACCGCCAGCTGCGCCGACAGCGGCGTCGAGTCACGCTGCTCACGCCGCGAGATCGCGCCCAGCTCGGCCAAACGAAAGGTGATCTTGATCGTGTCGAACGCCTTGAACGGCGAGTCCTCGACGACGTCGATGAGCGGCTTTTGCCCGTCGTAATGCTTGAGCAGCGCCATGACTTCGGCGGGAATTTGCGCGCGCTGCTCGGCGGCGCGGCGCGGCTCGTGCGCGTAGAGCGCCTGCGCGCCGCCGACGCGGTCGGCCAGCGACTCGAACTCGCGCGCGAAGCCGGCGCCCGCCGCCAACAGGTCGTCGACGGGCACGGCGATGCGCCGCTCCATTGCCGGCGACTCGAAGCGCAGCGACATCGACGCCTCGCCCCACAACAGCAGATGGTTGAAGGCCTGCACGCCGCTCATCTTGCCGACGCGCGCGCCGACGACCGCGCCGTGGGCGAAGCGCACCTCGCCGCTGCGCCGCCCGCGCTCGAGCTCGAGCACGCCCGAACGGCCGGCGACGGCGAGCGCGCGCACCAAAAAGTAGAGGCCGTAGTCTTCGAGCAGACCGACGACGCCGCCGTCATCGCCGTCTTGGCGCACGGCGACCGCCAGCCGCGACAACGTCAGCACATCGCGGATGAACGCGGGTCGGGTGACGAAATCGTCGACGCCGGCGCGCAAGGCCTCTTCGCGCCGGTCGCGCTCGCCCACGCCCACGACCGGCAGCTCGCGTGTCGGCGCCTCTTCACGCACGCGACCGACGAACGACAGCGACTCGCCACCGTCGACGGCAACGACCACCAGCTGCGGCACGCGCGTCTGCGCCATCGCCAATGCATCATCGGGCTCGCGCGTCGCGTAGACATGGTATCCCGCACGCTCGAATCCGAAGGCCAAGGCCGCGCCGCTGCGTCCGGCAGCGTCGAGAATCACCAACGATTCCAAATGCGCCACGCGGGGCGGAGTATACACTTTTTTGTCGGCGTCACTGGCGAAGCGGCTATACTTTCGCGTCTAACTCGCATCGCATGATTACTCTCGAAGTCCTGGCCGGGGAGAACGCCGGCGCCACGTTCGAGCTCGACCTGCCGGTGCTCACCATCGGCCGCGGGCCCACCAACCAGGTGGTGCTCGGCGATTATCATTTGTCCGGCGAGCACGGGCAGATCTTCCGCGAGGACGATCGCTATATTTTCCGCGATCTGAAGTCGACGAACGGCTCGCGCGTGCAGCGCGGCGACGCGACGATCACGCTCGACAGCGGCAACATGGAGACGATCTTGAGCGACGGCGATCAGCTGCTGCTCGGCGATCCGACGCAGCCGGTGATGATCAAGTGTCGCGTCCGCATCGAAGATGACGGCCGCGTGAAGCAGGAGATCATCGCCAAGCGCGACTTGAGCGAGCTGCCCGACGTGCAGGGCAAGATCGAGCGCGATCCGGCGCGCGCCGCGGCGCTCTACAACGTCGCCAAGAAGCTGGGCCGGCGCGGGCTCGATTTGACGGCCGTCTTCGAAGGCGTGGGCGAGGCGATCTTCGAGCTGGCGCCCAAGATCACCCACGTCGCCATCGACCTCGCCGACGATCCGGACGGCCGCCTGAACACCGTGTTCGCGCGCGCCCGCAACGCGCCCAACGAGCGCTTTCCGATCTCGCGCGCCGTCGTTCGCCGGGTGACGCGCGACAAAGCCGCCGTCCTCGTCACCAACGCCAAAGCGGAGATCGGCACCGAATCGGTCATGCGCGCCGACATCGTGTCGTCGATCGGCGCGCCTTTGTGGGACGGCGACACCATTCGCGGCGTCTTGCAGTGCGACAATCGCGGCTCCGGCATCTTGTTCGAGCAGGATCTCGACATGGTGACGGCGGTCGCGGGCTTGGCGACGCTCGCGATCGAGAACGCGCGGCTCATGCAGCGCTTGAAGCTCGCCGAAGAGAAGCTGCGCGGCGAAGTGAAGTATTTGAAGGGCCGCGAAGAAAAGCGGCGCTTCTCCGACATCATCGGCGATTCGTCGGCGATGAAAGAGATCTTCCGGCAGCTGGAGAAGGTCATCGATACGCGCGCGACGGTGTGTATCGAAGGCGAAACCGGCACCGGCAAAGAGGTCATTGCCTCGGCGATTCATTATCAAGGTAAACGGCGCGATAAATTATTCGTGGCGCAAAACTGCGCGGCGATGCCGGAAAACCTGCTCGAATCGGAGCTGTTCGGACATAAGAAAGGCGCCTTCACCGGCGCCGACCACGACAAGAAAGGTCTGTTCGAGATCGCCGATAGCGGGACGTTGTTCCTCGATGAAATCGGCGAAATGACGCTCAACCTGCAAGCGAAGCTCTTGCGCGTCTTGCAAGAGGGCGAGATTCGCCCCGTCGGTGCCACGGCCAATAAATCGGTCGATGTGCGAATCATCTGCGCGACGAATCGCTCGTTGGAGAAAGAGGTCGAAAAGGGCGCGTTCCGTCACGATCTCTTTTATCGACTGAGGGTATTTCCGTTGCGCTTGCCGCCGTTGCGCGAGCGTCGCGAGGATATTCCGTTATTGGCGGATCATTTCTTGCGCAAATATACGGCGGAGATGAATAAGCCGGTCGCCGGGATTACGCCCGAGGCGATGGATCAACTGAGCGCTTATTCGTGGCCCGGCAATATTCGCGAGCTCGAGAACGAAGTGCAGCGGCTCGTCATCCAGTGCGACAACGAGGGCTTCATCACGCCCGAGCTGCTGGCGCCGTCGGTGCGCAAAGTCGAAGGCCTGTTGGGACGCGTGGCGCCGAAGAAGGGCACGCTCAAAGACATGATGGAAGAGGTCGAGCGCTGGCTGCTCGTCGAGGCGCTGCGCGAGCACGGCGGCAACAAGACGAAGACCGCGGAGACGCTCGGCATCACGCGCGAAGGGCTACACAAGAAGCTCGCCAAATACGGCATGTAGCTTTGAGAGAGCGTCTTCTGTAGCGCTTTCAGGCCCTTGCGTTGTCGGTGCGCGCTTCTCGTAGCACCGGTGTAGCTCGGCGTCGGTGCCATCGAGCTCGCGGCCCGATAGGTGCGCTGCGCCGGCACTACACCGGGTAGCCCTCGGCCAACCCGCGATCGAGACACTGCCCGTGGGTCGTGCGGACGGCTCAGTGCACTGCAGCCGGTTCGTCTTCGAATTCGCTCATCGAGGATGAATCTTCTTCGTCGTCGTCAGCGTCCGCGTGGCGTCGCAGCCAGGCCGAACGCATCGCCAGGAGCTCGGCGTGGTCGGCCAGGGAGGCGAAATACAGCACCGCCTCCTCCTCGTACGGCGGAATGCCGGGACAGCCGCTGGCGAGCAGGTCCTGGCACTCCAGGATGACGGCGCCCGAGACCTCGAATTCGCCACACGTGAAGTCAGACGGGACCACCACGCTCACGTCCTTCAATGTGTCAGACATTGCAACCTCCTTCGAACACCAGCAACATAGTGACCGATCGGCCACGCGCATCTGCCGCACAGTCGCGTCTTGGCGAGCGCGAGCAGTCGACCGGTGATTCGCCCTGCGAGGCTCCGTCGGCGCGCGGTCGCGATCGCGGCGCCGATGCGCGGGCGGGCGGCTCGATCGCCGCTGGGAGCTCGAACGAGCCCTCTCTCGTCGGCGATCGGGATTCGCTTCGGGTCGCAGATACGCTATGTCTTCCCTTGTGCTGGCATTGGTCGTAGGGGGATCGCGGCTACGCGATGAGGTCGCGGCGGCGCTGGCGGGGCTGCCCGTCGACGTCGCGCGGGCCGCCGACCATGCTGCGGCGCTCGAGGCGCTGCGCGGCGTCGTGAGCGCCATCGTGCTCTGCGACTGGTCGATGCCCGACGCCGCCGCCACCCAGAGCGCGCTGGCCGCCGCCTGCGACGGCCTCGAGGCCGCGCTCATCGCCGTCAGCGACGAGAGCGACCCGGCGCAGCGGGCGGCGATGCTGGCCGCCGGCGCCGTCGACGTGCTGGCGCTGCCCGCCGATGGCGCGCGGCTGCAGATGCGCGCCCTGCACGCGCTCGAGCGGGCGCGCAGCGGCGTCGACGCGCAGCTGTATCGCCGCGTGTTCGAGCGCAATCCGCTGTCGATGTGCCTCATCGACGACGACAGCGGCCGCTTTCTCGCCGTCAGCGACGGTGCGCTCGTGCAATACGGCTGGTCGCGCGAGGAGTTCCTGGGCATGCTGCTGCGCGACGTGCGTCCGCCGGAGATGATCCCGGCGTTCGAAGCGGCGTGCGCGCGGCCCGAGCCGCTGGTGCCGATCCTGACGACGCACTGGCGCAAGGACGGCACGCGCTTCACCTCGCAGGGCCTCTTGCAGCGCTTCACGGTCGGGCAGCGGCGGCTGCGCTTCGCCGTCTCGCGCGACGTGACCGACGAGGCGCACAACGCCGAGACCCATCGCCGCGCCCTCGCCGCCTATCAGCGGCTGGTGGAGCGCTCGGCCGACGGCATCCTCAACCACCGCGCCGACGACTTCGCGGTCACCTACGCCAACCCGGCGCTGGTGGCCTTCCTCGGCTACGACAGCGCCGACGAGCTCATCGGTCGCTCCATTCTCGGCCTCGTCGATCCAGCGGACGCCGACACGATGCGCACGCGCGTCGGCCACATCGTGTCCAGCCAGCGCGCCTCGCCGCCGGGCGCCGTCTCGTTCATCGCGGCCGACGGCAGCCGCAAGTGGGCCGAGACGCGCGGCTTCGTCGGCGACTTCGACGGCCCGGTGGTCACGGTGCTGGTGCGCGACCTGACCGAGCGCCGCCAGGCCGAGGAGGCGCTGCGCCGCTCCGAGCAGCGCTTCGCGGGCATCTTCCACGCCACGCCGGCGGCCATCTCGCTGACGCGCATCAGCGACGGCCACTTCCTCGACGTCAACGAGCGCTGGGTCGAGTTCACCGGCTTTGCGCGCGCCGACGTGCTCGGCAAGAGCGCCGCCGAGCTCGGGCTATGGCACGATCCGGCGGCGCGCGAGCGGCTCTACGCCGAGATCCACCGCACCGGCAGCGCCCGCGACATCGAGGTGCGGCTGAACAAGAGGGGCGGTGAGCCCATCGTCGGCCTCGCCTCGGCCGAGACCACCGACCTCGGCGGCGAGCCCTGCCTCATCACCATCACCGTCGACATCAGCGAGCGCAAGGCGTTCGAAGAGCAGCTGCGCCACTCGAACAAGATGGAGGCGGTGGGACGCCTGGCCGGCGGCGTGGCGCACGACTTCAACAACCTGTTGACGGCGATTCGCGGCTACAGCGAGGTGCTCAAGGAGCAGTCGCCGGCGGGCTCGATCACGCGCGACGCCGCCGAGCACATCCACCGCTCGGCGCTGCGCGCGGCCAGCTTGACCGAGCAGCTGCTGGTGTTCACGCGGCGGCGGCCGACGACGATGGAGGTGGTGCGCCTCGACGCGATCGTGCAGCCGGTGGGCGTCATGCTGCGGCGCATGATCATCGGCAACATCACCATCGAGCTGCAGCTCGACTGCGGCGAAGGCTGCGTGCGCGTGGCGCCGGCGCAGCTGGAGCAAGTGATCGTGAACCTTGCGGTCAACGCGCGCGACGCCATGCCCTCAGGCGGGCGGCTGGTGATCGCCACCGACCGCGTCGTCGATCGGCAGGGCAAGCGTCGCGCGCGGCTGCGCGTCAGCGACGACGGCGTGGGCATGGACGAGCAGGTGCGGGCGCGCATGTTCGAGCCGTTCTTCACCACCAAGCAGGTGGGCCGCGGCACCGGGCTGGGCCTGGCCATCGTCTACGGCGTCGTCGAGCAGAGCGGCGGCGTCATCAGCGTGGAGACGGCGCCGGGGCGAGGGACGCGCTTCGAGATCCTGCTGCCCGAGGCCAAGCCGCCGGCGGTGCTGGCGGAGGAGCTGAAGGCGCTGCGTCCGGCCGGCGGCAGCGAGGTGGTGCTGCTCGTCGACGACGAGCTGGACGTGCGCGACTTCGTGGAGCTGGTGCTGACGCGCGCCGGCTATCGGCTGCTGGTGGCGGACAACGGCGCGCGGGCGCTCGAGCTGGCGCAGGCGCGCCGCGATGTGCAGCTCTTGGTCAGCGATGTCGTGATGCCGAACATGAACGGGCACGAGCTGGCGGCGCGTCTTCGCCAGCTGCAGCCGGCGCTGAAGGTGCTGCACATCTCGGGCTACGCGAGCGCGGACGCGGCCGAGCCGCTACTGCAGAAGCCGTTCTCGGCGGCCGACCTCTTGCGACAGGTGCGCGCCGCGCTCGACGCGGCGCCGGCGAAGTAGCCGCGTCGAACGGCGATGTCCGCCGGACTACCAGCCGGAAGGCGCCAACGACGTTTCCGTTAGACGACGAAACCCGCGCCGGCGGCTCGCAGGTCGGACCGCCGATGCCGGCGCTGCGCTTTTCGCAGCCGCGCATGCACGTCGCGCTTGCAATTCGCCGCGCGAAAAGCTCCTGTCCGGAACGTGAAGACCTTCGTCCTCTTCCTCGTCCTCGCCGTCGCTCGCGTCGCCGCGGCCGATGACGCCGCGGCCAAGACCTTCTCCGACCGCGGCGCCAACGCCTACAGCCAGAAGCAGTTCACGCAGGCGTTGGTCATGTTTCAGCGCGCCTATCGCGAGAGCCCGCAGCCGGCGCTGCTGTTCAGCATCGCCGAGTGCGAGCGCCAGCTGGGCAGCTTCGAGACGGCGGCCAAGAGCTATCGCGACTACCTCGCGCAAGCGCCACCCGATGCGCCCAATCGCGACGAGGCCGACAAGCTGGCCGCGCAAATGGACGACGCGGCGTTGGCGGCGCAGACGAAGCCGGTGGCGCCGGTCGCCGTCGCGCCGACGCTGACGGCGACTCCCGACGTGCCCGAGCCGACGCCGATCTACAAAAAGTGGTGGGCGTGGACGGCCGTCGGCGGCGTGGTCGTCCTCGGGCTCGCGGTCGGCATCGGCGTCGGCGTCGCCCGCTACAACGCCACACCGACGGCGTCGACGGCGCTCGGCACGACGAGGTTCCAGTGAAAGCCTGGCTGCTGGCGGCGCTGGCGTTGTCGGCCGTCGGCTGCCACAAGGCCGACGGCCTCGTCGTCGTCGACGTGTCCACGACGCTCAGCTTGACCGCGCCCATCGATCACCTCGGCGTCGAGCTGACCTCGCCTTACGGTGACACGACGATTCAGATTGGCTCGCCGCCGATCACGTTGCCGACGTCGTTCGGCATGCTCGTCGCCAAGCGCTTCGACGCCGCCATCACCGTCACCGTCACCGCGTTCGACGTCGACTATCGCGTCCTCGCCAGCGGCGTCGGCACGGGCAGCGCCAGTAAAGGCGAGCGTTCGACCGTCAAAGTCGTCCTCGATCAGCTGCCCGCGCCCGACGACATGTCGATCGTCGGCGGCGTCGATCTGGGCAGCTCGGACCTGCTCCCGACCGACGACTCCGGCTTGTAACGCCGCGGCGGTGACGGCGCTCACCGCTCCCGACCACCGACTGCGCCAAGCTGCCCTGTGCTTACGACGCTGCTCCTCGGAATCACGCTCGCGCTGCCGCCGACCGGCGACACCACCGAGCTCCTGCTCGACCTCAACACCGGCTTCGACTATCGCCCGACCTGGATCGATGGCGTGTCGGGCGGTGGCCGCGAGCTCGGTGGCTTCGGCTCGGCCGGCTTCACGCTCTTCGATCGCGGCATCCACGACGACGACTCGCCACCGTCGCTGCAACCCTATCTGCAATACGCGACGCGGCTGCATGTCGGCGGCGGCGGCGGCTACGCCGATCGCCAACTCCCCGACTACGGCGGGTCGTCGCCGCTGGCGCAAGGCTGGATCGACGCCGACGCCGAGGGCTATCTACTGCGCCGCTTTTACATCGCCGCTTCGTTCGAGTGGGATTACGACACCTGGCGCTTCGAGGACTCGCAGCTCAGCGAGCAGCTCGAGCACTTCTCCGCCGCCGTCGGCTTACGCTTCGGCGATTTGCGGGTGTCGGCCGGCTGGGGCGGCACGTCCTTCGCCGTCGGCACGCGCCGCTCGCAGGTGCGCTATTACGGCGGCGCGTTCGCCGAGGTCTACGCCGTCGTCCATCGCCACCTCGAGCTCGACGCCTTCGCGCAGCTGGCCGAAGCCGGCGCCGAAGGCCACCTCGGCGCCACCTGGTGGCTCGGCCGCCGCCTCGGCTTGGGCGTCGGCGTCAGCGGCGGCGCGCACGCGTACGTCGACTCGCCCGACCGCTACGCGTTCGCCGGCGGCAGCGTGGGCGCGACGTGGTGGTTCACGCCGCGGCTCGCCGGTCAGATCAGCCTGGCGGTCACGTGGCAAGAGCCGCTCGGCACCCCCGACGACGACGGCGTGGCAATCCGCGGCGTGCGCAACGCCCTCGTGCTCACCCTCCTCGTTCGCTGAGCGCGGATTCGGGCGGAGACTAGCGGCGGCGATGCGCGGCGACGTCGACGCGCGACGGGTTGACGGTGGCGACGCCGACGTCGCCGTCGACGAGGATGCGATCGCCGTCGGACACCCAACGGAACAGCTCGCCCAGGCCGGCGACGACGGGCAACCCGAGCGCGACGGCGATGGCGAGGCCGGGTGACGACGCGGCCGGCGCCGAGAGGACGGCGCCCGCGGCGTGACCGGCGCGCAGCTCGATGGCGTCGCACACCGTCAGTCGCGCCGCCGCCAACACGGCGCCCGCCGGCAGCTTCGACGCCGGCGCGGTCAGGCGGTTGAGGACGCGCAGACACAAGGCTTCCACTTCCAGCGCGCGATCGGCCAAGAGGCGCTCGCCCGCCGTCGACAACACGCGCGTGTATTCGCGCATGACGCGCTCGACGGCCGCCTCGGCGGCGACGCCCGCGTCCACTTGCTTGCGCATGCGACCGCGCAGCCGCGCGTCGTCGAGCACGAAGCGCGCCGGCGAGACCAACGACAACATCGTCGCGCGATCGAGCGGCGCGTTCGTCAGCGCCCACTGCTCGAGCGCGGTCATCTCCTCGGCCGCTTCGGCGAGCGCGGCCGACAGGCGCGCCTGCTCGTCGGCCACCGTGCCCAGCTGGCGCGCCGGGGCCGCGTGATGATGCCGGCGCACGGCGATCGTCCCGAGCGCGTGACCGGGGGCCGCGATCTGCCCGCGCAAGACGACCTCGTGCACGCGCGACGGCGCGACCGGCGTCGTCGGCTGCGCCGCGGCCAGCTGCTCGCGCTCACGCAGCCGCGCCCGCTCGATCGCGAACAGCACCGGCGGCGCCGTCGACGCGACGAGCACGATCTCGCGCTGCCCGAACGCGCGCGGCAAGCGCCGCTGCACGACGAGCGCACCGACGGCGCGCCCGCCATCGACGAGCGGCACCGCGCACAGCGACGGAAAGCGCTCCTCGTCCATGAAATCGAACGACTTGTTGCGGGCGTCGGTCGAGGCGCGCGCGACCGACACCGGCCGCAAACACTCGACGGCAAAGCCGGTCAAGCCTTCGCCGACACCCATGCGCACTTGACCGACGGCGGCCGGCGAGTAACCCCAGTTGGCGCGCAGGACGAGGTCGCCGTGAGTTCGCCGCGGCCCCGAAGCGCCGTCGATCTCGCGCAGATAGATGCTGCACACGTCGACGCGCAAGACCGCCGCGATACGCGCACACAGCGACGACAGCACCGACGACAGCGGCGCCGGCTTCGAGGCCTCTTCCGCGAGCTCCAGCATGGCGTCCAGCCGCGGTTCGCCGCGCCCATGAACCGTCGGGACGACTTCCCGTCGACGTCGTGGCAGCTGTCGATCTGGCGCGCGGCTCCTCATGATTGGATTATGCGGGAGGCGCATTTCGTGGATGTTTCCGCGGCACGAAACATTCGTTTCCGCTTGCACCGACTGCCGCCGCTGACGACGATACGGCCCATGACGCGCCCCGACAAAACTCGCATTGCCCTCGTGACGTTGACGATGGCGCTGCTCGGTTGTCGCGGCAAGGTCGAGCATAAATCGGCGCCGCCGCCGCTGCGCACGCTGCGGCTCGGCTTTTTCCCCAATTTGACCCACGCGGTGCCGATTGTCGGCCTCGTTCATGGCGATTTCGCGCACGCGCTCGACCCGGTCGCCATCGACGGCAAGCCGTTCAACGCCGGGCCCGAAGCGATGGAGGCGCTCTTCGCCGGCGCGCTCGACGCCTGCTACGTCGGCCCCGCGCCCGCCATCAGCGGCTACTTGCGCTCACACGGCGAGGGGCTCGTCATCGTCGCCGGTGCGGCCGACAATGGCGCCGGGCTCGTCGTGCGCAAAGACGCCGGCATCGCCAAGCCCAAAGACCTGCACGGCAAGAAGCTGGCGTCGCCGCAGCTCGGCAATACGCAAGACATCGCCTTGCGCACCTATTTGGGCGCGCTCGGGATGAAGACGAAGGATCGCGGCGGCGACGTGCAGGTCATGCCCATCGCCAACGCCGACATCCTGACGCTGATGAAGCGCAAAGAGATCGACGGCGCCTGGGTTCCCGAGCCGTGGCTGTCGCGGCTCATCGACGAGGCCAATGGCCAGCTGTTTTTGGACGAGCGCGACCGCTGGCCCGAGCACAAGTTCCCGATCACGGTGCTGGTGGTGACGAAGAAGCTGGCTGACGAGCATCCCGAGGTCGTGCAGAAGCTCGTGCACGCCAACCAGCAGACGATCGATTGGATCCACGCGCACGACGCCGAAGCGCGCATGGCCGTCGACGATGGCCTGTTCAAGTGGGCGAAGAAGCGGTTGCCGCCGCAGGTGTTCGCCGATGCGTGGCGGCGCGTGGAGCTGACGAGCGTGATCTCCGACGCGGCGTTGCAGAAGCAGCTGGCCGACGGGCGCGCGCTCGACTTCCTGCCCGCCGGCGACATGACCGGCATCCTCGACCGGCGCTTCGCCCCGACGACGACTGCGCCGCCGCCATGATCGCGCTGCACCAGGTCTCGAAGCGGTTCGCCACGCGGCGCGGCTCGCACCACGCGCTGGCCGAGGTCGACTTGACGATCGAGGACGGCCAGTTCGTCTGCCTCGTCGGTCCATCGGGCTGCGGCAAGTCGACGCTGCTCAACCTCATCGCCGGGCTCGAGCGCGCCGACGCCGGCACGGTCACGCTCGACGGCAAGCCGATCGAAGGGCCGGGTCCCGAGCGCAGCGTCATGTTTCAGGATTCGGCGCTGTTCCCGTGGCTGAGCGTGCGCAAGAACGTCGACTTCGGGCTCGAGCTCGCCGGTTACGCCGACAAGGCCGAGCGCGCCCAGCGCGTCGAGACGTTCTTGAAGAAGGTGCACTTGTGGCGCTTCGCCGACGCCTATGTGCACGAGCTGTCGGGCGGCATGCGGCAGCGCGCAGCCTTGGCGCGCGCGCTGGCGCCCGATCCGCAAGTGCTGCTCATGGACGAGCCCTTCGCCGCGCTCGACGCGCAGACGCGCGACGTCTTGCACGGCGAATTGACCGACATTTGGCGCGCGACGAAGAAGACGGTGGTCTTCGTCACGCACAACGTCCGCGAGGCGGTGCGCCTGGGCGATCGCGTGGTCCTCATGGCCACGCGGCCCGGGCGCATCAAGCTCGACGAGCCGATCGCGTTGGCGCGACCGCGCAACGGCGAGAGCGACGTCGCGCATTACGTCGGGCGCATCATGCGCGAGCTGCGAACCGAAGTCGAAAAGGTCATGCGTGAGGAGATCGACGATGCGTGGCAGCCTACGCCGGGCGCTGTTCCTCCTGATCCTGCTGGTGGCATGGGAGGGGGCATCTAGGCTCGGGCTGTGGAAGCCGTGGGTTTTCCCATCGCCGCTGGCCATCGCGCGCAGCTTCTATAGCGGCATCGTCGACGGCAGCATCCCATGGGGAATCGCCGTGTCGATGCGGCGCCTGCTCATCGGCTACTTCATCTCGCTCGTCGCCGGCATCACGCTCGGCCTCATGCTGGCGCGCTCGCGGACGCTGCGCGAATCGATAGGCACGATCGTGACCGGGCTGCAGGCGCTGCCGTCGATCTGCTGGCTGCCGCTGGCGCTCTTGTGGTTCGGGCTGTCGGAGTCGGCGATCTTGTTCGTCGTCATCGCCGGCTCGCTGCTCTCGGTCACGGTGGCCACGGAAGCGGGCGTGCGCAACGTGCCGCCGCTCTACCTGCGCGCCGCGCGCACGATGGGCGCCAAAGGCATGACGCTCTACTTGCGCGTGATCTTGCCGGCGGCGCTGCCGTCGATCATCAGCGGCATGCGGCTCGGCTGGACGTTCGCCTGGCGCTCGCTGATGGCCGGCGAGCTGCTCTTCGTGTCGGGCGGGCTCGGGCAGCTGCTGGCGACGGGACGCGAGCTCGGCGACATGGCACGCGTCATGGCGGTGATGGTGGCGATCGTCGCGCTCGGCCTGGTGACCGAAGTGCTCATTTTCCAGCGGCTGGAAGCGCGCGTCCGCGAAGTGTGGGGCACCGATCGTTCGTGACGCGAACCATATTGGTTCGCGACGAGAACTATCGAGAGGCGCGGCTAGAAGGCGTAGCGCGTGTAATAGCGGTGGGCGACGAACTCGGGGATGGCCAGCGGCGTGATGAGGCCGTGGCCGGTCGAGCGACAGTCGCTCCAAGCCGGCAGCTTTCCCGTCCGGTAGAACGTCGATAGATACTTCCAGTCGGATGCCCACCAGTCGCTGATCCACTGATCGCGATCGAGGACCTTGGCCTCGTGCAGCAGCTGCAGGCCGTAGCGCGAGGCGTTCTGCTCGTAGACGCGCGCCTCTTCGATCACGTCCGGCGGCGCGCCCGGCTTGGCCCGCTGATCGATCGTGCGATAGGCCGGCACCGTATTCCACTGCACCGTGTGGCCGAAGAGGTGCACGAGCACGAACAGCGACATTTCGAGATCGTTGGCGTAATCGATGCCGATTTCGGCGCCGTCGAAGATGCCGGTGTTGGGATCCTGGACGTCGCCGATGTAGACGCGAACGCCGTAGGATTCGATGGCGTTGCGGGCGTGGCGGAACGTCTCCTTGAGCGCGAGGTCGATCTTCGACATGCTAACGAATATGCCACGCGCGCGCACCGCTCCGACAGTGCTGCTGCTGGGCGCGCTCGCCGTCGCCGCGACGGGCTGCGCCGGCACGCCGCGCCAAGCGATCGCGCGCGCCGCCGGTGCCGCGCAGGCGGGCCGCGCCGGCGACGCCTTGCGCCGCTATGACGCCGCCGCCGCGCGCAAGGACGCGACCGACGCCGACCGGCTCGACGCGCTCGTCGGCGCCGCCCACGCCTGCGACGCGCTCGGCGACGCCGAGGGCGCGCGCCGACGCCTCGAGCGCGCCGTCGAGCACGACGTCCCGGGCGCCGTCGAGCCCGTCGAGTTCGAGCTCGCGGAACGCCTGCGCGACCAAGATCACGCGCGGGCGCTGGCGCTCTACTACCGCGCCGCCGCCGGCGCCGAACGGCATCGCGCCGGCGGATTCCCGTATCACGCGGCGATGGATCGCATACTGCAGATGTCGTTCGCCCGCTGACGCGTCCGGAGCTGCGACGCGCGAACGTGTGCTCGCCGTAAGCGTTGCGCTTGGGGGCGAACGTCGGCGCTGCGAGACCGAGCCCGCGATAAGCCTCGCGATCGTCGTGCGCGATCCACCGATGGCCGGCACGACGGAGCTGCGGCGCGCGATTCCACCGGAATCCCGCGCGCCGCAGCCAAGCCGTAAACCGCTCATCCGACCGCGCGGCCAGCCGCGTCATCCGCCGCCCGCCGCGCCAGTCGCGCATTCCGCCGCTCGCCGCGGCAGCCGCCGCGCGCTAATTCACGGCCGAGCCGCTCGTCTCGCTCGCATACAGCGGCTGCGTCCACTGCTCGACGTCCGCCTCCGCCTCCGCCACGACCGACCAGTCGACCGCACGCCGCGACGCCAGCAGCGCGAACGCATCCCGCAGCCCCGACAAGAGCGCCCGCCAGCGCGTCGCCCCCAAGAAGCCGAACGCGACCAGCTCGTCGTACGCCGCGCCCGCCCGCGCCATCGGATCGCCTGCGCCATGCTCGTCCGCGAGCGCCGTCATGAGCGGCATCACGCCGGCGTCGAGCGCGCCAGCCGCGTGAATCCGCGTTCCCGGCACGCGCGTCTCGACGGCGAGCACGTCGCACACTTCATAGGCCGCCACGAACGCGCGCCGCTCGGCCGCCAAGCCGCGCCGACGCGTCAACGGCAGCCGCGCCCGCGCCGAGAAGCGCTCGAGCCGCCAGCCTTCTTCGGCCAGCGACGCCGCCGCCACGCCCGGTACGCGCGGCAGCCCGAACGCGTCCAAGCACCAGCCGGTGAGCGCCGCCAGCGCGCGCAAGCTCGCCGGCACCGCCTCGGTCTCGGCCGCGCCGCGCGGAAGCCACGGCGCCGTCAACGACGCCGCCAGCTCGTCGGCGCCGACGAGCGTGAACCCTTCGGCGCGCAGCCGATCGATCGTCTCCAGCGCCACCACCAAATCCAACGTCGACAAGGACCAACGCAAGGCCGGCAGCGCGATCAGCCGCTCGCCCACGCGCTGCGGCTCGACATCGGGGTTGGCGAGGACATAGTCGACGCCCGCTTGCTCCAGCGCGGCGACGTCCGCGACGCCGGCGAAGCCGCGCGGCGACAGCGTCACGCCGAAGAGCGACTGCACGAGCTCCTCGTCGAGGCGCAGCTCGTCGGCCAGCTCGGCCGCGTCGAGCAGCGCCGGTGACGCGCGGTGCGCCGTCGTCAAGAGCGGCCGGAGCTGCCCCGACTCGAACGCCGCGCGCAAGGCCGCCAGTCGCTCGGGCTGCGTGCGCGCCACCGCCATCAGCGTCTCGCAATCGAGCGCCAACGACACCGGCGCGCGCTCGGCCAACGCCAACGCCGCGTCCAAGGCCGCGCCGTCGCCCGCGCCCGACAGCGTGATCGCCAATCGTCGCAGCGTCGTCATGACTAAAAGAACTTCTCCTCGCGCGAACGATGCTTCATCTCCCAATTTCCCGACGGGCAGTGGACGCGCGGAAAGAGACGACCTGAAACGCCGAAGAACTCGTGATCGCCGCAGGAGCAGCGATAGACGCCGTAATGCTGAATGATCGTACCGGGCTCGAAGTTTTTCATGTTGTCCCCGCCTCCTGCGCCGACACATTGCTAATCGCGGGCCAACTTACTTTCGGCGGCGGCGTCGCGGATCGGGCGGGACGAGCGGCGAAAACACGTGTGTGACGCCCAAAGTAGGCAAAGCGGTTCTAGTTGTGGGGAACGGCGGTCTGAGCCGAGAGGCCGTTGAGGATTTCGTCGAGACGGGCGGGATCTACGCCGAGCGCGGCACACGTCGCTTGTCGATCGCCGGCGTAGGCTTCGAGGGTGCGCATCGCCAGCTGGCGCTCGGCGTCCTCGACTTTGGTGCCGACGACGATCGGCACGATCGACGCCGGCACCGTCGGCAGCGTCACGCCGAGCGGCGTCTGATCGACGCGCGCGAACGCTCCCGAGCTGGCCACGACGGCCGAGCGCGCGGGACGCTCGGCCAAGATGCGGTTGATGAGATCGGGCTCCATGCGCTCGCCGCGCTCGAGCAGCACCGCCTGCTCGACGACATTGCGCAGCTCGCGCACGTTTCCCGGCCACGAGTAGGCCGTCAAGAGCTCGACCGCTTGCTCGGGCAGCGCGCGCACCGGCTTTTTGTAACGCTCGGCAGCCGCGCGCATGAAGCGATCGGCGAGGAGCCCAATGTCCTCCTGTCGCGTCCGCAACGGCGGCAACGTGATCGGGAAGATGTTGATGCGGTAATAGAGATCCTCGCGAAACTTGTTCTCCTGCGCCATCAACAAGAGGTCGCGATTGGTGGCGCAGACCACGCGCACGTCGGCGATGTGCTCGACTTTGCCGCCGACGCGTGTGTAGCGGAAGGTCTCGAGCACGCGCAGGAGGTCGACTTGCGCGCGGTCGGACATCGTCGACACTTCGTCGAGGAAGATGGTGCCGCCCTTGGCCGCGCCGAACTTGCCTTCGGCGGCCGTGACGGCGCCGGTGAACGCGCCCTTCTCGTGGCCGAAGAGCTCGGACTCGATGAGGTCCTTGGGAATCGCGCCCGTGTGCACCGGAACGTAGGCGCCGCCGGCGCGCGCCGAACGCTCGTGCACGGCGCGCGCGACCAGCTCTTTGCCCGTGCCCGTCTCGCCGACGATGAGCACGGTCGCGTCGGTCTGCGCCACCGCCGTGACGCTCTCGAACACGCGATGCATGACGGCCGAGCGCGCCAGCATGCCTTCGAACACCTCCTCGCCCGACGTCTCCGGATTCAACAGCGCATTGGGCAAGAAGGCCGGCCGTTCGGCGACGAGCGTCGCGATCAGCTTCTTCAGCTGATGCACGTGCACCGGCTTCTTCAGATAATCGACCGCGCCGTATTTCAACGCCGTCACCGCCGTCGACACCGACGCGTGGCCGGTCATGACGACGACCGCCGTCGCCGGCGCCTGCGCGCGTAGCTGGCGCACGAGGTCGAGGCCGCTCTCGCCCGGCAGCTGCACGTCGGCGACGACGATGGCGTAGGTCTCCTCGCGAAACTTCTGCAACGCCGCCTCGGTCGACGCCGCCACTTCCACCTCGTGGCCTGCTTCGGTGAGAAGTGCGCTCAGGGCCTGGGCATCGGCTTCATCATCATCGACGACGAGGATGCGAGCCGACGCGCCCTGGCCGCGCGCCTGCGACTTTTCCATAGTTGGGTTGTGGGGTCGCGGACGGATGGCTGCAACCGTTGCTCCGCGGACGAACGCTCGCTCGAATGACCGAGCCGCTCCGGCCGTGGCCTTAGCGGCGCAAAGAAGGACGAACGGACGCGCGGTGTGTCAGCGATGCCCGCCCGAGTGACCGCCGCCGCCGCCGTGAAAGCCGCCGCCCGACACGCCGCCGCTGAAGCCGCCGTGCGAAACGGGCGCGGGCGCGCTGTACGTGGGGGCGCTGGGCGCGTTGTACGTCGGCGCGCTCACGTGGAACGACGGCGCGCTGTACGTCGAGCGATAGACCGGCTGCGCGTAGTGATACTGCTGCGCGGGCATCGGCGCGCGATACACCGGCTGCGAATAGCGCACCGGCTGCATGGGCGTGCCGCGATACGGCTGCTGCATCGGCGCGCGATAGGCCGGCTGCGGCGTGTAGCCACGATAGTTGCTGCCCATCGTCGGCATCGCGTGCGACGCGCTCGCCGCGCCCAGCCAGCGCGCGTTGTTCGCCGGCCGCGCGAAGCTGCCGCCGATCGGCCGCGACTGCATCCACGGCCGCGACGCCATCGGCGTGCCCGCGTGCGCGACGACCGTCGCGCGCGGCAGCGCCATCGGCGCCAGCGTGTGCAGCGGCACCGGCGCGACCACGCGGCCCGTCGCCGACGCCACCATCGCCGGCGACGGCCCGGCGTTGATGCGCACGCCGACGCCGCCGACGCGCACGTTGGACACGTTGTTGATCGCCTGCGTGCGTCCCCACACCGACGGCATCACGCGCGACGGGAGATACGCCGGATGCACCGCGCCCAGCTGCCCCGCCGTCGTGAAGCGCCACGGCCCCCGCGTGCCGCGCGGCGCGCCGATGCTGACTCCGCGCGGCGCCATCGGCGACCAGCCGGCATAGCCGCCGCCGAAGCGCCAGTTGACCCACGCCGGGCCCCACTGCGTGCCCGGCATCCAACACCAGCCGCGACCGCTCAAGACCATCCAGCGACCGTAATGAAACGGCGCCCAGCCCCAGTTGTAGTTGCTGACCCAGGTCCAGCCGTAGTCGGTGTTGGCGAAGTAACCGTCGGTGTCGTAGGGCTGGAAGTCGCCGCCGACGACACCCGGCGACGGCACCCAAACGCGACCGTAGGTGCCGCTGTCTTCCCACGTGCCGTAGGGCGACAGCTGCGACTCGAACTGCTGGTAGGCCTCGGGATCGTAACCGTCGTCGTAATCCTGCTGCTGCGCGTCCGGCTGCATGACGTCGTAGGTGACGTCGTAGCCTTCCTCTTCCTCGTCATCGTCGCCGTACTCGCCCGGCTGCAGCTGAGACGGCGGCGGGCTGTATTGCGGGACATCGTAGGGCGGAATCGGCTGCACCGACGGTTGCGGGCTCGTCGGCTGGGCGTATTGTTGTGGCTGCGGGACGATCGGCTGCGGCGACTGCGGCGCCATCGGCTGCTGGGCCCACGCAGGCGCAGCGACGAGGCCGAAGACGCTGACCAGGATCGTCGACAACGAGCGGCTCATGAGTGTGCTCCTAACGCAGCGCATCGGACGGTGGACGCCTGCGTTCCCTGTACATGATACGAGTTCCAGCTTAGACTTATTCAGTAGTGAATTGTGCTGTTTCGCGCTTGCTACTGTTTGCGCGAGCCCTTACTGTGGGAACATTGGTCACGCGTTGTGATCATTGGAACGGTAGCAGCAAAAAAGGAGCGCGATCGGACCGTGGGTACCAAGTTGTTCGTGGGGAATCTGTCGTACGCGATCACGGAGCTGGAGCTTCGCGAGGCATTCAGTCAGGAAGGGCGAACGGTTCAGAGCGTTCGCATCGCGCTCGATCGGGAGACGCAGCGGCCGCGTGGCTTCGCGTTCATCGAAGTCGCGACTGATGCTGACGCCGACTCGGCGATCAAACAGTGGAACGGCGTGATGCTCTCGGGACGCAACGTCTTCGTCGAGAAGGCGCAGGAGCGTAAGCCGGGCGACCCGCGGCCGGCGCCGCGTCCGCGTCCGGGTGGCTTCGGCGGTCCGCCGGGCAGCGGTCCGCCGCGTGGCCCGGGTGGTCCGCGTCCGGGCGGCTTCGGTGGCGCGCCGGGCGGCTTCCGCGGTGGTCCGCGCTATCCGGTCGCGTCGGCGACGGTCGACAAGGAAGAGGGACGCCGCCGCGCGGCTCGTCCCGAAAAGCGCGCCGACGCCAAGAAGCGTCCGGGCGAAGGTCGTCCCAAAGAGGAAGACCGCGAGCGCGGCAAGTGGCGCTGGGACGGCAACGACGACTACTAGCACCAGCATGACTCCGGGCTGCGGCCCCTTTCGTCACAATTCGACATAGCCAGCAACGAGCGAGCGTTCCGACCGACGAGCCGGGCGTTGCTCTTGCATTGCTATTGCTCGTGGAACTTCAACCGAACTCCGTATCCGCTTTCGACGGCTTCTCGCTGGCCGCGCGCCTCTGGCTCATTCAGACGCGGCAACCCGGGATGTACGACGAGCTGACGTACCTGCAGGCCGAAGCCTGGGGCTCGAATTACCTGCTCGCGTTCACGTCGGAGGACAAAGCGGAGCGCGCCATCGCCACGCTCGGCGTGGGCGCGCGCGCGACGGCGACGCGGATCGTCGGGGACGCGCAGATCGAAGTCGTCACGGTGGTGTGTCAGGTCGGCGCGCACGGCATCATCGTCGACCTCGATCCGTCGACGCGACAGTGCGCGTGGTCGCGGCGGCTGCTCGCGGCGGCGTGAACGGCCGCCGATCCAACTCTGCACGCGTGAAACGCGCGTTGTCCCGATAGCGCGCGACCTCCGAATCCGCGTGCCACGCGACCAGACGGTCGACGTCGATTGCCGTCGCTGGACGCAACGTCGTCAGCCGTCCGTGCACGCAGATCCCATCGCGCGCCTTCTGCCACGCGCGAATGCTCGCTTCCGACCCTTCCGACGTACGCAAAAGACCGGGCGGCCGCGAATTCGTCGCGCGCCGCCCGGCCCCATTCGCTGCTTTCGCCCCGACTACTTGGCGGGAGCGTCCGCCGGCGCCGGCGCATCCGTCTTCGTCTCGGTCGTGGCCTTCTTGCTCTTCTTCGTCTTCTTGACCGGCTTGGCCGACGCGTCCGCCGGCGCCGCCGCGTCCGTCTTCACGTCGCTCTTGGCGTCGGTCGAACCCGCGGCCTTGTCGCCCGCCGTCGCCACGCTCTTGTGCGCAACGGTCTTGGCGAAGGCCGGCGCAGCGACGAGCAGACCCGACAACATCACAGCACTCACGATACGGTTCATAGGCATTCTCCTCGGTTGTTTTCGTTTACGGCGTTCGTTACTTGGCCGGCGCGTCCGACGGAGCCGGCGTCTCGGTCTTCGTCTCGGTCGTCGCCTTCTTGCTCTTCTTCGTCTTCTTGGCCGGCTTCGCCGACGCGTCGGCGGGCGCCGCGTCGGGCTTGGCGTCGGAGCCGGCGACCGCCTTGTCACTGGCGCCGGCGACAACCGGCTTCGTCGCCGTCTTGGCGAACGCGGGCGCGGCGATGAAGAGACCGGAAAGCGCGAGAGCAGTCATCATGCGATTCATATTCATTCTCCTGGTTTATCGTTTGTGAGCGCCGTCTTGCGTGCGCTTCGTGAGGACGCATTTGCAGCGCTGATGCCAGCTTTACAAACGCGCGAAACCCGCTTGTTTTCGGTTTTATTCAATCGAGTTTCGCGATATTCGACGCGGCTCGTGAGGCGCTTTGGTATGCGGGTTGAGGCGGGGCTGCGCGCCTGCTACGCTTCGCCCGCATGACGAAGCTCGCGCTCGCGATTCTGCTCGGCCTACCTCTGTGTGCATGTGAGAAGTCGTCGGCCGCGACGCAGCCGGCCACGCTGACCGCGCCTGCCGCCGGCGCCGCCGCCGCTTCCGTGGTCGGCGACGACCCGACCGTGCCGCGCTTGGCCGCCGGCACCAAGGCCAAGTGCGCCGTCACCGGCGAGGAGTTCACGGTCACCGGCTCGACCATCCAGGTGACCTACGACAAGAAGCGCTACGCCTTCTGCTGCGCCGACTGCCAGCCGACGTTCGCCAAGAACCCCGCGAAGTACGCCGCCAAGTAGCCGCTCGCTCGCCCCTTCAGCGACGCGCGTGCGGCGACGAGCGCGCGGGCGCCGGCGAGCTACAGCATCGGCTCGTGCACGCGCGCGCTGTCGGCCGGGTGCTCTTCCATGTGCAGGCGGCGATGCAGAACGCCATGGAACGCGTAGATGATCGGCGTCAGCGCGACCGCGAACAGCACCTTCACGAGGTATTGCGAGATGAGCGTGTGGCGCAGCTGCGCCGCCGTCAGCTTCGACGAGAACGCGATCATCGTGACGAGCACCGTGTCGATGAGCTGCGAGATGAGCGTCGAGCCGGTCGAGCGCAGCCAGATGTGCCGCGACTGTGTGAGCCGCTTGGCCAGCTGAAAGACCGAGATGTCGACGATCTGCCCCGCCAAATAGGCCACCAGCGACGCGAAGAAGATCGTGTTGGCGTTGCCGAGCACGTTGTCGAACGCCGCTTGCGGCACGGGCGAGAAGTCGGCGGCCGGGATCTTGCGCGCGCAATAGATGATGAAGAAGGCGATGAGCGCCATCCAAAAGCCGAGATAAGTGACGAAGCGCGCGCCTTTCGAGCCGTAGAACTCGTTGATGACGTCGGTCAAGAGGAACGTGATCGGGAACCAGATGACGCCGACCGAGAGCGTCGCGTGCAGCGTCGTGAAGCCGAGCGGGATGGGCAGGATGAAGAGCTTGGAGCCGATGGTGTCGCCGATGAGCAGCGCCGTGAGGAAGATGCCGCAGAGGTACATGTAGAGCTTCTGGCGGCCGGTCAAGTCGAGCATGGCGGCAGCCTACCGTCGAACCGCCGCATCGGTCGAGCGGATCCGTGCGCCGCGAACGCTTACTGTCCCTACGAGCTTAGGTCAGTGAATGCGGACTTCGCGGACGCGATTGGGCGCGCCCGGCTCGCCGCCTTCGCCCCGGCGTTTGGCCTGTATTTCCATGTCGCGCAGCCGGCGATAGGCCGTCGCCTCGAGGTCGCGCGCCACGCGCGCCAGGAACCGCAGCGCGTGCGCCACGAGCGAGCGACCGCCGAAGCGCGAGCCGGTCGTCGTCGCGCCGCCCGCTTCCGGCGCGCCCGACGGGTTGGCCGTGTGCCGATCGACATCCTCGCGCTTCATGTGGCCTCCTCGTCGGAGAAGCTAGCGCGCGCCATCAGTCGGGCAAGCCGCGCTCAGTAGACCGTCCACGGCTTGGGCAGCACCTTCTCCTGATACAGCCGCATGGCGTAGCGATCGGTCATGCCGCACAAGAAGTCGCCGATGGCGCGGTCGAGCCCGTCCGCTTCCGGCGTCGCCTTCAGCCAATGGCGCTCGCGGAACTCGTCGCTGTGCTCGTGAAAATAGTTCCACAGCTCTTCCAGGATGCGCTGCGCCTTGGCGAACTCTTCGCGCACGCCTTTGGACTCGTACACGCGCTCGTACAAGAAGTCGCGCAGCTGATAGAGCGCCTGCAGCCGCGGCTCCGACATGCGAATCATGCGCTTCTCTTCCAGCTTCGAGCTCTCGACGATGTCCGAGACCAGCGTGTGGATGCGCGCGCCGTGCGTGCGGCCGAGCTCCTTGGCCACGACCTCGGGCAAGTCGCTGTCGCTGACGAGCCCGCCGCGTGCCGCGTCGTCGTAGTCGTGGTTGACGTAGGCCGCGATGTCGGCGATGCGCACGATCTGTCCTTCGAGCGTCATCGCCGTCAGGTTCGGGTTGTCGCTGAAGATCGCGCCTTTGCCCTTGGAGTGCTTGAGGATGCCGTCGCGCACTTCCGACGTCAGGTTCAGCCCCGCGCCGTCGTGCTCCAGCTTGTCGACGACGCGCAGCGACTGCTTGACGTGGTGAAAGCCGTCCGGCATCAGCTTCGCCAGCACCTTCTCGCCCGCGTGGCCGAACGGCGTGTGCCCGAGGTCGTGACCCATGACGATGGCCTCGGTCAGCATCTCGTTGAGCCCGAGGAACTTCGTCACCGAGCGCGCGAACTGCGCCACTTCCAGCGTGTGCGTGATGCGCGTGCGGTAATGATCGCCCTCGGGCGCCAAGAACACCTGCGTCTTGCCCGCCAGGCGCCGAAACGCCTTCGAATGAATCACGCGGTCGCGATCGAGCTGATAAGCCGGCCGCATTCCGTCGGGCGCTTCTTCCTTGGCGCGACCTTTGGACTGCGACGAGAGCTGCGCGAACGGCGACAACGTACGTCGCTCGTCCTCTTCGAGACGCTCGCGGATGCTTTGCATGTTCATGCTGATCTTATCGTAGCGCGGCGGGAAAAGTTGCGCGGTGAGCGTCACAAATGCGCGAAAAATCGCCGGTGACGTCGCCGATCGCCGATTAACGGCGGCGTTTGGGCGCGCCGCGGCGGTGCCGTTCGCGCTTCTCGCCGCCGCGCGCCGGCGACGGCTTCAACGGCTTGCGCGGCTCGAACGCCGGCTTCTTCTTCTTGACGATGACTTCGTCCGCGTGCGTCGCCGTATGCGCCACCAGCGCCAGATCGATCTTACGCCGCGGCACCGACACGTTCTCGATGCGCACTTTGACGGCGTCGCCGAGCGCGAACTGGCGGCCGGTGCGGCGTCCGACGAGCCGCTGCGTCTCCGCGTCGACCTCGTACTGGTCGTCGTTGATGTTCGCGACACGAACCAATCCTTCGACGAACGGCACCTCGATCTGAATGAACAGGCCGAAGTTGGCCAGGCCCGACACCGTGCCGTCGTACTCCTCGCCCACTTTGTCGCGCATGAGCACGGCGCGATACAGGTCGATCACGTCGCGCTCGGCCTCCATCGCGCGCCGCTCCGACTTCGACGAGTCGGACGCCATCTGCTGCAGCGTCTCGCGCGCCGGCTTCACCGGCGGCGGACCACCCGCGGGCAGGCCGTCCGACTGCAGCGAATGCTTCAGCAGGCGATGCACGATGAGGTCGGGATAGCGGCGAATCGGCGACGTGAAGTGCAAATAATCGGGCGCCGCCAAGCCGAAGTGGCCCACGTTGACCGTGTCGTAGACGGCCTGCTTCAGCGTGCGCAACAGCATGAAGTTGAGCGGCCGCTCCATCGGACGACCCTTCAGCGAATTCAGGAGGTCGCGCAATTTACGCGGCACGCGACCATCTTCCGGCTGAAAATTCAGGCCGAACGCTTGCGCCAGATCCGCGAACGCCTGCAAGCGCTCGTCGGACGGGATGTCGTGGATGCGCCAGACGGTGTCGAGGTTGCGCAGGCGGAAATGGCGCGCCACCGCCTCGTTCGCCGCCAACATGAAGTCCTCGACGAGCTGATAGGCGCCCTTGACCGAGGCATCGCCGCGCGACTGCACGACGTCACGGACGCGCGTCGGATCGTCCTGATCGAGGATGACCTTGGCTTCCGGCAGGTCGAAGTCGAGCGCGCCGCGCTCGATGCGACGGCCGCGCATCTTCTTCGCCAGCGACGCCATGCGCTCGAGATCGGGCAGAAATTCGCGATAACGCGCCCGCGCGCCGCGCAGATCGCCCGACAGCGCCGCGGCCACGCCCGGATAGTCGAGCCGCGCGTGCGAGTTGATGACGGCGGCGCAGAAGTATTCGTCGTGGACGTCGCCTTTGGGGTCGACCTCCATGCGCGCGACCATCGCCAAGCGGTCGACTTCGGGGTTGAGCGAGCAGATACCCGACGACAGCTGCTTCGGCAACATGGGAATCGCGCGATCGGGCAGGTAGACCGAGCAGCCGCGCACGCGCGCCTCGCGATCGAGCGCCGAGCCTGGCCGCACGTAGTGGCTGACGTCGGCGACCGCGACCCACAAGCGATGCCAGTCGGGACCGCGCGGGCTCGGCTCGACGCAGACGGCGTCGTCGAAGTCGCGCGCCGTCTCCGGATCGATGGTCATGAAGTTGCGATCGCGCAGATCGACGCGGTCGACCTTGTCCTCGACGCGCACTTCGACGGGCGCGCGCTCGGCGGCGTGCAGCACGTCCTCGGGAAACTCGGTCGGAATATCCGCCGTGATGAGGATCTTCTCGATCTCGGTGCGCGGATCTTCGGGATCGCCGAGGATGTGGATGACCTTGGCGACGAGCGGCTCATCGGGCTGCGTCGGATAGCGCACGATCTCGACGACGACCGCTTGACCATCCTTGGCGCCGTTGGCGCCGCCGTCGAGCATGACGTGGCCGCCGGTGGCGGCGATGCGCGGATCGTCGGGCTCGACATAGGTCGCCCGACCGCTCTTGCGCAGCGTGCCCGTCAACTTGGCGCGGCCGCGCTCGAGGATCTTCTCGACTTTGCCTTCGGTGCCTTTGTAGCCGGTCCACGTCGACAACATGACGCGGTCGCCGTCGAGCGCCGAGCCGCGGTTGCGCGCGCCGACGTAGGCGTCGTCCTCGCCGTCGTCGCGCACGACGAAGCCGTAGCCGGCCGGATGGACGCGCAAGGAGCCGGCGATCCAACCTTTGGCGGTGTCTTTGCTCGGCGGCGGCGCGACCTTCTCGAGGCCGACGAGGCGATAGCGGTTGCCGGGCGCCTTCTCGATCGCGTTCTCGTCGATGAGCGTCGCCAGCAGCGTGCGTAAGCGGTGGCGCGCTTTGACGTCGGCGCCCATGGTTCCGGCCAATTCGTGCGCGCGCAGACCTTCGGAATCGGCGCCACGAAGCGCCTTCAATACGTTCTCTTTATCGATATTCATTATTTTGGGGGAAAGGATACAGGCAACAACGTGGGGCCGGATACTTATCAGCGCAAGGGCTAACGCAACGAATGGAGCGCGCGATCGTCGCAGCCGACCCAGATGGTGCCGTCGGCGGCGAGCGCCGGCGTCGAGTCGACGTCACCGTCGAGCAGCACGCTCCACATGAGCTTGCCGTCGGGCGCGAGCGCGTACAGGCGGTCGTCTTCGGAGCCGATGAGGATGTTGCCGGCGGCGTCGACGAGCGGCGACGAGGCGATGCGATTGGCCGAGCGGAAGCTCCAGGCGACGACGCCGCCCGGCTTGACGGCGTAGAGCGAGCCGTCGAAGCTGCCGACGTAGACGGTGCCGTCGGCGGCGAGCGCGGGCGAGCTGCGCACGGGGCCGCCGGTGGTGACGGCCCAGCGGATGCTGCCGCCGGGCGCCAGCGCATACAGCTTGTGGTCGTCGCTGCCGACGTAGACGAGGCCATCCGGTCCGATGGCGGGCGCCGAGTCGACGTCGTCGCCGGCGCGGAAGTCCCACTTCTTCTTGCCGTCGGGGCCGATGGCGTAGAGCGCGTCGTCGTGGCAGCCGATGTAGACGGTGCCGTCGAGGCCGATGGCGGGCGGCGCGGCGCAGTGGGTGACGCCGGGCGAGAACTTCCACTTCAGCTTGCCGTCGGGCGACAGCGCGTACAGGCCGTCGGCGGCGGCGTAGATCGTGCCGTCGGCGGCGACGCTGACGCCGTCGACGTCGCAGCGCGCGCCTTCGGGGCCGACGCCGGTGTTGACGCGACAGGGGCCGGCCTGGAACGTCCAGCGCACACTGCCGTCCTTCAGATCGAGCGCGTACACATGATCGTCGTCGCTGCCGACGTAGACGACGCCGCCGGGGCCGATCGTGGGCGAGCTCCACACGAGGTCGTTGGTCGGGCGGCGCCACAAGATCTTGCCGCTGCTGTCGACGGCGTAGATCGACTTGTCGTGCGAGCCGAAGATGACGACGCCGTCGTCGGTGATGGCGGGCGAGCCGAAGACGACGCCGCCGGTGGCGACGTGCGCGACTTCGGTGGGCGCGTTCACCGGCGCGCGAAAACGGCTGCGGCCGCTGTGTTGCGCGTCGCCGTGAAACGTCGGCGACGCGCCGAGCGGCGGCGGCGGCGCGACGGCACCGCCATCGCCTAGGGCCGCCAATAGATCGGCCGCGCCACCATCAGCGATGGCGCCACCGTCGACGGCACCGAGGTCGACCGCTTTCGGCGGGGCCGGCGGATCGACGCAGGCGTGCGCGACGCAGATGCGCGCGCCCTTGCAGTCGACGTCTTTGCTGCAGCCGGCGGGCAAGGTCGCCGCCGGCGGGCAGCCGAGCGCGGACACGGCCAGCGCCGCCGCCGCCGCGACCAGCAGCGCAGCACGCGCGAAGACGGCGGTAGAATCATCGGCGAAGCGACTGTCGAGACGCGGCACGGGCGGAGAATAAGCGCGAAGTCGCAGCCTGTCAGCTTTGGTCAGCTCGGCTCGGGCGGCTGATGGCGCGCGAGCAGCCGCTTGAAGTGCATGCGATCGAGCCCCGCCGCGCGCGCCGCCCGCGAAATGTTGCCGCCGTGCCGCGACAGCTGCGCCTCCAAGTAGCTCTTCTCGAACGCCGCCAGCAGCTCCTGGCGCGCCTCGATGAACGGCCGCGACAGATCGAGCGCGGCGTCGCGGCCGGCGGGCACGTCGCCGGCCGCGGTCGCGCGCGCCGAGACGGGCGCGTCATTGGCGTCGACGCCACCGGTCAACGCCAGCGTGCGCTCGATGAAGTTGCGCAGCTCGCGGACATTGCCCGGCCACGGATGCGACGCCAAACGCCGCCAATTCTCGTCGGTGATGCTGGCCAGCGCCTCGCGCGTCGCCGCTTCGTCGCCGTCGAGCGCCTCCTTCACGAAGTGCTCGACGAGCAGCGGCACGTCGCCTTCGCGCTCGCGCAACGGCGGCACGCGCAAGCGAACGACGGCCAGCCGATAATACAGATCCTCGCGGAAGGTGTTGCGATTCACCTCGCGCACCAAGTCGCGATTGGTCGCCGCGACGACGCGCACGTCGACCGGAATGACCGTCGAGCCGCCGATGCGGCGAATCTCCCGCTTCTCGAGGGCGCGCAAGAGCTTCGGCTGCAGCTCGAGCGGCAATTCGCCGATCTCGTCGATGAAGAGCGTGCCGCCTTGCGCCTCCTCGAAGCGGCCGATGCGCCGGCTGTCGGCGCCGGTGAAGGCGCCGCGCTCGTGGCCGAGCAGCTCCGACTCCATCAGCGACGCCGGCACCGCCGCGCAATCGAACACGACGAAGCGCTTGTGCGCGCGCGGCGAACGCAGGTGGATCGCCTCGGCCAGCCGCTCTTTGCCGGTGCCGCTCTCGCCTTCGACGAGGATCGTCAGATCCTTTTGCGCCACGCGCTCGAGCACGCCGAACAGCTCGCGCATCGCCGGCGAACGCCCGAGCGCGTCGCCGAAGCGATCTTCGCCCGACAGCGCGATCGGCACCGCTTCGCCGAGCGCCTCGAAGCTGAGCGCCACCTCGCCCGCCTTGAGCTGCGCCGTCCGCCCTTGCGGCAGGTAGATCTCGCGCACGCGGTAGCCGTCCACGAAGGTGCCGTTGGTCGAGCCCAAGTCGCGCAGCACGAAGCCGAGCGGCGTCGGCTCGATCTCGAAGTGGTAACGCGACACCGTTTCGTTGGCGAGGCGCAGCGAATTGCCCTCTTTCGACCCGACGCGCAGGATATTTCCCGCCGCTTCGATGGTCTCGCCCACGCGCACGCCGCCGCCGGCCGTCACCGTCAGCCGAAAGCGCTCGGCATGGCGCACGAGCGGCCGATCGCTCGCCGACAGCGCCCGCGTCTTCGGGTCTCGTGCGTTGCCCTCGTTCTCGGAGCTCATTGCAGCACCATTTGTAGCTCTCTCAGCTCGCCCGGATGCAGCTCGACCGTCTCTTGCCGCGGAATCAGCCGCAGCCCCGGCGCCGTCGACTCCACGCGCACGACATGGCGCCCCGGCGGCAGCTCGAGGTCGACGATCGGCGTCGGCCGCACGTAATTGCCGTCGACAAAGGCGTCGGCGGCGACATCGGCCGTGATCGTCAGGTGCGCGCCGGCGGGCCGCGCCGCGCGCGCATGATGCTCGCGCTCGACGACCTGCGGCGGCGGCGGCGCCGGCGCAGCCGACTGCGGCGTTGGCGCGGCCGACTGCGGCGCGGACGCGCTCGGCGGCGCCGCGACCGGCGCGCTCGGCTTCCGTGCGACCGGCGGCTGCGCGGCGACGGGCGCGCGCTGCGACCACGCGTCGTTCGAACGAAACGGCCGTAAAACCAGCAGCGCCACGCCGCCCACGAGCGTCAAGGCGACGGCGCCGAGCGACATCCACAACGCGCCGAAGCCGCCATCGCGCGGGATCAGCTCCGTCATGTCCGAATTCGGCGACGCGCGCGGCGGCTCGATCGCGGGAGTCGGCGGGGCGATCGCGGCGTGCAGCTTCGGCATCGCCAGCGTTCGCGGCGGCGGCGCGGTCGTCGGCCCGGCGGTGGCGGCACCCGCAGCATCGCCGTTGATACGAGGTGCGCCGCCGTTTGCTTCATCCGCGTCATCGCCGCCGTCGAGCAGCGCCAGCGCGCCGCCGAGCGCGGCATTGAAGGCGCGCGGCGTCGCCACGGCGCGCGAGCCCGACAGCCGCTTGGCCGGGGCCGCCGCTTCCGCCGGCGTCGCCATCAGCTCGCGGACGAAGAGCGCGAAATCCGCCTGCGCCAACGCATAGCCCTCGCGACGAGCCAGCGCCTCCAAGTCTTCGCGCAGCTGCCCGCACGAGGGATAGCGATCGTCGGGCGACGGCGCCATGGCGCGGGCGACGATCGCCTCCAAGCCCTGCGGCAACGCCGGCTGCAGCGTTCGCAGCGACGGACAGGCGCCGACGCGCAGCCGCCCGAGGCGTTCAGCGGCGTCTTCGTGAGGCGCGCCGAAGGGATTCTGCCCGCTGGCCAGCTCGTATAAGAGCGCGCCGAGCGCGAACACGTCGGCGCGGCCGTCGATCGCCGGCTCGCCGCGCGCCTGCTCGGGCGCGAGCGTGCCGCGGCTGCCGTCGATCAGGCGTGCGCGGCCGAGACCGAGGCCGGCCAGCTTCACCTCGCCCGCGAGCGAAATCCACAGCCGTTCGGGGCCGACGTCGCCGTGCACGAGCCCGACGCCGCCGTCGCTCGGCTTGCCGGCCGCGTCGCGCGCGCGATGGGCCTCGTCGAGCCCGCGCGCGGCGTCGATCGTCACCAGGCAGGCAAACCGCAGCGGAAACGGCCGATGCGCCGCCTGCAGCCGCTCGATCAGCCGCTGCAGGGTCGCGCCATCCACCCACTCCCAAGCCACGAACAGCCGGCCATCGAGCTCGCCGGCATCGCGCACCGCGACCAGGTTCGGGTGGCTGACGACGAAGGCGCGGCTCACCTCGAGGGCCAGCGCGCGATCGCTCGTCAGCGACGGGGCGAGCCGCTCGACGGCGACCGGCCGTGCCAGACCGCCGAGCCCGACATCGTCACCGCGCCACAGCTCCCACGACTCGCCCTCAGCGAGACGCTCCGACAGCCGATAGCGACCGAGCGTTGGACCCGGCATCCCGTCCCATTGTAGCCCGTTTGCCCGTGTCGCGACGATATGTTAACCAATAGCCGTCTAATGTCTTTCCCTCAGGATCAGATCGATCCCGACGCCGCTAAAGTCGTACGTCGCCTGACACGCAGTGGGTTCGCGGGTTATCTCGTGGGCGGCTGCGTCCGCGATCTCTTGGTCGGCCGCCGGCCCAAAGATTTCGATGTCGCCACCAGCGCTACGCCGCCGGAGATCAAAGCCCTCTTCCGCAACTGCCGCATCATCGGCCGTCGCTTTCGCCTCGCCCACGTCTTCTTCGGCAGCAAGATCATCGAGACGTCGACCTTCCGCGCCAACCCGCGCGAGGTCGAAGCCGACGACGACACCGTGCTCGACGCCGAGACCGGCCACGGCGACAACGAGCTCTACATCCGCCGCGACAACGTCTTCGGCACGGCTGAAGAGGACGCGCGCCGCCGCGATTTCACCATCAACGGCCTCTTCTACGACCTCGACCACGACAAGGTCATCGATTACGTCGAAGGCTTGCCCGATCTCGAGCGGCGGACGGTGCGGACGATCGGCGATCCCGACATCCGCTTCCGCGAGGATCCGATCCGCATCTTGCGGGCGCTGAAGTTCGCGGCGCGGCTGCACTTCGACATCGATCCGGCGACGTATCAGGCGATCCTCACGCACAAGAACGAGATCGCCAAGTGTGCGCCGCCGCGCGTGCTCGAGGAGATCTACCGGCTGTTGCGTGGTGGCGCGGCGCGGCGCTCGCTCGAGCTCTTGCAGGCGACGGGCGTCCTGACCGTGCTCATTCCCGAGGTGCATCGGCTGCTCGGTCGCGAAGGCGATCACGCCGGCGCCGAACGGCTGATTCGCACGCTCGACGCGCTCGATGCGCTCGTCGAGAGCGGCCAGACGCCGTCGAACGCGCTTTTGACGTGCCTCATGGTCGCGCCGTTCGCGCACGACGCCCTCTACGAGCCGGACGGCGAGACGCGCGAGTTCCGCGACGCCGTGGGGACGATCGAGGATCTGGCGGCGCCGATCATCACGTCGATGCGCGTGTCGCGGCGCGACGTCGAGCGGGCGCGGCAGATCTTGGTCGCGCAGCGGCGCCTGATGCCGTCGAAGCGGCGGCGCGGTAAGCCGATGGCGCTCGTGCGCCGCGATTGGTTCCCCGAGGCGCTGCAGCTGTTCGAGCTCATGCATCCCGAAGCCGAAGGCGAGCTGGCCGACGAAATCGGGCGCTGGCACCGGCTGCTGCGCGAAGGCGATCACGCCCGTCCCGCGGCCACGGGAACGACGGCGACGACGAGCGCGGCGCCGCACGCGACCGAGGCGTCGCGCGCCGACGATGCCGAGGGGCCGAAGCGCCGGCGGCGTCGTCGCGGCGGCAAGCGGCGGCGCAAGCCGGGCGAGACCGGTCCGGCGCGCCAGGACTCCGGCGGCGGCAACGACGGCGACGACGGCGACGACACGGCCGCCGAAGTCGACGCCTAACGCCTTCGCGCGCTACCCTCTCACCTTCACCCAACTACATCGGATCGTTTCGCCGGCCGCCTGGCCTGGCCGGCTGACACGCGCTGGCAGCCTCGTGGCGCCGCGCGTACGGCGCGCCGGCGTGGCCGCCCTGCTCGGCCCAGCGCGAACGGCGGGCGGCGCGCCAGGCGCGTTCAGCGCGACGTGTGGCTCAATAGCGCGTCGGGTCGGGCACGCCGGCTTCGGCGAACCCCTTTTTGCGCAATAAACAGGAGTCGCAGCGGCCGCAGGCGCGCACGTCGTCGTCGCCGTCGCCCTTGACGATGGGGTCGTAGCAGGAGTGCGTCAGGCCGTAGTCGACCCCGAGCGCGACACCGGCCTTGATGATCTCGGCCTTCGACATGGCGATGAGCGGCGCGCGCACTTGCCAGTCGGCACCTTCGGCGCCGGCTTTGGTGCCGAGCCGCGCCATCGTCTCGAACGCGCGCAAGAACTCGGGCCGGCAGTCGGGATAGCCGCTGTAGTCGAGCGCGTTCATGCCGGCGAAGAGATCCTTGGCGCCGACGACTTCGGCCCACGCGAGCGCGTGACAGAGGAAGAGCGCGTTGCGCGCCGGCACGTACGTGACCGGGATCTCGCTCGCCATGTGATCGATCGGGCGATCTTTGGGCACGTCGATGGTGTGCGACGTCAGCGCCGAGCCGCCGATCCAGCCGAGATCTACAGTCGCCGTCTTTTGCACGATCGCGCCCAGCGCCGCCGCGACGCGCTCGGCCGCTTTGAGCTCGACGACATGGCGCTGGCCGTAGCGAAAAGAGAGCGCATAGCACTCGAAACCTTGCGCGCGCGCCATCGCCAGCACCGTCGCCGAATCGAGCCCGCCCGAGAGGAGCACCACCGCTTTTTTCATGCGCCGCGGAATATACTCGGTGCTCCGAAGGAGTCCTATGACCTTTGCCGACAAGCTCGCGCAGGCGCTGGCCGCCGGCACGCGCGAGCACTACGAAGACGCCGTCCTCTACGACCACGAATACAAGCGCCGCCGCGACGACATCCGCTGGTATCAGAAGCTCGCCGCCGACGAATTGGGCGCGCCCAGCGTGAAGAAGCCGCAGTCGATCCTCGAGCTCGGCTGCGGCTCGGGGCGCATGTTGCTGCCGCTGGCGCGCGACGGCTATCGCGTCGTCGGCGTCGACGCCGCGCCCAAGATGCTGGCGCGCTGCCGTGAACGCGTGGAAAAAGCGGGAAAAGCGGTGGCGGCGCGCGTCGAGCTGCACGAAGGCGACTTCCGCGCGATCGATCTACGCGAACGTTTCCAGCTCGTGATCTGCCCCTTCAACGCCTTCATGCACCTGTATCAACGCGAGGACGTCGAGCGCTTCTTGGCGGTCGTGCACGCGCATTTGGCGCCGGGCGGGCTCTTCGCGTTCGACGTGCTCAACCCACATCTCGGCTGGCTGGCGCGCGATCCGCACCGTCGCTGGGCGCGCACGAAGTTCCGCCATCCGAAGACGGGCAAGGCGATGGTCTACTCGACCAGCGTCACCTACGACGCGGCGCTGCAGATCGCGTTCATGCGTATCTACTACGCGCCCGAAAGTGGAGGCCGCGAGCGAATCGTCCGTTTGGTTCATCGCCAGTTCTTCCCGCTCGAGCTGCAGGCGCTGCTCCATTACAACGATTTTACCGTCGCTGCGCACCATGGCGGATTCCTCGGCGCGGAGCTGCTGCCGGAGAGCGAAGAGCAGGCGATTTTGTGTCGTTCTCGACGAGAAAAATCACTTTCTCGACGGAAAAAGAATTGACAAGGCTTTTTGCGGTTTCTATTGTCGACGGCAAGCAACTCCCTCAAGGAGGATCGGGATGGCTGAGAAAGTTGCAAAAGTTGGTGTGAAGCGCGAGCCCGGGTACTTGTACTTCCTTCGCGGGTCCGACGTCTGGAAGACCCCGATGAAGCGTGCGGGCGGTCCCTCGGCAGCAAACAAGGCCGAGAAAGTAGCGGCCGGAAACTTCAGCCGCCAGGAAGGGTACCTCTACTTCCTCGACTCGTCGGGCGATGTCTCTCGCGCCAAGCGGGCCGTCGGTGGCCAGAAGCGCAAGGCCAAGGCGGGCGCGGCCAAGAAGCCGGCCAAGAAGGCCGCGGCGGGCAAGAAAGCGGCTCCGGCGAAGAAGCCGGCCAAGAAAGCGGCCGCCAAGAAAGCGGCTCCGAAGAAAAAAGGCAGCCGCCGTTAAAGGCGGTCGCTACGCCCTCCTCGCCGACGCGTGCCCGACTTCGCGGGTCGTCGGGCTCGCTCCCGATCCTGTTAAACTAAAATTATGCTGAGTTGGCGAGGAGGCGCGTTTGCCGTCGCGCTGCTGTGCGGCGGCGCAGGCTGTCACCTGTCGGGTGGCGGCAAGCCCATCGTCGGCGGCCAGCCCGACCGCGACGCCTCGGTCTACGAAGAGTGCGACACCCTCTGCATTCGCCCGTCCGACTGCGCGCCCGCCTACAACGACGACGGCATCTGTCCGCCCGGCTTTTTATGCGCCCTCCGCTTCACCTGCGGCGCCACCAGCGACTGAAATCGTGACGTAGATCTTTTCGCCGTTCGCCGCGTTTACAGCGAGCGGAGGAACGGTCATGAATGAACGACGCTGGTTGACGTACGGCCTTCTCGGTGGCGTGTTGGTGTTGGCGGCGTGGGCCGCGTCGGCGATGCCGCATCGTCGCCCGGTGGTGCTCCCGACCGACGACAAGCTGACGCTGGACACGCAGCACCAGCCGCAGCTGACGCCGGTCGTGCAGATCCCGCATGCGGCGCCGCGGGTCGAGCTGGTGTTCGCGCTCGATACGACGGGCTCGATGGGCGGGCTCATCGACGGCGCCAAGCGCAAGATCTGGTCGATCGCGCAGTTCATCGCCAACGGGCAGCCGAAGCCGGACGTGCGCATCGGTCTCGTCGCCTATCGCGACATCGGTGACGCATACGTGACGCGCTTCTACGATCTATCGGACGACCTCGACGAGGTCTTCGCGAATTTGTCGTCGTTCGAAGCGGGCGGCGGCGGCGATACGCCCGAGCACGTCTCGAAGGCGTTGACCGAAGCGGTGATGAAGACGTCGTGGAGCAAAGATCAGTCGACGCTGAAGCAGATCTACCTCGTCGGCGACGCGCCGCCGCACACCGATTACAACGACGGCTACGACTACAACAAAGCGGCGAAGAAGGCGCACGATCTCGGGATCCACATCAACACCATTCGTTGCGGCAGCGACCGCGAGACCGAGGTGGTGTGGAATCGCATCGCGTCGGAGTCGGCGGGCGAGTATGCGTCGATCGATCAGTCGGGCGGCGTGCAGGTGGCGGCGACGCCGTATGACACGAAGCTGGCCGAGCTCAACGCCAAGCTCGTCGACACCGGCATCGGCTACGGCTTGAGCGGCGTGCGCGCGGCGTTCCACCACAAGGCGACGGCCGCGAAGACCATGGCGCCGGCGGCGGCGGCCGATCGCGCCAGCTTTTACGGCGCGCGCGGCGGTGGCGCCATCGGCGGATTGTCGGGCGGCAAGGACGACGACCTCGTCGAGGGCATGGCGTCGGGCAAGGTGAGCGTGGCGTCGGTGCCGACGGCGTCGCTGCCGGAGCCGATGCAGAAGATGGACGCGCCGGCGCGTGAGGCCTACGTCAAAGGCAAGCTGGAAGAGCGGACCAAAGTGCAGGCGGAGATCAACGCCATCGCCAAAGAGCGCAACGGCTGGCTGCGGAAGAATGTCGCCGACAAGCCCGATTCGTTCGACGCCAAAGTCGAAGGCACGCTCAAGAAGCAGGCGAAATCGATTGGTCTGAAGCTGTAGCCGCGGCCTCTTCGGCGACGGCGGCCGCGACCAGCGGCGACAGCTTGCCCGTCGACACCAGCCACAGCTGATGCGTCGCGCGCGTCGCTCCGATGTGCAAGAGATGGCGCGCTTCGATCGAGTCGGGATAGCTCGAATCGTTCACATCCAACAAGATCACGTAGTCGAACTCGAGGCCTTTGACTTGGCCGACCTCGGTCACGTCGACGCCGGGCGCGAACGCGAAGTCCTGGCGACGGACGCGGCGCAGCTGCGGCACCTCGGCGCGGGCGAGCGCGGCGTACCAGGCGTCGGCTTGGCCGGCGTGACGCGTCAGCAGCGCCACCGACGCCGCCGACTCGCGGCCGATGAGCGAGCGCAGCGCGTCGGCGACGAAGCCGACGGCCTCGCCCATGCCTTCGAACGGGTGCAGCGACACCTCGGCGCCGGGGCGCGCTTCGATCTCGGCGGCGTCGGCGGGGAGCAGCGGGCCGAGCACGCGCTGCGCGAAGCGCATGACCGGCGCCGTCGAGCGATAAGCGAGCTTGAGCGGACGAATGCGCACCGCCGCGTCGACGCCGATGTCGGAGAGCAGCGACTCCCAGCCGCGAAAGGCGTTGTCGAAGATGACCCGCTGCGCGACGTCGCCGGCGATCGTCACCGAGTGCTGCTCGTCGGTGGCGAAGTAGAGCAGCTTGACCTCGGCGGCCGACAGATCTTGGGCTTCGTCGAGCGCGATGTGGTCGTAGACGAGCGGCTCACCATCGACACGGGTCAGCTGACCGTGGACCAGCTGATACAGCCGCAGCAACAACGCGTCGTCCTCTTCGTCGAGGCGGCCGCGCGCTTGACCGTCGTCGCTGGAGTCTTCGAGGGGCAGGCCGTCGATGGGCTTTAAGCGATCTTCGTCGACGCCTTCGTACTCTTCGGGCAGGCGCTCTTCCACCTGCGCCGTCGAGCGCCGCACCAGCTCTTCGATCTCGCGCGCCAACGCCGGCTCGAGGACCTCGGGCGCGCGCAAGGCCTCCAAACGGCCGCGATCGGTCAAGAGCTCGAACAGGATGCGGCGCACGTCGCCGATGCGCCGTTCGACCTTCTTCAGCGCCTGCTCGGCCGTGTGCGCCGTCGGCGCCGCGAGGTCGGCGGATTCGGCGGTCGGCTCGCCGGCGCGCGCTTGCATCTGCTTTTCCACCGAGCGACGCGTGGCGCGGGCGCGACCGAGCGGCGAGCGCTTGGCGTGCTTGTCCCACATCTCGAGCACCCAGCCGGCGCCGGGCGCGTCGCCGAGCCGCTCGGTCAAATAGGCGCGCGCCGCCGTCAGCTCGACCTCGACCGCCTTTTCGACGAGCTGGAGGAGCGCCGGGTGCTTCTTGAGCCGCGCGACCCCCGCCGGCGTGTCCTCGGCGTACTTGTCGGGCGCCGACGGCACCAGCCGCTTGCGCAGGTTGCGCGCCCAGCTGCGGAACGTCGTCACCGGCACGCCTTGCACGCCGAGCGCCGGCAAGACGCCGGCGACATAACGCGCCAGCGCCTCCGACGGCACGACGAACAGGCAGCGCGACGGCTTGAACTTCTGCGGATCGTTGAAGATGAGATAGGCGATGCGATGCAGCGCCACCGTCGTCTTGCCCGAGCCGGCGCCGCCTTGGATGACGATGAGGCCGGCGCCCGGCTCGGTGATGAGGTCGAACTGCGCGCGATCGATGAGCGCGGCGATCTCGGGCAGCGCCTTGTTGGCGTCGTGCTGCGAGCGCGCCGTCTCCATGCGTCGCTTGGTGCCGCGCGGCTGCGGCGGACCGGGGCGCGGCGGACGCGCGGCCGTGCCTTGTCCGCCGGCCAAGAGGGCGATCTCTTCGCCGCCGACCTCGAACCATTCGCCCTCGCCGGAGCTGACGAACGTGCCTTGCGGGCAGCCGATGCGGCGCAGCTTGCCCATGGCGATGCTGACGTTGCGGCGCGCGAGGACGACGCCGCGCAAGGTGCCGCCGGCGACCTCCTCGTCGTAGTCGTCGCCTTCGTCGTAGCGGTAGTAGACCTGCGAGACGGGTGCGTCGCGCCAGTCGACGATCTGCACGCCGGCGGCGCGATCGATGAGGCTGCGGCGGCCAATGAGCACGTCGGTGACGTCCTGCTTGTGGCCGGGCTTGCCTTCGGACTGCAGGCGCATGTGCGCGAAATAGGGCGACGCGGCGTCGATCGGCACCGTCGACTTGTTGCGCCGACCCTGCGCCAGCGCCGAGACACGCGTCATCTGCTCCACCAGCGACGGCAAGTCTTCGGCTTTCTCGTCGGCGATCTGGTCGCGCAGGGCGATGAGGTCGCGCTCGAAGTCGCGGGCGTCGCTGGCGGCGTTCGGTTCGCCGCCTTTGGCGACGAGGGCGTGCACGCGGCTCAGCTGCGCCAGCTCCTCATCGACGAGGACCCTGGACGAAGAATCGGGAGGGAGCAGCTTGCGCATGAAGGTCTGAGTATAATGCATCGCCATGGCCAAGCCCGCGACCATCGAAGGCATCGATGCCGACAGCCCGCTGGAAGACGCAGCCAAGAAGACGCTGACCGCCCGCTTGGGTGAGCTGCGTCAATACGAGGACCGGTTGACGACCGACGCCGAGCCCGACGATGTGCACGACATGCGCGTCGCGTCGCGGCGAATGCGCGCGGCGCTGCAGCTGTTCGACCGTAAAAAGCAGCTCGAAACCGCGCACCAGGCGGTCAAGCGGCTGGGCGACGCGCTCGGCGGGCTGCGCGAGCTGCAGGTGCAGCTTTCGTGGCTCGACGAGGCGGCGCGCGCCGGACGGGAGGCCGATCACTCGGGCATCGTGGCGCTGAAGCAGACGCGCGAGAAGAAGCTGCCCTGGCGCATCGAAGCGGTGCACGAGGCGATCGCGGCCTGGCGCGACGAGGCCGACGCGGTGGCGCAGGCGATCGCCGGCCTCGAGCAGCACGGTCGACTCGGCGGTCGCTGCCTGCGCGAGCGGCTCGACGAGCGGCTGCAGACGGTGCGCAAGCTGGCCAAGCGGACGCTCGAGTCGCCCGACCCGACGACGGCGCATCGGCTGCGCATCGCGGTCAAGAAGCTGCGCTATGTCGCGGAGCTGGCGGCGCCGGCGTTTCCCGAGCCGCTGGCGGCGCTGCTCGACAAGCTGTCGGCGCTGCAGGAGACGCTGGGCGCGCTGCATGACACCGACGTGCACCTGCCGCTCGTCGAGAAGTTCGTCGTGCGCGCCGATGGCGCGGGGCAGCCGGGCGCGCTGGCGCTGTTGCGCGCGGAGATGGCGCGGCGGGAGCAGCTGGCGGCGCAACTGGGCGAGGCCTTGGGGCAATTGCGAGAATCGCGCGTGCTGGAAGAGCTGCGCGATCGGATCTGTTGATCGGGCATGACGTCGGCCATTTGGGTGCGCGCGCTGACGCTGGTGGTCGGCGCGGCGGCGGTGGGGTTGGTGACGAACGCCGTGCGACCGGGCGGCGTGGCGCTGGCGTCGTTCGCGCCGCCGACGGAGTGCACGGGGCCGCATGACGGCAAGGCCGCGGCGGGCGCCGAGGATTTGGCGCCGGCGGACGCGGCTGGGTTGTGCGGGCAGCCGGGGGTGGTCGTCGCCGATGCGCGAGCGGCGAGCGCGTTTGCCGAGGGTCACGTCGCGGGCGCGGTGCATTTGCCGTGTGACGCCGGGGGCGCGGCCGGCGAGGCGTTGGCGCATTTCGAGCGGGCGCAGCGCATCGTCGTGTATGGGGCGACGAGCGAGGACGCGCGGCCGGTGGCGGACAGCTTGCGGCGACGACATCCGAACGCGCGCGTGCAGGTGTTGGCGGGTGGGTTCGGGGCGTGGTCGAGCGCGGGATTGGCGTGCGCGTCGGGGCCGTGTGACGAGTGCAAGACGGGCGCGGCGGGCGCCGCCGCTGCGCAGAGCGGCGTCGGGCAGAGCGGCGGCGCGACGGTCGCGCCTGCAGTCGGCGCGCAGAGTGGCGCGACTGCCGCGCCGAGCGGCGGCGCGCAGACTGGCGCGACTGCCGCGCCGAGCGGCGGCGCGCAGGCTGGCGCGACTGCCGCGCCGAGCGGCGGCGCGCAGACTGGCGCGACTGCCGCGCCGAGCGGCGGCGCGCAGGCTGGCGCGACTGCCGCGCCGAGCGGCGGCGCGCAGAACGGCAATGGCGCAACTGCCGCGCCGGGCAGCGGCGCGCAGAACGGCAGTGGCGCGACTGCCGCGCCGGGCGGCGGCGTCCGTTGAGCGCGCCGCTGCGACTGGCGCTCGGATGGTCGCTGCGGCTCGGCCTCGGCGGGCTGTTCGTGCTCGCCGGCGTGCTCAAGCTGGCGCAGCCGACCGCGTTCGCGACCGAGATCGTGAACTATCGCTTTTTGCCCGAGCTGGCGCCGTATTTGGCGGCGACGCTGCCGGCGATCGAGATCGCGCTCGGCGTGGCGTTGGTGGCGGCACCGGTGCAGTGGCGACGGGCGGCGGCGCTGGCGATGGCCGGCATGCTCGCCGTGTTCACGGCGGCCGTTGGGCAAGTGGTCGCCCGAGGCATCAACATCGACTGCGGCTGCTTCGGCGGCGGCTCGGGACCGGTCACCGCCTGGACCGTCTTGCGCGACATTGCGCTGCTCGGCGCGGCCGTCGCGGCAGTCCGACTGTCGGCGCCGAAGCCGGAGCCGCCCGCGCCCTGACGACCCGACGAATCGCCCGACCCATTCTTCGCGGCGACAGATGAATCGCCCCATCGACGCCGCACTCACCCAGCAGCTTCACCAGGCCAACGACGCCTGTCGTGACCTTCGAGTCATTGCACTTCGTCAACCTGCCTGACCATTTCGTCAACCTGATTGACTATTTAATCAAGCAAGTTGACCAACTCGAATTCGTCAACTTGCTTGACGACATAGTCAGCTTGCCTGACGAATTGCCGCGTATTCACCCGCGGATTCTCGGCAGCTCGCGCCGAATAGCGCAGGATTGCGGCGCGCGCGTCGCCGATTCGTCGCGAGCGTCGCATTCGCGAGACAGCGCGGTGCGGCAAAGGATCGGCAAAAAATTTGCGATCGTGGACGGAGGCCGCGACCATCCAAGGATGAAGCTCGACTTCCAGTGTCCGTGGTGCGGCTGCGAGCATCAGGTGCTCGGGTCGGACAGCGCGTCGTGGCGCTTCCGCATTCCGTGCGAGCTCTGCTCTCGCGACATGATCTTGACCTGGGACGGCGGCCTCGTCGTCGGTCGCGCCGGCGCCAAGCTCGCGCGCAGTGACGAGGCGACGGTCCGCATCCGCTTGGCCAAAGCCGTCTAAGCCCGTACTATCGCCCGCATCATGGGCGAAAAAGTCCTCTATTCCGTCGACGGCGGCGTGGCCACGCTGACGTTGCGCGATCCGCCGGCCAACACCTACAGCTACGAAATGATGCAGGAGCTCGACGCCGCCATCCTGCGCGCGCGAATGGACGAGAGCGCGCACGTCCTCGTCGTGCGCGGCGAGGGCGACAAGTTCTTCTGCGCCGGTGCCGACATTCGCATGCTGGCCTCGGCGACACCGACGTTCAAATACAACTTCTGCCTGCACGCCAACGAGACGCTCAGCCGCCTCGAGCAAACGCCCAAGCTCGTGATCGCGGCCATCAACGGTCACTGTGTCGGCGGCGGCCTGGAAGTGGCGATGGCCTGCGATCTGCGGATCGCGCGCCGCGGAAAGGCCAAGATCGGCCTGCCCGAAGTCGCGCTGGGCGTGCTGCCCGGCACCGGCGGCACACAGCGGCTGGCACGGCTCGTCGGGCGCAGCAAGGCAATCGAGCTCATGGCGTTCGGCACCAACCTGTCCGTCGAGGAGGCGCAGACGCTCGGGCTCGTCAACGCGATCGTCGACGACAGCGGATTCGACGCGGCCGTGGCCGAATACGCGCGTCGCTTCGTGCCGCCGAACAAGGCGTCGAAGGCGGTCGGATACATCAAGCGCGCGGTCGTGAGCGGCTTGGAGATGGACTTCGCGTCCGGCCTGACGCTCGAGCGCGAGCTGCAGCAACAGCTGTTCGTCAGCGACGACGCCAAAGAGGGCATCGCCGCCTACGTCGACAAGCGGACGCCGGTATTCAAGGGCCGCTGATGACGGCGCCGACCGGCGACGGGCGCGCGCGCCTGGCCGGCCTCTTGGGACACAAGCTCATCATCGGCACGACGACGTTCCACTATCTGTGCGGCCGACTGACGGCGTTCGAGACCGACTTCGCCGTCTTCGCCGTCGGTGCGCGGCGCGTGCGACTGCCGCTCGCGCATATCGACACCGTCGCCGAAGCGTCCGACGCGCAAGCCGAATTCGTCAAGTAGCCTTACCAAGTAGTAAACCGACTTGACCAAGCGACTGGTGCGTAGGGGTCGCGAGCCGCGATGGCCCGGCCAGGCGCGCCGTCAGCGATTAGTCAATTCGGTTTACCTTTTAGTCAAGCAAGTTGACTGTCGAATACAATCATCGGAGCGTGCTCTGCGTAGGGACCGCCGCGAATCGCCGCGCAGGAAATCGCCGCCGACGCTACCCGGCGACGCTGCTGCCGGCCTGCTTGGCCTTCGCGCGCTCCTCGGGATGCTCGTCGAGCCAAGCCTGCCGCGACTCGCGCGTAATCTCGACGACGACATCGGCGTCGCCCACCTTCGACTGACAGCTGAGCCGCGAGCTCGACTTCACGTCGAACGCCTTGTCGAGGATGTCCTCCTCGCTCTCTTCCTGCTCGCTCAACGAGTCGCCGCCCTGCTTGACGTACACGTGGCACGTCGAGCACGCGCACACGCCGCCGCACGCGTACCCGACCGGCGCATGCGCCGACTTCGCCGCCTTCAAAATCGATGTGCCCGGCTCGACCTCGATCGAGATTCCATCGGGCATGAACGTCACCTTCGGCATCAGTCCCGTATCCCTTCGTGCGCGGCCGTGCCTTTGGCGTGCTCGACCTGCTTCTCGATGGCGCCCACCTGCTGACCGCCGATGGCGCGCCGAATTCCCTCGTTCATGCGCCGCTCGGCGAACGGCTTCGTCGCCAAGTCGAGCTTCTCGGTGCGCTCGCGAATCGCGCGGTGATCCTCGCCCTGCGCCGCCTGCCGCAAGCCGGCGACCTGCGCGTCGATGTCGGCGCGCTCCGCCGGTGAGAGCAGCCGCCCGTCGACCGCCAGCGCCCGCTCCAACGCCGACAAGATGCGATCGGACTCGACGCGCGCCTCGGCCAGCAAGCGCGCCTTCAAATCCTCCTCGGCATATTCATAGGAGTCGAAGAGCATCTTCTCGATCTGCTCCTCCGACAGCCCGTACGTCGGCTTGACCTCGACGGAGGACTCCTTGCCGGTCGTCTCCTCTTTGGCCATGACGCGCAAAATCCCGTCGGCGTCGACGATGAACGTGACCTCGAGCCGCGCCAGGCCGGCGCCCATCGGCGGAATCCCGGTCAGCTGAAAACGCGCCAGCGAGCGGCACTCGGCGACGGTCTCGCGCTCGCCCTGCACGACATGCAAGTCGAACCCGGTCTGCTGATCGGCGTACGTCGTAAACGTTTGCTTGGCGCCCGTCGGAATCGTCGAGTTGCGCGGGATGATCTTCTCGACCACGCCGCCCATGAGCTCGAGCCCGAGCGACAGCGGAATGACGTCGAGGAGCAGCACGTCCTGCCGCGGACCGGCGCCGGCGAGCAGATCGGCCTGCACCGCGGCGCCGAGCGCGACGACCTCGTCGGGATCGATGTCCGCCAGCGGCTCGCGACCGAACAGCTCGCGCACGAACGCGCGCACCGCCGGCACGCGCGTCGCGCCGCCGACGAGTATGACGCCGTCGAGCTGCGCCGCGTCGGCGCCCGCGTCCTTGAGCGCGCGCAGACAGGTGGCCTTCGTCCGCGCGATAATCGGCTCGATGGCCGCGTCGAACTCGGCGCGCGTCACGCTGGCGCCGCCGTCGAGCGCGACCGCCGTCTCCGTCGTCAGCCGATGCTTGACCGCCCGCGCGCGATCGAGCAACGCGCGCTGCGCCGACGCATCCAACGCCGCGTCAGCGCCGGTCTTGGCGAGGATGACTTCGGCCAGCGCGCGATCGAAATCGTCGCCGCCGAGCGCCGTGTCGCCGCCCGTCGACTTCACCTCGAACACGCCGCCCGTGAGCTTCAGAATCGAGATGTCGAACGTGCCGCCGCCCAGATCGTAGACGGCGAACGTCCCTTCGGACTTCTTGTCGAGGCCGTACGCCAGCGCCGCCGCCGTCGGCTCGTTGAGCAGACGCAAGACCTCGAGGCCGGCGATGCGGCCCGCGTCCTTCGTCGCCTGGCGCTGCGCGTCGTCGAAGTAGGCCGGCACGGTGATGACGGCGCCGTCGAGCGCGCCACCGAGCTCGGCCTCGGCGCGCAGCTTCAGCGCTCGCAAGATCTCCGCCGAGACTTCGATCGGCGTCACCGCGCGTCCGCCGGTGACCTCGAAGCGCACGACGGTGCCGTCGCCGCTCGCGAACTGATAGGGCGTAAAGCGCCGCGTCGTCTCCGCGTCCTTGGCGCCGCGACCCATGAAGCGCTTGGCCGACACGATGGTATCGCGCGGAAACTGCGCCGCGTCGCGCAGCGCGTCCGGGCCCACGATCGGCGCCTCGCCGTCGCGATAACGCACCGCCGACGGCAGGAGCTTGCGCCCCGCGGCGTCGGCGAGCGCGACCGGATTGGCGTCGCGCACGACGGCCACCAGAGAGTTCGTCGTGCCGAGGTCGATGCCGATCGCGCGCCCGGCACACGCCTCCTTCGGCTTCGACGCTCCCGGCTCGGCGATGTCGTACAACGCCTCGGCCATCGCTACTCCTTACCCGTTACTTCGTCCATGAAACGCTGATAATAACGTAACGAAACCAGCGCACGGGCAATGCCATCGAGCCGCCCTTTGTCGCCCGCTTCGTACGCGCTGTAACCTTCGTCGACGATCGTCATCGCCGTCTTCTGCCGCGCCTCGACGTCGCGCGCCAAGGCCGCGACCTCCGCGTCTTTGCCGTCGCTGCGCGCGTCCGACAACGCCTCGCGCAGCTCCATCACTTCCATCAGCAAGCGCGGATCGACGACGAGCTGCTTGGTGGCGCCCGTCGTCGCCTGCGGCTTCTCGTCGCCGATATCGATGCCTTCCAATTTCAATATGTATTCGGCGCGTCGAATGTCGTTTTTCAGGACCTTGTACGCGTCGTTGAGCTCGGTGTTGCGCACGATCGCCTCCAGCCGCTCGCGCGGCATGGCCTTGGCGAAGCGGTCGGGGTGCGTTTGCATTTGCAGCGCCAGATAGCGCGTCTCCAGCTCCGCCGCGCTCAGGTGGTACGCGCGCGGCAGGCCGAAAACTTCGAAGTAATCGCGGGCCATGATCTTCTCGGAAAGCTGGAGCTTAGAACTGCACGCTCTCGCCGCAACCGCAGGCGCCCTTGACGTTCGGGTTCTCGAACTTGAACCCGTGGCCCATCAAGCCGCTGACGAAGTTGAGCGTCGTGCCCTTCAAATACAACATGCTCTTCTTGTCGATGAAGAGCCGGACGTTACCGCCGTTGCCGTCGGAGAACGTGAGCACGTGGTCGTGCTTGCCCGCCGGCTTGTCGGCCCACTCGAACACGTACGAAAAGCCGTCACAGCCGCCGCCGCGCAAGCCGATGCGGATCGCCTCGGTCGCTTTGTTCTCGGCCTGGCGCTTGGTCACTTGACGCACGATCTGCGCCGCCGCCGCCGGCGTCACCGTGAACTCTCCGTCGCCTTCGTTACGCGCCACCGGCGCCGCCGGCTCGATCCCGACGTGGTCCATGACTAAGCGCCTTTCGTCTGCTTCTTCTTGTAGTCGGCGATGGCCGCCTTGATCGCGTCCTCGGCCAACACCGAGCAGTGGATCTTGACCGGCGGCAGGTTGAGCTCCTCGGCGATCTGCGAGTTCTTCAGCTCCATCGCCTTGTCGATCGTCATGCCCTTGACCCACTCGGTCACCAGCGACGACGACGCGATGGCCGAGCCGCAGCCGAACGTCTTGAACTTGGCATCGGTGATGATGCCGTCCTCGACCTTGATCTGCAGCTTCATCACGTCGCCGCACGCGGGCGCGCCGACGAGGCCGGTGCCGACGTCGTCGGCGTTCTTGTCGAGCGACCCGACGTTGCGCGGGTTCTCGTAGTGGTCGATGACTTTTTCAGAGTACGCCATGATTTTCCTCTAGTGCTCCGCTGCCCACTGAAATGCTCTTCAGGTCGATGCCTTCTTGCACCATCTCCCACAGCGGCGACATTTCGCGCAGCCGGGTGACCGCCTCGACGACGTGACGACCGACGTAGTCGACCTCTTCTTCGGTGTTGAAGCGCCCGAGCCCGAAGCGGATCGACGTGTGCGCCATCTCCTCGCCGACGCCGAGCGCGCGCAACACATACGACGGCTCGAGCGACGCCGACGTGCAGGCCGAGCCCGACGACACGGCCACGTCCTTCAACGCCATCATCAGGCCTTCGCCCTCGACATACGCGAAGCTGACATTCAAGTTGCCGGGCAGACGATGCTCCCAGGAGCCGTTGATGTACGTCTCCTTCAAGTTCGCCTGCAGATACGCTCAGGAGCCGATCGCGCAGGCCAATCATGCGCCGCGACTCTTCCGCCATCTCGAGCCGGCACAGCTCGGCCGCCTTGCCGAAGCCGACGATCGCCGGCACGTTCAGCGTGCCCGAGCGCATGCCGCGCTCGTGACCGCCGCCGTCGATCTGCTCGACGACGCGCACGCGCGGCTTGCGGCGAACGTAGAGCGCGCCCACGCCCTTCGGCCCGTAAATCTTGTGGCCCGACAGCGCCGCCAAGTCGACCTTGGCCTCGTTGACGTCGAACGGAATCTTGCCCGCGCCCTGCACGGCGTCGACGAGAAACAGCACGTCCTTCTTGTGCGCCTTGATCGCCGCGCCGATGGCGCTGATCGGATGCACCGAGCCGATCTCGTTGTTCGCCAGCATCAACGAGACCATGACCGTGTTCGGCTTCATCGCCGCCACGACCTGCTCCGGCGAAATCAGCCCCTCTTTGTCGACGGGCAGATAGGTCACTTCGCAGCCCTGCTTCTCGAGCCGCTTGCAGGTATCGAGCGTCGCCTTGTGCTCGGTCTGCCCGGTGATGAAGTGGTTGCCCTTCTCGGCGTAGAACTCGGCCGCGCCCTTGAACGCCAGGTTGATCGACTCGGTCGCGCCCGAGGTCCAGACGATCTCTTTGGCCGACGCGCCGATCAGCGCCGCCACTTGCTCGCGCGCCAGCTCGACCGCCTTCTCCGCTTTCCAGCCAAAGACGTGGTTGCGCGACGCCGCGTTGCCGAAGTCCTCGCGGAAATAGGGCAGCATGGCGTCGAGGACGCGCGGATCGACCGGCGTCGTCGAGTGGTTGTCCATGAAGATCGGTACTTTTACGGCCATCATCACCCTCTATGGATGCCGGCGACGAGAATCGGTTGCGCGCCGGCTTCGTGTCCGTTGTGATTGCAGCTCGGGCACTCTTCGATCTGATGCTCGCTGGGGCGACACGAGCGGCAGCCTTCGAGATAGGCCAGGCTCGCCGTCAAATCCTGCTCCAGCTGCGTCAGCTTCTTGAGCTGCTCGCGCGTCTCGCGCAAACGATCCGCGAACACACCGCGGACGCGCTCCATCGCCATCGACGCCACGTTGCCCTGCTCGCTCACGCCGTTGAGCAGATCCTGCAAGTCGTGCAGCGAAAAGCCGGCGTCTTGCAGCTTCGAGATCCACTCGACGCGCTGCACCGCCGACGGCGAGTAGAGACGAAAGCCGCCCTTCGAGCGATGCACCGGGTGGAGCAGCCCGAGCTCCTCGTACAAATGCAGCGCACGCACGGTCTTGCCGCTCCGCTTGGCGAGCTCGCCGACGCGCAGTGGCTTTTCCAACGTGGCTATGTGTTCGTGAGGTCCCAACTCTTACCCTTACGTGCGAGTCCTATTTAGTGTAGCACGCAAAAGCTGTCAATACCCTCATTCTCACGTGAAGGTTAGAGTCTGGTAACGCTATGGAATGAGTACGATCTTGCCAAAGGCGGCACGGCTCTCCAGCAGCTGATGGGCCGCTCGCGCCTCGGCCAAGGGCATCGTGCGGTCGACGATCGGCTTCAGCTTGCCGGCGCCGACGAGCTGTAAAATGTCGAACAGATCGCCTTTGGCGCCCATCGTCGAGCCCAAGATCTCGAGCTGCCGGAAGAAGACGTGACGCAGGTCGGTGCGCGCGTCGAAGCCGGAGGTGGCGCCGCAGGTGACGATGCGACCGCCGCGCCGGGTCGCCAAGATCACCTTCTCCCAAACGGCGGCGCCGACGTGCTCGAAGACGATGTCGACGCCGCGCTTGCCGGTCAGCCGCTTCACTTCGGCGACCAGATCTTGCGACGCGTGGTTGATGGTCTCGTCGGCGCCGAGCGCGCGGGCGCGGGCGAGCTTGTCGTCGCTCGACGCGGTGGCGATGACCCGCGCGCCGCGCAGCTTGGCGATCTGGATGGCGGCGACGCCGACGCCGGAGCCGGCGGCCATGACGAGCACGTCGTCGCCGGGCGACACCGGCGCCTTGCGCGTCAGCATCTGCCAGGCGGTCAAGAACGTCGTCGGCAGCGCGGCGGCTTCGGCCATCGACAGCGACTTCGGCTTGCCGACCACATTCTGCGCCGGGACGACGATGAGCTCGGCATAACCGCCGGAGCGATCTTCGCCCATGAGCTGATAGTGGCGGCAGAGGTTGTCACGGCCGCTCAGACACTCGCGGCAGCGGCCGCACGACCAGCCGGGGTTGACGACGATCTCGTCGCCGGCGCGCACGTCGACGACGCCCTCGCCCACCTCGTCGACGGTGCCGGCGACGTCGGCGCCGAGCAGGAACGGATAGGCGAGCTTCAGATGCGGCAGCCCGCGCCGCACCCACAAGTCGAGGTGGTTCATCGCCACGGCGCCGACGCGAACGCGCACGTGACCGGGCGGCGTCGACGGCGTCGGCAGCTCTTCGAGCGTCAGGACTTCGGGGCCGCCATGCGACCTGAGCGTCATCGCTTTCATGTGCGTCGTTCCTAGGTTGGGCGGGACTATTCGGAGCCGCAGATGCCGTAGACGCCGCCCGAGTCGACGAAGAGATCGCAGACGCCTTCGTCGGCCGGGCAGCCGCCGAGCGCGCCGCCGTCGGGCGCGCCGTCGAAGTAGCAGTAGCGACGGCAGAAGGTGCCGTTGTCGCAGCGGAAGCCGGGCGCGCAGTCGGTGATGTTGGTGCACAACGAGCCGGCTTGGCCGCTGCCGGGCAGTAAGCATTCGCTGACGCGGCCGACGTCGTCGAACGTCGACAAATAGCAGCCGGTGCCGGGCGTGCAGACGTTCTGCGCGATCGGATCGCAGCCGATGTTGTTGCTGCAGCCGCGCAGGACGAAGGTGCCGCCGTCGTCGTTGCGCAAGGTCGACGTCGACGTCGGCACGACGCAGCCTTGGCCGGCGGCGCAGTCGGCGCGCTGATAACAGGGGCGACGGCAGGTCGCGTAGTCGCCGGCCAGCGGCATGCACACGAGGCCGGGCGCGCAATCGTCGCCGGTTCGCGTACCGGCGGTGACGGGCGCGCACACGAAGTCTTCGCCGAGCGGGTTGGCGACGGTGGCGAAGCAGAGATCGCGCGGCTGGCCGTTGTCGGTGCCGATGGTGCAGCGCTCGCCCGCCGGACAGCCGGTATCGGTGAGCACGTCGCACTCGGGCGGCAGCCCCGTCGCGGCCGCGCCGTCGCCGGCCGCCAAGTCGACGCCGCCGTCGTGCGGTTTGGCCGTCGACTTGCCGCAGCCGCCGAGCGCGAGCACGGCGACGACGGCGAGCACGTGGCGCGACATCAGCCGGCGACTTCGATGGCGCGCAGCTCGCGGATGACGGTCACCTTGATCTGCCCGGGGAACGTCATTTCGTCGGAGATGCGGCGCGCGATCTCGCTCGACAGCTCGACGGCGCGCTCGTCGTTGACGCGGTTCTCCTGCACGTAGATGCGCACTTCACGGCCGCCTTGCACGGCGAACGCGCGCTCGACGCCGTTGAAGCTGCCGCCGATGCGCTCGAGATCTTCCAGCTTCTGCACGTAATTGTCGGTCTGCTCGCGGCGCGCGCCCGGCCGCGCGCCCGACATCGCGTCGGCGGCCGCGACCAGCGACGCGTAGACGGAGTTGCACGGCTCGTCGGCGTGATGCGCGCCGATGGCGTTCGCCACCAGCTCCGACTCGCCGAGCCGCCGCGCGTAATCGGCGCCGATGACGGCGTGCGAGCCGTCGATGGCGTGCGTCAGCGACTTGCCGATGTCATGCATCAACGCCGCGCGCCGCGCGATCTTGACGTCGAGGCCGAGCTCGTTGGCCATCATGCCGCACAAGAACGCGGCCTCGACCGCGTGCTTCCACTGATTCTGCGTGTACGACGTCCGCCAGTTGAGGCGACCGACGAGCTTGACGATGTCGGGATGCGCCCGCGGGATCTCCAGCTCTTTGAACGCGCGCCGCCCCAGCTCGACGACCTCGCGCTCCAGCTCCTCTTTGATCTTTTCGACCGACGCCTTGGCCTCGCCTTTCCAGCCGCTCTTCTCCAGCTTGCGAATGGCGCGACGGGCGATCTCACGGCCGAACGAGTCCTGCCCTTCCAAGCGCACGCTCGTCTGATCGTCGGCGAGCGTAATCTTGACGTTCGCCACCTCTTCGACCGCGGGAATATCGGGCAAGAGCTTGGCGCCCAAGCCCGGCAACAGCGGCAGGTTCGACAAGAGCCGCTCGGTCAAATAGTGCCCGTGATAACGCTGGATCGCGATGCCCATGACGCGCTTGGCTTCGCGACCGTGCTCGGCATCGGCCAGGCCCTGCTCGATGTGGCGCAGCTCGTCGGCCGCGCGCGCCTTGGCCTCTTGCACCCACTCGGCGACGAGGCGGTCGCGCAGCTCGCGCCGCGTCTCGCCCGCTTGCTCCTCCAAGAGCTTGCCGCGCGCCTCGTCGGCCTGCTTGCGCTGCTCGTCGAGCTCGCGCTTCTTCTGCTCGAGCTGCTTCAGGCCCTGCTCGCGCTCTTGCAGCGCCGTGGCCCGGGCGGTGATGCGCTGCTCGCTCGTGTTCAGCGTCGACAGCTTGCGCATCAGCTCGTCTTCGCGCGCGTGCAGCTCACGCTCGGACTTGACCGACTCCTCGTGCGCCAGGCGGCGCGCCTCGAGCGCCTGCTCGCGCGCCGACGCCGACGCCGACTGCACCGCCGCCGCCGCTTCGGCGCGCGCAATCGCTGCAATCGCTTGGACTTCCGCGGTCAGCGCCTCGGCGGCGAGGCGCGTCTCGGTCAGCCGGTGACGCCGCGCCAGCGCGAACGCACAGGCGCACAAGATCGCCGCCGGCAATATATAGAGGAGCACGATCACCAGCTTGCGATCCGCGCTCGCTTTTGGCAAGGAGCCATGGCGCCACCGTCGCAGAACCTGCGACACCCGGACGATCACCGCCAGCGCGCAATTTTCCTACGGGGCTGAAACCAACGCGGTAGCGGGTTCATCCAATCGGCGGAAGGAGAACATGCCATGGGCCGGCCGCTCCAGGAGGACGCCAGCTTTTCCGCCTATCTCTCCGCCATCTCGGAATACGAGCCGCTCGAGCGCGACGAGGAGCTGCGGCTCGCCCGTCGCTGGCGTCGCCACGGCGACCAAGACGCGGCGCATCGGCTGGTGCGCGCCAACCTGCGCTTCGTGGTCAAGATCGCCATGCAGTATCGCGGTTACGGCTTTCGCGTCGCCGATCTGGTCGAAGAGGGCAACATCGGGCTGTGCGAGGCGGTCAAGCGCTTCGAGCCGGCGCGCAACCTGCGCTTCATGACCTACGCGGCCTATTGGATTCGCGCGCTCATCTTGGCGCACGTGCTCAAGCAGTGGTCGATGGTCGGCGTCGGCACGGGGCCGCTGCAGTCGAAGCTGTTCTTCCGCATGTCGCGCGAGCGCGCCAAGATCACGGCCGCGCTCGGCCCGGCCGGCAGCGAAACCGCCGTCGAAGAGCGACTGGCGCGCAAGTTCAACACCTCGCCCGAGCGCATCCGCGACATGACCGGCCGGCTCGAGTCGAAGGACATGTCGCTCGACGCGGCCGCCTTCCGCGACGGCGCCGCGACACAGCTCGAGCTGCTCGCCGACGATCACGCCGAAGGCCAGGAAGATCGCTTCGAGCGCATGCAGCGCGACGAGCTGGTGCGGCTGCGCATCGACGGTCTGGCGCGCGGTCTGACCCAGCGCGAGCGCTACATCTTGGCGCGCCGTCTCTTGTGCGACGAGGCCGATACGCTGGCCGAGATCGGTCGTCACCTGAACCTGTCGCGCGAGCGCGTGCGCCAGCTGGAGGATCGGCTGAAGGCGAAGCTGCGGCGCGCGCTGCCCGAGTTCGAGTCGGTGCAGCTGCGCGCCTGACGCCTAAGTTTAGCTCGCCTGTCCGGTCGGCATAATCGTCACCTGCGACAGGTTCACGCGTCTCGGCGCGCCGACGGTGAATGCGATCGTCGCCGCCACGTCTTCCGGCTCGAGAAACTCCATCTGCGTCTTGGCGCCGGCCAGCCAATCCTGCGCGCCCTTGAAGTCGACGTGGCCCTGCAGCTCGGTGCCGACGATGCCCGGCTCGATGGCGCTGACGCGCACGCCTTTGCCGCCGAGCTCGGCGCGCAGCGTGATCGACAGGTGGCTCACGAACGCCTTGGTGCCGCTGTAGACGGCGAAGTACGGGAAGATGTTCTTGCTGGCGATCGACGAGATGTTGACGAGATCGGCTGGTCCTTTGCCGGCCGCCGCCTCGACCAGCGCCGGCGTGAAGGCGCCGATCACGTTCAAGAGCCCGCTGATGTTGAGGTCGACTTGCTGCTGCCACTGATCGAAGCGCTGGGCTTCGATCGGGTTCGGCAGCATGACGCCGGCGTTGTTGACGACGATGTCGATGCGACCGGCGCGCTGCTTGATGCTGGCGGCGGCCGTCGCCACCGCCGCGCGATTGGTGACGTCGACCTCGTAGACGTCGGCCACGCCGCCTTTGTCGCGAATGGCGCCGGCGAGCGCCTCGAGCTTGCCCTTGCGCCGCGCGAGCAGCGCGACCCGCGCTCCAGCTTCCGACAGCGCGCGCGCCGTCGCCGCGCCGATTCCGCTCGAGGCGCCCGAGATGACCGCGACGCGACCGGCGAGTGACCCTTGGCTCTTGTTCGACATGTTCGTTTCCTTTCGAGAGCCAATCTAATTGCCGAGCCGGCGGCGGGGAATACACGCTTCTCTCGATGACTTGCCTAATCCTATGAGCGACTAGATCTCCGTGCTATCATGAACGAATGAGCCGCACGCGCCGGTCGCCGAAATCGAGCTCGCTCGCCGGCGCCATCGCCGCGCTGGCGCCGCACGAGGGCCCGAATCAGGCGCGCTATCCCGGGGCTCTCCTCTGGCGGCTCAGCCAGTCGGAGAAGCCGACGCCGATGCTCTATCCCGCCTGCGTGATCTTCGTCGGTCAAGGCGAGAAGCGCGGCTTCCTCGGCGACGAGACGATCGTGTACGACCCGCAGCATTACCTCGTGGTGCTCTCGCCCTTGCCGATGCTGTGCGAGACGATCGCACAGCCGGCGTCGCCCGTCCTCACGTTCGCCGTCGAGATCGACCTCACGCTCTTGCGCGAGCTGCTCGCCGACGTCGAGCCCGATGCTTACGTGGCGACGGCCAAGGCGGTGCGCGGCGCGTTCCGCGCCAAGCTCGACGGCGCGCTCGAGAGCACGGTGCTGCGCTTCATGTCGTGCCTGCGCGACGAGCGCACGACGCGCGCGCTCGGGCGCCAGACGCTGCGCGAGATCCTCTTTCACGTCCTCGAGGGACCGCATGGCGGCGCGCTGCGCAGCCTGGCGCAGTCGCAAGGGCCGACGAGCCAGCTGACGCGGGTCATGCGCCACATCGCCGAGCGCTACGCGGAGCGGCTGCCGATCGAGGCGCTGGCGAAGCTGGCGCACATGAGCGTGCCCACGTTCCATCAGCACTTCAAGGCCATGACGTCGACGTCGCCGCTGCAGTACGTCAAAGGGATCCGGCTGACGCGGGCCAAGCAGCTCCTGCAGGCCGGCAGCTCCGCGAAGCACGCCGCGCGCGACGTCGGCTACGAGAGCGAGTCGCAGTTCAGCCGTGAATTCCGTCGTTTTTTCGGCATCCGCCCGAGCGACTGCGGCTTGCACAATCCTATGATTGGCCGAGCGACTGACCAGAGGATCGGGCAAGCGGCCGTCAGCACGCGCCGGCGGTGAACGGCGTTACGGCAGCGCGCAGTACGAGAGGAAGCCGCTCGGGAAGCCGCCCGCGTACGGCGACGGATTGGTGCCGAACGGATGATCCTGGAAGAACTGCCACACGCTCGCCGGCGCCGGCGCCGGCGGAATCTGATGGCCGGGCGCGACCGCCGTGTGATCGCAGATGAACGCGAAGTGGCCGTCGCCTTGTAGCGTCGTCTGAAACGTCTGGCTCGCCATCTGGAAGTCGAGACCGTCGATGTCGTCGGTCGGTCCGCCGTCGAAGATCATCGCCGGATACTTGTTCGTCGCGTCCTGGAAGGCGTCGCTGACGCCGGGCTCGATGCCGCCCGAATAGGTGGCGACGCTGGCGAGATAGCCCGAGCGCAAGAAGCTCATGCGCGTCGTCTGCAGCGCGCCGGCGCTCATGCCCATCGAGTAGATGCGGCTCGTGTCGATGCCCACTTTTTGGATGGCGCAGGCGACGATCTCGTCGGCGACTTGGATGTCGTCCATGCGGTTGCTGGTGACGAGGTACCACGGGAAGGTGTTCTTCACGCCGTTGGGCTCGTCTTCGACGGGCGCGATGACCATGCCGCCTTTGGCTTCGATGTCGTCGACGATGTCTTGTCCGAGGCCGTAAAGGACCTCGAGCGTCGAGCTGGTCGTGGCGTACCAATAGAAGACGAGCGGGCCGTGCATCGTCGAGGCGTTGCTCGACATCCAGATCTGCGCGCTGCGGGCGGCGATGCCGGCGGGCGAGAAGGTGACGCTGCCGTTGACGAAGTCGGGGCAGGTACCGGTCGGCTTCGGGAGGTAGATCGGGTTGGGCGAGGTGCCGCCGGGCGTCGTGCCGCCGCCGCCGGCCGTTCCGCCGCCGCCAGCCGTGCCGGTTCCGCCAGCCGTGCCGGTGCCGCCGGCCGTGCCCGTTCCGCCGGCCGTGCCGGTGCCGCCGGCTGTGCCGGTGCCGCCGGCCGTGCCCGTTCCGCCGGCGCCGCCATTACCGCCGACGCCGCCCGAGCTGCCGGACGATCCGCACGCGCCCAAGATACCCATGACGAAGACCAGCGCTGCACGCCGCATCGACCCACCTCCGCGACCGCACATAGCAACTCGCGATCCGACTGGTCGAACCGGGCGATCGCCGCGGATGACGCGAATGTAGCGCGCGCGAAACATCGCGCCGCGGGGCACGTCTCCCCTATCGCCGATGCCGAATGCCACGGGGCTCTAAGGCTACGAGTGCGACCTCTTGTTTGCAGTGCGCTGCGCGATGGGTCGGCTGGGCCTCGCGATCGACGGCGGGGGCCAATGTCGTACGATGCGCGCGTGAACCCCGTCGAATTCTTCACCCGCCGCTTCACGGCCGAAGGCGACGCCGACGGCGCCATCGCCAGCAAAGCCTACATGAAGAGCGCGCTCGACTTTCACGGCGTCACCGCCGCCATCGTGCGCGCCGCCAGCCGCGACTTCGCCGCCACGCTGACGACCCACGCCGAGCTGCGCCGCGCCGTCGACGCGCTCTACGCCACGCGCAACTTCGACCTGCACTCGGCGGCCGTCGGAATCCTCGAGCGCCACCTCGATCTCCGTGAGCCCGAAGGACGCCACCTGGCTCATCGGGCTCATTCGCACGTCGGCCTGCTGGGCGCACGTCGACTGGCTGGCGACGAAGATCTTCCCCGCCGCGCTGCCCGCCGATCCGTCGTCGCTGCTGCGCAAGTGGGCCGCCGACGCCGACTTCTGGGTGCGGCGCACGTCGCTCTTGGCGCAGCTCGACGTCATGCGCGCCGGTGGCGGCGACTTCGCGCTCTTCGCCGAGCTGGCCGCGCCGATGCTGGAGGAGAAAGAGTTCTTCATCCGCAAGGCCATCGGCTGGGTGCTGCGCGACGTGTCGAAGAAGCGGCCGGAGCTGGTGGCGCGCTTCGTGCGCAAGCATCACGCGCGCATGAGCGGCCTCACGTTCCGCGAAGCGACGAAGCGGCTGCCGGAGACACTGAAGCAGTCACTTCAGCAATTACGCGGCTAATACTGAAGCAGTTACTTCAGCATTGTCAGTGCGCGACGGGCGAGCAGATCTCGACGAGGAAGCCGTTGCCGTCGCGGACCTCGGAGACGATCTGCCCCCACGGCTCCGCGATACGAGCGTCAGATGCGCGGCAGATCGCCGTGCGCGAGCAGCTTGTCGAGCCACAAGTTCGTCAGCTTCTCCTGCACCGTGTTCGCCCGCAGTCGCTGCGCCAGGTTGGTGAAGTCGACGTGATCCATCGGCTGATCCTGATTGAAGCAGCTGAACACGATCGTCTCTTTGCCGGTGCGCGGATCGACGTGCTTCTGCAAGCACTGCGCGCACACCTCTTTCATCATGCACTGCATCGGCGAGTTGATGCTGGCGACGGCGTGATGGTCCGGCTGCAGACGACCGGCGAGCGCGCCGTAACGCGCCTCCTTGACCGCGCGCATCATGCGGTCGGAGCCGATGGCGATGATGCGCTGGCCGTCGCCGAACGGCACCGGCTGACCGCCGAGCTGATCGTCGGCGTAGGCGATCATCGCTTGCACGACGTTGCCGACGAAGGCGCGATCCTGCGGCCGCCGCGGCGTCACCGACGGCGCCGAGTCGGTCGACCAGACGATGACGTCGCCGGCGGCTTCGATGTCGTCCATTTTGAAGACGTCGCTCGGGCTGCGATAGGCGGCGAAATAGACGACGCGGCAGCCGGCGGCGCGTAACGCTTTTCCGATCGAGAAGAGGACGGCGTTGCCGAGGCCGCCGCCGGCGAGCACGACCGTCTCGCCCGTCGGAATCTCGGTCGGCGTGCCGGTCGGTCCCATGATGACGACGGGCTCGCCGACCTTCAACGCCGCGCACAGCCGCGACGACGAGCCCATCTCGAGCACGATGAGCGACAGAAGGCCGCGCTCGGGATCGGTCCAGGCGCCGGTGAGCGCCAGGCCCTCCATCGCCAAGCGCGTGCCTTCGACGAGCGGGCTGTTGGCCTCGAAGTTCTGCAAGCGGTAGAACTGCCCGGGGTTGAAGCGGCTGGCGGCGAACGGCGCGCGCACGACGACCTCGATGATCGTCGGCGTCAGCCGGTTCACGGCGACGACCGTGGCGCGGATGCCGTCGTCGAGCGCGCCGGCGAGCTGCTTCCAGTGCGTCTCGCGCGTCGCCTGCTCGGCCGCCGTCGCGATGGGCGCTTCGCCGAACAGCGCGGCCACGTAGCGGTAGCCATGCTTGGCCGACGCCATCGCTTTGACGACGCTGCCGGCATAACGCGGATGATTGTCGCCGTAATAGCTGACGGTATGACCGTCTTGCAGATACGACGTGAAAAAGCCGTTGGGATCGGCGACGAGCTCGACTTGGTCGCCGTCGCGCACCGCTTTATGCGGCGAGAAGAACCCGCGCTGATCGATTTGAAACGTACCGGGAAACTCTTTCTCGTAGATCGTGTTGGGCGACGTTCCCGCGGCCACGCACACGGTGCGCGCCGGCAGCTCCAGCGTCACGCCGGCCGCGCTCTTGAACCGCATGGCGCGCACGGCGCCGCGCTCGTCGGGAATTGCCGCCAGCGGCGACAAGCCTTCGATGAAGCGCACCCCCTCTTCCAGACACTTTTCGACCTCTTCGTGGTTGAGGCGATAAGCGGGCGAGTCGGTCAGCTTCTTGCGATAGCAGAGCGACACGCCGCCCCATTTGTCGAGCAGCGGCTGGAAATTGGGCGCGCGCGACGCGGCCGCGGCCTGCTCGCGCTCGGCGGCGATGGCGCGACCGTGGGCCACGAACTCGTCGAGCGTCTCGATCTCTTCGCCGTCGAACGAGGAGCGCACGCGCGTCTCGCCGAACGCCGTCACGAGCGCGTCGTAACGCTCGCGCACCTTCTCGACCTGCACGACGTAATAGGCGAGCAGCTCGGTCGCCGTGTCGATGCCGGTCAAGCCACCGCCGATGACGATCGCCGGCAAGCGCACCTGCAAATTCGCCAATGACGAACGCTTGTAGGCGCCGGTGAGCTGCAGCGCCATCAGGAAATCGGACGCCTTGCGCACGCCGCGAATGAGGTTGTTCTCGATGTCGATGATGGTCGGCTTGCCGGCGCCGACGGCGATGGCGACGTGCGCGAAGCCGAGCCGCCAGGCGTCGTCGAGCGTCAGCGTGCCGCCGAGTCGCGTGCCGCCGTAAGCGCGGAACTTGTCGCGCCGCAGCAGCGTCGCGTAAATGAGGCCCAAGAAGTTCTTGTCCCAGCGGACGGTAATTCCGTACTCCGACACGCCGCCGAAGCCGAGGAGCACGCGCTCGTCGAGCTCTTCGTACTGGAACGAGCGCACCGGCTTCGGCAACAGGCCGCGCTCCCAATCGCCGACGAGCTCGACCGGCAGCGGCTCGAGCTTCAGCCCATCGATGCCGACGACGCCGAAGCCTTCGTTCAACAGGTGATGCGCGAGCGTATAGCCGGCCGGCCCGAGCCCGACGACGAGCACGTCCTGGCCGCGATAGGGCAGCGCATAGGGCCGCGCGACGTCGAGCGGATTCCAGCGCGTCAACAGGCCGTAAATCTCCAGGCCATACGGCAGCGACAGCACGTCCGTCAGCATGCCGGTCTCGATCTGCGGAATGTCGACCGGCTTTTGCTTCTGGTAGATGCACGCCTTCATGCAGTCATTGCAGATGCGGTGGCCGGTGCCGGGGCACATCGGATTGTCGATGCACACGAGCGCCAGCGCGCCCACCGAGTCGCCTTGACGACGCAGCATGTGCATCTCCGAGATCTTCTCGTCGAGCGGGCAGCCGTTGAGCTCGATGCCGAGCGCGTTGGGCTTGATGGCGCCGGTCTTCGCGTCTTTGAGGCCCTTCGAGCACGAGTCTTTGTCGCGATCGTGGCAATAGAGGCAGTAGTCGACCTCGGCCAGCACTTGCGACGGCGTCATGCGCCGATCGGTCAGCCGAAAGCCGTCGCGGGCGCGGCGATGCTCGCTCGGCCCGACGATCATCTCGCGCAACTCCTGCGACGGACGGCGCAGCTCGACGAGGTTGAGCGCGTCTGGCGTCGGCGGCGCGAACTTGAACGACAGCCACTTCTTGCCGAGCTCGGGCTTGCGCGACACGACCCACTGCTCGAGCGCCGTCAGATCGTTGCGCACCGCCAGCAGCTCGGGATCGTCGACGGGCCGCTTCTTCAGCTCCGCTTCGCGATCGAGCAGCGACAGGACCGCCAGCGCCACGTGGCGCTCGTCGTCCGCGCGCTCGCCGACGACGCCGAGCGCGTGCAGGACGCGGTCGCCGTCGCTGCGCGAACAGTCGTCGGCTTTGCGCTTGAGCGCGCGGCGCTTGACGAACTCGTCCTTGAACCGCATGACCTGCAGCTCGGACTCGGCCCGCGCCCGCTGCTCGTTCCAGGCGACTTCGACGTCGGGTCCGAACAGCCGCACGACAAAGCGCGACACCGACGGCGCCAGCTCGACGAGCAGCTCCGACAGCTCGACCGGCGTCAGGTTGTCGCCCTGCGTGGCGCGCAGCGCGTCGTAGCGCGCGGCCAACGCCGGGCTCGTCGCGTGCAGCCCTTCGTGCCAGCGCTCGAACAGCGCGCGCAGCCGCGGCGGTGAATACAGGTCCGCGTAAGTGAACCCAGGGATGCCTAATTCGAGCTGATTTTGCATGGGTACGGCCATCGACACGGCGCGTACTTTGACACAGGATCAGAAGCTGGGCGTGAGAATCAGCGTGTCTTCCTTACGCAGCTTGGGCGGCGTGTGATGCTTCTTGGGCGCCGCTTTCTCCGCCGTCGCGTCGTCGGCCACCGCCGTTTTGGGCGCGCTTTTCGCGACCGGCGGCGCGGCTTTGGCGACCGGCGGCGCCGCTTTGGCGACCGGCGTGACCGGCGTCGGCGCCGGCGCGACCTCGGCCGGCGCGTCGTCGGCTTCGGGCGCCGGCTTGGCCAGCAGCTTGACGTCGAGCTTGGTGTTCGCCTGCGGCGTCACTTTTCGCTGCGCGCTCAAGAATCCGTCCTTCTTGAACGTCAAGATATGCGGCTCGCTGCTCCGTTCGAGCGACGCCACGAGCGGGGTCTCGCCGAGCGCCGTCTCGCCGTCGAGCACGGCGGCGCCTGACGGCGTCGTCACGATCGTGACCGCGACCTTGCCGCCGCGACCGAGCAGCACATAGCCGGTGATGCCGCCGGCGGCGACGATGGCGAGCCCGACGGCCACCGCCAAGCCCATGCGCGACGACTTCTGCGCGCGCGGGCGAATCGGCTGCGCCACCGTCGACTTCTCCGGCTTCGGCTGCACGATGCGCTGCGGATCGGGCCGTCGCTGCGCCGCCGCCGCGCCATTTTGCGCCGCCGCCGCCTTCTGAATCGCCGCCAAATCGGGCGCCGGCTGCGCCAGCATCGTCTTGGCCTCGTGGCTGACGCGCGGCCCCGGCACGCCCGGCACACCGGTCGACGGCGGCCCGTAATTTCCCACCGGCGGCGGCGCCCCGACGGCAAAGTTGCCGCCCAACGCCGGCGGCGGCGCGACGGCCGCCATCGGCTGATCGGGCGTCATGTGAATCCCGCCTTGGCCGTCGAGCGACTGCGCAAAGCGCTCCGGGTCGCGCAGCGCCGCGCGGAACTCGTCCATCGACGCGAAGCGAAACTCCGGCTTCTTCGCCAGCGCGTGCAGGACGATCTTCTCCAGCGCCGGCGGCACCTGCGGATTCAGCCGCGACGGCAAGGGCGGCGGCTCGCGCACGTGGCGCACGAGCACCTCGCCGAAACCTTCGCCCGGGAACGGCACCCGCCCCGTCAGAACCTGAAACAGAATGCAGCCGAGCGAATAGACGTCGGCGCGATTGTCGACCTTCTTGATGTTCTCGGCCTGCTCGGGCGCCATGTAGTGCGGCGTTCCCAAGAGCGAGCCGGTCTTGGTCTGGTGATTCATCGCCTGCGACGGCCCGGTCAGCTTCGCCAAGCCGAAGTCGAGCAGCTTGACGAAGTCGGGATCGCCGCCGCGCTGAATGAGGAAGATGTTGTCGGGCTTGAGATCGCGATGAATGATGCCGCGCGCGTGCGCCGCCGACAGCCCGTCGGCCAGCTGAATCGCCACGTGCACGGCGCGCGGAATCGACAGCGTGCCTTCCGCTTTCAGCTTGTCGCCGAGGCTGGAGCCTTCGAGCAGCTCCATGACGATGAAGCTGTCGCCGTCGGGCGTCTGCCCGAAATCCTGCACGTCGACGATGTTCTCGTGGCCGATCTGCGTGACCGCGCGGGCCTCGTTGAAGAAGCGCGCGATCATCTCCTCGTTCGACGCCAGCTCGGGATGAATGACCTTGAGCGCGACGCGCTTGCCGATGACGGGATGCTCGGCGAGAAAGACGTTGCCCATGGCGCCGGCGCCGATCTTTTGCAGAACCCGATAGTTACCAACCGTCGCGCCAACCTCGATCACGCGCGGATGATATCACCGTTTGGCGGCGTCATCGATCGCGGCATCGGCCGACGCGTCGGATGAGACATCGGACACGTTTTCGCTGGTCGCGCCGCCCGGCGCCGGCGCCTCGTCGGCGTCGATGAGCTGCAGGAACTCGACGCCGCCGTAGACGATCGCCGCGCTCAGGCAGCCCTCGTGGACGAAGCTCGTGAAGCCGTGCTCGGTGCCCGCCGCCATGACGCGCAGCTCGCCCGGATGGACTTCGTGACCGTCGTCCTCGCGAAAGCCGCCTTCGAGCACCAGCATCTGCTCTTGGCCGAGGTGGCGATGCGGCGGCCAGCGCACGTCGGGGTCGAGCTTCACGAATGAGCAGAAGGCGCCGTCGAGCAGCGGGCCCGCCTCGTCGACGAACATCATCCACGACTGCTCGACCGGTCCGCCTTGCCACGCCTCGGGATCGTCGAGCTTGGCCAAGAGCGCCCGCGCCTTGTCGCGCGTCAGGTCGAAGATCTGCGCCACTTTGTCGAGCAGGAGCTGGCGCGGCCGTGGCTTGGCCGCCGCCAGAATTCGCGCGCGCAAGCCCGGCGGCGGTGGCTCGGGATCGAGCGCCAACGCGAGCGCGCTGAAGTCTTCGAGCGCGTCGGTGAGCGCCTGTCCGCAGCGCGCACATTCGGCCGCATGCTTCTCGAGCGTCCGGCGGTCCTCAGCGCTGACATCTCCGAACAGCAGCTCCGCGAGTTGGGCGTCGATATGCCCCGTCATTCCCGTGCCCTCACGGCACCGCTGCCCTTCTCGGCGAGCGCACGTGGCGGCTCGCCGACGATGCCCGCGCGCAGCTTCGACAGCGCCGCCGCGACCCGCGACTTGACCGTGCCGATGGGCGCGCTGACCCGCTCGGCGATCTCCGACGACGACAGCCCTTCGAAGTAGCCCAATTCGAGCACGAGGCGCTGGTCGCTGGGCAGCGACGCCAGCGCGCGACGAACGGCGTCGCGATCGGCACCCAGCGCCGGATCTTCGCTCGACGGCGGCTCGGCCACGCTGTCGCCCGGCGGCAGATCGGCGCGGCGCGAGAAGACGGCCGCCTTGCGACGATCGAGCGCGCGGCTGCGCATGCGCATGAGGAGCCAGGCACGCACCGAGCCCCGCGTCTCGTCGTAATCGCTCGCCTGCCGCCAGACCTCGAGGAAGACGTCGTGCAGCAGATCTTCAGCCTCGCGGCGATCGCCGAGAATGCGCCGACCGATCGCCAAGAGTGCGGGCGAATAGCGATCGTAGAGCCCGGCGAGGCAGTCTCTGTCGCCATCCGCGGCGCCCCTGATCAGCGAGACGTCCACCATGTCCAGCACGCTAAAAATCCACCTCCCGCCAATCGACAGTATCAGCAAAGCAAACGGCCTAACAAGTATCGGAGTCACGCGCAGATGCGGCATTTCGTCGCAGGCAAATGATTGCAGAGCAGAATCTACGCGTGCCATGTCCGGCTACGTCTGGATAGCGGATTAGACGAGCAGCAGTGCCGCCAGTCGTCGCAAGGCCCGATCGATGGTCGCGCGGGGCAGCGCGTTGGGGGCGTCGTCATGGGTCGTCAGCGTGTCGTCGGCGACGGCGGCACCGACGCGTGCGGCGTCGTCGTCGATGGCCGTATCCCACAATTCATCCGCGCGCAGCCACGACAAGTGATGACCACCAGCATGCGTCAGGAGCCAGCATTCCGACTGATTCCACGCGCTGGCCACATCGTCTGCGAGCGCGCCGGCGGCCTCCGGCGCCGACCAGGCGCGGCGTGGCCAGCGCCGAATCGTCAGCGGCGCCGCGATGCCGGCGCGATCGAGCCGCGCCAAGGTCTCGACGAGGCGGCGCAGACGCGGCAAGCCGTTGCGCTGGGCTCGAATGAAGTCGCAATAGGCGCGATCGTCGACGAAGCCGGCGGGAAAGAGGCAGCGGCTGCAGACGTCACGCGCGCTGCAGCCGGCGCAGTCGCGGCGCGCGGCGGCGGCCACGGCGGCGGCGCGCTGTCGGTCGACGAGCGCGGCCAGCGAATCCTCGGCGCGCGCCAGCGGCTCGCCGTGCGCGCACGGTCGCACGCCGCCGTCGCCGTCGAGGATCGCGCCCGCGGCTTGCCCGCGCGGCGCCACGCACGGGCGCGCGCCATAGCGGCAGGCATCGTAGAGCAGCGCCGGCAACGGCACATCGAGCGTCAGCTCGGGCGCGGCCAATTGCGCGAGCAGCGACGTCAGCGCGGCCACGTCGTCGGCGGTCGACACGACCCAGGCGGCGGCTTTGGCGAACGGCCGCGTCTGCAGCCGCGCCAGCGCGACATGCGGACGGTCGATCGTCGTGCTCGGCATGTCGCGCGGCAGCTGCACCGTCAGCGGCCGCGGCTCGCGCTCGCGCGCCAACGTCACGACGAAGCGCGCCCGCGACGGCACACGCGCCACATCGCCGACGGCGCGCGCGAACCAGTGGCGCTTGTTGTCGCTGTCGATGGGCGTGACGCGCGCCGAAAAGCCGCTCAATCGCCGCAAAATCGGCGCGATCGCCAGCGGGCCGTCGTTCTCCCACTCGAGCGCCGTCGCCAACGCCAGCGTGCCGCCGGGCGCGACGTGCGCCGGTCCGTCGCGCAGGACCTCGAGCCGCAGCTGGTCGAACTCGTGACCGTAGTGCGGCGCCGTCAGCACGAGATCGAACTGACGATCGGCGAGCGGCGCGAACAGATGGCCGCGATGGAGCGCGAGCGCGACGCCGTTGAGGGCGGCATTGAAGCGCGCCAGCGCCAGCGCCGAGTCGAACAGGTCGGTCGCCACGACGTCGTGACCGCGCGCCGCCGCTTCGATGGCGATGACGCCCGAGCCGGTGCCGACGTCGGCCAGCCGGCCGGGCAGCGCGCCGTCGAGCAGCGCCAGCAGCGCGTCGGTCTCGGGCCACACGTCCTGCACGTATTCGGGGCCGTCGCCGAGCTCGAGGACATAGAGCCGCGCGCCGATGCGACGAATGCGATGCAGGCCGCGTAAGCTGTCGGCGTCGCCGTCGACGAAGCCGGCGGCGGCGAGCGGCCGAGCGAAGCGCGCGGCGACGCCGGCCACGGCGACCCGCGGTGCCAGCGGGTCGAACAGCGCGCCGAAGCCTTCGTCATCCGCGGCCGCGAACGCACGCAGAAGCTCGCCCAGCCGCGCGATCTCCGCCAGCGACGCCGCAATCGGCAACATCGAACCGTTTTATACGATTACCAAAAAGACGCGAGCTAGCGCGCGATGCTGCAGAAGGCTTCGTAGTCGATGAGCTCGATCTTCTTGCCCGGCTCGCTGCAGACGACGCACTTCGGATCGCGCGGCAGCTTGAACTCGCGGAACTTCATGTTCATCGCGTCATACTGCATGAGCCGACCGATGAGCGGCTTGCCGATGCCCAAGATCAGCTTCACCGCTTCGGTCGCCTGCAGGACGCCGATGACGCCCGGCAACACGCCGAGCACGCCCGCTTCGTTGCACGACGGCGCCATGCCCGGCGGCGGCGGCTCGGGATACAAGCAGCGATAGCACGGCCCTTCGAACGGCTTGAACACCGTCACTTGACCTTCGAACTGGAAGATCGACGCGTTCACCACCGGCTTCTTCAGGATCAGCGACGCGTCGTTCAACAGATAGCGCGTCTGGAAATTGTCGGTGCCGTCGACGATGAGATCGTAGTCTTTGATGACGTCGAGCACGTTCTCCGACGACAAGCGCAGCTGATGCGTGCGCACTTTGACGTCGGGATTGAGCCCGTTGATCGTCAGCTTCGCCGACTCGACCTTGGGCATGCCTACGGTCTTCGTGCTGTGAATGACCTGGCGCTGCAGGTTCGACTCGTCGACCACGTCGTCGTCGACGAGACCGATGGTGCCGACGCCCGCCGCCGCCAAGTACAACGCCGCCGGCGCGCCCAGACCGCCGGCGCCGAGCAGCAAAACCTTCGCTTGCAGCAGCTTGGCCTGTCCCACTTCGCCGACTTCGGGCAGCATCAAATGGCGCGAATAACGCGACTTCTGCTCGGGCGTGAAGATGAACGGCTTGGTCGTCGGCAGGTTCGCCTTCTTCCACGCGCCGTAACCGCCGGCCAGCGACGAGACGTGGGTGTAGCCGAGCTCCTTCAACGCCTTGGCCGCCAACGCCGAGCGATTGCCGCCGGCGCAATAAAGGACGATGTCCTGGTCGCGATCGGGCACGACGTCTTCGATGCGCAGCTCGAGCTTGCCGCGCGGAATCCAGGTCGCGCCCGGAATGTAGCCGTCGACATACTCGTCGTTCTCGCGCACGTCGATCAGCGTCGCCGGCGTCGCCGTCTTTTGGGCGTTCACTTCGTCGACGGAGACTTCACGAATTTCCGATTTGACCTGCTTCAAATACTGCTGAAAATTCGGCATCTCAATCCTTCGTCTTTCGGTCCGCGGCCAAGATCGCCTTGAACTCGTCCTCGTCGAACCCGTAAACCACGCGCTGGCCGCGCACCAAGAGCGGCCGCTTGATGAGATTCGGCTGACGCGCCATCAGCTTCACGGCTTCGGCGCGCGTCGGCGGCCGCTCTTTCATCTTGTGCTCGCGATAGAGCTCGTTGCGCGTGTTCAAGAACAGCTTGTAGTCATGCTGTCCGATGAGCAAGTCGAGCTCTTCCGTAGACATAGGGCTCGAATTCAGCTCGCGCTCGTCGAATGTGCCGGCCGGGACCAAATCGGTCAAGAAGGCGCGCGCCTTGCGGCAATTCGAGCAGGTCTTCTTCCAAATAAATAGCGGTTTCCCCACGAAATTTCTCTTAGCACAGTCCTTGACAGCCCGGCTCGCGAAACGAATACTTGGCTTGCAGACTCTCATCCATCTGTAGACCGATGAAAACAGGCGATACAGGCGGCGTTTTACTCACCCGAGTCGAGGATCTCCTCAACTGGGGCCGCAAGAATTCGACCTGGTATCTGCTCTTTGGGACCGCTTGCTGCGCCATCGAGCTCATGCAAACGGGCGGTCCGCGCGGCGATCTCGAGCGTTTCGGCTCGGCTCCGCGCGCCACGCCGCGCCACGCCGACCTCATCATCGTCGCCGGCACGGTCACCTATAAGATGGCCACGCGCATCAAGATGCTGTACGACCAGATGGCCGAGCCGAAGTACGTGCTGTCGATGGGCAGCTGCTCGAACTGCGGTGGCCTCTTTCAACTCTCGTATTCGGTGCTCAAAGGCATCGATCAAGTCATCCCTGTCGACGTGTACGTCCCCGGTTGTCCGCCGCGTCCGGAGGCGCTCATCGAAGGTTTGCTCGCGATCCAGAAGAAAATGGAGAGCGAGCGTGGCTGGCTCAAGCGTCTGTGGACCAAGGGTCGGCAGGCTGTGAACGCGGCGAATTCGTAGAACGACAAGGAGAAGCAATGGACACTCAGGTTCAGCAGCCGACGATTACCACCGACGACGAGCCGATGCTCGGATTGACCGAGAAGGCAGCCGAGAAGGTGCGCGAAATTCAGGCGGCGGAAGCGATCGAGGCCAACTACGGCCTGCGCCTGCGCGTGGTCGGTGGCGGCTGCTCGGGCTTCGCGTACGACCTCTACTTCGATCAGGTCACCGAGATGGACCGCGTGTTCGATTCGCACGGCGTCAAGCTCGTGGTCGATCAGATGTCGCTGCAGTACCTCGCCGGCACCCAGGTTGACTATGTCGAGGGTTTGCAGGGCGCGGGCTTCAAGTTCTCGAACCCGAACGTCAAGTCGACGTGCGGCTGCGGCTCGAGCTTCAGCACGTAAGGTAGCTGCCCGGCCTTTGATCGACGTCTTCGAGCTGCTGGCTAGAGAGCTCGGTCCCCACAAAGTCATCCGCGACGACGAGCGGCTCGAGCGCTTTCTCGTCGACGAATCGGGCCTCGGCCGGTTTCCGGCCGAGTGCGCCGTGCTGGCGGAGACGCGCGCCGACGTCGAGCTCGTCCTGACGTTGGCGCGCGAGCATCGCCTGCCGGTCACGCCGCGCGGCGCCGGCACGGGCATGACCGGCGGCTGCCTGCCCGCGCGCGGTGGGATCGTCCTGTCCACCGAGCCGATGACGAAGATTTACGAGATCGATACCGACGATCTCGTCGCCGTGGTGGAACCTGGAGTCGTGACCGGCGACCTGCAGGCGGCGGTGGAAGCGGCCGGCCTCTTTTACCCGCCCGATCCGGCGTCGCTGGCGTCATGCACGCTCGGCGGCAACGTAGCCGAGAACGCCGGTGGGCCGCGCGCGTTCAAGTACGGCGTCACGCGCGAGTACGTGCTCGGCATGGAGTGCGTGCGCATGGGCGGCGAGGTCTTGCGCGCGGGACGGCGGACGCAAAAAGGCGTCGTCGGCTACGACGTGACCGCGGCCGTCGTCGGCTCCGAAGGCACGTTCGCCGTCGCCACCGAGCTGACCTTGAAGCTGCTGCCGAAGCCGCCGGCGGTCGCGACGCTCTTGGCGACGTTCGCCGATCCCTTCGCCGCGGGCAACGCCGTGACGCGCGCGATCCACTTGGGCGCGCGACCGCGGGCGCTCGAGCTGCTCGATCGCGCGACCATCGAACACTTACGGCCGCGCGCGCCTTATCGTTTTCCCGTCGACGCCGGCGCGGCGCTGTTGTGCGAGCTCGACGGCGAGCCCGAGGGCTTGGACGCCGCGCTCTTGCGTTGTGCGCAGGCCTGCGAAGAGGCGGGCGCGCTCGACGTCACCGTCGCGCAGGACGAAGCGCAGCGGCGCGCCTTGTGGGACACGCGACGGCGGGCCAATCCGTCGCTGAAAGAGGCGCATCGGCACAAGCTGGCGGAAGATGTCGTCGTACCGCGCGGCGCGATCCCCGAGATGTTGCGCCGCATCGACGCCATTGCCGCCGACGCCAACGTGCCTATCGCCACCTACGGCCATGCCGGCGACGGCAACTTGCACATCAACCTGCTCGTCGACGACGAGCTCGTGCCCGACCGCGCGCACGCCGCCATCGACGCCATCATGCGCGCGACGTTGGCGCTGCGCGGCTCGCTGGCCGGCGAGCACGGCGTGGGCCTACTGAAGATGAAGTACGTGCCGTGGGAGCAAGCGCCGTCGCTGCTGCGGATTCAGCGGCAGTTAAAGCGCGTCTTCGATCCCGATGATCTGCTGAACCCGGGCAAGATGATCCCGGCGGAACAGCCATGACGACGACCTTCGATCCCGACCGGCTGCGAACGAGGCTCTTGGCGCGACCGCGGCTGCAGCTGACGCTGGATGGCTTCGCGCCCGCGGCCGTGCTCGTGCCGCTCGTGACCGAAGCGGGCAAGCCCGATCGGCTGCTGTTCACCGAGCGGCGCCACGATCTGTCGACGCACGCGGGTCAGATCGCCTTCCCCGGCGGCAAGCGCGACGACGGCGACACCGACTCGGCGGCGACGGCGGTGCGTGAAACCAGTGAGGAATTGGGCGTGGCGCCGACCGACGTCGAAGTGCTCGGCCAGCTCGACGACGTGCCGACGCCGACGCGCTTCGTCATCACGCCCGTCGTGGCGCGGCTGCGCGGGCCGTTGATGCTGACGCCGAGCCCGGGCGAGGTGGCGAGCATTTTCTACACCGAGGTGGCGGAGCTGGCAGATCCGCGGCGTTATTCGGCCAACGGCTCGCGGACGTTCCTCGGCATCACCTACGACATGCACGAATATCGCTGGGAGCCGCACCGTATTTGGGGCGCGACCGCGCGCATGGTGCATCAGCTCCTGGCTCTGCTCGACGACAACGCGTAGCATCTGCGGCAGTAGCGCCGATGACGAGCCCGCGAAAGAAGCGCAAGAAGCGACTGCGCGTACAGCGTACGCCGGGCAGGTCGTTTCTCGGCAGCGACGAGGCCCGCTTTCGGCTGGCGGCGCGGCTGTCGACGGCGCTCGGCGTCGCGCTGCTGGCGGCGCTGGCGCTGTCTTACGTCTTGCCGTCGTGGCGGCGCACGCTCGGGCCGGCCGGAAACTCGGCGCTGCGCGTCGCCGGCGTCGCCCTCATCATCGTCAGCATCATGTTCGGCCGACTCGGCAAGAATAAATAAGTAGTCCGGAAAAAGAAAACCCCCACACGGACGAGCCGTGAGGGGGTTTCCGAAAACGTGAAAGAAAATTACTTCTTGGGGGCGTCGGCAGCGGCGCCGTCGGCGGCCGGGGCGGCGTCATCGCCCTTCTTGCCCTTCTTCTTGCTCTTCTTGGCCGGCTTCTCGGCGGGGGCGGCGTCGTCAGCCGCGAAGACCGGGGCGGCGAACGAGAGGAGCGTGGCGGCGGCAACGAAACCGAGCAGAGTCTTCTTCATGGGAGTATCTCCGTTTTGGGTGTGGTGCAGTTTGGTGCGTTAGAAAGCGAGCGACGTCTCTGCAGACGTCGTGCCCGCGCGTAGTCGAACGCAAGTGCCCGATTTCTCGATCGGCGATTTTATCGTGTGAGGCAACTTGGCCGAAACATCGCGAGCGCATCAGCAAGGACGCCACACGCGCGATCGACTGAGCGCCGCGCGACGCACGATCGGCCGGCAGCCGCAACGTCACCGCATGCGAGCGTGAAGTCCGGCGAGGCTCGCGCTTCGTCGCGCCGTGAGGCGGAGGCTTGCGTAACGAGACGGCGTGCGCGAGCATCAAGACGTGGCGCACTACTCGTCGATCCTCGACGCCATCGGGCGGACACCGCTGGTCCGTCTCGGTCGCGTCGGACGTGAGCTACCGGTCGAGCTGTATGGAAAGGTAGAGGCGTGCAATCCAGGCGGCTCGTCGAAGGATCGACTGGCGCTGCACTTGTGCGACATGGCCGAGAGGCGCGGCCTCTTGCGTCCGGGCGGCACGATCGTCGAGGCGTCGGCGGGTAACACCGGCGTCGGCTTGGCGATGGTGGCGGCGGTGCGCGGCTATCGCTGTATCGTCGTCGTGCCCAACGGGACGTCGCCGGACAAGCTGGCCGTCGTGCGCACGCTCGGCGCCGAGATCCGCGTGTGCACGCCTGAGGAAGACTACATCGAGGTCGCCGAAGCGTTGGCGCGTGAGCGACGGGCGTTTCGTCCCGATCAATTTCACAACCCCGACAATCCCGAGTCGCATGGCCTGACGACGGCGCGCGAGATTTGGGACGATCTCGAGGGCCGGGTCGACGCGCTCGTCGCCGCCTGCGGCACCGGCGGCACGCTCGCCGGCATCGGCCGCGCGCTGCGCGAGCGCAACCCCGAGCTGCGCTTACTGCGCGTGATTCCCGTCGGGGACGAGGGCGGCGAGTCGAAGCTCGAGGGCATCGCGCCCGATGGTCCGCCGGCGTCGTTCGCCTGCCCGGAGCTCGACGCGCAGCGCGCGGTGCTCGACATGCATTCGTTGGTGGCGATGGCGCGGCTGGCGCGCGAAGAGGGCATCCTCGCCGGTGGCTCGGCCGGCGCCGCGCTCGCCGGCGCGCTCGCCTACGCCAAGGACGGCGGCTGGCAGCCGGGCGCGCGCGTCGTCGTCATCTTGCCCGACACCGGCCGCAATTACGTCGGCTCGATGGCGCGCTGAGGAGCGCCCATGCTGCGCATCGCGCTCACGGCGGGCGCGCTCGTCCTGCTGGCGAACTCGGCGCTCGCGTCGCCGCTCGATGACCAGCTGAAGGCGATCGTCAAAGGCGCGCCCTCGTCGGTCGGCATCTACGTCGAGCAGCTCGAGCGGCACGAGACGGCGGGGCTGAACGCGACGCGCTCGTTTCCGCTGGCGAGCACGTTCAAGCTGCCGCTGGCGATCGTCGTCATGCGCCTCGTCGACCAGCAGCTGCTGCCCGGGCTCGACAGCCAGGTCCGTGTCGAAGTGCGCGATCTGTGGCCCGGCCCGAGCGCGCTGAACGACCGCTTGCCGATGGGCGGCTCGTCGACACTGCGCGAGCTCGTGACGGTGATGCTGGAGGAGAGCGACAACAGCGCCGCCAATGCGCTCATGCGACTGTGCGGCGGGGCGGCGCGCGTGCAAGCGACGCTGACGGCGCTCGGCTTCACCGGCATTTCGATCGATCGCGACGAGACCGAGATGAGCCTCGACGCGCATGGCCTGCCCTACCCGGCGCCCGACGATCGCGATCCGCGCAAGCTGATCGTGCTGAAGCAGAACGTGCGCGTCCTGCAGCATCAGCGGGCGCTGGCGGCGTTCCTGCGCGATCCGCGCGATCACGGGCAGCCGCTCATGATGACGAAGATCATCGAACGGCTGTGGCGCCAAGATCTGCTGAGCGCGGCGGCGCTGGACTTCCTGCGACAGGAGCTGGCGCGCAATCGGAGCGGCCGCGGACGCATCCGCGCGGGTGTGCCGGCCGGCGTCGCCGTGGCCGATCGCACCGGCACCTGCGACGGCATCGGCGACGCCGAAGCGGCCTGCGTCAACGACGTCGGCGTCATCACGCTGCCGTCGGGCGAGCACGTCGCGCTCGCGGTTTACGTCAGCGACGCCGGCGGTCCGACGGCCGCCAAAGAGCGGCTCATCGCCGACCTCACGCGCGTCGTCTGGGATTATTTCGTGCGACCCAAGAGCGGGAAGAACAGGCGGGACTAGCGATTCGGCGAGGCGGCCGCTTTCTTCTTCGGCGGCGCGGGCGGCAGCTGACCGGCGTCGGTCTCTTCGATGACCTCTTCCTCGACGGCGTCATCGGACAAGGACGCCGCTTCCCAGCTGTCGCTGTCGGGCAGCTTGCGCGCGACGAATCGGCGACTGGCGCACGACCATCGCCTCCAGCTTCGACGCGCTCATCGACGCCGCCGCGCGCGCCAACGTGTCGGTCGCGTGGCTGTCGACGTCGCCCAAGTGGAAGTTCTTCGCCACCGCTTCGGCGATGCATTTCCAGACGAGCGGCGGCGACAAATGCTCCGCCAACAGCTCCGGCGTCAAGTGCACCAACGCCAACTTCGCGTCGAACGTGCCCTTCGACAGACCGGCCGCCAACATCTCGGACACGACCTGCGGCGGCGCGTCTCTGACCCACTCCGCCGGCGGCACGTTGCGCACGACGTCGTCGGGCGTCATCAAGCCATCGGTGATGGCGCGACCGAGAATGTCGCCCATCCAGCGCCGTCCCGCCGACGACGCCGAGCCGCCGGCCGCGACGAGGTTCGCCGCTTCCGCCGCGTCCGACAAGCAGCTCCACAAGATGTTGGCCTCGAGGTGCTCGGCCATGATCATCGGTGGCGCCACTTCCATCACGCTCTCGGGCGTCAAGCGACCGGTCTTCAATGAGCCGGCGATGAGCAGCGTCGTCAGATCGCGCGGCAGCTGCGCGACGAGCACCTCGGGCGTGGCGTGCGCCAGAATTTCGCGCGCGTCGGTCAGCCCATGCTTGATTCCCTCTTGCAACGCATAGCCTAGCCAGGCCGTACCACGCTCCGCCGTATCGCCTTCCATTGTGCCCCTCCGCGCACTCCAGGTGCTTTTCCAACTATAACAGGGGCCGCTTTTCTCGTATAGACTTCGCCGCATGATGACCATCCGCAGCCACGTCGCCGGCCAATGGGTCGAGCCGGCGGGAAAGCCTTCCACCATCGTCAACCCGGCGACCGAGGAGCCGCTCGCTGAAGTGGCCGGCGGCAACGTCGATTGGGGTCAGGCCGTCACACATGCACGTACGATCGGCGGACAAGCCCTACGCGACCTCACGTTCGCCGAGCGCGGTCAGCTGTTGAAGCTCTTGTCGAAGCTGGTGCACGCGCATCGCGACGAGCTCATCGCGCTCGCCATCGCCAACGGCGGCAACACGCGCGGCGACGCCAAGTTCGACATCGACGGCGGCGCCGGCACGCTCGCGGCCTACGCCGAATTGGGCGCCAGCATCGGCGACGTCAAGTTCCTCGTCGACGGCGAAGCGGCGCAGCTGACGCGATCGGTGCGCTTCGTCGGGCAGCACATCGCGGTGCCGCGTCACGGGGTCGCCGTGCACGTCAACGCGTTCAACTTTCCGGCGTGGGGCATGCTCGAGAAGGCGGCCGTCGCGCTGCTCGCCGGTATGCCGGTCATCTCCAAGCCGGCGACGTCGACGGCGCTGGTCGCGCATCGCATCGTCGAGCTGATCGTCGAGTCGAAGGCGCTGCCGCCGGGCGCGCTCTCGTTCGTCGCCGGCGGCGTCGGCGATTTGCTGACGCATCTGTCGGGTCAGGACGTGCTGGCATTCACGGGATCGTCGGACACCGGGCGCATGCTGCGCGGCCACTCGCACGTCGTCGCCCACTCGGTGCGCGTGAACGTCGAGGCCGACAGCTTGAACGCGGCCGTGCTCGGTCCCGATTTGGCGCGCGACTCCGAAGGCTACGCGCTGTTCGTCGCCGACGTCTTGCGCGACATGACGCAAAAGACGGGGCAGAAGTGTACGGCGATTCGCCGCGTGCTCGTGCCAGAGGAGCTGTTGCCGGCGGTCGTCGAAGATCTGTCGGAGCGGCTGGCGGCGATCAAGGTCGGCGATCCGGCGCGCGAAGACGTGACGATGGGCCCGGTGTCGACGAAGAAGCAGCTCGACGACGTGCGCACCGGCATCGCGCGGCTGCGCGAAGAGGCCGACGTCGTGTTCGGCGGCGAAGGCGCGATCGAAGCGATCGGCGTCGCCAAGGGCAAAGGCTACTTCGTGGCGCCGACGTTGCTGCAAGAGCGCGACGCGGCGCGGGCGACGCGCGTGCACGAGCACGAAGTGTTCGGCCCGGTGTCGACGCTGATTCCGTACTCGGGCGCGGCCGCGGACGCGATCGCGCAGGTCGCGCGCGGCGGCGGCGGCCTCGTGACGTCGGTCTACTCCGACGATCGCGCGTTCCTCGGCGAAGCCGCGCTCGGGTTGGCGCCTTATCACGGCCGCTTGTTCTTGGGCTCGTCGAAGCTGTCGGGTCACGCCGTCGGGCCGGGCACGGTGTTGCCGCAGCTCGTGCACGGCGGTCCCGGTCGCGCCGGCGGCGGCGAGGAGCTCGGCGGCGCGCGCGGCCTCGGCTTCTACTTGCAGCGCACGGCCATCGCCGGCGACAAGCCGATCTTGGAAGCGCTCTTCGGCAACAAACCGCAGCCGTAAGCGTTCCCCTTCTACACGCGTTCCTGTATTTCCGCGCAGCGACGCATTCGTAAACGGCACGAAACAATCGCGCGCTCCTAACCGAACGGTCAAATGCCGACGCGGCGCGTGATGGATTCTCGACGGCAAACCGCTTAGAACGTCCGCATGGGAACGATTGCGCTCGGCTCGGGCATGGCGCTCGGCGAGCACGAAGTGAAGAACGACGACCTCGGTCGCGTCTGCGACACTTCCGACGACTGGATCCGCGAGCGCACCGGAATCAACACGCGTCACTACGTGGCGGAGGGCACGTCGACGTCCGACTTGGGCGTGCGCGCCGCGCGTGCCGCCATCGCCGACGCGCAGCTCGACGTGCGCGACATCGACTACGTCATCTTCGCCACGATGACGCCCGACTACTACTTCCCCGGCTCGGGCGTGCTCTTGCAGCACAAGCTCGGCCTTCCCACCGTGCCGACGCTCGACATTCGCCAGCAGTGCGCCGGCTTCATCTACGGCTTACAGGTCGCCGATGCGCTGTTGAAAGCGGGCGTCGCCAAGAAGCTGCTGCTCGTCGGCTCCGAAGTGCACTCCGGGTTCATGCCGTGGAAAGATCACGGCGTCGTCTTCGGGACCTCGAGCGCCAAAGTCAGCGACGAGGAGCGCGAGTTCAACACGCGCTATCGCGATCGCACCGTGCTCTTCGGGGACGCCGCCGGCGCGGTCGTGCTCGGGCGCGACGACGCGCCGCACGGCCTCGTCGACAGCGTCATGCACTCCGACGGGCAGTTCGCGGAGAAGCTGTATGTGCCGTCGGGGTTCAAGTGGCGGCCGTACATCACCGAGGTGATGGTCCGCGAGGGGCGGCACATTCCCGAGATGGACGGGCCGCGCGTCTTTCGCCACGCGCTGGCGAAGCTGCCCGAGGTCGTCCACGAAGTCCTACGGCGCAACGGCCTTGTGCTCGACGACGTGACGCTGCTCTTGGCGCACCAGGCGAACCTGCGCCTGAACGAAGCCGTGCAAAAGGCGCTCGGGCTGCCTGACGATCGCGTCTACAACAACATCCAGCGCTACGGCAACACGACCGCCGCGACGATCCCCATCGCGTACCACGAGTGCCGGCACAACGGCCGCATCGCCAAAGGCGACTTGGTCTGCTTCGTCGCGCTGGGCGCCGGCTTCCACTGGGGCGCGGCGCTCATGCGGCACTAAACGGGGGCGCCTGGGTTGGGAGACAAGCGAGAGACAAGGACGGAACGAGGAGCCGGCGCAGCATACGTTTTGGTATGTGAGCAGGCACCGCAGCGCCGGACGGTGGACACCGTTTAGTCGGCGACGACGGGCGCGAGCGGTTTACCACTGGCGATGCGCGCCTGGGCGTCCGGTGGACGCAGGCGCGCATCGCTCCGTCGCGACTGCCATCGTGTAGTCGGGCACGCCGATCAATGGTTTATCGCGGGCGCACGCGCTCGGCAGCCACGCGCGCCCCCAACAGCAGGCAGCGCGCTATTCGTAATTGAGCTTGATGGTGCGGGTCGGGCAGTACTGCTCGGCGGCGTGGACTTGGCCGTATTGCGCGAGCGGCAAGTCGCCGTCGAGGGCGAGCTCGACTTTGCCGTCGGCGCCGAGGCGGAAGACGTCGGGCGCTTCGCCGACGCACACGGCGTGGCCTTGGCACAAGTCGCGATCGAGCGTGATCTTGAGCTTCTTCATCGCCGGCTTGGCGGCGCTACCGTTCGTGCCGTTGCTGCCGTGCGCGTCGTGGCCGGCGGCGGCCGCGTTCATCGCTTCGGCCGACGCCATCTGCGCCAGATCGCGCGCCACGGCCATCGTCACCGACGGCTGCGCCCGCCGCCGATAGCGAATGCGGCAGGGCTCCTTCGGTCCGATGACGAGCCCATGAAAGTCGCTCTCGACCGGATCGCCGACGAGCTCCAGCTCGTATTGACCGAGCAGCAGCGCGATGATCGCCTTGATCTGCAAGATCGCGAACGCGTTGCCGAGGCACTTGTGGCGCCCGCCGCCGAACGCGATATACGAGAAATCGCGCTTGTCCTCTTCACGCGGCGGCAAGAAGCGATCGGGATCGAACCGCATCGGCTCGGCGAACACCTCGGGAATTTGGTGCGACACCGTCGGCGAGATGACGATCCAGGTGCCCTTCTCGATGAAGTAATTCTTGTACGTGAAGTCCTGCTTGACGACGCGCACGAGCATGAACAGCGGCGGATGCAGGCGCAGCGACTCTTTGACCGCGTTCTCCGTCAGCGTCAGCTCGCGCAAGGCCGCGTGCGACACGCGCTTGCCGTCGCCGAAGACGCTGTCGATCTCGCCGAGCACGCGCTCTTTGTACTCGGGCGTGCGCAAGAGCTCGATGAGCGTCCAGGCCGTCGTCACCGAGGACGTGTGATGGCCGGCGAACATGCCGGCGAGCAGCATGCCGGTGATCTCGTTCTCGCTGAGGCCGCGGCCGTCGGCGTAACGCGACTCCATCAGCGTCTGCAAGAAGTCCTCGCCCGTCGCGCTTCTCGCGGCGACGCGCGTCGATGATCTTCGTGATCATCTCGACCATGCGCACGCGCGCTTTGTCGCGCTTGCGGAACGACGGGATCGGCAAGTGCGCGTTGATGTACGCCAGAGGCGTCACGCCCTTTTCGAGGTCGTGATAGACGGCGGCGAACTCCTCGGTCATGCCTTCGCGAAACTCGGCGCCGAGCAGGCAGCGCGACGACGTGAAGTTGGTGAGCACGCGGCAGAAGTCGACGAAGTCGACGACGCCCGACTCGCCCCACTTCTGCACGCTGGCCTCGGTCTCGGCGACGACCGCTTCGCCGTAGGTGCGCATGCGCTTGTCCTTGAGCGCCGGCAACAGCATCTTCAGCTGCTCCGCCATCTTCTCGGGCGGCGCGTCGTAGACGATGTCCTTGCCGAAGACCGGCGTCATGATCTTGTAGGCTTCCGACGGCGACAAGATCGAATCGGGCGCGCGGAACACGGCCTCGTGCGCCTCGGGACCGAACATCGCCACCATGCGGCGGTTGAACACCTGAAACGCCGCGACCTCGCCCTGCTCGCGGCGCGCGCGCTCGAGCAGACCGATGGTCGTGCGGATGAATTCGACGGAGTGGCCGACCAGCGGGTAGCCGCCCGAGAGCTGCGGCGGGGTACGCAATCCGGCGGGGACGGAGCGGCGGGAGCGACGCAATAAGCGGTCGCTCCAGTTCTGCACCTGCATGTTCACCTCGGCGGCATGTATGCCACAAGACGGGGGAAAAAATCGAATGTCACAAAAGCGGCGGCTGGCCCGTTGGACCTATGCAACCCCAACGAGGAGTAGTCAAATGAATCGACCGGCGATGCGGCTGACGGACGTCAACGAGAGCGCAGGCGGCAGCTTGGTGAGCCTGGACGGGCGCGTCTTGCCGCTCGTGGGTACGACGGTGAAGGCGAGCGCGCAAGCGGGCTTGGCGCGGGTGACGCTGACGCAACAGTTTACGAACCCGCATGACGAGCCGCTGGCGGTCAGCTATCGGCTGCCGCTGCCCGCGGACAGCGCGGTGTCGGCGTTCGCTTTTGTGGCCGGCGACAAGCGGATCGTGGGCGAGATCGATCGGCGGCAGGCGGCGCGCGAGCGCTACGAAGAGGCGATCGCGACCGGACATACGGCGGCGCTGCTCGATCAGGAGCGCACGGCGCTGTTCACGCAGGAATTGGGCAACATTCCGCCGCGCGCGACGATCGTGGCCGAGATCGTGGTCGATCAAAAGCTCGGCTGGATCGACGGCGAAGGCGCGTGGGAGTGGCGTTTCCCGACGGTGGCGATGCCGCGTTATCAAGGCGTGACCGGGCGTGTCGCGGACGCGGCGCTGCTTACGCACGACGTCGTCGCCGATGGGCCGCTGCCGGCGCGCGCGCAGCTGCAGCTGACGATCGGCGATCGCCTGGCCGACGGGCACCAGCCGCAGTCGCCGTCGCACGCGTTGACGATCGGCGCCGACGGCGCGGTGACGCTGGCGGCCGACGGCGGCGTGGCGCTCGACCGCGACCTCGTCGTGCGCTGGGCCGTGGCCGCGCCGGCGACGGGCGTGACGCTCGCCGTCGCGCGGCCGGCGGCGACGAGCGCGCTTGCGCCGCGCGCCTTCGGCCTCATGACGATGGTGCCGCCGGCGAAGACGTCGCAGGCGCGCTCGGTGCCGCGCGACGTGTGCCTGCTCATCGACACGTCGGGCTCGATGGGCGGCGAGCCGTTGGCGCAGGCGCGACGCGTCTTGGGTGCGCTCATTGCCACGCTGCGCGACGAAGATTCGCTCGACATGATCGAGTTCTCGTCCCAGCCGCGGCGCTGGCAGAAGACGGCGCAGCCGGCGACCGCCGCGACGCGCGCGGCGGCGCAGAAGTGGCTGGCGGCGTTGAAGGCGAGCGGCGGCACCGAGATGCGCGCCGGCATCGTCGAAGCCTTACAGCCGCTGCGAGCTGACGCGCAACGCCAGATCGTGCTCGTCAGCGACGGCGCCATCGGCTTCGAGCGCGAGATCGTGCACGAGATCTTGCATCGGCTGCCGGCGTCGTCGCGGCTGCACACGGTCGGCGTCGGCTCGGCGGTCAATCGCTCGCTGACGGAAGCGGCGGCGCGCGCCGGCCGCGGCGTCGAGGTCATCGTCGGCATCGGCGAAGATCCGGAGCGCGCGGCGGCGCGCATCGTGGCCCGCACGACGGCGCCGCTCGTCGTCGACGTGCAGCTGAGCGGCTCGGCGCTGGTGGCGCATGCGCCGTCGCGACTGCCCGATCTGTTCGCGGGCGCGCCGGCGCTCGTCGCGCTCGAGCTTTCGGCGGCGGGTGGCGAGCTCGTCGCCCGCGGTCGCACGCAGGACGGCGCGTGGGAGCAGCGTTTGACGGTCGCAGCGACGGCAGCGGGCGACGGCAACGGCGCGTTGGTGACGCTGTTCGGCCGCGAAGCCGTCGCCGACCTCGAGACCCGGCTGTGCGCCGGTGAAGCGGCTGAGTCGATCGACGCCTCGGTCGAGCAGCTGGGCCTGACGTTCCAGATCGCGACGCGACTGACGTCGTGGGTGGCGATCGGCGACGAGCCGGCGGTCGATCCGCGGTCGCCGTCGCGCCAGGAGCGCATCCCGCAGTCGCTGCCGTTCGGCGTCTCCGTCGACGGTCTCGGTCTGCGCTCGAGCGGTCTGTCCGCCGCGTCCTTCGGCGCGCCCATGATGGAGCGAACGCGGTCGGCCATGGCGCCGATGATGCCCGCCGCGGGCGGCGCCGCACCGCCGCCACCGGCACCGACGGGAAAGCCGGCGGCGCCGAAGTCGCCCAGCCTGGTGAGCCGCGTGCGCGGCCTGTTCGAGCCGGCCAAGAAGTCGGTGCCGCCGCTCGGTCACGTGACGCCGGCCGCGGACAAGGAGCCGGCCTCGTCGCGTCTACGCGGTCGCATCAAGCGGCAAAGAGGCCGCGCCTGGATCGTCGAATTCGACGTCGTCGACGAGCTCGACTGGGCGCCGGGCACGGAGGCGTTCGTCGTCGGTGCGGGCGGTCGCGTGCGGGCGACGATCGAGGCCGCGCAGACCACGCGCGGCGGCCGCATCGCAGGCGGCCAGACGGTGCGGCTCGTGCTGACGCTCGACGACGACCTGACGCAAGCCGAGACGATCGAAGTGGGCGACCTGGTGATCGAGGTCTGATGCTCGATCTCGACCACGAGCTGGCGGCGATCGGCGCCGGCGATCCCGATGCGTTCGCGCGTTGGGTCGCCGGCGCCGAGGCCTCGTTGCGCGCCACGCTGCGGCCGCTGGCGACGCGTCTCGACGGTGAAGCGCTGCTGCAAGAGGCGCTCTTGCGCGTCTGGCAAGTGGCGCCGCGCTGCGTGCCCGACGGCAAGCCGAACGCGCTCTTGCGACTGGGCGCGCGCATCGTGCGCAACCTGGCGCTCGACGAGCTGCGCCGCGCGCGGACGTCGTCGTATGGGCCGGCCGAGCTCGACGGCATCGAGCGCGCGCTCGCCGACGCGGCGCCGGCCACGCCGCACGCGCCCGATCCGCTGTTACGCCGCCTCATCGTCGACTGTCGCGCGGCGCTTCCGGCGCAGCCGGCGGCGGCGCTGCATGCGCGGCTCGACGCGGCCGGCGGCGCGCCCGACCGCGAGCTGGCGACGCGCGCGAACATGCAGCTGAACACCTTCCTGCAAAACGTCGGACGGGCGCGCAAGCTGCTCGCCGACTGCCTGCGTAAACGCGGCGTCGACGTCGCCGCGGAGCTGTCATGACGGAAGCCGAACGCGACGCGCTCGTCGAGCAAGTGGCCGGCGCCTATCGCGATCGCGACCCGCGCGACGGCCGCGCGCAAGCGCATCCGGCCTGGCGCGACCTCGACGACGCCGGCCGCGCCGAAGCGTTCGATCGCGCCGCCCGTTCGCGCACGCTCGAAGCCGCGCTCGACCCGGAGGGCCTGTCGAGCACCGCCCGCGCCGTCCTCGCCCGCATTCGCCGCTGATTCTGCCGTCGGTGACGATCGATTCCTGTTCCCGCCGTCGTATACGGTGTGATATGCGCTACATGTCGTACAGGGAGAGCCGATGTACCAGGCGCTGCTCGCATCCTTTGTGCTCGCTTTCGTAGTCGGAACCGCGCATGCGGAGCCGGCGCTCAAGGCGCTCAACGCCCGCTCGGTGCACGTCGCCGTCGCGCAAAAGGGCAAGACCGCCGTCGCCGTGCACGCACTCGGCCTCGGGCTGGCGGCTCGAGCTGCGCGCCGCCGACAGCGGTGTCGCCGAGGTCTTCGACGTGACGCCGGGCTCGCCGTCGCGCACGTGGACGCTGGCGATGAACGGCGGCCTCGTGACGTTCGATCGCGCGCGCTTCGTCGGCGGACACACCTATCGCGTGTCGCTGCACGTCGACACGACGACGACGGGCGTCGGCTTCGTCTATTTGTATCCCGAGCCGCCGGCGAAGATGTCGAAGCCCGAGCGACCGCGCGTGCAGCAGCTGCGCTTCGACGGCAACGACGCGGAAGCCGGCGGCGACGACGCCAGCCCGACCATCGCCGACAAGGGCCACCTGTAATTCGCGCACGCCGGGAGCGCACACTCCGGCCGACTACCGCCAGTTTCCACGATCGCCCCGTCGCTGTCAGCGTTCGCCAGCAATGCCGCGCAATTGGCCGCTGGCATTCGAGCTGCAATTACGCGCGCTCATGATGCGGACTTGGGGTCGGCTCTTCGTGCTCGGCGCGGCTTTGGCCGGCTGCTCGTCGTCGGGCGGCATGCTCGGCGGTCACGGCGCGGGCGGCGGCTCGTCATCGTCGGGCGGCGGCAGCGGCGCCGCAGGCGGCTCATCGTCGTCGGGCGGCGGCAGCGGCGCGGCTGGCGGCTCGTCGTCGGGCGGCGGCGGCGTTGCCAGCGGCGGTGGCGGCGGCAACGCCGGCGGCGGCGGCTCGTCGTCGGGCGGCGGCGGCGGCAGCGCGCTGAGCGGCCTCTTCGTCGGCTACTACCAGAGCTGGTCCGACAGCTACGCGACGAGCGGCGCCGACACCGTGCTCGCCAAGCTGCCGTCGTACGTCAACGTCGTCAACCTCGCCTTCATGCAGCCGGACACGACCTACGTCGCCGGCAGCTTGAACATCTACGGCACCACGTTCCTCGACGTGCCCTATGACGGCCCGACCCTGAAGGACGCCATCACCGCGCTGCACGCCGCGCACCCCGCGACGAAGATCATGATCTCGGTCGGCGGCGCGACGCTCTACAACTGGGCCGGCTTTCAGCCCGCGAAAGTGGCGGCGCTCGTCAACGACTTCGGCCTCGACGGCGTCGACATCGACTACGAGCCGGGCACGCCCAACTGCATGGTCGCCAACGGCACGGTCTCGTGCCCGTCGGACGCCGAGTACGTGAGCGTCGTCAAAGCCATGCGCGCCGCTCTGCCGCGACCGAAGCTGCTCTCGATCGCCGGCTGGAGCGTCGGCGCCTACGGTGAAGACGATTGGGCGACCGCGCCGCCGCTCGGCAGCGCGTCGACCGGCTTGTGCCTCGCGCTCTTGCACGACGCCGACGCTTCGGCCGCCATCGACTGGATCAACGTCATGTCTTACGACGCCAGCGACGCCTACAGCCCCGAGCAGGCGCTGGCGGCCTATCAGCATTACTTCAAGGGGCCGATCGCGATGGGCATCGAGGTGCCGCCCGAGGCGTGGGGTGGTCACGTGGAGACGACGGCCGAGATCGACACGCTGGGCGCGGCCGTCAAGTCGGCGAACGCGGCCGGGCTCATGCTGTGGAGCATTCAAAAAGCGGGGCCGGCGCAGCAGTTCGCGACCGAGATGTGCACGTCGCTCGGCCTCTCCGATTGCACGTCGCCGATGATGTAGTCGCGGCTGCGACGCCACGTGGCGCTTGTCGAGCGCGTTTTTCGGCGCGACAATCGAGCGCGGGGGAACATGGCCCACGCCAAAGGCTCGCAGCTGCTCAATGCGGTCAAGGTGCTTCGCGGTCAACGCGAACGGGCGCGCGAGCTCCTGCCGCCGCGGCTGCACAAGTACCTCGACGAGCGCGTGCTGGCGTCGACGTGGTATCCGCTCGAGGATCACGTCGAGCTCATCCGCGCCATCACGACGCTGCTGGCGCCGAGCGGTCCCGGCGACAACGCCTGGCAGCTCATGGGCCGCGGCACGGCGCGCATGGACTTGACCGGCCTCTACTCGGCGCAGCTCCGTCGCGGTGACGCCGAAGGCACGATGCGCTGGATGGCCGTCATGTGGAAGAACGCGTTCGACGCCGGCGAGGTCAAAGTCCAGCTCGTCGGCCCGACGTCCGCCGCCGTGAGCTTGCGCGGCTTCCCGCTGCGCACGCGCGAAATCTGCGGCATCTGCACCGGCTACATCCTCGAGAGCGTCCTGCTCGCCACCGATCGCGAGCCCGACGTCCGTCACGTCGTCTGTCGCGGCCTCGGCGGCAACGAATGCAGCTGGACGGTCAGCTGGAGCGGCTGAGCCAATTCCCGACTGAATTCGACGATCGCCACCCGATCGTCGCGCGCCCGCCTCCGCTTTGTCCGCCGAACTGTAGGCCCCAGCGCAGTTTCCAGCATCGACGTTAGGTGTACAATCGAGGGCCTGGGGGTGCCCCGTTGGCGGTCGATCTGGGACCCGTTCGGCGCAACATGAGGCTGCAGCGCAGCCGCTTGGCGTCGTATACCGCGGGCGCGATCCTGGCCATGATCCTCAAGCCGCTCGGCTGCCTCGATCTCACGTGGCGCAGTCTCATGGTGCTCTACGCGGCGAGCCTGGTCTCGGTCGGTCTATCGAGCCTCGTGTTGCGCACCGGCCGCGACGTCGTCACCGCGACCGGGCCGCGGTCGTGGCTGCCGGTCGCCTTCGACATGCTGTTCATTTCGTTCGCCGTCTACTTATCGGGCGGCATCACGAGCCCTTGGTACATCTGGTACCTGAGCAACATGCTGGCCGCCGCGTTCATGGGCGGGACGGTGTCGGCCCTCATCGTGGCCATCGTCTCCAGCCTCGCCTACATGGTCGTGCTCGGACTGCTCGGACAGCTGCCGGCGCACTTCATCGACGCGCTCGCGCGCATGCTGCTCTTGTACGTGCCCTTCTACTTCAGCTTGAGCGGCATCGCGCAGCTCAAGCGGCAGCGCCACTACATCAGCGAGCTGAAGGAAGAAGAGTCGCGCAAAGTGGCGGAGCTGACGCGGCTGTCGCACGCGCTCGACGAACGCACGCAGGCGCTGGCGGAAGCGAACGTGAAGATTCGCGAGGCCGATCGGCTGAAGTCGCAGTTCTTGGCCAACATGAGCCACGAATTGCGCACGCCGCTCAACTCGATCATCGGCTTCTCGGAGATTCTGCGCTCGCGGCTGCAGGACAAGCTGGAAGGCAAGCAGCTCAAGTTTCTCGACAACATTCACACGTCGGGGACGCATCTGCTCGGGCTCATCAACGACATCCTCGACTTGTCGAAGGTCGAGGCCGGCAAGCTCGAGCTGCACGTCGAGGCGTTCTCGCCGCTGTCGGTGGTCGAAGGCGTCATCAACATCATGACCGGCCAGGCGCGCGAGCGCGGCATCGAGTTTCACGTCGACGCGCCGCCGGATCTGCCGCAGCTGGAGGCGGATCCGATTCGCTTCAAACAGATCCTCTACAACTTGTTGTCGAACGCGGTGAAGTTCTCGCCCGACAAGTCGCTGGTGATGGTGACGCTGAATTATCTGCGCGCGCGCCACAGCCCGCTCAAAGTCGACGCCATCGAGCTGTCGGTGCGCGATCGTGGGCCGGGCATCGACCCCAAAGATCATCAGCTCATTTGGGAGGAATTTCGGCAGCTGGACGGCACCTCGACGCGCGAGCATCAAGGCACCGGCCTCGGCCTGGCGCTGGTCAAGAGCATCGTCGAGCTGCACTACGGGATGGTCGGGTTGACGTCGCGGCTGGGCGAAGGCGCGACCTTCAGCGTGCTCATTCCGCGGCAGTTCGGCGGCGACGGCGAGGTGACGATGCCGCCCTTGCCGCACATGATGACGTCGCAAGATCACCGCCCGCGCGTGCTCATCGTCGAGGATGATTCGACGGGCTACGACAAGATCGCGGCCGATTTGGGGCGCGCCGGATTTCGTTGTCTGCGCGCGCGCACCGGCGAAGAGGCGCTGACGTTGGCGCGCGCGCTCAAACCCTCGGCGATGACGCTCGATCTGGTCTTGCCGGGCATCGATGGCTGGGAGGTCTTGCGGCGGCTCAAAGCCGATCCGCAGCTGCGCGAGCTGCCGGTCATCATCGTGTCGATCATGGCCGACAATCGCGACCTCGGCCTCGCGCTCGGCGCCGACGACTACTTCACGAAGCCGGTGGACGGCGGCGTGTTGGCGCGTCGTGTGCGCGCGCTCTTGCCGACGCCGACGGCGCGCCTGCTCATCATCGACGACGATCCCGAGCTGCACGACATGCTCGACGCGACCTTGGCGCCGGTCGGCTACACGCTCGAGCACGCGCTGGACGGGCCCGACGGCGTCAAGCGGGCGTCGAGCCAACCGCCCGACCTCGTCATCCTCGACTTGATGATGCGCGGCATGGACGGCTTCGACGTGGCGGCGGCGTTGAAAGCGGACGAGAAGACGGCGCACGTGCCGATCTTGGTGCTGACGAACAAAGATCTGTCGCTCGACGAACGCGGGCGGCTGCACGGCAAGATCGGCGCGCTCTTGCAGAAGAGCAATGGCGTGGCGACGTCGCAGCAACTGGTGCATGCGCTGCAAGATCTCTTGCGGCGCGCGGAGGTCGGTCATGTCTGACGGCACTCGCCTATTGCTCATCGAGGACAACGAGCAGAACCTCGAGCTGGCGCAGTTTCTGCTCGAGGAGGCCGGCTTCACCGTCGACTGCGCGCGCAACGCGTTCGAGGCGCGCACGGCGCTGTCGCGGGAAGTGCCGGCGCTGGTGCTGATGGACATCGACTTGCCGGGAATCGACGGGCTCGACCTCGTGAGCGAGCTGCGGCGCAAGCCGGCATGGAAGGGGCTGCCGGTGATCGCGCTCACGGCGCACGCGATGCGTGGTGATCGCGAACGCTTCCTCGCCGGCGGGTGCAGCGGTTACATGTCGAAGCCCATTCAGGTGGCCAGCTTCGTGAACGAGGTTCGGCGTTATATCGACGGCAGCAAGGAGATGGACGATGGCGGCTGAAGCGCTCGACGTGGGAATCGTTCTCGCGGTCGATGATCAGCGGGAAAATCGCGAGCTCGTCGACGCCATCTTGAGCGACGACGGCTTCATCGTCGACACCGCCGTCGACGGCCCGGGCGCGCTCGAGGCCGTCGGCAAGCGGCGGCCCGACTGCATCGTGCTCGACGTCATGATGCCGCGCATGGACGGCTTCGCGGTCACGCGGCTCTTGAAGGCCGATCGGCGACTGCGCAACATTCCGATTCTGCTGTTGACGGCGCTGACCGAGGTCGACGACAAAGTGCGCGGCCTCGAGTCGGGCGCCGACGACTTCCTGAATAAACCGGTGGATCGCCACGAGCTGTTGGCGCGCGTGCGCTCGCTGGTGAAGATTAAGCGGCTGCACGACGAGCTCGACACGTCGGAGAACATCATCTTCTCGATGGAGCGCGCGCTCGAGAACAAGCACGCGCTCTTGCAAGGCCACTCCGAGCGCGTGGCGATCTCGTCGCTGCAGGTGGCGCGGGCGCTGCATTTGCCGGCGGTGGAGATCGACGTCATCGGCAAAGCGGCCTTCCTGCACGACCTCGGCAAGATCGGCGTGCCCGAAGAGATCATCACGCACGATCACGATCTGTCGCGCGAAGACTCGAAGCTCTACATGCGTCATCCGGAGATGGGCGACACGATCCTGGCGCCGCTGCGGCGCTTCGGGCCCATTCGCGCCATCATCCGCGCGCACCACGAGCGCTTCGACGGCTCGGGATTTCCCGACGGAATCCGCGGCGACGAGTTTCCGGTCGCGGCCGAGATCGTGGCCATCGCCAACCACTTCGAGGACGTCTGCGCGCGCGCGTCGGCCGATGACGCGGCGTCGGTCCTGCGCGGCGCGGCGGCGCGCGGGCAATTTCGCCGCGACACGGTCGAGGCGTTCCTGAAGCAGCCGCGCGTCAACCACGAGATCATGTCGCGCGGCTGGGAGGCGCTGTTGCCGGCGCCGACGGCGACCGCGCGACGCGGCAAGATCCTCGTCGCCGACGACCTGGCCGCCAATCGCGAAGTGCTGACCGAGATCCTCACCGAGGCCGGCCACGAAGTCGTCGGCGTCTCGGGCGGCGAAGCGGTGTTCGCGGCGCTCGAAGACCATAAGCCGGATTTATGTATCGTCGACGTACGCATGCCCGACGTCGATGGGTTCTCGGTGTGCCAGCGCATCAAGCAGCGGCCCGATCAAGAGTTCTTGCCGGTGATCTTGGTGACGGCGATGCGCGACCAGCTCAATCGTCGCCACGGCATGAGCCTCGGCGCCGACGACTTCATCATCTCGCCGGTCAATCGCCTGGAGATCCGCGCGCGCGTCAATTCGCTGCTGCGCATGCGGCAATATTATTTGGATCTCGAGGATCATCAGTCGGTCATCCTGTCGCTGGCGACGGCGCTCGAGGCCAAGCACGCCTACACGCGCGGCCACTCCGAGCGCGTCGGCCTGTTGGCGCTGAAGCTGGCGCAGAGCCTCGGCATGACGGAGAGCGACTGCGAGCTCATGCGCGTCGCCGGGCTCTTGCACGACATCGGCAAGATCGGCATTCCCGAGCGGCTGCTCAACAAGCCCGGCCGCTTGACCGACGCCGAGTTCGCGACGGTGATGTCGCATCCGCCGCGCGGCGAAGGCATCTGCAAGCCGCTGCGCGCCGTGCAAGCCGTGCTGCCGTTCATCCGCCATCATCACGAGCGCTACAACGGCAAGGGCTATCCCGATCACCTCGCGGGCGAGTCGATCCCGCTCGGCGCGCGCGTGCTGGCGCTGGCCGACGCCTACGACGCGCTCACGTCCGAGCGATCGTACCGGCGCACGCTGACGGCGGTGGAGGCGATGGAGATCCTGACGCGCGAGACCGGCGAAGGGCTGTGGGATCCGCGCATCTTCGCGGCGCTGCAGGCGGTGCTGGCCGAAGGCGCGCTTTAAGTCAGCGCGCGTTTACTTCGCGACTGAGCCGGCGCCGCAGAAGTAAACGGTCGTTTACTTCTTGCTGCTCATGCACGCTTTGTAGCCGGCGTCGGCCTGCTTGCGGCATTGATCCTCGGTGACGTCGGCGTCGTGATAGCACTGCTGCGCCGGCTTGCCGTCGCCGCACCAGCTCTTGCGGCAGCTGTCGGCGGCGCCGCGGCTCTTGGCGCAGCCGTTCATGCAGTCGTTGCGCGCCTTGCCGTCGCCGCACCAGTTGGCGCGGCAGCTCGCTTGCGCGGCGTACTCGGCTTGGCAGGTGTCGGTGCACTGTTTGACGGCGTCCTTGCCGCACCACGCGCTGCGACAGGCGGGGTTGTCCTCGCAGGCGGGCTCGTGGCAGTGATGGCCGCAGCGCGAGACACAGGCGTTCAAGTCGAAGCCGCAGCCTTCGGGCGAGCTGGCGTCGCAGAAGTGCTCGCAGTAGCTGTAGCAGCTGACGGTCTCTTCGCCGCAGCGGCCGCAGCGGTCGGCGCATTCGGTGCGCGCCGTGTCGTTTTGCCGATAGCAGGCGTCGTAGCCGCGCTCGCGCAGCTCCTTGCAGATGGTCTCGTCGGCGGACGCTGCGCCCGCGGTCACCAGCAGAAGGACGATGGAACGCGCCAGGATGTGCATGCTGCGACTGTATGTCGCGCCGCCAAACGCCACAACAAACGCGCGGCTAGCAACGTTCCTTCACTGACGCGCGGTTCGGCGGTTCAGCTTTCCTTGTCGCCGCCCAAGCCGTGCTCGTCGAGCTTGGCGTAGAGCTGCGGGCGGCCGATGCCGAGCTGGCGGGCGGCCTCCGAGCGGTTGCCGTTGGCGCGTTCGAGCGCGCGCACGATCATGCGCTTTTCGAGCGCCGCCAGCGCCTCGCGCAGCGACAGCCCTTCGGCTTCGGCCGGCGACGGCGTGTCGCGCTCGACGCGCACCGGCTCGGGCAAGTTCGAGACGTCGATGATCTCGCCGCCGCACAGCGCCGCCGCGCGCTGAATGACGTGGATGAGCTCGCGCACGTTGCCGGGCCAGCGATAGGTCGAGCAGCCGCGCCATGGCCTCTTCGGAGACGGCGCGCGCGGCCGTGCCCGACAGCGCGTGGGCGACGAGCAGCGGGATGTCGCTCTTGCGCGCGCGCAGTGGCGGCACTTCGATCTCGATGACCGCCAGGCGATAATAGAGATCTTCGCGCAGGACGCAGCCGGGCTCGCCCGGGCGCACCGGCTTGTGCGTCGCCGAGACGATGCGCGCGCGCGCCGTCAGCGGCTCGTCGCCGCCCACGCGCTCGTAGCTGCCGTCGGACAGGACGCGCAAGAGCTTCGACTGCATGGCCGGCTCGACGTCGCCGATCTCGTCGAGGAAGAGCGTGCCGGCGCCGGCGGCTTCGATGCGTCCGGCGCGCCGCGCGGCCGCGCCGGTGAAGGCGCCGCGCTCGTGGCCGAACAGCTCCGACTCCAGCAGCGTCGCCGGCAGCGCCGCGACATTGACGGCAACGAACGGCTCTTTGGCGCGCGCCGAATAATCGTGAACGGCGCGCGCGACCAGTTCCTTGCCGGTGCCGGTTTCGCCGGTGATGAGGACGGGCGCGTCCGACGCTGCGGCGCGTCCGATGAGCTTCCAGATGCCGAGCATCGCCGTCGACGCGCCGACGAGCCCGCCGCGCGCCGCGGCCGGCGCCGGCGGCGCCAGCGCGGCCGCCAGCGCGCGCTGCTTGACCGCGCGGCTGACGGTGGCGAGCAAGAGCGGGAAGTCGAACGGCTTCGTCAGATAGTCGAAGGCGCCGTCACGCATGGCGCGAATGGTGCGCTCGGAGTCGCCGTAAGCGGTGGCGATGATGACGGGCACGTCGCGATGAGCGCCGCTGCGCAGCTCGCGCAAGAGCTCGAGGCCGTCGCCGTCGCGCAGGCGAATGTCGAGCAGGACGCAGTCGATCTGCTCGCGGCCGAGGCGCTGCCGCGCTTCGCCGAGCCCCGCCGCCGGCACGGCGACGTAGCCGAGCGTCTCGACGGCGCCGACGAGGCCTTCGCGCAGGCCTGGCTCGTCTTCGACGATGAGGACGGCGGTCATATTCCCTCGGCGCGCAGTGCGCGGATCATGCGGCCTCGGCGCGCAATGCGCGGGTTCATGCGGCCTCGGCGCGCGGCGCGCGGGTTCATGCGGCCTCGGCGCGCGGGGCGCGCTCGGGCAGCGACAGGCAGAACGACGTGACTTCGTCGCCGCGGGCGTAGGTCAAGTCGCCTCCGTGAGCGCGCGCGATGGCGCGCGAGATGGCCAGGCCGAGCCCGGTGCCCTCGGCTTTCGTCGTGAAGAACGGCTCGAACAGCTCGCCCACGCGCGACTCCGCCACGCCTGCGCCCCGATCGGCGACGACGACGTCGACGCGACCTTCGCGCGCCCGCACGACGACCTCGACCGGCGCGTCGGCCGGCGACGCTTCGACGGCGTTGCGCATCAAATTGTCGAGCGCGCGCGCCACCGACTCGGGATCGGCGTCGGCGCGGCCTTGTCCGACGGCGTGCAGCTTCACTTGGCGCGTCGCGGCCCACGGCGCCAGCGCTTCGGCGCGCATGCGCACGAGCTCGGCCACGTCGAGCGCGCGCCGCGGCCCGATCTTGTTGCCGGCCACGAGCAGCAGATCGCTCACCAGCCGGTCGAGGCGCGCGATCTCGTCCGCGGCCGCGGCGATCGACTTCTTGGCCGACTCCGGCAAGGCGTGCGCCGAGGTCGTCAGATCGAGCCGCAGCTTGATCGATGCCAGCGGGTTGCGCACTTCATGCGCGACACCGGCCGCGACCCGTCCCAGCGCCGCCAGCCGCTCCTGCTGCGCCAGCTCGCGCCCGAGGCGATCGGTCGCCTCGCGCGACGTCAACAGCTGCGCCGCCAACGAGCGAATCCCGTCGGCGATGCCGGTGAGCTCGAGCACCTTCGGCTGCGGCACTTTCGTCGTCAGATCGCCGCCCAAGAGCGTCAAGGTCTCGTTCAACTCGCCGGCGGAGCGACGGAAGGACAGCGTCGTGGCGATGGCGGTGAACACCAATAAGGCAGCGGACAAGGCCAGTGCAGTGATGACCCATTTCCAGGTCTCGAGCGACGAAAACGGGAGGACGACGTAAGCGGCCCAGGCGACGCCGCCGGGTGCCGGCGCGGCGGCGGTGACGAGCTGGCCGGTCTCGTAGCGGGTGACGACGCCTTCGACGCGGGTGTGCGTGGCTTCGGCGCGGCCGACGACGTCAGCGACCGACGGGACCCACGCCGGCGGCAGGCCGGGCTCGGACGCGGCGCCGGCCGGTGACTGCATCCAGCCGCCGCGCAGACCGACGTACGTGCTCGACGGCGGCGCCGCCAAGGAGTCGGTCGTCGGCGGCAGCTTGGCGAGCCGGTCGACTTCGTTGCCCACGAGATCTTGGGCGCGCTGCACGCGCAGGGCGACCGTCGTGCTGACCGCGCGATAGAGCGCGAACAGCGCCAGGGCCGACGTAACGAGGCCCAGAAAGGCGATGGTGACCAAGCGGTGGCGTATGAATGGAGTGATTGCCACGTCGGCGCTTGCCAAGCAAGAGGTGGACCGGCAACATTTCGCCGTCGCGCGCCATCAAAGGGGCTTGCGATTGTTGGCAATCAGGACACCTGTATCGCTTGAATACAGCCGGAACCGGCGCAAACCCACGTCGCGGTAGCACTTACCGTGGCGCGGCGATTGCTGTGTCAGGCGGCAGTCCGAGGAGAAAATGGAGACCAGCTCGTCAAAATCATCCAGCAAGGCCTGGGTGTACATCGTCATCGCGGCCGTCTGCATCGCCGCCTTCGCCACCTATCGACACTTGGGGAACGCCGCCAAGGCCAAGGCCGAGGCCGACAAAGCCAAGGCGCCGCGCGCGGTGTCGGTCACGATCGCGCCGGCGACGACGCAGAACGTGCCGCTGTGGCTCGAGGGCCTGGGCAGCGTCTCGGCGTGGCAGCAGGTGATCGTGCACTCGCAGATCGACGGCCGCCTCGACAAGGTGTTCTTCAAAGAGGGACAGACGGTCAAAAAGGGCGAGATGCTGGCGCAGATCGATCCGCGGCCATATACGGTGCAGCTGCACCAGGCGGAGGGCGCGCTGGCCAAAGACGCGGCGTCGCTGGCCGACACGAAGCTGAACTTGGAGCGTTATCGCGCGCTCGTGCAGCAGAAATTGATCGCGCAGCAGCAGGTCGACGATCAGGCGTCGCTGGTCGGCCAGTCGGAAGGCGCGGTGACGACGGACAAGGCGGCGATCGAGAGCGCCAAGCTCAACCTCGATTACGCGGCGGTGCGCGCGCCGCTCGACGGCATCGTCGGCGTGCGTCAGGTCGACGCCGGCAACCTCGTGCACGCCACCGACGTCAACGGGCTCGTCGTCCTGACGCAGCTCGATCCGGCGGCGGTGTTCGTGACGCTGCCCGAGGATGATCTCGATCGCGTCATGACGGCGATGCGCAAGGGCGAGGTCACCGTCGAGGCGTGGAGCCGCGACGGAGCGACGCGGCTCGGCGTGGGCAAGCTGGCGGTCGTCGACAATCAGATCAACCAGGCGACGGCGACGCTGAAGCTCAAGTGCCAAGTGCCGAATCCGCAGCATTTGCTGTGGCCCAATCAGTTCGTCAAGGCGCGCCTCTTGCTCGAGACGCGGCCGAACGCGATCGTGATTTCGCCGGCGGCGGTGCAGCGCGGACCGAACGGCACGTTCGTCTACGTCGTGCAAGACGGCAAGGCCGAGCAGCGCAACGTGACGGTGGCGTTGACGACGGCGGATGTGGCGGTCATCGACAAGGGCATCGCGCCGGGCGAGCAGATCGTGACCGAGGGGCAGAATCAGCTGCGTCCGGGCGTCACCGTCAACGCGCACGCGGCGACGGCGGCCATGGGTGACACGCCGACCAAGCCCGACGGCAAGGTGCATGATGGCAGAGGGCACAAGAAGCCGGCCGATGGCGTGGCGCCGGCGACCGCGCCCGGCGGAGGCGGCCAGTGAGCGTCGCTGATCGACGGAATTTGTCGGGAGTCGCAGGAGTGAGTCGATGAGTATCTCGGCGCCTTTCATTCGGCGCCCGGTCGCCACCACGCTGCTCATGATCGGCGTGGCGCTGGCCGGTATGGTCGGCTACCAGCAGCTGCCGGTCGCGGCGCTGCCGCAGGTCGACTACCCGACCATCGTCGTCGCCACGACCTTGCCGGGCGCGTCGCCCGAGACGATGGCTTCGGCGGTGACGACGCCGCTCGAGCGTCAGTTCGGGCAGATGCCGTCGTTGACGCAGATGACGTCGATCTCGAGCTTCGCGTCGTCGCAGGTGACGCTGCAGTTCTCGCTCGATCGCAACATCGACGCCGCCGAGCAGGACGTGCAGGCGGCCATCAACGCCGCGTCGAACCTGCTGCCGCCGACGCTGCCGGCGCCGCCGACCTACTCGAAGTCGAACCCGGCCGATACGCCGGTGCTGACCTTGGCGGTGAGCTCGGACACGCTGCCCTTGTCGCAGGTCGACGACTACGCGGACTCGGTGCTGGCGCAGAAGATCGCGCAAGTCTCGGGCGTCGGCCTCGTGTCGATCAACGGCGGGCAGAAGCCGGCGGTGCGCGTGCAGGTCGATCCGCTGGCGCTCGCGGGCACGGGGTTGGCGCTCGAGGACGTGCGGCTCGCGCTCGCCGCCGCCAACGTCAACGCGCCCAAAGGCAACGTCGACGGGCCGCGGCAGGACTACACGCTGGCCACGAACGATCAGCTCGACAAGGCCAACAGCTTCAAGACGCTCGTCATCGCTTACAAGAACGGCGCGCCGATTCGGCTGTCGGACATCGCCAATGCGGTCGACGGCGTCGAGAATCAGCAGCTCGCCGGCTGGGCCGGCTCGGCCGAAGCGACGCCGGCGACACCGGCGCGCACGCTGAAGCGCGCGGTCATCATCAACATCCAGCGCCAGCCGGGCGCCAACATCATCGCCGTCACCGACGGCATCAAGAAGCTGTTGCCGGCCTTGTCGGCCTCGATGCCGCAAGGAATCGACGTGCAGATCCTGACCGATCGCACCGAGACCGTGCGCGCGTCGGTCAAGGACGTGCAGTTCACGCTGGTGCTGACGGTGTTCCTGGTCGTCGGCGTCATCTACGTCTTCTTGCGCAGCTGGCGCGCCACGATCATCCCGGGCGTCGCCGTGCCGCTGTCGCTCATCGCGACCTTCGGCATCATGCACCTGTGCGGCTTCTCGCTGAACAACCTGTCGCTCATGGCGCTGACCATCTCGACCGGCTTCGTGGTCGACGACGCCATCGTCATGGTCGAGAACATCGCGCGCTATGTCGAAGAGGGCGAGCGGCCGTTCGAGGCCGCGCTCAAAGGCGCCGGGCAGATCGGCTTCACCATCATGTCGCTCACGATCTCGCTCGTCGCCGTGTTGATTCCGCTGCTCTTCATGGGCGGCCTCATCGGTCGACTGTTCCGCGAGTTCGCCGTCACCTTGTCGATCGCCATCATCGTCTCGGCGATCCTGTCGCTCACGCTGACGGCGATGATGGCCGGCTGGCTGCTCAAGCCGCACGCCGAGGAGCATCCGGGCGCGTTCGCGCGCGCCTTCGAAGGCGGCTTCGACGCCACGACGCGCTTCTACGAGCGCACGCTCGGCTGGTGCCTGCGCCATCGCCGCACGACGCTCATCGCGACCTTGGCGACCGTCGCCTTCACCGGCCTGCTCGCTTACATCGTGCCCAAAGGATTCTTCCCCATCGAGGACACCGGCCTCATCACCGGCGTGTCCGAGGCGGCGCCCGACGTCTGCTTCAGCCGCATGATGGAGCGGCAGCAGGCGCTGGCCCAGATCATCATGGCCGACCCGGACGTGGCGACGGTGGCGTCGTTCATCGGCGCCGACGGCACGAACGTGACGACGAACTCGGGCCGCTTCTCGATCGCGCTCAAGCCCCGCGAGAACCGGTCCGACGACGCGACGACGATCATCAAGCGGCTGCAGCAGAAGGTGCAGTCGGTGCAAGGCATCACGCTCTACATGCAGCCGGTGCAGGACTTACAGATGGACAATCGGCTGTCGCGAACGCAGTACCAATACACGATCGAAGACGCCGATCCCGACGAGCTCAACCAGTGGGCGCCCAAGATCCTGGCGAAGCTGAAGACGCTGCCGGCGCTCGTCGACGTCGCGTCCGATCAGCAGATGGGCGGCCTGTCGCTGGCGCTGACGATCGATCGCGACACGGCGTCGCGGCTCGGCGTCAGCCCGCAGGCGATCGACGACACGCTGTATGACGCGTTCGGGCAGCGCATCGTCTCGACGATCTTCACGCAGCTGAACCTTTATCGCGTCATTCTCGAGGTCAAGCCCGAGTATCAGCAGTCGCCCGACGCGCTCGACAAGATCTACGTCACCTCGACGACGGGCAACGCCGTGCCGCTGTCGACGTTCGCGCACTACGAGAACAAGGCGACCGCGCTGCAGCTCAGCCATCAAGGGCAATTTCCGTCGGTGACGCTGTCGTTCAACACCAACAACGGCATCTCGCTCGGCGAAGCCGTCGACGCCATCAACCAGGCGATGCTCGAGATCGACGAGCCGCCGGGCATTCACGGCGACTTCCAGGGCGCGGCCTCGGCGTTCCGCGATTCGCTGGCGTCGGAGCCGGTGCTGCTGTTGGCGGCGCTGTTGACGGTCTACATCGTGCTCGGCGTCTTGTACGAGAGCTACATTCACCCGCTGACGATCTTGTCGACCTTGCCGTCGGCCGGCGTCGGCGCGCTGCTCGCGCTCATCGTCTGCCACGCGGAGTTCGACGTCATCGCGCTCATCGGCGTCGTCCTGCTCGTCGGCATCGTCAAGAAGAACGCCATCATGATGATCGACTTCGCGTTGGAGGCCGAGCGCGTCGAGAAGATGTCGCCCGAGAAGTCGATCTTTCAGGCCTGCCTCTTGCGTTTCCGGCCGATCATGATGACGACGATGGCCGCGCTCCTCGGCGCCGTCCCGCTCGCGCTCGGCACCGGCACGGGCGCGGAGCTGCGCCGTCCGCTCGGCATCACCATCGTCGGCGGCCTGTTGTTGTCGCAGATCCTGACGCTGTACACGACGCCGGTCATCTATTTGTACATGGACAAGCTCACGCGCCTCGGCAAAAAGGGGAAGCGCGCCACCGAGTCGTCGTCATCGAGCGGCACGACGCCCGAAGGCGAGCCGGCTGCGCCTGTCGTGACGCCGTGAGCGGCACGTCGAAGGTGCCGCGATGAGCATCTCAGAGCCGTTCATTCGGCGGCCGGTGGCGACGTTTCTGCTCGCCTTCGCGCTCATGATCGCCGGCGGCGCGGCGTTTACGCAGCTGCCGGTGGCGCCGCTGCCGCGCGTCGACTTCCCGACCATCAACATCTCGGCCGCGCTGCCCGGCGCCTCGCCGCAGACGATGGCGTCATCGGTGGCGACGCCGCTCGAGCGGCGCTTCGGCCGCATCGCCGGCCTCGTCGAGATGACGTCGGCGTCGACGCTCGGCAACACGTCGATCACGCTGCAGTTCGATCTCGACCGCGACGTCGACTCGGCCGCGCGCGACGTGCAGGCGGCCATCAACGCCGCCGGCGGCGACTTGCCGCCGAACCTGCCGACGCGCCCGAACTATCGCAAGGTCAACCCGGCCGACTCGCCGATCTTGATCTACGCCATGAAGTCGAAGACGGTGCCGCTGTCGCAGATCTTCGACATCGGCAACACCATCTTCGCGCAGAAGATCTCGCAGGTCACCGGCGTCGGTCAGGTGTTCGTCGGCGGCGGACAGCAGCCGGCGGTGCGCGTGCAGGCCGATCCGGCGGCGCTCGCCGGCTCCAACATCGAGCCTCGAGGACATTCGCACCGCGCTCGGCGTCTTGACGTCCAACTCGCCCAAAGGCGGCTTCGGCGGCGCCGACAAAGCGCAGCCGATCACCGCCAACGATCAGCTGCTCAACGCCAACGATTGGAAGGACGTCGTCGTCAGCTATCAGAACGGCGCGGCCGTGAAGCTGTCGGACGTGTCGCGCGTCGTCGACTCGGTCGAGAACGAGCGCGTCGCCGGCTGGGAAAACGGCGATCGCACGGTCATGCTCATCATTCGCCGGCAGCCGGGCGCCAACATCATCGACGTCATCGAGCGCGTCAAAAAGATCGTGCCCGAGCTGGCGCACGAGATCTCGCCGGCCATCGACGTCTCGGTGGCGCTCGATCGCTCGCAGACGATTCGCGCCTCGGTCGTCGACGTCGAGATGTCGCTGGTCATCTCGGTGGCGCTGGTCGTGCTCGTCGTCTTCCTCTTCTTGCGCAGCGTGTGGGCGACGGTGATTCCGTCGGTGGCGGTGCCGCTGTCGCTGGTCGCCACCTTCGCCGTCATGTATCTGCTCGGCTATTCGCTCGACAACTTGTCGCTGATGGCGCTGACGATCTCGACCGGCTTCGTCGTCGATGACGCCATCGTCGTGACCGAGAACGTGCAGCGCTTCATCGAAGAGGGCAAGAAGCCGCTCGAAGCGGCGATCTTGGGCGCCAAGCAGATCGGCTTCACCATCGTCAGCATCACGATCTCGCTGCTCGCCGTCTTCATCCCGATCTTGCTGATGGGCGGCATCATCGGTCGACTGTTCCGCGAGTTCGCCGTCACCTTGTCGATCGCCATCGGCGTGTCCGCGCTCGTGTCGCTGACGTTGACGCCGACGATGTGCGCCAAGATGCTCGCGCACCAACATCACGGCCCGCGCGGCTGGATGGATCGCACGCTCGAGTCCGGCTTCGTGGCGCTGCAGAACGGCTACGGTCGCATGCTGCGCTTCGTGCTGCGCCATCGCGTGCTCATCGGCTTCGTGACCGTGGCGACGGTGGCGCTGGTCGTCATCCTGCTCAAGTTCTTCATGAACTTCGGCCTGTTTCCGCAGCAGGACACGGGCATGCTGACCGGCTTTACCGACGCGCCGCAGGACATTTCGTTCCCGGCGATGAAGGCGCGACAGCAAGCGGTCGAGCACATCGTCGAGCAGGATCCCGACGTCGAGAACGTCGTGTCGTTCATCGGCTCGGGCGGCGGCGGCACCGGCAACACGGGCACGATGTTCATCGCGCTCAAGCAGAAGCCGCAGCGTAAAGCGACCGCCGACGAGATCATCAACCGGCTGCGTCCCAAGCTGGCCAAGGTGCAAGGCATCCAGCTGTTCCTGCAGTCGGTGCAGGACGTGCGCTTGGGCGGTCGTCTGGCGCGCTCGCAGTATCAGTACACGCTGCAAGACGCCGACCTGGACGAGCTCTTGAAGTGGGCGCCGAAGATGCTGGCGTCGATGCGCAAGATCAAGCTGCTGCAGGACGTGAACACCGATCAGCAGACCGCCGGGCTCGAGCTCGACGTCAACGTCGACCGCGACAGCGCCGCGCGGCTCGGCATCAGCATGCGCGACGTCGACAACACGATCTACGACGCCTTCGGGCAGCGCCAAGTGGCGACGTCGTTCACGGCCGTCAATCAGTATCGCGTCGTGCTCGAGATGAAGCCGGAGCTGGCGCGCGGACCGGAGGCGCTGGCGGCGCTGTACGTGAAGACGCCGGCGGGAACGCAGGTGCCGCTGAGCGCGATCGCGTCGATCACGCCGTCGGTGACGCCGCTGTCGATCAACCACCAAGGGCAGTTTCCGGGCGTGACGTTGTCGTTCAACGCCGCGCCGGGCGTCTCGCTGTCACAAGCGGTGGCGGCGATTCACGAGGCCGAGAGCCAGATGGGCTTGCCGGCGAGCGTGCGCGGCGACTTCACCGGCACGGCCCAGGCCTACAAAGACTCGCTGTCGTCGGAGAAGTGGCTGATCATCGCCGCGCTCATCACCGTCTACATCGTGCTCGGCATGCTCTACGAGAGCTACATTCACCCGATCACGATTCTGTCGACGTTGCCCTCGGCCGGCGTCGGCGCGCTCTTGGCCTTGCTCCTGTTCAACATGGATCTGTCGATCATCGGCATCGTCGGAATCATTTTGCTCATCGGCATCGTCAAGAAGAACGCGATCATGATGATTGACTTCGCGCTCGAGGCGGAACGAGAAGGCGCGGCGCCCGAGGAGTCGATCTATCAGGCCTGCCTCTTGCGTTTCCGGCCGATTCTGATGACGACGATGGCCGCGCTACTCGGCGGCCTGCCGCTCGCGCTCGGCACGGGCACGGGCGCCGAGATGCGCCAACCGCTCGGCGTGGCCATCGTCGGCGGCCTCATGCTGTCGCAGATGCTGACGCTGTTCACGACGCCGGTGACGTATCTGTTCCTCGATCGCTTCCGCTCCAAGAAGCAGCACGTGCCGCCGGCGGCCGTGCCGCTCAACGGCTGACGCGCGCCGCACCATCATCGACTACACTCGGAGAGCCATGCGGCGACGCGGACTGTGGATCGGGGGCGGCTTGTTGGCGCTGAGCGTCGGCTGCACGAGCGGGCCGTTCGACATTCCCGGCGGCAACGACGGCGGCCGCGTCGGCGGTGGCGGCGTCGCCTTCGGGCCGCCCACCGCCGTCAACTTGCCGGCCGTGCCCGCGGGCGGCAACGCCGTCGACGAGATCGCGCTCGCCGACGTCAACGGCGACGGCAAGCTCGACGCCATCATCACCTGCACGCAAGGCTGCACCGGCTACGAAGTCCTGATCGGCAACGGCAACAGCGTCTTCACGCCCACCAGCGCCGTCGGCAGCTTCATCGGCTTCGGTCCCGTCATGGCCGACTTCAGCGGCGACGGCAAACCCGACATTTTCCTGAGCGCCACCGGCATCGACATCCTCACCAACAACGGCACCGGCTCGGAGTTCCAGGACGTGCACACCGCCGTCTCGACGGTGCCGTCGACGGGCGTGCTCGCCAGCGACGTCGACGGCGACGGCCGGCCCGACGCCATCATCAGCGCCAGCCCCGACATCATCGTCCTCATCACCGGCAGCGGCCTCGTGCAAAAGACCGCGCTGGCGGCGGCGTCGGTCATCTCCGCCGCCGACTTCGACGGCGACGGCAAGCGCGACTTGGCCGTCTTGAACGCCAGCCAAGGTCAGCCCTCCGTCGCCATCTTGCAGGGCAACGGCAATGGCAGCTTCGTCGTCAATCCGACGCAATATCCCGTCGCCGCACAGAGCGTCATCGCCGCCGGCGACCTCGACAGCGACGGCAAGCCCGACCTCGTCGTGCCCGGCGCCGCCAACGGCCTGCAGGTGCTCATCAACACCGGCGGCGGCACCTTCCGCTACGCGCAGACCTACCCGACCGGCACGCAAGGCGGCGCCGGCGCGATCGTGCTCGGCGACGTCGATCGCGATGGCCGCCTCGACGCCTTCATCCTCGACGCCAACGGCAAGCTCTTGACCGTCCTCGTCGGCCGCGGCGACGGCACGTTCGACGTGCCCGTCATCTTCGCGGTCGAGACGGCGCCGCGCATCCTGCCGCAGGCGTTCGCGCTCGGCGACGTCGACAGCGACGGCCGCCCCGACGTCGTCGTCGCCAGCGGCCAGCAAATCTTCATCCTGCGCAATCAGACGCCCTGACGACCGACGCTGACGTTCGTTCGCGAACATTCGGCGCCGCGTAGTCCCAGCAGCTGCGCAGCCGAACGCAATCGCGCTTACACAGGCCGAGCTGTCAACTGCAGGTGGACACCCGGAGCCTCGACTCATCGAGCAAATGCCCCGAGACCCGCAGCCCCAGGCCGGGTGGGCGTTGGTGCGCCACTTGCGATGGCTTCGCCTGAGCTGCCGCTCCGTCCGGCGCTCGATCTCCGCGTCCGGCGTGGGCTTCCGCCCGCTGCCACCCGTCCGCCCGCCCGCCGCGGGCGTGGAACGCTTGTTGCTCTACAGCCGGGCACGATGCAGACGCTGACGCCGCCGGACGCACGCCCTGGCCTCGCCGGAATCATGCGCGGCACTTACAGTCGGATATCGTCTCACACCGAATACAGCCTCGACGGCGAACGCGAAACGCCTGTAATTGGTCATACTTTCGCAACATTGGCAGACGTACGGCGGTGTATTGAAGCGTAGGAAATCGATTATTTAAAGAATGGATTGGAAGGCATTTTGACTTGTGGCTCTCGGGCATGCGTGCAAAAATGTTGACGATGCGACGGCTAGTCGCCGGCGTCTTGTGCCTGCTTTTGGAGGGCGCGGCGTTCGGACAACCACCGACGGCAGGGACTCCCGCCGAGCTCGAGCAACGCTCGCGCGCGCACTACAAGCTGGGCACCGTCCATCTCGACATGAAAGAGTACGACGACGCCATTCGCGAATTTCAAACTGGTTACGAATACAAGCCAGTCCCGCTATTCTTGTACAATATCGGTCGTGTAGCCGCATTGGCCGATCACCGCACGATGGCCGTCGAGTATTACCAGAAATACCTGACCGAGAAGCCGAACGCGCCCGAGCGCGCCGAAGTGCTGCAGCGCATCCGCGACCTGCAGCATTCGCTGGCCGCCAAGCCCGAGAAGCTGCCCGTGGAAACGCCGGCGCCGGTGCCGGAGAAGCCGGCCGAGCAAGCCGAGACCGCGCCGGCGCCGCAGCCCGTGCCGGCCGAGGCGATGCCGGCCGCGACGACCGCGCTCACGGCCGAGGCGCCAGCGCCCGAGAAGAAGTCGCACAAGGCGGCCATCGCGCTCGGCGTGGTCGGCGGCATCGTAGTCGTGGGCGGCGCCATCGTGCTCGGAGTCTTGTTGACGCGCGACTCGGGCCCGAGCAATTGGGGCACGCTGACCGTGCACGGGACCAACTGAGATGGCGCGCCTGCGCGAGTCGCAAGTGAGCATGGTCGGCACCACGTCGGTGTCGCAGAGCGGCCGCGAAGCCGCCGCCATCGAGCAGGCGATGGGCGAGCTGGCGGCGACGGGCGGCCGGCCGTTCGGGCGCTACGTGCTGCTCGACGATCTCGGTCGCGGCGGCATGGCCGTCGTCTCGCGCGCCGTCATCGCCGGACCGCGCGGCTTCTCGCGCACCGTCGTCATCAAGCGCATCCTGGCCGAGTACGCGCAGCAGGCGAGCTTCGTGAACATGCTGGCGACGGAAGCGCGCCTCGTGGCCATGCTGCGCCATCCGGCCATCGTGCAGGTGCACGAGTTCGGCGAGGTCGACGGCGAATACTTCCTGGCGATGGAGCACGTCGACGGGACCGACCTGCTGCAGCTGATGAAGACGATCGCCGGCCGCAAGCTCAAGCTGCCCGTCGGCGCCGCCTGCCATCTCGTGACCGAAGTGGCGCGCGCCCTCGCCTACGCGCACGCGCTCACCGACGCCGATGGCCGGCCGCTCGAGATCGTGCATCGCGACATCAGCCCGTCGAACATCATGGTGACGCCGCTCGGCGAGGTGAAGCTGCTCGACTTCGGCATCGCCAAGGCCGCGGCGCACGTCCGCGACGAGCACACGACGACGGGCACGCTCAAAGGCAAGATCAGTTACCTCTCGCCCGAGCAGGCCGATGGTCTGCCGGTCGATCGCCGCTCGGATCTGTTCGCGCTCGGCATCGTGTTTCACGAGTGCTTGACGATGCAGCGGCTGTTTCGCGGGCAGTCCGACTTCGAGACGATGCGGCTCATTCGCGAAGCGCGCGTGGCGCCGCCGTCGCTGGTCGTGCCCGAGATTCCGCCCGAGCTCGACGGCGTGGTCTTGAAGATGCTGGCGCGCGATCCCAACGATCGCTACGCCAGCTGCGACGAGCTGCTCGCCGATCTGACGCCGATTTCGCGCGCGGTCAACGGCGACGGCGCCGAGCTGCGCGCGTTCTTGGAGCGGCTGGGTCCGGTGCCGGCGCGCATGATCGTGCCGACGCTGACGGCGCCGGGCGCGCAGCAGGCGGCGACGCAGGTGCCGCTGCGCTTGACGCGCCACGTGGAGTCGCGCTCGTGGTGGAAGGTGCGCTCGCGCCGGCAGCTCGGCATCGTCGCCGCGGGCGCAGCGGTCGGCTTCGCCATGGTCGGGCTGTTGCTGATGCTGCGGCCGCACGACGCGCCGCCGCCCTTGCCGGCGCAAGAAGTCGCCGCCGCGGCGAGCGCGCCCAGCGCGGCGCAGATCGCGCGCGACAACGCCATGCGCGGCTTGGCGTCGCCGCCGACGCTGCAAGTGGCGCCGTCGGCCCAGCGCGAGCTGCAGGCCGCGGCCTCGCCGATGCCGTCCACGCCGGCCGCGCCGGCGGCCATCGAGCGCGTGCAGCTGTCGATCTCGGGCACGCCCGGCGCCGAAGCGCTGCTCGACGGCAAGCTCGTGGGCACGCTGCCGCTCGACGTCGCCGTGCCGCGCGCCTCGGGGACGCGCCACCTCGTCGTGCGCGCGCCGGGGACGAAGCCGTGGAGCCGCGTCGTCGCCGGTGACGTCGACCTGGCGCTGAAGGTGTCGCTGCTCAAGCTGCACGCCGATACGCCGCACGCGCGCCATTCGCTGTCGAGCGTCGTCAAGGATCCGTTCTCGACGCCATGACACGGGCGTCCGTCATTCTCCTCGCGGCCGCGCTCTGTCGCTTCGGAGCTGGCTGCGGCGGCGGCAGTAGCGGCACCACGACCGTCCTCGTCGACGTCAGCAGCACCTCGAAGACGGCGCCCGATCACGTCGTCATCAACGTCTTCGATCCACACGGCGAGATCGCCACCACGACGATCACCAACGTCAAGCTGCCCGGCCGTTTGACGGTCAACGGCCTGCCCGATACGGCGGAGACGCTGCACATCGTGGCCGTCGGCGACGGCGCCGCCAGCGGTCATGAGCTTGGCGGCGTCGCCATCATCCTCGTGCCCAAGCAGGCGGTCACGGCCAAGATCGTCATCTCGAGCAGCTACACCGACAGCGACAACGACGACGTGCCCGACGACCTCGACAACTGCCCGACGACGCCCAATCCGCTGCAGACGAGCACGCTCGGCGACGGCGTCGGCGACGTCTGCCAAACCGACGGCGCGGCCGGCGGCGGCGGTGGTGGCGGCGGCGGCGGCGGCAACAGCGTGACCGACATGACGATTCCGCCAAACTCGGATCTGTCGGGCGTGCCGCGCGACATGACGCCGCTGCCGCCGGACATGGGCATCGCCGCGTCGAACTGCCCCAACGCGTCGCAAGCCGGTGTGCTCTTCTGCAACGGCTTCGAGAGCGCCTCGGCGTCGCTGGCGAACACCTATCAGAACCTGCTGCTCGAGCCGGCGACGGCGACCAACGCCACCGTCAGCGTCGACAACACGCACGTTTTCCGCGGCAGCAACGCGCTGCACATCCACGCCAACGGCGGCACGACCGAGACCACCATCGCGCTCGACGAGACCGCGACCTTCAGCGGCGCAGCGGCGACGCACTTCTTCATCCGCGCCTTCGTCTTTCTGCCCACCGGCTTCCCGACGACCGATCGCACCGAGTTCTTGTTCGCGGGACAGAACAGCGGCGCCTTCAACAGCGTCCGCCTCGAGACGCTCAACCTCGGCTTCTCGATTCACAACCTCATCGCCGGCACCGAATACACCGATTCACTGACGCCGCCCTTGACGCTCAACGCCTGGAACTGCGTCGAGTGGGAAGTCGACGTCAACAACACCAAGAGCGTCGTCACCGTCGCCAACAATGCCGCCACCAGCTTCACGAGCGCGACGCAGTCGTTCAGCGGCGTGGCCAAGGCCGGCGTCTTCGTCGACATCGGCGGCGACGGGCTTTCGCACTCGGCGCGCGACTTCTGGCTCGACGAGCTGATCATCGACTCCGCGACCATCGGCTGCACGAAGTAGGCACGCGCAAATTCAAGCCCGTAACTGTTGGCGCCATGCGTCACTGACCTTATGATGCGCGCATGGCGCAGCTCTGCGACTACTTCGACATCAAGCGCGACGACCTCGGCCGCGAATACATGGAAGTTTATCTCGAAGGCATCGCGCTCCTGCGCTTGGTGCTGACGAACAAGGGCACGGCGTTCTCGCCCGAGGAGCGCGTCGCGCTCGGCGTCGACGGGCTCTTGCCGCCGCAAGTGAACACGATGGAGCAGCAGCTCGAGCGCGTGTTCGGTGGCTTTCGCCGCGAGCCGTCGCCGATCGCGAAATATCAGTTCTTGCGCCAGCTGCAAGAGCGCAACGAAGTGCTGTTCTACGCGCTGCTCGAGAAGTATCTGACGGAGATGCTGCCCATCGTCTACACGCCGACCGTCGGTGAGGCGGTGCAGCAGTTCAACTTCTTGTACCAGAGCGCGCGTGGGATGTCGTTGTCGATGCTGAACATCGATCGCGCGCGGCAGGCCCTCCAGAATTACACCTGGAACGACGTGCGCATGATCGTCGCCACCGACTCGAGCGCCATCTTGGGCATCGGCGATCAAGGCTGGGGCGGCTTGGCCATTCCCATCGGCAAATTGGCGCTCTACACCGTCGGCGGCGGCGTCAGCCCGTTCCACACGATGCCGGTGGCGCTCGACGTGGGCACGGATCGCACGGACCTCATCGCCGACCCGTTCTATCTCGGCGTGCGCCAGCGTCGCTTGCGCGGCAACGCCTACTTCGACTTCCTCGACAAGTTCGTGGCCGCCGTCAAGGATCGCTATCCGCGCGCGGTCATCCAGTGGGAAGACTTGGCGAAGGACGCGGCGTTCGCGGTGTTGGCGCGTTATCGCGAGCAGCAGCCGTCGTTCAACGACGACATCCAAGGCACGGGCGCGGTGGCGCTGGCCGGGCTCGTCAACGCCTGTCGCATGCGCGGCGAGCGCTTGCGCGACCAGCGCGTCGTCATCCACGGCGCCGGCGCCGGCGGCATCGGCGTGGCCTGGGCGATTCGGCAGGGCATGGTGCGCGACGGCCTGTCGCAAGCCGAAGCCAAGACGCGCGTGCTCGTGCTCGATTCCAAGGGGCTGCTCACGAGCGATCGGCCGATGGAGGATTACAAGAAGGACTACGCGCAGGATGCGGCGCTGCTCGAGGGCTGGCAGCTCGGCGACAAGATTCCGTCGCTCTTGGAGACGGTGACGAACGCCAAGGCGACGGCGCTGCTCGGCTTGTCGGGGCAGGCGCGCGCGTTCACCGAGCCGGTGGCGCGGGCGATGGCGGCGATCTCAGAGCGGCCGATCATCTTCCCGTTGTCGAATCCGACGTCGAGCTGCGAGGCGCTGCCCGAGGAGCTGATCGAGTGGACCGACGGCAAGGCGATCGTCGCCACCGGCAGCCCGTTCAGCGACGTCGTGCACAAGGGCAAGACGCACGTCATCGGCCAGGGCAACAACGCCTTCATCTTCCCCGGGCTCGGCTTCGGCGCGATCTGCTCCGAGGCGCGCGTCATCACCGACAACATGGTGTTGGCGGCGGCTTACGCGCTGGCGAAGTACGCGCAGGAGCTGCATTTGGCGACGGGCAAGATCTATCCGCCCGTCGACGAATTGAACGAGGTGTCGGTGCGCGTGGCGGTCGAGGTCATCCGGCAGGCGTTCGCGGACGGCGTGGCGCAGGCGACGAAGCTGACGGCGGAGACGGCCGAGAAGTACGTGCGCGCGCACTTCTGGAAGCCGCGCTACCTGCCGATGGTGCGCGGCAACGGCGCGCACCGCGCGGGGACGTGATTACGGCAGATCGATGACGAGCACGTCGGCGTCGTCGCTGCCGTATAAGCGGGCGATGACGTCGGCGCGGCGGCTGAGGATGGCGCGCTGGTTCAAGTAGCCCTTATCGGTGATCTCGCCGGCGTCGATCGACGGCGGCGCGTCGGCGACGATCGCGCGCCGCACGCACAAGCTCGGCTGACCGACGGCGCGGTTGTAGGCGCGCAGCTTGTCGACGAGCGTGGCACGCCAGTCGCCGACGCAGGCGGCGCCGTCGAGGAAGAGCAGCACGGCGACGAATTCGCGATCGTGGCCGGCGATGACGGCGTCTTGCAGCAGCGGCGCCGCGGCCGCGAGCAGGCCCAGCCTGAGCGCGCCGACGCGCACCCACGAGCCCGACGTGAGCTTGAAGTCCTCGGCGAGCGCGACCGTCGAAGACGAGGCCGCGGCGCGGATCGGCGGCGTCGTGCCAGCGCATGGCGTCGCCGGTCTTGTAGTAGCCCTCGTCGTCGAAGGCGGCGCGCGTCGAGCTCGGGCGCGCGCCAGATAGCCGGGCGTGACGTTGCGGGCCGCGCACGCGCATCTCCAGCTTGTCGCCCGTCGGCACCAGCTTCAGCTCGACGCCGGGCGGCGGCAGCCCGATGTTGCCGGCGCCCGCCGACGCGAAATGCACCTGCGTCGCCAGCGGCGACGTCTCGGTCGAGCCCCACGCCGACACGAACGGCATCGTCGCGGCCATGCGCGCGCACGAGCGCCGTCAGTCGCTGCCACAAGGGCTCGGGCAGCGCCGCCGCCGCGTAGAACAGGAGGTCGAGCTGCGAAGAAACGCGCGCACAGAGCGCGTGATCGCGCTCGAGCTGCGGCAGCAGCACGTCGAAGCCGCGCGGCACGTTGAAGTAGAGCGTCGGCGCGACGTCGGCCAGCGCCTGCAGCGTGCGCTCGATGCGCGCCGGCGCCGGCTTGCCGTCGTCGACGTAGAGCGTGCCGCCGTGCAAAGAGCACGAGGTTGAAGTTGTGATTGCCGCCGAAGGTGTGGCTCCACGGCAGCCAATCGACGACGATCGGCGGCCGCGCACGCAAGAACGGCCAGCCGGCGACGAGCATCTCCTGGTTCGCCGTCAGCATGCGCTGCGTGTTGATGACGCCTTTGGGCTGCCCCGTCGAGCCCGAGGTGAACAGCACCTTCGCGATCGTCTCCGGTCCGACGGCATCGCGCGCGGCGCGCATCGTCGCGCCCGGCGTCGTCGTCGAGAGCGCGCCGAGCTCGGTCGCGCCCGGCGGCGCGTGGCGAGCGACGACGAACGCGTCCGCCGGCAGCCCCAGCGCCGCGAACGCCGGCGAAAAAGCCGCGCCATCCTCGGCGAAGACGAGCCCCGGCGTCAGCAGCTCGACGATGGCGCGCAGCTTGGCGAAGTCGCGCGACTGCAGCGCATACGCCGGCGACAGCGGCGCCACGGGCACGCCGACGTGCATCGCCGCCAGCGCCAGCAGCGCGTGATCGACGCCGTTGTCGGACAGAATGACCAGCGGCCGCTCCGCCGAGAGACCGCGATCGAGCAGCGCCTGGCCCAGCCGCTCGACCGTCGCCAGCGCGGCCGCCCACGACACGACGCGCCAGCCACGCGCGCCCGGCGTCTCGCGGTCGGCGCGCTCGGCGACAAACGGCCGCTCCGGCGTGCGCGCGGCCCACTCTTGCAACTTCAGGGAGAGATGGCGCGGCGGCTCGGCCAGCGGCACCGGCGAGCGCGCGATGACGCAGCCGTCGGCGCGCGTGAAAACGTCGACGGCAGCGGGGGCGAAACGCATGTCGCGGCTACAAGACCTGCTGCTCGTCGAGGCAGAGCAGGCGCACTTTGCCTTCGGCGACGAGCTGCCCGGCCTCGTCGCGAATCCACGCTTCCCACACTTGCGTCTTGCGGCCGCGCGTCACCGGCTTCGACGTCGCCGTCAGCCGCCCCGACCGCACGCCGCGAATGAACGACGTGCTGTTCTCGAGGCCGACGACTTTTTGCCCGCGCGCCATCGCCACCATCGCCGCGCCGATCGACGTCACCGTCTCGACGACGCCGCAGTGCACGCCGCCGTGAACGATGCCGTAGGCCTGCAGATGCTTGGGCGCGACGTCGAAGTAGGCCACGACCTCGTCGGCGCTGGCCACGGTGACGACGACGCCCATCTCGCGGGCCCAGCCGTCCAGCTGATTGATCGTGGCCAGCAGCGCAACGTCGTCACTCATTGGGGCGATGCTCCGCTCACGTTCGCTCGCTCACGCTCGCTCATTGCGAGATGTTGCAGATGCCGCCGGTGCAGACCGACGTCGCCTGGCCCGTGGGCGTGATGAAGGCGTTGATCTGCTGCTGCGCGAGCGGCGCGTTGAAGACGGCCTCGTGCGCGCCGTTGTCCTTCTCCAGCGCCGTGTCGGTCGTCGGCGGCAGCGTCGACGGATGCGAATCCCACTGCGTGTACGCCGAATCGAGCGGCGCCGCCGCCACCGGCACGCCGTAGACCGGGAACTCGAGGTCGAAGCCGGAGACGCCGATGGTGCGCGCCAGCAGCTCCGTCGACAGGTTGGTCACCTCGGCGTCGCCGATCGACATCTGCAGGAGCAGACTGCTTGGCCGGCACGCCCGGCAGCGGCGCGGCGATGACGTGCGGCGCGAAGGTCGCCGGATCGGTGTAATCCCACTCCGGCTGCGTCGCGGCGATGGCCACCTGCGCGTCGAGCGAATCGGAGAACGTCGCGCTCAACAGCACCTTCAACATCGCGAAGTCGGTCGAGCGATACATGAGCAGCGACCACTCGGCGCCGGGCACGTTGAGCACGCCGCGCGTGATGTCGGGGTTGATGCCCATGAAGGTGACGCCCTCGATGCCGCCCATCGAGACGCCGAAGTAGTAGATCTCCTTGCCGTCGGTGATCGGGACGCCGTTGACCTGCATGATCGGGTCTTTGACGATCTCGTTGGCGAAGACGCGCGTCATGGTGTTGATGTTGACGTGCGCCTGCTGCAGGCGATCGGTGATGACGTAGACGTTGTTGAGATCGCCGGAGACGATGTTGATGACGTTGGTGATGTCGCTCGACGACAAGCCGATCCAGTCGGTGCCGATGTAGATGGCGCAGCGCGTGTTCGACATGGCCTCGAAGACGGGCGACTGCAGCGTCTCCAGCGCGCTGCCGAAGAGGCCGTGACCGAAGACGACCGTCGGAATCGGGAACTTCGTGTTGGGATCGGTCACGCACTGCGGAATGTGGATGACGATCGGCGTGTCGACGGTGCCGTTCTGCACCGGCTGACCGTCGGCGCCGAAGCCGAGGTTCGACTTGCCGGTGTTGTCGAGCAGGTATTGCGGCGTCTTTACCGTGGCGAGGATCTCCTGGTAGAGGTCGCCCGTCGTCGTCGGCGTGCCCGGCGTCGTGATGGTGTAGCCGAGCGAGCCGGCGGCCTCGAGCGCGAAGGCGTTGGCCACCATGCCGGTCAAATGCGAGGTCGCCGTCTCGTCGCTGGCCGTCGTGACGTCCCACGCGACCGTCAGGTTGGTGCGATCGACGCCGGCCGCGGTCAGCTTGGCGAAGATGTCGTCATAATTCGCCTTCACCGGCATGAGCGACTGCGACAGCGTCGTGCCGTCGCGCAGCGCCTTGAAGGGCGCGGGAATGATCGCGGCGCCCGTGGTGTCCTTGAGCCCGAGGATGGCGATGATGTAGCGCGTGTTCGGCAGAAGCCGCGTCATCGGCCGCACGATGCAGCCCCTGACGATCGCCCGAGCCGACCGGGCCCGCGTTGGCGTCGAGCTCGGCCATGACCGGGACGCGCGTCGCCGTCGTCGGCCTTGATGACCTGCACGGTCGACGTCGCCGTCACCGACGCGGCCAGCGTGTCGTTGGTGGGCAGGTTCGATCGGGTCGACGCTCTGCCTTGAAGTAGACGATGAACGGCATCGACGGCGAAAAGCCGTCCTTCTGGTTCATGCGATCGGGCAGGATCTGGTTGCCGTCGGACTGCTGCGGCAGCGTGGTGGGGCCGATCTTGACGCGTAGGCCGGTCTTCGTCGTCGTGTCCGCCACTTCGTAGAAGCTCGACGGGAACGGCGTCAGGCAGTCGTCGCCGATGACGGGGTTGCAGCCGGGCGCCGCTTCGGGCGGCGCGCCGCCGTCGGTGACGCTATGGGCTTTGTTGCTGCAACCGGACGCGAAAATGAGAAGGCCGGCAAGCAAAGAAAATATAGAGCTACGCATGGCGCGCATCTTAGCTGATGCGCGCCACACGTCGAGAGGCACTTCTTACGCCGCGATGCGGCGTAATCCCGCTACTCAGCCGTGCTCGACCAAGAAGCGCTCGGCCTCGAGCGCGGCCATGCAGCCGGTGCCGGCGGCCGTAATCGCCTGCCGCCAGTGCTTGTCCTGCACGTCGCCGGCGGCGAACACGCCCTTGACCGACGTCTGCGTCGTGCCCGGGTGCGTGACGATATAGCCCTGCTCGTCGAGCTTGACCTGCCGCTCGAGGAACGACGTGTTGGGCTCGTGCCCGATCGCGTAAAAGAGCCCGCCCGCGTGCACGATGTGCGTCTTGTCCGTCTTCAAATTGCGGATTCGCACGCTGGTCAGCACTTTGTCGCCGAGCGCCTCTTCGGCCACCGAATCCCAAATCATCTCCACTTTGGGGTTCTCGAGCAGCCGCTTTTGCATGATGTGCGAGGCGCGCAGCTTGTCGCGACGATGGACGACGATGACCTTGGAGCCGAACTTCGTCAGGTGCGACGCCTCTTCGACGGCCGTGTCGCCGCCGCCGATGACCATCAGCACCTTCTGGCGATAGATCGGCAGCGCGCCGTCGCACACGGCGCAGGCGCTGATGCCGAGCTGCCACAGCTTCTCTTCGCCGGGGATGGCGAGGCGGCGCGCGGTGGCGCCGGTGGCGATGATGAGCGTCTTGGCCTCCATCTCGTGCGAGACCGTGCGCAGCTTGAACGGCCGCTCCGACAGGTCGAGGCGATCGACGGTCTCGGTAATGATGCGCGTGCCGAAGCGCGCCGACTGCGCGCGGAAGTGCTCGGTGAGCTTCGTCCCGTCGATGCCTTCGGGGAAGCCGGGGTAGTTTTCCACGTCGGTGGTCGTGGTCAGCTGGCCGCCGGCGGCGACGCCTCCGGCCATGAAGCCTTCGAACATGACAGGGTTCAGGTTGGCGCGCGCCGCGTAGATGGCGGCCGTGTGTCCGGCGGGACCGGAGCCAATGATGACGACGTCTTCGATCTTCTTCTGCGACATGATTTTGGAAGCTAGCATGGCTCCGGCGCGGCTGTCGCGAAAGCCGCCTCAGCGACGGCAGCGCTGGCGCGCCACAAGCGCCGCGACAGCGTCACGCCGAGCGCGATCGTCGCCAACGCCAGCGCGCCCGAGACGACCGCCGACGGATGCACGAGCAGCGCGCCCGTCGCCAAGAGCACGAGCCACACGAGCGTGACGCCCGCGCCGACGAGCAGCACCGGCCAGCGCGCCGGCGACGGCGGCGCCACCAGCGCCTGCGTCGCCGCCGTGAACGGCACGGCGATGACGAGATCGGGCAGGTAGTGCTCGCCGAGGCCCATCGTCGCCAGCAGCGTCAACGCGAGAAACGCGCCCGTCGCCACGCGCAGCCACGGCGCGCGACCGCGGCTGTGCCACACGAGCAGGAGCGCCCACGCCGTATGCAGCGACGGCACGCAGTTGCGCGGCGCCGGCTGTGGCAGCGCCTGTTTCAGCGCCACCATCGCCGCCGCCGGCGGATGCCACGGGTAGGCGGCGCCGAACACGTACGCGGGACCGCTCGCCGGAAACAGCTGGTAGATGCAGAAGCCGACGATGGTCGTCACGATCAGCGCGGCGCCGACGTCGATCACCGGCGGCCGCCCGCTCCGTCGCTGCGCGCCGAACACCAGCGCCAGGCCGACCGGCGCCAACAGATAGACCAGCTGGCACACCGCGGACAGCACGGGCACGCGCGCGAACAGCTGACCGGCGACGAAGCTGGGCGGCGTGCCGAGCGTGGCTTCCCACGCGTACAGCAGCCCGTCCCAGACAACCGGATGCAGCAGCACCGACAGCGTGGCGCCGAAGCTCGCCAGCACGATGAAAAACGTCGGCAAAAGACCGAGCAAGAGGCGGCGCATCGCCGGCTCGAGCGCGGCGTCGCGGGCGCGCAGGCCGGCCAGCAGCATCATGAACAGGCTGGTCAGCCCGAACAGGCGCGCCGCGACGGCCAGCGCCTGCATGGAATCGTGCGGCGGCGCGCGATAGACGGCGAGCTGCACGACGAGGAGGACGATCGCCAAGCCCGCCGTCTGCCGAACCTGCCGCGGCGACTGCGCGATGAGCGCGTTCAAGACGAAGGTCGCCAGGAGCCCGAAGTCGAAGAAGACGCCGGCCGCCCGCGCGCGCGGATCGAAGATGGCGCGGCCGAGGCCGAGCACGAGCGCGAACGAGAGCGTCAACAGGATCTTCTTCGTCAGCTGCCGCGCCGGCGAGTCGACGGCGCCGGCGGTCGCGGATCGCGGATCGGGTGGCGTGGGGTTCTCCATCAAGAGCGCGACGTCGCCCGCGACGAACGCTCGATGATCGGCCGCTGGCGCGTCGCTGCGGGTTAAAGTGCAACATATTGGAACGCGTCGATCAACTGCAAAGCCCGCCGCCCAACGCGCGATCGAATGACGAGCTGGCGACGGCGAACGGCTCGCGCTTCCTGGCGCTGTCGCAGCGGCGCGCGCTGGCCATCGCGACCGCGTTCGTCGTCGTCTGCGGCTGGTTCGTCTACTGCGTGGCCGGTCCGACGCCGGCGCGGCTGCAGAATCACACGGCCCTAGCGACGCCCGGCCACTCCGACAGCGCGCTCTACGAAGCGATCATCGCGCGCGTCCGTGGCGGGCAGAATTACTACGACGCGACCGGCGCCGAGCTGCGCGCGCGCGACTATCCGACGCGGCCGGTCTTCAACTGGCGCGAGCCGACCTACGCGTTCGTGCTGGCGCGGCTGCCGTGGCCGAGCGCGTGGCTGGTCGCGCTGGCGCTGACGACGATCGTGCTCTCGTTCGTGTGGCTGCGCGGCGCCTTCAGCGAGCGGGCGGCGTTGGCGGTCGTGGCCTTGCACGCGGGCGCCCTGCCCTTCGGCGCCGACGCCGTCGTCTTTCAGGAAGTGTGGGCCGGCAGCTTCATCATCTTGTCGGCGACGCTGTACGCGCGCGATCGTTGGCCGCTCGGATTCCTGGCGCTGCTGGTGGCGCTGGCGTTTCGCGAGCACGCGCTCCTGCCTTGCGGCGTCGCGTTTCTGCTGGCGCTGCACGCGCGCCGCTCGGCCGAAGCGCTCGCCTGGATCGTCGCCGTCGCCGCCTGGACGGGCCTCATGGCGCTGCATTTTCACGTCGTCGCGCAGCACCTCGGACCGGCCGACTTCACGGCGCCCTCGCGCAGCTGGCTCGTGTTCGGCGGCCCGCGTTTCCTCGTGTCGATGCTGAGCTTCGACGCCTACGGCCTGCTCTTGCCGCGCGTCGTCGCCGCCTTCGTCATCCCGTGCGCGCTTTTGGGCTACGCCGGCTGGCGCAATCCCGGCGCCACGCGCATGGGCTGGACGCTCCTCGGCTTCATGCTCGCCTTCTGCATCGTCGGCAAGCCGTTCGATACGTATTGGGGCAGCTTGTGGGTGCCGCTCCTGTCCGTCGGGCTCGTCCGCTTCCCGTTCGCGCTGCGCGACCTCTCTCGCGCGCTGCGCCGCCCGAGCTAACTAACGCGAAGCGAGCCGCGACGCGGCCGGCGTCGCCGACTGACCGAGCCAGAGATCCGACGAGAGCGCGCGCGACGGCCGCTGCCTTGACCTCGCTCTCGTCGCCGCGCGCGAGCAAGACGGCGAACGCGACGCGCGGCGCATCGGCAGGCGCGAAGCCGACGAACCACGAATAGGCCAGCGCCGGATCGTCGCCATTGAGCGTGCCCGTCTTGCCGGCGACGCGAACGTGACCGAGGATGCGCCGCTTGCCGTCGTGGAACGCGCGCGTGGCCGAGCCCCACTCGGTCGTGTTGATCATCATGCGCCCGAGCGTGGCCGCGGTCTCGGCGTTCATCGCGCGGTGCGGCGGCGCCAGCGCCGGCAGCGGCTGCTCGCGACCACCGCCGTCGGTGACGCGCTCGACCCAACGCAACGCCGGCATCTCGCCGCCGCGCGCGATCGTCGCCGCCAAGAGCGCGCCATGCAGCGGCGACAGCGTCGTGTGCCAAAAGCCGGCGGCGGTGCGTGCGAACGCCAGCGGCTCCGTGGGAATCGCCAGCGCCGACGGCGCCGCCGGCAGCGCGAACGCCGGCGCCGCGCCGAAGCCGAGCGCCCGGGCGTGCTCGTCGAGCGTCTGCGGATCGAGGAAGTCGTGCGCCAGTCGGCCGATGATCGCATTCTGCGACTTGGCCAGGCCGTAGGCGAGATTGCGGCAGCGATCGTCGAGACCCGGCTGCTCTTCCAAGTTGTCGGCTTCGATGCTGTGCGTGCCCGCGTGATAGCAGACTTTGGTGTCGGGCTTGACGCCGGCATCGAGCAGCGCCGCCGTCGTCACCAGCTTGAACACCGACGCCGCCGGCGCCCACGCGCCGAGCGGCAGGCGCAAGTCGTTGCGACCGGGCGTCGCGCGCGAGCGGCCGGCCAGCGCCAACACGCGCCCGTCGGCCACGTCGACGACGACCGCCGCGCCATGCACCGCGTCGGCGTCGGACAGGAGGCGCTCGGCGTCGGCCTGCAGCGCGGCGTCGAGGGTCAGCTGCGCGCGCCCGCCGTCGACGAGCGGCTGCACGACGTGGCCGGCTTCGACGTGCGGCGCCAGCTCCCACAGCTGCGGCCGCCAATCGATCGGGTCGACCGGCCGAATCGCCAGCGCGCCGGCGCCGACCGAAGCCGCGAGCAGCGCGGCCCCGACCATGATGACCCGTCGCCAGAGACTCTTGCGGCGCGACATAGACGATAGTCGCCAAAGCACGCCACGTGCCGCTCACATTTGCCGCGTAACTACTCCATTTCACTAAACCGCGACGGCGAATGAGCCATTAGGTGGGTGGGACTGCCTCACCTGGGCGCGGGCGCAGGCACCAGCGTGTCGGCCATGCGCGCCGGGCTGACGAAGCCTTGGCTCGAGAACCAGGCCTCGGCCTCGGACTGCAAGGTTGCCCCTTCGTCACCGCCGACGACCTGGCCGCGCCGCCAGCGCAACGCCGCGCCGTGCAGCTCCATGCCGATGCCGCGCACGGCCGCTTCGGCGTCGACGAGATCGACGACGGCGCGCGCCAAGTCGCCGCGGCACAGCGTCAACGACGCCGCGAGCTGCCGCGACAGCGCCTGCGTATAGGGCGCCGGGATGCGCCCGAGCCGCTTGATGTCGCGCTCGGCCTGCGGCAACAGCTCGTGCCGGCCGGCGACGGCGCTCGACGCCAGCGCCGCGGTGCCGCGCGCCATCAACGAGCTCACGAGCAGCGTCTCGCCGCGCAAGAGCAGCGCGCGATCGAAGCGGCGCCAGCCCTCGTCGATGCGCTGCCAGGCCTTGACCGGGTCGCCGGCGTACAAGTCGATGATGTTCTCGGACATGAGCGCATTGAAGTGCTGCAGCTGCACCTGGTCGTTGACGTTCCAGCGACGCATGCCGTCGTGCAGCTCTTGCCGCGCCCGCTCCGGCTCGCCCGCGCACAAGCCCGGGTAATAGCCGATCGCCGCCTGCAAGCTCGTGAACGAGTACAGATCGCCGCGTTCGAGCGCCTCCTTTTGCACCGACGGCAGCCGCACGCACAGCTCGCGCACGCGCCCGAGCAGCGCCGAGGCGAACAGCGTGAAGATGAGCGCCGTCGTGCGCTCCCAGACGTGGCCGGTGCAGCGATCGCGCAAGATCTCCTCGGATTTGGCGCAGTGGATGCGCGCCTCGCCGAAGCGGCCCTCCTGAAAGGCGACGATGCCGGAGGCGCCGACGGCGTAGGCTTCGGCTTCGGCCGTCGCCAGCCGCTTGGCCAGCGCGTGCACGCGCACGAGCACGGCGGCGCTGCGCCCGGCGGCGGCGACGCCGCCCGTCGACAAGAACGCGGCCTCGGCGGCGAGCGCACGCACGATGCGGTGCGGCTCGCCGGCGTCGAGCGCCAATTGCAGCTGCCGCGCCTGAAAGTCGGCGGCGCGCACCATGTCGACCATCCCCAAGCCCGACGTCAGCGTGTAGGCGACGTCGACGCGGGTCAGCTGATCGGCGGGCACTTGGGTGACGTCGCGCTCGCGCCAGTTGAGGCCACGCAGTCGAATCCGCGCGCGCCTAAAGAGCAGCGAAGCCACGGCCGCCGCCGGCGTCTTGGCCAGCTTCATGCCGACGTGAGCGAGCACGTCTTGCAGCGCCAGCACGCCTTCGCGGATGTGGCCGGCGCGCAAGAGCTCCTGCGCCGAGCGGCGATGCAGATCGAGCGTCTCGGCCGCGGTCGCGCCGGCGGCGGCATCGATGTACGACGACGCCGCCTCCGCGCCGCGCCCGGCGTTGGACAGCGCGTCGCCGAGGCGAACCTGCAGCGCGCGCTCGACGGCGCGATCGATCGTCTTGGGGGGCCTCAGCTCGAGCGCGAAGCGATAGAGCTGCGCGGCGCGCTCGAACGCCAGCGTCTCCTCGGCGCGCGCGGCGGCGTCGGCGGCGAACTCGGCGGCGCGCTCGATCTCGCCCGCGCCCAAGAAGTGGTTGGCGAGCGCCTCGGCGTCCGGCTGCGGCGTCGACGCCAGCGCGATGGCCAAGCGCAGGTGGAACCAGCGCAGCTGCCCGGCATCGAGCAGCGCCAGCGCCGTCTCGCGGATGCGATCGTGCCAGCACTCGACGAGCGGCGCCTCCGACGCGCCGCGCGCCCGCACCAGGCTGCCGGCCTTGAGCAGCGCCAGCGCCGACTGATCGTTGAGCTCGGCGGCGCGCTCGGCGACGGCCAGCGGCAGCGGTCGGCCGGCGACGGCGACGGCGGCGAGCAGGCGGCGCGCGTCGTCGGGCAGGCGGCGCAGGCGCGCGCGCAGCACCTCGTCGAGCGAGAATCATCTCCGGCGTCGCCGGCTCGCCTTCGCGGACGTGACGCGCCAGCTCGTCGATGAAGAAGGGGCTGCCCGCGGCCTCCTCGGCGATGCGTTCGGCCTGCGCCTCGGCCTGCGCGCCGTTGGCGTGCAGCAGCATGAGCGCCAATTGCCGCGCGTCGTCGGGCGCAAGCGGTCCCACGGGCAGGTCGCGCACGTCGTTGCCTTGGCGGGCCAGCTCGGCCTTGAAGGCGCGCAAGAACGTCGACTCGGTCGTGTCCTCGCTGCGATGCGTGGCGACCAAGAGCAGCGCCGGCGCATCCGGTGGACGCAAGAGCGCCGCCAAGAGTACGGCCGAGTCGACGTCGCCCCACTGCACGTCGTCGATGGAGAGGACGAGCGGGCTGCGATCGGCCAGCCGCGCCAACAGCTCGCGCAAGGCCTCGAAGGCGCGCCGGCGCAGCTCCTGTTTGTCGGTCGGATCGGCGGCGCGCCGCGGCGCCGCCGTCACCGCTTCCACTTGGCGCAAGACCGGGAAAACACGGGCCAGCGCGCGCACGTCACGCGGCATCAGCCCTTCGCAGTCGAGCCGCGGCAGACGCGACAAATATTGGCTCAGCCCGTCGACGAGGCTGTCGACCGCTTTGTACGGCACCGACTCGCGCTCGTAGCAGCGGCCGGTCAAGACGACGGCGGCTTTGTCCTCCTCGAGCGCGTCCAAGAAGCGGCGCACGAGCGCGCTCTTGCCCATGCCCGACGTGCCGTGCACGAACTCGACCACGGCTTTGCCGCGGCGGACTTCGGCGAGCGCCGCTTCCAGCGCGTCCGAGTGCGCCTCGCGGCCGACGAACACGCTCGAGCGGGACGACGAGCGCCCGGTCGCCGTGCGAATCGCCGCCGTGCCCGAGCCGAGCCGGCGCAAGACCTCGCGACCGAGCGGACGCAGCGACGGATCGCGGCGCAAGAGCTCGACGCACAGCGCCGTCAGAATCTTGCGGCGCGTCGGACACGAGCTCGCGCGGCGACGGCGGCTCGAACTGCTGCTTGTCCATGAGCACGTCCGTCGACGAGCCGACGAAGGGCAAGCGGCCGGTCAGCGCCTCGTACAACATGACGCCGACGGCGTACCAGTCGCTGGCCGGCGTCAGCGCCAGGCGCGCGCCCTGCTCGGGCGACATGTACGCGGCCGTGCCGACGAGCGCGTCCTCGACGCCGGCCTCGCCCGTCAGGTCGGTCACCAAGCCGAAGTCGAGGATCTTGACGCGCCCGTCGCGGGTCACGATGACGTTCGACGGCTTGAGATCGCGGTGCAGCATGCCGAACGCGTGCAGCGCGGCCACGCCCTCGGCCAGCTGCATCAGCGACGGACGCAGGCGCGCCAGATCGAGCTGCGCCGGCGGCGCCGACGAGACCGGCGCCGCTCTCGGGCGCGCCGGCCGCGGTCGCGGCGTCAAGTGGCCGCGCTTGCCGGGCTCGGTCGAGTCGGTCTCGGGCGCGTCGACGACGATCTCCGACAATTCGACCGTGTCGCCGTCGAGCGGATCGGGATCGTCCTCGCCGCCGCCGCGCGCCCAGCGTAAGAACGACACGCCCGGCACCAGCTCCATCGTGAAGAAGATGTGCGTCTCGATCGCCACCAGCTCGTACAGCGACACGAGGTTGGGATGGCTGACGTCGGCGAGCGCGCGGAACTCGCGCTTGAAGCGCACCACCGTCGCCGCGTCCATGTCGCGCAAGGTCTTGAGCGCGACCACTTGGTTGCGCTCGCGGTCGAACGCTTGATAGACGACGCCCATGCCGCCCATGCCGAGCCGGCGCTGGATGGCGAAGCGACTGGAGCCGAGAAACGGCGCCTCGGCGATGTTGTCGTGTGCCACGCGGAGCTGTCCGCACACGAGGATTTCATACTTTCGTCGCCGCGACAACGGCCTTCGGCGGCCCTTGCGGCGACGCGCCGGCGGCGGTAAACGCAGAGCCGACCGGCGCGTGCACGAATGGCGCGAACTCGCCGCCGCGCTCCGGTTTTCTGTTCACGCCTGACTTGTGTCGTTTGGCTTTCCCGAGGAGGAATTTGCCCATGAAGACTCTGTTGTCGTCGGTATTCGCGGTCGCGCTGAGCGCGATCTGTATGAACGGCGTGGCGCAGGCGCAGCAGATCGATCTGCCGCGCGCGAGCCCGTTCGCCAAAGTGTCGCAGACGGTCGGGCTGACCGAGCTGACGGTCGATTACTCGAGCCCGCGCGTCAACGGCCGCAAGATCTGGGGCAACGTCGTGCAATACGGGCAGGTCTGGCGCGCCGGCGCCAACTTGTCGACGAAGCTGACGGTGAGCCGCGAGGTCACCATCGGCACGACGAAGGTGCCGGCCGGCAGCTACTCGATCTTCGTCATCCCGCAAAAGCAGGGCAATTGGACCTTCATCGTCAACAAGGATCCGGTGCAGCCGGGCGCGTTCGCCTACAAGGCGGACCAGGATCTGGTTCGCGTCGACGTCAAGCCGATCCCGATCGCGCACAAGGAGCGGCTCGCCTACTCGTTCGACGACTTCGCGGTGCAGAACGCGGTCGCGCTGGTGCTCGAATGGGAGCGGGTGCGCATCGCGTTGCCGGTGAAGCTGGGCACGGACGCGCAGGTGGCGGCGATCGTCAAGACGGCCGAGGACACGGCGTGGTCGCCGTTCAACCAGGCGGCGCGCTACATGCTCGAGCAGAAGAAGGATTACGACGCCGGCCTCGAGCTCGTCGATCGCTCGATCGCCATCGGTGAAGTGTGGAACAACGATTGGACCAAGGCGCAGCTGTTGGCGGCCAAGGGCAACTACAAGCAGGCGCTGCCGCTGGCGCAGAAGGCCGATCAGCTGGGCTCGGCGCTGCCGGCCGACAAATACGGCGGCAAGGACGACGTCAAGAAGGCGCTGAACGACTGGAAGTCCAAGTAAACAGGCGTTGACTTAGCGGCGGCGTCGCCCCTCACGCGCGCGCTGCGAGCGGCCGCGCGCTTCCGTTCGTCGATCAGCCGAGAACGCGGCGGTAATAGTCTTCGTAGCGCTGGACCAGCGGGTCGCGGCGATAGTGCGCTTCGGCGCCGGCGCGGGCCGCGGCCGCCATGCGCGCGTGCAGCGGCGCGTCGGTCAAGAGGCGCAAGACGGCGGCGGCCATCGCGTCGACGTCGCCGACGGCGGCGAGCAGGCCGTTCTCGCCTTCGTGCACGACCTCGGGCAGACCGCCGGCACGCGTGGCCACGACGGGAACGCCGCTCGCCAGCGCCTCCAGCGCCGCCAGTCCGAAGCTCTCGGTGACGCTGGGCAAGAGGAACACGTCGCACTCGCGCAGGATCGGCGCCACGTGCAGCTGCTCGCCCAAGAAGCGCACGTCGCCGCCGAGGCCGAGCTCGTGCACCAGCCGCTCGACGCGGTCGCGCTCGGGGCCGTCGCCGATGAGGACGAGCCGGCAGTCGCAGGCGCGCCGCACCTGCGCGAACACGCGCACCACGTCGTCGACGCGCTTGAGCGGCCGGAAGTTGGAGTTGTGCACCACCGTCGGCGGGCGCTGCCGATCGCGCGGCGCCGGCCGATACATCTCGGTGTCGACGAAGTTGGGGATGACCTCGATGGCCTTGTTGGCGTCGACGCCGAGCAACGAATGGGTCGAGCGCTTGAGATCCTCCGACGGCACGGTCACGCCGTCCGACTGCTCGATGGCGAAGCGCGTGATCGGCAGGAACGACGGATCGCTGCCGACGACGGTGATGTCGGTGCCGTGCAGCGTCGTGATGATCTTCGGCGCGCGCGGGCCCAAGATCTGTCGCGCCAAGTAGGCGCTCGCCGCGTGCGGGATCGCGTAGTGCACGTGCAAGAGGTCGAGCCCGACGGCGTCGCTCACCGCCACCAGCTTCGAGGTCAGCGCCAGCGTATACGGGCTGTGATCGAAGAGCGGATATTGCAGCTGCTCGACGGCGTGAAAGTGGACGTTGGGCGCCACGTCGTCGAAGCGCCAGGGCATGGCCGTGCAGACGAAGTGCACCTCGTGACCGCGGCGCGCCAGCTGCAAGCCGATCTCGGTGGCGATGATGCCGCTGCCGCCGAAGGTGGGAAAGCAGGTGATGCCGATCTTCATCGACGTCATAGCGCCAAATCTCGGGTTTGCGGCTGCGCCGGATCGACGGCGGCGACGAGCGCGCGACCGAGCGCCGCCGGCCCGACGAGCGCGAGGTAATACGGCGCCGCGTGCACGCGCTCCTGCGGCACGCCGCCGGGAAAGATCCAGCGGCGCAGGCGATCGACGCGCGCGGCCAAGGTCGCGTCGCGCGTCGCCAGCTGATGGCGATGCGCGCGCACGAGGTGGCCGAAGTTCTTGTGGATGGCGGCGCGCGTGCGTTCGAGCGGCTTGCGCAGGGCGGGCGTGAAGTCGGGCGACGCGGCGAAGTCGTCGAGGCGCGCCTCGAGCTCGGTCAGCCACGCCGGCGACGGCGCCTGCGCGCGCTCGCCTGCCGGTTGCGCCAGGCGCGCGAGCAGCGGCTCGCGCTCGCCTTCGACCTCGGCCGCCGCCAGGCCGAGCGTCTGCAACAGCGTGCGAACATGCGGCGGGAGTAAGCGAAAGCGCGCGCGCGGCGCTTGCATCGGCGGCGTCATGCCGAAGTGCGCGTAGAGCGGCGCCAGCTGCGCGAAGTAGCTGACCTCGGCCGGACCGCCGACATAGGCCGCCGTCGGCAAGATCGTGTCTTGCACGAGCGGACGCAAGAGCGCCGACGAGCTGAAGCGCAAGGGATCGCGCGCCAGCGTCGCCAGCAGCTCGGCCTCCGTCACGACTTCGCCGCTGCCGTCGACGGCGAAGCCGCCGCTACAGTGGGTCAGCCGCTGGCGCGGACCGCGCGCGCCGGCGGGATGGAAGAAGCACAAGGGCGAGCCCGGCCGCGTGCGCACCTGCTCGGCGAAGCCGGCGGCGTCGAGCGCGGCGGCGCGTTCGGCTCAAGAGCGCGTCGATGGCCGCGTGATCGACGATGGCGGCGCGCATGAAGGGCGCGGCCAAGCCGGCCACGACTTCGTTGCGCGGGTCGAGCACGACCAGGCCGTCGTCGGCGAAGATCGCGGTCAAGACGCCGGCGAACGCGCGCGCCGGCGAATGGCCCGGTCGATAGTGATCGCGCAAGAGAGCCATGGTTTCGCCGGCGAACGGCAGCGCCTCGAGCGCGTCGGCGAGCGCGTCGAGCTGCGGCGACAGGCCCGGGCCGATGCGCCGCTCGGCCACGGGAACGCGCGCCAATTGCGGATCGTCGTCGAGCCGCAAGGTCATGAGCTCGCCGTCGGGGCGCGGCACCGTACAGGCGGCGATCTCGTCGAAGTCTTGATCTTCGGTCTGCAGCCAAAACAGCGGCACGCAGCGGACCCCCGACTCCGCCTCCAGCTGGCGCGCGACGCGGATCGCCGTCGCCGCCTTGAAGATGCTGTAGAGCGGGCCGAGACAGAGGCCGACTTGCTGGCCGGTGACGACGACCGCGACGTTCGGCTGCGCCAGCGCGTCCAGGTTGCGGCGCGCCGCGTCGCTCGGGCCGAGCGGCTCGTTGTCGGCGCGCAGCCGCGCGAGGATGCCGGGCGCGAGCGGACGCTGCGCCGCGGCGCGCGTGCGCGTCACGCGTTCGTCGCGCGCGCCGAAGCCGACGGGATAGAGCGCGCCGCCGTTCATGCCGGCGGCGAGATAAGACGCGTAAAAGGTGGCAGCCACGGCTCGTCTATTTAATACGGCTTTGCCGCTTGCCAATGGCGCAGTTGATCACGAACGACAAACTGCGTCCGCCGATCCGATATTCCGCCCGCGCGACGATCATTTTGTGGCAACCCTTTACGCGGCTGCGGTGTTTCACGTCGACGCGCTCACCGCGCGCTCGGCGCCATTCGATCGAACGCGAGATCGACTGGCGTTGAAGCGACCATCGCGATACGACGGGTATCAGTGTCGGCCATCTCCGCTTTGCCACCCGCTAAGCCACTGCCTAAGAAAGGTACGCCAGAATGCGCGCTCCGTCAGGTACCACCCTGCTTGCGAGAGGGAGCGCGTTGGGCTGCGCGCTCGTCGGTTGCTGCGTCGTGGTCTTGGGGATCGGCATGAGCGCCGAGGCCGCGCCCTTCCGGCAGCCGAACGCGGGCGAGCTCGAGCGCGCCGTCGAGCGGCTCGGCGTCGTCGGCAACGTGCTCTACGTCGCGGCCCATCCCGACGACGAGAACACGCGCATGCTGAGCTGGCTGCGCAACGGCAAGCTGGTGCGCACGGCCTATTTGTCGCTGACGCGCGGTGAAGGCGGGCAGAATTTGATCGGCGGTGAGCTGCAGCCGCTGCTCGGCGTCATTCGCACGCAGGAGCTGTTGGCGGCGCGCGGCGTCGACGGCGGCGAGCAGCTGTTCTCGCGCGCCCGCGACTTCGGCTACTCGAAGACGCCGGAAGAGACGCTGAGCATCTGGGATCGCGACACGATCTTGGCCGACGTCGTGTGGGCGGTGCGGCGTTTTCAGCCGGACGTCATCGTGACGCGCTTCGCGCCCGACGGTCGCGACACGCACGGCCATCACACCGCGTCGGCGCAGCTGGCGCTGGCGGCGTTCAAGCTGGCGGCGGACGAGAGCTATCACCCCGAGTGGCAAAAGCTGGGCGTATCGCCGTGGCAGGCCAAGCGCATCGTGTGGAATCGCGGCTTCTTCGGCGGCGTGCCGGCGGGCGAAGATCTATCGAGCTACGCCAAGCTCGATGTCGGCGGCTACAACCCGTCGCTGGGCGTGTCGTACGGCGAGATGGCGGCGACGAGCCGCAGCATGCACAAGAGCCAAGGCTTCGGCGCGGCGCCGCAGCGCGGACCGGCCAACGAATATTTCAAGCTGCTGGCCGGCGCGCCGATGACGTCGGGCTCGATCTTCGACGGCGTGAACCTGACGTGGGCGCGCGTCGCCGGCAGTGACAAGCTGCAGAAGCTGCTGGCGCAGGCGCGCGCCGAGTGGAAGTCGAGCGATCCGGCGGCGAGCGTGCCGCTGTTGGCGCAGGCGGCGGCGGCGCTCGACGCGCTCGCGGATTCGCCGTGGAAGGCGGCCAAGCGCGCCGAAATCGGCGACGTCATCGCGGCCTGCGCCGGGCTCTACGTCGACGCCAGCGCGGGCGAGTCGTCGGCGCCGGCGAGCGGCGACGTGAAGCTGACGTTGACCGCGCTCAATCGTTCGCACGCGGCGTTGACGTTGCGCAGCGTGCGGCTGGGCGAGCGGACGATCGGCGTCGACAAGCCGCTGCCGACGAATCAGCCGTGGACGCAGCCGGCGACGGCGAAGACGCCGGAGCGGCTGACGACGCCCTATTGGCTGGCCGAGCCGCCGTCGCCGGGCCATTGGACGGTCAGCGAGCAGACGCTCATCGGACGGCCGGAAGAGCCGGCGCCGATCGCGGCCGAGTTTCAGTTTACCGTCGGCAATGTGCCGTTTACGGTGACGCGGCCGGTCGCTTACAAATGGACCGATCCGGTGGCGGGCGAGCGCGTGCGGCCGCTCGAGATCTTGCCGCCGCTGACGGCCAATCCGCGCGCGCCGCTGCTCATGTTTCCCGACGCGCAGGGCAAGGCGCTCAAGCTGACGGTGCGCGCGCAGACGGCGGGCGCGATCAAAGCGACGATTACGCCGGTCGTGCCCGCGGGCTGGACCGTCGAGCCGGGCTCGGCGCGCGTCGAGCTGGCGAGCCGCGGCGTCGAGACCGAGCTGGCCTTTCACGTCAAGCCGCCGGCCAAGACGACCGACGCGAGCGCGCTCATTCATTTTACGGTCGCGCTCGATGGGCAGTCGCCGCAGCCGCTGCATGCCTTGACGCGCATCGAGTATCCGCACATTCCGATTCAGACGATCTTGCCGGCGACGGAGGTCAAGGTCGTGCGCCTCGAGCTGCATCGGACGCGCACGCATCTCGGCTACATTCCCGGCGCCGGCGACGACGTGCCGGCGGCGCTGCGGCAAGTCGGCTACGACGTGACGCTGCTCGACGACGAAGCGCTGGCGCACGATTCGTTGGCGCGCTTCGAGACCATCGTCGTCGGCGTGCGCGCGTTCAACGTCAATCCGCGCCTGGAGGTCGTGCACAAGCGGCTCATGGATTACGTGGCCGCGGGCGGGACCTTGCTCGTGCAGTACAACACGAAGAATTGGCTGTCCGACGTGCCGGTCATCGGGCCGTATGCGTTCACGATCTCGCAGACCCGCGTCACCGACGAGAACGCGAGCGTCGACGTCGCCAAGGACCATCCGGTGCTGCACACGCCCAATCCGCTCGGCGCGCGCGACTGGGTCGGCTGGGTGCAGGAGCGCGGCCTCTACTTCGCCGAAGGCTGGGACGCGGCGCATTTCGTGGCGCCGCTGAGCATGCACGACAAGGACGAGAAGCCGGCGCTGGGCTCGCTCATCATCGCCAAGCACGGCAAAGGCGCGTTCATCTACACCGGTCTCGGCTTCTTCCGGCAGCTGCCGGCGGGAATTCCCGGCGCCTACCGGCTCTTTTCGAACCTGATTTCCTATGGCCACTGAGCCACTGGCCGAGAACGACAAGCCGCCGTTCTTTCGCAGCTGGCGCGGCATGTACGCGTTCGTCTTGGGCACGCTCGCCGTCCTGATCGCGATCTTGTCGGCCGTCACCTGGCTCTATCGATGAGCGAGCGCCAGCGAGCGAATGTGAGCGTCCGGCCCGTAGGGCCAGCGGATCGACCATCCCCTCATCGAGCTCCGCAGGAGACTCGATGAGCGAGCGCCAGCGAGCGAATGTGAGCGTCCGGCCCGTAGGGCCAGCGGATCGACCATCCTCCTCATCGAGCTCCGCAGGAGACTCGATGAAGTTACTCGACTGGATCGTGCTCGTCGGCACCATCGCCGCCATCGTCGGCTACGGCAGCTGGCGCGATCGCGGCGCCAAGACGAGCGACGTCTACCTGCGCGGCGGCCGCGATCTGCGCTGGTGGACGATCGGCCTCTCGATCATGGCCACGCAAGCGAGCGCCATCACCTTCCTATCGATGCCCGGCCAAGCGTTCGAAGACGGCATGGGCTTTCTGCAGTTCTACTTCGGCCTGCCGGTCGCGATGGTGATCCTGTCGGCGTTCTTCTTGCCGCTCTACTATCGCTTGAAGGTCTACACCGCCTACGAATTCTTGGAGCAGCGCTTCGATCGCAAGACGCGGCAATTGACGGCGATCCTGTTCCTCGTCTCGCGCAGCTTGGCGGCGGGCGTGTCGATCTACGCGCCGGCGATCGTGCTGTCGACCGTGCTCGGCTGGCCGCTGCAGTGGACGAACCTCGTCATCGGCTCGGTGACGATCGTGTACACCGTGTCCGGCGGCACGCGCGTCGTCAGCCGCACGCAGACGTTCCAGATGATCGTGATGCTCGCCGGCATGGCGCTGGCGTTCTTCTTCATTCGCCGGCAATTGCCGGCGGATCTCTCGCTCGACCACGCCGTGCACTTGGCGGGCGCGCTCGGGAAGATGAAGATCGTCGACTACGCCTGGCGCTTCGACCGGCGCTACACGTTCTGGTCGGGCATGACCGGCGGCCTCTTCGTCGCGCTCGCCTACTTCGGCACCGATCAGTCGCAGGTGCAGCGCTATCTCGGCGGCGCGTCGCTGACGGAGTCGCGCCTGGGCCTCGTGTTCAACGGCATCTTGAAGCTGCCGATGCAGTTCATGATCCTGTTCGTCGGCGTCTTGCTCTTCGTGTTCTATCTCTTTCACCAGCCGCCGCTCTTCTTCAACCAAGGCGAATGGCAGCGCGCGCACACGGGGCCGCGCGCCGCCGACGCGCGCCGGCTCGACGCCGACTGGGATGCGGCCTTCGCGCAGCGCCGGCTCGCGGTCGACCATTACGCGAGCGCGCTCGCCACCGCCGACGACGCGCGCAAAGCCAGCGCCGCCGACGAATTGCGCGCCGGCGGCGCGGCCACCGACGCCGTGCGCACGCGCGCCAAGAAGCTGCTCGCGGAGACGCGCGGCAGCGACATCAAGGATCAGGATTACATCTTCATCGGCTTCGTCATGAGCCAATTTCCGAGCGGCCTCATCGGCCTCTTGCTCGCCGTCATCGTCTGCGCGGCCATGTCGGCGACGGCCAGCGCGCTCAACTCGCTCGGCTCCACCAGCGTCGTCGACTTCTACCGCTTGTGGCAGCCCAACCGCGAAGATCGCACCTACCTGAACGCCGCCAAATGGTTCACCGTCTTTTGGGGCCTGCTCGCCGTCGCCTTCGCCGCTTTCGCCGCGCAGCTCGACAACCTCATCCAGGCCGTCAACATCTTGGGCTCGCTCTTTTACGGCCCGATGTTGGGCGTCTTCCTCATCGCCTTCTTCGCCAAATTCATCCGCGCCACGCCGGTGTTCATCGCCACGCTCATCGGGCAAGTCTGCGTCTTCGCGACGTTCTGGCTCACGAGCTGGACCTACCTTTGGTACAACGTCGTCGGCTGTGTCGTCGTCGTCGTCGCGGCGCTGGCTGTGAACTTCCTGTTACCGCGGCCGCCGTCACTCGCACCGAAGGCCACGAACAAGTAAGCTGCCGCCACCCATGTCCACGTCCGCCCCGCCCGCGACGGCCGATTCCTCAGCAGCGCATTCGCATCCGCATACGGTGCACGGCAGCCAACTGCGCATGTTGGCGCTGGGCGCGCTCGGCGTCGTCTTCGGCGACATCGGCACGAGCCCGCTCTACACGCTCAAGGAGTGCGTCTCGAGCGAGCACGGCGTGCCGCGCGTCGCCCGAGAACGTCTACGGCGTCCTGTCGCTCATCTTCTGGGCGCTGACGATGGTCGTCACCGTCAAGTACCTCACGTTCATCATGCGCGCCGACAACCACGGCGAAGGCGGCATCCTCGCGCTCCTCGCGCTCGTGCCCGAACGCTGCGCAACGAGCAAGAGCGGCACGACCTTCTTGGCCGCCATCGTCCTCGTTCGGCGCCGCGCTGCTCTACGGCGACGGCATCATCACGCCCGCCATCTCCGTGCTCAGCGCCATCGAGGGCCTCGAGGTCGCCGCGCCCGAGCTGCAAGCCGTACGTCGTGCCCATCACCTGCGTCATCCTCGTCGGGCTCTTCGCCATCCAGAGCCGCGGCACGGGCGGCATCGGCAAGTTCTTCGGCCCCATCATGGTCGCTGTGGTTCGTCTCCATCGGCGCCCTCGGCGCCTGGCACATCGCGCGCGATCCCGCGCGTCCTGGCGCGCTCGTCGCCGCTGCACGCGCGTCGCACTTCTTCGCTGCGCCACGGCATGCGCGGCGTTCATCGTCCTCGGCTCGGTCGTCCTCGCCGTCACCGGCGGCGAGGCGCTCTACGCCGACATGGGCCACTTCGGCGCGCGCCCCGATCCGCCTCGCCTGGCTCGCGCTCGTCGATGCCGGCGCTGGTGCTCAGCTACTTCGGCCAGGGCGCGCTGCTCTTGCGCGACGCCGGACGCCGGCGGCGAACCCGTTCTTCGCCATGGTGCCCGCGGGCGCGCTCGACCTACGCGCTCGTCGGCGCTCGTCGACGGTGGCGACGGTCATCGCGTCGCAGGCGCTCATCTCCGGCGCCTTCTCGCTCACGCACCAGGCGGTGCAGCTCGGCTACTTCCCGCGCGTCACCATCAAGCACACGTCGAGCCACACCGAGGGGCAGATCTACGTCCTCGGATCAACTGGGCCCTCGCGATCGGCTGCATGGCGCTGGTGCTCGGCTTCCGCGAGTCGAGCCGGCTCGCGTCCGCGTACGGCATCGCCGTCACCGGCACGATGGGCATCACCAGCGTCGTCTACTTCGTCGTCATGCGCCGAGACTGGAAGTGGCCGCTCTGGAAGGCGCTGCCGCTGCTCATCCTCTTCTTCTGCTGGGATCTGCCGTTCTTCGGCGCCAACCTGCTCAAGTTCGTCGACGGCGGCTATGTGCCGATCTTGGTCGCCAGCATCATCTTCACCGTCATGATGGTCTGGCGCCGCGGCCGCACCGTCCTCATCCGCCGCCTGAACGCCAGCGCGCCGCCCGTCGACAAGTTCGTGCGCGAGCTGAGCCACCGCTGCGGCGCGCGCGTGCCCGGCACGGCCGTCTTCTTCACGGCGCAGCTCACCGGCATCCCGGCCGTGCTCGAGCATTACGTGCGCGCCGCGCGATCGCTGCACGAGCGCGTCATCCTGCTCACCGTCATCACCGATCGCAAGCCGCGGGTTCCCGTCGAGGACACCGGCTCGGTCGAGAAGCTCGACGCCGGCTTCCATCGCATCATCGTGCACTCGGGCTTCATGGAGAAGCCGCACATTCCCGATCGCTTGTGCCGCGCCGCCGCCGCCGCCGGAATGGACCTCGACGTGTCCGACATGGCCTTCTTCCTCGGCCACGAGACGTTCTTGGCGACGGCGAAGGGCGAGATGAGCCGGATTCCCGAGTCGATCTTCTCGTTCCTCTACAAGAACGCCGCCAGCGCCACCGCCTACTTCAACCTGCCGCCCGAGCAAGTCGTCGAGCTCGGCATGCAGATCGACCTCTAGCCGCGCGGACGGAGCCGCGCGCGCGACCAAGCCATCGCGTTGGTTAACAATCCCGTTAATAGTTATCGATTCTGTTACGGGAGTTTCATGAAGCGGATTTGCGCGCGACCAAGACGGAGCAGGTGGCGTGATTGACGATCTTGCCGGCGGTCGTGCCGATGAGGCGATCGATGCCGCCATAGCCGTGCGAGCCGATGATGATGAGGTCGGCGTTGTCGGCTTCGGCCGCGTCGCACACGGCGCGCCAGGCGACACCCATCTCCACCTGCACGCGCTCGACGAGGTCGACCGGCAGCGTCTTGGCCAGCGCCTCCAAGTGCTGCAGCGCGCCGTCGGCCAATAGAGTGCCGACGTTGTCCGGCGACAGCGCCAGCGCTTGCGCCGGCAAGCCGATCGGCAGCGACACCGCGCGGAACAGCACCAGTCGTCCGCCCATCCGCGACGCCAGCGACACCGCCGTCTCCAGCACGTGACGCTCACTCTCCGAGCCATCGAGCCCGACCAAGATCCGATTCATCGTCTCACCCTCTCCGCGACATCGTACCTCAACCGTCGGCGCCGCGGCCACCGAGGTGCCGGCGGTCATTCCGAATGCGCCGGCGCCCGTGTTAAACGATGTAGATGCGATCTTCTCATGCTCTCGCATTCTGTGCCGTCGCGAGTGCGCTCGGCTGTAACTCGAGCGGGCTGCCGGCATCGACGTGCGGCGATTGGCCGCAGTGGGGACAGAGCGCCATTCACAACGACTCGAGCTGCGTCGTCGGTCAATTGCCGACCCAGACGCTCGACGACTTCACTTACGATCCGTTCGTGCAGCCGGAAGTGGCGGGCAGCTTCGGGCTGACGACGCACTACCAAGTCCCGCTCATCGTCGGCGATGACGTCTATGTCGAGCTGAAGACGGGCAGCTATACGGCGTGTATGCCGGGCACGAACGACATGCCGGCCGGCTGCGGCTGGGCCTCGTGGAACCAGGAGATCTGGAACGAAGTGCACTTCAAGATCGGCGACGACGGCAAGCTCACGCGCGACTGGACGTATGCGAGCGACTGGAAGCCCGAGCAGTCGCCCAACATCTTCGAGCCCGTCTTCCACGCCGCCGTCTTCGGCAAGTTCATTTACATTCCGGCCGCCAACGGCGCCGTCGATAAAGTCGATCGCAAGAGCGGCAAGCTGGTGCAGCGCTGTTCCGCGACCACGCCGGGCGCCGGAGACGTCGACTTCGTCGCCGGCCCGGTCGTCGCCGACGCCAAAGGCAACGTCTACTACAACGTGCTCACCTTGAACGCCGCCGATCCGTGGAACCAGGACGGCTCGGGCATGCTCGTGCAGCTGCGGCCCGATGACACCACGCTTACGATCGACTATCGCTTGCTCGTGCCCGACGCGCCGCTGGCGTCCGATTTATGCACCGTCGGCTACGACAGCACGCTCTATCCGCTGCCGTGGCCGCCGCCGGCGAACGCCGACGGCTCGATTCCGCAGCCGGTGCAAAGTGCGTGCGGCACGCAGCGGCCGGGCATCAACATCGCGCCCGCCATCGGCCCCGACGGCACGATTTACACGGCCAGCCACGCGCACTTCAACACGCAGTACAGCTACGTCATCGCCGTGACGCCGCAAATGACGCCCAAATGGGCCACGTCGCTGCGCAACCTCGTCAATGACGGCTGCGGCGTTTTGTCACCGAGCGACGGCCAAATGCTGGGCACGCACTGCAGCCTCGGCGCGCCCATGGGCGTCGATCCCGCGACCGGCCAGCCGCCGGCCATCGCCGTCGACGACAGCTCCTCGTCGACGCCGGTGGTCTTGCCCGACGGCAACATCCTTTACGGCGGCCTGACCTTTTATAACGACTACGGCGGTCACCTCTTAAAGCTCGATCCCAATGGCAAATATCTCGCCAATTATCCGTTTGGCTGGGACGTGACGCCGGCGATTCAAGTACACGACAATACGTATTCGATCATCACCAAAGACAATCTTTATGGGCAGGATTACAACGATCAGGGCACCTATTACATTCGTTCGCTCAATTCTTTCTTGCAGTCGGAGTGGACGTATCAATCGACGAACACCAAAGACTGCACGCGCGACGCCGCGGGCACGCTCAGCTGCGTCGACGATCACCCCAACGGCTTCGAGTGGTGCATCAACGCGCCCGCCGTCGACGCCGACGGCAACATCTACGGCAACAGCGAAGACGGCAACATGTACGTGCTCGACAAGGCGGGAAACTTGAAGACGTCGTACTTCCTCAATCAAGCGATCGCCGCCGCCTACACGCCGGTCGCGCTCGACGGCAAAGGCCGCATCTTCGCGCTCAACAGCGGCCACTTGATGGTGCTCGGCGGCGATTAGAGCCTCTTAAGGCTCGAGCCAAGCAATCCTTAAAGTCGCCCCAAGCAATCCTTAAAGCGCCAGCCAAGCAATGCTTGGTCTTACACTTGGCAATCCTTAACGTCGTTCGCGTTGTGATCCAAATCTCCCGTCGCTGTTACGGATGACGGTGACGAATATTCAAGCGTCGCCACTGCTGATTTTGCGCTGTCGAAAATGCATTTCGTGTGACTCACACCGCGTCGTTTCGTCAATCGAGCGTGTTAACTCCGAAGCATGAGACACTCCTACGCTCGGGCGTTCGGCGTAATCGGGTTGGTCACGGCCTTCATCGGTTGTGGCGGTAACGGCGGCGGCAACGGCAGCACCGGCGGCGAGCCAGCCTGCGGCTGGCCGCAATGGGGACAAAACTCGACCCACACCGGCGACAGCTGCGGCAGCCCGGTCGTGCCGACCAAGACGTTCGACGACATCACGTACGATCCGTTCGCCGACGCCATCGCCGCCGACAGCTTCGGCATCATCGTGCACTACCAAGTCCCGCTCGTCGTCGGCGACGACGTCTATATGGAGATCAAGACCGGCAACTACATTGCCTGCGACCCGCCGGGCTCGGGCACGCCGGCCGGCTGCGGCCTCGCCTCGCAGGACCAGCAGATCTGGAACGAGGTCCACTACACGCTCGGCAGCGACGGCAAGCTGACGAAGGACTGGACCTTCACCAGCGACTGGAAGCCGGAGCCTTCCGTCGGCTTCGAGCCGGTCTTCCACGCCGTCGTCTCCGGCCCGTTCATCTACGTGCCGGGCGCGCAAGGCTCGGTCTACAAGCTCGATCGCCATAGCGGTCAGCTGTTGGCGCAGCTGGCCAAGGCCGTCCCGCCGACGACGCCGCCGACGCCCATGATCACGAAGACCAACGCGACGCAGCCCAACGTCATCGCGTACCCCGGCTCCGACACCTACGTCGCCGGCCCGCTCGTCGCCGACAGCCACGGCAACATCTTCTTCAACCAGCTGACGATGGTCACCGGCAACGAGTGGAGCTACGACGCCGTCGGCACGCTGACCAAGATTACGCCCGACGATCACGTCACCTCGGTCGACTACAAGACGCTGACCCCGGGCGCGCCCGCCGGCACCGACTTGTGCGACTACACGTTCGACTCGAGCGTCTACCCGCTGCCGTGGCCGCCGCCGCCGAACGCCGACGGCACCGTGCCGCAGCCGCTGCAGTACTATTGCGGCTCGCAGCGCCCGAGCCTCAACGTCGCGCCCGCCATCGGCCCCGACGGCACCGTCTACACCGTCAGCCACGCGCACTTCGACGAGTTCTACTCGTACGTCATCGCCGTCACCAACGATTTGAAGCCCAAGTGGAACAGCTCGTTGCGCGACCTCGTCCACGACGGCTGCGGCGTGCTGACGCCCGACGACGGCGACGCCACCAACGGCGACTGCCGCCTCGGCGCGCCGCTCGGCGTCGATCCGTGGACCGGCAAAGCGCCCGCCATCGCCGCCGACGACGACTCCTCGGCCACGCCGGTCGTCCTCCCCGACGGCAACATCCTCTACGGCGGCCTCACCTACTACAACGGGGAGCGCGGCCACCTGGTCAAGCTCTCGCCGACCGGCAAGTTCCTCACCAGCTTCGACTTCGGCTGGGACGTGACGCCCGCCGTCTACAGCCACGACGGCACGTATTCGATCATCACCAAGGACAACCACTACGGCATCGGCTACGCCGACAACGGCACCTACTACATCACGTCGCTCAACCAGTACTTACAGCCCGAGTGGAAGTTCCAGTCGACCAACACCAACACGTGCACGCGCGACGCCACCACCGGCCAAGTCAGCTGCGTCAGCGATCATCCGAACGGCTTCGAGTGGTGCATCAACGCGCCCGCCATCGACAAGGACGGCAACGTCTACGGCAACAGCGAGGACGGCAACCTCTACATCGTCGACAAGCACGGCCAGCAGAAGGCGGTCTACTTCCTCGACCAGGCCGTCGCGGCCGCCTATACGCCGGTCGCGCTCGACGGCAAGGGCCACATCTTCGCCCTCAACAACGGCCACCTGCTCGTCCTCGGCACGCCCGCGAAGTAAACACGCGTTTACATAGCCGCTCGTCGTCAAGCGAACGCGACGAGCGGCTGCTGCGCCAGCGAACGTAATGGATTATTGGACGGCGACGAGCTGCGGGCGGCGGCGCACGATCTTCGGCCACACGCGGCGCAGATACGGCGTCGTCCGCGAGACGATGAGCGCGACCGCCAGGCCGCACACCATGTCGGGAATCCAGTGGTGGCGCAGATAGACGACCGAGACGAAGAGCGTGAGCTCGAACGGCAGGACCATGACGAACCACAGGTGCTTCAGCTTGGGCGACTTCGGGAACACGACATCGCCGAAGCGCCACGAATAGATGAGCGTCATGAGGCCATACGCGCAATGCAGCGACGGGAACGACGCGCGCACGAGCAGCGGGCTGTAGGTGTCCCATTTGGCCTGCAGCGCGCTGTTGAAGCCGAGCAGCGACGGAATCGGATGCGCGAACACCGTCGAGCGCAGCGGCTCGTAGTAGCGCGGCGGACCGGCCGGAAAGCAGATGAAGATGAAGAACGCGAGCCACATCTGCAGCATGACGGCGAGCGCGATCTCGCGGAAATCGTCGGAGCGATCGCGCAAGCAGAGGATGATGCCGAGGATCATCGGGATGATGAGGAAGCTGCCGTAGCAGGTCGCCATCCAGTCGGTGAGCAGCGGGCGGTAATACTGCTGAATCCACACGGTCGGCTCGACGCCGAAGAGCTTCACGTCGATGTTGTAGAGCGACGTGTCGATGGTGAGCTTGCGCACGAGGCCGGTGTAGTTCTCGAGGTTGTCGAAGACGATGGCGACGAGCACCAGCGGCACCCACGAGCGCAGCATCGTGATCGACATGCGCACCCACTCCGCGCGCGCGCCCGGCCTGTTTTCGATGATGCCGGACAAGCGCGAGAACGAGCGAACGAAGATGATGCAGGGCGCCACGATGCCCGGCAGCAGCATCGTCGACAGCTTGAGCTCGTAGTGGGCGCCGAAGAGGCGACCGACCGTGGTCAACACCGCCGCGAACATGATGAAGAGCGTGAAGTCGGGACCGAGCCACGCCAGCGCTTGCCTGAAGGTCGACTGCGCGGGCGGGCTCGCCAGCGCAGCGGCAGGCGTTAGATCGAGGGCTTCGTCCAGTGGTCGTTCACGCATGGTTGACGAGAAAGTACGCGATCTGGATCCGACTACGCACTCTTTTACTAAACTTTACATTCAGCGGTTAAATCTGTAGCAATTTCCAACACGTGTCATATTTTCAACAGTGCGCAAATAGGTTCCGAACCGGCAAATTGGTCGGGCCTTTTCGTGTCAAAACATTGATATGTCGTAGCGTGTTAAGGACTGTTTCGTGTCGTGTGTAAAGCCGTGACGACTGCCGCGCCAGCCCTGTCGTGACGACTATCGGCTCGTGATGCGCTGGAAGATGCGGACGCCGGCGATGGTGCGGTCTTCGCGATAGCGGGCGCGCACGAACTCGTCGAGCGGCGGATAGTTGGCGAGGGTGGCGTATTCGAAGCCGTAGTCGCCCGCCGACGTGTCGAGAATGACGGGCGGCGGCTCGCGCATAAGGTCGTCCATGAGCAGCGACCAGCCCTCTTCGACGCGATGGCCGCGCGCGCCGCCGCCCGAGTGGCCGCCGCCGCCGGCGAGGATGTGCGCGGTGACGAAGCGCGTCGACGGGCTGCGATCGGATTCGACGTAGAGCGCGGGAAACCAGCCCCACACGAAGATCCGCTCGTCGGGCTGCGTCGTCTGCTTGACGTAGTCGGTGACGAGACGATAGTCGGGCTTCGGCGACCAGAAGGACGCGGTCGTGGTCTCGTAGAGCGCGGCCCACGCGAGAAAGCCGACGGCCATGAACGTCGTCGCGCCGACGAGAAAGCGGCGGCGCCACACTGCCTGCGCGCCGGCAAGCCAGGCCTCCGCGTGCGCGCCGGCGAGCACACACAGCGGGGGAATCATGGGCACGAAGTAGTGGCCGTACATGCGGCCGCCGATGAGCGACGAGGCGGCGCTGGCGGCGAGCCACAGCCACACCGGCGTCGCGTCGCCGTCGAGCCGGCGCCACGCCAGCAGCGACGGCAGCGCCGGCAAGATCAGCGGCGACACCACGAGCAAGAAGGGCAGGAACGCGGTCAGGAAGTTGAACCAGAAGGCGTGCTGATTGGAGCCGGCCGGCAAGTAGTAGCGAAAAATATAGGTGAAGCTCCAGAAGATGGCGTCGCGCAGGATGCCGCGCGACGCCAGAAAGGCCGCGGCGCCACCGACGACGGCGACGAAGCCGAAGAGGAGCAGCACCGTCGTGGCCAGCGCGCGGCCGATCGTCGCCCGCTTCTGCACGAGGGCGACGAGGCTGTCGGCGCACAGGCCGGCGAAGAGCAGGAACGCGACCTGCTTGAAGAGGAACGCGACGGCCATGCACGCGCCGGCGGCGAGATAGAGCGCCGGATGACGACGCGCGCCGAGATAGGCCCACAGCGCCAGCGCCGCCGGCAAGACGAGGAACATCTCGGTGTTCGCCGCCAGCATCTTCGGATAGAAGAACGTGGAATAGACGACGTAGAGGAGCGCGGCGTAGAAGCCGACGCGGTCGCGCGCGGCCGCGTCTTGGCCGCGGTAGAGCCGGCGCGCGAGGCGGCCGCAGACGAGCGCGGTGGCGAGCGCGACGAGCGCGACGGTGACGTGCAGCGCCAGCATGTCGTAGCGGCCGAACAGCCGAAAGACCCAGTAATAGGCGTAATAAACGCCGGGGACTTTGTTCTCGACGCCGTCGCGATAGGGCAAGCCGCCGTCGACCATGCGGGCGGCGATGGCGGCGTAACAGCCCTCGTCGATGTCCATGAGCGGGCGGAAGAAGCTGGGCGCGCGCAAGATGGCGCTGACGACGAGGAGCACGCCGAAGCGTCGTTGGCTCTTGGCCGAGCTCAGCGCCGCCAATTTTCCGGGAGGTTTCATCGGTCCTTTCGCGCGACGCTTCTACCATTGAATCGGTCGCTCCGTAATCACGGCCGCGCCGGGGTTTGCCGTGACCGCCGATTCGGATGTGCTACGCTGGCGGCGCCGGATGGAATCCCCCGCACGACGGCAGAGCCGACTCGCGACGCACGCGGCGCATTCAGGCCGCCTTTCGCGTTCGCTATCGCACCGTCGGTGACCTCGTCGACGCGCTGACGCAGGATTTGTCGCGCGGCGGCACCTTCATTCGCACGCGCCGCTTCTTGTCCGTCAACGCCGTGGTGCGCGTGAACCTGGAGCTGCCCGACGGCGGCGGCGACGTGCCGTTGACCTGTCGGGTCGCGTTCGTGCGCGAGGCGGAAGAGGCGCAAGCGCAGCAAAAGCCGCCCGGAATGGGCCTCGAGTTCCTCGACCTCGACGCCGATCGGCTGGCGCAGCTGACCGAGCTCTTGACGGCGCACGCCGGCCAGCTGCCGGCGGCGCCGGCGAGGCGGCGGCTCGACGTCGTCATCGTCGACGACGATCCCAGCTTTCGCGCGCCCATCGCCCAGGCGCTGCGCGCGCGCGGCGACGAGGTGCGCGAAGCCGCCGACGGGCTCGACGCGCTGGCGCTGTGCCTGAAGCAGACGCCCGATCTCATCGTGTCCGACGTGCAGATGCCGCGCATGGACGGCTGGCAGCTGGTGCGCATGCTGCGGGCGCGACCGTCGCTCATCCACGTGCCGGTCGTGCTCCTGACGACGCTGTCCGACGACGACGCGCGGCTGCGCGGCTATCGGCTCGGCGTCGACGACTACATCGCCAAGCCGGTGCGCGAGGATGAATTTCTCGTGCGCGCCGATCGACTGCTGGCGCGCGCGCAGCCACGGCTGGAGACCGCGACCGCGGCGCCGGCGAGCGAGCGGCAGGGCCTGCGCGGCGATCTCGAGCATGTGTCGCTGCCGTCGCTGCTGTCGTTCTTGGCGATGGAGCAAAAGACGGGCGTGCTCTTGCTCGTCGGCGCGTCCGAGGCGCGCGTGTACCTGCGCGGCGGGCAGCCGCTGCGCGTCGAGATCGACGGCGTGGCGGTGACGAGCGCGGATGACGCGGCGCTGTTCGCGCTGCTCGGCTGGCCGACGGGTCAGTTCGAATTCGCGACGCAAGCGGTGACGATCGCCGACGAGCTGCACACGACGGTCATGGCGCTCCTGCTCGAGCACGCCCGCCGCACCGACGAAGCGGCGCGCTGACGCGCTACTGCAGCGTGACCGCGACGGGCACGCGCGTGCCGTCGGGCCGCATGACGTCGGCGCTGACGAACACCTGATACGGCCGGCCGTGATCGACGGTGTCGTAATAGGCGTAGGTCCAGGCGGCGACGTTGGTGGTGCCGGCGGCGAGCTGCCCCATGAGCGCGGCCGAGATCGTGCCCGAGCCCGTCGTGGCGTCGAAGGCGCAGCTGACGCCGGTGTTGTTCGGCGCCTGGAATTGGAAGTAGAACGTGCCGTTCGACGGCGTCCACTTGACGGTGTAGTCGCTGGCGCGCGAGACGGTATCGCTGTCGAGCGGCGCGCTCATCTTGTCGTTGGGGACGGCGACGTCGAAGTGCACGGGCGCGATGTCGCAGGCGCCGCCGACGTCGACGCCGAGCTGCGCGCCCGACGGAAAGAGCAAGCCATCGCTCGAATAGGCGTAGCGGTCGCTGCTGTCGGGCGAGACGTAGACCGTCTGCGAGCCGCCGCTGATGGTGACGGTGCCGCCGCTGTCGGCCAGCGTCTTGGCGCCCGTCGGCGGGACGGCGCCGACCGGCTGCTTCACCGGGCTCGCAAAGCTACCGCAGCCGAGCACCGTCGACGTGAGCACGCTCGGCTGATCGGCGCTGCCGAACCCGATGTTGACGAGCGTCCGCGGACTGCCGGTGCTGTTGCTGCTGTTGCCGGTGTAGATGCCGATGCTGGCGTACGGGTAATAGCCGGACTTCGGTTCGAGGCAGGTCGAGCCACCATCGGTGACGTAAGAGCCGCCGTCGGTGATGGTGATCGGCAAGTCGCTGAGCCGGGTGACGGCCAGGTCGTCGATCGCGGCCATGTCGGCGACGGACATGTCGTCTTCCGTGTCTTTGTGGCTGCCGCCGCAGCCGACTGCAATGAACATCGAAGCCAAGAAAACAGTACGCATATCTGTTGATTACGCGATTGTCGGACGGGCGAGAATGATGCGTCGCACAGCCCAGCGACAATAATGATGCTGTTTGCGCCCAACGATGCGGCAGTGCGCGGCTGGGTTGACGCGGCGCCGGCGAAAGCGGTCTACGGCGTGCGATCGAGCGCGCTGCCCAAGTTGGCGGCGCGCGGATCGGTGGCGGCGCGCGCGTCGAGGCGGCGGCGCACGGCGACGAGCGTGGCGTCGTTGGCCACGTCGCGCAGGCGCACGGCCGCTTCGTCGTCGCCGGCGCGCGCGGCCAGCTCCAGCGCCGCCGTCGCCAGCGCCGCCGGGCCGCCGGCCGTGCCCAACGTCGCGCCCAGCAGCGCCGCGCGCGCGACATCGCCCGACGCCGCCAACGACAAGGCGCCGCGGGCGCGCGTGCCGAACGACGTGTCGACGGCGACGAACGCGCCTTCGTCGTCGAGCGCCAGCGCCATCTCCGACGCGCTCGCGACGTCGCCGCGGCTCCAAAAGTAGTCGACGAGGCGGCGCAGCGTCGGCGAGTGCGTCGGGTCGAGATCGATCGCCTCCAAGAAGCAGTCGCTGGCCGCCGCTTTGTTGCCGAGGCGCGCCAGCTGCAGCTCGCCGGCGCGATGGAGCAGCCGCGCGCGATCGGCCGGCGCCGCCACGACGTGCGACAGCCGGCCGAGCAGCTTGGCGGCGTCGAGCCAGCGGCCGTCGGCTTCGGCGACCTCGACGAGCGCGCGCAAGACGCCGCCGTTCGACGGCTCGTCGGCGAGCACGGCCGACAGCTGATCGAAGGCCTCGGCGAAGCGCCCGCTGTCGCGATAGAGCTCGCCGAGCCGCCGCCGCGTCGCCCGCACGCGCACGACGTCATCGGCCGGCAGCGCGTTGAGCCGCTGCTCCGCTTCCGTCGTCTCGCGCCTGAGGCGCGCTTCGCCGGCGCCACCGTCGTCGCCGAAGGCGATGGTGCGCACGAGCGCCTGCACGTTGACGCGCGCCGCCGCTTGCGGCTCGAGGCGCCGCGCTTCCGCCAAATAGCGCTGCAGCGCCGCCGGATCGTTGAGCTGCTCGGCCAGCTGCGCCAGCTGACGCAGCGGCGGCAGGCGCGCTTCACCCTCCTGCGTCGACAAGTGGCGCTCGACCGCTTCGCGCAGCCGCGCATAATCGCCCAAATCGGTGAGCAGCACGTCGAGCTCGGCCAAGAGCGCGGGATCGGCGGGACGGCGCGCCTGCGCCGAGGTCAAGGCGTCGGCGGCGCGCGCGAAGTCGTCGAGCCCGCTCCACACTGACGAGGCTTCGCGCAGCCAGGCGGCGGCGGCTTCGTCGTCGGCGCTGGTGTCGGCGGCGCGCATGAGGCCGGCGGCGAACGCGCGCTGAATGACGGGCACGCGGCCGAGCGCGCGCAGTCGCGCCAGCAGCGGCGCCGGATCGCGACGCCCGGCCAAGGCTTCGTCGAGCTGCGCGGACAGCCGGCGCGCGGCGTCTTCGTGCTCGGCGGCGGCGGCGAGCAGCGCCACGAGGCGCTCGCGATCGCCCTCGTCGCCGTCGGACCACAGCGCGCTCAAGGCCACGCGCTCGGCCTCGGGATTGCCGGCGGCGCGCGCGCGTTCGGCCAAGCGGCGCCAGGCGTCGCGGCGCGCCGGACCGTCGGGCAGCTCGGCGGCGGCGGCGCTGCCGAGCGCGATGGCCAGCTGCGCGTCGTCGAGCCGCTCGGCCAACGCCAGCCGCTCGGCCGGCGCGACGCCGGCGACGAGCGCCGCCAGCGCGTCGGCGCCACCGACCGCGCGCGCGGCATCGGTCCACGCGGCGATTAGGCGCGGCTCATGGCCATGGCGCGCGATCGCCGCCTGCGCCGCTTCCAAGGCCACGCGCGGGGTATCGAGCCGATTGGCGAGCACGTCGATGCGCAAAAGCTCGAGCTGCAGCTGCGTCTCGCCCTCTTCCGCCAGCGCCGTATGATGATGCAGGACCAACAGCAATCGGCCCAGCGACCGGCGCGGGTGTAGACGTCCTGCAGCCGCGTCAACAGCGGAGGCTGCGCGGCGCTCGGCGTCAGCTCGACGGCAGCCCACAAGCGCGCCTCGGCGTCGTCGAGCCGCTGGTGACGCTCGGCGCGCGTCGCCAGGCGCACGTTGGCCGCGCGCCGCTCGTCGTCGGACAGCGCGTCGAGCTGCGCCAGCCGCGCGTCCCACAGGTCGGCGGCGGCGTCATCGGCGAGCGCGTTGGCGTCCTCCGCGAGCCAGCGCAGGGCGTCGAGCGGCGCCGGCTCGTGCGCGGCCAGCTCGGTCAGCGCCGCGCGCGCGACGTCGGCGCGGCCGCGCGTCGCCGCCAGCGCGCCCAAGCGGCGCAACGTGTCGATGCGCGCCTCCGGTGTCAACGTCGTCGTGAGCTTGCGCTCGAGCGTCGTCATCAGCGCCGCTTCGTCGCCGGCGTGGGCTTGCAGCGTGTCGAGCGCGTCCAGCGTCGTCACGTCGTTGCCGTCGAGCGCCAGCGCCTCGTGCAGCGCCGCCGCCGCGTCGTCGGTGCGGCCGAGGCGCAATTCGAAGAGCGCGGCGGCGCGGTTCCACAAGCCGACGCGCTCTCTCGTCGGCACGCGCTCGTCGCCGCCGCCGCGCGCGTAGACGGCGGCGGCCGTGGCCTCCTCGGCGCGCGCTTGGTACAGCTCGGCGCAGGCGCGCCACGCATCGGCGAGCGGCGCGCCGCCGGCATCGGCGGCGGACACGGCGCGATCGAGGGCGGCCAGCGCCGCTTCGTCGTGACCGCGCGCCTCGTGCGCCGCCGCTTGCCGGACGGCGAAGGCGACGCGGGTCTCGCCCGCCGTCGACTCGGCCAGCGCGCCATACAGCGCCGCGACGGCGTCCCAATCTTGCCGCTGCCAGGCCAGCTCGGCCGCGAACGCGCGCACGCCGGCATCGTCGGGCGCTCGCGCGGCGGCGGCGACACAGTCGGCATCGGCGGCGGCCACGTCACCGGCATCCAAGCGGCTCGACGCGGCCAAGATCCACAGCGACACCGCGTCTTCACCGGCGTTGGCGGCCAACGCCTCGAGCGCCGCGGCGCGCCCGGCGAAGTCACCGGCGAGGCCGCGCACGTCGGCGTCGAGCCGCTGCACCGCCGGTCCGTCGTGGCCGGCGTCGACGAGCCGCGCCAACACGCGCGCGGCGCCGCCGGCATCGGCGGCGGCCACGAACAGCCGCGCCCGGCGCAAGGCCAGCGTCACGTGCTCGGGATCGGTCAGCGCCGGCGCGGCCGCGAGCAGGCGATCGATCCAATCGGCCTCGGCCGCGACGTCGCCGGCGACGCGGCTCAAGACGACGAGCCGCGCCAGCGCCGCGATGCCTTCGGGCAGCTGCGGCGCGAGGACGAACGCGCGCGCCAACGCTACGCGCTCGTCGTCGAACGCGGCCGTCAAGCGACACAGCCGACCGCGCTCGAGCTCGGCGGCCGCGGCCTCGGCGCCTTGCAGCTGCGCCGCCGCGCGCGCCCACAAGTCGGCGGCGGCGGTCAGCTCGTCGCTCGACTCTTCGAGGCGGCCCAAGCCGATGAGCACGTCGGGCGGCGGCTCGTCGATGAGCGCCGGCAGCAGCTGACGCGCGCTCGCCAGCTCGCCCGTCGTCACCAAGAGCTGCAGCAGGCGCTGCGCCGCGCGCCGTCGCCGATCGCTCGTGCCGCCGCCGCGCTCGTAGAGCTGGCGGTAGGCGTCGATCGCGGCCGCGACGTCGCCTTGACGCGCGGCCACGCCGGCGAAGCGCTCTTGCGCGCCCGGATCGTCGGGACCGAGCGCCAACGCCCGCCGATAGTGCGTCATGGCCGCTTTGTCGTCGCCCAGATCTTCGTAGCGACTGGCCATGCGCACGAGCGCCCGCGCCTCGGCCAAGCGGTCGTCGGTCGTCGCCAAGATGGCGACCAGCCGCTCCAGCGCCGCGATGCTCGCCGGCGCGTCACCGGCCGCTTCGCACAGCTGCGCCAGGCGCTCCCAGACGCGGCGATCGTCGGGCGCCAGCTCCGCCGCCGCTTGCAAGTCGACCCGCGCCGCCGCCGGATCGCGCAAGCGCGAATAGGACAGCTCGGCCGCGCGCAGGTGGCCGTTGAGCCGCTCGGCCGGATCGCGCAGCGTCGGCAGGCGCGCCTGAATGTGGGCGCGCAGCTCGAGCCAGCGGCCGGCGGTGGCGTACAGCTCGGCCAAGGCGTCGGACGACTCGCGATCGTCGGGACGCAGCGCCAGCGCCAGCTGATAGAGCGGCAACGCTTGCGCGGGATCGAGGGCGCGCCATTGCGTCGCCGCCGCCACCGCCGCGCGCGCCGCCAGGAGCGCGTCGCCGAGCGTTTGCGCGCGGCGGGCGGCGTCGGCGAAGTGTGCGGCCGCGGCCTGCCCGCCGCCGCGGAAGGTCGCCACCGCCGCCAGCGCCAGCGACGGCATCACTCGCTCGGGCCAGCGCGTCTGCGCCGACTGCGCCAGCTCGGCGGCGTCGGCGAGCGTGCCGTCACGCGCGCACAAGATAGACAACAGGCGCTCGGTCAACGCCGGCTCGCGCTCGGGATGACGGGCGGCCTCTTGCCGACAAGCGATGGCGGCCTGCGCCAGATCGTTGCGCTCGATGGCGTCGTCGATGGCGTGCAGGCCGGGCTCGTCGGCGGCGAGCGCCGGTGTGTCGGGCGTCGTCGCGGCGGTCTTGCGCGCCCAGCGCAGCTCGGCGGCGCCGGCGCCGATTGACGCGCCGGCCACGCCCAGGCCGTCGAGCGACACCAGCGACCAGCCCGACGGCTCGAGCAGCGTGGCGCGCAGCCGTTCCAGCGGCGCCAGCTCGACGCGCCCCAAGCCGAGCACGCTCACCGGCTCGTCGGCGGACACGCCCGTCAGCGCCAGCAAGAGGTCGTGCGCCAACAACAGCGCCGGCCGCCGCACGTAGCCGAACGTCACGGCGTCGATGACGCGCAGGCCGAGCCGCCCTTCGGCCGCCGGCTCGACGGCGACGCGCGCCATCAGCTCGGCCGTCCACTCGCGCAGCCGCACCCGCGCCGTCAGCTCGACGACACCAGCGGCGAACGCCAGCTGCACGTTCTCGAAGCCGGCGATCGCCAGCACCGGCGCCAGCTGCACGAGCAGCGCGTCGACGCCGGCGCGATCGAGCCGCAGCGTGGCGTCGACGAGCGGCAGCCGCTGACGCTGCAGCGGCCCGAGCTCGGCCGACTCGGCGGGCGCGCGCGGCGACGAGTCCGCACGCGTCGGCGACGCGATCGCGGGGCTCGGCTCGGGCGGCTGCTCGCTGATGTCGGAAATCTCCAGTTGTAGACTCTCCATTCGCAGCCAGCCGAACGCGAGCAGCGGCTCCATCCGCAAGCGGCCACGTCCGCCGAAGTCGAAACGCACGACTGTCGACAGCGACGCCCGCGTCGACAGCGTGGCCTCCGGCTTAGTGGACGGCGTGGGCCGCCGGCAGCGCGAGGCGACGCGAGCCCGATGTCGCGCGGCCGACCGCTTTACCCATCCGTGCCTGGTTGCTCATGAATATTCCCTTTGGAGGCTTCATTTTCGCGCGTGCGCCGTAGAGGTGTCAACGGAAATGGACGGGGCAGACCCGACATCGCGGCCCGGCGTTGTCGTCGCTGCCGGCGACTGAAGCGGAGGTAGGCCGCGCGGGACTGCGACATGACGCTAGCGAATACGACTGCGGCGTTCCCGGCGTTACCGAATGCGGGACCGCGAACGTGGTATTTTTAGACGAGATGTTGCAACCGGAGATGCGCTCGAGCCTCATGAAGGAAGCGCTGCGCGCCGTCGACGAATTGGGCGCGCCCGGGCCGTCCATTCGCGCCGTCACCGGCAGCGACATCATCGCCGCCATCGAGCGATCGAGCCGCGTCGACTGGCTGCCCGTCGATCTCATGCTGAAGCTGCTCGAAGGCACGCGCCTCACGCTCGGCCTCGACGCCGCCTGCGCCCATTGGCGACGCGGCACGATGCGGGTGTTCGAGACGCCGCTCGTCAAGCCCTTCGCGTCGGGCGCGATCAGCCTGTTTCACCCGTCGCCGTCGACGGCGCTGCCGCTCATGCCGAAGCTGAATCGGCTGCTCTATCGCAACACCGGCACCGTCTCGGTCGTGTCGGTCGATGCGACGACGTCGCAGATCGTGCACGACGACGTGCCGCAGCCCATGCGCGCGACCAAAGCGTGGGCGCCGTCGTTGGGCGCGAGCTACCTGGCGACGCTCGATTTCCTGCGCGCCAGCGACCCCAAGCTCGACATCGTCAACGAAGGCGCGCGCGTCACGTTCACGCTGCGCTGGAAGCCGTAGCGCGAAAATAAGAAAGCCGAGCGACGTCTGCAAACGTCGCTCGGCCCGAGAACCTCGCGTCGCGTCGTCGCGAACGCGTTACTGCTGCGGCGCTTGCTTGTGCTGGCCGCGCATGTGCCGGTGCATCTCGCGACCCATCTGATGATGGCTCAACAAGAGCTGCGAGAACTGCTCCGGCGTCAGCTGCGTCTTGAGCTCGCTCGTCCGCTGCTGCTCGATCGACTGCATCTGCTGCCGATTGGCGATCAGCTGATCATTGAGCTGCGACAGCTTCGACGAGTCGGGCCGCGCCGCCGCCAGCTCCGTGCGCAGCGCCTTGCCGGTCTGCCACTGGCTCTGCCTGAGCGGCTGCAGCTGCGCGCGATACTTGGCGAACGTCTGCTTCAGCTGGTTGGCACCGTCGGCGCTCAGGCCGAGCTTCGTCGTCAGCTGCGCGATCTCCTGGTCGACGAACTGCTGCCGCTGCTGCGCACGCGAGTCGCTCGCGTCACTCGAGCCCGCCGCCGTCGTCGCCTGCGTCTGCGCGAAGGCCGGCGCGCCCGCCAACAACATGAGGATGGGAAGCGCGATCTTTTTCATGTTCCGTTCTCCTTTCGGGTTTCGCTGATAGGACGAAGCCGGGGCGCGAATAGTTAAAGCGTTTACATTCCCTTTACGTAGCCGCGGAACACGTAGTTGCGCTGTAACGGGTAGCTCCAGGTGACGCCCACGACGACGGCCACGAGCACGCGCGCCACGTAGAACTCGCAGCCCAGCCGCACCAGCAGCGCCTCGCCGGCGACGTTGCCGACGATCGTGACCGCGGCCACCGCCGCATAACGCAGCGCTTGCGGCGCCGCCGGCTGGCGACGACCGTCGAAGATGAAGAGCCGGCCGCACAAGAAGCCGACGGCGGCGCCGGCCGCCGCGCCCAGCGCCGTCGCCGCCGGTGGACGCAGCGCGGCGATGCCGACGGCGACGAGCATGATGGCGTTGTCGACGAGCGTCGCCGCCAAGCCGCCGAGCGCGCAGCCGAACAGCCCGAAGAGGGACGTTCGAATGGCGCCTCGGCTCGCGTGCGAAGTGCGCGTCATGTCGGTGGGACGCACGATGCGCGCACGGGTTCCGCCAACGGGAGCGCTTTTACATTTCTTTACGGAGCCTGGACGGCGGCGCAATAAAGCGCGCTCAACGCGGGATCTGCGCCTCGATTTGCCGGCGCAACAGCGGACGATGGCCGAGCGCGACGAGCCCGAACGTCACGAAATGCACCGACGAGAAGAGGATGGTGTGCAGCGTCTTCGCGAGCCGAATCCACGTCGGCTCGCGCGAGCCCACGTCGATGATGGGATCGTCGAACAGCCGATGCGTGTAGACGCCGGTCAAGTTGAAGGCGAGGAACACGGCCAGCGCGACGCCGATGCCGGCCACCGGCCCGACGTGCGCTTGCCCCCATTGCGGGCCGAGCAGGAGGCGCGTCGCGAGCGTGATCGCGCCGACGATGCAGGCGGCCAGCGGCTCGAACGGCAGGAAGTAGACGAACGTCGACAGCGCCAGGATCGCGCCGAGGTTCGTCGGACCGAGTGAGACGCGCGCCAACATGCTCACGAGGCATTGGAAGCCGACGAGGGTCGCCACCAGATGCACGACGCGGTTGCGCGGATCGGCGTGCGCGGCCATCTGGCGCGCCAGATAACGCAGATGATGGGCGGCGAACGGGCTCGGCGTCGGCAGCGGCAGCGGTCGGCTCCACGCCGGTCCGCTCGCGGAGTCGTCAGCGGCGCTCGGGGTCATGACGACGCCCTCGGCGCGCGACGGCGGACGCGCACCGGCAGGCCGTTGTCGGGCGCGATGGTGAGGCCGCGCATGACCGCGCGCGTCGGCGCGTCGCCGGCCAGCGTGAGGTCGACCGTCGAGACGATCCGCGCCAACACGACGCGCATCTCGTACTCGGCGAACTGCGCGCCCAAGCAGCGCCACACGCCGGCGCCGAAGGGGAAGAACTGATAGACCGACGGTTTGCCGTCGAGGAAGCGCTCCGGCCGGAACGCGCTCGGCTGCGGCCAATGGCGCGAGTCGCGCTGCGTGTGGAAGATCGACGGCGCGACCATCGTGCCCGCGCGGAAGCGGCGGCCGACGAGCTCGGTGTCGACGACGAGCGCGCGCGGCACCGTCCAGGCGATGGGATAGAGGCGCATCGACTCGTTGATGACGGCGCCGATATAGGCGAGCTGCTTGACGCGGCCGGCGTCGAGGGCCGCGCCGTCGCCGAGCACGTCGGCGGCTTCGGCGCGCATGCGCTCGATCGTGCCCGGATGGCGCAGCGCGCAGTCGACGGCCCAGCTCAGCGACGTCGCCGTCGTCTCGTGACCACCGACGAGCAGCGTCATCAGATGATCGCGCAGGACGTCGTCGGGCAGCGCCTGGCCGTCGTCGTAGCGGGCGGCGACGAGCATGGCCAGGATGTCGGTGCGCGCGGCCAGTGCAGCGGCCGGCAAGCGGCGACAGGCGGCGATCTCGTCGAACAAGATGGCGTCGATGGCGCCCAAGCGATCGGCGATCGACTGAATCGGCCACGACGACGGCGTGTCGCCGGCGCGCATGTGGCGGCCGCGCGCGCGCAGAAAATCGCGCACGCGCGCGCCCGACACGAGCAGCGTCGCGCCGTACATCCACGGCGTCATCATCGCGTTCAAGTATTCGACGATGTAGCGCCCGAGCCGGTCGATCTGCGCCGCCTCGGTGAGCCCGAACACGCAGCGCAAGATGACGTTGAGCGCGATGTCCTGCGCCTCGTGATGCAGCAGCTTCACGTCACCGTCGCGCCAGGACGCGAGCGTGGCATCGGCGCTGCGGGTCATATCGGCGCCGTATGCGCGCATGCGCTCGCCCAAGAACGGCGGCACCAGCAGCTTGCGCGTCTCTTTGTGCAGCGTGTTCTGCTGCAAAATGACCGCGTGATCGCCGAGGATGAAGCGGATGCCGTCGGCGGCGCGCGTCAGCTCGCCGTAGCCGGCCGTCGTCAGCTTGCGCACGTCGTCGGGCGCGCTGACGATGACCATCGGCGGCTGCCCCGGCAAGCGCAGCGTGAAGAGCTCGCCGTATTCGGCCGAAAGCCGCGTCAGGTAGCCGTGCGGATCGCGCGCCAGCTGCGCCAACTGCGCGAACGCCGGCGCGCGTGGCCCCGGCGGCAAGTCGTCGTCGGAGTCGCGGGCGAACGGAAACGGCAGAGCGGGCCAAGGCAAGGATGACAGGCGCATGCTTACGCTGTAAGTCTTATCGCCTTACACTGTAAGCTGTCAATCGCCCGCGCCCGCGCGATCCGGCCTCAGCCGATCGTGTACTCGAAGTCGTAGCTGTGCTTGCCGTCGCTGTTGTCGATCTTCATGGCGCCGGCGAGGCCGCTGAGTTCGCCCGTGCCGGAGTCGGGAACGACGGTGATGACGAGCGACGGCGTCCCGCGCGTCATGGTGGCGGTGTGCTGCACCACGAAGCTGCCGCGCTTGCCGTGCAAGCTGCCGACGATGCGCTCGATGGCGACGTAGCCGGCCGAATTGGCGACCGGTGTGCGCGCCGCCAGCATCTCGACGCTGCTCGAGGCCTCGAGGTCGCCGCGGAACTGCTTGACGAACGTCATGCGCCCGAGCGTCACGCCGTCCGACGTGTCGTACGGCGGAAACGGCGTGGCCTGCACGTCGAACGGACCTTGCGCGCGGTAGCTCATGCGCGCGAGCTTGCCGCGCTCATCCCGCGGATTCAAGTGTGCGCGGATGTGGTGTCGCGTCGCCAACGTCGGTGGGCGTCGCGCGAATTTCGTGGTTGCGATGCGCCGTCGTCGTTGTCGCCCGTTGGATACAGCTGATAAGATCGTAATCCGCCGCTCTAGATTCGAGCGCGAGGATCCTATCCATGAGCTTGCGTATCTTTTACTCGACGTGCTCTCTCGGCGTGCTCGTTCTCGCTGGCTGTCTCGTCGGCTGTGGCCCTTCGCACAGCGGCGAGCACGGCGGCGGCGGCATCAGCGGCAGCGGCGACCTCGGCAGCGCCGGCGGTGGCGGCGGCGGTGGCGGCAGCATCAGCACCGATATGAGCACCGGCACGCCCGCGCCGACGTCGATCACCATCACGCCCAACCCGGCGCTCGTCAACGTCACCGTCACCGACGGCACCGTCGCCACGATGCCGCTGACCTTCACCGCCAGCGACGAGAACGGCAACCCGATCACGGCCAGCTGGCAGATCGACAAGGGCGAGTTCGGCGCGCTCACGGCCGGCGGCGGCGTCTTTACCGCCAACGGCTTGAACGCCGGCACCGCCACCGTCACCGCCACCGCCGGCAACGTGCAGGCGACGGCGATGCTCACCATCGCCATCGCGACGATCAACACCGGCGCCAACAGCGGCTCGGGCACCGGTCCGCAGACGCCCGTCGACGGCGGCGCTCCGCCTGGCGGCTACAACGGCGTCGGCGGCGTTCCGCTCGGCGGCGCCCCGCCCGCGACGACGGTGACGGTGCTGCAGAACGGCACCGGCTCCGACGCCACCTTCAAGTTCCTCTATCCTTACGACGGCACCGTGTTCCCGCGTGGCATCTTGCCGCCGCTGTTGCAATGGTCGGTGCCGACCACGCCCACGACCTTCAACGCGACGGCGATTTGGGTGCACTTGAAGCAGGCGAACTACGATTTCCAGGGCTATTACGCGGGCAACAACCTCGTCAACGCGCCCATCGACGCCGCCGCCTGGACCGCCGCCACCAACTCCAACAGCGGCGACCCGCTCGTCGTCGAGCTCAAGATCACCGACGGCACCAACGTGCTCGGCCCGCTGACGCAGAGCTGGACGATCGCGCCCAGCCGACTGCGCGGCACCGTCTACTACAACACCTACGATTCGCACTTGAACACCGGCACCACCAACGGCTCCGACGGCAACGGCGCGGTGCTGGCGATTCAGCCGGGCGGTTTCCAGCCGCAATTGGCCATCCCGTCGCAGCTTGGCAAGTGCTACGCCTGCCACGAGGTCTCGGCCGACGGCTCGACGCTGTTCACCGCCACCACCGACGCCAACACCAACGACGGCGCCGTCTTCGATCTCAAGCAGAGCCCGCCGGCGCAGGTGTCGACGTACAGCGGCGGCACCACCGGCGGCATGTTCACTTACGGCGGCATCTACCCCGACGGCACGATGGGCCTCGTGTCGTCGCAAGAGGACTACCACGCGTACGGCGGCAACTCGAACCTGTACGCGGCCGCCAACGAAGCCGCCGTGCCCACGACCGGCTTCAGCACGGTCGTCACGCGCGCGGTCACGCCGACGTTCTCGCCCGACGGCGCGCACGCGGCGTTCAACTTCCGCACCGGCACCGGCGTCGCCGGCGTCGCGCCCGGCATCGGCGAGCTCGCGATCATGGACTTCGCCTGCGGCGCGCCCGCCGGCAGCGTCACCTGCAACACGGCGTCGCCGTACACGTTCAGCGGCTTGCGTGAGCTCTTCGCGGCGCCGGCCAATCACTATGTCGGCTGGCCCTCGTTCACGCCCGACTCCAAGATGGTCGTCTTCCAGCACACCGTCACCCCGTGCACCGACGGCGGCTCGCAGCTGAACACGCGCTCGGGCGCGCAGGCCGAGATTCTGGCTCGCCGACGCGCCCGCCGTCGGCGGCATGGAGCGCTTCGCGCCGCAGTCGCTGTGCGCCATCAACGGCTACGGCCCCGACTGCACGACCAAGCTGTTGCCGACGAACGCCAACAACCACGCCGACGACGAGCAGCTCAACTTCGAGCCCAACGTCACGCCCATCGCCTCGGGCGGCTACTACTGGGTCGTGTTCACCAGCCGCCGCTTGTACGGCAACGTCGCCACCACCGATCCCTATTTCCCCGTGCAAAACGGCGCAGCGCCGACCGCGCCGCAGACGAAGAAGCTGTGGATGGCGGCCATCGATCCCAACCCGAAGGCGAGCGGCGATCCGAGCCATCCCGCGTTCTACTTGCCGGGCCAAGAGATCATGTCGGGCAACATGAAGGCTTACTGGGTCAACGAGCCCTGCCACGCGTCGGGCACGTCGTGCATGACCGGCGACGAATGCTGCACCGGCTACTGCAGCGCCAACGGCGCGGGCTCGCTCGTGTGCGGCGACAAACCGCCCGGCTGCGTCCCCGAATACTCGAAGTGCAGCACCAGCGCCGACTGCTGCGGCACCGGCCTCAGCTGCATCGACAACTTGTGCACCATTTCGCCCATCTCCTGATTCACGTCACGCGCTCGCAGTCGTAGCTGACGTACAATCGTCGGCGCCATGCGCGTCCATCACCTCAACTGCGGCACGATGTGTCCTTGGCCGGCGTCGCTCGTCAACGGCGGCGCCGGCGGCTGGCTCGAGCGCGGCCACCTCGTCTGCCATTGCCTGCTCGTCGAATCCGCGGACGGCCTCATCCTCGTCGACACCGGCTTCGGCACCGCCGACGTCACCGATCGCGCGCGCCTGCCGGCCGGCTTCGTGCTGGTGACGGCGCCGCAGCGACGCCACGAAGAGACGGCGCTGGCGCAGATTCGCGCGTTGGGCTTTCAGCCGGCCGACGTCCGCCATATCCTGACGACGCACCTCGATCTCGATCACGCCGGCGGCCTGCCCGACTTTCCCGACGCGCAGGTGCACGTCTTCGCCGACGAGCACGCGGCCGCGATGCAGCGCTCGTCGCCGCTCGAGCAGCGCCGCTATCTGCCGATGCAGTGGGCGCACCAGCCGAAGTGGCAGCTCCATCGCCTCGACGGCGAGCGCTGGTTCGGCTTCGACAGCGTGCGCGCGATCGGCGGCAGCGACGACGAGGTGCTGCTCGTGCCGCTCACCGGCCACACGCGCGGCCACTGCGGCATCGCCGTCCGCACCGGCGACGGCTGGATCCTGCACGCCGGCGACGCCTACTTCGCGCACGACGAAGTCCACGCCCAGCCGTCGCGCTGCCCCGTCGGCCTCGAAGCCTTCCAGCGCATCATGGCCATGGATGGTCGCGCCCGCCTCGCCAACCGCGACCGCCTGAACGCGCTGGCGCACGCGCACGGTCGGCAAGTGCGCATCATCTCCGCGCACGATCCGCGCGAGCTGGCCATCGCAACTGCCTAACGGCCGCGTTAATGATTCAGATTTCTGTTAACTATTAACCGACGAGGCAAGCATCGGGATTGGCGCAGCTACGGCAGCGTCATCGTGTACACACCGGCACGCGTCGGGTCGTCGTAGACGGCATAGACGAGCGTCGTATCGTCGGCGAAGAAGTAGGCGTTGACGCTCTTGACCAGCGTCGTCGGCGGCGCGCCGCTGGCCAGGTCGACGAGGTCGAGGTCGACGACGCCGTCGGCGAGGCCGTTCGGGGTCGTCGTCTCCACCGGCACGTCGCTGTAGACGATTCGCGAGCCGGCGAGCGTCCGCCAATAGAAGTCGAGCTTCGTCAGCATGCGACCGGCGCCGCCCGTCGTCGGCTGCGCCCATAACGCGCCGTTGTAAGCGGTGTCGACGTTGGCGGCATAGAGCGCGAACTGGGAGTCGGTGGTGAAGGCGTCGCCGAGGATCTGCACGTCGGTGGTCGCGCGCAGCTGCAGCGGCGGCGGCGCGTTGGGCACGAGCGCCGTCAGGTACAGATCGGCGTTGGCGGTGGTGCCGTCCTGCATCGTCGAGTAGAGGGCGACGCTGCTGTCGGGCGCGATCGCTTGGATGAAGAGCGCCGGCCCCGGCTGCACGAGCACCGGCGTGCCGCCGTCGACGGAGACGAGCTGGAGCCGGCCCTCGGTGTCGGTGTAGAGGACGCTCTTGCCGTCGTGGGTGAGGCTGCCGTTCTGATAGTCGGTGGCAATGGGCGTGACGTGGGTGATGTCGAGATCGGAGACGGACGCGCCGGTGGCGGTCGGAAAGAGGATGTGGCCGTTGTGACCGTCGACCTGGGTGAAGATGACCTGCGAAGCCGTGCTGCCGAGGAGCGCGCCGCTGTCGACGTCGTACGATGCGAGCGTCGTGGCCGACTGTCCCGATTGGCAGCTGGCGAAGATGGCGCGGCTCTCGGTGATGTTGGCGCCGAGCGGCAGGGCGCAGCTGCCGGTCAAGTCGACGCCCGCGAGCAGCGTGCGCGGCGGCGTCGCCCCGTCGACCGCGCCGAGGAGCACGTCGCCGCTGGCGCCGTCGCTGGTGACGTTGCCGATCCAGAGGACGTGGGTGCCGTCGCTGCTCGGCGGGTTGTTGAAGGCCATGCCCGACGGGTCGAGCTCGCGCGCGCCGTTGGCGGCGGTCCAGATGACCAGCGGCAGGTGCGTCGAGCCGAGGGCGCCGCCGTGAAAGACGAACGCGACATTGCCGCTGATGAAGCCCTGCGTGTAATCGGTGGCGATCTGGGTCAGCGTGCCGTGGGCCAGGTCGAGCATGGAGGTCGTGCCGTTGCCGTCGGCGATGAGCGCGTAGTTGTCGCTGGTGACGCCGAAGACGTGGAAGGCGCCGGCGATGGCGCGATAGGCGCATCCCGGGCCGTGCGGATCGGCGGTGCAAGGATCGACGCAGGGCGCGCCGTCGCAGCCGGCGTCGACGCCCGCGTGGTTTTCGCCGGGGTTGCCGCCCGGGCCGCAGCCGCCGGCGAGCGCGACGACGATGACGAGGAGCCAATGGCGGTGCGGGCGCGTCGCGAGCAGCATGAGGGCCTTTCGTCGGCCGCGTAGGCGTGGCGGCGACGTGGGATGCAGCAAGTCACATGCCGACGCGGCGGGTGCGCGCGGCGGCGGAAGACGGCAGGCGGGCGCGGCGGCGCGGTCGCGGTTGTGGACGACGCGGCTACGCAGTGCGAGGCGACGCACGCAAATGAGCAGACCCGCGAGCCGCGTGCGGATGGAGACCGAGCTGGACGTTGGCTGAGCATGTTCGCGAAGGACGTGCGAAGTGGACGGTATTTTGGTAAACGGAACAAGACTGTCGTTTGGCGAGGGTGGTTGGGACGCTGAGAGCTCGATTGATTGACTGCGAGGATGGCGGAATTGGCAGACGCGCCAGACTTAGGATCTGGTACCGAAAGGTGTAGGGGTTCGACCCCCCTTCCTCGCACCACCAAATATTACGCTGACTTGCTCTCCTCTTGCCCTTCCGTTGCAGGCGTCGCGTCCCGGCGATCCCCCACCGGATCCCCCACTAGGTTGCCGAACACCATCTGAACCACCTTGCCGGCCGCTGCCAACTTCTCCGGACGATTGACGAAGCTGTAGTGCTCCGTCATCTGCGCGGTGACGTGGCCAGTGATCGAGCGCGTGACGATCTCGCCCGCTACCTGGCGCGCGAGGTTGTTGAACGTGCGCCGCAAACCGTGCACGGTGAACCTATGGGTGATCCCCGCCCTCTTCAGCGCCCGCTCGTGCGCCTCACGCAGCCCGTTTTTCTTGAGCAACCGCCCATCAAGCGTCGTGAAGATCCAGCCCTCAGCCAGGCCCGGCACCTGACGTGCGACTGCTCGACGCGATGCTCGCGCAACACCTTTGCCAGACCAGGAACGAGCGGCACTGACCGGATCACGCCTGTCTTGGTCGTTGAGACCTTGCCGTGCCACTGAGCGCGCCGGACCTGATGCATGCCGCCTCCTCGTCGACATCTGTCCACTTGAGCGCAGTCGCTTCTCCGTACCTCAGTCCCGTGAGCGCCAGCGTGAGCGCCAGCGGATACTGCCGAGCCGCGATCTCCTTGTACGCGGTCAGAAGCGCCGCGAGCTGCGCCGGAGCTAGCACGTTCGGATCTGCCTCGGTGTAGCCCTGCACCGGAAGGACGCGGACCCGAGCGGTCGGATTCCGGTCGAGGTCATACTCTTCGACCGCGTCCCTGTAGACCATCTTGAGAACGCGCAGCGCATTGTTCGCCGTCGCCGCCGACCTCGTCTTCACGATTGCTTCGCGCCAGCCGCGCACATCGGCGTCCGTAACCTTATCGACGAAGAAGTCGCCGAGCGATGGCACGACGTGGTGATCGAGAAGGTCAGCGTACGTCCTCCCGGTCGACGCCTTGAGTGCGAGCGCCCTGGACTTCATCCACGACTCGGCGAATTCTGCCAGCCTCGGGACGGCCACTTGCCGGTAGTCTGCCCCGCCGCGGAGGCGGTCGCGTAGCTCCTCGCGCAGCTTCACCGCCTCCGACATCGAGACCTTTACTCTTCGGTCTACCTCCTTCATCCGGCCCGTCTTTGGGTCTACTCCGCGCACCCGGATGCGCTTGCGCCCGTCGGGAAGCTTCTCGATCCCTGGATACTTCCGCATGGTGAACATCTCCATAGGAGCCCTCGGGAACGCCACGGCCACTGAGCATAGCGTCCAGGTCTGCTACTCGAAAGAGCCATGTCCGCCCACGTCGGCCGGCAGGCTGTAGCTTTCCCGGCGGCAATCAGGTTCCTGACGGCAGATGCTCCGCGATACCTGAGATAGATCGCAGCTTCGCGAGTGGTCAGATACGGCGACACCGTCCGATCGTGCTGCCCCTGCGACGACTCGCCATGATGGTTGTTGGGTGCTATCGGTCTCCGATCGCCCTCGTGATGGCCGGGGCCCGTCGCTTCCATCGTCGAACCTCCGACGATAGATGCAGCGACGTAAAGTCAGCTTTCGGAACAGAGGCACTTCGCTAGCACTGATTGAAATGGGACCCCTTTTGCGGGGGGGTACCTTCCCGGTGTATTCCAAAGTTCCCACAGCTTTTTGATCATTCCGGGCCGGCGACATAGGGCGGCTATCGGTACGACACGGCGAGTCCGTGTCACTGGAATAGCCGTGGAAAGAACGATTCGACTTGTCGCCAGCGCGCTCCCGAGTCCAACTCCACGGCCCGAAACGATAGACTTCGTAGCCACGGAATCTGAGATCCTGATCGGCCGACGCCATCTCAGGATACCAAGGTCAGCCCCGCTTATAGGCTCTTTCGATGTTCAGCGGTTCCTTGCTGAGATCCATACTAGCAGCCCAGCCATACTGGTATTGCCGATCGCCGTGCACAGGGCCTCGAGCTTCTTATAGTCGGCGTTATTGTTGTCTCGGCTATGCTTGAATTCCATCACCAAAAGGTTCGCTTTATCGTCGCCACGATGATGGATTATGAAGATCGGGGATTTTGCCGTCTATTTTGTATCCACCTTTAGCGCGGTGAAGCTCGGCATCGACCCACACGGTATTCCAAGGCGCTCCCCAACGCCGGCGACAGACGCTAATCAGTCGATCCAGACTAATGCCAAACCGAAAACAGATGGCTCGCTCAAACGATATAATGCGCTTTTCGTCTTCTTCGCTACCAACGCCGCCAGGGATTTCGTTCTTTTCCTCGTAATCCGAAGTGGCGGGATCTCCTGTAGAAGATCAGTCCACGCGAGCTGTAGAAGTGCCGCTACTTCATCCGCTGAAGGTGGAGGTGAGGTTGTCATGTCCGCTATACTAGCGAAGGCTTGAGGCAATACCCTGCGACCTTTTGCCGCAACTGCGGGTCCGTGACCGCGCACTTCGTTCCGTCTTTTGGAGCCTCGATCGCATCACGCCAGAATCTGCCGAGGAGTATTGGCGCCATCGGCTTCGCCACGTGCGCCGAAAGACGGTGCTCAAGTAGCTTCGGCTCTACGTGGCTTCCTCTCCTGGTGCGCCCTCCAATGGCCATCTTCCGGCCGCGCCGCTCGTTTCGACACCGCCTCCGAAGGCCGTAGGCACGCCTGACGCGAGGCGACCGCACAAGGCACAGTTTCTCGTCCTGACCGAGAAGGAGGTTCGCGCGGTGATCGCGAACCTGCCGGCCATCGTGAAGGCTCCGCGTGCGCCGCGCGGCTATCCGGTGCAGGCGCGCTTCGAAGTTGCGTGGCAGACCGCGCTGAGGCCTCAGACGCTCGATCTGCTGCGCGCGCCTGACGACTACAAGCGCGGCCGCAGCTACCTCGTCATCCGCGACGAGATCGACAAGGCGCGATTTGGTCGCCGCCGACCGCTGAGCAAGGCCGCGCGCTGCGCTCTCGACTCGAACTCGTCCTGACATCGGCCTGCTCTTCGGCCGCCACGATTATCGGTCGGTCCTACGCGCCGCTGGACGTGCTGCGGAGCTGCCGGAGGAAAAGGCCGCGCACCTGTCGCCGTACGACTTCCGGCACTCACGGGCCACTTCCTGGCGGAGCACAGCACGAACCTCGCCGGCATCGCCTACCTCGCCGGCCACAAAAACGTCACCACGACGAACCGCTACATCCGGCCTACGGAGCGCGCCGACGAGAACGTGCTGAAGGCTGCCGGACGGCATTTGTGGCCACATACTGGCCGCCGTCGGGACACGACGGCGAACCGGAGCAACAAGAAGCCGAAGAGGAAGTAGCAGGAGTTACCGTCGGAGAGCGTGCTGTTGTGCGAAAGGCGGGGGTCGAACCCGCACGGTGTTACCCACAGGAACCTGAATCCTGCGCGTCTGCCAATTCGCCACTTTCGCGAGGCGGCAGAAATCTAGATGACCCCACGCCGCGTGTCAAGCTAACGCGACAATCGCCGCCGACAAGCGGCGCGGCTACAGCCCGAGTGCCGCTCGTTGCCCTTGGGACACAGGCGATGCGTCACGCGCGTGACGTCCTCGAGGTCGAACGGCTTCGCCAGGAACTCGCACACGCCGAGCTTGACCGCCTCGTCCGACAGCCCGTTCACCGCCGAGACAACACGACCCGCGCCACCATCTCGGGAAAGCGCTGCTCGGCCGTCTCCATGAACTTCCAGCCGTCCATGAGCGGCATCATGAGGTCGAGAAAGATGAGGTCCGGCATCCCCGCTTCCAACTTCGCCAGCGCCTGGTAGCCGTTGGCGGCGGTCTCCACCTCGTAGCCTTCTTCGCGAATGACCTCGGCCAACGAGCTGAGGATATCGGGATCATCCTCGACGATAAGGATGTTGTTGGTCACGGGTCGATCATAGTCGCTTCCGGGGCGCTTCAACCCTAGGGATCGGCGGCGAAGATGCGGTGGCCACGTTATCGAGGTATACTCGCACATGGACGAGGGAGACGGATCGGACGGACAGGGCCCCGACTCGTGCGCGGCCGAGCCGGCCGCCGGGGCGCCGTCGCGGACCGAGATGGACGCCGCCTGCGCTTCGTCAACGGCCAGCTGGTCGACAGCCGCGCCGGCCAGGCCGACCGCGATGCGACGCTGCGGGCGCTCGTGGAACGCTGGTCTCCGTCGGCGCGTTGCCGCCGGGCGAGTTCGAGCGCCGACGGCAGCGCCTCCTCGACAGCGCGGCGACGGTCCGCCCGAGCAGCCGATCGTGAAGCTGGCCGACCCCGTCGACAAATACGCCCTCGGCCCGCTGCCCGACATCGATGCGGGCGCTCATGCCGATGTGCAAGGCGCGCTGTTGCAAGCTGACGGTCTTTGCTCGGTGACGATTCGACGAGCGCGTCGTCCATTGGGAGTACTCGCGGCCCTATCAGCTGCGCAACGCGACGACGGCTATCGCGCCCACTCGGAGCCGGACACGTTCCGCTGCACCATCTACGCGCACCGCCCGGCCTCTGCCGCACCTACGACTGCCGCGAAGACCGTCGCATCTGGCGCGACTTCAGCCGCCGCATCCCCGTCGACGGCGAATACTGACGCAGTCAGGGATCGCCGGCGCGGCTCTCGCGACGCGACGCGCGGAACACCTCCGCCGACGGCCGAAACGGACGCCGCGATCCTCGGCCCAATCGAGCTCGCCCACGCGATAGCCGAGCTGCACGAGGCAGCGCAGATGAAACGTCGACCGCCAGGATGCGCCAGATAGTACAGCTGGTCGCCCGAGGTCACGACGTGCGCCTCGGTCGCGCCCGCCGCGAGCACGATTCGCCCGGCGTTGCGCAGGTTCGTCGTCGTGTGGCGCGCGCACGGATCGACGAGGACCGCCGTCTCCTTCACGCCCTGATCGAGCAGCCACTGCCGCATCAAGAGCGCCTCGTTGTCGGGCGAATGCACGGCGCCGCCGGACACGATCACCGTCGCCGCGCGGCCGCGCGCCAGCAGCTCGGCCGCGCGCGCCAGCCGCCGGGCCGCGCGCGGGATGCAGCCCGGCGCGCTAGCTGAACAGCGGGTGTAAAGCCGGGCACGATGAGGAACGGCGCCGCGCCGTGCCAGCCGGCGTTGAGCGCGGCCGCGTCGACGAGCTGCCCGCGATGGCGCGGCTGGCAGCGACAAGGGTGGAGCGCGGCGCGCATTCCGAGCGGCGCAAAGCGCGCGTCAGACGCCGCGAACGAGCCCGCCGTCGACGGCCAGCGTCGTGCCCGTCACGTAGCCGGCGCGCGCCGAGCACAAGAAGGCCACGACGTCGCCGACCTCCTCGGGCGTGCCCATGCGGCCCAGCGGAATCGTGCGCGCGCCCTCGGTGGCGATTTCGCCGACGGGCCGCCGCTGCATCTCGGCGTTGGCCTCGTCGAGCTCGCGCACGCGATCGGTGTCGACGATGCCCGGCGCCACGACGTTGACGAGCACGCCTTTGTCGGCCAGCTCCAGCGACAGCGACTTGCCGAGCCCGACCACC
>CAWAWS010000005.1:0-384164 GCA_963785725.1 uncultured delta proteobacterium | reverse complement strand
TTGTTGGCTCGCCTGGCAACGGTCTGAATCCGCGCGCGGCCGGCTTTGGCGATCGAGACGCTCCGCAAGTGGCGGCGATCGCCACGGGCGGGCCGCAGCCCGCCAGCAATATCGCCGGCGCCATCGAGGGAGCGGCCGACGGCATGGCCGAGGCGCCGGGCAGTCCGGCAACGGAAGGCAGCGGTTCCGGGGGTGCGCCGAGGCAGGTGAATTGGCGCGCTGGCGGCTGAGCCGGGCGCCATTGGCCTCGCGCGGGGGCTGCCGATTCAAGTCGCCGCGGCTGAAGGGCCCGGCGGCCTTGGGTCCAATTTCTCGCCGGAGATCGGTTCGCCGCAATGCCCGCCGCGCCCAGCGAGACAGCGAGACGATCAGCAACGGCGTTGGGCACTTTCTCGGTCGCAAATCCGGTGGCCAGGTTGTGGTCGATGGCCGCGCGCTCGCGAGCCGGCGAAAGCCTTCGTTGGACGCGGCAATCAGCGCGCGACGCGCGGTGGCGGCGGCACCAGCATGCCGCAGCGGACAGAACACTCAGTCGAGTTGGGACTCGACTTTCTCGCTCGACATCAAGTGCCGGACGGACGCTGGACCCTGGCGATGACCGCCACCGGCGGCGATCGAGACAAACCCTAGTTCCAAGCAGATTCCGCCGCGACCGGGCTGGCCCTGCTGTCGTTTCTGGGCGCCGGCTACGACCATTACGACGATCAATATCAGAACACGGTGCGCCGGCGGGCTTGAGTTTTTGGTGAAGACACCAACAGCCCAGTGGCGATCTGTATGTCGCCGAGGATCGCCGAGTCGAACAAGAGCGCACTGGCTCTATAGCCACGGCATCGCCACGATCGCCCTGTGCGAAGCCTACGGCATGACCGGTGACGAGAACCTTGCGCGAGCCGGCCCAGCGGGCGATCGACTTCATCGTCGCCTCGCAGCATCCGACCTTGCGGCGGCTGGCGCTATCAGCCGCAGTACGATTCCGACACGTCGGTGAGCGGTTGGCAATTGATGGCCCTCAAGAGCGGCGAACTGGCAGGGCTGAAGGTTCCGCCGAGGACGCCTATCGACCTGGCCCGGCACTGGCTCGACGGTGCTCAAGCCGGCCGCACGACGGCTCCGAGTACGTCTACAACCCGTTCGCCGCCGACACCGATCGAGCAGCGCCACGGCCGGCAGCCCACCACCACGATGACGGCCGTGGGCCTGCTGATGCGGCTCTACCTGGGCTGGAATCGCGACGATCCGCTGCATGCAGCGAGGGCGCCGAGCATCTGCTGGACAACTTGCCGACGCTGGCATCGCGACAACGAGCCGCAGCGCGACACCTATTACTGGTATTACGCCACGCAGGTCATGTTCCACATGAAGGGGGACTACTGGACGGCGTGGAACGAACGGCTGCATCCGCTGTTGATCGACACGCAGGTCCAGACACGGTCCGCTGGCCGGCAGTTGGGACCCGCCTTCCGTGCCGGACTGGGGCACGGACGGCGGGGCGGCTTTATGTGACGACGATGAATCTGCTGTCGCTGGAAGTCTACTATCGGCACTTGCCGATTTACGAATCCGAAGCGAAATAGCCTTTGGCCCCGACCACCGAGCGCGAGATCCCAGCCCGCCCCGCGAGATTCCAGCCCGTCCATCGTCCACGGGCGGGTGGCTTTGGTTCCGGGCATCGCCGGCGTCAATCGCGCAGCGAAATCATTTTTCGCCGGGAGACTTCTTCGATGGCGATCTTGTCTTCGCGCCGAGCCAGCCGATGCCTTGCAGCACCAGGTCACGCGGGGCGTCGATCTCCTGGATCAACTTGCTGATCGGTAGCGGTCCTCGATCGTGCAGCACGTGCCAGATTTCGCCGGCCGTATTGCCGATCGACTCGATACATCCGCTTGCGCTGGCGATAGCCATGAGTGGCTCCCTCTGGAAAAGGGCTTTGCCTGGGCCGTGACCAGTTGCTTACGCCGCCGGCCAATATACCGCCGGCCGCTCGCAGGCCTCAAGAGGACACGGCGCCGCGGCGCCGTTCTAGCGGTCGTTGGTAAGCAGGCTGATCGTGATCGCTCGGAACACTGGCTCATGTGCCGCCAGATCACGGTCTTCTGCCTGCCACAACACCAGGCAACTGGCGGCGCTGGTGCGAAAGCCGCGAATGGCTGCCGTGCTGGTCAGGTCGAGGCAGAAGAAGTTGGCGTCGTAGCCTCGAATCTCATGCCCAGCCACGGTTTCGCTCATCGGCTCGGAGTCACAGTCCTCGTACTCGGACTTGAGGGCCTTGAGCGCCGCGACAGCCATGTCCGCCGGATCCACGCTGGCGGGCTCGAGCACGATCGACCAGAACGAGCCGCCCGGACTGTAAACGGTTACCACCGCCCCGCCTTCCACGGGTTCGCCTTCGTCGACGGTCCAGTTGTCGGGATATAAGAATTTAATGCCTTGTTTGGCGTAGGTATGGGGCATAACGGGCGGCTCGCTTACGGCCTGCGTCTCTTGGTGCTAGTCGGAGTCGTTTACTCAAAGCTCATACCGGGCAAGCTGCGGCGGTATGGGCTGCATGGGGCCATTGTACGCAAGCTGGCAAACGCTGGGCAGCGGGCGCGACGGCGGCGGGTATTGCTGGCATTCGGGCGTAAAATCGACGACATGGGCCGGCGGCTTCGCCTTCTGCTGACCTTGCCCTGCGTGGCTCGTTTTGCTACCGTTCTCGCCCTAAATCCCCAGGATTGCCGGAAATCGTCCGGCTGCCTTTGCCGACGGCTCTCATGCAGGCGCGTTCGCTGAAAATCGCCGACGCACGCCGGACTGGCCGATGCGCTGCTCGCGCAGCGAACTTATCTTGGGGTGGCGAGATCCATTGGCCGCCACGGTCGGCGCTGGTCGCGGCCGTCATGCTTTGCGCTCGGTGGGCTGCCGCACGCTCTCTCGCGATGGCCCGGTCCCTCGGCGCAGGCCAATTGTCGGCAGATGTCGCAGCAAGGGATCAACGCCATGGAGCGCGGCGACTGGCAGCGGGCCGAACCGCTGTTGGTCCGCGCGCTGCAAACATGTCCGTCCGATGTCGAGGCCCGGCGCAACTACGCCGAGGTGCTGTGGCATCGCGGGCGACAGACGGAAGCCGTCACCCAGATGGAAGAGACTCGCAAGCGTTGCTCCGGACGACACGAGTTTGGCCGTGCGCTCGCGGGCGAAATGTATCTGACGCTCGGCAAGATGGGCCGTGCCCGACAAGCAGCCGAGCAGGCTCTCGACTTGGATCCCAAGTTCGCTTCAGGCCTGGGCACTGCGGGGCATGGTATTGCAGCAAAGCGGCGACTATCGGCAGGCGCTGGCCGATTATCAACGGTCGCTGGGCTATGCGCACGGGCAACATCGGACGTTCAATTGCGGCTGGCCGAAACCTATCGTCAGTTGGGCGTGCCCAGCCGCGCGCTGGCCACGCTGCAAGGTTTGATCGACAGTTACCCGCCGGGCGAAGAGCCGCAGCGGTTGTTCTACTTGCAGGGGTTGGCTCTGATCGCGCTGGATCGCTACAACGACGCCGTCGAGAGCCTGGCGCTGGCGAACCAGCGGGGTCCCCATACGGCCGAACTGCTCTTTCGGATTGGCCGAGCGCATTGGATGGCCGGCCGCCCGGCGGAGGCGCAGGCGTCGCTACAACAGGCACTGGCGTTAGAACCGGCACATAGGGACAGCTTGGCGATGGTCGAGCGGATGCGCGGCGGCGCGGCGGCAACGGCCGGCCGGCAACCGCCGCTTAATCGCTAATCGTGGCCGCGGTTTGACAGGGGCGTGGCCGTGGTTTGACGAGGACCTGATCGTGACCTACGGTTGCGATGAGATGTTCTCTCTGCGACTCGGTACCCGCAGCCGGCAATCCGGATGGTCCCTTGGGGATCGCTCGGCATCACGAGGAGTTTTCGTATGAGTCAGTCCCTGGCAGCGCCGTCCACCCCGTTCACCGATCGCCGCAACTACGATGCGTCCGTCGAGCAGCCGGACCGCGAACGGCGCCAGTTCGCCAACAGCCACGACGAACTGTCGCCGGAAGCCAAAGAGCTGGCCGGCGCCATCGACGAATACAAGCTGGCCACCGCCGCCGCTTCATCACGTACGAAGAAATGCTGATCGTGATGAAGTCGCTGGGCTATCGCAAGTAAAGCCGGCCAGGCCTTTCCGCGCAGACGATCCGGGACGGGCTCTCAATCGCCGCCCGCGCCGGTGCGTCCAGTGGCCACGTCGAACTCGAAGATCGCCGGCACCAGGATCGCCGCGGTGGTGAAGCCATAAGTCGCCACGGTCACCAGAAACGCCGCCAGCATCTATCCCAGCAGGAAGCTGGTGATGGCGTACAGAACGTGGCGATCGGGCAAGGACCGAAGCCCAGGCGATGGCCGACGACGGATTGCGCGACCCAAGCGCCACGTACAGCCCCACGCGCCGCCGAGCATGAAGGCCAGGAACGGCTGCAACTGGAAGTGGAACGAGCCGCTGAAGGCGACCATCATCCGCATGCAGGTGGCCACGCCGATGAACAGGAAGAACAGCGTGCCCAGGCTGACGCCGATCGCCGTGCGCGAGTTCTCATACGTCATGCCGGCATGCACGCCCAGCATGGCCACGAAGCACATCCATCACCAGCAGCCCGCCGACCAGGTAGATCAGCGTTCTCGCAGCGACACGGCGCTCGATCGCACCACAGATAGCCGGACAGCGCCAGCGGGCACCAGCACCATTTCCTTGGTGTTGTAGAGCACGCCCGCCAGCTTGCCGAAGACGAACTCCTTGGCCGTCAGATCGGTGACCAGCAGCAGGTCCAGCGCCTGACGTCGCGTTCGCTGGTGAGCGCGGTCACGGCCTGGGCGTTGATCAGCACCAGGCTCAGCACAAACAGCGGCACCAGGATCAATGAGCCGCCGGCCAGCGTGATGCCCCGCGGGCTGACGCTCACTGCCACGAGCCATCGCGGCCAGGCCGCCAGAGAGCCAGATAAACGAGGCGAATCACCAGCACCTTCCGTCCATAAGCCCAGGTGGCGATTTCGCCGGCCCAGAGGATCGGGTTGTCCCAGACGGGCCGCGTGCACCGGGAGCCGCATGAATCGACTCGCCGCGGCGGCACCGGGTTTGGCTGCGCCCCCATAGTGCTCGCGCCCGAGATGCTCTCGGGGGCCGGGGCGTCGCCGGCCTGTTCGTCTAGGCGTGTCAATCGCGCTTCACGCGACGGATTCCATACCCGCACCAGGGCGATCGCCGTCAGGTTCAGCAGGGCCGATGCCGCGGCCGCCATCAGGAAAAACAAGTTGATCGAACTGCCCAGGACGGGCACCGTCGCATCTGTCGGCAGTGCCGGCCGCACGGCCGCCGAGATCGGCCTGCCAAGGGCTCAGACCAATGGCCCATTCCGCCGGCGGATACCCCACCAACCGGACCCCAGCACCACTTGGCGCCATGGCTTCGCCAAAGGCCAGCCAAGCCACCAGCCAACGATCCTGCTGGTGGAGCAAAACGCCCAGATGGCTTTGGAAATTTCCGACAGGGCTTATGTCTTGGAGACGGGTACGGTTTTATTGGAAGGTGAAGCCGCCATGGTTTCCCAAAACGAAAAGGTGAAGGCCGCTTATTTGGGAGAGTCGATTCAGTAAAGATTTCCGATTTCGGTGATGCATTAGTTTGATGTTATGACAAGGAGGCCCGTTTTTAGAAGTCATTTCAAAACCCCAAACATAAGACAATTTTCACCACCAAGGCACCAAGACTCCAAGAAAATCTTTTCATTTTTTAATTAAAATCTTCGTTTTCGTATTCCTTGGTGCCTTAGTGTCTTGGTGGTGAAGAGGTTTTGAAATGACCTCTTAAAACCAAACTCTTCGCAACGACAAATTAAGACACTACCCCGATTTCGGATTCGTTGTTTTCATTGTTTTTACCCCGTAAGATAGCCCCTTTGACTTTCAGCCCTTTGGGAGCCCCTTTTGGATTTTAGGAAAAACCCGGTTTTTCAATTTCTGGCCTCGGTGAAACTGGCCCTGCCGATGATTTTGATCTTGGCCATCCTCCTCGCCACAGGGACCATTGTGGAAGCGGTTTATTCCACCCCGATCGCCAAGCGGTTTGTTTACGGCACCTGGTGGTTCGCGGGGTTTCTTTTGCTTTTGGGCGTCAACGTTTTTTGCTCGGCCATTTCCCGATACCCCTGGAAAAAATATCAGACGGGCTTTGTCATCACCCATGTGGGGATTCTCTGCGTTTTGGCCGGCGCGCTCATGACCCAGCAATTAGGCACCGACGGACAGATCGCCCTGGTCGAAGGCCAGCATCAATCCATTTTTCAAGAAGACAAACCCACTTTTTACTATCAAATCAACGACGAACCCAGCCGCCAATTTCCGGCTTCTTTCAAAATTCTGCAGCCCAGCCCCCAGCACCCTTTTCTTTATCACCTGGAGAATGGCGGGTTGCTGATGATCGACCAGTTCCTGTTGAACGCCGGGAAGGTGGTGGAGGGGCAAAAGGCCCCGGCCGGACAAAAGGGTTTTCCGGCCATCCACCTCAACCTGCATAGTTCTTTTGTCCAGGAAAACAACTGGTTGTTCCTGGGAAGCCCGGACTACGGCCATTTGGATTTGGGACCGGCTTCGGTTTATTTTGAAAAGGAAGGGGATTGGAAGAAACGGATTTCATCGGACCATTCGGATGTTCCGGCCAACGCTTTGGCTTTTCTTTCAACCCCCTCCGGCCGTTTGAAATACCAGATCCGGCATAAGGGACAGTTTTCACCGGCGGAATCCTTGCGAATAGGCAAAAGTTATTCCACGGGCTGGATGGACATGCAGTTCGAGGCGCAGGACCAATTGCCGAAAGCTATTCCGGTTGTCAGCTATGAACCCGAACCCCTGGTTTACCAAAAAGAGCCGGAGTCGGCGATCCATTACCAGGCGGTTCAAGGCTCCGAACGATTGGAAGGCTGGCTGGGATTTGAGGACCAGGTGACCTTTCCCTTCGCCGGAAAAACCTTGGGACTGGCTTACGGCCCCCGGCAGGGACATTTGCCCTTTGACCTGGAGCTTAAAAAATTCAACCTGGGGTTTGACCCGGGAACCCAAAAACCGGCTTCCTACGCCAGCGACGTGAATTACTCGGATTTTGAGACGGGGACGAAAATGCCCGCCACCATCGGCATGAATGAACCCCTTCATTACCGGGGTTACACCATTTATCAAGCTAGCTATTCGCTGGGGCCGGATGGAAAATACACCTCGGTCTTTTCGGTCGGCCGCGATCCGGGTCTGGTCGTCAAATACGGCGGGGCCTTGATCATGGTGCTGGGCATCATCTTCATGTTTTGGTTTAAAAATCCCGCTTGGAACAAGAGGACTGAAAATGCGCTTGAGTAAAAGATTTTTTCACCACCATGCCGACCTTCCACAAACATTTAAAAGAGGTCGGTATAGTACCGATTTCCATTTGATTATTTTTGGAAAATCGGCACAAGACACCAAGGCACCAAGAAAGCCAAAGAATAGATCGGATTTTTTTAAGATGTTCAAAAAGATTTCCTTGTGCCGATCTTCCACTGAAGAAAATATGGAGATCGGTACGATGCCGACTTCTTTAATCAATTTTTGGAAAGTCGGTATGGTGCCTTGGTGCCTTGGTGGTGGACTTAGTTTTTTGATGTTTTGGGCTCCGGCATTCGGGGCGGATACTTTTAATTTCAGGCCGCTTCAATTGATGCCCATCCAGGACGGGGGGCGGGTCAAGCCGCTCGACACCTTCGCCCGGGAAAGCGTCCGGTTTATCACGGGACATGAAAACTATAACGGCCAGCCGCCGATGGGCTTGCTGTTGGATTGGATCGCCAAACCAGAAGTCTGGGAAAAAACCGATTTCATTCTCATTGAAAATTTAAAATTAAAATCCCTTTTATCCGTTCCGCCGGAAAAAAACAGAATCTCCCCCGACTTTCTTTTACAGAACGAGGGATTCATGACCTTCGCCAAGGGGGCTTACGACCAGCAGCAGGCCAAGGTGGCGTTGGACCCGATGGCCAAGGAAGCCTTGTCCGTTTATGGACGGCTTCAAAAATTTGAGGATATCGAATCGGGCGATGCCCTGGCGGTCATTCCCGTACCGGACCCGGTCACCCAAAAATGGCCTTCTTTGGGAGAGTTACACCGGGCCTACGACCGGTCACCCAAAAAAATGCCGGAAGCCGGACAGCAGATTCTTTTCGCTTTCGCCGGAGTCCTGAAAGCTTATGTGGAAGGGAATCCGGCGGATTTTGAGTCCCAAAGCCTCCAACTGGTGGCCAGCGTGCAAACGACCACCAACCCCGATATCCATCCGGACCGGCTTTCGCTGGAAGTGCAATATAACCAAGTGAAGCCCTTCCGGTGGGCCTGGATCATCCATCTGACCGCCGCCATCCTGATCGCGCTCTCCATTCTTTTGAACCTGCCCCGGCTTTTTCCGGTGGGGTTTATTGTTTTTGGCGGGGGGATTCTCATCAGCCTTTACGGTTTCGTCATGCGGTGCGTGATCGCCGGAAGGCCTCCGGTTTCCAATATGTATGAGTCGCTCATTTGGGTGACCTTCGGCATGACGGTTTTCGCCCTTGTTTTTGAATTGATTTTTAAGAACCGGGTTTTCGCCATGGCCGGGTCTTTATTGGCGGTCCTCGGATTCATTTTGGCCGACAATGTGCCGACGGTGCTGGACCCTTCCATCCAGCCGCTGGAGCCGGTCTTGCGCAGCAACTTCTGGCTGACCATCCATGTGCTGACCATCACCCTCAGTTACGCCGCTTTTCTTTTATCTTTGGGATTCGGCCACGCGGTGCTTTGGACCCATTGGCGGCATCCGCAAAACCGGGAACTGTTGAAACGGCAGACCCTCCTGCTTTACCGGGTCGTGCAAGTCGGCATCGTATTGCTGGCGGCGGGAACCATTTTGGGCGGCGTTTGGGCCAGCTATTCCTGGGGAAGGTTCTGGGGCTGGGACCCGAAAGAAACCTGGGCGCTCATCGCGCTTTTGGGCTACGTGGCCATCCTGCATGGCCGCTTGGCGGGCTGGCTGAAGGAACTGGGATTCGCCATCGGCGTGGTCTGCGCCTTTTTGGGCGTGCTCATGGCCTGGTACGGGGTCAACTTCGTGCTGGGGGTGGGACTGCACAGCTACGGCTTTTCCAAGGGCGGATTGCCTTACGTGATTACCTTCGTGGCCGCCGAATTGATCCTAGTGACGGCGGTGGGCCTATCCGCCTCCCGGCGATCCGGCGGCTAGGAGACGTTGACCGTGAAGGTTGCCGGCGGCGAAGACAAGGTGGTGACCGTATCGGTGATTTCGACCGTAAAGCTATCCGTTCCGGTAAAACCGGAGTTCGGCGTATAGGTGAAACTGCCGTCGGCATTGAGAGTCAGCGTTCCCTCGCCCGGGAGAGCGGCCGCTGAAAAAGTAAGGGGGTCCCCGTTGGGGTCCACCGTGACGAGGGACGCGACAGACGAAGCGGAAACCACCAATGTGGTATTTTCCGAAGCGGCGAAGTTGCCGTTTGAAAGGGCCGGAGAGGGCACGGGCGTGGGAGTGACGGTGGGCGTCAGAGTGGGGGTCACCGTCGGCACAAAAGCCACGGTGATCACGATGCTCTGGATCGAGGCACCCTCGTTCGTCGCCTGGTCGTACGCCTGGTAGGCAAAACTGTCCGTCCCGTAAAAACCGCTGTTGGGCGTATAGGTGATGCTGTTGGTGAAACCGGTGTGCGTGAGGTAGGCCGTCCCATGGTCCGGGGAGCCGACGATGAGAAAAATAAGCGGGTCCGCGTTGTCGTAGGACACCAGCAGGGAATTTAAATTGGAATTGGAAAGGACCAACGGGGTGTTTTCGTTGGTGGTGAAATAGCCGTTCATGGCGGCCGGAGGGGGCACGGGGGTGGAGGTGGCCGCCCCGCCGGGGGTAACCGTCGGCGAAACGGTGGGGGTGGACGTGAAGGTGGCCGTGACCAATTCCACGATCGTGACGGGCGCCGGGGAGGCCGGGCTGTGGTTGTTGGAAGGGCAGCCTTGGAGCCAAAGGGCCGACAGCGGCAATAGCCCTAATAAAAAGAGACGCAAGCCGATTTTCATGGCCCCAAGTTTAGGGGGCGCTAGGTTTTGCTTCAAGGGTTTAAAGGCCCCTTTGCTTCCCGGCTTGGGGAAGCCAATCTGGCCCCGGATTCACCGCCCTCGCCGGCGGATAAAAATTAAAACCCGTAAAGCGCGCCGAATTTCTTTTCCAGATAATTCAAGAAATAGTCGCTCGTGAGCGGCTTTCCTGTCACCTTCTCGCACAACTCGCCCGCCCGGTATTTTTGGCCCTGGGAATGGATTTTCTCATTGAGCCATTTTTTCAAGGGCGAGAAATCGCCTTTCTCAAACTTGGCCTCAAAGGGGCCGGCTTCCCGGCTGGCGGCGTCAAAAAACTGGGCCGAATAGAGGTTGCCCAGGGTGTAAGTGGGGAAATAACCGAAACTGCCATGGCTCCAATGGACATCCTGCAGACAACCCTTGGCATCGTTCGGAGGGGTGACCCCGAGGGATTTCTGCATCGCCTCGTTCCAGGCTCCGGGTACGTCGGCGGCTTTCAGGGTTCCTCCAATGAGGGCCACCTCAATATCAAACCGCAAAGCCACATGCAGGTTGTAGGTGACCTCGTCCGATTCGGTGCGGATGAAGGAAGGCGCCGAATGGTTGATGGCGAAATGGAAAGTTTCCAAGGATAAGTCGTCAAACACGCCGGGAAATTGTTTCTTGAGTTCGGGGAAGGCGAACTTCCAGAAATTCAAACTGCGGCCCACCAGGTTTTCCCAAAGCCGGGATTGGGATTCGTGAATTCCCAAGGAAACCGCTGAGGCCCGGGGGGTTCCATAGAGACCGTTTCCCGGCAGGCCTTGGTCGTAAATGCCGTGGCCGCCTTCATGCAGGGTGCTGAAGAAGGAATTCTCGAAATTGGTTTCCTCGAAGCGGGTGGTGATGCGGGTGTCGCCCGGGCCCAAACCGGTGGTGAAGGGATGGGCGCTGATGTCGATGCGGCCCCGGTCGAAGTCAAAACCGATGGTTTCGGCCAAATGCCGGCAGAAAGCTTGCTGGGCTGGGACTGGGCAGGCCCGTTTTAAAATAGAAAGGTCGGGTTTTTTTTTGGCCGCGCCAATTTTGGCCACCATCTCCGCCAGTTTTTTCTTGAGAGGCGGGAACAACAAGTTGAGTTGGGCGGTGGTCAGGCCCGGTTCGTAATCTTCCAGCAAGGCGTCGTAGGGATGGTCGGTATAGCCGTAGCATTTGGTTTGTTCCTGGGTGAGTCCGATGATTTTCTCGAGCCAAGGCTGAAACCGGGCGAAGTTGCTTTCCTTGCGGGCTTCCACCCACTCCACCTGGGCGTTGGACGAGACCCGGGCCATTTCCTCCACCAAGGCCTGGGGCAGTTTTTTGGAACGGTCATAGGACCGGCGCCATTCCCTGAGGTTGACGGCGCTGTCGCTGAGGGGGTCGCCCGTCAGGCTTTTGGAGGCTTCCGCCTGAGTAATCAAATCGCCCACGGCGGGATCGGTGAATTTCTGGTGGCACATCCCGGCCAAGAGCGAAAGCTGTTCGGCCCGGTAGGGGGCGTTGGCCCCGGGCATGTAAACTTCCTGGTCCCAGCCTAAAATCCCGGCGGTATTGCCCAAAAGGGCCAGTTCCTTCATGCGGCGCAAAAGTTCTTCGTAAGATTGTTCGGGTGTCATAAGTTCTCCGGTATCAAAATTTGTACAAGGAATTTAACCACCAAGACACCAAGGCACCAAGAAAATTAAATTCCCGAAAACACAAAAACCCTTTCACCACCATATTGACCTTCCAAAATGAATTCTAGAGAGGTCGACATAGTACCGATTTCCATAAATTTCATTTCATTAACGAAAATCGGCACAAGACGCCAAGACACCAAGGAAGGCAAAACGAGGCTTTTGGCATGAAAAACTAAAAAATTTTCTTTGTGCCTTGGTGGTGAAAATCTTTGGTTTTATTAGAAACTCTTAGCCTTACTTGGTGTCTTGGTGGTGAAAATGAGTTTAAGCTTTAAAGGTTTCCCGGATGAATTGAACATCCTCGGGACTTAAAGGGTTGTCACCGCCGGCCAAATTAACCTGAACCTGACCCCGGACAGCTGGTCGATGTGTATATCGGCACCCAATAAATCGACCCGACGTTCCGCCGGACGCCCCGTCGCCGCCCTGATCCTGATCGCGGGTTTAAGCAGTTGCGCCGTCGGGCCCGATTTCGTCGCCCCCGATGCGCCGGCGGTCGCTCGTTATGAAGGCGGCGCCGATCCCGCAACGACGGTCGACGCCGACGGCGTTTCGCAGCATTTCGCCTTGGAAACCCGCCTGCCGGCCGATTGGTGGCGCCTGTTCGACTGTCCGGCGCTGGATGACGCGGTCCATCAGGGGTTGTCCGCCAGCCCAACCATCGCCGCGGCCGAAGCCAATCTCCGGGCGGCCAGACACGATCTCGCCGCCGGGCAGGGCATCTTCTTTCCCCAACTCGACGCCGGCGCCAGCGCGGCGCGCGAACATTCCTCGGCGCAAGCGACGCCCGGCATAGTGCCGGAAGGCGTGTTCAATCTGTTCACCTTGTCCGCTTCGGTCGATTACGCCTTCGATATTTTCGGCGGCGAGCGGCGCGCCGTCGAGGCACTGGCCGCCAATGCCGACTATCAGAGGAATGTGGCGCGGGCGGCCTCGCTCACCCTGGCGTCCAACATCGCCAACACGCTGATCGCCGCCACCGCCTATGATGCGGAGATCGCCGCTACCCGGGAGATCATCGATTTCGAGAGGGATCAGGTGCGCCTGGCCACAGTGCAGGCGAAATCGGGCGCTCTGGCTTATGCCGGCGTGCTGATTTTGCAGACGCAGCTCGAAACCAGCGAGGCAACCCTGCCGCCCTTGCTGCAGAAGCCGCCGATGAACGAGTCGCGCGTCGAGGATCGCGCCCGCGTGCTCGGCAAGGCGATCGCGCGCAAGGATCGCAAGGCGCTGCAGTCGATCGGCGCACGCATGGCGTCCTTGCCGTCGCCGGGCGAATGGCGCGACGCGGTGTTGCAAGGCGCGGCGCGCGCGGCGCTGGCGGTGTCGGCGATCTGCCGTCGGCGCTGGCGGAGCTCAAGCTCGACTTGCAGCGCGACCCGCTGGCGCAGACCTTGACGCTGTTCGCTGTGTCCGACGATTTCCGAGTGCTGAGACGCGAGATGGGGCTCAAGGGCTGATGGCCGAAGATCCCAAAAAAGGCAAAGCCGGCGGCGAGCTCGACGATTGGGCGTCGGCCATCGACGAGTGGGACGCCAACCTGTCGCTGCCTTCGCCGACGGGAAAGGTCCCGAAGTTCGACGCCGAAGAGCTGGCCGACACGCCCGAAGAGGCCGCGCTCGAGCCGGCCGCCATCGCCGAAGCCGCGCTCGAGCCGGCGGCCATCGGCGAGATCGCGCTCGAGGCCGACGCGGCCGACGAGCTGGCGTTCGAAGAGGCGGAGCTGACGCCGCCGCCGGCGCCGCGCACGCCGGTGCCGCCGACGGAGCCGCGCACGTTCGAGCCTTCGCAGCCGCTGCCGCTGGAAGCGCCGCCGCTCTACGCCGAGCCGCTGCCGCCGGTGAACGACGATCCGCTGATGCACCTCTTCGAAGGCGACATGGAGCTGCCCGAAGAGGCCGGCCATGCGCTCGGCTCGCTGCTCGGCGCCGAAGAGGGCAAGACGCGCATCGCGTCCGCCGAGGTCTTGAAGGCGGCGATGGAGGTGCCCGACGACGACGGGCCCGGCCTCTATTCCGAAGAAGAGGACGCGTTCGGTGGCGGCTCGACGCGCGTCGCCTCCGCCGACGAGTTCGACAAGCTGCTCGCCGACACGGCGATGGTGGGCGAAGGTGACGAGCGCGCCGCGCCGCCGTCGCCGCCACCGGTGCAGGCACAGCTGCCGATCGCCGAGCACGTCGTCACGATCGAGCCGTCGTACCCGGACGCGCCCGCGGGCGGGTTCAACCAGGAGTCGACCCGCGTCGCGGGCGGCGCCGAGCTGCACGACCTCCTCGCCAGCGACGCCGACTTGGAGGCGATGCTGCCCGAGCCGCCTTCGTCGGCGCCGCGGCCGTCGCCGATGTTGCCCGAGCCGGGCTCGAAGCTGCCGTCGGGGCGCTTCGCCAAGCCGTCGGAGCGGATGGCGATTCCGTCGGAGCGGATGGCGACGCCGAAGCCGTCGGAGCGGATGGCGACTCCGGTCGCGCCCAAGCCGTCGGAGCGCTCGCCGATTCCGGCGCCGCCGCAGCCGCCGCGTAAGCCCGCGCCGGCGCCGCAGCCGCATCAACAGCTGCAGCAGCAGGCGATCGACGACCTGGAAGTGGAGATGGAGGTTTCGCCGGGCGTCGACGTGCCCGACGAGGACTTCTACGACGACATCGTGGTCGTGCCGGCCGGTGACGCGGCGGCGCAAGCCAGCGCCGCGGCCGCGGCCACGACGACGACCGCGCCCGCCGGCGACGACGAAGAGCTGTTCGATCTGTCGGTCGAGCCGTCGCTGCCGCTCAATGCCACGGCGCGCTCGTCCGATCCCGATCGCACGCCGCTGCCGGTGGCCGACAGCGACGTCGAGTCGTCGGTGCCGGTGGAAGCCGCGGCGCCGACGCAGCCGTTGGCGACGGGCGATTCGCGGCCGGTCGTGCCCACGCGGCTGGTCGCGGCGGCGCTGCCGTTGCCGACGCTGGTCGTGCCTGATCTGGCGCCGGCGCAGCCGCTCGATCCCCATTATCTGCGCGACCAGCTGGCGCTCTACGACACCGAGCGGCTGCTCGTGCCCGTCGACGAGCCGGCGCGCGTGGCCCGCTTGGCGTTCGCCGCCGGTCGCACGGCCGAGCGGCTCGGCGAATTCGCGGCCGCGCGCGAGCGTTATCATGCGGCGCTCGACGTCGATCCCGAGCACGCCCACGCGCTGCGCGGTCTGCGTCGGCTGCGCATGGGCGAGCCCGGTCCGCGCGAGCCCTTGTTGACGCTGCTCGATCGCGAGATCGCGCGCGCGGCGCCGGGCGAAAAGCGCGGCCTCATCGGCATCAAAGCGGAAGTGGCGCTGAGCGGCGGCGAAGAGCCGGTGGCGCGCGCCGCTTACGCCGCCATCCTCGAAGAGCAGCCGGGCGACCTGAGCGCGCTGACCGGCCTCGTCGATCTGGCGGCCTCGAGCAGCGACGATGACTTGGCCGCTGCGCTCGGTCAGCTGTCGGCGGCGCTCGGCAACACCGTCGACCCGGCGACGCGCGCGGCGCTGCTCGTCGAGCGCGGTCGGCTCGACGAATCGGCCGAGCGCGTGTCCGACGCCGTGGCCCGCTTCGGCGAGGCGCTCCATGTCGATCCGACGGCGGCGGCGGCGGCGTGGGGACTCTTGCGCGTCGCCGTGCGCACGCCGGGCGTGGCCGACGATCTGGACACGCACGCGCGCTTGAATGACCTCTTGCCGCCGGGGCCGCTCAAGCAGGCCTTGTCGCGCCGTTTGGGCGTGTTGCGCGCGCGGCAGAACGACTTCGCGGGCGCGCGGCCGCCGTTGCAAGCCGCGGCCGCCGACGGCGATCGCTTGGCGCTGCTCGATTCTGTCGCAGCTCGAGCGCGCCGACAATCGGCTCGACGAAGCGGCGGCGGCGTTGGCGCGCGCGGCCGAGGGCGAGCCCGACGCCGGCAAGCGCGCCGACCGCCTGGTCGCGCTCGGCGAGCTCCACGAAGCGCAGGGCAATACGGCGCAAGCCGCGGCCGCCTATTTGCGTGCGGCCACCGATTATCCCGACGATCCACGCGCCGCCCGCGCGCTCGAACGCACGCAAGCGGCCGGCGGTGACAAGGAGTCGGCGCTCGAGCGGCACTTGGCCGCCGCCGAACGCAGCCCGGCGCGCGCGCCGATGGAACTGACCTACGCCGCGCGCCTCTTGCGCGAGCTCGGCCGCAGCGACGAGGCGTTGGCGCGTCTGGCGGCTGCCTTGACGACGGCGCCGACCTTCGCGCCGGCGATCGATCTGGCCGTCGAGCTGCAATTGGCGGCGTCGCGGCCCGACGACGCGGCGCTGGTGTTGACGCGCGCCGCCGAAGCCGTCGACGAGCCGGGCTTGGCGCTCGCCTATCGCATGCGGGCGACGCGCCTCCTCATGCGCGCCGGTCGCCACGTCGAGGCGTTGACGGTCGTTCGTCCGCTGCTCGGCGCCGATGGTCTACGGACCGCGCGTTGGCTCGAGCAGCGCATCTTGCGGCAAGCCGAAGGGCAGGGCGACGCCCTGCGCGACAGCCTGCGCGCCGAAGCCGACGCGGCCGAGCTGAGCGGCGATCGCTCGCGCGCCGCCGCGCTCGCCTACGAGCTCGGCATCGCCACGCTCTCCGACGACGACACGCTCGAACTCTTGCGTCGCGCGCTCGTGGCCGAGCCGCTCGACGGCGCCGCCGCCGCCGAAATCGTGGCGCGCCTGGCCGACGATCGGCGCGGCATCGAGATTCCGTCGCTGCTGCAGGCGCGGCTGCAGTCGGCGCAAGGTCGCGCCGAAGCGGTGGCTTTGTCGCTGCGCCTCGGCGCGTCGCTGCTCGAAGACGCCGGCGATCCGGCCGCCGCCGAGCGCGCCTACGCCGACGCCGCGCGGCTCGCGCCCGGTTACCCGCCGGCGCGCGAAGGGCTCGATCGCGTCGCCCGCTACAGCGACGACTCGGCCGCGCATCTGGCGGCGCTCGATCGCGAGCGGCAGGACGCGACCGCCGCCGAGCAGCGCTTTGCCGTCGAGATGTTGACCGGCGAGCAGCTCGAGCGCGCGCAAGGATCGCCGGAAAAAGCGGCCGAACGCTATCGGCTGGCGCTGGCCGAGCGGCCGCACCATCCGGTCGCGCGCCAAGCGCTCGAACGCGCCTACGAAGCCGCGCGCAATCACTCGGCGCTGGCGGATTTGGCGCTCGGCGACCTCAAAGAGGCGGCCGATCCGCAGGCCAAAGTCGCGGCCTACGAGCGGCTCGCCTATATCGACGGTGAGCTGCGCGGCGATCGGCAGAGCGCGCTGCTCGGCTGGGAATCGATCTTGGAGGTCGATCACGCCAATCACACGGCGATGCGCATCTTGGAGAAGCACTATCTCCTCGAGCAGCGCTGGCCGGAGTTGGTCGCGCTCTACGAGCAAATGGGGCTGACGGCGGTCGATTCGGCGTTCGCGGTCGCGGTGCATCTCGATCGCGCGCGGCTGCGTCGGCGCGTCGGCGAAGTGAGCGAAGACGAGCGCGCGGCGGCGGTCGCCAACGACTATCGGCTGGCGCTGTTCAAGGATCCGCGTTCGCGCACGGCCTTGCGTCATGTTTACGCGCGCGCTCGCGCCGCGCGTGACCTCTTGCCGATGGCGGAGACGGCGGCGGCGCTGGCGGAAGCGGCCGGCGACGATCCGCGCACGGCCGCGGTCATGCTCACGCGCGCCGCCGAGGCGCTCGTCGAGCTCGATCGCGCGGACGAGGCGCGGCTGCGTTACGAAGCGGCCGTGCAGCAAGTGCCGGGACATCTGCCGGCGCTGCTCGGCCTCGGCGATTTCGCGCTCGCCAAGGGTGAATGGGCGACGGCGGCGCATGCCGCCGAACGCGCCGCCGCGGCGCTGCGTGAGCCGGCCGAGCAGGCGCGGCTGTACCTCGTCGCCGGCGCGCTGGCGCAGGACAAGCTCGCCGACAGCCCGCGCGCGCAGGCGCTATTGCGTCAGTCGCTGGTGGCCGATCCGCGCGGCAAGGAGTCGTTCACGCGGCTCGAGCAGCTCTTACGCGAGGCGCAGGACTTCACCGCGCTCGCCGAGCATTATCAGCAGCGTCTGGCCGTCGAGACCGATGGCGGCCGCCTCTTGTCGCTGCACCTGCTCCTGGCGCGCATCGCCCGCGATCAGCTCAAGGATCCCGATCGCGCGCGCGCCGAGCTCAAGCTGGTGTTGGCGCAAGATCCGGGGCATCCGGAGGCGCTGCAGGCGCTGGCCGATCTGCAGTTCGAAGGTCAGCAGTGGGCCGACGCCGCCGAGACGCTCATTCGCCGCGCGCGCGCCGAGAAGTCGCGCCTGGTCTTGAAGGACATCTTCTTCAAGCTCGGCATCATCTACTCGCAGCATCTGCCCGATCCCAAGCGCGCCGTGGCCTCGTTCACGCGCGTGCTGCAGGTGACGCCCGACGACATCGTCGCGCTCGAGCATCTGTCGGACCTGCAGCTCAAAGAGTGGGAGTGGAAAGGCGCGCTGCAAGCGACGCTGCGTCTGGCCGAGCTCGAGCCGGACAAGGCCAAGCGCATCGCGCATCTGCATCGCGTGGCCAAGATCTACGAAGAGGGCTTCAAGGACGCGCGTCACGCGCTCGAAGCCTTGCGCCGCGCGCTCGAGCTCGATCCGCTGTACTTGCCGTCGGTGGGCGAGCTGGCCAAGTTCTTCGATCGGCAGTCGGACGTGCAGTCGATGCGCGTCCACCTCGATCGGACGGCGGCGCGCGTGCGCCTCCTCCTCGACGCCAACCCGCTCGATCCGGTCGCCTATCACGCGCTCTTCAAGGTCTTCAATTGGCGGCGCGCGCCCGATCGCGCCGCGGTCACGGCCGGCGTGCTCGATTGGCTCGACGCCGTCGAAGCCGACGAGCGCGTCCTGCTCGCCAAGCTCACCGGGCGCGACAATTATCCGGGCTCGGCGCTCGCCGATCCGACGCTCGACGAGACGCTCTTCGACGCGCGCGTGCCCGCCGGCTTCCGCAACCTCCTGCGCCTGCTCGACGAGCCGCTGGCCAAGATGTTCCGCGCCGACGTCAAAAGGCTCGGCGTCGGCAAGCACGAGAAGCTGCCGCGCTCGGGCCACGCCTTGCGCGACGCCGCCAACAAGATCGCCGGCGACTTGGGCGTGCGCGACTTCGATCTCTACGTGACGGCGGCGCATCCGACGGCGCTCGTGGTCGAGCTGACCGATCCGCTCTCGGTGGTCATCGGAACGAAAGTGGTCGAAGGCGCGCACGAAATGGAGCTGCGCTTCATTCTCGGTCGCTGCTTCAAGATGATTCAGAGCCACATGGCGCTGCCGATGCGGTTGACGCCGGAAGATCTCGGCCTGCTCGTCGGTGGCATCGTGCGGCAGTTCGTGCCCGACTTCGTGCCGCAAGGCTTCGAGGAGCCGCAGATTGTCGCCGAAGCGGGCCGCATGGCGCGCATCATCCCCAAGAAGATGCACGCCGAGCTGTTGCCGTTCGCGCTCGAGTGCGCGTCGGAGTCGCTCGATTCTCAAGCTCATCGGCCCGTCGCTGGTGCACACCGCCAATCGCGCCGGCCTGTTGACGTGCGGCATTCCCGGCCCGTCGTTGACGGCGGTCAAGCGGCTCGCCGACGAGGCGCAGCTGCGCGCGCTCCTGCGCTTCACGGTCTCCGACGAGCTGGCCGAATTGCGCCGCCAGCTCGGCACCGCCATCGGCTGATCTTCACGGCAAATGCGGGTACAGTGCGCGCCGTGAAGCTCTACGGTGCGCTCGATCTCGCGTTCGCGGCCTTGTACGCCTACGTCGGCTTCGTGTTCACGCCCGGCCGCTCGACGCCGTTCAACCTCGGCCTCGGCCTCGTGTGCGCGCTCTTGACCACGGCCGGCGTCGGCCTCTTGCTCGGCGCGCGCTGGGGTCGCGTCGCCGCCATCGCCGCGTCGGTGGTGCTGCTCCTGTTCGCCGCCGCCGTCATCGTCGCCTTGGTCATCTCGAGCGCCTACTTGCGCGGCATCTACGGCGCGCTCGGTCAGGGCATGGCGGCGATCTGCTTGGCCATCGCCGCCTTGATCGTCGAAGCGTTCGCGCTCTTGCCGCTGTTTCAGCTGCGCTTCTTGCTCGGCCGCGCCAGCAGCTCATGATCCCCAAGCTCGTCGGCGCCTTCTCAGTCGCGATGATCGCGCTCTGGCTCGCCGTCGCTGGCTGGGCGCGCTTGCCGGCCGCGGCGCCGCTGTCCGACGGCGATCGCGCGGCGGTCATGGCCACGCTGCGCGCCGCGCTCGACCACGCGGCCGCGCCGGCGACCGCGGTCGGCAATCGTCCGCTCGCCGGCCCGCTCTTTGTCGCGCTCTTCGTCGATGGCGCGCCCGAGCTCCGCCTGGAATCGCGCGCGCCGACGCTGGCCGCCGCCGTCGCCGACGTCGTCGCGCAGCTCGGTCGCACCGCGCAATCCGACGACGCCCACGCCCGCGGCCGGCTCAAAGTCGACGTCACGCTGGCGCGCGCGCCGATCGTCGCGACGTTCGCGCCGCTGTTCGCGCTCTCGATCGTGCCCGGCCGCGACGGCGTCGGCGTGCGCGCCAACGGCCGCGAGGCCTATCTGACCGTCGACGAGCTCATGCGCGCCGACGTGCTCGCCGCCGCCGAGCCCTTGCGCGGCATGGACCTCGAGCTCGGCTGCGATCCCGTCGCCATCGGCAAGCTGCTCGGCCAGTCGCTCGGCCTCGACGAGGATGCCTTCGCCGCCGCGCGCAAATCGTGGTTCCGCTTCGCCGCCGACGCCTTCGTCGAGCCCGCCGACCCGACGTTGCGTGGTCGCGCGCTGCCCGTCACCCGCGGCGACGTGCCCGGTCCGCCGGTCAGCAAAGAGAACCTGCGCGCCGGCGCCATCGCCGGCGGCCGCTACCTCTTGCGCCACCTCTACGACGACGGTCGCTTCGGCTACGAATACACGCCCGCGACCGACAAAGACGAAGCCTTCAGCCTCGACTACTCGCTGCCGCGACACGCCGGCGCGACCTATTACTTGGCGCAGCTCTACGCGTTCAGCCACGACGACGCCTTCCGCGACGGCGCCGCGCGCGCCATCGGCTTTTTGGCCCAGCGTCATCCGGGGAGCTGCGACCGCGCCGACCGCGCCTGCGTCGGCAACGCCGGCGACGCGTCGGTCGACCTCGGCGCCGCCGCCATGTCGCTGCTCGCCGCCGTCGAGTACCAAGCGGCGACGGGCCGGCGCGACTACGAGCCGTGGGCGCGCCGCCTGGCGAATTTCCTCGTCTACATGCAGACGCCCGACGGCGACTTCCGCCACCTGTACGATCCGCGTCGTGACGCGCGCGACGAGCATACGAAGATGCTGTATTTCTCGGGCGAGGCCGCGTTCGCGCTGGGCAAGCTGACGGCGCTCTTGGGCCCGGCCGATCGCGACTACGCGCGCTACGCGACCGCGCTCGATCACGCGCTGCACTATTTGACCGACACCCAATACGCGACGCTGGCCGGCAAGTTCTACTTCGGCGAGGATCATTGGACCTGCATGGCCGTCGACGCCGGTTGGGACGCGCTGGCACCGGCCGCGCGCGAGCCTTACGCGCGCTTCTGCGACGACTTCGTCGGCTTCATGCGCCGCACCCAGTTCGGCCCCGACGAAGCGATCACGCGCGCCCAGCCCGATTTTTTGGGCGCCTACGGCTTCTCGCCGTTCTTGCCGCCGCACGCCACGCCCGTCGGAAGCCGATCGGAGACGACGATCTCGACCTATCGCTTACAAGCGCGTCGCGGCAAGCCCGATCCGCGCACGCTCGAGCAGATCCGTCGCGGCATGCAGTTCCTGCTCGCGCATCAGATCAGCGACGACGACGCCTGGCTCATGGCCAATCCGGAAGCGGCGCGCGGCGGCCTGCTCATGTCGGACGTCAAGCGCTACATCCGCATCGACTTCATCCAACATTCATGCTCGGCCATGCTGCGGTCCATACCGCTTTTGTAGACGTTTCCCCGTGTTATAGTAGTCCTCCGTGAAGGTTTGCAGTCAGTGCGCGGTGCAGTATCCGGACGCGCTGGAGTTTTGTCCGCGTGATGGCGAGCGGCTGCCGTTGCCGCCCGGCGGCACGCAAGCGATGTACGACCCGCTCATCGGTCAGACGATCGACGGCCGCTACATCATCGAAGCCCTGCTCGGCGAAGGCGGCATGGGCCAGGTTTACGCCGCGCGCCACGCCATCATCGATAAGCGCGTCGCCATCAAGGTTTTGCGCAAAGAGGCCGCCGCCGACGAATCCTCGGCGCAGCGGTTCATCGTCGAGGCCAAGGCCGCTTCGAAGATAGGCCATCAGAACATCGTCGACATCACCGACTTCGGCGTCCTGCCCGCGGGCAACGCCTACTTCGTGATGGAATATTTCGCCGGCCCGACCTTGGGCAAGCTCATCCACGACCAGCGCACCTTGCCGGCGGGACGCGCCATCGGCATCGCCATTCAGACCGCGCGCGGCCTACACGCGGCGCACATGCAGTCGATCATTCACCGCGATTTGAAGCCCGAGAACATCTTCGTGCTCGAGCGCGACGGCCAGGCCGACTTCGTCAAGATCGTCGACTTCGGCATCGCCAAGGACGTCAAGGCGGGCAAGCGGCTGACGGCGGTCGGGATGGTCTTGGGCACGCCCGAATACATGTCGCCCGAGCAAGCGACGGGGCAAGAGACCGATCATCGCGTCGACCAGTACGCGCTCGGCTGTATTTTGTACGAGATGCTGACGGGCGACGTGCCGTTCAAGGCCGACAACGCGCCCAAGACGCTGACCAAGCACGTCTTCGAGGCGGTCGTTCCGCCGTCGCAGCTGCGGCCGGAGCTGCAAATTCCCGCGGCGGTCGAGAAGGTCGTCTTGCGCATGCTGGAGAAGAAGCCGGAGCATCGCTACGCCGACATGATGGCGCTCATCGCGGCGCTGGAGTCGGTGGATGCGCAGCTGCGCGCGGGCATGGTGGCGCCGGCGCGGCGCGTGCCGGCGACGATGGTGGTGCCGCCGCCGACGGGCTCGTTGACCGAGGTGCCGCGGACGCGCGCGCCGCTGTACATCGTCAGCGCGACGGCGGTGGCGGCGGCGTTCCTGCTCGTGTTCGCGCTGGCGGCGCACAATCGGCCGCCGCGCGTCGTGGCGTCGGCCGCGCAGGCGACGATCGCGACGCCGCCGGCCGCGCCGCAGCCGACGATCGCCGCGTCCAACCCGCAGCCGAGCGTGCCGCCACCGGTGGCGTCGGCCGCGGAAGTGGAAATTCAGATCTCGACCGATCCGCCGGGCGCCGAAGTGCTGCTCGGCGCCGAGCGGCTCGGCGTGGCGCCCATCGACGTCAAGCGCGCCCGCGCCAGCGAGCCGTCGAGCTTCACCATTCGTCGCGCCGGGTTCAAAGACGTCGTGCGCAGCGTGACGCTCGATCGCGACCAGACGCTGGCGTTCGTGCTGCAGCCGAAAGCGCGCGTCACGGCGACGCGTTCGTCGTCCGCGGCCGTCAAAGCGCGCAGCTCCAAGGACGACAACGGCACACACGCGCCCGCGCACCACACGTCCGATCTGCGCAACCCGTTCGAGTAGTCCCGCATCCTACCTTGGGTTTTCCCGCGTCCGGCCGGCGATTGAATACGGAAGGTCTGTCGGCCGTCGCTGGTAGAACCTTTTGCGGGAGACAACCGTCGAACGCATGTTAGGATCGCAACGCTGCCCGCAAGAATTGGGGCATTAGCCTAGAGGCGGGACTAAGACGCGTGGGGAACGAAGACTCGCCAAGTAGACCGAAGCCGCCACCCCTTCCGCCAACGGGGACGCAGCCACGTGTGACGGGAAGTGGGACGCCGCCGCCCTCGCCGTCCGCGGGCGAGGCGCCGCCGGCGCGCGTCATCGCCACCGGCTCGCAGCCGCGCATCACGCCCACGCCGAAGCGCAGCGACACGATGGCCGCGCCCGGCATGACGCCGATTCCGCGACCGATCACCGCCGCGCGCGCGGCCGTGCAAGCCGCGACCGGCGCGGCGCCGCAAGGCGAGCCCGTCGCGCCGAGCGATCCCTACATCGGCACGACGATCGCCGACCGCTATCGCGTCATTCGCAAGCTCGGCGAAGGCGGCATGGGCGTCGTCTATCTCGCCGAGCACGTCTTCATCGAGAAGAAGGTCGCGCTCAAGATCCTGTCGGAAGACTTCGCGCGCAAAGCCGAGCTGGTCGCGCGCTTCATGCAAGAGGCGAAGGCGGCGTCGAAGATCGGCCACGAGCACATCGTCGACATCACCGACTTCGGCGAGACGGTGTCGGGCTCGGTCTTCTTCGCGATGGAATTCCTCGACGGCATGGACCTGGCCGGTCACATCCGTACGGGCGGCGCGATGGGGCTCGATCGCGCGCGCTACATCCTGAACCAGATCTGTCGCGCGCTCGGCGCCGCGCACGCCAAAGGCATCATTCACCGCGATCTGAAGCCGGAGAACATCTATCTCATCACGCGCGAAGGGCGCGGCGACTTCGTCAAGGTGCTCGACTTCGGCATCGCCAAGATGTCGGCGCTCGACGAGGCCGGCTCGCGTTTGACCCGCACCGGCATGATCTTCGGAACGCCCGAGTACATGTCGCCGGAGCAGGCGCGCGGCGACAAGCCCGACCATCGCGTCGACATCTACGCGACGGGCTGCATCTTGTACGAGATGTTGACGGGCGATGTGCCGTTCCACGCCGAGACGTTCATGGGCGTCTTGACGAAGCACATGTTCGAAGGGCCGATCCCGCCGTCGCAGCGCAATCCGTCGGCGCATATTCCGCCCGACGTCGAAGCGGTGGTGATGAAGGCGCTGGCCAAGGATCGCGATCAGCGTTTCCAGACGATGCAGGAGCTGGCGTTGGCGCTCGAAGCCTGCGGCGGCGGTGACCCGAACGCCGCGTGGGTGGGCGAGCCGACGGGCTCGGACTCGCAGGCGGCCTATCGTTTGGGCGGCGGCAGCCAGGTCGCGCCCGCCGTCGCCGCGACGACGCAGCCGCCGGTCGCGCGCTCGCGCACCGGGCTCGTCGTCGGCGTGCTCGCCGTGGTCGTGGGCATCATCGGCGTCGGCGGCTACTTCGCGACGCGCAAGCCGGCACCGGCGCCGGCGCCCCTCGTCGTCGCGCCGCCGCCGCCGAAGCTCGAAGCGCCCAAAGTCGTCGCCGCGCCGCCGGTCGCGCCGCCTCCCGTCGAAGCGCCGAAGCCCAGCGAGTACACGATGACGATCGCGACGCAGCCGAGCGGCGCCGAAGTCTTCGACGGCAACGAGATCCTCGGGACGACGCCGTGCGACGTCAAGCTGCCCGCGGGAACGACGCCGGTCGAGCTGACGCTGAAGAAGAAGGGCTGGAAGGATCAGCCGCTCAAGATCGTGCCCGATCGCAACCACGACTTCCTGGCCGATCTGGCGCCGCTGCCGAAGGCGCACGCGACGACGCCGCACGCCGTCGCCGCCAAGCCTGCGCCCGTCGCGCCGACGCCGGCCGCGAAGCCGCCCGAGCCGACCCCGCCCAACAAGGCCGCCGGCAAGCTCCGCGATCTCAAAGATCCGTTCGCCAATTAACCACTCATTTTCGCTGGCTGAAGCTTTCGCGGCCGGCTCGGCTATACTGCGCCGCTGTCCGTCCGAACTTTACCGAGAGCTGCAATTGACCGACGCCAGGCCCGTTCTCACCGATATGACGCCGCCGGAGCTGGAGGCGTTCTTGGCGCCGCACGGCTTCGTCGCACACGAGGCGCGCCGCATCTTCGCGCATCACGTGCAGCACCGCCGTCGCCATTGGGACATCAAACACATGGCGAAGGCGAAGCTGCGGCTGGCCGATTCGCTGCTGGCGACGCCGACGCTGCAGGTCGTCGAGCGGCGCCGCGATCCGGCCGACAACTTCATGAAGTACCTCTTCAAGCTCGACGACGGCGCGCTCATCGAGGCGGTGCGCATCCCCATCTTCGACGACAAATACACGCTGTGCATCTCGTCGCAGGCGGGCTGCCCGCTCGATTGCGTCTTCTGCGCCACCGGCAAGCTCGGCTTCAAGCGCAACCTGACGACGTGGGAGATCGTCGAGCAGCTGCGCATCATCCGCGACGAGGCCGATCGTCCGGTGCGCGGCGTCGTCTTCATGGGCATGGGCGAGCCGTTCCTCAACTACGACAATGTCATTCGCGCGGCGCGCATCTTCGCCGATCCGTCGGGCGCGGCCATCAGCGGGCGCGCGATCACGATCTCGACGTCGGGCGTCGTGCCGACGCTGCGGCGCTTTACGGCCGAGCGGCATCCCTATCGGCTGGCGATCTCGTTGACGGGCGCGACCAAGCCGAAGCGCCGCTCGCTCATGCCGGCAGCGGAGAAGACCTGGCCGATCGAGGAGCTCATCGACGCCGTGCGCGAGCATGCCGAGGTGACGCGCAGCTTGGTGACGCTGGAGTATGTCGTCATCGCCGGCGTCAACTGCGGCGCCGACGACGCGGCCGCGCTGTGCGAGCTGTTGCGCGGCATCCCCGTGCGGCTCAACCTCATCGACGTCAATGACGCCGGCGGCCACTTCCTGCCGCCGTCGGACGCCGAGCGCAAGCAGTTCGTCGACTGGCTGCAGCCGCTGGGCGCGCCCATCGTCCGCCGCTATTCGGGCGGCAAATCCGTCGACGCCGCCTGCGGCATGCTGGCGGGCGCCGCGACATGACGGGCGCGCGCTCGGCTTTGGCTTGAGAGAAGGATAAACAGTCGCGGCGCCGCTTGAGGGCGGACGCCGCGCTGCTCGTTGTTTTCGGTAGGGTAGGAGAGCGCGCGCTTATTTGCGGGCGCGCTCGCAGACGATGTCGCGCTCGCCGAACTTGTTGCCGCTGAGCGCCGCGATGGCCGCGTCGGCGCGCTCGTCGAGCATGATGAGGTAGGTGTGCGAGTTGCGCACCTGGAAGCTCTGCACCTCGAGGCTGTGATCGGCGATGAGCTTCTCGATCTCCGGCTCTTTGGCGCTGTCGCGGCGACCGAGGTTCAAGTACAGCCGCACGTGACCTTCCGGCAGCGGCGCCTCGTTCTCACGCTCGCGCTCGCTGCTGCGATTGCGGCCGCCACGCTCGCCCTTGTCGGGGCGCGGCTCGGACGCGGCGGTCGCCGGCTTGTCGCCGTCGCCGGCCGCGGTCGGCTCCGTCTTCGAGTCGACCCACGCTTCCCAGAACTCTTTGCCGTCGGAGTTGTCGATGGTCTCGGCGTTGCGGCGCGGCGGCTTCTGCTCGCCGGCCGGGTCACGACGCTCGCGCTCGCCGCCGCGACCGCCACGCCGCGTGCGCCGCTTGCGCTCGCGCTTTTCGCCTTCGGCCGCGTCGTCTTTGGCCGCGCCCGGGGTCGCCGTCGCCTCGGCCGCGTCCTTGACGACCGCCGGCGCCGTCGCCACGCGCGCCGGCAGCGGCGCCCGATCGCTCGGCTTGTCGCGCGGCTTGTCGCGCTGGGCCGGCGGCGGCGACGAGAAGCCGCCCGTCGGACCGGCCGACGGAATCGGCTCCAGCGCCGGCGACGCCGCCCGCGGCGCCTGCGAGCGCTGCCGCTCTTCACGCGGCGGTGACGACGACGGCGACGACGCAGCCGCCGCCGTGCCGGTCAGCCGATCCTCGATGAGGATCGCCACCAGCCGCTCGCCTTCGTCCGACGCCCACACGCGCTTGGCCAGCTGCCGCCACGTCGCGTCCGGCTGCCGCACGCCCAGCTTGGCCTTGAGCTCGTCGACCTTGAGCGCCTCTTTGGCCGTCTTGTACTGCTCGTCCGACGGCAGCGTGCGCTCTTCCGGCTTGATCTTGTACGTCAGCTTGAGCATGTAGAAATTGCCCAGCTCGCGCGGCGAGATCAGCGAGATCGCCATGCCCGACTTGCCCGCGCGTCCGGTGCGGCCGGTGCGGTGGACGTAGACTTCGGCCGACTCCGGGAACGTGTAGTTGATGACGTGCGACAGGTTCGAGATGTCGATGCCGCGCGCCGCGATGTCGGTCGCGACGAGGTAATGCAGATTCTTGTCCTTCATGCGGCCCATCACGCGCTCGCGATCTTTTTGCGTCAGATCGCTCGAGATCGCCTCGGCGTCGATGCCGCTCTTGCGCAGGAACTCCGCGACCAGCGACGTATCTTCGCGCGTGTTGCAGAAGATGATGGCGCTCTCGGGCTTCTCCTGGTCGAGCACGCGCACGAGATCGCTTGCGCGCGCCCCATGCCGCTCACCATGTAATAGGTGTGCGTGATCTCCTGGACGCCGACGTTGCCCGTCGAGAGCGCGATCTTCTCCGGATTGCGCATGTAGCGCGACCCGATGCGCTCGATGTCGTCGGGGATCGTCGCCGAGAACAGCACCGTCTGCCGATCGGTCGGGCAGCGCTTGATGATCTCGGTGATCTCCTCGAGGAAGCCCATCGACAGCATCTCGTCGGCCTCGTCGAGCACGAGGATCTTGAGCCCGTCGAGGTTGAGCGTGCCGCGGCGCAAATGGTCGAGCACGCGCCCCGGCGTGCCGGCGACGACCTGCGCGCCCGCCTTGAGCTGCTCGATCTGCTTGCCCATCGGCGCGCCGCCGTAGACGGGGACGACGTGCAGCTTGTCGGCGGCGATCTTCTCGCACTCCTGCGCCGACCTGCAGCGCCAGCTCGCGCGTCGGCGCCAGACACAGCGCCTGGACCTGCTTCTTGTCGCCGTCGATGAGGCCCTGCGCGAACGGAATTCCGAACGCCGCCGTCTTGCCGCTGCCCGTTCGCGACTGCACGAGCACGTCTTTGCCCGCCATCATGCGCGAGAAGACCGCCCGCTGCACCGGCATGGGCATCGTAAAGCCCATCTCCAGCAGCGTCGAAATCAGCTCCGGCTTGACGCCGAGCTCTTCCCACGTGGCCAACGGATTGTCAGAGACTGCTACTGCTGCTGCGTTCCCGTTACTGTCGCCGTTGTTATGGTTGTCGTGCGCTTTCGTTTGGGGCGCCGCCGCTGCGGGCGCGCCTTGCGTCTCGGCCACCGTCGGCTCGACGGTGCCGGACTCCACCTCTGTGTTCATTCCACTTCTCCGTGACTGCTTGCATGTCGATCACCCCGCGCGCGTCCCAGCGCCCCGCGCGGCACGCTGCTGCTCGAACGTCTTGCGCGACGATTCGAGCGCGTGCCGGATGTCGTCGACGCGCGACGCGTGATGATCGATGTAATTGTAGAGGAGCACCGCATAGGCGCGCTGCACCTCCTCGAGCTCGCCGTAGACCACCGCCAGGTGATCGTACGCCGCTCCGAGCCCGTGTCCCGAAAGCTCGTCGAAGCGACAACGCGCGCCGATTTCCCGTCGGCGACGAAGCCACTGCGTCGAGAACCCCTCCCACTGCTGGCCTTCCTCGATGTCGTACTTGGCACCGAGGGCCTGGAGGTCGAAGAGCTTGCGGTTCATATCGTCGAAGAGCGATTCGACGTCCGCCTGGCAATCCAACAGCGCCTCGACATCGTCGGGACGACCGCTGAACGTCGCGCTTGGCCGCACCGCGGGGTGCGCGAACAAGCTGTGGGCGACGGACGCGAAGAGCCAGGCGACAATAATGGCTGTCGTGCCGAACGTCGCGATCTGAAGACCTTGACGATAGCGGCGGAATTCCTGTTTCGCGTCTGCTTTGCTTCTACGTGGCAAAATAAGCCGTTAGATACTTTGGAAAGCTACCCGACACTTCCCGTCCTGTCAAACGCCGATGGCGGCGTTTGGCACGGAATTGGCTGACCGGCTCATTTGGGCTGGCTGGGCAAGAGGACGGAGACCATGCCGCTGTTGTCGGACGTCCCTTCGGCGCTGAGCCGCGCCGGCGCCAGGCAGTCGAGATCGTCGCTGTCGCAGCTGGAGTTGGCGGTGGGCACGACGTAGATGCGCACGTCGGCGCTGGTGATGGGGACGCCGGTCGCGTCGATGACGCTGCCTTGGACGACCACGCCCATCGGCAGCACGATCGGGTTCGCCAGCACCACGTCGCCGGTGGTCACGCTCAGCTTGTCGAGCCACACGCGCGGCAGCATCGACGTCGCGGCCGGGATGATCCCGATGTCCCACGCGCCCGGGTTCAGGCGCACGGCGAAGCGGCCGTCGTCGTCGGCGTTGGTGGCCGCGGGCGCCGTCAAGGCCGCGTAGATCTGCGCGCTGACGTTCTCGCCCAGCGTCGCCAGCGCCGGCACCACGGTCAGGCTCGACAGCGGCTGACCGTTCGAGTCGACCACGCGCCCCGACAGCTGCGGTCGCAGCAGGAGCGAAATGTCCCCGCCCCAACCTTTGTTGGCCACCGTCACGCTCGTCGTCAGCGGCTGGAAGTTGGAGCTGGCGTCGGGCGAAACATTGACACTATAGACTCGGTTGCCGCTCGGCTTCGGGATCAGATTGGCGTTGACGGTGCCGGTGTCATCGGCCATCGCCGTCACCGAGAAGCTCGCCTTCGTGCCCATCGTCGAGAGCGGATCGGTCACGTCGGTCGTGAACACGCACACCGCGCCCGGCACCGGCGTCATGCCGCCGCTCGGGCTCGCGCCTTGGACGAGATAGCTCACGGGCAGCGCCACGGGCAGCGCCGGCATCGCCAGGTTCACCGTCAGCGCGTTCGTCGTCGGCGACAGCTTCGACGTGTCCACCGCTTGCGTCAGCGTCGGCAGCTGAGCCGTCGTCGTCACCGGCGCCGCGGTCAGCTGCACCGTGCCCGGCGGGTTGGCGACGAGCCGCAGCGAGAACGCGCCGGTCGCGTCGGTGCTCACCGTCGTCGAGAGGACCTGTCCCGTCGTCGGATCGGTCGCTTGCAGCTGGACGTTGGCGATCGGGTCCTCGAGCGAATCGACGACCGTGCCGTGCAGCTGCGGCAGCGTCAGCGGGTCGGGTAGCGCGAAGTCGACGGCGCGATCGCTGAGCGCGTCCACCGTCCGCTGCATCGGCGGCACCAGCGTCGCGTCGGTCGGCGACACCGTAACGAGATACTGCTCGCCGGCTTGATTGCGCGACACCGCCAGCGAGTACGCGCCCGCGATCGGATCGACCGTCGCCGCGTAGACGACGTCGGGCCGACCCGCGATGCGGGACGGCCGCGTCGCCAACACCGTCGCCGCCGTCGGCCCGTTGTTGACGCCGCCGACGGTCACGCTGCCGCTCAGCGTCACGACCGGGTCGAGCGCCAGCGTGAACGTGTCGGTGGTCGCCAGGATGTCGATGCTCGTCAGCTCCTGCGCGACATAGGGCGACGTCGCCGCCGGCACCACTTCGGCGACGAGCGCCAGCTTGGTGTCGGCAGCGCACTCGGGCGGCGCGCAGGTCAACGAGGCGCCCTTCAAGTGCGAGCTACAGCCGCCGACCGCGAGCAGCGCCGCGGCCGCGACGACAACGGGGAGCCTCACGGACACATCAGCTCCCAATGGTTCGAATCGGTGAGGCCGCCGTTGACGCCGTTGGTATTGCCGACGAAGGGCCGGTCGGCGACGAACGCGTACAAATACGAGATCCCTTGCGTGCGGCCGTCGCAATAGTCGAACGGCTCGAAGTTGCCCGCGCGGATCGCCGCCTGCGACGGGTCGGTCGTCGACGTCACCGGCAGCGAGATCAGCGTCGTCCCCGTATTGGTGATTTGGTACATCTTGGTCGTCGGGTCGAAGAAGAAGGCGCGCGCATAGAGCGTGTCGTCGAGGTTGGGATCGGACGCGAACAGGTTGATCTGCGTCTGCGTGTCTTTGGCCGGCGCGAGCAGCCCGAACGGCGGCATGACCATCGACGTCACCCACACCGGCGGATAATTCGTCGGCGCCTGCTCGCGATCGAGCTGCGTCGGGATGACACAGCCGATCGAATAGATGACGAGTGAATACAGGATGGTGTCGCTCACGAGCTTCCAGCGTCTATCGAGCAGCCGCCGTGCCAGCCCGCGCGCGCTATGTAATCCAAATATGTTCGAATAGTTACGCACGTACGTCCTCGGACGGCTGTGACAGCGCTGTCATGTCGCTACGCAAGCGGCGGCTCCTCGGGACCGGGCTCGCCGTCCTCTTTTTCGAGGTGCCGAAAGATGGTGCGCGGATCGACGGCCAGATCGCGCGCCGTCTTCGTGCGATTGCCGTTGTTGAGCTCGAGGATCTGATTGATGTACTCGCGCTGAAACTTATCTTTCGCCTCCGCCAGCGGCAAAATCGCCGGCATGACATCGGCGCTGAGCCCTAAATCCTCGGGCCCGAGCAGCGCCTTGTCCGACAAGACGCACGCCTTCTTGATGTGATTCTCGAGCTGCCGGATGTTTCCCGGCCACGGGAATTTGCGGACGGCGATGGCGGCGTTGGGCGAAAAGCCTTTGACGAGGCTCTTGAACTCCTCGGCATAGCGATGCAGCAGATATTTCGCGATGACCATGACGTCTTCACCGCGATCGCGCAGCGGCGGCAAATGAATGTTGACGACGTTCAATCGATAATAGAGATCCTCGCGAAAACGATGATTGCGAATATCGTCTTCCAGGTTTCGATGCGTCGCCGTCAGTACGCGAATGTCGACCGATTCGGGCCGGTTTTCGCCGACGCGCACGACCACTTTCTCTTGCAGGACCCGCAACAGCTTGACCTGTAGATTGAGCGGCATTTCGCCGATTTCATCGAGAAAGATGGTGCCGCCGTCGGCCGAATGAAACTTGCCCGGCTTATTCGAGACCGCGCCCGTGAAGGCGCCGCGCACGTGACCGAAGAGCTCCGACTCCAATAGGTTCTCGGGAATGGCGCCGCAGTTGATGGTGACGAATGGCCCTTTTGCGCGCCCCGAACGGCGATGAATCTCGAGCGCGATCAATTCTTTTCCGGTGCCGGTTTCGCCGGTAATCAAGACGGAGATATCGGTGGTCGCGACCTTCTGGACCTTCTTGAAGACCTCTTGCATCGCCGCGCACGAGCCGATGATGTCGCCAAAGCGCATCTGCTGCAGCTGCTCGGCCAAGAGCTTGTTGTCGAGCTTCAGCTCGTTGACGAGCAGGGCATTGCGAATGATGAGCGACGCCTGCGCGGCGAAGATCGTCAGCACTTCCAAGTGCGATTCATCGAACAGCTGCGTCACCGAGTCATTGCCGACATAGAGCACGCCCAAGAGGTTGCCGCGCTCGAGCAAGGGAACGCACATCACCGACGACAGCTTGAGCGACATGACGCTCATGGCGTTGGCGAACTCTTGGTCGTGCAGCGCGTCGGAGACGATCAGCGCTTTACGCGTCTTGACGACTTTGTCGACGATCGAATCGGACAGCTGATCGAGCGCGTCGGCCAAGTTCTCGCGCTTCAAGTTACGCGCGACTTTGACGCGGAGCTCATTGCCTTCGAGCAGAATCAAGAAGCCTTTGTCGGCGTTCGTAATCAATACGACTGCGTCCATCAAGGCGTCGAGCAGCTCCGGTAAATCGTAGTTCGAGAGCAGTCGCTCCGAGAACTCGAAGAGCTTGCGATAAGAGCTCAGCGCCTCCAGCGTCTTGGCCGCTTCTTCGTCGGTGGGCGGCTCGTCGTAGAGGCTGAACACGAAGTCGGACGCGCCCATCTTCAGCGCGTCTTGATGCACCAAACGATGCTTCTTGCGCTTCTTGCCGTTGATCTGCAGATCGTTGTTCTTGTCGATCGACGTGATGTGGAAATCGCGCCCGTCGAAGTGAATGTGCGCGTGCGAGTCCTCGATCAGCGGATCGCTCAAGACGATGTCGTTCTCCTCGCCGCTGCCGATCGAGGTGATCTTCTTGTACAGGTGGTGCACTTTCGGGCTGTGGCCCGGCAGCGTGATTCGCAGGCTCGGCATCAGAAGCTTCCTTGCATGCCGACACCCGTCATCGTCGGCGTTTTGAGAGGAACGAAGGTCAATGGAGGACGTTTGGCGGGGCCTTGCTCGGTGCGCTCGCGCTCGCCGCGCACGACTTCGCGCTTGAAGAGCACCTGCGCGTCGATGATTCCCCAAATGGCGATGGCGTAGAACGCGGCGCCAGTCGCCAGTTGTAGCCCCGTCAGCGTCTGCGCCAGCGTCGCGTCGCTCTTGGTGAACTCGCGCCGGCCCGTCGACGGATCGTAGGGAAAGCGCGAGCTGAACGTGAGCTCGCCCCAGGTGCCGAGCGACGTCGCCGCCAGCAGCGTCTCCGACGTGGCGAAGAGGACGCCTTTGGTCAGCTGCCCGTTCTGAATCTGCCCGGCTCCGAACGGCAAGAGCGCGATGAAGCGGCTGTGCTGCTCGACGACGCGGTCGACGTAGACGCGCTCGGCCTTGGCGTGCTGCGCGGCCTGCCGTCGCTCGGCCTCTTTGCGCACGCGCTCGGCCTCTTCGTGCTCGCGGCGCTCGATCGTCCGCAGCCGCTCCGACTGTCGCTGCCGCACGTCGTCGAAGAAGTGCACCGCCACCGGCGGATCGACGATCGGATCGAGCGCGTAGTTGGGCCTGAGCGCCAACAGCGACGTCACCTCCTGCTCGGCATCTTTGGGCTTGTCGACGAAGAAGTAGGAGAGCGCGAGCAGGCGATGGGCGAGCACGACGTCCTCTTCGGTGCCGAGCTCGATCGACGGATAGAGCAGCGGATGGAGCGTGTCGATGGCGCCGCCGTAATCGCCGCGGTCGTAGGCGTTGTGGCCGCGCTCGAGCGCCTCGGTGGCATTGCGCGACGGGCTGGCCGCGGCCGGCGTCACCGTCGCCACGGCGCACACGAGGGTCGCCGCGACGAGCGCGCGCCCCAAACGCGTCATTGCGCCTCGTCGATCGGCTGGAGGGTCACCGGCTGCACCTTTTGGTCGTTGGCGCGCAGCTCGAGCGACAGCTGCTGCGACGCGCGACCGGGCGCCGAGACGCGCACGCTCACCGTCTTCTTGCCGTCGGACAGCTCGGGAATGTTGACGTCGATGGGCTGGCCCGAGCGCAAGATGCTGCCGTCGACGAGCACGTCGGCATTGTCGGGCACGACGCGCACCGTCAGCCGCGCCGGCTTCCAGCGCAGCCGCGCCGCCAGCCGTCCCGCCGGCTCGCCGCCGCGAATCTCGACCTCTTTGGCGAAGCAGTAGGGCGACTCGAAGCGGACCACGTGCGGTCCCGCCGGCACGACCAGCCGCGCCAGCCGCGGTCCATAGTCTCCCAAGGGCTTATCGTCGAGGAACACGCTCACGGCTTTCGGCGTCGGCGCCAGCTCGAACGTGCGCGGCGGATCGGCGCTGGCGGTCGCCGGCGGCGGCGCCGAGGCCGGCGTGACGGATGGCGCCGTCTTCAGCGGCCGCAGTCGATGCACGATCGGCGGCGTCACCCGATGCTCCTCGTGCACCGGCGGCGGCAGCGCTTTGTTGACGACTTGCGCGTCTTTGGCCTTGTCGTTCGGCGCGATCTGCGGCGCCTGCCGACGGCGCGCATGCTGCCAGCGCACGCCACCCGTGATCGCCAGCGACGCCGCCAGCCCGCCGGCCAACGTCAGCGCGCCCCACTTGAGCCGCAGCGACCGCTGCGAGCGCTGCGCGATACCGTCGACGAGCGCGCGCAACGCCGTGTCCTTCGGCTCGAGACAGAGCGCGCGACCCCAGAGCTCCAGCGCCGCCGCCGTGCGCCCGGCCGCCGCGCGCTCGCGTCCGGTCGTCGTCAGCGCGGCCACGAGCCGCGGCCGGAACGCGCGCGCCCAGCCTTTGGGATCGGCGAAATAGTCGCGCAAGGTCTGCCGCGGATCGCCGATGCCCGCGTCGGCCAAATCCTCGACGAGCTCGCGGCGCATATCGGCCACGTCGGCGAACCGCTGATCGGGCTCGCGCGCCAACGCCTTGGCGATGAGCCGCCCGAGGCGCTTGCCGATGAGCGGATTGACGCTCTCGGCCGGCGCGAACTTGCACTCGGCAATCCGCTTGAGGACCTCGTGCGGATTCTTGCCGCGAAACGGCAGCTCGCCCGTCGCCAGCTGATAGGTCAGGATGCCGACCGCGAAGACGTCGGTGCGAAAGTCGAGCGGCCGCCCTTCGACGTGCTCGGGCGCCATGTAGGCCGGCGATCCCAAGAGCTGCCCGGTCACCGTCATCCGCTCTTTGTCGACGATCTGCGCGATGCCGAAGTCGGTCAGCTTGATGAGCCCGTCGTTGCGAATCATGACGTTCTCGGGCTTGACGTCGCGGTGAATGACGCCGAATTGGTGCGCATGCTCGAGCGCGCGCGCCACCTCCGACGCGATCATCTCCGCCACTTCGGGGAACGGCAGCGGCTGCTCGACCATGAAGCTCTTGAGCGTCCGCCCGTGAATGAACTCGGTGACGATGTAGCTCTCGGCCGAATCGGGCCCCGAATAGTCGAAGATCTCGAGGATGTTCTCGTGCCTGAGCTTGGCCACGGCGTGCGCCTCGCGCTGCAGCCGCGCCCGCGACTCCTCTTGCCCGGCCAGATGCGGATGCAGCACTTTGACGGCCACTTCGCGATGCAGCGTCGTATCCTCGGCTTTGTACACCACCGCCATGCCGCCGTGCCCCACTTCCTGGAGCAGGCGGTAGCGCGAGAGGATACGGCCGATCATCTCCATTCCGGTCCGTCGCCTCCCTAGCCGTCCACTGGGGCATCGCTGTCATGCCCGTCGCGAAAACCGGCCTATTTTAGCTCGTGTAGCGTAGCCAGGGCAACCGCCATGAGTGTGATCGCGCCGTCACGGTGTTTCTCGACAGCTCCGTTCGGTCACGGCGGCAGATCGCGCAGCGCCTGCGCGAAATCGGCGCGCATGGGATCGAGCGCGACCGCCGTTTCCAGCTCGGCGCGGGCGCACGCCCGATCGTCGACGACGAGGCACGACAGCGCCAAGTTGCCGTGCGCGAGCGCGCTGCGCGGCTGTCTGGCGACGCTGTCGCGCCACAACGCCAGCGGCGTCTGCCAGTCGACGTTGCGCACCAGGGTCAGCGACGCCAGCGACACCAGCGCCGCCACCGCCGCGCCCGTCGCCAGCGGCGGTCGCACGCGCGTCCCGAGCCAGCGCCACGCCTCGCCGGCGACGAGACAGACGCCGACCGACGGCAAATAGAGCAGTCGCTCGGCCATGAGCACGCCGATGTGCACGATCAGGTTCGACACCGGCAAGATCGCGATCGCGGTCCACGCGAGCCCGAGGCCGAGGCGCGGCGGGCGTCGTCCGCGCGCGATCGCCAGCGCCGCCACGACGAGGATGCCGGCGACGGTGCAAAGCGTGCGCGCACTAGCGATTCCCGGCGACAGCGGCAGCGCCGGATACGAATAGTCGGCGGCGAGCGGATGCGGCCACACGAGCAGCCGCGCGTCGCGGCCGAGCACGTCGACGGCCGTCCAGAATGCCGTGCCCGCCGTCGCCACGCGGAAATATTCGGCTGGCGGCGGCAGCGTCGCGCCCGCCAACGCATGCGCGCGCAAAAGCCCGTAGACCAAGAGCGGCGGCAGGAAATTCCAGGCGCGCTGCGCGGCGCGCGGCCACGGTCGCGTCTGCGCGTCGACGAGCACGGCCAGGAGCGGCAACATGACGCCGCTCTCCTTCGACATGAGCGCCGCGAGGTAGGCGAGGGCGGCCGAGGCGCGTCGCCCATCACGCTGCAGCGCGCAGCCGGCGAGCACGAACGTCGTCGCCATCAGCTCCGAGCGCCCGACGATGCCGGTGACCGCCTCGGTGTGCAGCGGATGCAACGCGAACACCAGCGCCGCCATCGTCGCCGCCCGGCTGTCGAGAACGCGCGAGAACAGGTGACCGACGAGCAGCGACGCGGCGACGTGCCAGGCCAGGTTGTGCGCGTGATAGGCCGGCGCCCAGAGCGCGAACAGCGAGCGGTCGAGCGCGAACGTCGCCGTCGTCAGCGGGCGATAGAACTCGACGCCGCCCGAATGGTAGGCGCGCCAAAACAGCCGCGGAATCGCCGTAATCCCGAGCTCGCGATGCTCGAGAATGTAGTGGTAATCGTCGAGAACGAAGCCGGCCGTGAGCGCGTTGTGATACGCGACCAGCGCAGCGGCGGCGACGAGGATCGCCGACCGCCGCCCCCAAATCACCCGGTGGCTTCCGGCGCGAAGAAGTTGAAGCGCGCGAAGAACGGCAGCGCCGCCGCCATCAAATCCACCGTCGGATCGAGCTGCTTGCCGATGCCCTCGGTGACGGCGATCGCGATGTTCACCAGCGTAAACGTCGGGTTGGCGCGCACGCGATACTTCCTGAGGATGTTCATCATGTCCATGAAGACGAGCGACACCTGCACTTCGCCGAGCCGCTTGCCGTTGTACTTCTGCACGAACGCGACGACCGCCGCCTCGAAGCCGGCGAAGTCGGGGATGCGCTTGACCGGCGACAGCTCCGCCATCAGCTTGGCCATCGTCTTGCCGTCGCCTTGCGCCCAGGCCGCGAAGTAGCGCGCAAAGCCGGCGCGATGCGTGCCGTCGAGCTCACCGACGAGCCCCAAATCCAAGATGGCGACGCGGTCGTCACGCGTGATGAAGATGTTGCCGGGATGCAGGTCGGCGTGCACGAAGCCGTCCTCGAAGATCATCTTGAGCATCACGCGGAAACCGATGGCCGCCAAGCGCTTCGGGTCCGACGGCGTCTGCCGGAAGTTCAGGATCTTGGTGCCGTCGATGTACTCCATCGTCAACACGCGCGGCGAGCACAGCCCGTCGACGAGCGCGGGAAACAGCACGTCGCGGTCGTCTTTGAAGTTCTCGGCGAAGCGTCGGTTGTTGGCGGCTTCGATCGTGAAGTCGAGCTGCAGCGAGATGCCGCGGCCGAACTCGCGCACGCTCTCGACCGGCGCCATCAAGCTCACCCCCGGCACGAGCGCCATCAGATGCGCAAACCCGCGCATGACCTTGAGATCGAAGCGCACCAGCTCGTCGAGGTTGGGCCGCCGCACCTTGACGGCGACGACGCGACCGTCGGGCAGCCGCGCCTTGTGCACCTGCGCCACCGACGCCGAGGCGATCGGCAGCGGCGAGATCTCGGCGAACAGCTCCTCGGGCGGCTTGCCGAAGTCCTCGATGAACGTCTGCTGCACGTGCGTGAACGGGAACGGCCCGACGTTGTCTTGCAGCGTCTCCAGCGCCTGAATCAGATGCGGCTCGAACAGATCCGGCCGCGTCGACATGATCTGCCCGACCTTGATGAAGGTGGCGCCGAGCGCGCGAAACAGGCCGACGAAGCAGCGCGCGAACCACTCCTGCCGCCGCGCTTTGGGCGCGAACATCACCAAGAGGAGCAGCCAACCGGCCAGAAATCGGCCCAGCGAGAACAGCACCAGGCCGAACATGACCAGCGAGCGGACGATGAAACGCATCGGGCTCATGGGTGACGCTCGCTCATGGGGTGACGCTCGCTCATGTTTATTCGTCGACGTTTCACTTTAGCATACGGTTGATGCGCCGACCCTTTCGGCGTAACAATTCGACGCATGGATACGAGCGCGGCGACGGCATTGGGGACGGGCATCAGCGAACGACCGGCCGAGCGACCGCTCAGCGTCGCCAACGCGGTCGAAATCTTCAACCAGCGCGTCAAGGCCGACCGCGCCAAACCCGTATTGCGCTGGAAAGAGGGCGGCAGCTGGCGGCAGTCGACCTGGGCCGATTGGGACCAGGCGTCGCGCGAAATCGCCGCCGGGCTCATCGCGCTCGGCTGCGGGCTCGGCGATCGCAGCTGCATCCTCGCCAACACGCGGCCCGAGTGGCTGCATTGTGACATCGGCATCCTGATGGCCGGCGGCGTCACCGTGCCCATCTATCAGTCGAACTTGCCGCACGAGTGCGAGTACATCGTCAACGACTCGGGCGCCAAGATCGTGTTCGCCGAGAATCCGCAGCAGATCGTGAAGCTCATGGCCGAGCGCGAGAAGCTGACGGGCCTGACGCGCATCGTCTACTTCGACGCCGCCTGTAAGCTCGACAAGCCCGACGCGCAAGGCCGCACGCAGCTGACGCTCGACGACGTCGTGCCCGCCGCCGATCGCGGCCTGCTCTTGTCGCTGGCCGAGCTGCGCCGCGACGGCGCCAAGTGGCTCGGCGAGCACGCCGGCGAGCTCGAGCGCCGCTGGACCGAGATCGTGCCCGACCACAGCTTCACGATCGTCTACACGTCGGGCACGACCGGGCCGCCGAAGGGCGTCGTCCTCACGCACAAGAACATCGTCTGGGAGTGCGACGCCATGCGCGACGCGCTGCCCATCGACGAGCACGACGAGCAGCTCTTGTTCCTGCCGATGGCGCACATCTTCGCCAAGATCCTCGAGTGGACCAGCATTTCCAAGGGCTCGCGCATCGCCTTCGCCGAGTCGATCAACAAGATCAAAGACAACTTGGGCGAGGTGAAGCCGAGCTTCATGTGCGCCGTGCCGCGGGTGCTCGAGAAGGTCTACCTGGGCATCCTCGGCAATCGCAACGCCTCGCCGCCGACGAAGCAGAAGATCTTCGACTGGGCGTTCAGCGTCGGCCGCGAAGTCTCGAAGCTCAAGCAGCGCCACGAGCCGATCCCCGTCGGTCTGTCGATCAAGAACGCGCTCGCGACGAAGCTCGTGTTCTCCAAGATTCAGACGGTGCTCGGCGGCCGCATGCGCTTCTTGGTGTCGGGTGGCGCTCCCTTGTCGAAGGAGATCGCCGAGTTCTTCCACGCCGCCGGCGTCCTCGTGCTCGAAGGCTAGGGCCTGACCGAGACCACCGCCGGCACGACGCTCAATCGCCCCGAGAAGTACGGCTTCGGCACCGTCGGACCGGCGGTTCCGGGCGTCGAGATCCGCATCGCCGAGGACGGCGAGATCCTGGTGCGCGCCGGCTCGGTCATGAAGGAGTACTACAACAAGCCGGAAGCGACGCGCGAAGCCATCGACGAAGAGGGCTGGTTCCACACCGGTGACATCGGCGTCGTCGAGAACGGCCTCGTGCGCATCACCGATCGCAAGAAGGACATCATCGTCAACGCCGGCGGCAAGAACATCGCGCCGCAGAACCTCGAGAACTCGCTGAAGGCGACGCCGTACATCTCGCAGGTGATGGTGCACGGCGACAAGCGTCCCTATCTCGTCGCGCTCATCACGCTCAACGAAGAGAACATCGCCAAGTGGGCCAAGGACGAGGGGTTGACGTTCACGTCGAACGCCGAGCTGGCGCAGCACGAGCGCGTGCGCAAGTTGGTGCAGAAATATGTCGACGACTTGAACGCGCGCGAGCCGAGCTACTCTTCGATCAAGAAGTTCGCGGTCCTGCCGGCCGACTTCTCGCAGGAGACGGGTGAGCTGACGCCGACGTTGAAGGTCAAGCGCAAGTTCACGCAAGAGAAGTTCGCCAAAGTGATCGACGCGTTCTACACCAACTAAGCAAGCCTTAGACGAAGCGAACCGGTCGAACCGACGACAGGGGCGGGTGGCGATGGCGGATCGGGGGTACATCGAAGGCGTGTTGTCCGGGCTGCCGCAATGGCAAGCGCTCGTCGAGGCGCCGTTGGCCGCGGCGGCGTCGGTCGGCGGCCGCCTCGTGTTCGCCAACCGCGCCTTTCTCGACCTGACCCGCTGGAGCGCCGAGGAGCTGACGCGCGATCAGTGGCTGCCGATCATGTTCCCCGACGGTCAAGAGCAGCAGATCGTGCAGCGCGAGGTCGAGCAGCTCTACGCCGTCAATGAAGTGCTGCGCCATCGTCCGACGGTGACCTGCGGCGACGGCCTGCGCCGCGTGATGGATTGGACGACCACCGCCATCACCATGCCCGATGGCAAGCGCGGCCTCATGACCATCGCCGTCGACCGCTCGTCGGCGACCTCGCCCGTCGGCAATGGCGAGCGCGGCTTCGAGGAGCTGGTCGAGGACGCGCCCGACATCATCTTCCGCGTCGACGCCATCGCCGGCCGCATCCTCTACGTCAACCGCGCCATCGAGCGCTTGACCGGCTACGCGCCCGACGAGTTCTACCAGGACGCCGGCCTCTTTCCGCGCATGATCCTGCCCGAGCATCGCCCCAACTGGGACGCGTCGTTCTCGCGCATGCAAGAGGTCGCGTCGCGCACCTTCGACCTGGCGCTGACGGCGAAGTCGGGCGAGCGCATCATCATGCAGCTGTCGCTCTATCCCGTGCGCAACGCGAGCGGGCGGGCGGTGGTGCTCGAAGGCATCGGCCGCGACAACACGTCGGTCAAGCAGCTCGAGGACATTCGCCAGCGTAATCAGGAGCGCGCGTCGCTCGATCGGCTGAAGACGCAGCTCTTGGCGAACGTCTCGCACGAGCTGCGCACGCCGCTCGTCAGCATCAAAGGCTACAACGACCTGCTCTTGCGCGGCACGCTCGGCCCGGTCAACGCGCGGCAGCGCCGCGGGCTCGAGATCGCCGCCGCCAACACGCAGCGGCTGGTCGAGCTCATCGAGACGCTGCTCGATCTGGCCCGGCGCGAAGAGGGGCGGCTCGAGCTGTCGATGGCGCGCTTCGATCTGCGCGAGGCGATCGCGGCGGCGGCGGCGGCGGTAGGCGAGCGGCTGGCGTCGCGCAGCTTGCCGTTGCATCTCGACTTGGGCCAAGAGCCGCTGTGGATCGTCGGCGATCGGGCGCGGCTCGAGCAGGTGTTCCGCGCGCTCATCAGCAACGCCGAGAAGTTCACCGAAGCCGCGGGCGGCGCCATCGAAGTGCACGCGCGCCGTCGCGACGTGCAGATCGAGGTCTCCGTCGCCGATCGCGGCATCGGCATCCCCGTCGACGCGCGCGCCCGCATCTTCGACCGCTTCTACCAGGTCGACGCCTCCTCGACGCGCCGCTTCGGCGGTGCCGGCTTGGGCTTGGCGCTGGCCAAAGAGCTGGTGACGCTGCATCAAGGCGACATCAACGTCGACTCGGCCGAAGGGCGCGGCTCGACGTTCACCGTCCGCCTGCCGCGCGCCGACGTGCGCGAGCGCGCCGAGCCGGTCGGCAGCGGCCGCGCGCTCATCATCGTCGGCGCCGACGAAGCCGCGCGCGAGCAGCTGGAGCTGACGCTCACCGCGCAAGCCTTACAGCCGCTAGATCTTCTCTGGACCGAGTCGGCGACCGAGCTGGTGCGGCGCGCGCGGCGCCATCGGCCCGATCTCGTGCTCCTGGCGCTGTCCAACCTCGACGAGGCGCTCGAAGAGCTCAAGCGCGACGACGACACGGCGGCGGTGCCGACGGTCGTCGTCGCCGACCTGCGCGGCCCGGTCGATCGCCGCGGGCGCGCCGATCTCCGTCGTCGCGCCCGGCGACGGCGCGCGCTTGACCGAAGGCATCTTGCGTCTGCTCGGCCGCGCGCTGCCCAAGCCCGACAGCCGCGCCCGCGTCGTCGTCGTCGAGGACGAGCTCGAGATCCTCGACTTCACCCGCTTCGTGCTCGAGCGCGAAGGCTACGAAGTCATCAGCGTCACGTCGGGCGAGCAGGCGCTGGCGACGGTGACGGCGGACGTCGACCTCGTCATCCTCGACATCGTGCTCGCCGACGCCGACGGCATCGAAGTGTGCCGCCGCTTGAAGGGCAACCCGGCGACGTCACACGTGCCGGTGCTGATGGTCACGGCGATGTCGGGCGAGATGGTGCAGCGCAGCTCCATCGACGCCGGCGCCGACGGCTATCTCATGAAGCCGTTCGGCCTCGATGACTTCCTGCAGAAGGTGCGGCTGCATCTGCGAGGAAACCGTCGCGCTCAGCTGGAAAGCGCTTGACACTGTGTGCGACAAAGATTACCACACTACAACTTTGTTTCTGGCCCAGGCACGTAGCTCAGTGGTAGAGCACTACCTTGACACGGTAGGGGTCGGCAGTTCAATCCTGCCCGTGCCTACTAGCATCCCCTCCACGCACGTCTTCTCGTGAACGATCTCGAAAAACTTCGTCACTCGGCGGCCCACGTCATGGCCGACGCGGTGAAACGGATTTGGCCGGACGCCAAGCTGACCATCGGTCCGCCCATCGACACCGGCTTCTACTACGATTTCGACATCGACCACCACTTCACCGACGAAGACCTCGGCAAGCTCGAGAAGCTGATGGGCGAGATCGTCGCCGCCAATCTCCCGTTCGAAGAGCGGGAAATTACGCGCGACGAAGCCATCGCCTACTTCGAGCAGCGCAACGAGCCGTACAAAGTCGAGCTCGCGCGCGGCATCCCCGAAGGCGAGCGCATCACGCTCCACTCGCACGGCGGCTTCACCGATCTCTGTCGCGGCGGTCACTGCAAGGCGACCGGCGACATCAAGGCGTTCAAGCTGCTCTCGGTCGCGGGCGCGTATTGGCGCGGCGACTCGAAGAACAAGATGCTCCAGCGCATCTACGGCACCGCCTTCCCCGACAAGAAGCTGCTCGCCGAGTTCGTCAAGCAGCGCGAGGAAGCGGAGAAGCGCGACCACCGCAAGCTCGGCAAAGAGCTGGGGCTGTTCGCGTTCCATCCGTTCGCGCCGGGCGTGCCGTTCTGGCTGCCCAAGGGCACCGTGCTCTACACGACGCTGCAGGGCTTCATGCGGCGCCTCCTGCTCGACGACGCGGGCTATGTCGAGGTCAAGACGCCGCTCATCTACAGCCAGAAGCTGTGGGAGCAGTCGGGGCACTGGGAGCACTACGCGGACAACATGTTCAAGGTGACGGCGGAGGAGCAGAGCTTCGGCCTCAAGCCGATGAACTGCCCGAGCCATCACCTCTTGTACAGCATGGAGCTGCACAGCTACCGCGATCTGCCGCTGCGCATCCATTCGCAGGACATCCTGCATCGCAACGAGGCCTCGGGTACGCTGAGCGGCCTGACCCGCATGCGCCAGTTCCAGCAGGACGACGCGCACATCTACCTTCGCCTCGATCAGGTCGAGGACGAAGTGACGGCGCTGCTCGCGCTCGTGCGTAAGGTCTACGGCGTCTTCGGTATGGAGACGACGTTCCAGCTCTCGACGCGCAACCCCGAGAAGATGATGGGCGCGCTCGAAGACTGGGATAAGGCGGAAGCCTCCCTTGCATCGGCGCTGACGAAGAACCAGATCGTCTTCGACACCGTGCCCAACGAGGCGGCTTTCTACGGCCCGAAGATCGACATCGATGTGACCGATGCCCTCGGTCGCAAGTGGCAGTGCGCGACCATCCAGCTCGACTGGAACGCGCCCGAGCGCTTCGATCTGACCTATGTCGGCGCCGATAACGCGCGTCATCGTCCGGTCGTCATCCACCGCGCGATCTTCGGCAGCTTCGAGCGCTTCATCGCCATGCTGATCGAGCACTACGCGGGCGGTTTCCCGTTGTGGCTGGCGCCGATTCAGGCGCGCGCCGTCGTCGTTTCGGACACGCAAGAGCCCTTCGCCCGCGAAGTTCAGGCGAAGATGAAGGCGCGTGGGCTTCGCATCGACCTCGATGTGTCTAAAGACAAGCTGGGCGCCAAGATTCGCCGCGCGCAGCTCGAGAAGATTCCGTACATGTTGGTCGTAGGTGACAAAGAAGTGGCGGCGGGCACGGTGGCGCCGCGTTTGCGCGACGGTACGCAGCTGCCGCCGATGTCGCTCGACGCGCTATGCGATCGCTTGGTGGACGAAGCCAAGCTTCCGCTATAGATTTGGCTGCTCAACGTAATTAGAGGAGAAGCCCATTAGCAAGCCATTCGAAAGCCGCCCTGTTCAGCAGGATCTCTACCGCGTCAACCGTCGTATCCGCGTGCCGCAAGTGCGCGTCATCGGCGCAGACGGCGGGCAGCTCGGCGTGCTCGACACGTCCGAGGCGCTGCGCATTGCCGAGGAAGGAGGCCTCGATCTCGTCGAGGTCAGCCCCAAGGCCATGCCGCCCGTCTGCAAGATCATGGACTACGGCAAGTTCAAGTATGAGGACTCGAAGAAGCGCAAGGACGCCAAGAAGCATCAGTCGACGGTGACCTACAAGGAGATCAAGTTCCGTCCCAAGACGGACGTGCACGATCTCCAGTTCAAGGTCGACCATATCCGTCGCTTCTTGCTCGAGGGCAACAAGGCGCGTCTGGTCGTCATCTTCCGCGGCCGCGAGATCGTGCACCCGGAGACGGGTCAGGCGATGCTGAAGAAGGTTGTCGACCTCACGTCCGACATCGCCCAGGTCGAGCAGCCGCCGATGATGGAAGGTCGGCGCATGCTCATGATCATCGCGCCGCGCGTCGGTGGCGCCAAGCCGCTCGGCAGCCCGACGGGCATGCCGACGACGCAGACGTTCGCGCCGCCGGCTCCGCGTCCGATGCCGCAGCCGGGCGCAGCCGTGACGGGTGTGACGGCCGGCGCGCCGATCTCGACGACGCCGCGGACGTTCCCGAATGGCACGCCGCGCCCGCCGGCGCCGGTGACCGCGCGTCCGACCGGCCCGAGCGGCCCGCGCCCAACCGGCCCGTCGAGCGGACCGCGTCCGACCGGCCCCAGCGGCCCGCGTCCGACCAGCGGTCCGGCGAAGCCGGCAAACCAGCCGGTCGTCTCGGTCAAGCCGCCCGCGAAGTAATCCGCTTGAAGTAATCCGCTTGAAGTAATCCGCTCTACGAGATAGAAAGCCGCCAAAGGAAATTCCGATGCCGAAGATGAAGACCCATTCGGGCGCCAAGAAGCGCTTCAAAGTGACGGCCAAAGGGCACGTCAAGCACAAGCAGGCGCACAAGAGCCACCTCTTGTCGCACGAGTCCACCAAGCGCAAGCGTCGTCTGCGTGGCTCGAAGCTGGTGAACGAAGCGCAGGAAGCCCAGGTCAAGCGCCTCCTTCCGTACAAGTTCTAGGGGCTTGCTCGACACTTAGTGTTGTGTTAGCAAGTACGTCTTTCGTGGGCCTGGCTCAGGGCAAAAAATCCGTCGCTGCCGACGGTCCCGACGGCCGACCACAGGAGTAATTGAGAAATGGCTCGAGCAAAACGAGGATTCAAGGCGCGCCGTCGGCGCAATCGCATTCGCCAGCACGCCAAGGGCTATCGCGGCGGACGCTCCAAGCTCTGGAAGGCGATGGTCGACACGGTTCGCCACGCGTGGCGGTTCGCCACGTGGCACCGTCGCAAGCGCAAGCGGGACTTCCGCGCGCTGTGGATCATCCGCATCAACGCGGCTGCGCGTATTCAGGGCGTCAGCTACTCGAAGCTCATGGGCGGCTTGAAGCGCCACAACATCGAGATCGACCGTAAGATCCTGGCCGACCTGGCCATCAGCGATCCGGCCGCTTTCAACAAGATCGTCGCGCAAGCCACCGCCGCGTAGCTATGGAGGGCGACTTCCATGGCCTCCCTGTCTGACGAGCTCTCCGCTCTTTACCAGCAGTTCACCAAACAGCTCGAGGCGGCCGCCAATGAACAGGCGGTACGCAAGGTATTTGCCGATTTCGGCGGCGCCTCGGGACAGATTCGACTGAAGCAAAAAGAGCTGCTCAAGAGCGCGCCCAACGATCAGAAGCGATCGATCGGGCAGGCGACGAACGAGATCCTGCAGTCGTGCGAAGCGGCGTTCGGCAAGCGGCTGGCGGCGCTGGCGGACGAGGCCGAGGCGCGCGAGCTGTCGGTCGCCGTCGACGTGACCTTGCCCGGACGCGCGCATCGGCTGGGCCGCTTGCATCCGATCACGCTGGCGCGGCGCGAGATCGAGGCGATCTTCGCGCAGATTGGCTTTACGGTCGCGGTCGGGCCGCAAGTCGAGACCGATTTCCACAACTTCGAAGCCTTGGCGATGCCGAAGGATCATCCTGCGCGCGATATGCAGGACACCTTCTACATCGACGGCGTCAAAGACGTCGTGCTGCGCACGCATACGTCGCCGGTGCAGATTCGCACGATGCTGGCGCACCCGCCGCCGGTGCGCATCATCGCGCCGGGCACGGTCTATCGCCGCGACGACGATCCGACGCATTCGCCGATGTTCAACCAGGTCGAAGGGTTGTGCGTCGACCAAGGCGTGACGTTCGCCGACTTGAAGGGCGTGCTCTTGCACTTTGCGCGGCGCTACTTCGGCGAGAGCTTCGGCGTGCGCTTGCGGCCGTCGTTCTTCCCGTTCACCGAGCCGTCGGCGGAGATCGACTTCACGCACCCGACGTGCAAAGGCAAAGGCTGCCGCACCTGCAAAATGACCGGCTGGATCGAGATCGGCGGCGCCGGCATGGTCGATCCGGCCGTGTTCGCGCACGTCGGCTACGACAGCGGCAAATACAGCGGCTTCGCCTTCGGCTGGGGCATCGATCGCATGGCCATGCTCAAGTACGGCGTCGACGACATCAAGCAGCTGTTCGAGGGAGACGTGCGTTTCGCGCGCCAATTCCGATGAACCCGATGACGGTGCTCCGATGAAGGTGTCGCTCTCGTGGCTGCGTGAGCTCGTCGACGGCGCGATCGATGCCGATACGCTCGCGAACAAGCTGACGATGGCCGGATTCGAGATCGAAGCGCGGGCTCCGTTCGCGCCGGTTTCGGGCGTCATCGTCGCGCGCGTCGTCGCCAAGCGGCCGCATCCGGAAGCGAACAAGCTGACGCTCGTCGACGTCGAAGTCGGCGACGGCAAGCCGGCGACGCAGGTCGTGTGCGGCGCCAGCAACGTGCCGGCGCCGGGCGGTCTCGTGTTGTGGGCGCGACCGGGCGCGACGTTGCCGGGCGGCATCACGCTCGGCGAAAAGCCGGTGCGCGGCATCCTGTCGCCGGGCATGTTGTGCGCCGAGGATGAGCTGGGCCTCGGCTCGTCGCACGAAGGCATCCTCATTCTCGACGAGCGCGACGGCCTTCAGCCGGGCGATGATTTCGCGCGCAAGCTCGGGCTGCCCGACGAGATCTGGGAAGTGAACGTCACGCCCAATCGGCCCGATGGCCTGGGGCACGTGGGCATTGCGCGCGAAGCGGCGGCGCTGCTCGGTTTGCCGCTGAAGCTGCCGCCGGGGCCGAAGCCGAAGCTGACGGGCGCGCCCGCGAAGGTCGAGCTCGTCGATGCCGAGGGCTGTCCGCGTTATGCGGCGCTCGTCGTCGAAGGCGTGAAGATCGCGCCGAGCCCATTAGGCGTGCGGGTGCGCTTGGCGGCGCTCGGCGTGCGGCCGATCAGCAACGTCGTCGACGCCACGAACGTGACGATGCTGATGTGGAGCCAGCCGCTGCACGCGTTCGATCTCGATCGCTTGGCCGGCGGCGGCGTCAGCGTGCGCGCGGCGCTCGGCGGCGAAACGATCGTGACGCTCGACGAACAGACGCGCGTGCTCGCCGGCGATCTCGTCATCGCCGACGACAACGGCCCGGTCGCCATCGCCGGCGTCATGGGCGGCGCCGGCAGCGAGGTCTCGGCCAAGACGACGCGGCTGTTGCTGGAGAGCGCGCACTTCGCGCCGGCGCGCGTGCGGCGCACGGCCAAGCGGCTCGGGCTGCACACCGAAGCGGCGCATCGCTTCGAGCGCGGCACCGATCCGAGCGCGCCGGCCGAGATCGCGCTGCGGTTGGCGCAGCTCATCGTCGAGCTCGCGGGCGGCAAGATGACGGGCACGCTCGCCGACGCCTATCCGCAGCCGCAGAAGCCGACGCAGTTGACGCTGCGGGTGGCGCGCACGGCCGAGATCTTGGGCATCACGCTGCCGGCGGCGGAGCAGGCGCGCATTCTCGGCAGCATCGGCATCGCGACGAAGGTCGACGGCGACAAGCTGCGCGCGACGATTCCGACGTGGCGGCCCGATCTGACCCGCGACATCGATCTCATCGAGGAGATCGCGCGACTGCACGGCTACGAGCGCATTGCCGCGACGCTGCCGATCTTGCGCGAGCCGCCGGGGCCGATGCGCGGCGCAGCCGAGCTCGTCAACGACACGGCGCGCGACGCGTTGCGCGGCCTCGGCCTCGACGAGGTGATCACCTACGGTTTCATCGGTCCGGCGCAGCTGGCGGCGATCGATCCTGACGCGCGGCCGGTACGCATCGTCAATCCGCTGCGCGAAGATCAAGCGGTCATGCGCACGACGCTGGTGCCTGGATTGTGCGCGACGCTGCAGCGGAATCTCACGCGCGGCAACCACGACGTGCGCATCTTCGAGGTCGGCGCCACGTTCACGGCGCGCGACGGGCAGGAGCTGCCCGACGAGCGCTGGCACGTCGCCGGCCTCTTGCACGGCCGCGGCGATGGCTGGCTCAAAGCCGGCGCGGTCGTCGACTTCTTCGACGGCAAGGGCGCGTGCGAAGAGCTGATGGCGGCGCTCGGTCACACGGCGGAATATCAGCCGTCGCACGAGGCGTGGCTGCATCCCGGGCAGCAAGCGGCGCTGCACGTCGGCGGCGCGATCGTCGGTCACGTCGGTCGTTTGCATCCGCGCGCGGCGCGGACGCTCGCCGTCGAAGCGCAGCCGCTCGTGTTCACGATCGATCTGGCGGCGCTGCCGACTGCGAACGCCGTCAACGCGCGTGAATTGCCGCGTTTCCCGCCGGTATCGCGCGATTTGTCGTTCTTCATCGACGAAGGCGTGACGGCGGCGCGCATTCGCGAAGCGATCGAGCGCGCGCGCAATCCGCTGCTCGTCGACGTGCGCGTGCTCGAGGACTATCGCGAGCCTGGTAAGGTGCCTGCCGGTAAAAAGGGCATGCTCTGGTCGTTTACTTATCGCGCACCAGACCGCACGCTCACCGACGCCGAAGTGCAAACGCTGCACGACGGTCTGGTTACGCAGCTCGCCGCGGCGCTCTCCTTCGACCGCCGATAACCGGCAATTCTGTTGACTTGGCGCGATGTTCCGCTTAATTTGGAGGCGCTTAGCATTGTAATGGGTGAGGGGACCATGCAAGAACGCCGCACGATGACCAAGGCCGACATCATCGAGAACGTCTACGAAAAGGTAGGCGGCTTCTCGAAGAAGGAAGCGGCCGAAATCGTCGAGACCGTGTTCGATACGATCAAGGAGACGCTGGAGCGGGGCGAGAAGATCAAGATCTCGGGCTTCGGCAACTTCGTGGTGCGCGACAAGAACGCGCGTGTCGGTCGCAATCCCCAGACCGGCGAAGAGATTACGATTAGCGCTCGTCGCGTGCTCACGTTCAAGCCTAGCCAGGTCCTGAAGAACGCCCTGAACACCTGACGTCGCAGGCATTGCCGACGGACATTCCCGACAAGCAGTACTTCAAGATCGGCGAGGTAGCGGAGATCGCCGGTGTCGAGCCGTACGTGCTGCGTTATTGGGAGACCGAGTTCAAGGCCATCCGGCCCGAGAAGACGCGTTCGAATCAGCGGCTTTATCGGCGGCGCGACGTCGAGGCGGTCTTGCAGGTGAAGGCGCTCCTGTACGACGAGGGCTTCCGCATCGACGGCGCCAAGCGTCGGTTGCGCGAGCTCGCGGGCGAGGAGTCGCCGTTGGCGGCGTTGCGTCTCGCCGAGTCGGTGCGCGAGAAGCTGGATGAGCTCGAGAAGATGATCGACGAAGACGAAAAGTCGTGATAGACAGCTTTCGGTTCTAAATCGGGGCGTGGCGCAGCCTGGTTAGCGCACTAGTCTGGGGGACTAGGAGTCGGAGGTTCAAATCCTCTCGCCCCGACCAAAGAACGATGGAAAAGGCCCGAGAAATCGGGCCTTTTTTATTTTGTGCCGCTGACTCTTGGCGTGCGTTTTTTGCGTGTTTCCGCGCGATGAAGCGGGCGCGGCTAGTACTAGGTCTAGTTCAGGTAGTGGTTGATCTGGCCGGCTTGGCCGACGACGTAGACCTCGCCCGACGGGAGCACGAAGACGGCGTTCATGCCGCCGTGCTGCGGGACCGGCACCTCCGCCCAGGTGCCGCTGCCGTCGGAGTGCAGGACCTCGGTGCCGAGCACGCCGATGGCGTACATGTCGAGCGTCGTGCCGCTGACGAGCCGGCCGGAGATGCCGTTGAGGCTGCGATTGGCCGTCGTCGTCTCGGCCGCGCACGTGAACGTCGTGAAGTTGCAGTTGAGGATCGCCGGCGGCGCGTTGCCTTCGGACGCCGAGTTGCCGACGATGTAGAGGTTGCCGTTGGGCGCTTCCCAGGCGCCGTTGAGCGGCGCCGTCGTGTTGGTCGTGAGCACCGTCGTGTCGCTGCCGTTGTTGTTGCCGTAGGCGACGAAGCCCGGCGTCCCGGTGACGACGAAGTTGCCGGCGTTGCTGGTCGCGTTGGCGACGGCGTTGGTGGACGAGTAGGTCGCGGGCAGCGTGTAGACGGTGCTCCAATTCGCCGAGCTGTCGCGCAGGATGACCAAGTGCGACGTGGCGCCGATGACGGGGCTCGTGCCGTTGGCCCAGAGCTGCTTGATGGTCTCGCCGGCGGGTGGCGTCTCGCTGACCCAGCTGTTGCCGTTGTACATGAGGATGGTCTGGCCGCCGCCGACCCAAACCTGCTGCGCGCTGTTGCCGGTCACGGTGGCGAAGGCGACCGTCGTGGCGGCGCCGTTCGGCGTCACCGGCGTCCATGTGCCGTCGCCGGGCGAGTGCCAGATGGATTCGTTCATCTTGTTGCTGGTGGCGTAGACGTCGGTGGGGCCGGACGCCCAGACGCTCGTGATCGCCTCGCTGCTGTTGACGAGATCGCCGATGTTCTCGGCCACCCACGTCGCCACCCCTTTGCCGGTGAACGTGGGGTTGATCATCATCGTGCTGTTGAAGGTGAGCGACAGCATTTGCGTGCGAACGCCGCTGGCGGTCGGCGTGAACTGGATCGTCAGCACGCAGTCGACGTTGGCAGGGATCGTGAGGCCCGATTGCGTGAGCATGCACGTCGACGGCGCGACCGTCGTGGGGTTGAAGTCCATCTGCGCGCCGGTGCTGGTGCCGCCCATGCCGCTCACGTCGACGCCGGTGCGGTTGTAGATGGTGAGCGTCGCGGTCGACGACGAGCGGCGCAGCGTATCGGGGAACGTCACCACCGACGGATAGATGCTGACGGCGCCGGGCGTGGGCACGAACACGCCACCGTCGCTGCCCGCCAGGTCGCCGCCGCTCAGATCGGCGCCGGGCGCGCCGCCGTCGAGCGCCGAGACCGCGGTCAGGTGAAACGTGACTTTGACGTGTTGGCCGGGCGTGAACGGCACCGGCTGCTCCTGTTCGGCCACGACGCCGGCGGTCGTCAGCGCGGCGATCGTGAGCTTGGCCGGGCTCGCGGTCGTCGCCGACAGTCCAATCGCCAGCTTCACCGGCAGTGAGATCGCCTTCGGCGGCGTTGGCGTCGGCATCGGCGCCGCGACACCGTCGAGCGACACGCGCAGCTGATCGACGCCGCTGACCGAGCCTTCGACGCGGACGCTGATGCAGGTGCCGGAGACGCCGTCGCAGGGATCGCTGCTGCAGCCGGACGCGCCCGCGGCCACGACGAGCCCGACGAAGACGACGAGCAGCCGGCCAGTCTGATTGGCGCGCACTAGAAACGCACCATCGGCAGCGTCTTGGCCGAGTCGGCCGTGCCGACGACGACGCCGACGACGACCGCCGCCGCGACGACGACCGCCGCGCCGGCGACGACACCCCAAATCCACGTCTTATGCTTCGGCGGTGGCGGCGCTTTCGTGAGCTCGTTCGTCGCCGGCACGCTGACGGCCGCGGGCGGCGCGGGCTGCGGCGGCGCCGCGATTGGCGCGGCGACCGGCGCCGGCGTCACGACCGGCGGCGCCGGCGTCGGCTGCTCATGCGGCTGCGCCGCCGCGAGCGGCTCCATCGCATGAATCTGCCGCTCGACCTCGGCGCGATTGTCGGCGTGCGGCTCCATGTACAAGTACTTGCGGTAGAACGACAGCGCCTTGTCGTAGTGCTTCGACAGTCGATAGGCCTGCGCCAAGTTGAACAAGAACTGCGGCGCCGGCTTGATGCGAAAGCCCGCTTCCCACTCGCGGATCGCCTCGTCCCACTCTTCGAGCTGATAGTGCGCCATGCCGCTCGTCCAGTGGCGCTCGGCCTCGGTTGCGGCGCTGTCGCCGGCGTGCGCTGCGAGCGGAAAACAAAGCAAAATCAACAGCACACACGCCGATCCAACGCACCGCATATAGGATCCCCCCAAACGACGAGCGTCCGGGAGCATAGCGGAAACGGTGACGACGGTCCACGGCGCGCCGCGGCCGATTCCGCGGCGGCGCCGGCGTCAGCGACGGCAGCTCAGGCGTGCACGGGCCACGGCGCGCTGCGCGGTCCGGCTTGCCAGTTGTCGTGGCGACCATCCCAATAGATGACGGCGAGCGTGGCCGGGTCGACGCCGTCGAGGCAGTTGACGTTGACCGACGCGAACGCGCCGCCGATCTCGGGGACGTTGCCGCTGCCGAAGACGTGGATGCCGCAGCGCTTGCAGAACGCGTAGCTGCCCGATTTTCGGCCCCACGAATAGGTGCCGACCGCGTCGTCGCCGGCGAGCAAGCGGAAGGCGTCGGGCTTGACGATGGCGCCGGTCGCGCCGCGCTTTTGGCAGATCGTGCAGTTGCAGCGGCCGACGGGCGCCGTCAGATCGAGGTCGACCTCGAAGCGCACGGCGCCGCAATGGCAGCCGCCAACATGAGGCGTGGCGCGACTTTGGGACTGCTTCTCGGTCTCGTGCTCGCTTTGGCTCTGGCTCATCGTCATCTCCCAATTGGATGGTCGGTGGATGAAGAGAGCCTAGCAACCGCTCCTGTCAGCGTTATGTCAGTAATGTTTAGCGCGGCTGCAGCGGGCGGGCGTTGTCGGGGAAATTCGCCGTCAATTCATCGATCGCCGCGACGCTCATGGAGATCGGATTGCGCAGCACGATCCAGCGGACGCCTTCGGTGCACGGCGGCGTCGTCAGCGAGCCGTCGTAGACGTCGTAGGCGCGCTCGTCGGGCAAGAGCGCGGCCGCGTCGAGCGTGCCGCCGTGTGCCAGCTGCGCGCCCAGCCGCGCCAAGGCCGCGTTCGGCTCGCCACCGACGACGAAGATGGAGACGATCGCGACGCCGCGCGCGCCACGATGGACCAGCTCGAGCTCGAGCGGCGTGCGCGCGCCGTCGCTGCCGGCCTCGGCGTCGCCGCTGTTGTCGATGGCGTGCTCGCTCGGGTGGTGCACGTCGATGCGCTGCAGCTGCCAGCGGTCGTCGCCGAGCTGCAGCGTGCCGCCGTCGCGCAGCTGCAGCTGTAGACCCTGCGCGCCGTGGCGCGGTTTGACGTCGGTCGGGCGATAGTCGAAGCGCGGCGCCGGCGCTGGCGACTCGGGCGCGCCGTGCAGCGCGATGGGCGACTGGCCGTGCGCGTCGCCGCAGCGCGCGTAAGCGGGCGCCAGCGCGGCCCAGCGTGCCGGACCATCCGTCGTCGTCGCCGCCGTGTCGTAGCTCCAGCGAACCGCGGGCACGCCGCAGCTCGCCGCCGACAGCGCCAGCCACAGCCCATACGCGCGCACGGAGGCCACGCTACCGCAAAAATCACCCTCGGTGATCGTCGGCTTCGCCGGCTCGCCACCATCGCGTAGCGCCGCAGCACCGGGCGCGGTCGCCATTGCCGCTGCAGGTTCGGCGGGCGCGCGGGCGGCAGACGCGGTAGGCTGCGCCCATGAGCCGGACCCTGATTGCTCGCCTGCTGCCGCTCGTCGTCGCGCTGTCTACGCTGCCGTCGCTGGCGCGCGCCGATGACCTGCCGCTCGACGAGATCTTGAAGCGCGCCCGCGTCGTCTCCGAGAAGAAGCCGAACGGCACCGTCTGCAAGCTGCGCGTGTCGACGCAGCTGTCGGACAAGTCGGGCAAGCTCGAGCACGAAGAGGTTCGCCAAGGCACGGCGATCCTCAAAGGCGACGACCAAGAGGACGACTTCGACAGCGTCGTCCGCGACGGCAAGCCGATGGGCAAGGACGAGCTCGCGGCCGAGCGCGCCAAGGTCAAGAAGCAGCAAAAAGATCGCAAGAAGGACGAAGTCGAGTTGTCGCCGCTGGCGCCCAAGAACGCGGCGGCGGAGAAGTTCGAGCTCGTCGGCAAAGAGACGCTGTGGGGGCGGCCGGTGTATGTCGTCAAAGTGCGCGCCGAGGGCGACGGCCCGTCGCTGGCGAGCGGCACGCTATGGCTGGATAGCGAGCGGTTCGTCGAAGTCAAAGGCGAGCTCGAGCCGGCGCGGATGCCGCCGCACGCCGATTGGGTCAAGGTGCAAGAGCAGTTCCTGCTCGACGGCAACGGCGTGCCGATTCCGTCGCTGCTGAATATTCAAGGCGCGGGTCACATGTTCTTCGTGCACAAGCAGTTCCGTTCGACGCTGCGCTGGAGCGACTGCCATTAGCTAACGTCCGCAGGTTTGCTGCGGCTGTCCCATCGGCGGCGGATCCCAACAGGCGAGCTGATCGAAGTGGCGCTCGCACGTGCCCCAGGGCGAGCTGGCGCAGCGGACCTCTTCGGCCGTGTCGACGCAGTGGTAGCCGCAGACGACGTCGGTGAGCGTGCGCTCGCACTGCGCGGCCTGCAGGTCGTTCTGCGCCTCCATTTGCCAGCGGACCTCGGGCGGCGGATCCCAGCAGCGCACTTTGCCGAAGCGCCAGCCGCAGGCGCCCATCGGCGTGTCGGCGCAGGCGACCTTTTGGTCTTCGGTGACGCAGTGATAGCCGCAGGCGCCGCGACCGAGGCCGGACACGCACGTGGGCGCCTCGAGGTCGTCGCGCGTGTGCATGAGCTGGCGAACGTCGGGCGGCGGGTCCCAGCAGACGACGCGGCTGGTCGTGGCGACGCATAGTCCTTCGGGCGTTTGCGCGCAGGCGGCGCGGCCGAAGCTGGTCGTGCAGTGATAGCCGCAGACGGTCGTGTCGCCGCTCGTGACGCAGCTCGGGTTGGCGACCGCCGGCGGCGTGGCGACGACCAGGTCGAGCATGAACGCGAGGAGTAGGGCGTGCATGTACATGGGACGGACGTCGATCGATTATGTTGCAAGGAATGCGCGTGATCTGCCGCACGATGTTACGCTGCGCCATGGCTCGCCGCTGCCTGTTCGCCGTCGCTGCCGTCATCGCCGTCTCGCTGGGCGCTTGCACGCCGTTTCATCCGGTCGTGCGCGGCGAGTTCGAGGTCACCTACGATCGCTGGCTCGAGCACGACGAGGCGGTGCGCGGCAAATACATGCACGTGCGCACGCCGGCGCCCGACGCGCACGCCGAGGTCGTGCCGCGGCAAGGTCACGAGCACGTGCTGGCGCGCCACGCCGACCTGCCGTATCGCGGTTTGCCGCTCGTCGTCGCCGTCGGCAACGTCGCGGTGTTCGAGACGGCGCGCTCGGTGCGCGACGTCGAGCTGGCCGGCGACGCGGCGCGCGCGTGGTTCACGCCCGGCGCGCGGCTGTTCGTGCGCGGCATGCACGCCGGCGACGGTCGCCTGCGGCTGACCATGGCCGACGGTCAGCGTCGCGTCGTCGAAGTGCAGGTTCGCTGAGGCGGTCCTGATTTTTGCGGCATCGTCGGCCGCGCGCTAGCATCGACGCGTGTCTCGACCGCTCATCATGCTCGCCAACGACGACGGCATCCAGTCGTCGGGAATTCGCGCGCTCGGCCGCCGCCTCGCCGACTTGGGCGACCTCGTCGTCGTCGCGCCCGATCGCGAACGCTCGGCGACGAGCCACGCCTTCACGCTCGATCGTCCGCTGCGCTGCGAAGAGATCGAGCCCGGCTGGTTCTCCGTCGACGGCACGCCCGCCGATTGCGTCTACTTGGGCCTCTTGAAGATCTGCGCGCGCAAGCCCGATCTCGTCGTCAGCGGCATCAACCACGGCTTCAACTTGGGCTCCGACGTTTTCTACTCGGGCACCGTCGCCGGCGCGGTCGAGGCGGCGCTGCGCGACGTGCCGGCGATCGCCATGTCGCTCGAATGGAAGCGCGGCCTGCAAACGAGCGAGGATCCCTTCAAGCACGCGGCCGAGTTCGCCCACGCGCTCGCGCGCGCCGTCTTGCAGGAAGGCTTGCCGGTGGGGACGCTGCTCAACGTCAACGTGCCGATGGAGCCGTCGCCCAAGGGCTATCACTGGACCAGGCTCGGCAAGCGCGTCTATCGCGATCAGGTCGACGAGCGCGCCGATTTACGCGGCCGTCGCTATTATTGGATCGGCGGTCCGCCCACCGGTTACGGCGACGTGCCCGGCTCCGACTGTCACGCCGTGCGCGACGGTCACGTGTCGGTGACGCCGCTCGATCTCGACCTGACGCACGCCGGTCTGCTCGAGCGGCTGCCGAACTGGGACCTCGACGGCTTCGATCGCGTCGTCGCCGGCGACTTGGGGACTAGGCTGACGTGACGCCCGACGAAGCTGCCGCGCGGCGCCGGCGCATGGTCGTCGAGCAGCTCGAAGCGCGCGGCATTCGTGACGTTCGCCTGTTGGCGGCGATGCGCAAGGTGCCGCGCGAGCGCTTCTTGGACGAGCCGATGCGCGAGCGCGCCTATGCCGACGCGCCGGTGCCGATCGGCGGCGGGCAGACGATGTCGCAGCCGTACATGGTGGCGCGCATGTGCGAGCTCAGCGAGCTGCGCGGCAACGAGCGCGTGCTCGAGGTCGGCGTCGGCTCCGGCTATCAGACGGCGATTTTGGGTGAGCTGGCGCTGCGCGTGTTCGGCGTCGAGCTGCGGCCGGCGTTGGCGCGCGTCGCCGAGCAGCGGCTGCGCGCGCTCGGCTATCACAACATCGAGCTCGGCGTCTTCGACGGCACGTGTGGCTGGCGCGAGCAGCAGCCGTTCGACGCCATCATCGTCGCCGCCGGCGCGCCCGACATTCCGGCGCTGCTCGTCGACCAGCTGGCCGACGGCGGACGGCTCGTCGTGCCGGTCGGGCCGCGGCAAGGGCAGCGGCTCGCCATCGTCAGAAGGCGCGGCGGCGAGTTCACGACCGAGTGGAACACGCCCTGCGCCTTCGTCGACCTCGTCGGCCGCTACGGCTGGGGTGGCGACGGGCCGGCGCGCGCATGAAGTCGCTGTCGCCGTTGCTGTTGGCGTTGGCCTTGGGCGGCTGCGCGACGGTTCCCGAGCCGCCGGCCGAGTCGCGGATTCGCGAGCTGACGGTGACGCCGTCCGATTCCGACGGCCTCGTGCGCGGCGATGTTGTGGCCGGTCGATGGCCCGTTGTCGTCGCCGTTCGGCCATCGCTGGGGCCACGTGCACGACGGCATCGACGTCGCCGTCGCCGAGGACACGCCGGTGCGCGCCGCCTGCGACGGCATCGTCGCCTACGCCGGCAACAAGCTGCGCGGCTACGGCAACCTCGTCATCTTGAGCCACGACGGCACATTGGCGACGGTTTACGCGCACAATCGCGCGCTCGACGTGCACGAAGGCGAGCGCGTCCTGCGCGGCCAAGTCATCGCGCATTCGGGGCAGACCGGGCACGCGACGGCGCCGCATCTGCACTTCGAAGTACGAAAGGACTCGATCGCGCGCGACCCGCTCGGCTATCTTCCGGCCAAATGAGCAGCGCCAACGACGACCCACGCCTCGCCGGCATCACCCGCCTCATCCGCGACGTGCCCGACTTTCCCAAGCCGGGCATCTTGTTCAAGGACGTGACGCCGCTCATCGGCGATGGCGCGGCGTTTCGGCTGGTGACCGACTTGTTGGCGGAGCGCGTGGCGAAGCTGGGGCTGCCCGAGCTCATCGTCGGCATCGAGTCGCGCGGGTTCATCTTCGGCGCGGCGCTGGCGGAGCGGCTGGGCGTCGGCTTCGTGCCGGTGCGCAAGCCGGGCAAGCTGCCGTACCGGACGACGCGCGAGACCTATGCGCTCGAGTACGGCAGCGACACGCTCGAGATGCACGAGGACGCGGTCGACCGGCGACGCTGCTCGATCGTCGACGACCTGTTGGCGACGGGCGGGACCGCGGCGGCGACGGGCCGGCTCGTCGAGCGGCAGGGCGGAACGATTGCCGGGTTCGCGTTCGTCATCGAGCTCGACTTCTTGGCCGGGCGGCAAAAGCTCGGCGGCAAGCCGCTCGAAGCGCTGCTTCACTACTAGTCCCTCACCACCGTGATTTCGACCGGTCCGCGCCGGTCTGCGACGTCCATGGCGTTGTGCTCCTCCGCGAAAATACAGACAGAATCCATCGTCGTCGCGCCTCGCCGCCGAATCCTCGCGGAGGACACATCAAAATCACTGCGGCGAGGTGCTGTCTGTGTAAGATTGCGGATTATTTGCGAAAAGTCGTGTGGTGCGGTCGATTTTCGATTGGAAACGGGCGGGCGCGATTCGCGATCTCTGACGTGCTTTGGCCGCCTTGGCGCGACGGCGGCGGCCATGGAAACTCGAGCGAGGCTTTCAAATCGACCGCGATATCCGGTGACCCCATCCCGACTTGAACGGGAAACCTACGCTTTAGGAAAGCGTTGCTCTATCCAGTTGAGCTATGGGGTCGGGTGCTGCGTGCTCCGCCAAACGTACCTGCGCCGTGGCCGGCGCGCAACCGTCGTGCCGTCGCCGTCGGGGCGACGCGCGGGCGGCCGGCGGCTACTTCTCGTCGTCGGGATTGGGGCGATGCAGGCGATGCAGCTTGCCGCCGGGCAGCGCTTCCATCAGCGGCGCCAGCTCGCGCACGGCGATCATGCCGACGTGCTCCAAATTGACCGCGAAATCGGGCTCCCCCGACTTCGGATTGGCCAAGATGAGCCAGCCTTCGTTGATGCCGATGATGCGGCCCGACGCCATCAACCCGTCCACCTCTTCGGTGTCGTTGGGGTTGAAGATGTCGACCTCTTTGCCGACCAGGAATTGCAGGGCCTTCATGGCGGGGAAACTATCACGTCTGCGCGGCGGATGTAGCTGAATCGCCGGCCAAACCGGCTGCGACCGCGACTACTGGCGACGCTGTTTGCAGACTAAGGGTTCGGCGCCTGGATGCGAATGCCGAGCTTGCCCTTGTGCTTGTTCTCTTTCATGAGCTGGTGCGCCAGCGGCGTCTCGGCGAAGTCGTAGACGTGGTCGAGCACCGGCTTGACCTTGCCGGCGACGACGAGCTCGTTGGCGCGCTCGGCCTGATAGGCGTTGGCGAAGTGCGAGCCCAAGATCTCCTTCTGCCGCATCCACAAATAGCGGACGTCGAAGGTGAGATCGAAGCCCGAGGTGGCGCCGCAGATGACGATCTTGCCGAAGCGCTTGCACAAGAACACCGACGCCGGGAACGTCTCTTGGCCGACGTGCTCGAAGACGACGTCGGGATCGCGGCCGCCGGTCAATTTGCGCAGCTCGGCGCCGAGGCGCTTGGTCTCGTCCATGCGCTTCTTGACCTGCTCGGGCGTCTCGTTGGGCTGCCAGGCGAAGCCGAAGTCCTTGCGGTTGACGACGCCTTCGGCGCCGAGCGAGCGCACGAGATCGTACTTGTCGGGCGACGAGACGACGGCGATCGGGTTGGCGCCCGAGATCTTGCAGATCTGAATGGCGAAGATGCCGAGACCGCCGGCGGCGCCCCAGATGAGCACGTTGTCGCCCGGCTTGACCTGCGCGCGGCCGACGAGCATGCGATAGGCCGTGAAGTACGTCAGGCCATACGACGCCGCCTCTTCCCAGCCGAGCTGCTTCGGCTTGTGCACGAGCTGCTGCGCCTGGACCTTCGTGAACTGCGCGAACGAGCCCCACGACGTCTCGTAACCCCAGATTTTCTGCTCGGAGCAGGCCATCGGGTCGAGGCCGTTGCACTCGGGGCACTGACCGCACGACTGGTTGCAGTGGATGACGACCTCGTCGCCCACCTTCCAGCGCCGCACCTCTTTGCCGACCTTCCACACGATGCCGGACGCGTCGGAGCCGGCGATGTGCATCGGCTCCTTGTGCATGCGGAACACCGAGACCGGCTTGCCCTGCGCGGCCCAGACGCCGTTGAAGTTCACGCCCGCGGCCATGACGAGCACGAGCACGTCGTTCGGCCCCAATTCGGGGACCGGCACCTCTTCGACCTGCATCGACTTGATCGGGTCGCCTTCGCGCTCTTTGCGGATGACGATCGCCTGCATCGTCGCCGGCGTCTCCCCGAGCGTCTTGGGCACCGTGTGCAGCGGCAGCGTCATCAGTGTCTCCCTTGCGTGTGCGCGTGCGGATGGTCGCTGACCAATTCGATCAGCACGCCGTCGCCCGCTTTGGGGTGCAGGAAGCCGACCAAGTGGCCGCGCGCGCCCGGCCGCGGCGTCTTGTCGATGAGCGGCACGCCTTTGGCGTCCAGCTCCTTGAGCGCGCCCGCCAAGTCCTCGACGGCGAACGCGATGTGATGCAGCCCCGACTTGTTGTTGTTCTTGTCGAGGAACTTCTCGAGCCCGGCGTTGCCGCCTTTGGGCGCGATCAATTCGACGGTGCAGCCGGCCGTCTCCGGCGTCACGATGAACGCCGCTTCGGTCTTCTGCGTCTCGACGAATTCGCGCGCGCCCGCCGACAGGCCGAGCAAGTCGAGCCATTGCGGCAGCGCCTTGTCGATGTCGCCGACACACACCGCCACGTGATCGATTCGAGTAATGCGCATGGATTAGGCTTCCTGTCCCGCCGGCGTGGGCTCGGCGGAGGCCGGCCACAGCTCGGGGTTCTCGCGCGCCGGCTCGACGGAGTAGTCGTACAGGCCACGCTGGGTCTTCTGACCGAGGTGATGATTGAGCACCAGCCGACGCAACAGCGCCGGCGGCGAATAACGACGATCGTTGAGCTCGCGGTGCATCGTCTTGGCCATGGCGTAGACGACGTCGAGCCCGATGGCGTCGGCGAGCGCGAGCGGACCCATCGGATGGCCGCAGCCGAGCCGCATCGCCGTGTCGATCGCCGTCGCCGAGGCGACGCGCGCCTCCAGCGCCGCGATCCCGTCGAGCAAGTAGGGCACGAGCAGCCGATTGACGATGTAACCCGACGTCTCCGCGACCAGGACCGGCGTCTTGCCGAGCGCGGTGGCGAGCTTCAGCGCCGCCTCGACCGCTTGCGGATAGGTGCGCGGCGTGGCCGCGATCTCGACCAGCTGCATGGCCGGCACCGGCGAGAAGAAGTGCATCCCGAGGAAGCGGTTGGGCGCGCGCAGCCCTTCGGCCAGCGACGCGAGCGGCAGCGCCGACGTGTTCGACGCCAGCACCGTCGCCGGCGACAGCCGCGGCTCGACGTCGCCGAGGAGCGCCCGCTTGCGATCGAGGTCCTCGACGATCGACTCGACGACGAAGTCACAGCTCGAGAGCGCGTCGAGATCGGACGTCATCGTCAGCCGCGACAAGGTGGCGTCGAGGTGCTCGCGCGTCAGCTTGCCCTTTTTTACGGCGCGGCCCAGCGACTCGGCGACGGAGCGGCGCGCCGAGTCGAGCGCGCCCGGCGTCGACTTGACCAAGATCGTCTCGAAGCCGGAGACCGCGCTCACCTCGGCGATTCCGCGGCCCATGGCGCCGGTGCCGATGATTCCAATCGTTCGCAGCGTCATCGTCATTCCTCCAAGCGATCCGTCAAGTAAACACCCGTTTACTTCTATCGACTGTCGCCTTCGGGGTGGTCTTTGGTACGTGCTTTAGAGCAGCCCCGCCTTTTGCGCGACGGCGACCTTCTTCCACTCCACGCGCAGCGTCGCCGCGTCGACCATCTCGTCTTTGTAGACGATGGCGCCGAGCCCCGAATCCATGTCGGCTTTCTTGTAGAGCTCGAGGATCTCCGTCGCCCGCGTCAGCTCGTCTTTGGACGGCGTAAAGACCTCGTTGATGATCTTCACTTGGTCGGGATGAATGGCCCACTTGCCGTCGAAGCCCATCTTCGAGGCATATTCGGCGTCTTTACGGCACTGATCGAGATCGCGGAACTGCAAGGTGACGTTGTCGATGCAGTCGATACCGGCGGCGCGCGCAGCCACGATCGTCTGCATCTTCGGGTAGTGATAGACCTGGAACTGCTCTTTGGTCAGCTCTTTGGCGCCGATGTCGCCGGCGAAGTCGGCGATGCCGAAGATGAGGCCGGCCATGCGCGGCGTCGCCGTCGCGATCTCGTAAGCCTTCAAGCACGCTTCGGCCGACTCGATGAGCACCTCGAGCTTGATGCGGCCGATCTCGAAGCCCATGTTCTGCTCGATCTGCGTCAGCAAGCGATCGGCGAAGCGGACGTCGTCGGGGCCGTAGCTCTTGGGCAACACCATGATGTCGATGTTCGGCCCCGCCGCCTCGACGACCTCGATGACGTCTTTATAGAAGAACTTGGTGCGAATGTTGTTGGGACGAAACGCGCGAATCTTGCCCTTGAAGTCGAGCGTGTTGAGGGCCTCGATGAGCGTCTTGCGCGCCTCGACCTTCTGCGAAACGGCGCAGGAATCTTCGAGATCGAGGATCACTTCGTCGGCTTCGGAGCCGGCGGCCTTCGTCATCATCTTCAGCGAATGCGCCGGGCAGGTGAGCTCGGTGCGGCGAATGCGGAAGTCGCGGGCGATGACCAGCTGATCGTAGTTCGACATCTAGGATCTCCTTCGCACGTAAACGGTCCGAGTAATTTCCACGACTTTTTCTTTGAGCTTGTTCTCTTTCTTGCTCAATTCGTCGGCAAACAGCGCGTCACCGTGCTCGGCGTAAGCCTGCGCCGACGTCTTGTTCTTCACGCCGACGAGCCGAAACGTCACGCGCGAAAAGCCGGGCGCGCCGTCTTCGATGGACACGACTTTGGAGGCCGCATAGAGCGTATCGCCACCGACGACGCCGTTGGGATGCGCGCCGGCGTCGAGGCCCGCTTCCCACACCGCCTGCCCGCACAAGTCGCGCGACGACAGCGTCGCCACCCACGACAGCACGAGCCCGCCATAGACGACGCGCTGCTTCGTAAACGAGTTGTCTTTGCAATAGATCTCGTCGAAGTGCAGCGGATGCGAGTTACGCACCAGCGCCGTCAGCTGCATATGCTCCGACTCGCCGACCGTCTTGCCGATGGCGTGCGTGAACACTTGGCCGACTTTGAAGTCCTCGGCGAACGGGCCGAAGCCGACCTCGCCGCCGTCGACGAGCTCTTTCGGCACCGCCGGAAAGTCCTGCACGCGCGGCGTGTCGATGTAGGAAATCGGCTCCCAGCTCGGCCGCGAGTCGAGCTTGCCGGCGCGAATGAGCGCTTTGCGCTCGAACGCGCACAAGACGTGGTCGTGCTCGTTCCACAAGACCGTACGCACGTGTACGACGCCTTTGTCGCCCGCCGAAGAGGGCTTGACGTCGAGCACCGTCGACGACGCGTGCACGGTGTCGCCGGCATATCCCGCCTCGGGAAAGCGGACGTCGATATAGGCCAAATGCGCGATCGCCTGCTCGGACACGTCGTGAACCGAGAACGACAAGCCCAAGTTCAAGCAGAGCAGCGGATGCAGCGGCCGATCTTTCAACCCGAGCGAGCGCGCGAAGACGGCCGACGAATACATCGGCGTGGCGTCGAGAAACGACGCTTGGAAGAGCGCGATCGTGCCGCCGTCGATGGTGACTTGCCACGGATGCTCGTAGGTTTCGCCCGGCTTGAAGTCGGATAATAACCGGCCATAACGCCATTCAATCGGTTTGGAAACGTCGCTCATTTGCCGCCCAACAAACGCTTGGCAATGACCTCGTATTGGATCTCGCTGGTGCCTTCGAAGATGCGGAAGACGCGCGCATCGCGCCAATAACGCTGCGCCGGATATTCGCGCGAATAACCATATCCGCCGAACACCTGCATCATCTCCGACGTCACGCGCTCGGCCATCTCGGCGGCGAACACCTTGGCCATGCCGGCTTCGAGGTCGGAGCGCGCGCCCGAATCCTTCTTCTCGCAGGCGTAATAAGTGAGCTGACGCGCCGCTTCGATCTCTACGGCCGCGTGCGCCAGCTTATGACGAATGACCTGGAAATCGCCGATGGGATGGCCGAACTGCACGCGCTCTTGCGCATACTTCAGCGCCGCTTCATAAGACGCCTGCGCCGTGCCGACCGCGCGCGCCGCCGTTTGAATGCGCGCGTATTCGTAAGTGGCCATCAGCTGGTAAAAGCCCTTGCCCTCTTCGCCGCCGAGCAGGTTTTCTTTGGGACACGGATAGCCGTCGAATCCCAACGAATAAGACTTCATGCCTTTGTAGCCGATGGTCGGAATCGGGCTGCCACCCAATTCCGGCGGCGCGAAGCCGTCGCCGGGCGTCTTTTCGACCAACAAGATCGAGAGCCCTTTATGCAGCGGTTTGATATCGGGATTGGTGCGCGCCAAGACGGTCAAGACGTGCGCGCGATTGGCGAACGTACACCACGTCTTTTCGCCGTGAAGCTTGTATTGATCGCCTTCTAGATTGGCGCGCAGCTTCATCGACGCGGTGTCGCTGCCGACGTCCGGCTCGGTGAACGCCGCCGCGGTGAGCATCTCGCCCGAGGCGATCTTCGGCAGAAAGCTCTGCTTTTGCTCTTCGGTGCCGTTGGCCATGATAAGCGTGCCGGTGATGATCATGCGCGTCATCACCGAGCCCACCGACAGCCAGCCGCGCGAGAGCTCCTCGGTCACGATCGCCATCGATAACGAGTCGAGGCCCATTCCGCCATATTCGGCGGGGAAGATGAGCCCGAAATAACCGAGCTCGGCCATCTTGCCGATGATGGGCATGGGAATTTCTTTCTCGGCGTTGTCCAGCTCATCGGCGATCGGCTTGATTTCACGCTCGACGAACTCGCGGACCGAATCGCGGATCTGGATATGCTCTTCCTTCAGCATTCGCGCCTCTCCTCGTACACCTTCGGCACGGGTTTTCTGATTAACAACCCGATTGAATTCTTAGGGACCCGTCGTTAAGCTGTCAACGGACAAAAGAGCATGATTCTCCTCGGATGCCGCGCTGCGGCGAAACGATTGAGAATTTACAGTTGTTAAGCATCTTGTAAATTTGTTGGAGGCTTTTGGTCGATGGCCACACTGCGCGACAACGCCAACATCGGTCGCCGTTTACGCGAGCTGCGACTCGAGCGCGGACTGCAGCAGTCCGACCTCGCGCGACAGCTCGGCGTCAGCGGCGCCTATTTGAATCTCCTGGAAAAGGGTAAGCGCACGGTCCAGCTCCCGCTACTGTGGAAGGCGCTTTCTTATTTCGGTCTGGAGATGGAAGCGTTCATGGCGTCGCTGGGCGAGCGGCGCGCGCCCGACGCGCTGGCCAAGCTGCTCGACGAGCCGCTGTTGCGCTCGCTCGGCATTACCGACGACGATATCGTCGATTTTTCGGGCGAGCCCAAGCGCACGGCGACGCTGGTGGCGCTCTTCAACCTCTACAAAAACGCGCGTACACAATTGGAACAAGTGTCGACGCGCTTGGCCGAGGAGCAGCAAGACACGTCGTTCGAGAAAGTGCGATTGGGATATTCGCCGCTCGATGAAGTAACCGATTTCCTGCAGGTCAATAAGAACTACTTCGCCGAGCTCGAGGCCGAGGCGGCGCGGGTTCGCGTCGATTTCAAGCTCGGCCGCCGCATTCTCTCCGACGAGCTGGTGAAGATCTTGAAGGCGCGCAAAGTGCGCGTCGAGCTGGTCGCGCCGGCGCGCGGCTCGGTCGTGCGCCGCTATGATCCGAAGAAGCGCTCGCTGATCTTGTCGACGACGCTGTTGGAGCAGCCGCTCAAGTTTCAGTTGGCGGCGACGGTCGGCTTGCGCGTGCTCGACGAGTCGCAGCTCGACGAGCGGCTGGCCAAGGCGTTCGGCCCCAAGCACGCGGAGACGCCGCGGCTCATCAAGATCCATCTCGCCAATTACTTCGCCGGCGCGCTGCTCTTGCCTTACGAAGAGTTCATCAACGAGGTCGAGCGCACGCGTTACGACATCGAGCTCTTATCGAATCTATTCGAGATGAGCTACGAGGCCGTCGCGCATCGCGTCTGTAACCTCGCCGATCCGAAACGGCCGGGAATTCCCATGCACTTCATTCGCTGCGACGTCGCCGGCAATATCTCGAAGCGTTATTCGGCGACCGGTTTACGCTTCCCCGAAGGCACCGGCTCGTGCGCGAAATGGGCCGTGCATAACGCGTTTTTGAATCCGTCGATCATTACCCGGCAATATTCGGTGATGCCGGACGGCATGACGTTCTTCTGTTTCGCCAAAGTCGCCGTGCAGCCGGCGCAGGGCTCGGTCGTGCGCGGCACGACCTATTCGATCGGCCTCGGCACGCACGTGGACGCGGCGCGCCATCTCGCCTACGCGCAGGACATCCCGTTCTCGGACGCGAAGATGGCCATTCCCGTCGGCGTGAGCTGTCGCTTTTGCGAGCGCACCGACTGCAATCAGCGCGCGGCGCCGAGCCTCAAGTTCCGCTTCAACGTCGACGAATATACGAAGAAGGACAATTTCTTCTCTCCGCTCGTCGAGCACGACAAAGACAGCCGCTGAAGCGGGAACGCGAGTTCCATTTACGGCGGTTTCCCGATGTGAATTCGCGGCGATTTCGCGGGCGTGACGATTGCAGTCCTGGCAAGCAGATGGCCGCGAGCACTCTCGAGCGCCCTGTCGCGAGGCAGCCGACTCACTTCGAAAAGCGCACCTTCGGCGTGCTCTTGGCCGTCGCCGGGATGCTCTTTTTATGGACGGTGCTGCCGATCTGGGTGCCGGTGTTTCTCGGCGTCATGCTCGCCGTCGTCGCCTCGCCGCTGCAGCGCAAGCTCGAGAATCGCTACGGCCAGCATCCGCGCCTGCTCGCCGCCGCCATCAGCTTTCTGACCGTCGCCATCGGCGTCGGCGTCGTCTTCTTCATGGGCTATTTCGTCGTCAAAGAGCTGCTCTTCTATTTGACCGACGTGGCGCCGCGACACGAGGCGCTGTTCAACAGCTGGCTGCATTCGGCGCACGTCGGCCGGATGCTGCGCCACTTCGGTCAGACGCCCGACAGCGTGCTCAAGCAGGCGCAGGCGTACAGCCACGCGGCGACGGCGCACTTGACCGACGTCGTCGGCGGCGTGCTGGCGGCGACGACGCACGGCTTCGGCGTCATCATCTTCACGACCGTCACGTCCTATTATCTGCTGCTCGAAGGGCAGGAGCTGGCGCGCTTCGGCGTGCGCATCGTGCCCTTGCCGCAGGACGAGACGCGCGCGCTCATGCACGAATTCCACGACGTCGCCGTGGGCACGCTGCTCGGCATCGGCGTCATCGCCATCGTGCAAGGCACGCTGTCGGGCCTCGGCTTTTGGATCTTCGGCGTCAGTAAGCCGATCGTCTGGGCCGCGCTCGCCGCCATGGCGTCGCTCTTGCCGGCCATCGGCACCGGCCTCGTGTGCGCGCCGGTCGCGCTCGTGCTGATGCTCTCGGGCCACTTCGCCGCCGGCATGGGCCTCGGCTGGTGGTGGGCGCTCGTCGTCGTCGCCGGTCCCGACTATTGGCTGCGCCCGCGCCTCATGCGCAATCACATGCGGCTGCACGAGCTGCTCGTCCTCATCTCGGTCTTCGGCGGCATCGAAGCGTTCGGCGCGGTCGGGCTGCTCGTCGGTCCCATGTTCGTCGCCATGTTCGTCGCGCTCTTGCGTATTTATGAGCGCGACTATCAGCCGCCGGCGCCGTCGAGCGAGCAGACGACGCTGGTGCGGCCGTCGGGCGAGCCGTTGCGGCCGATCATTCCGCCGTCGTTTCCCGCTCGAACGTAGCCAGCCGCTCGATCGCCGCGCGCGCCGCCTGCAAGCTGTGCCCGCTCAAATCGCGCGCCAGCCGCTGCAACAGGGGCGAACGCAAGAGCTTCGCCAGCCAGCTGCGCGACGAAGTCCGCTGATTCATCGGTGGCCATCGTGTCTTCTATCCGTTGGTCGCCGCGCGCCCGCCCGCCATCACACGACGGCTGCGTTTTTTTCGTCGCCCGGCTACGATGGCGCGCATGTCGGCCATCCACCACGTCATTTTGTGCGTCAAGCAGCTCGAGCGCTCGCGCGCCGCGTACGGCTGGCTGTTGCCGGCGCTGGGGTTCACCGAGCGGCAGGACTTCGGCGACTTCAGCGGCTGGTCGTCGCCGCAGGGCCGGGTGTGGATTCGGCCCGAAGATCCGCGATACTCGAGCGATCGCTTCAGTAAAGATCGCGTCGGATTGTGCGAGCTGGCGTTCGCGGCGCCCAGTCGCGCGGCCGTCGACGCGCTCGCCAAAGACGTCGTGGCGCATGGCTTCACGATCTTGAACGCGCCCGCCGAATATCCGTATTCGCCGGGTTATTACGCGCTCTTCTTCGGCGATCCCGACGGCATCAAGCTCGAATACGCCTACGCGCCGTAGCTATTTCGCGCAGCGGGCTTTGCCGCACAGGCGCATGCCGACGAGCAGCCAGGGCAGCGCCAACAGCGTCATCGTGCCCGACGTCGGGCCGCGGCCGCTGACGTTGCAGACGCAGGCGCCGCCGTGCTGCGTCGCCGGTGACTTGCCGCCGCCGCCGGCGTTGCCGCTGCCGCCGGCGCTGCTGCTGCCGCCGCCGCCCGCGCTGCCGCCACCGCCGGCCACGCCGCCGTCACTGATGTTGGCGCCGCCGTCGCTGCCACCGTCGCCGACGACGGCCGGACACTGATAGGCCGTGCCGCTCGTGCGCTTGCCGTCGCCGCAGTCGTTCGGCTCCCACGCGCCGGAGCGGTCCATCATGACCAGCATGAGCGTGCCCGCGCCGTAGCCGACCATCGGGATCGAGCCGGTGAAGCTGCCGATGGCGCCGGCGCCGGCCGTGTCGTTGAGCAGCTCGGGCACCAAATCGAAGTTGGCCGCCGCCTGCTGCACGACCTGACCGAAGAAGCGATCGGCGTCGCCGACGTGCCCGGCCCGGCGCAAGGCGTCGCTGACGCGCAGATCGACGAAGATCCACTCGTTGTTGTCGTACGACGAGCCGTTGTCGTTGTCGCGCTTGTAGCCGCCCGACGCCACGCGCAAGTGGTTGAACAGCGTCAACGTCGCCGTCGCCATCGGCCCCGAGTAGTCGGGCAAGAGGTCGAGGTTGAACGCTTCGGCCAGCGCGCCGTCGTAATAAATGTTCGACGCCAAGCCTTCCACCGAGCCGCCGAGCGCCTGCTGCGCGTCGACGAAGCGGCCGTAAAAAGCCGTCTTCACCGTCGACGACAAGGTCGCGTAGTGCGTCACGTCGGTGGCTTTGCCGCTCTTTTGCGCCAGCGCCGCCAAGTCGCAGAAGCCGCGCGCCGCCGCCATCGTCGTGTACGCGTAGTGCTTGCCTGGCTGATGCACTTCCCAGATCGACGAGTCGGCGCGCACGATCGATTGGTTCGGCGCCGTCGTCTCCAAGTTCGCTTCCAGCGGCGCCGCGACGCCGCCTTGCAAGACGTCGTAAACCGCGCCGAAGCCGGTCGTCGTCGCCAGCCAAGCGGTGTCGCCCGAGGCTTCGACATATTGCCGCGCCGCCCAGAGCGTCAAACCCCAGCCGTCCATCTCGGTGTTGGGGCCGTTGGCGTTCCAGTCGCATTCCTCTTGGCCGTTGCCGAAGTAGCGCGTGAGCGAGATGCGATAGCTCTGGTTGTCGACGTAGCTCGCGTAGCTGCCGACAGGCTGCGCGTTGAGGAGAAAATTGAGGCCCGCTTTGGCTTCGGCGTAGTGGCCGCTGCGCGACAAGGCGACGATGGCGTACGTGGCGTCGCGCACCCAGGCCGTGTGCCACATGCCGGGCGGCAGCGACGCCAAGATCATGCCGTTGTTGAAGCGCGTCGCCGTGTTGGGCTCGCGAATCTGCGCCATGCGCAGCACCGCTTCCGACTGCCGCCACACCTGCCGCTCGGCGTCGTTGCACATCGGCAGCGTCGTCGCCGGGGCTTTGCGCCAGGCCTCGAACTCGGCGCGCGCGTCGGACAGGAGCTGCGTCGGCGTGCGCGCCTTGGCCCACGCGACCAAGCTCGCGGCCGCGGCGTCGGCGTCGGCGGGGTTGGTGCTGTCGACGAACTGCACGGCCGCGCCCATCCAGCCGTCGCTGTCGATCGGGCCTTGGAACGCGGGGACGACGTCGCTGCCGCTGCAGCTGGTGTTGTCCGCGAGGTCCGAGCCGGCGAGGACCTTGTTGTAGACGCCGCTGCAGTCCATGTGCGCGACCTGCGACAGCGGCACGTAGACCATGAAGCCGCCGCCCGGTCCGGTCTCGACGACGGCGCCGGAGTTGCCGACGGCCACGTAGCGGATGCTCTCGCCGTCGCTGCCCGGCGTTTCGCCGCCGCCCGAGCCCATGTGGAAGTTGAAGAGCACGAATCCATCGGAGGCGGCGGGCGCCTTCAAGAGCGCGACCATGGCGTTGCCGGGATAGTCGAAGGGCGCGAAGAAGTAGGACTCGGTGGCGATGGCGCCGAGCGTGGCCGTCGAGTCGATGATGTGCGCTTGGTCGACGTAGCTGGTGTCGCCGGCGACGGTGGGCGCGTTGAGCCAGCCGGCGGTCGCGCCCGAGCGCACGCCGAAGTAGAAGTCGTAGGCGAGGTTGCGGCGCAAGATGCCTTCGGCGTGCGGATCGCTCGGATTGGGCCCGAGATAGCGATACGGATGCTCGAGGAACGTCGTCACCTTGTGCGCGCTCGTGTCGAATACTTGGAAGCCGTAGCCGTTGCCGGTGGTGAGCGACGTCCAGCTCGGGCTCACGGTCTGCGCCGTCGCCGTCGACGAAACGAGCAGCAGACCCAGGATCGCGAGCCGCTTCACGGCGCCAATACCGCGCTCGCATGGGCGCCGATCGCGAGCGGGATCGTGTTGTTGACGACGGTGATGGGCGCGCCGCCGAGCCGATCGTTCAACACCGTGCCGTTGGCGAGCGGCAGGTCGGCGGGCACGGGAACGGCGGTCGTGTTTCCGCCGCCGAAGTCGCGGTTGATGACGATGATGGCGACGTCGCTGCCGTTGACGCGCGCGTAGACATATAAGTTGTCGTCGATCCACAGCGTGCGGCGAAGGCCGTAGCGCAAGGCCGGCAACTCGGCGCGCGCGGCGCCCAATTTCTGCGTGACGTCGATCGTCGTCTGCTCGAAGGCGCTGTAGCCGTTCCACTTCATGAAGCGGCGATTGTCGGGATCGTCGGCGCCGGGCTGGCCATACTCGTCGCCGTAGTAAATGAGCGGCACGCCCGGCGACGTGGCGACGAACGTCAACGCCAGGCGCAGCTTGAAGTAGGCGTCTTCGGTCGTCGGCGCCACCGGCCGCGTCGCGTCGTCCCACGCTTGTGCCGACGGATCGGCGGCGAGCTGCCCGGCCGCCGTCGACAGAAAGCGCGAGACGTCTTGGTTGCCGAAAAACGGCGACATGACGGCGTCGCCGAAGGCGGCGTCCGACTGCGCCGTCGCCGACTCGAGCTCGCGCAGCGACTGCGAATAGGTCGACAAGGTGTCGGTGATCGCGAAATAGATGGGGAAATCGAACTGGCCGTTGAGCGCTTGCGGGCCGATGAAGCTCTCGATGAGCGTGCGATCGCCGTCGAACGTCTCGCCGACCAAATAGAACATGGGGCCGGTCCATTCGAATTGATCGTGCAGCTTGCCGCGCAATCGCTTGGTGGCGGCGAGCTTGAAGTGCTTGACGGCGTCGACGCGAAAGCCGTCGACGTCGGCCTCGCGCGCCCAATAGACGACGTCGTCGATCATCGTCGTCAGCGCGTCCCAGTTGGTGTAGTCGAGGTCGGGCAGGTAGCTCTCGAACCAGCAGGTCTCGCGCGCCGTCGTCCAGTCGCCGCAGCCGGGATCGCCGCATTCGCACGGCTGGCCGTCGATGGTCGACGGATTGAACCAGCCGTCGTTCTGATGCTGCACCCAATAAGGGTGCTCCAAGTGCACGTGGTTGAGGACGGCGTCGACGAGCACGCGGATGCCATGCAGATGCGCGTGCGCCACTAGGGTTTTGAGCGCGTTCAGGTCGCCGAAGCGGGGCTGGATGTCGTCGGCCGCCGTCGGCCAGTAGCCGTGATAACCCGAGTACAAGTGGTTGTCGGTGCCGGCCTGCGCGTCGTCGGGATTCTTGTTGGGCGGCGAGATCCAGATCGTGCGCACCGACAACGCGTCGAAGTAGCCGCTGTCGATGGCCTGCGTGATGCCGGCGAAGTCGCCGCCTTCGTAGTTGGCGCGCGGGTCGACGTCGGGCGTGGCCGCGTTGTTGCTCGCGTCGCCGTCGCGAAAGCGGTCGGTGAAGGTGAAGTACATGAGGCCGTCGCGGAAATCGAACGGCTGGTCCTGCACCCAAAACGGCACGTGCAGGTCGACGGCGACGTGGCCGGCGCGATCGGCCGCTTGCACGATGAGCCGGTGCTTCGTCTTCGCCAGTCCGCTCGCCGCGACGCGAATGAGGCCGCCCGCGTCGAGGGTGCCGTTGGCGGGCGCGCCGTCGAGCGTGACGTTCAGCGTCGAGGCGTCGAGCCCGGCGGCGCCGTTGCCGTCGACGTATTGCACGGCGGCGGTGAGCGCGCCCGCCGCGGTCGCCGTCAACGACTGATACTGCAGCTCGGGCAGCTGACAGTCGGGCACTTCGACGACCGAGTTCTCGACGCCGCCGACGAACTTCGTGTACGGATTGCCCGCGTCGAGCTCCCACGTCACCGTGCCCGTCGGATCGGTGGCCACGAACTTGTACGCGTAGGCGCCGGTCGGCAGCGTCATCGTCGTCTGCCACTGCCCGTTGACGTCGGGTCCGGTCAGCGGATTGGCGGTGAGGCTCCAGGCGTTGAACTCGCCGGCGACGACGACGCTGGCGGGGCTCGGATCGCCGAACGTGAACACGGTGCCGCAGCTGCGAACGGGGACGACGCCGCTGCCGCCGATGGGCACGATGCCGCCGCCGCCCGCGTCGCTGCCGCCGTCGTTGGCACCGCCGTCGCGCGAAACGCCGACGACGCCGGTCATGTCGCTCATGCCGCCGACGGCGAGGTCGGCCGGCGCGGGCGCGCCATGTCCGCCGCCACAGCCGGCGATCGCGACGGCCAATGCCGCGCTGCTCCAGAGACGGCCGAACGCCAACCGGCGACCACGAAGGCCCAGGCATCGCATCGATCACCGTCCCTACGAGCGAGTTGCCCGTTAGTAACTCGTGGCTGAGTTGCGTGTCAAGGACGTTGCGAGCAGGTTTCCATTCCATGGCCGCGTCCGCCGATCAAGGCCCAAAGGCGGCGCGCGCGACTACCGGCGTCAGACGGTCGTGCGTATGGTTTTGGAGTGACGGGCGTGCTCTTCGATGTCGGCGGTCCGATCGACTGCGAGCTGCGCTGGGAGGCGCTCATCGATCGCGACATCCGCGTGGCGCTGGCGCGGCACGGCATCGGCGTCAGCGACGACGACTACGCGCGGGCGAGCGCGGCGGCGGTGCACTCGTTCGCGCCCAGCACCTATCGCACGATCATTTGGACGCTGGCGGCGGCGCACGCCGATCGCGTCGCCGTCGCTGCTGCCGTCTACGCCAGCGTCGCGGCCGGCGGCGACGCGCGCGATCGCGAGCGCGGCGGCATCGAGCTGCGACCGGGCGCCGACGCGCTCTTGCAGCGGCTGTCGAGTCGCGGCTTACGGCTCGCCATCGTCGCCAATCAGCCGCATAAGGTGCGCAGCGAGCTCAGGCGCGTCGGCATCGATCGCAACTTCACCCACGTCGAGCTGCCCGGCGACGACGGCATCCGCAAGCCCGACCCGCGCTTCTTCTTGCGTGCGTGCCAGGCGCTCGGCGTCGTGCCCGAGCGCACCATCATGGTCGGCGATCGCATCGACAACGACATCGCGCCGGCGCGCGCGCTCGGCATGCGCGCCGTTCGCCTGCGCACCGGCCGCCACGTCGCGCAGGAAGCGCGCGACGCCAACGAGGTGCCCGACGCCGACGTGCACGACCTGACGGCGCTCGGGGACGCCATCCTCGCGCTCGCCGAAGCGCTGCGTTAACCCTTGACGCCGCCTTGCGTCAGCCCGCCGACGAGGTGCTTCTGGAGCGCGAAGAAGAGCGCCATCACCGGCACCGAGACGATGAGCGCGCCGGCGGCGAACTGGCCCCATTCGGTCGAGTACTCGCCGACGTAACGCTGCAGCGCCACCGGCAACGTGAACGCGCGCGGATGGTTCATGAACGTCGCGGCCAGGATGAACTCGTTCCACGCCGTCATGAAGCAGAACAGCGCGGTCACCGCCAGCGCCGGTCGCGCCAGCGGCAGCACCACGCGCCAAAAGGCGTCGAAGCGCGTGCCGCCGTCGAGCAGCGCGGCCTCTTCCAGCTCGCGCGGCAGGGTGTCGAAGTAGCCCTTGAGCATCCAGACGCAAAAGGGAATCGCCGTCGTCGCGTAGACGAGCACGAGGCCCGACAGGCGATTGAGCAGGTGCAGCTTGTCGAGGAGGACGTAGAGCGGAATCAGCGTCACGACGCCGGGGAACATCTGCGAGAACAGAAAGGCGCGCAGGCTCGCTTGGCGGCCGGGGAACGAGAAGCGCGACAGCGCGTAGGCGGCGGAGCAGGCGAGCGCCACACCGACGACGGTGACCGACAGCGCGACGACCAGCGAGTTGACGAGCTGGCGACCGAAGAGCCAGGCGCCGCCGTCGTCGCGCGTGGTGACGACGTCGACGAAGTTTTGCAGCGTCAGCGCCGTCGGAATCGGGCTCGGCGACAGCGAGAAGCCCTGCGACGGCGACAGCGCCATCTTCAGCACCCACAGCACCGGATAGAGCGTGACGACGACGGCGACGATGAGCGCCGCGTGCACGGCGAAGATGGCGCGAGCCGTGCTTCATCGCGTCTCGCTCTCCGCCTGCGCGGCGCGACTGAGCAGCGTCTGCGCGGCCAAGATGGCGAAGATGAGGACCGCGTAGGCCGCGGCGTAGCCGTATCGCTGGCCGCGCGTGAACGCCCAGCGGTACGCCTCCGAGACGAGGATGTCGGTCGCGCCGTCGGGCTCGCCGCCCGACACGAGGAAGACGATGTTGAACATGTTGAACGTCCAGACGGCGCCGAGCACGACCGCCGGCAACAGCGCCGGCTTGAGCAAGCGGCAGGACGATGTAGCGCAGGCGCTGCCAGCGACTGGCGCCGTCGACCGCCGCCGCCTCGTACAGCTCCTTCGGGATGCGCGAGCAGCGCGCCCAGCGTCACCACCATCATGAACGGGAAGCCGAGCCAGACGTTGGTGACGACGTTGGCCGCGAAGGCCGTCCAGAAGCGCGAGAACCACGACACGGGCTGCGATGCCGAAGAGGCCGAGCAGCCCGTTGATGGCGCCGAACTGCCGGTGGAACATGCCCTTCCAGATCAGCGCGGTGATGTAGTTGGGCACCGCCCACGGCACGATCAGCAGCACGCGATAGACGCCGCGCAGCTTGAGCAGCGGATCGCGTAAGAGGAGCGCCAGCGACGACGCCGATGAGCACGTGCAGCGCGACGTTGCAGACCGTCCACAGCGCGGTCACCGCGAGCGTGAAGTAGAAGCTGAGCGGGTCGGTGATGCGGCAGTCGCGCGAGGCGAGGATGTCGACGAAGTTGCGCGCGCCGACGAACGTCCAGCGGCCGGCGTCGTGCCAGAACAGCGACATGCCGGCGCCGACGGTGAAGGGCACGAAGACGAGCACGATCATGGCGACCGCCGCCGGCGCCAGATAGACGTAGGCGTTGGCGTCGCGGCGCATGAGCGGCAGACGGTCGCGGGCGTGGCGCAGGCCATAGCCGAGCGCCGCCATCGCCAGCAGCGCCGACGCCAGCAAGTAGGGCAGCGCCGGCGCCGGCGGCGGCGGTGGTCGCAACGCCGTCAAGATGCGCGCCTGTGCGGCGGCGAGCGCGACGCGCGGCTCGACGGCGCCGCGCAGCACCTGACGCAGCGCCTGTTGCGCCGGCTCCCACACTTGGCGCATGGCCGGCGCGTTCGACATCGGCACCGTCGCGGCCAGCTGCGCGCGAAACGCCGACAGCAGCGGATCGCCGGCGATCTGCGGATCGTCCCAGGCCGCGCGCGCCGCCACCGTCTGCCGGCCGATGCGCGCGCGAATCCGCGCCGCCTCGGCGCCGGCGAGCCAGGTCGCGAACGCCAACGCCGCCGCCGGCTCATGCGCCCGTGCCGGCAAGAGCAGCGCCTCGATGGTCACGAGCGGCGCCGCCGGCAAGCCGGTCGCGCTCACCGTCGGCAGCGGCGCCACCGCCCAGGGTACGCCGGGCGCGATGTCGCCGGCGAACCAGGGCCCGTTGATGATCATGCCGGCGCGGCCGTCGTTGAACAGCTGCGCCGCGACGACGCTCGTCGACTCCGCCGGCAACAGCTGCTCGGCCGCCAACAGGCGCACGAACGCCACCGACGCCACCGCCGCGTCCGACGTCAGCGCCGGCTGGTCGTGCGCGTCGAGGATATGGCCGCCGAAGCCGTGCAGCCAGGCCGCGTGATAGAAGAACGAGCCCGCCTCGTAGGCCAACGCATAGTGGCCCGGCTGGCTCGCTTTCGTCGCCCGCGCCAGCCCCAGCAGCGCGTCCGTGGTACGCGGCGGCACCGGCACCCGATCGCGGCGATAGAACAGCGCCAAGCTCTTGAAGGCCAGCGGCAGGCCATACAAGTGGCCGTGGGTGCGCAGCGGCGTGACCGTGCCGTCGAGGAATTGCGCGAGCGTCGCCGGCGCCACCTGCGTCTCCAGCGGCTCGACGAGCCCGAGGCGCGCCCAATCGCCGACCGCCTCATGCGAGCCGACGAACAGGTCGGGCCCGTTGCCGCGCGGAATCGCCGCCTCCAGCTTGGCCGCGTAGCCGTCGAACGGCAGCGCCACCGCCTCGACGTGCGACTCCGCGTGCGTCCGGTTCCACACGGCGACGCAGGCCTCGAGCGCGCGCTGCTCGTCGGCGCGGTAGGCGTGCCAGAGGACGACCTGCGCGACCAAGAACGCCGGCGCTAACATCGTTCACGATTGCGGCAATAGTCGACGCGATCGATCATTAACGGATCGCGCAATAGTTAACGATCGTGTGAACCATCAGCGCGCCGCTTGTTGGGCCGCGGTCGACCGCTCGACACGCGCGCCGCTGCCGTCGAACAGGTGGAGCTGCGCGGCGTCGACGGCGAGGGCGACGCGCTCGCCGGTGCGCGGCACGGCCGGCGCGGCGACGCGCGCGACCAGCTCGATCATGTCGACGCGCACGTGCACGAGCGCTTCCGGGCCCAAGTGCTCGACGACGTCGACTTGCGCGGCCAGCGCGCCCGGCTGCGCGGCGCCGACCAGGCGTAAATCCTCGGCGCGCACGCCCACCGACGCGACCTCGGGCGGCAAGGGCGGCGAAAGACCAGAGGCCGCGGCGGCGCGCGCGTCGACGACGTTCATCTCCGGCGTGCCGATGAAGCGCGCGACGAAGAGGTTCGCCGGCCGCTGATAGAGCTCGCTCGGCGGTCCCACCTGCATGAGCGCGCCCTGGTCGAGGACGGCGATGCGGTCGGCGAGCGTCATCGCCTCCACTTGGTCGTGCGTGACGTAGACCATGGTCGCTTGCAAACGCTGATGCAGCCGCATGAGCTCGAGCCGCATCTGCCCGCGCAAGGCCGCGTCCAAGTTCGACAGCGGCTCGTCGAAGAGGAAGACCTTGGGGCGCCTGCACGACCGCGCGACCCATCGCCACGCGCTGCCGCTGCCCGCCCGACAGCTGCGCCGGCCGCCGATCGAGCATGGGCGTCAACCCGAGCATGTCCGCCGCTTCGCCGATGCGCTGCGCAATCTCGGCTTTCGGCGTCTTGCGCATCTTGAGCCCGAAGGCCAAGTTCTCGCGCACCGTCAAATGCGGATAGAGCGCGTAGCTCTGAAAGACCATGGCGATGTCGCGATCGCGCGGCTCGGCCGCGGAGATGTCGACCCCATTCATGACGATGGCGCCGCGCGACAAAGGCTCGAGGCCGGCGATGCAGCGCAAGAGCGTCGACTTGCCGCAGCCCGACGGACCGACGAGCACGAGCAGCTCGCCGTCGGCGACGGTGAGCGAGACGTCGCCCAAAATGCGCGCCGCGCCGCGATCCTTGCCGACGTTTACGATCTTCAGCTCCGCCATACCCGTCCTCGTCGCGCCCTTACTGAAGCGCGACCACGTCGCCCGCCGGCACCAAGATGCGCGCGCCACGCGCCGCCACCGGCACGGTCAGCGCGCCGTTCGCGCCGACCGTGAGGCTGGCGCTCGGATCGCCGGCCGCCGCCAAGATGTCGACGAGCGCTGTCCCTGCCGCAAAGCTCGTCGTCATGGGCGCGCCGCCGGTCTGCGCCGACGACGTCTCCGAGGCCTGCGTGTCGCTCGTATTCATGACCATCAACATCGTATGCCCGTTCAAGCTGCGCTCGAAGGCGATGAGGTTCGCGTCCTCTTCCGTCGCCACGTGCGCCGTCGACCACACGATGTTCAGCGCGCCCTCACGCAGCGGCGCGTAGGCCTTGCGAATGCGAATCAGCCGCTGAATCCACTGAAACGTCGCGTTGGTCGTGTCGAAGTTCGTGTCCCACAAGCGCTCGCGATTGTAGGGATCGTTGCCGCCGTCGAACTCCTGCTCGGTGCCGTAATAAATGCACGGCACGCCATCTTCCGTCATGAGATAGGCGAGCGCGTTGTGCAGCGCCGGCACGGACGGCTTGTCGAACAAAAAGCGCGGCACGTCGTGGTTGTCGAGGAAGTTGACGAGGATGTCGCGCGCCGCCACGCCCACGCCGTTGTCGTTCGGCACCGACGCGTAATCGGTCTCTTTGTTGTTGAACTGGTCTTGAATCGCCGTCGTCGGGCCGTTGTTCTTGAAGACGTTGTCGAAGACGTTGAACTTCTGCGAGAAGTAGAAGGTCGAGTCGACCTCTTGGTTGAACGTGTAGCTGCCGTTCAAGACGTCGTCGCCGTCGAAGGACTCGCCGAACATGAAGAACTTCGACTTCGGCACCGTCAAGGGCGGCACCGTCTTGTTGGCGTCGTTGGGATCGGTCGGATCGGGCAGCGTCATCTGCCCGCTCACGTATTTGCGCAGATTTCCCGCGAAGCTCTGCCAGAACGGATGGTCGACGTGCTTGAGCGTATCGATGCGGAAGCCGTCGAAGTCGCCCGCCTGAATCCAGCGCGCGAACACCGCCGTCAGCGCCGCCGTCACGTCGTCGCGCTCGGTCGCCAGGTCCTTCAAGCCGCCGGGAAAGTCGCCGGTGAGCACTTGATCGCGGATGCCGTAGTCGGTGATGCGCCCTTTTTTGTGGTACCAGTCGAGCCGCTGGAAGCCGAATTGGCGCGAGGTCTCTTGGCTCGCGCCCGCGCCCGGCAACGTCGGCTGGCGATCGATGGCCGCGTCGTAAATCCAGCGCACCGGCGCCGGTCCCGAGAAGCCCAGCGACGAATAGCCGCGGACGCCGTTCGGATCGAAGTCGGGATCGTACTCCGAGATGTGCGTGATGATGGCGCCGCCCGGACACGGCTGCACGTCGGCCGGCGCCTGCTCGCCGCAGCCGGCGCCGTAGACGGTTTCGTCGGGGCTGCCGTTGCCGTTGATGTCGTAATAAAACAGCTGCGCGACGTGATTGGTGACGATGTCGAGGATGACCTTGAAGCCTTGCGCGTGCGCTTTCGTCGTCAGCTCGCGCAGCTTGGCCATGTCGCCGAAGTGCGGATTGACGTGCGTAAAGTCCTGCTGCCAATAGCCGTGATAGCCGTCGAAGTTGGCATCGGTCTCGAGGTTGCGCACGACCGGCGAGATCCACAGCGCGGTCACGCCCAGCGTCTTCAGATAGTCGAGGTGGTCGATGACGCCTTGCCAATCGCCGCCTTGATAGAGGCCGAGCGCGCCTGGAACGACGGAGACGTCGTTGTTCAGATCGCCGTCGGCGAAGCGGTCGACGAGGAGCTGATAGACGACCTCGTCGCGCCAGTCGCCGGTTTGGCCGCCGGTCGTCTTCCAGTCGCCGACTTCGGGCGGCTCGCTGCAGCCCGGCGAAAGCGCCAACATCGTCGCAATGACTAGCGGTAACTTGAGTTGAACCACCACTCGACTCCTGTCCCGATGTAGTGAACGACGTTCTGGCCGTAGCGGTAGTCGGTCGGATCGTACAGCGCCTGGTAGCTGTCGCTGTTCATGACCGACAGCGTGTAGACGAGGTAGAGCTGCGGGCGCGAATAGGTGCCGCGACCGAGCGGCGCCACCAGCGGCAGCGCCGAGAAGCGGAAGACCTGCGGCGTCAGGATGCGGTTGGCGACGAAGTCGTCGCCGTCGGCGCGGCGCGCCTGATACGACAGCTCGATGGCGCTGTGGAAAAATTCGTTCCAGTAGATGTGCGGACGCAGCGCGATGATGCCTTCCCAGTAGCTGTTGGGGTTGAACGAAGCGGTGCTGGCGTCGGTGAAGCGGCGAACGTAAGCGCCGGCCATGAGGCCGAGGCGCCTCGACTCCCAGTTGGCCGAGAGCGCGATGACGACTTCGCGAGCGCGGGCGACCGAGCGCGTCGGATCGAGCCCGGTCGGCACCGACAGCTCGCCGTAGGCCGCGAGGCCGCCGGCGGCGCGCACCCACAGGTTCGCGAAGACGAACGGCCGCAGCCAACCGCCGAGCTGCGCGCCGACGACCCAGCCCGTGTCGCTCGGCAGCGCCGTGTGCAGCATGGTCGTCGCATCGACCTCGCTGCCGGCCGGTAGCAGGTGCAACTCGCCGTACAGCGCCACTTTCAGGCCGGGAAAGTCGCCGAAGCGCTGCTGCAGCTTGAGCGACGACACGAAGCGCGGCCGATCGAGCACCACCGATGAGCCGGCGGGACCGAGACCGCGCGGCGGCGTGGCCAAGACTTCGTACTGATAGAGGTCGTCGAGGCGGTTGAGGCCGACGTGCAGGGCGACGTCGAATTTGTGGCGCTCGAATTTGGCGCCCGCGCCGACGGTGTTCAAGTTGTCGAGCGGCCAGTAGTCGAAGAGGTAGATGTCGTCGCCGCGGTACATGCGCGAGCCGGCCCACAACGACAAGCCCTCGATGCCGACGTTGAGCGTCTCGGCGTAGGCGTTGCGGACGGCAAAGTGCGACGTGAAGTCGCCCGTGTAGTGGAAGAGATCGCCGCCGGCGAACGCAGGCACGAAGACGACGCGCCAGCGCTTGTGCGGATCGCCGCCGACCGAGCGCGAGTAATAGAAGTTCAGCTCGAGGTAGGGCGCCTCTTCCAGCCGCGAGCCGTGCGAGACGACGTTGGTCGAGTAGCCCTCGTGGCCGCGGCCGTCGATGCCGATGCCGATGCGGCCGTAGCTGCCGAAGTCGAACCCGGTCGCCGTCTCGTCGGCCGGCGGCGGCGAGCCCGGCTGGCGCGCCGTGCCCTCGGCGGCGATGCTCTTCTCGCCCTTGGGCGTCCGCGAATCGAGCGCGGCCGGCGCCGGATCGACGGAACCCGCCGGCGCCGTCGCGCTTCCGGGCGACAGCGCCGTGCTCTGCGCCGGAGCCGCCGGCGCATCACCCCAACAGCGCGACTCTGAAATGAGTGACGCCATGGTCAGGCATAAAAATAGGCCGCTGAATCGCACGACGCCCATTACTTCAGCGTCGGAGCGACCCAGACATGCCCTTTGAGCTGTCCGAGTGTCTTCTTGTAGAGGGCTTGCATGCGCTGCGCGTTGCTCTTGGCGACCGAGGCGTCGCTGCCTTTGCCCGTCGACAATTCGAGGAACGCGCGGCCGTGCAGCTGACCGATCTGCTCCTCGAGGTCGCCCAAGTTGATCGCCTGATATTGCGTGCGATCGAGCGAGATCTTGACGACGTCCTGATCCTTCCAGCGCCCGACGAACGTCATCGCGTGCAGCTCCGGCACCTTCTCGAACAGGTCCTTGGCGACGTCGGCGAACTCGGCCATCGCCTGGTTGTAGCCGAGCTTCTCGGCCCATTCGTCTTTGCCGGGCTCGGTGTAGTTGTACGTGATGGTCAGCGTCTTTTGCGCGTCATCGCGCTCGATCTTCTTCTCCAGCTTCCAACCCTTGTCGGAGTGCGGGATCGCCTGATCGATCTGCTGCCAGAACTCGAGCGGCACCTTGTTCTCGAAGGTCGGCCCGACGTCGCCCGGCTTCTGAATGACGCTGGCGATGGGCGAGCGCGGCGGCGTCTTGTACTGCGCCTCGTCGCTGTAGACGTAGGCCGCGACGCCCGCCGGCGGCTCTTCGTTGCGCGTCATCAAGTGGCGATATAGATACTTGAGCAGCGCGTCGGCGTCGTCGTGCTTGGGCTGCGCGGGCAAGAGCACGTGGTAGTCGGCCGTGTTCGCCTGCTTGTTGACCTCGTCGGCGAGCACCTTGTAGGCCGTCGGCGAGTCTTTGGGCGACGTGGTCTCCGCGACCGGACCCGTCGGAGTAGGCGTCTCCGTCGAGTTCGTGCAGGAGATGGCGAAGGCGAGGCACACGTAGGGCATGGCGCGGCGCATCGGGCGCACGCTACCGTTGTCGAAGATCAAACGTCAAGCGCGTTTCGAGTGGGTAACGGCGATCGTGGGCGGGGCGCGGTCGAGTAGCTGCGCGAGGACGGCGCTCAGCGCAGCGGCCGAATCGACGCTGGCCACGCGCGCGCGCCAGGCAACGATGCCGTCGGGGCGAACGAGCAGCGCGCCCGTCGGCTCGATGCCGAACGCCCGCTGCGCGCGACGCTCAGGATCACCGAGATCGACGCCTAAGGTCAGCGTCGTCAGCGGCATGGCGAGTTGCGCGAAGGCCGTCTGCGCGGCCGTGCGCCAAGCGGCGCCGTCGCGGCCGGCGATCAGCGTAAAGCCGCGCCCGACCGCGTCCAGCGTCGAGCAGCGCGCGCCGTTGCGATCGACCCACGCGTGCGGCAGCCGCGTGCCCGGTCGGCCGCGCAGCTCGGTCGTGCCGGGTCCCGGTCGCGGCCGCGCGCGAGCGCGATCGCCGTCGAGGCGTAACCGTAGCCCATCGTCAAATAGGGGAAGAACTTGCGCATGCTCCACAGAAAGCCGAGGCCTCGGCCGACGCGGATGAGGCCGCGCGCGTCGTTCATGTTGCCGGCGATGGCGCCGACGGCGGCGGCGACGGGGCGGCGCTCGGCGTCGTAGGTGTCGAGCAGCGCCGAGCCGGCCTAGCCGGCGAGGACGGCGGCGAGCTTCCACGCGAGGTTGTGCGCGTTCTGCATGCCGGAGTTGGCGGCGCTGTCGGCGCTGGGCGAGCGCGGGTTTGAGCTGCTGGCCGGCGGCATCGGCGACTACTGCACGCGGCCGCCGGCGCACGCGACCGTCAGCGGCAAGCCGATCTTGCGGGCCAAAGCGAAGACGAAGTAGGGCGCGCCTTCAGCCGTTGGCGGCGAGCGCCACGCCGAGCGGCAGCGTGAACCAGAAGCGCGCGCCGCGTTTGCCGTCGGTGCGATGGCCGGCGCCGATGCGTCCGCCGTGCGCCTCGACGATGGCGCGCGCGATGGCGAGGCCTAGGCCGCTGCCGCCGCGCTCGCGGCCGGCGCGCGTCTGGTGCCAGCGGTCGAACAGCTGCGCGACGTCGGCGTCGCCGAAGCCGGGCCCGGTGTCCTCGACGGCCACCACCGCTTCGTGCCCGGCGCGCCGCACGCTGACGTCGATGCGCCCGCCCGCGGGCGTGAACTTGAGCGCGTTGCCGACGAGATTCTGTACGACTTGCACGATCTTGGAGCGGTCGAGATCGTTCGGCGGCCCCAGCGCTTCGGTGTCGAGCGCGATGGCGATCTCGCGGCGCACGCCGAGGTCGCGCATCTCGTCCACGGTCTCGGCGACGAGCGCGTCGAGCGCCACCGGCGCGCGCGCCAGCGTCAAGTGGCCGGCCTCGACGCGCGACAGCTCGAGCACGCCGTTGATGAGCTGCTCCATTTGCCGGCAGGCCGAGCGGATCGTCTTGGCCGACTGCTTGGTCTCGAGGCTGGGATCTTCGTCCTCGATGAACTCGGCGCGCAGCGCGATGATCGCCAGCGGCTGCTTGAGATCGTGCACCAGCATCGCCGTCTGATCGCGCTTGAGCGCCTCGAGCTCGCGCCGCGTCGCCGCCAGCTTGAGGAGCGCGCGAATGCGGGCGCGCAGCTCGCCGGCGCGCACCGGCTTCTGCAGATATTCCTCGGCGCCCAGCTCCAAGCCCGAGCCGATCGACTCGGGATCGATGCGATTACCGGTGACGAGAATGACGGGGAGGTCGTGAAACTGGCCGGCGCGCAGCCGGCGCAGCGTCTCGAAGCCGTCCATGCCCGGCATCGACACGTCGAGCACGATGAGCGACGGCCGCTTCTGCGCGACCGCCGTTAGGCAGCGCTCGCCGTCGGCCGCCTCACGCACCGCGTAACCGGCGTCGGCGAGCAGGAGCGCGTAGACCGAGCGGTTGTCCTGATCGTCGTCCACGACCAGGATCTCGTCTGGATGGTCCACCGGTGGCTGCATGACTGGCAGGATCTGCGCATCAGGCGCTGCCGATCAAGAGGGACGCCGGCTCGTAGTTGCGCTATGCTAGTGGAGATTGGGCAAAGTCATCGACGTCCAATTTCGCCCGCACGACCGCGGCCGCTGGTGCGTTCGCTGCGACGAGCCTTTTCCGGAAGGCACGGCGCTCTGTCCGCGCTGCGGCGGCGAGCTGTCGTCCGCCGCGCGCCACCGCGACGAAGTGCGCACGCGCGCCCGCAAAGCCGCGCGCCGCGCCGTCGCCACCGGGGCCGTGGGCGTCGTCATGCTGTTGAGCGCGCTCTTGGCCTGGCTGCTCGTCGGTTGATGCGGGTGACGCGGTGACCGTTCGCGCAGCGCTGTTGGGCGCGCTCTTCCTGTCGGCCGCGGTGACGTTGACGGTGGCGCACGCCGACGACAAGCCGCGCACCCGCGCCGCCAGCAAGGCGGCGGCAGCGGCAGCCAAGCCGCCCGACGGCGGCGGCGTCGCCGTGGGCGACGGGGGAGTCCCCGAAGGGCGCGCCGTTCGCGTGCGCCTCAACGACGGCTCGACCGTGGCCGGCACCGTGCACGCCGAGGAGGCGCAGGTGCTCATCATCGACTGCTCGCTCGGCATGCTGTCGATCCCGCGCGCGCGCATCAGCACCATCGCCTACGACTCGGCGGCTGCGGTCGGACAGAAGAAGGCGCCGATCCAGATGCTCGATGACGATGGCCCGCCGCCCAAGACCCACCCGACCAATCCCTGACGGGCGAGTGACCGGAAACCGGGGGATCGGGACCTCCGACCCTCCGAAAATGCGGGTGGCAGCCCCCGTTTCGTGCAGTAGATCATAGTTAATTCCGCTATATACGGTCGGCATCGCTCCTGCTAACGATGACGGGCATGGATCGTCCGGCTGAACGTCGCCGTCATGCGCGCTATCCGTTCGAGCGCCACTTGGAAGTGCGCGCGCCCGAGCCGCACGGCCGGATGATCGTGCCCGCGCGCGACATCAGCGAGAGCGGCTTCTCGTTCACCAGCGCCGTCGGCTTGCAGGTCGGCGATCGCATCCTGCTCGGCCTGCGTCACGACGACGACATCTTGGTCGAGGCCACCGTTCGCAACGTGCGCGGCGAGGGCGACCACTTCATCGTCGGTGCCGAGCGCCTCTGACGTCAGACGTGGTGCAGGTCTATGAACGCGCCGAGCTCGGGCCAGGCGACGGTCAGATAGCGCAGCGAGCCGGGGCGACTCTCGCGCAGCGGCGCCAGCAGGCGGTCGACGGCGCCGTCGTCGCGCGGTCCGCCCGTCGCCGACGCGGCGAAGGCGCGCAAGAGGCGTAGCGGCCGCAGCTGATCGCCGCCGAGCCCTTCGAGCGTGTGCCAATCGCGATCGAGCATGCGCGTCGCCTCGGCCGGCTGACCTTGACGGCAGAACATGATGGCGCGCACCACCGTCAGCGTGCCCGTGATCCGCAACGGCTCGCCCGCGGCCGGCTTGCGCTTCTCGGCTTCGGCGAGCCACGGCGTCGCCAGCTCGAAGTTGCCCGCCAGCGCGTGACACAGCGCCAGCATCGACGCCGCGCCCGGCTTGAGCGCCGGCGCCGTCGCCAGGCCATCGCTCTTCTCGAGCGCGGTCAACTCGGCCGTGGCGCGCTCGAGCTGTCCGTCGGTGAGCAAGACCCAGGCGAGGTTGTGCTGCGCCAGGCCCTTGAACGTGCGCAGGCGACCGAACTGTTGCCCCATCGTCTCGAACAGCGCCTGCGCCTTCTTCAGCTCGCCGCGACCGAGCAGCTCGAGGCCTTCGCCGTTCATGACGAATGCGCGCCGCACGTTCCGCCGGTTCCAGAGGCCCCAGCCGACGAAGGACGCGAAGACGAGGCCCATCAGGCTCCATTGCGGCCAGAGCGACGCGAATGGATCGGGCGTCGGCGCTTGCTGGTGATGGTGCCCTGGCGTCGGCGCCGTGAACAGCTGGTAGATGCTCACGAACATCACGATGAGCAGCAGCCACAAGAGGATGGTCTTGCTCGCCTTGGAGCGCAGCGGATTGCTCTTGCGCGAGCTCGGTAGGAACGGCTCGGTGTTCATGGCGACGAAGGTAACACGGCGCGGCGGCCGGAGGGTCAGCCGCCGAAGCGGAAGGTGACGCGCGGACCGACGAACAGGTAGACGGGGATGCGGGTGATATCCGTCAGGAATGCGTGATAGCGGACGATGATTCCGACGGCGATGTGACGCGTGATCAAGTAGTCCAAGTTGAAGCCGAGGCCGATGCCGAACGCCGTCGACGCGGGGACGACGGCGGTGGCTTTGCGGCTGGTCGTGAAGTCGGCGTCGCCGCGGATGCCGAGGACGCCGAAGCTGACGTCGAACGACGGCACGAGGCGGATGACGTCGAGCGCGTAGTTGAGGCCGAGCATGCCGGCGAACTCGCCGAGCGTGCCTTTGGCGGTGGTCTTCGTGGCCTTGACCGGGTGCCAGCTGGTGAAGCCGGTGGCCTGCAGCGTCAAGGATTCGGTGACGCCGTAGCCGACTTCGCCGCCGAGGCCGCCGCCCGACGGCGCGCGCGAGTCGACGTAGGTGACGGCGTAGGCGGGAAACGCCGACACCGACCACTCGTTGCGATCGGCACGCGCCGCCGGCGGTGCCGTCACGGCGACGAGTGCCAGCGCCAGCGCGGCGGCTCGCCCTACCTTGCGCGGTGCGGCGGCGAGGGCCCGGGTGGCTCGAATCACTGCGCCAGTTAACACGCGCGAGCAACCAGGCGCAACGGTGGCGCGTCCATCCGCTCGAAGTCGGTCGGCGTAGTTCCGGGCGCGCTAGACGATTCGTCCTCAACCTGCTAAGACCGCATCCCCCATGTCGAAGTACACGCGCAAGCAGCGAACGGCCCCCGAAGACGAGTTCGTCAGCTTCTGGGACAAGGTTTTCAAGCAAATCGAGCCTTATGCTCGCGCCATCGCCATCACCGCGGTCACCGCGGCGGTGCTGGTCGCGGCCGTGTGGGGCGCGACGACGTTCAGCGAGCACAAGCAGCAGTTGGCGACGGAAGACTTTGGTCGCGCCGTGCGCATCTACGAGGCCGACCTGTTGACGACGGACGAGCCGCCGAAGCAGACGGAAGAAGAGAACCCGATTCCGCGCTTCAAGACCGAGAAAGAGCGCGCCGACGCGACGTTGAAGGCGCTCGACGAGTTCGACGGCAAGCACTCAAGCTCGGGCGCGGCGCACGAGGCCAAGCTGTTCCGCGCCGGCATCTACTTCGATCAAGGGCGTCTCGACGACGCGGCCGCCGCCTACGCCAAGTTCCTCGAGGACGCGCATCCGTCGCCGCTGCAGGCCGTGGCGCGCGAAGGCCTCGGCCTCTGCAAAGAGCAGCAGGGCAAGCTCGACGACGCGCTGGCCGAGTACAAGCAGCTCGAGCCGAAGACGGGCGACTACTATCGCGACCGCGCCTTGTGGGACGAAGCGCGCGTGCTGACCAAGAAGGGCGACAAGAAAGGCGCGGCCGAGAAGCTCAAGGAGCTGATCGCCAAGACGCCGACCTCGCCGCTCAAAGACGAGGCGCAGAACCAGATCGCGCAGCTCGAGGGGCAATGAACCGTAGCGCGCTCATCGTCACCGTTTCCGCCGCCTTGTCGACGATGGGTTGCGCGAGCGCGCCGATTCCGGGCATGGCGCGCGAGTCGTACGTGGCGCCGGTCGACGTGCTGCAAGTGCGTTGGCGGCGCCATCTGACCGAAGAGCCGCTCATCGAGTACAAGCCGCAGGAGTTCGCGCGCGCGGCCACCGACGGCAAACGCGTCTACATCGGCTCGTCGGGCGGCATCCTGTACGCGCTCGACGTGCGCGACGGCCAGAAGATTTGGGAGCACAAGCTCGGCGGCGCCATCAGCGGCCAGCCGCGCTTCGTCGCCGACACCGGGCTCGTCTACGTCGGCTGCGACGACGGCGCTCTGTACGCGCTCGACGCCATCACCGGCGAGGAGCGCTGGACCTACAAGACGCGCGGGCCCATCGCGTCGCAGCCGGTGTTCGCCATCGACCTGCTCTATTTCACGAGCGGCGAGAACCGCGTCTATGCGCTCGACGCGCGCTCGGGCAAGTGGAAGTGGCAGTACGATCGCGAGGCGCCCGAGGCCTTCACCATTCGCGGCTATCCGGCGCCGCTCGTCATCAACGGTCGCGTCTACGTCGGCTTCTCCGACGGCTACCTGGCCTGCTTGTCGGCGGCGACGGGCGACGTGACCTGGGCGCGCTCGCTCGCCGGCGAGGCCACGCGCTTCATGGACGTCGACTCGACGCCGCTCTTTTACCGCGACACGCTCTTCGTCTCGGCCTACTCGAGCGGCGTCTACGCGCTCGATCCCAAGGACGGCTCGACCAAGTGGCGCTTCGACGTCGAGGGCGCGGGCACCGTCAGCGGCAAAGGCGGGCGGCTCTATTTCACGGCGGCGAAGAACGGCCTGCACGCGCTCGACATGGACGGCCGGCTCTTGTGGCGCCAGTCGCTGACCGAAGGCGGCGAGCTGTCGGAGCCGACGCTCATCAACCGCTACGTGCTGGTGTCGTCGTCGGGCGCGACCGGTGGCACGTACATCGCCGACGCCGCTAGCGGCCGGCTGTACCAGTTCTTCTTCCCCGGTCACGGCGTGTCGTCGGCGCCGATCTCCGACGGCAAACAGGTGTACGTCCTGTCGAACGGCGGTTACTTCTACGCCCTCGCGCTGAACAAGTAGCGCTCGCGCGTCCCGTCCGCGCTCACTCGCAATTCCCAGCCGCCGTAGGGGTTAATCGGTCGACGACAGCGCGTTGTCGACGGCGGTGCGGACGCGCTCGTCTTTCTCCTTGCCGAGCAGCGCCTTCAGCGCCGGGCGCACGTCGGGGTCGACGTCGAGGCCGACGCGCGTCAACGCCTGCGCGCAGGCGACGCGAACCGTCGGATCCTTGTCCGTCAGCGCCAGCACGAGCGCGCGTGCCGTCGCCGCGTCGCGCGCGCCGCCCAAGATGTCGGCCGCCTGCGCGCGCGCCGCCGGATCTTTGGCCTTGCCGAGCGCCACCAGCGCATCGCGACGCCGCGCCTCGTAACGGACGTAGACGTCTTTCGATGCGTCGATTTTACCGAGCGCTGCGTCGAGGCCGGCCAGATCCAAGAACGCCGCCAGGTCGTCGCGGTCGATGGCCACGACGTGCTCGAGCGCCTGCGCCTGGCGGTCGCGCTTGCCGGCGGCTTCCAGGCCCTCGGCGAGCACGCGCCAGGCGTCGGCGTCGTCGGGGCGCAACACCGTGACCTGCTCGTAGGCGGCGACGGCGTGCGCGTGGTCGCCTTGCTCGCCGTACGCGGCGCCGAGGCCGAGCCAGCAGTTGGCGCGCAGCTCGGCGTCGCCGGCGGCGGCGCTGGCGCGCGTGAACAGGCTCACCGCTTGTGCCAGCTTCTTCTCGGCGAGCGCGGCTTTGCCGTCGGCGTAGAGCGCGGCGGCGTCGGGCGGCTGCACCGGCGTCGCGGCCGGCGGCGGCGGCGGCGGTGGCGACGGCTTGCACGCGGCCGCGGCCAGCATGACGACCAAGAGCGTCCGCTTCATGAGCCGCGCTGCAATGGCAAGGCGACGCGGAAGTGGGTGCCCGCGCTGCTCGTTTTGTAGCTGATGCGGCCGCCGTGCTCGTCGACGATCTTCTTGACGATGGCGAGACCGAGGCCGGTGCCGTCGGGTTTGCCGGAGCTGGCGAAGGCCTCGAACAAGCGGCCGCCGAGCATCGCCTCGGGGATGCCGGGACCGGTGTCGCTGAACGTCAAGATGAGCTCCGGATCCTCGGTGTCGACGGTGATGGTGAAGCGGCCGCCGGCTTCCATGGCCTGCGCCGCGTTGCGCGCCAAGTTGGAGATGACGCGGAACATCTTGTTTTCGTCGAAGTAGGCCAGCCCTTTGTAGCGCGCGTCGACGTGCAGCTCGACGTGCTTGCCGGCCAGCTCGCGCTCCAGCTGCTGGCACAGCTCGGGCAGCCACATCTGCAGATAGACCTTGCGGATGTAGAGGTTCGACTCGCCGCGCGCGAACTGCAGGAGCTCGCGCGTCATCGCCGACATGAGATCGAGCTGCTTCAGGATGAGCTCGGCGTGATGGGTCCGCTGCTTGACGTCTTCGGAGGTCGCCATCAGCTGCGCGTAGCCGCTCACGATCGTCATCGGCGTGCGAATGTCATGCAAGACGCCCGACATCATCTGCCCGATCGACGCGAGGCGCTCCGACAAGAGGCGCTCTTCACGATTGCGCGTAATCGTGATCGCGCGCGACGCCTGGCCGGCGATGAGCGTCAGGAGGCGCATGTCGCCCTCGTCGAAGCCGGAGCCGGCGCGCTTGTTGAGCAGCTCGATGGCGCCGAGCGAGCCCTCTTCGGTGGCGCCGCGCGTGCGCGCCGGAACCAGCGGCACGGCGAGGATATTGCGTGCCGGGACGCCTATTTTCTCGGGGATGAAGAGGTCGTGGCGCGCGTCGTGCTCGGGATCGTTGACCATGAGCGGCTGGCGATGGAGCGCGACCCAGCCGACGATGCCTTCGCCCGCCGGCAGCTTCACCTTTTGCAGGCCGTCGGTGTGCGGCCCTTGCGCCGTCAAGAAGTAGAGCTCGCCGCCTCGGTCGCGCAGCAAGATCGAGCCCGCTTCGACGCCGACCAGCTCGATCGCGCGCGACAACAGCCGCGCCAACAGCTCGTCGAGATCGAACGCCGCCGACGCCTCCGACTCCAGCTCGAACAAGAGGTCGAGCTCGGCGATGCGCTGGCGCAGCTCGTTCTGCGTGCGCAAAAGGGCGCTGTTCTTGCCGAGGACGGAGCGGTAGAGCTTGCCGTTCTCGACGGCGATGCCGGCGTGCGCGGCCACGGTGGCGAGCAGCGCCTCGTCGTCGCCGGAGAACGGGCCCAGGCGCTTGTTGAGCACCTGCACGACGCCGAGGATGCCGCCTTTGTGGTCGGGCATCGGCATGCACAGGATCGAGCGCGTACGAAAGCCGCTCTTTTGGTCGAACGTCTGATTGAAGCGCGCGTCGGCGTAGGCGTCGGGGATGTTGGCGGTGGCGCCCGATTGCGCGACGGCGCCGGCGATGCCTTCGCCGCGCTTGAGCCGGATGGTCTCGACGTGGCCGCCTTGGAACAGCTTCGACTCCAGCGCCAGGCCGTCGTCGGTGACGAGGAAGATCGTCGCCCGCTCGGCATCGAGCAGCTCGGTCACTTTTTCGAGGAGCACCACCAGCAGGCGATCGAGATCGAGCGTGGCGCCGAAGATCCGGCCCAGCTGACGGACGGCGTCGACCTTGCGGGTCTCGACGCGCAGGCGCTGCTGCAGCTGCTCGTCTGCAGGCGCCGGCGCGGCGGCGCTGTCGGTGCGAAGGCTCACGACATGGAGGGTACTATTCGAGGCCGCGGGCGCGCAATGCGTCGTCGTCTTCGCCGCGCAGATGGCCGAGCTCGTGCAGCAGCGTCGTGCGGATCTGCGTGATCAGCTCGTCGCGCGACGCCACGGCGCGAGCCAAGTTCTTGCGGTAAATGACGATCGCGCGCTGCTCCGACTCGGGCGCTTCACCGAGCGGCGCGCCGCGGAACAGGCCGAGGATGGTCGGCGCCAGCGGCGGCTCTTCCGCGGTCAAGTCGGACAGATCGGGCAGATCGGAGGTCTCGAGCGACACGCGGCCGAGATCGGCGCGCAGCTCCGGCGGCAGCTTGCGCGCCTCGACGTCGACGAGCCCGCGGAACTCCGAGGCCGAGACTTCGATGGGCGAGTGGAATTCGGTGGGCGCCTCTTGCCGCGCGCGCGCCAATTCGCGATCGGCGCCGGCCACGTCGTTCAGCCGCTCCAACGTCAGACCCAAGTGATGATGCGCCCAGGCGTCGTGCGGATTCTTCGACAGCACGTCGTTGAACGCGCGCCGCGCCTCGGCGAAGCGGCAGAGGTCGAAGAGCGCCACCGCGCGCTCGTAGCGCGTGTGCAGGTCGTCGGGCGCCGCCGCCAAGGCGGCGTCGAGCCGCATCAGCGCCTCGCGCGAGCGGCCGAGATCGTTGAGCGCCTGACCTTCGAGCAGCGCCAGCCGCGACACCAGCGCGCGATCGGGATGCGCGCCGTGCGGCGCCCGCGCGCGCTTCAAGCGCCGCGAGCCGCGACGCGCGAACTCGAGGCCGGTCTCGGTGTGATCGTTCGTCGGCGGCAGCCGGTTGATGAAGAGGTCGGCCGCGCCCGCCAGCGTCTCCGGATCGTCGGGATCGAGCGCCAGCGCGCGCGTAAAAGCCGACTCGGCCTCGTCGAGGCGATTGAGCTCTTGCAGCGCGGCGGCGCGGTCGTGATGGGCCTCGACCGAGCGCGGCTCGACGCGCGCGGCCTCCTCGGCGCACACGAGCGACGTCTCGAAGTCGCCGTGGTCGTAGCGCTCGGCGGCGCGGTCGAGGAGCGCGTCGAGCGGTCGCGCCGGATCGCCGGAGGCGTCGTCATCGAAGCAGCGCTTGAGCGGTCGCGCCACCTCGGCCGAGTGCGTCTGCGGCGCCCGCATGGCGGCGCGCTCGGTCTCGGCAGGCACCTTGCCCGCCTTCTTGCAGCCAGGCGCCACCAGCACGAAGGCACACAACGCCAACCAACGCATGCGTGCGGTCAGTATAGCAGCAACCGGAAAAAGGCGAGCCGTGTCTATCTGACGGGACGTTCCGTCCCGCCCTATTGGGCAAAGCCCAATAGGGTCCGACCCTTGATCACGGCGCGGTCCGCGCCGACGCCGGCTTGCCGGACCGACGCTTCGCGACGTTTGCTACTTGGCGTCCGCCCAGGTGCGCCCGATGCCGAGGTCGACCTTGAGCGGCACGTCGAGCTTCCAGACGTTCTCCATCTTGTCGACGAGGCGCTTGCCGATCGCCTCGGCGTCGGCCGCCGGCGCCTCCAGCACCAGCTCGTCGTGCACCGTCAACAGCATCTTGGTGCCGCTGTTCTCCTTGTCGAGCATGCGCTGCACTTCGATCATCGCCAGCTTGAGGAGGTCGGCGGCGGTGCCCTGAATCGGCGTGTTGCGCGCCATGCGCTCGCCGGCGTTGCGCAGCTGCTTGTTGCGCGCGCCGAGCTCGGGAATGGGGCGGAAACGGCCGAGGAGGGTGCGCGTGCCGCCGTCGCGATAGGCGTCGGCGATGATGTCGTTCATGTACTTGTCGAGGACGGCGTAGGTCTTCAAGTAGCCGTCGATGTAGCGTTTGGCGTCGGCGCGCTCGATGCCGAGCCGCTGCGCCAGGCCGAAGTCGGACAGGCCGTAGACGATGCCGTAGTTGATCATCTTGGCGACGGAGCGCAGCGCCTTGTCGTCGGCCTTGTCCTCGCCGAACATCTCGATGACGGTGCGGCGATGGATGTCCTGATCGCGCTGGAAGGCGTCGACGAGCACCGGATCCTTCGACAGATGCGCCAGCACGCGCAGCTCGATCTGCGAGTAGTCGGCGGCGACGAGCAGGCTGCCTTCGGCGGCGACGAAGGCGCGGCGAATCTCCTTGCCGAGCTCGGTGCGAATCGGGATGTTCTGGAGGTTCGGCTCCGTCGACGACAAGCGTCCCGTCGCCGCCACCGTCTGCCGATAGGACGTGTGCAGCCGCCCGTCGCGCGGGTCGACCACCGCCGGCAAGCGCGTCGATGTACGTGCCCTTGAGCTTCATGAGCACGCGGTGCTCGAGGATCTTGGCCGCGATCGGATGCAGCGGCGCCAGCTCCTCGAGCACGTCGGCGTCCGTCGACCAGCCGGTCTTCGTGCGCTTGATGCCGGGCAGCCCGAGCTTGTCGAAGAGCAGCTCCTGCAGCTGCTTGGGCGAGCCCAGGTTGATGTCGTCGTTGCCCGGCCAGCGTCGCCACTTCCTTCTCGATCGCCGCCAGCTTGGCGGCGACGTCGACGCCGAGCGTGTGCAGCCACTGCGTGTCGAGCTTGACGCCGTGCCGCTCCATCACCGCCAACACGCGCGCCAGCGGCAGCTCGAGATCGTCGAGCAGCTTGACCATGCCGCGCGCCTCCAGCTCGGCGCGCAGCAGCGCACCGACCGCCAGCGTCGCCTCCGCTTGGCAGCCGGCGTATTTCGCGGCGCGCTCGAGCTCGAGCATGTCGTAGGCGAGCGCTTTCTTGCCGCTGCCGAGGAGGTCGACGCGCGACTCGATCTTCGTGCCCAAGCGCGCGTCGCACAAGGACGTCACGTCGTGCTCCTCGTTGGGATCGAGCAGATAGGACGCGATCTGCGGATCGGACGCGATGCCGCCGAGCCGCGCGTCGTGGCGGCCGAGCAGGATGATCGCGTCCTTGAGGCCGTGGACGTGCTTGCGCGGCTGGCCGGCGGCGAGCACGAGCTTGAGCGCGTCGAGCGCCGCGTGCGCGTCGAGCTGCGGCGGCGCGCCCAAGTAACGATGGCCGAGCGGCACGTACGCCGTCGGCCGACCGGGCGCCGCCAGCGCCAGGCCGATGAGCGCGGCCGACGACGGCGCGCCGCCCGACGACTCGAGCACGATCGCGAGCTCGCTCTGCCGCAACAGCTCCGAGGCCAGGCTGCGCAGCTCGTCGATCGTGAGGATGATCTGCGGCGGCGCTTTACCGATGGCGATGTCGAGCGGCGGCGCGACGGTCGTCGGCGACGTCTGGCGCGGCGGCCGGCGGCGTCTGCAGCATCTTGCCCTCGGCGTCGACCTGTAGCGTCGGCGGGCGATGCGCGATCGGCTTCAACCGGTCGAGCAGCCGCACGAACTCGAGCTCGCGGAGCAGCGTCTCGACCGCCGCCATGTCCGGCTCGCGGCGCACCAGCGAGTCGAGCGTCAGCGGCACCGCCACTTGGTCAGTCGAGCGCCACCAGCTGCCGCGACAGCCGCACCGTCTCGACGTGCGCCTTGACCTTCTCGGCGATCGACGCCGCGCCGCGCAGCCCTTTGACCTTGGCGATGTCGTCGAGGTGCGCGAACATGTTCTCGAGCGTGCCGAACTCGCGCACCAGCGCCGACGCCGTCTTCGGGCCGACGCCGGCGATGCCGGGCACGTTGTCGATCGAGTCGCCCATCAGCGCCAGCACGTCGCCGAGCTGCTTGGGCGGCACGCCGAACTTCTCTTCCACCTCCTTGACGCCGTAGGTATAGCCGTGCGGCACGTTCTTCATCGTGTCGTGCAGCACGCACCTGATCGTCGACGAGCTGCATCAGATCTTTGTCCGACGAGACGATGACGACGCGCTGGCCGCGCTCTTTGGCCTGCCGCGTGAGCGTGGCGATGAGATCGTCGGCCTCGAAGTCGGTCGTCTCCATCGTCGGGATGGCGAACGTCTTGACCACCGTGCGCACGAGCCCGAACTGCGGCTTCAGATCATCGGGCGGCTCGACGCGATTGGCTTTGTACTCGCCGAACAGGCCGTGGCGAAAGCTGCGCGCGCCGGCGGCGTCGAACACGACGACGAGATGCGACGGCCGATGCTCCGTCTCCAGCTTGATGAGCATCTGCGTAAAACCGTAGACGGCGCCCGTCGGCTGTCCCGCTTTCGTCGTCAGCGGCGGCAGCGCGTGATAGGCGCGAAAGATGAACCCCGACCCGTCGACGATATAGAGCGCGTCCGTTTCCGCCATGGCGCGCGCAGCCTAGCACGAGGTCTTTACAGAGGTGACGCGCACGGCGTAAAATCTGGCGCGATGCGAATAGCGATGGTCGTCTTATGGGGGACTGCTGTTGTGCGCGACGTGGGCGCAGGCAGCGGAAGGCGCGGCAACGGCGACCGACGAGACGTCGACGCAAGCGCAACGAAGCTGTACGAGCGCGGCATGGCGCATTTCCAGCTCGCCGAATACGACGATGCCATCGCCAAGTGGCAAGAGGGCTTTCGCACCAAGCCCGTGCCCGAGTTTTTGTACAACATCGGCCAGGCGTACCGCTTGTCGTCGCGGCCGGAGAAGGCGGTGCAGAACTATCGCGCCTATCTGCGCATGGCAGCCGGACGCGGCCAATCGCGCGGAAGTGGAGCGGCACATCGCGTCCTTGCAAAAGGTGATCGATCAGTCGCACTCGGCGGCGACGGCGCCGCCGATGCAGCCGACGAGCCGAGCGGCATGGGCCAGGCGAGCCGCGTCGACGTCAACGCCGCCACCGCCGACGACTTCGCCGCCGACACCGACGGTGGAAGCGCCGGCGAGCACGGCGCCGACGACGGGCAACGCGCTGGTCGCGAGCGCGCCGGAGCGCAAGACGCCGATGACGAAGAAGGCGTGGTTCTGGGGCGTCGTCGCCGGCGGCGCGGTCGTCGTCGCCGGCGCGGTCGTGCTCGGCGTCGTCTTGGGCACGAAGGACAACGCGAAGAACCTGGGGAGCTTGAGCTACTGATGCGCGTCGCGGTCTGCTCTGCTCGTCGTCCTCGTCGCCGGCTGCGGCCAGGTCGATCCCTGCGCCGGCCATTCCGGCATCTGCGTCGGCCTGCGCGTCGAAGGTCACGTCGCCAACCTCGACATCCTCGACGTCGCCGTCGTCTTCAACGGCAACAGCGAGCACAAGAGCACGAACCCGACGCCGATCTCGCTGCCGGCCGTCGTCGCGCTCGACTTGCCGGCGGGCGCGAGCGGCGCCGTCAGCATCACCGTCTTCGGCGAGTCGGCGCAAAAGGCGCTCTTGGCCAGCGGCGCGACGTCGGTGCAGCTCAGCGGCAACCGCGGCAAAGGCACGGTCACGCTCACGGCCACGAGCGGCTCGGTCGACCTCTTGGGCTTCACCAGCGCCGGCGACTTGAGCGGCGGCCAAGGCTCGACCGACATGGCCGGCTGCGCGCAGGTCACGACGTGTGTCGGCGGCGACAGCTGCTGTCCGAGCGGCTGCAATAACAGCAGCGACAGCGACTGCGCGTCGGTCTGCGGCAACGGCGTCGTCGAGGCGGGCGAAGTCTGCGACGACAGCAACACCGTCAGCGGCGACGGCTGCGACGCGACCTGCACGTGGACCGAGAAGCTGTCGCTCTTGGCCGGCAGCGCCGGCGGCGTCGGTCACGCCGACGACAAGGGCTACCTGTTCACGCGCTTGCAAGAGGTCGGCGGCACCGCCTACGACCCGGTCAACCAAGTCGTCTACTTCTCCGACTCGACCGACTGCACCATTCGCGTCGCCAGCGGCACCTTGGCGACGCCCGCGGTCAGCACGCTCGCCGGCTCGGCCTACGATTGTCGCGTCGTGCAAGGCGCCGCCGGCGCCGCGCGCTTCAACCATCCCGGCGACATGGAGGTCATGAACGGCGTGCTCTACGTCGTCGACGACTATGGCCGCGGCCTGCGCGCCATCGACCTCACGTCGAAGAGCGTCACGGCGGTGACGATACCGTCGACGAACGACCTCATCTCCGGCATCGGCCAGTTCCAGGGCATGCTCATCTTCGCCGCGCAGGAGGGCGCCGGGCTCGAGGTCCTCTACGGCGTCACGCCGTCGACGGGCGGCGTGCGCAACATCTACAACGCGTTCCCCAGCACGCTCGTCGCCAACCCGGCCTACTGCGAAGACGTCGCCTGCGACGCGGCCTCCTGCTACGTCGCCTGCAGGTCGAGCATCATCAAGGTGCCGATGCCGTCGGGCAGCCCGGTCACGCTCTTGGCCGGCGACTACAGCGGCGGCAGCTTCCTGTTCGGCTGCGCCACCGGCACGGCGAGCGCGCTGACGGCGCAGGTGCTGAGCGGCGCCACGCGCATCGTCTTCGACGACAACGACAACCTCTTCTACACCGACCAATTTTGCGACAACGTCGTCAAGATCGACACCGTCGCCAAGACGATCACGTCGGTCGCCGGCAACGGCATGGGCTCCGGCTACGTCGACCAGACGCCGGGCGCGCAGGCGCAGTTCGCGTTCGACGGCCCGTCGCCGCTGGCGTTCGGCGCCGGCACCTTCTACATCGGCGACAACGACAACCACGTGCTGCGCACCATGGCCAACAACGCCAACTACCAAGTCACGACGGTGGCCGGCGTGCGCCACAACGACAACGAGACCACGTTCAGCGCCACGCCGAGCGCGCCGTCCGTCTTCAGCCGCACGCTCACCGGCCTCACCAGCGACGGCAGCTACGTCTACACGCTCGACTCCGGCGGCCGCATCTTGAAGGTGGCGCTGGCCAACGGCGCCACGACGCTGCTCGTCGCCGACAACGGCCAGACTGCCGATCCCGGCATGTCGTACCTCGACCTCGCCCGCATCGGCTCGACGCTCTACATCGCCGACAGCAACGATCTCATCCTGGCCATCGGCACCGACGGCACGAATTCGGTGGTCTACGCCGGCACCGGCGGTCAAGCCGGCCCGTCCGACGGCTCGCTCTTGTCGGCGCAGCTGCAGCCGCTCAAGCTCGCCACCGACGGCACCAACCTCTTCTTCATCGACGGCGGCAAGGAGGTGCGCATGATCGCGGGCGGCATGGTCAAGACGCTCGCCGGCGACTCGACCAGCACCGGCGTCGCCGACGGCACCGGCACGGCGGCGCACTTCGGTGCCGCCAGCGCCATCGCCACCGACGGCACCTACGTCTACGTCGCCGACAGCGCGATGGCCTCGGTGGGCGGCGTGCCACCGCCGGCGTCGGCCATCCGCCGCATCGCCATCAGCGGCGGCAAAGTCGACACCATCGCGGGCGACCCGGGCGCGCTCGGCCACATGGACGGCACGACCGCGCTCTTCGCCGGCATCCAGAGCCTCGTCAGCGACGGCAAATCGCTGTTCATCGGCGACGTCGGCGCCAACAACGCCGTCGCCGCGCCGGTCTCGCCCACGATTCGGCAGCTGACGCTGGCCAACATGACCGTCGGCACCAGCATCGGCACCGTCGGACAGCAGACGTTCGAGCCCGGCATCGGCACGGCCGCGCGCGTGCATCAGCCGGCGCCGCTCGTCTTCGACCCGACGACGCACGCGCTGCTCTTCTTCGACGAAGCCGAGTACGTCTTCGGTCGCATCAAGTAGCCGAAATATGTGATATTCCGGCTCTATGAGCCGCGCGCGTTTGGCCCCGCTCGCCGTCGGCGTCGCCGTCGTCGCGCTCATCGCGCTCGGCTGCGCGGCGGCGTCGGCGGCCATCGGCTACGACGCGCCGTTCGGCGGCTTCTTCGTCTACCGCTCGGGCGCGGTCACGTCGCTGTGGCGCGCCGATTGGCCGGGCCGCCGCGCCGGTTTGCGCGTGCGCGACGTCATCGTCGCCATCGACGGCGAGCCGGTCGCCGGCGGTCGCGAGCTGCGCGCTGCGCTCGACCGCCGGCGCGGCGCCGCGTCGGCCACGCTCGACGTCCGCCGCCCCGACGGCAGCGCGTCGCGCGTCGTCGTGCCGCTCGGCCGCCTGACGACCTGGGATCGCGCCTCGACCTTCGCGCTGCCGTTCTCGATCGGCCTCGTCTACCTGCTGCTCGGCGCCACCATCTTCCGCTACAAACGCACGCGTGAAGCGGCCTTGGCGTGCGCGCTCTGCCTCGTCGCCGCGGCGTTCTACCTGTCGATGTTCGACGCGCACACGACCTGGCATTTCACGCGCGTCTGGCTGCTCTATCCGCTGCTCGGCCCCTTGTCGGTGCATCTGTTCGCCTGTTTCCCCGAGGTCCGTCCGCGCTGGGCGCGTCGCGCCGTGCTGCTGCCGCTCTATGCCGTCGGCCTCGGCGTCGTCGCCTGGCGGCAGTGGGCCATCGACGACCCGCGCGCCTCCGACGTCGGCTCGCTCGTGACCGCCGCCATGCTCTCGGCCGAGTTCGCCTGCGACTTGGGCCTGCTCGCGTCGAGCATGACCGGCGGCGCGACGCCGTCGGTGCGCAACCGCGCCAAGTCCATCTTCGTCGGCCTGGCGTTGACCTGCACGACCGCCGTCGCCTGGCAGTTCGCCTCGCGCCTGGCCGGCCCGTCGAGCTGGCTGACGGCCGATCAAGCGATGGTGCTGTCGGCGCTGTTTCCCGCGCTCATCGCCTACGCCATCCTGAAGCGCAATCTGTTCGACTTGGACGCGGTCTTGCGCGCGTCGTTGGTCTACGGCGTCGCCACGGCGCTGGTGCTCGGCCTCTACTTCGCCGTCGTCGCCGTCGCCAGCCACTGGGCCACGATGCTCGTCGGGCAGGCGTTCGCGACGGCGCTGACGCTGGCCGTCGCCGTCGTCTTTCACCCGCTGCGGCTCGGCGTGCAGCGCATCGTCGATCGGCTGCTCTATCGCGACAGTCGCATGCCGGCGCTGCTCGAGCTCTTGCGCGCGCTGCCGACGGTCGAAGACGTGCCGTCGCTGGCCGAGGTAGCGCTCGGCCCGCTGTTACGGCTGACGCGAGCGCGCGGCGTGCTCCTGTTCGTGCCGTCGCCGCTCGGCCGCCTCGACGTCGCCGGGCGCGCCGGCGACAGCCTCGCCAATCCCCACGGCGAAACCCCGCCCTTGGGGCGCAATGAAGGCCTCGCCGATCCCCACGGCGAAGCCCCGCCCTTGGGGCGCAATGAAGGCCTCGCCGATCCCCACGGCGAAACCCCGCCCTTGGGGCGCAATGAAGGCCTCGGCGACGACGAGCTGCACCTGCCGCTCGGCGGCGCCTTCGAGGAATCGTTGCTCGCGCAGCCGCAGCCGCAGTCGGTGCGCGAGCTCGGCGACGAGGACGAGCCGTCGCGCCTCTTGCTCACGCGCGCCGGCGTCGAGCTGGTCGTGCCGCTCGTGCACAAGCGGCGGCTGGCCGGGCTGCTCGCCTTCTCGCCGCCGCGCGGCGGCGTCTACGGCTACGGCGTCGTGCACACGCTCGCCGACGCCGCGCCGCAGCTGGCGTTGGCGCTCGAGAACGCCGCGCTCGTCGCCGAACGGGCCTTGCGCGAGCGGCTGGCGGCGCTCGGTCAGCTCGCGGCCGTCATCGTGCACGAGGTCAAGAATCCGCTCGGCATCATCAAAGTGTCGGCCGGCGCCTTACGCCAGCGCGCCCGCGACGAAGCCTCAGCCACGCTCTGCGCCTGCATCGAAGACGAGGTCGACCGCATGGACGCCACGGCGCGCCGCTTGCTCGAATCTGGCGCGCCCCGACGCGCCGGCGCTGCGACCGACCGACGTGGGCGCGCTCATCAAGCAGACGCTCGAGCGGCTGGGGCCGGAATTGGAGGCCGCACACATCGAAATCCGCTGCGAGCTCGAGTCGACGCCGCGCGTATCCGCCGACGCCGAGGAGATTCGCCGCGCGCTCTTCAACCTCTTCTTGAACGCGCGCCAGGCCATGCCGACGGGCGGCGCGCTGTCGGTGCGCTTGCGTCCGGCGGCCGACGTCTCCGACCTCGTCGAGATCGAAGTCGAAGACTCGGGCGTGGGCATGGACGAGCCGACGCGGCGGCAGCTCTTTCGCCCCTTTTTCACGACGCGCCACGGCGGCACCGGCCTCGGCCTCGCCATCGTCAAGCGCGTCGTCGAGAACCATCGCGGCGCCATCCGCGTCGAATCGCGGCCCGGCCAAGGCTCGCGCTTCACCTTGACCCTGCCGCGATGACGGGCGCCACCTACACGACTTACATCACGATCTAAATGGATGAATAGAGGCGCGATGCTATCGTTGAAGCGATCGTGGCCCGTCTCTTCCGCGTACTGTTTCGCCTGACGCTCGGGATCCTGCTGATCCTATGGGCGGCGTGGACGGTCGCCTACTTCAAGTTCAATGACGCGGTGCTCGGTCGCTTCATCTCCGACAAAGTGGAAGCGGCCGATCGCGGTCGATTCGAGCTCGGTCACGCCAAGTATCCCTATTGGGGCGGCCTCTTTTCGCTCTTGGTCAACACGCCGGCGCACGTCGTCGGCTCCGACTTCACGCTCATCGATCCCGACGGCGACACGGTCGTGCGCGTGCCGCACGTCGAAGCCGACGTGCACCTGCAGGAGCTGGTGGCGTCGCTGGCCAAGACGGCGCTGTTCGCCGGCAAGCGCTTTTACCTGACGCTGCACTTCTCGCACGCCGTCATCCCGAGCGGCTGGGGTGTCATCGTCCCCACGCGCTCGACGTGGAACCTCGACAAGAGCGAGACCAACATCATCGCCGCGATGGGCGCGCGCAAGGTCAAGCCCGACGGCAACGGCGGCGGTGGGGCGGTCATCATCAGCGTCGACGACGCCGAGCTCGGCGACGTCGGCTTCGCCATGTCGAGCCCGGCACCGGACGGCAAGCCGTCGTGGTGGGCCAAAGCCGACCATCTGCACGCCAAAGTCGGGCTCGTCTACAACTCGGCGCGCGACTTACAGACGCTCGACGGCCCGTACTTCTTCTTCCGCATCGTCGACGCCTCGTCACCGACGGCGGCGCTGCAGATCGGCGACCGCAACTTCCCGCTGCAAGGGCTGACGGCGTCGGAGTTCGGCGTGCACGGCGACGTGCGCCAGACCCTCCATTTCGCCGCGCAGGCCAAGTCGCTGAGCGCCGGCGTGCATGCGTCGGGCGCGCTCATCGACGCCTACACGGACCATCCCGGCGTGCGGCTCGATCTCGACGTCGAGCACGGGCGCGGCATGATGGCGCTGCTCGATACGCCGCTGTCGACGTGGCTGTCGGGCGATCCGCGCGCGCACGTGACGATCACCGGGCCTTTTTCGGCGCCCGTCATCGACGGTGAAGTGCACGACGTCGACGCCAACGTCGAGGGCATCCCGCTGACGCACGGCACGGCCAAGCTGCACTTCACCGACGGCGTGTTGACGCTGAAGCCGGTGACGGGCCGGGTCGCGCGCGGGCAGGCGTCGGCCGACGTCGAGCTCGAGATGCGCGAGCCCGGCCGCTGGTCGGCGACGGTCGGGCTGCGCGGCGTGGACTTGGCCCAGCTGCCGCATGTCTCGCCGTCGCTGGCGGCGGAAGTGGCGGGCAGCCTCGACGCGCACGTCAAGCTCGCGGGCAACCTCCTGCATCATCGCGAGCGCGTCTACATCGCGCGGCTCGGCGGCGAGCTCGAGCGCAGCCACGTCGGCGGCAAGCTGCCGCGCAAGCTGACGCTGAGCGGCGCGGGCGAGTACACGCCGGCGCTGGTGACGTTGAAGGGCGTCAGCGCCGAAGGCGAAGGCGTGACCGTCGCCGCCGACGGCACGGTCGACCCGCGTGACGGCCGCCTCGCCGCCAACGTGCGCATCGACGCCGCCGCCGGCACGCCGCTGTGGACGCGCCTGGGCGCGCCGGCCGGCCTGCACGTCGACGCCGTGCACGCCGTCGGCCGCGTCACCGGACCGCCGCTGCGTCCGACGCTGACCTTGCACGCCATCGCCAACAACGTCACCTATCAGCGGCGCACGTTGACCACGCTCGAGGCCGATCTGTCGCTCAACGGCGGCACCATGATCGTCTCCAACCTCACCGGCAGCGGCCTCGGCGCCACCATCACCGGCTCGGCCGAGCTCGGCCTCTTCGGCAACGACCTCGCCCATCCGCGCGCGCAGCCGACGATTCGTGCCGCGCTCGTCGCCAACGGCCTGTCGCTGACGGCGTTGAGCGGCTGGCCGCTCCTGCAAGGCGACGCGCACGTCGACATCGACCTGGCCGGCGCGCTCGGCCATCCGCACGGCTCGGCGACCCTGCTCCTGCCGAAGCTGACGATGCAAGGCGACGCCTATCAAGGCGGCAAGCTGGCGCTCGAGTTCGACGACGACGGCGCCACCATCCGCGACCTGTCGCTGCATCGCGTGCGCGGCGGCTCGCTCGCCGGCAAAGGCACCATCGGCTGGAACGGCGACCTGGCGCTGGGCCTGAAGCCGCGCGACTTTCCGCTGACGGCGATTCCGTTCATCTCGTCGGTGCCGATTCCGCTCGCCGGCACGCTCTCGGGCGACTTGCAGGTCGGCGGCACCATCGAGCATCCGGTGCCGGGCGGGCTCTTGTCGCTCGTCGCCTTCAAGGTCCGCGACGCGCTGCTCGGCGCCGGCGACCTGAAGCTCGATCCCGGCGGCGACGCCATCCACATCAGCGGCCACTTCTTCGGCAACGTCTTCGTCGACGGCTACATCACGCTCGTGCCCAAGCTGGCCTTGGTGGCGCACATTCGCTTCCAAGACCTCGAGCTGGAGCGCTTTTATCCCGAGATTCGCCAGCTGGCCGAGGTGCACGGCCGGGCGACGGGCGAGGCCGCCATCACCGTCGACTCCGAGTCGGGCCTGACGTTCGCGCAGCTGACGCTCGAGCAGCTCACGCTGACGCTCAACTCGACCGACGAGACCGGCCATCCGCAGTCGCTCGTCGTCAAGAACCCGAAGGATCAGCCGGTGCGCCTGTCCACCGACGGCAAGACGCTGACCATCAAGCGCACGCGGCTCTATTCGGCGATCGGCGAGTTCCTCGTCGAAGGCACGGTCGGCGGCAAGAAGAACGACGTCTACATGCGCGGCACCATCGGCCTCGAGCTGCTCGAATACTTCTTCCGCGGCCTGTTCGAGCACACGCACGGCCCCGCCAACGTCGAATTGCGCATCGCCGGCGACCTGTCGAAGCCCGAGATCAACGGCTACGTGCAGATCGGCGGCGGTCGCGGCGCGGCCGAGCTGATCCCGCGCGGCCTCGACGGTCACTTGAAGCTGAAGATTCCCTCCGGTCGCATCGACATCACGCCGCAATACGTGCGGCTGAGCCAGGTCGTCGTCTCGACGGACAAGGACAAGCTGGCCAAAGCCTCGGGCGAAGTGACGCTGAACGACTGGACGCCGGGCGCGATCAAAGGCGAAATCACGGGCGAGATCACGCCGGCCCTGTTTCAGTGGCGCTGGCTCGATCAGCTCGCGGATGCGTCGGGCAGCTTGAAGGTCGACGTGCGCATCGGCGGCGTGTGGTCGCACCCGCAATGGCGCGGCTCGGCCGAGGTGCACGACGTCGTCTTCCGCGCGCGCAAGCTCGGCCGCGATCTGCGCATCAACGGGGGCACCGTCATCTTCGAGAACTTCGACGTCGCCATCGGCTGCCCCAAGACCGGCGGCAAGCCGCAAGGCTGCCGCTCCTTGACCGGCATGATCGACGACGAATCGAAGATCGACAGCGTCGACGCGCGCGTGTCCATCGGCGACGAGTGGAGCTTGAAGCGCCTCGACGTCTGGGCCACCGGCCGCGAGATTCGCTATTCGCAGCCGACGTGGTCGGTCAGCTTCTCGCCCACGATCGAGCTCTACGGCGACGGCAACGGCCTCACGCTCAAGGGCAACATCAACTTGGTCGAAGGCCGTTACGCGCAGAACTTCGAGCTCCTCGGCATGGTCTTCCGGCCCAAAGTCACCGAGGTGTCGACGCCGTTCTGGGAGTCGAGCCCGCTGCTGGAGACGATGCGCCTCGATTTGCGCGCGCAGTCGACGGGCTCGCTCATCGTCAAGAGCAACATCGCCGAGCTGACCTTGAGCGCCAACTTGGCCATCTCGGGCACGCTGTCGGAGTGGCACGCCGACGGCACCATCAACATCGACGAAGGCGGCATCTTGAAGCCGCCCGGCGCGCGCTACAACTTCGACACCGATCGCGGCAGCGTCCGCTTCGAGGAGTCCAAGAAGTTCCCCACCGACACGCCGACGATCGATCTGTCGGCGACGGCGCCCTATATCGACCGCTACGAGCAGCAGCACACGCTGACGATGCGCCTGTCGGGCACGGCCATGTCGCCGCGGCTCGAGCTCGGCTCGCTCGACGGCTGGAACGCCAGCACGGTGCTGCTCATCCTCTTCGGCGGGCAAAGCCCCGACGAAATTCGCCGCGCCGCGCAGGGCACGAGCGCCACCGTCCTGGCGCAGCAGCAGGGCTCGCCGACCGACGCCATGGCCAAGACGCTGTCCGGCGCCACCGTCGGGCAGTTCATCTCCGATCCGCTCAAGCGCGTCACCGGCTTCGACACCGTCAACGTCGAGTTCGGCGGCAGCTCCTTCGATCTCAAGCTGTGCAAGCGCTTCGGCCGCTACTTCAAGACCTGCGGCCAAGGCGAGCTCGGCTTCGCCGGCTCCAGCCGCTTCGGCGGCTCCATCGAGCTCAAGCTGTCCGATCGCCCGATGGAGTGGTCGGGCATCGGCCGCGTCGAATACCTCACGCGCGGCGTCGAAACCCTACAGGATTCGCTGACGTCCGGTCGCGGCGAGCTGCGCCTGCGCTTCCCGCTCGGCTACTGAGCCATGCCGTATAAAATCTCCGGTCCGCCCAATACCTGATTTATCCTCGGTCGACTTGCGTCCGGCGCTCGCCATCGTCGTGGTCCTCTTCGCGTCCACGGCCGTCGTGCGCGCCCAAGAGACGACGCAGACGACGAAGACGACGGCCGCGGCTGCGCCGGAGCCGGCGCAGACGACGGAGCGGCTGTCGGGCATCGAGCTCGAAGGCCGCATCCGCGACTCCAAGTCGGCGCTGCTCGGCTTCTTGGGCCTGAGCGTCGGCGCGCCCTTCGGCCAGGCGGAGCAGAATCGCCTCAACGAGCTGCTGTTCCGGCTCGGCTATCGCCAGACCGACTTGCGGCTCGATCCGACGGGGCCCGGTCTCGTGCGGCTGCATCTCGCCATCGAGCCGGTGCGCATCGTGCGCAACCTGATCGTCAAGCACGACTGGCCGCTCTTCGACGACGAGATCATCCGCCACCTGACCGTGCGCACCGGCCAGCCGCTCGTCACCGACTCCAAGCTGCGCGGTCTGCTCGACGACGAAGCCGAGAACATCCGCAAGTACCTCTTCAACGAAGGCTACTTCGAGGCCACGGTCAACATCGAGCCGCGGCTGGCGATGGACTGGGAGCACGTGCGCCATCACTACGAGCGCAAGGTCCGCGGCGAGTGGGTCGACCTCGTCATCACGCTCGATCTCGGCTCGTCGTACAAGCTCGAGAAAGTGGTGGCCAGCTACGATCACGCCGACGGCGCGACGCACCTCTCGGAGACGCGGCTGATGGAGATCTTCGGCCATTGGCTGCGCTTCAAGGTGTCGCAGATGCGTGAGGACTCGCGCAAAGCCGAGAAGATCCTGCGCGACGCGGGCTATCCGGCGGCGCGCGTGACCTGCGACTTCGTGTTCGAGCGCGACGCCGACAAGAAGACCCATCGCATCCACCTGCCGGTGCGCATCGCGCTCAAGCGCAAGGTGGAGGTGCACTTCGTCGGCAATCGCGCCATCACGGCGGCCGAGCTGCGCGAGCAGCTGACGATCTTCTCGGCCGGCGCCTACGACGAAGTGGAGCTGACCGAGAGCGCCAAGGCGGTGCAGCGCGAGTATCAAAAGCACGGCTACTTCGAGGCCCGCGTGACGTTTCGGCGCGCGCTGCGCCGGCCGGCCGTCGACGAGAGCGGGCAGCCCAAAGGCGACGAAGTGGAGGACATCACCTTCACGGTCGAAGAGGGGCCCGAGCTCAAGGTGCGGCGCGTCGAGCTGACCTCCGAGTCGGGCGCGCCGCTGCACATCGACGCGCAGGAGATCAAGAGCAAGGCCGAGCTCGAGACCAAGCCGTTCCCGACGTTGGGCGCCATCGGGCTCGGCGAAGGCGGCTACGTCACGCAGCTGCAGCTGTCGCAGGACGCCGATCGCATCGCGGCGTTCTACAAATCGCGCGGCTATCCGCTCGTCAAAGTGCGCAGCGAGGTGGCGCGCGATCCGGCGGCGTTCGACGCGCTCGGCGTGTTCGCGGCCGAGGTCTCGGGCGCCGGCGGCGGCGGCGACGTCTACGTCCGCTTCTACATCGACGAAGGGCGCAAAGAGGAGGTCGGCCACACCGAGGTCACCTTCGTCGGGCCGCACGTCAAGACCGAGTTCGACATCTTCAAGGCGCTCAAGCTCGGCTTCGGCGACGCATACACCGAGCAGGCCGAGACCGACGACATCAATCGGCTCCGCGATATCTACAAGACGTCGGGCCATCCGTACGTGAAGATCGATCCGACGACGTCGGAGTGGAACGACGCGCACGACCGCGTCATCCTGCGCTACGTCATCACCGAGGGTCCCGAGGTGCGCTTCGGCGACATCCTCGTGCGCGGCAACTTCAAGACCGCGGTGTTCGCGATTCGCCGCGATCTGCCGTTCAAAGTGGGCGAGCTCTTCGACTACAAGAAGATCGAAGCGGCCGAGCGCAACCTGCAGACGCACCTCATCTTCAACGTGGCGCGCGTCGAGCCGCAGTTCCCCGACGAGCATCCGATCGGTCCGTCGGCGGTGCCGATCTTGGTGACGGTGCAGGAGCGCTATCTCGAGGCCGGCGGCAGCTTGACCTTCGCCATCGGCGCCGCCTCCGACCGGCTGCCCGACTACCTCTACGTGCAAGGCAGCTACTTGTGGGCCAACTTCGTCGGCATCGGCTCGCAGCTCGAGCTCAAGGCCGACTTCGCCTGGCTGGCGGCCATCCTGCACAACCCGATCACGTGGGGCGCGTCGGCGCGTTACACCGACGTGCGCATCCTCGGCCCCGGCTGGCGGCTCGACTTGAACGGCTTCTATCGCCACGAGGACACCAACCGCTTCGGCCTCATCACCAGCTACGGCGGCTCGCTCGGCGTGACGCGCAACTTGGCGCCGTCGCTGCGCGCGTTCCTGCGCTACGACGCCTATCTGGCCAACATCAGCGTCGGCTTTCTGCGCCTGCTCAGCTCCAACGACTCGACGTCGATCCCGGACAACACGCTCATCACCAAGATCGTCACCGGCCTCGTCTGGGATCGCCGCACCGGCGCCGACGGCTCGCTCAACCCGCTCGCGCCCGTCAAAGGCTGGCTCTTGTCCGGGACCGCCGCCTATTCGCACCCCAACGGCACGGCGCCGACCGAGTTCGTCGCGCTCGAAGGGCAGGCCATCGGCATGTTGCCGTTCAAGGTGCGCCAGTCGGAGTTCACGCTCATGGGCAACGTGCGCTACTCGCACGGCTTCCCCATCAACGGCCCGGCGCTGCCGCTCGTCGAGCGCTTCTACGCCGGCGGCGACGTCTCGACGCGCGGCTTCGACACCGACACGCTCAAGACCGAGATCATCCGCTCGAGCCCGTCGCCGCTCGGCGGTCAGCCGGCGTTCAGCGTCATCCCCGAAGGCGGCAACATCCGCTTCCTGAACACGATCGATCTGCAGTTCCCCATCGCCAAGACGTTCCTCGGTCTGCAGCTGCCCTGGGATGGTGCGCTCTTTTGGGACATGGGCGCCATCGTCAACGGCCTCGACCAGGTGCGCTGGAGCGACTTCCGCCACTCGATCGGCATCAGCCTCTTACGCATCATCACGCCGGTCGGGCCGCTGTCGGTCGAGTACGCCTATCCGCTGACGCAGACGCTGGCCGAGGAGCGCTGGAAGACGTCGCCGTGGTATACGCATTTTCCCGGGCGCATTCACTTCAACTGGGGAATTCCGCTCGGTCGTCTATGAGCAGCGCAGCGACCTCATCGCCACCGGCTCCCGTCGTGCCGCCGGCGCGTCCGCGCGTCCTCGTCGTCGACGACGAGCCCAACATGTGCCGCTCGCTCGCCATCCTCGTGTCCGACGAAGGCGCGCGCGACGTCGACACGGCGCGCTCGGGCGAGGAGGCGCTGGCCAAGCTGAGCCAGCCGACCGAGGTGATGCTCTGCGATCTGTCGATGCCGGGCATGGACGGCATCGAGCTCTTGCGCCGCGTGCGCGCCGCCGGGCTCGACACGCAGGTGATCATGATGACCGCCTATTCGACCGTGCAGTCGGCGGTCGAGGCGATGCGGCTCGGCGCGCGCGAATATCTCATCAAGCCGTTCACGAACGAGGAGGTGTGCGCGGCGGTCGATTCGGCGCTGGCGCAGATGCGGCCGAGTCGCGTGGCGCGGCGGCTGCGCGCCGATTCGGCCGAGCGCCTCGTCGAGATGGTCGGCCGCTCGGAGCCGATGCGGAGGCTGTTTCACGTCGTCGAGCGCGCGGCCGAATCGGACGCGACGGTGCTCGTGACCGGCGAGTCGGGCACCGGCAAAGAGCTGGTGGCGCGCGCCATTCACGCGCTGTCGAAGCGCAGCCAGCGGCCGTTCGTGGCCGTCAACTGCGCGGCCTTGTCGGAGCAGCTGCTCGAGTCGGAGCTGTTCGGCCACGAGCGCGGCGCGTTCACGGGCGCGCACAAAATGAAGATCGGCCGCCTCGAGCAGGCCGACGGCGGCACCATCTTCCTCGACGAAGTGGGCGACATGTCGCCGGCGCTGCAGACCAAGCTCCTGCGCGCGCTCGAGGAGCGCAGCTTCGAGCGCGTCGGCGGGCTGCAGACGATTCACGTCGACTTGCGCATCGTCGCCGCGACGAACCAGGATCTCGGCCGCGCCATCGCCGAAGGCCGCTTTCGCGAGGATCTGTTCTATCGCCTCGACGTCGTCGCGGTCACGACGCCGCCGTTGCGCGAGCGGGCCGGCGACTTGCCGCTTCTGTGCGAGCTGTTCTTGGCCGAGAAGGCGGCGGAGCTGGGCGTCGCGCCCAAGCGGCTGTCGGCGCCGGCGCGGGCGGCGCTGCTCGGCTATTCGTTCCCCGGCAACGTGCGTGAGCTCGAGAACCTGATCGAGCGCGCGACCGTGTTTGCCGACGGCGACGAGATTCAGCTCGCCGATCTGCCGCTGCCGTCGACGACGCGGCTGCCGCTGCCGAGCCTGGACGCGCTCATCGGCCCCGACATGCACGACGCCTGGGCACGCTTGGGCGCGGTCACCAAAGAGCTCGAACGGCAGCTGCTCCTGCGCGCGCTCGTCCACTTCGGCGATCGCCCGAACGAGGAGATCGCGCGCCGTCTCGGCACGAGCCGCCGCGTCCTCGAGCTGCGCCTGGCCGAGTTCGGCCTCAAGAAAAAGAGCGGCGCGTAGCAACCGATCGCGGATTCGACCCGCAAGCCAGCGGTAAGGCGAGCGCGACTAATAGGTCGTAATGCCCGACGAGCCCTCGTGCACTTCGACGCTCTGCCGCTCGGTGCGCACGTTGTTGGGCGCGATCGGCGGCGAATAGCTGTGCACTTCCCACGGCGCCGTATCCAAGTTCACATAGACCGTCATCGCATCCTTGCCGCGATCGTCGACGGCCATCGCGCGATGCTTCGGCGGCGCGTCGTCGTTGGTCGGCTTCGCTTGCCCCTGCTGCAGCGAGCGATGATGGCGCCGCTCGCGCAAGAACTCGAACGCCGACGCCGGCACGATGGCGTTGCCCGACAAGAGCGCCAGCGCGGCCGCGGCGGCGTCGGCGACTTCCGGCGGCGGCGTGCCCAAGCCGCGCGCCTCGGTGAAGCGCGCCTGCAGCTCCTTCGGCATGACGCCGGCCACGATGCCGTCGGCGCCGGCCCATTCGACGGCGGTGGCGTCCGACCACACGAACGCGCGCGTGCCGGCGCCGTGCGCGGCGTTGACGAGGCTGCGCGTCTCGCCGCCGGTGATGAGGATGCCGTCGGCGCCGGCTTTGGCCGCGGCTTCGACCTCTTCCGGCGTCGCCACGCGCACGAGCGCCAGGCGCTCCGGCCACGGCTTGCCGATGAGCACCGTGCGCTTCATGACGGCGCCGGCCACGCGCAGCTCGAAGATGTGACCGCCCGGCCAAACGCCGCGCAATTCACAGCGGATCTGCGAGCGCACGCGGTCGCAATCCTCGTCGCGCGGCCGGCCGTCGACCCATAACTGGCCGCCGCGCGCCCGATCGTCGACGACGAGCGACCACGAAGCCTGCGTCGCCGTCGACGACACGAAGCGCAGACGCGGCCCGGAAGCCATACAGCCACTCAGCATCAACACTGCGAAGATGAAGCGCACGCTACCGAGCAGTTACGCCGATCCGCTGGCCCGACGCAACCGCGCGATCGATCGCCTCCGCCATGCGATGGCGCGCGGCCATGAGGCGCGCCGCGTCGTGCTCCCACTGATAGGTCTTGCCCGCGATCGACGCCGCCAAGGCGTCGGCCTGCTTTTGCCCCGCCGCCAGCGCGTAAAGCCGCAGATATTCGTAGTCTTCCAAGCCTTCGCGGATGAGCGCCAGGCGAATGCTGGCGACGGGAATGTCGGTCGTGCCGCCGATGACGTCGGTGCGGCCGGGATAAAAGAGCGTGCCGTCGCCGTTGCCGCCGAAGAGCAGCTGATTCTTCCACGGGTCGAGCCCTTTGGCGTAACCCTCGACGGTGTTGTAGTAGAGCTCGCCGCCGACGCGATAACGGAACGTCAGCCACTCCATGATGCGATGGCTCATCGCCGGCGCGTCGACGACGTAGCTGGGCCAGCCGCTGAAGTAGTCGCCGCCGGTGATGTTGCAGCCGTGGCTCATACACGACTGGTACCACCACAGCCTTTGCCGCTCTTTATCGTAGGTCTTGCGCGGCGGCGAGTCGGAGTTGCCCGGCTTGTCGTCGACGTAGTTGAGCACCGGGCACCAAATGTCGACGCTGCCTTTGAGCCGCGCGTCGAACACGTGCGTCACGAGGCGCGGCACGATAGGCGTCAGCGCGCGGAACGCCTGCGCGCGCTGCACGACCTCGCCCAGCTGCGTGTCGGCCGGCTCGTCGAAGGTGTAGTCGAACACGCGATCGAGCCAGCCGCGCTTCTGCAAGTGGTCGACGAGCTGCTTGACGTAATCGGCGCGATCTGGCCCGACGATCTTGGCCGGCACGCGCAGCTCGAACGCCGTCCAGCGCGCGCCTTCGGCCGGCCCGCCCGGATCGACTTTGCCGTCGAGGAACGGCCCGACTTCGGCGTCGTAGCCGCCGAAGTCGACGACCGGCTTGCCGTCGCGCACGTGCCACGGCGGCGGCTCGAACGAACCGCCGTGCAGGCTCAAGCGATGCCGCAGCGCCAGCACTTCATAGCGCTCGATGAGCTGCGCCTGCGCCTTCGCCGACAGCTTCGGATGCTGCTTTCCGACCGCGCCCGCCGTGAACCCAAACGTCACCGGCAGCGACGACGACTTCGGCAGCGTGAAGCTGTGCACCGTCAGCGTCACCGGCACGACGAGCGACGCCTGCGTCGTCGTCGTCAGGCGCACCTGCCCGCGATAGACGCCCGGCGCCGCCGCCTCGGGCACGTAAACTTCGACCCACACGGCGCGCGACTCCCCGGCCGGCACGTCGAAGGGAAACGCGCGCCGCTTCTCGTTCACGAACGCGTCGACGTCGGGCACGAGCGCGTCCGGCCAGCGCCCGGCGCGGCCTTCGCCCGACGACGGCGTCGCGACGTCGAGATAGTCGACGCGATAGAGCCGCGGCGCCGGCAGCGTCGCGCCGTTTGGCCCGACGAGCGGCGCGGCCGCGGCGCTGACGCCGCCGAGCGCGTTCGGCCCGACCGCGCGGACGGCGATCTGGAACGGCTCGAACTCGCCGCGCGCCGCCTCCAGCTTCGCGTCCGGCTCGCCCGGCGGCACCGACGACGGAAACACCTGCACGAGCGGCGAGCACGACCCGCGCCGACAGCGCCGGCCCAGGCTCAGCGAGCGCCGAGCCCGTCGACAGCAGAATCAGGAGGGAGACGCGCTGGAATGACGATCGATACACACGATCGTTCTAGGCAGCCCGAGCTAGTCGTCGATGGGGCGGCGGCGATCGGCCTTCTTGCGCGACGACTCGGTCTTGGCCGCGAGACGCCGCTTGACCGAGCCGTGCGTCGGCCGGGTCGCCTTGCGCCGCTTGGGCACGTAGTTGAGCTGCCGCAAGCGCTCGCGCAGCCGCTCGAACGCCGCCTGCCGGTTGGCCTCCAAGCTGCGCCGCTCCGTCGCCGTCACGATGACGCCGCTCGGCTCGTGCAAGAGGCGCACGGCGTTCTGCGTCTTGTTGCGATGTTGCCCGCCCGGACCGCCGCCGGTGAAGACCTCGAGCCGCGTCACCGGCAAGAGGCGCGCGTCGTCGAGCGGGTAGGGCGGCGGCTGCAGCGGCGGTGGCATCGTCGACGACGATATTATAAAGTCGTGCTGATGGCCAAAGTCGATCTCCGCAAGGTGAAGGACCAGGCCACGCAAGCGGTCGAGAAGAAGCAGTACGCCAGAGCGGCCGAGCTGTACCTGCAGATCGCCGCCGCCGAGCCCAACGAGCCCGACTGGCATCAGCGCGCGGGCGAAGCGCTGCGCAAGGTGCCCAACGCCGCGCAGGCCGTGGCCGAGCTGAGCATCGGCGCCGAGGGTTATGCGCGCGGCGGCTTTCTCCTCAAGGCGATCGCCGTCTGCAAAGTGATCCTGCAGCTCGACGCGCGCCATACGACGACGCAGGCGATGCTGGCCGACCTCTACGCCAAGCGCGAAGGCAGCGTGCCGGCGCCGACGAGCGAGCTCTTGAAGCCGGCGGCCAAGCCGCAACCGCCGGCGCGCGCTGCGATCATGCCGGCGCCCGTCGGTGATCTGGCCGCGCCGCTCGACGCCTTGCCGCTGCGCACGCTGCTCGGCGGCCGCGTCAGTCAGCAGTTCGCGGCCATCGTGCCCGACGCGCCGGCCGCGTACGAGATTACGCTCGACGACGAGGTCGAGGAGACCGTCGACGTGCCGGCGCCGCCTGCCGGCGCCGACGCCGCGCCGCCGCTGCCGGCGATCGCCGACGACGAGCTGGACTTCGGCAGCCTCCTCGACGACGACGCGCCGCCACCGCCGCAAAAAGCGACGGCGCCCACGCAGCTGCCGCGTATCCCGCTCCTGTCGTCGCTCGGCCACGACGATCTGCGCCACGTCATCGAGCGCGTCCAGGTGCGCGACTTTGCGCCGGGCGAGCGCATCCTGCAGGAGGGCGAAGCGGGCGGCTCGCTCTTCGTCATCGTCCACGGCCGCGTGCAGATCCTCGTCGCCCAGCCGCCGCGCGAGCTGGCGCAGCTCGAGGACGGCGCCTTCTTCGGCGAGCTGGCGCTCCTGACCAACTTCCCGCGCTCGGCGACCGCCGTGGCCGCGCAGCCGACGCAGTTGCTCGAATTCTCCCGCGAGCTCATCGGCGAAGTCGTGCAGCGCTCGCCCGAGGTGCTGAAGACGCTCTTGCGCTTCTTCCGCGATCGCCTGCTCGATCGGCTGCTCGGTGCGTCGCCGCTGTTCGCGTCGTTCGCGCCCGACGAAGCGCGCCAGCTCTCCGACCAATTCCTGTTCTTGGAGCTGGAGCCGGGCATGCGCGTCATCGTCGAAGGCGAGCGGGCGCCGGGGCTGTTCCTCATCCTGTGCGGCGAAGCGCGCGTCTTGCGTGGGGCGCCCGGGCAAATCGCGGCGCTCGGCCCCGGCGACGTCTGCGGCGAGATGTCGCTGCTGCAGCGCCAGCCGGCATCGGCGACGATCGAGACGCGCACGAAATGTTGGGCCTTGGAGCTGCCGCGCGAGCGCTTCCAAGAGGTCGTGCTGAGCTATCCGCAGATGCTGGAGTACGTCAGCGACGTGGCCGAGCGGCGCAAGCAAGAGAACCTGCGCGTCGACTTCTTGTAACTTCTACAATAACTAACAAGCGCCGGACGCTGGACCACGAGCCGAGGGACACTGTTTAGCGGAGGCGATCGGACGCCAGCCGCAGCAGCAGCGGCCGCAGCGTCGGCGACAGCTCGGTCGCGGCCAGCGCGTCGCCGATGGCGTGGTCGCGCGCCCGCGCTTGCAGCGCCGACCAAGCCGCGGCCAGCTCCGGCGGCGCCGCCGGTGGCGCGGGCCCGTCGGCGAGCGTCACCTGCGTCTCCCAGCGTGCCAAGAGCGCGCGCACGAGCGGCAGCCCGCGCCACAGCTCGGCCACGCGGCGCAGCGACGGCGACTGCCCGAGCGCGGCGCCCGACCGCGCCGACAGCGTCGCCACGAACGCGCCCGCCAGCAGCTCGGCGTCGAGCGCGGCGGTCAGGCGCGGATAGGGCGGCGCGCCCGGCGCCGTCAACGCTTGCCAGCGCAGCGACGGCAGCGCCAGCGTGAACGGCCGCGCGACGGCCGCCTCGAGCGGCGCCGCTTCGGTGTCGGCGAGCGCGAAATAGCGCCGCCACGCCGTCTGCAGCCGCGCCAAACGCGTCGTCTCGCCGCCGAGCGCCACCAGCACGTCGGCCGCGCTCGGCGCGTCGAGCAGCGCCGCCGTGGCGTCGCGCCGCTCGATTTCGCGCGCCACCCAGCCGTCGGGCGTGGCCGGCGGCAGCTTCGCATCCAGCGTCACCGCGCCGGCGCCGGCGTCGTCGAGCTCGCGGTCGACGTCGGCCCAGCGAATCACCGTCGCGCCGGCGCGTTCGGGCACCTCGCGCGCCGGCCGGATCGGACACGACGCCAGCTGCAGCTCGACGACGGTCACCTCGCCCGCGCGCAGCAGCCGATTCGTCGGAAACAGCCGGCACGTCGACGGCTTCGCCGCATGGCCGAACGTCACCTCGAGGCTGCAGCGGCCATCGTCGGCCAGCTGCCAGCAGCCATCGGCGGAGTTCGTCGCCAAGACCAGCCCATCGCGCAGCTGCAAGAACGGCACGATCGTCGGCGCGCGCCTCGCCAGCTGCGTCAGCTCCGCCGGCGCCAACGCGAAGCCCGCGCCCTTGCAGCAGCGCGACCCGCACGTGACGCAGTCGTAGCCGAGCGCACCGTCGAGAAATGCGTAAAAGCGCACGTTTGCAGCATATCATTCGTCCGTGCTGATCGACGCTCACGTCCATCTGTTTCCGCCGCGCGTGTTCGACGCCATCTGGCGCTGGTTCGATCGTCACGCCTGGAACATTCGCTATCGCCTGCACGCCGACGAGGTTATCGCGCACCTGACCACGAACGGGATCGATCGTTTCGTCGGCCTCTCGTACAGCCACGTGCCCGAGATGGCGCGCGAGCTCAACCGCTTCATGGCCGAGCTCGCCGCCGCGCATTCGCAGCTGATTCCGCTCGGCACCGTCTTGCCCGGCGAGCCCGACGAAGCCGCCATCATCGACGAAGCGCTGCGCCTCGGAATGCGCGGCTTCAAGCTCCACTGCCACGTCCAGAAGCTGACGCCCGACGACGCGCGCCTCGACGTCGTCTACCGCAAAGCCGCGGACGCCGGCGTGCCCGTCGTCATCCACGCCGGCCGCGCGCCTTGCCTCGACGGCTACGGCCTCGACACGCGCGCCTTGTGCTCGGTCGACGCCACGCGCCGCGTGTTGCAGCGCCATCCGCGGCTGAAGATGCTGGTGCCGCACCTCGGCGCCGACGAAGAGCTGGCCTACCTGGCGCTGCTCGACGAATTCCCCAACCTGCACCTCGACACGACGATGGTGCTCGGCGACTGGTTCGCCCGGCCACTCGCGCCCGAGCTCTTGATCCGCCACGCCGATCGCATCCTCTACGGCACCGACTTCCCGAACATCCCGTACGAGTGGGATCGCGAGCTGCGCTGGCTCGAGACCCACATCCCGGAGCCGCAGCGATCCCAGATCCTGGGCGGCAACGCCAGTCGCTTGTTTGCCTGACGGACGAGCGCTCCCCGTCGGAAAGTCAGGAGAATTCCGTGGCGGCAGGTCCGTCGGTGTGTTAGATCACCGTCTCCGCTGGAGGATTGCTCGTCATGTGTGGCATCGTCGGCGTCTACGGCCATCCCGAGGCTGCGAACATCACCTACCTCGGGCTTCATGGTCTTCAGCATCGCGGTCAAGAGGCAGCAGGCATCGTCACGTCCGACGGTGACCGCTTTCACCAATGGAAAGAGCAGGGGCTCGTCGCCGACTGCTTCTCGCCGGCCGAGCTGGAGAACCTGCCCGGCCATCTGGCCATCGGCCACGTCCGCTACTCGACGGCCGGCGGCGGCGGGCTGCGCAACGCCCAGCCGTTCGCCGTCGAATACGCGCACGGCAGCATCGCCGTCGCCCACAACGGCAACCTCGTCAACGCGCCCGAGCTTGCGCCGCAAGCTCGAGCTCGACGGCAGCATCTTCCAGTCGACGTCCGACACCGAGGTCATCGTCCACCTCATGGCGCGCGGTCGCGAGCCCGACATCGAGTCGCGCATCACCAACGCGCTCCGCCACGTCGACGGCGCCTACTCGCTCGTGTTCCTGTCCGAGTCGAAGCTCATCGCCGTGCGCGATCCGCACGGCTTTCGCCCGCTCGTGCTCGGCCGCCTGAAGGACGCCTTCGTCTTCGCGTCCGAGACCTGCGCGTTCGACCTGCTCGAGGCCGAGTTCATCCGCGAGGTCGAGCCCGGCGAGATGATCGTCGTCGACGCCAAGGGCCTGCGCGCATTCAAGCCCGTTCGGACCGAAGAGTCGCGCCGCTTCTGCGTGTTCGAGCACGTCTACTTCGCGCGCCCCGACTCGCACATCGACGGCCGCTCGGTCTATCGCGTCGCGCGAGCGCTCGGCCGCGCGCTGGCCAAGGAGCATCCCGGTCGAGGCCGACGTCGTCATCCCCGTGCCCGACTCGGGAACGGCCGCCGCCATCGGCTTCGCGCGCGCAGAGCGGCATCCCGTTCGAGCATGGGGCTCATCCGCTCGCACTACGTCGGCCGCACGTTCATCGAGCCGCAGCAGTCGATCCGCCACTTCGGCGTGCAAGCTTGAAGCTCAACGCCGTGCGCAGACGATCGTCGACGGCAAGCGCGTCGTCGTCGTCGACGACTCGATCGTGCGCGGCACGACGTCGCGCAAGATCGTCAAGATGCTGCGCGACGCCGGCGCGCGCGAGGTCCACCTGCGCATCAGCGCGCCGCCGACGACGCACCCCTGCTACTACGGCATCGACACGCCGACGCGCTCGCGAGCTGATCGCGTCGTCGCACACGCTCGACGAGATCGCGCGCTACGTCACCTGCGACTCGCTCGGCTACCTGTCGCGCGACGGCATGATGGAGGCCGTGGCCTCGGTCGCGCCGCCGAAGGCAAGGCGCTGCCCGGCGCCAACTACTGCGACGCCTGCTTCACCGGCAACTACCCGATCGAGTTCAAGCCAGGCACCCTCGCCTCGCTCAAGCCCGGCGTAAACTAACCGGCCGGCGCGACATTGTCTCGGCACCATCTGCCGCGTCGCGATAGAATACGCGCGTGGAAACCGAACCCTTACGGGAGCTGCATCGCAGACCCTCGGAGCTGAGCTGACCGGCTTCGAGGGAGTCTTTGACGTCGACCGGCGCGCAGGCTCGCGTAGCCGAGATCGACTCGACTCGCGGCGCGGCCGAGTTCTGGAACGACCAGAAGCAGGCGCAGGCCTGCTTGCGCGAGCAGGCGCAGAAGCGCGACGCCGTCGAAGGCTGGCAGAAGCAGCGCGCGCGCTCGACGACGCCGAGGTGCTGCTCGACCTCGCGGCCGAAGCCGGCGACGAGGCCAGCCCGGCCGAGGCCGAGCCATGGCCAAGTCGCAAGGCCGCCGTCGAAGAGATGGAGTTCGCGCGCATGCTGTCGGGCGCGCAACGACCGCGCCGGCGCGCTCGTCAGCATCAACGCCGGCGCCGGCGGCGTCGACGCGCAGGACTGGGCGGAGATGCTCGCTGCGCATGTACATCGCGCTGGTGCGAGCGCAAAGGCTACAAGATCGAGTGATCGGACTACCAGCCCGGCGACGAAGCCGGCATCAAGTGCGCCTCGTTCAGCGTCGCGGGCGACTGGGCGTTCGGCTACTTGCACGCCGAGAACGGCGTGCATCGCCTCGTCCGCATCTCGCCGTTCGACGCCAACGCGCGCCGCCAGACCGGCGTTCGCCGCCGTCTTCGTCTACCCCGATCTCGACGAGACCATCAACATCGACATCCGCGACCGAAGACCTCGAGGTGCAGACGTTTCCGCTCGGGCGGCGCCGGCGGCCAGCACGTCAACAAGACCGAGTCGGCGGTGCGCATCATCCATCACCCGTCGGGCATCGTCGTCGCCTGCCAGTCGGAGCGCTCGCAGCACAAGAACAAGTCGTCGTGCATGAAGATGCTGCGCGCCAAGCTCTACGAAAAAGAGGAGCAGGAGCGCCTGGCCAAGATGGGCGACGTCCACGCGCAGAAAAAAGCGATCGAGTGGGGCTCGCAGATTCGTTCGTATGTGCTGGCGCCGTATCGGCTCGTGAACGACCATCGCACCGAGCTCAAGGTGTCGAACGTCGACGGTGTGCTCGATGGCGACATCGACCCGTTCATCCAGGCGTATCTGCTGCAGGCTTCGGGCGAAGCGGAAAATCCAGTAGAAGCGTAAATTTTTCCCGGTTGACTGTGGATAAGTCGGGCCAGACGTCGCCGTTACCTGTGGATAACTTGTGAATATGATGTCGATTGAATCGTCCGATCTCGAAGGTCAAATGCGCGCCCGCGCTCGAAGCTGCGGAGTCTCTGCGCGCGAGCGGCGTGAACCCGTACGCCAACGACTTCGTCGTGACGCACGCCATCGCCGTTCTGCCGAACGACCTCGCGCAGCTCAAGCCGGACACCGAAATCCAGGATTCGGACCCGCGCTATTCGGTCGCCGGCCGGCTCGTGCAGGTCAACGAGATGGGCAAGGCGCGCTTCCTGTTTTTACGCGGAGATGGCGGCGAAATGCTGCAGCTCTACGTGAAGGCCGATTCGGCCGCCGCCTTCGCCGTCGCCAAGGATCAGCTGCAGCTCGGCGACATCGTCGGCGCGCGCGGCCCGCTGTTCAAGACGCGCAAGGAGAAGCGGGCGCTCAAGATCGAAGAGCTGCGCCTCTTGACCAAGGCGATTCGGCCGCTGCCGGGCAAAGTGCTGCAGGAGGGCCATGACGTCACCGACGTGGGGCTGCTCTATCGCCAGCGCTACTTCGACTTCATCGTCCATCCCGAGAAGGTCGAGATCTTCCGCAAGCGCGCCCGCATCGTCTCGGGAATTCGTCGCTTCTTCGACGAGCGCGGCTTCGTCGAGTCGGAGACGCGCATGCTGCTGTCGACCAACGGCGGCGCCGCGGCGCGGCCGTTCAAGACGCACCACAACGCGCTCGATATCGATCTCTTTCTGCGCATCGCCACCGAGCTCGACCTGAAGCGGCTCGTCGTCGGCGGCATCGATCGCGTCTACGAAATCGGGCGGCTCTTTCGCAACGAAGGCATGGATCGCACGCACAACCCCGAGTTCACGACGATCGAGTTCTATCAGGCGCACTCGACGTACGAAGACTTGATGACGCTGACCGAGCAGCTGTTCGAGCGGCTGGCGCTCGACGTCTGCGGCACGACCGAGATCGAATATCAGGGTCAGACGATCTCGCTCAAGGCGCCGTTTCGCCGCGCGACGATGCAGGAGTTGGTGGGCGAGCCGCTCGTCGGCAAGCCGCTCGTCGACGCCTTCGAGCAGCGCATCGAGGCGACGCTCGTGCAGCCGACCTTCGTGACGCAGCATCCGATCGAGACGTCGCCGCTGGCGCGAAAGAACGACAAAGATCCGCGCTTTACCGATCGCTTCGAGCTCTTCATCAACGGCCGCGAGTATGCCAACGCGTTCTCGGAGCTGAACGATCCCGTCGATCAGCGGGCGCGCTTCGCGGCGCAGGTCGACTCCAAGGCCGGCGGCAACGAAGAGGCGATGGACTACGACGAAGACTTCTGTCGCGCGCTCGAATACGGCATGCCGCCGACGGCAGGCGAGGGCATCGGCATCGATCGCTTGGTCATGCTCTTGACGAATCAGCCGTCGATCCGCGACGTCATCCTCTTCCCGCAGATGCGGCCCGACGAGCCGTAGCCCATGCTCGGTTTTCAGTGGCTGATCGCGAACCGCTACTTCGCGCTCGGGAAGCAGGGCTCGCGCCGCAAGCTCTTGTGGTGGCCGGGCGGCTTCAGCCTGCCATTCCTCATCAGCGATCTCATCAAGCGCTTCGTCTTCGGCACGCACAACCTGCGCGTGCAGGAGTTCGCGGCGATGAACAGCACGGCGTTCAAGCTGGCGCCGCTCATCGGCTTCATCGTCTTGTTCCTCGTCGCCTACTTCATCGTGCTCATTTGGCGACTGACGATCTTCACCACCATCTCCGTTTTCGGCCTGTTTTTGGGCACCGCCGCGCTCGTCATCGTGCTCTCCGTCATGTCCGGCTTCGAGCAGGATCTGAAGCACAAGATCTTGGGCACGAACGCGCACATCGTCGTCACGCGGCTCGATCAGCCGTTCACCGACTATCAGCGGCTGCGCGATCAGATGGTCAAGCTGCCTGACGTCGTCGGCGCGACGCCGTTCATCATGAACGAGGTGATGCTGACGTCATCGTCGAACGAGTCGGGGGTCGTCGTCAAAGGTATCGACACCGCCACCGTCGGCTCGGTCACCGACGTCGCGAAGAATACCGATGTCGGCGATCTCGGCTACCTCGACGATCCCAAGAAGCTGCGCGGGCTCGGTGGACCATCGCTGTTTCAGGACGACGACGACGCCAAGAGCAAAGGCGACAAAGCCAAAGACGACAAGAAGCCGACGGGCGAGAACGAGGGCGCGCGCAAGCCGTCGCTGGCGGAGCTGGCCGCGAAATCGGCGGTCACCGAGACGCCGACCGACAGCGGCAAGACGGCGGCCGACGACGACCAGCACGCGCATGTCGCGCCGCCGGAAAGCGGCAAAGTCAGTGGCAAAGTCGGCGACGCCAAGGATGACGGCGTCGTGCATTTCGCGCCGGCCGTCAGCGGCAAGAAGGACGACGCGATCGTGCGCTTCGCGCCGTCCGACGGGCACGATCACGCCAAAGATGCCGAGCCGCCGCTGTTCGAGCGCCGCATCGTGCCCGGCGTGCTCGTCGGCCGCGAATTGGCCCGGTCGCTGCGCGTCTATCTCGGCGACGACGTGAACCTCATTTCGCCCTTCGGCGGCATCGGCCCCACGGGCGCGATCCCGAAGTCCAAGCCGTTCCGCGTCGCCGGCATCTTCTACAGCGGCATGTTCGAATACGACAACAAATACACGTACGTCTCGCTCGCCAGCGCGCAGAAGTTCTTCACGATGGACGGCGAAGTGACCGGCATCGAGCTCAAGGTGCGCGACGCCGATCAAACGGAGAACGCCGTCGCCGCCGTCAAGGCGCTCGTCGGTCCCAGCTACGACGTGCAGGACTGGAAGGAGCTCAATCGCAGCCTCTTCTCGGCGCTCAAGATCGAGAAGATCCTCATGTTCGTGCTGCTCTGCTTCATCATCCTCGTCGCCGCCTTCTCGATCATCGCCAACGGCACGATGCTGGTCATGGAAAAGGGCCGCGAAGTGGCGATCTTGAAGTCGATGGGCGCGAGCGACCGCTCGATCTTGGGCACCTTCATGCTGCTCGGCCTGTTCATCGGCTCCATCGGCACCGTCAGCGGCATCGCGGTCGGCGTCTTGAGCTGCTGGGCGCTCGGCCGCTTCGGCCTGCCGCTCGATCCCGACGTCTACTACATCACGTCGCTGCCGGTGCAGATGAACCCGTACGAGATCGGCACCGTCTTCTTCGCCGCCCTGGCGATCGCGCTCTTGGCCACGCTCTATCCGGCCTGGATGGCGGCCCGGCTGCGTCCCGTCGACGGCCTGCGCGAAGCCAAAAACTAACCCCGGCTGCCGTCGCTGGCGAGGGCTCGGGCGCCGTCCTTCGGTTTCCCCGAAATCCTTACCGATTCCGAGGCAACCTTTTGCTTCAAATCCCGGTCAATTGCAGTACACTGCGCCACCTTCAATGCTCGGTTCTCGCGTCGACATCCGACAACTGCGAAAGTCGTATGCCCACGGCGGCCGGACGATTGAGGTGCTGCGCGGCATCGACATGACGATCGGCGCGGGGGAAATGGTTGCAGTCGTAGGCTCATCGGGCGTCGGTAAATCGACGTTCCTGCATATGCTCGGCACGCTCGATCAGCCGACGTCGGGCACCATTACGTTCGACGGCTCGCTCGACGTCACGTCGCTCAACGCCGCCAAGCTCGCCGATTTCCGCAATCACACCATCGGCTTCGTCTTCCAATTCCATCATTTGCTGCCCGAGTTCACCGCCGTCGAGAACTGCGCCATGCCCGCGCTCATCGCCGGCGTGACGCGCGGCGATGCCAACAAGCGCGCCGAGAAGCTGCTCGACCGCGTCGGGCTGGCGCATCGTTTGACGCACCGCCCGGGCGAGCTGTCCGGCGGCGAGCAGCAGCGCGTGGCGTTGGCGCGCGCGCTCATCATGGACCCGCGCATGCTCTTGGCCGACGAGCCGACGGGCAACCTCGACACGCACACGGGCGAGGAGATTCACGCGCTCATCGTCGAGCTCAACCGCGAGCGCGGCACGACCATGCTGGTCACGACGCACAACGTCGACTTCGCGTCGCGCATGCCGCGCCGCGTTCGCATGGTGGACGGCGTGCTGCTCGACGAAACGGTCGCGCATGCCTAAGGCGCGCAATTCGGCCGCACCGCGAATCTGCTCGGCGCTGCTGGCGGCCGTCATCGCCTCGTTGGCGTCGCCGACCTTCGCGCAGACCGAAGGGCTGCGCTCGCCCGGCATCGTCGTCTACGACGGCCAGACCATCGGCAGCTTGCACTTTCGCGGCAACAAGAAGGCCGAAGACGACGCCATGCGCGTCGCCATCAAGTCGCAGCCGGGCGAGAAGCTGAACTCGGAGCAGCTGCGCGAAGACATCAAGAGCGTCTGGAAAATAGGCTATTTCGAGGACGTCCAAGTCGAAGCGTCGGAGTCGAACGGCAAGGTCGACCTGCTCTTCGTGCTCCGGGAAAAGCCGATCATTCGCAAGATTTACGTCTCGGGCGCGCACGAGGTCGGCCTCGACAAGATCAACGAAGTGCTCGACATCAAAAAAGAGCACATCGTCGACCAGGCCAAGATCAAGCGCAACGTCGAGAAGATCCACGATCTCTACGTCGAAAAGGGCTTTTACCTGGCCGAGGTCGGCTACGAGATCAAGCGCAAGGACGACCTGCACGTCGACGTCTACTTCAACTGCGACGAGCACGCCAAAGTCGAGGTGCGCAAGATCAGCTTCCTCGGCAACGCGCACATCAAAGAAGCGGAGCTGCGCGCGGCGATGGGCACGCAAGAGGGCGGCTGGCTCTCGTTCTTGACGTCGTCGGGCACCTATCGCGAAGACGCGTTCGACCGCGATATGCTGCTGATTACGGCGTTCTATTACGACCACGGCTACATCAACGTGAAGCTCGGCAAGCCCGAGATCGAGCTCAGCGCCGACAAAGAATATCTCTACATCACCATTCCGATCGAAGAGGGCGAGCAGTACAAGATCGGCAAGATCGACTTCAAAGGCGATCTGCTGTTCCCCAAAGACGAATACTTCATGCGTATGTCGGTGCACGAAGGCGAGACCTTCAATCGCACCAAGCTCGCCAACGACATCACGCATCTCAACGATCTCTATAAAGATCTCGGTTACGCCTACGTCAACGTGCAGCCGCTGACGCAGGTCGAAGGCTCGACGCGCTCGGTCGAGGTCGTCTTCGATCTGCAAAAGGGCAATCAGGTCTATTTCGGACGCATCAACATTCGCGGCAATACGAAGACGCGCGACAAGGTCATTCGCCGCGAGATGCGCGTCTACGAAGGCGAGCTCTACAACCAAACGCGCCTCGATCGCTCGAAACGACTGATTCAGGCGCTCGGCTTCTTCGAGAAGGTCGACCTGTCGACGAAGACCGAAGAGGGCACCGACCGCATCGACGTCAACATCGAGGTCACCGAGCGCGCCACCGGCACGTTCCAGATCGGCGCCGGCTTCTCGTCGGTCGAGAACTTCATCGGCCAGGCGCAGGTCTCGCAGAACAACCTGTTCGGCCGCGGCACGACGCTGCAGCTGCAGGCGCAGATCTCGAGCCTGCGCCAGCTGTTCACGCTGCGTTATCTCGATCCCTATTTCCTCGATACCAAGCTGACGTTCTCGTTCTCGCTCTACAACTCGCTGCTGTTTTATCCGTCGTTCAATCGCACAGCGCGCGGCGGCGACTTGACGTGGGGTTATCTGCTCGGCGACTTCACCCGCGTCTTCGCGACCTATCGCTTGGAATACGTCGACGTGCAGCAGAACCAGGCCGGCCTCACGATCGGCGGCTTCGCGCCGACGGCGCAGGTCACGCCCGGCACCGTCGCCAACCTGTTCCGCAAGGGCTTCACCTCGGCGATTCGCCTGTCGATGAACTACGACACGCGCGACGATCGCATGTTTCCCAAGAACGGTATGTTCCACTCGCTCTCGGTGGAAGTGGCCGATCCGCTCATCGCCTCACAGTCCGTCTTCACGCGCATCAGCGGCTGGCTGCGCTTCTACAAGCCGATTTGGGGGCCGTTCATCTTCCGCTTGAACATGGAAGGCGGCCTCGTCACGTCGCGCTCGTCACAAGGCGTGCCGGTGTACGAGCGCTACTTCTTGGGCGGCATCAACACCATCCGCGGCTTCCAGCTGTTCTCGCTCGGACCGAAGGTCAACGTGCTGTCGCAGCAGCAGCCGTCCGCCTATCTGTCGCAGTTCACGATCGGCGGAAACCTGCAGCTCATTCTCAACAGCGAGATCGAGTTCCCGATCTTCGCCGCCGTGCAGATCAAAGGCGTCGTCTTCTTCGACGCCGGCAACGCCTACAACACCGAGAAGCAGCGCTATTGCCCGTCGTCGAGCGCGGTGTCGAACATTCCCGACGTGTTCAGCCCGTGCAACCAATACCCGACCTTCTCGAACCTGCGTTACTCGGTGGGCTTCGGTATTCGCTGGGTGTCGCCGATCGGTCCGCTGCGCTTCGAGTGGGGCATTCCGCTCAATCGCCAGCAGGGTGAAGATCCGATCGTCTTCGAGTTCACGATCGGTAACTTCTTCTAAGCTTGACTATTGCTAGTGCGTCACATAAGAAACGGCCGAAATCTAGGAGCTGACATGACCCGTTCCATCTTCGCCTTTACGCTCGCTTTGACGCTCGTCAGTGGTTTTGCCGCGCGAGCGGCTCAGGCGGATGACCACATCGCTTATGTCGACTTGCAGCGCGCGCTCGAGGAGACGAACGACGGCAAGGCGGCCAAGGCGCGCCTCAAGTCGGACTTCGACAAGAAGCAGCAAGAGCTCGACGCGAAGCAGGAAGAGCTGAAGAAGCTCAAGGACGCGTTCGACAAGAAGGCGTCGCTGATGAAGCCGGAAGCGTTGCAGAAGGAGCAGGCCGATCTGCAGCAGCGCTTCATGCAGCTCCAGGACACGTTTCAGCGGCTGCAGAAGGATCTGGCCGCCAAAGAGCAGGACGCGACGCGCGGCATCCTCGCCAAGCTGACCGGCGTCGTGCAGAAGATCGCCGAGCGCGATCACTTCACGATGGTGCTCGAGCACAGCGCCGCCGTCGTGTGGGCGCAGGCGTCGCTCGACATCACGAGCGAAGTCATCCGCCTGTACAACTCGTCGTCGAGCAACAACGGCGGCAGCTCCAAGAAGTAATGCCGCTCGGCCTCCTCGCGCCGCTCGACGTTCCGGCGATCGAGCGCGTCATTCCCCATCGCTTCCCGTTTCTGATGATCGATCGCATCCTCGAGCTCGGCGACGAGCGCGTGGTCGCGATCAAGAACGTCAGCGCCAACGAGCCCTATTTCGCCGGCCATTTCCCGGGCCATCCGATCATGCCCGGCGTCTTGCAGGTCGAGGCGATGGCGCAGGCGGGCGCGGTGATGGCGCTCAATCAGATGGCCGAGCCCGGGCAAAGCCCGCTCGTGTTCTTCATGGGCATCGACAAGGTGAAGTTTCGTAAGCCGGTCGTGCCCGGCGATCAGCTGCGCATCGAGGTCGTGCCGCTGCGTCGCGGCGGCGCCATCTGGAAAATGGCCGGCAAAGCGCTGGTCGAAGGTGCAGTCGTCAGCGAAGCCGAGTTTCTGGCAACATTCAAAAGATGACTCCCTTCGCCGGTCGCGTCCTCGCGGCCTGCTCGTTTCTCTGCCTCGCCCATTGCAGCTCGCGTAAGCCCATCGCCGTTCACGGTGACGGCGGACCCTCCGTCGAAGTCGTCGAGGCCGAGAAGCGCGCGCCCGATCGCGTCAAGCTGCCGCTCGTCGACGAGCAGGAGCCCGACGACACGGTCGGGAGCGCGCAGCCGATGACGCCGGGCTCGGGCATTCGCGGCTTCATGGGCGCGCCCAAAGCGGCCGGCGCCAAGACGGTCGGCGACGACGACTACTTCTCGTGGATGGCGCCCGGCGCCGCGGTCGCGCCCGACATGGGCTTCTCGTACGCGCGCGTCGAATTGACCGGCGTCGCCGGGCTCGACTTGGCGCTCGACGTGCTCGACGGCGACGGCAAGCGGCTCATGAGCGTCAACGACGGCGGACCGGGCGAGCCCGAGATCATCCCCAACGTCGGCGTCGATCCGGCGCACACGTATTACCTGCGCGTGCACGAAGCGGGCGTAGCCAAAGGCGATCCGGCGCATCCGTACGAGCTGACGGTGCAGGCGTTTCCGGCGGCGGCGGGCGAGGAGCGCGAGCCCAACGACGACCCGGCGCACGCGACGTCGGTCAAGCTGTCGAACGGCACGAGCGGCGACGCCACCGGCTTCTTCGGCAAGAAGCGCGACGAGGATTGGCTGCGCTTGTCGCTCGCCGGCGTCCCGGCGACGGATGGTCACGCGACCTTGCGCATCGAGCTGGTGCCGGTCGATGGCGTCGCCGTCGCGCTCAAGGTGCAAGCGGACAATGCCGCGGCGCCGGCGACGAAGCCGTCCGCCGCCGACAAAGCGGCCGTATTCGCCGAGGCGCGCGCCGGCAAGAACGAGGAGCTGCGCCTGCGCAATGTCGGCGTCGACGTCGCCGGCGGCACGGCGCTGATCGCGCTGCGCGCGACCGAAGGGCGCTCGACGGAGACGCGCTGGCAGGTTCGGCTCGGCCTCGAGCCGCCGCTCGACGGCGCCGAGCGCGAGCCCAACGGCGACGTCGCCCACGCCACGCCGCTCGTCTTGAACGGCGGCACCGGTCAGCTGGCCGGCTTCTTGTGGCCCGGCGACAACGACGTCTATCGCATCACGGGCGCCACACCCGACAGCTTCGTCACCGTCGAGGTCGAGGGCGTCGACAAGGTCGATCTCAAGCTCGAACGAATCGGCGCCGACGGTAAGACGCAGGCGAAGGCCGACGACGCGCCGGCAGGGCAGGGCGAGCTGTTGCCGCCGGCCAAGCTCGGCGACGGCCTCGTGCGCGTCTCGGCGCGCGCCCACGACACCGCCTTCGACGCGCCTTATCGCATCATCGCCACCGTCGTGACGCCGGCGCCGGACGAGGAGCGCGAGCCCAACGACAACGCCGCCACCGCGACGCCGTGGCTGCCGGGCGCGACGGCGATGCACGGCCGGCTCGCGCCGCGCGGCGACGAAGATTGGTACGCGGTCACCGGCGACGGCAGCCCGACCACGGCGCGCGTCGACGGACCGATCGCCGCCGGCGCGCGCATCGTCGACGAAGGGCGGCTGCCGGTCGGCCCCAACGTCGCGCTCACGACGGGCAAGCGCTACTTCCTCGTCGTCAAAGCCACGAGCGAAAAGGCGGCCAACGCACGCGAGCCCTACACGGTGACGCTGAGCCACGCCGCCTTACCTTAATCGGCGTCATGCGCATCTTCAGCGTCGGCCACGGCGCCCGCAGCTTCGCCGAGCTCCGCGACACGCTCGCCGGCGCTGCGGTCGAGACCATCGTCGACATCCGCAGCTTTCCCGGCTCGCGCCGCCATCCGCAGTTCGGCCGCGACGAGCTGCCGCGCGCGCTCGCCGCCGCCAACATCGCGTATCACTGGGAGCCGCGCCTCGGCGGCCGGCGCAAGAAGACGCGCGATCCGTCGCCCAATCCCGCCTGGAAAGTCGACGCCTTTCGCAACTACGCCGACTATATGGACTCGCCCGAGTTCGCCGCCGGCCTGGCCGAGCTCTTGGCCACGGCGAGCGCAGCGCCGACGGCGTTCATGTGCGCCGAGACCCATTGGTCGCAGTGTCATCGCCGCCTCGTGTCCGACAAGCTGTGGACGCTGCGCCACGAAGTCGTGCACCTCATTCGCCCGCACAAGTCCGAGCTGCACCATCCGCCGCCGTTCTTGCGCGTCGAGGGGCCGCGGCTGCGCTACGACCTGCCCGTCGACGAAGACGGCCAAGTCCGCCTGCTCTGACCGCGAACGCCGCCGCCGGCGACGTTTTCGCCCGCCGGTTGCCGCGCGTTGCCGCCCGCGGGTGATATCCTCGCGCCGTGGAGCCTTCGTCGTGGCCGTCGCGCGCCGTCGTCGCCGCGGCGGCCGTCGTCGTCGCGCTGGCGCTGTGGGGCGATCTGTCGCGCTTCGCCGATCCCGTCGGTGACAAGCTCGTCTTCTACATGCGACCGGGCGCGGCCGACTTCATCGCGCCCTATCAAGGCGCGCGCATGCTCCTCGCCGGCCTCGATCCCTATCGCGACGAGACGGAGGCGCTGCGCGATCCGTGGCACCGCGAGCTCGTCGTCGACGGTCATCGCACGAGCCAGTTCTATCCGCCGACGCACCTCGTCATGCTGGCGCCGTTCGCGCTGATCTACGGCGACGACTTCCGCGCCGCCGGCCGCGCCTGGCTGCTCGTGCACCTCGCGGCCATCATCGGCTTGGCGTTCGTCACCGCGCGTCTGGCACGTCGCGCCGCGGCGCTGCCGTCCGCCACGCGTCCCGTGCTCGTGCTCTTTTGCGGCGTGGCGCTGCTGTTACACGGCGGCGTGCTGCTCGGCCTCGAGCGCGGCCAGGCCGACGCCGTCGTCGCGCTGCTCGGCTGGGGCGCCATCGCGCTGTGCCTCGACGACAAGCTGGGCCGCGCGGCCTTCCTGGCGACGGCGGCGACGCTCGTCAAAGCCTATCCGCTGCTCTTGCCGCTCGGCATCGTGGCTTTGGCGCGCGATCGCCGGCAGCTCGGCCGCGCGCTCGGCGGCGTCGCGCTGGCGCTGGCGCTGTTGTTGGCGCCGGTCGCGCGGCTCGTGCCCGGTTGGCTGGCGACGGTGCGGGCGCGCCTCGGCGCCTTCCACGCCGCTTGGTACAACGTCAGCTTCCGCAGCCTGACCGAGCAGACGACGCCATCGCTGGCGCGGCCGCTGGCGGCAGCGGCCGTCGGGCTCGTGCTCGTCGCCGCGGTCGTGTCGTGGCTGGCGGCGCGGCGCGCGCGCGATGCGGGCGAGCGCACGCTGTGGCTGGCGCTGTTCGCCGGCAGCGCGCTGGCGGCGCCGTTGAGCGCGCCGTCGGTGACCTACTCCTACGCGCTCGTGAACCTGCTGCCGGCGGCGCTGGTCGTGGCGCTGGCGCAAGAGACGCTCGTGACGCGCCTGCGGCTCGGCCGCCGCGGTCGCATCGAGGTGCCGACGACGATCCTGGCGATGTTGACGCTGTTCTACGCCTTGCGCGTGCCCGGCTCCGAGGAGCTGCCGCTGGCGCCGCTCGGCACGCTGGCCCTCGCGTCGTTGACGGCGATGAGCGCCGCCCGCTCGCGCCGCGAGAGCTAGGGCACGCGGGTCGTGCGCGCGCCGTCGTGGTCGCCGGCCTGCAAGATGCGCAAGACGATCGATCGCATCGCGGCGTGGCGCACCGGGCCGTAGTCGCGGCTGTCGCGCACGAGCGTCCGGCGATCGGCGAGCACGAAGTAGGCGTCCTCGAGCGTCACGGCCGCGCGGTCGCCCGACTGCGCCACGCCATGATCGCGCACGACCTTGTAGTCGTGCGTGCCGCCGTGCTCGATGCGCGCCGCGAACGAGCGCGGCTCGGTCGACACCGGATCGATGCCGGCGAGCCGCAGATTGCCGAGCGCCTCCGAAGGCAGCGGCTTGCCGTTCACCAGCGTCTGCCCGGCGCGCACCTCGACGCGATCGCCGGGGACGCCGACGACGCGGCGGATGGTCAGCGGCCCGCCGTCGGGCGCCGTGAAGAGCACGACGTCGCCGCGCTGCGGCCGCCCGCACACGCGGCAGGCGAGCACGAGGTCGCCCTTGCGCAGGTTGGGCAGCATGTCGTCCGAGGCCGTGCGCGGAAAGTCGACGACGAACAGCATGAGCCCCATCGCCATCACGATCGTGACGAGGATGCTGACGAGGACTACGCTGCGCGCGCCCATGGCTCGTTCATCATGCTAACCGCTTCGCGACAAAAGTGATCGGCACGAGCCGCCGCTCAACCGATCGCCGCCCACAGCGCGTGGGCGGCCGCTGCGGCGTCGTCCCGGCCGAGCACGGCGCCGATGCAGGCGACGCGGGCCCCCGTCGCCACGACCGCCGCCGCCCGCGTGGCGTCGATGCCGCCGAGCGCGAACAGCGGCACCGGCACGGCGTTCGTGACGTTGGCCAGCGTCGCCAACCCGACCGGAGCGCCTTTGCCGGTCGTCGGAAACACCGGCCCGAACGTCACGTAATCGGCGCCGGCATAACAAGCGGCGGCCGCCTCGGACGGCGTGTGCGTCGAGACGCCGACGAAGAGCCCGTCGCCGACCAGCCGGCGCGCCGCTTCCGGCGGCAGCCCGCGCGCCGGCAAGTGCACGCCATCGGCGCCCGCCGCCAGCGCGACGTCCACGCGATCGTTGACGAGGAACAGGCCGCCACGCGCATGCACCATGGGTCCGAGCGCGACAGCCGCGTCATAGAGCGCGCGTCCGCTCAACGCTTTGGCGCGCAGCTGCACCGCCGCCACGCCGGCCGGCAGCGCGCTCAACGCGGCCTCGACGCGCGCCGGGGTCTGCTCGTCGAAGCCGTCGCTGATGAGGAGGATGCGAAAGTGGACGGCGCGGCTACTCAATCAAGCCGTGCTCGGGCGACGAGGCCGCGGCGTGCAACTTCTTCCCGATCCGCCCGGCCAGGAACGCCTTGCGACCGGCTTCCACGCCGAGCCGCATCGCCTCCGCCATCAGAATCGGCTGCTTGGCGCCCGCGATGCCGGTGTTCATGAGGACGCCGTGGCAGCCGAGCTCCATCGCCACCGCCGCGTCCGAGGCCGTGCCCACGCCGGCGTCGACGATGACCGGCACCTTCACGGTCTCGAGAATGATGCGCAAATTGTACGGGTTGCGAATGCCGAGGCCCGAGCCGATCGGCGCCGCCAGCGGCATGACCGCCGCGCAGCCCGCGTCCTCGAGCTTCTTGGCCATGACCGGATCATCGTTGGTATACGGGAGCACGATGAAGCCCTCCTTGACCAGGATGCGCGCCGCCTCCAGCGTCGCTTCGGCGTCGGGAAAGAGCGTCCGCTTGTCGCCGATGACCTCGAGCTTGACGAACTCGGTCATGCCGAGCTCGCGCGCAAGTCGAGCCGTGCGCACGGCTTCTTCGGCCGTATAGCAGCCGGCCGTGTTCGGCAAGAGCGCGTAGCCTTTGAGCGCGTCGAGCAACGACGGCTGGCCCGGCTTGAGCTCGATGCGCCGCAGCGCGACCGTGACGATCTCCGCGCCCGACGCCGCGATGGCCGCGCGCGTCTCGTCGTCATCCTTGTATTTGCCGGTGCCGACGATCAGCCGCGAGCGCCATTGCCTGCCGGACAACAAAAACGGGTCGTGTGCTTCAGCCATGTGGCTCCTCTAGCCGCCGGCGCGTGGCTTCGTCAGCCACCGCCCACGAACGTTACGATCTCGATTTGGTCGCCATCGCGCAAGGAAACGCTCGTCCCAAGTGAGACGCGGGACGACATCCTGGTTGCGCTCGATGGCGACGCGCGCGCCGTCGATTTCGAGCCGGCCGAGCAGCGCGGAAACCGTGCTTCCATCGGGCAATTCCACGGGTTTCCCGTTCACGACCAGCTTCATTGGCGGCAGCGTACTCGACCGCCCGGCGATTGCAAGCTGTCGAGGATCTCCATCACAGATGGGCGCGAATCTCGATTTCCGACTGGCCCGACCGCTCGCCATAAACCGCGGAATCGGCTGCTGTGCAAGCTGGCACTTCGATTGCTTAGCAGTCTCGCCAAGGGAGGGAACGCTCATGATGCCCAACGCTCAGCGCTCCATGGTGCTCGACGAGGTGAAGCTGGAACGGTATCGCAATCTGCTCGCGGCGACCGCGATTTTTCGCGGCTGCACGCCGCAGGCGATCGACGATCTCGTGCGGCGGATTCAGGTTCGCACGCGTCCGGCCGAGACCATCGTGGTGGCCGAGGGCGAGCCGGGCGATTCGCTGTTCGTTCTGGCGGGTGGCAAGGTGAAGGTGGCGCTGTTCGGCGAGAACGGTCGTGAGCTGACGCTGTCGGAGCTCAAGCCCGGCGACTTCTTCGGCGAGATGTCGCTGCTCGACAATCGCCCGCGCGCGGCCAACGTCGTGGCGCTCGAGGACACGACCTTGCTCGTGCTCAGCCGCGAAGCGTTCGTGGCGCACTTGAAGTCGAACCCGCAGACGGCGTTGAACCTGCTCGCCGAGATGACGCGCCGGCTGCGTCGCGCCGACGAGACCATCGCCAACCTGGCGCTGCATGACGTCGAGTCGCGCTTGACGCGCACGCTCGAGCGGCTGGCCAAGGAAGAGGGCGAGCAGACCGACACGGGCCTGCTGTTGCGCCGTCGTCCGACGCAGCAGGATCTGGCGAACATGGTCGGCTCGTGCCGCGAGACCATCTCGCGCACGTTCACGTCGATGATCAAGCGCGGGCTGATCGTGCCGCGTGGTCGCGCGCTCATCCTGACGCGCGCGCTGCTCGACAAGCGCCCGCAGACGACGACCGCGCAGGCGTAGGCGTTCTGCGCTCGCGCTGGAAGACGTCGTCGCACCGACGTCGCGAGCCCAGCCGTCGCGTTGGCGCGTAGGGGCGGCGCGCCCACGCCATGGTGCTCGACAGCCGAGCGCAGACGCCATGCGTCGAATGCATGCGCGTTCTTGGCTTTCCCGTCGACAAACGGCTACTATCCACCGCATCTATCAGGTATTCGACATCCGCACCGACATCCGGCCGACGGTGGCCGAGGTCGACCTCGCGGCGCTGCGCAAGAACGTCGACGTGCTCCAATCCGTCGTCGGTCCGGGCGTGGGCATTCTCGCCGTCGTCAAGGCGGACGCCTACGGCCACGGCGCGCTCGCCTGTGCCCGCGCGCTCGAGCGCAAAGTGTGGGGCTTCGGCGTCTCGCTCGTCGAGGAGGGCGTCGAACTGCGGCGCGGCGGCATCGAGGCGCCCATCGTCGTTCTCGGCAGCTTCTACGGCTACGCCCATCGCGACTTGGTCGCCTATCGCTTGACGCCGGTCATCTCCGACGAGCACGACGTCGACAAGCTGGCCCGCGCCGCCGACGAGATGGCCGCCGGCCGCGTCGGCGTGCACGTGAAGATCGACTCGGGCATGTCGCGCTTGGGCGTGCGGCCCGAGCGGCTCGACGCCATGCTGGCGCACCTTGCCGCTACGCCCGCCGTCGAGCTGACCGGCCTGTGCTCGCACCTCGCGTCCGCCGATGCCGATGACGTGACCGCGACCGACGATCAGCTGCGCACGTTCGAAGCGGCGCGGGCGCGCGTCTTGGCGGCCGGCTTCGCGCCGGCGTTGACTCACGTCGCCAACTCCGCCGGCACCGCGCGTTTCCCGTCGGCGCGTCACGATCTCGTGCGTCCCGGCCTCGGACTTTATGGCTACAGCCCAGCGCCGGTCGTGGCGCTGCCCGGCTTGCGTCCGGCCTTGTCGCTCAAGTCGCGCATCGTCGCCATCCGCGACGTCTTGCCGGGCGAGCACGTCAGCTACGGCGGGCTGTGGACGGCGACGACGCCGGCGCGCATCGCCACCGTGCCCATCGGTTACGCCGACGGCTACAGCCGGCGCTTGACCGGCCAAGCGCACGTCCTCGTCGCCGGCAAGCGCTGCCCCGTCGCCGGCGCCATCACGATGGACATGATCATGGTCGACGTCACCGACGTGCCGGCCAAGCTCGGCGACGACGTCGTCTTGCTCGGCAGCCAAGGGGACGAGCACATCGGCGCCGACGAGCTGGCGCGCTGGGGCGGGACGATTCCGTGGGAGATATTCACCGGTATCTCCAAGCGCGTGCCTAGAATCTACGTCGGAGAGCGGTACTAAAGACACCATGGCAGCGATGATGGCAGGCCCCGAGGAGTCGCAAGGACCGGTCAAAGCGACCGGCGCCTGGGCGCGCGTCGTCGAGCTGAACGAGAAGCTGTGGGCGGCGCCGACGATGATCGTGGAGCAGGTCGGCACGCACATGATCCTGTTCGGTCAGGCTGTCCGCTGGCTGTTTCGTCCGCCGTTTCGCGTCGGCATCATCCTCGAGGCGATGGACTACATCGGCGTGCAGTCGCTGCTCATCGTCTGCATGATCGGCCTCTTCGTCGGCATGGTCTTCGCGCTGCAGCTGACGTCGGCCCTGCGCAGCCTCGGCACCGAAGGCTTCGTCGGCGCCACGCTCGGCATCGCCGTCACGCGCGAGCTGTCGCCGGTGTTCACCGCCATCGTCGTCGCCGCGCGCGCCGGCGCCGGCATGGCCACCGAGCTCGGCTCCATGCGCATCACCGAGCAGATCGACGCCCTGTCGACGCTGGCGGTCAATCCCGTGCAGTATCTCGTGTCGCCGCGCGTGCTCGCCGGAACGCTGATGGTGCCGCTCCTGTCGATGCTGTTCGTCGTCGTCGCCATGTGCGGCGGCTACGGCGTCGCCGTCTACCTCGAGAACGTCGATCCCGGCGTCTTCGTCGAGAACACCAAGTGGCTCGTCGACAGCAAAGACATCGTGCAAGGGCTGATGAAGGCGACGGTGTTCGGCACGGCGCTGACGCTCATCAGCTGCGCGCAAGGGTTCAACGCCACCGGCGGCGCCAAAGGCGTCGGCATGGGCACGACCCGCGCCGTCGTCGGCAGCTTCGTCACCATCTTGGTGCTCGACTACTTTCTCACCGACATCATCTTGGTTCTGCAGAAGAAGTAATGGCCGACGACGCCGCGCAGAAGTCGGACGAATATCAGATACGCATTCGTGGGCTCGAGAAGGCGTTCGGCGCGCACAAGGTCCTGCGCGGCGTCGATCTCGACATCGAGCGCGGCAAGATCAACATCGTCATCGGCGGCTCGGGCCAGGGCAAGTCGGTGATGATGAAGCACTTGATGGGCCTGCTCAAACCCGACAAAGGCAGCATCTACGTCGACGGCGAGGACATCGTGCCCATCGACGATGACGCCGAGCTCAACCGCGTGCGGCGCAAGTTCGGCATGCTGTTCCAGTACGCCGCGCTCTTCGACTCGCTGACGGTGGAGGAGAACGTGGCCTTCCCGCTCGTCGAGCACTCGAAGTTGTCGAAGAGCGAGATTCATGAAGCCGTCATGAAGCGGCTCACGTCGCTCGGTCTGCGCAACATCGAGAGCAAATATCCGGCCGAGCTGTCCGGCGGCATGCGAAAACGCGTCGGTCTCGCCCGGGCATTGGTCTTGGAGCCGGAGATTCTGTTATACGATGAGCCGACCACGGGTCTCGACCCGGTGGCGACGAAGAATGTCGACGACATGATCCGCGACATCTCCCAAGAAACCGGCGTCACCAGCGTCGTCATCAGCCATGACATGGCGTCGACGTTTCGCATCGCCCACCGCATCTCGATGCTCTACGACGGCAAGATCGCCATCTCCGGCACGCCCGACGAGATCAAGCGCTCGAAATTGCCCTTCGTGCGCGAGTTCGTCGAGATGTCGGGCACGGTCACGTTCCACTCCGACGACCACGACGCCGTCAGCGACTCCAACAGCGACGAAGACACGACGGCGGAGAAGAGACGTTCATGAAGCCGACCGCCGCGGCCATCAAGGTCGGCCTCACCGTGATGTTGATCGCGATCTTGGGCTTCGTCGGCTTTCGCTTCGTCGCCAAAGGCATCTCCGGCAACAAGGGCTATCGCGTCTGGTGCATCTTCCATGACGCCACCGGCCTCGTCGACAAGTCGCGCGTGCAGATCGCCGGCCTCAACGTCGGCGAGATCGTCGACCGCCGCTTGGAAGGCTCGTTCGCCAAGATCACGATCCGCGTCATCCCCAACACGCAGATCTGGTCCAACGCCACGGTCTTCAAGAAGACGGCGTCGCTGCTGGGCGAGTTCTACCTCGAGATCGATCCCGGCACGTCGGAGTCGCCCGATCCGGTCACCGGGCTGATGAAGAAGAACAACCTCCTGCGCGACGGGGATCAGATTCCCAACGTCGTCGAAGCGGTGTCGACGAGCGATATCTTGGTGCAGGTGAACGAGACCTTGCCGGTCTTGCGCTCGATCCTTCAGGACGTGCACAAGCTGACGCAAGGGCCGCTGCAGGACATCGCCAAGAGCGTGCAAGGCGCCGTCGACAAGAACTCGGCGGCGGCGGAGCAGCTGTTGAAGCACGTCGACTCGATCGCGCTCGACGTCAAAGGCATGACCGCCGGTCAGGCGTCGGCGGACATCAAGAAGTCGCTGTCGAACATCCGCGACATCACCGAGAGCGTCAAAGCGCTCGTCGGCAACGGCGACACGCAGATGAACTCGACCGGCGACAAGCTGCGCCAGGATCTCGACAAGATCGGCTCCGCCGTCGACAACTTGAACCACACGCTCGAGAACATGTCGACGATGACCGACAAGGTCAAAGCGGGCGAGGGCACCGTCGGCCGCCTCTTGAACGACGACACCATCGCCAACAACGTCGAGCAGATCACCGAGGACGCGGGCGGATTCATCCGTTCGATCACGCGCTTGCAGACGCTCATCGGCCTGCGCTCGGAGTACAACGTCCTCGCCAACTCGTTGAAGACGTACGTCTCGGTCAAGCTGATGTCGCGGCCCGACAAGTACTTCCTCATCGAGCTCGTCGACGATCCGCGCGGCTACTCGAGCAACAGCACGAGCTACGTCACCACCGACGATCCCTCGAAGCCGCAGACGACGGTCACCAACACGATCACGACCACCGATCGCTTCCGCTTCAGCTTTCAGCTCGCCAAGCGCTTCTTCCTGCTCGACGGTCGCGTCATCTTGACCGGCCGCTTCGGCATCAAGGAGTCGACCGGCGGCATCGGCGCCGACGTCGATCTGCCGCTGTCGGTCACGCGGGCGTCGTTTCGCTCGGTGTCGCTCAACCTCGACCTCTTCGACTTCACGACGAACATCTACCCGCGCTTGAAGATCATGGCGGCGCTCGAGTTCTATCGGCACATCTGGCTCGTCGGCGGCATCGACGACGTCTTGAACGGCCGCGGCCCCGGCGCCGGCGTCTCGACCGGGCGCGACTACTTCTTCGGCGCGCAGCTCACGTTCAACGACGACGACATTCGCGCGCTCTTGACCATCGGCGGCGCCGCGCTGCTCGGCTCGGCCGGCAAATAGCGATCTCGCTCACGCGTTGGCTCGGCGCGCCTTGACTTCGCGCGCGCGACACGCTCCACTAAGGGCGTCATGAACACCATCGACGGAGACGATCCGCGGGAAGACGCCTGACGGGCCGCTGGGCCTGCCGCAGGCGCGCTTCCGCGTCCACACGGCAGGGCCAGCACCAAAGGGGCGTCCGATGGAACGTGTTCGTTCGGTTGAAGTAGCCGCGCATATTGGCGCGCGGGTTCGCATCGCCGGCTGGCTGCATGCGCAGCGTCGGCTCAGCGGTCTAACCTTCCTCGTCATTCGCGACGGCTGGGGCCTCGTGCAGGCCGTCGTCACCGACGAGGCGCGGCTCGAGCCGCTGCGCGCGGCCGGCGCGCTCGCCGAGTCGGTCGTCGAGCTCGAAGGTGACGTCGTCGCCGAGGCGCAGGCGCCGGGTGGCGTCGAGCTGCACGGCATCACGCTGCGTCTGCTGGCGCCGGTGACGGAGCCGACGCCGATCGTGCTCGGCAAGAAGGCGCTGCGCGCGCAGCTGCCGGCGCTGCTCGACCACGCCGTCGTCGCCAATCGTCATCCGACCCGGCGCGCCATCTTCCGGCTCGGCGCGGCGGCGATGCGCGCCTTTCGCGGCTCGCTGGACGCGCGCGGCTTCACCGAGATCCAGTCGCCCAAGCTCGTCGCCGGCGCCACCGAAGGCGGCGCCAACGTCTTCGCCGTGCGCTACTTCAAGCAGGAAGCGTACTTGGCGCAGAGCCCGCAGCTCTACAAGCAGATCATGGTCGGCGTCTTCGAGCGGGTCTACGAAGTCGGCCCGGTCTTCCGCGCCGAGCCGCACGACACCGTGCGCCACATCAACCAGTACACCAGCCTCGACGTCGAGCTCGGCTTCATCGAGAGCCACGCCGACGTCATGCGCGAGCTCACTCGGACCTTGCGCGCGATGCTGGCCGAGCTTGCGGCGAGCTGCGCCGTCGAGCTGGCGCTGCTCGCGACGCGTCTGCCCGAGCTGCCCGAGCGCGTGCCCGAGATCCATTTCGCCGAAGCGCAGGAGCGGATCGCCGGCGCGCTCGGTGAGCACGAGCGCGGCCAGCCCGACCTGTCGCCCGAGGGCGAGCGCTGGCTCGGCCGCTGGGCCGCCGAGGAGCACGGCAGCGAGTGGCTCTTCGTCGTCGGCTATCCGCTGCACAAGCGGCCGTTCTATACCCATCCCGACCCGGCGCGGCCCGCGTATTCGCGCTCGTTCGACTTGCTCTTTCGCGGCACCGAGCTGGTCACCGGCGGGCAGCGGCTGCATCGCCACGCCGACTACTTGGCGGCGCTGGCGGCGCGCGGGATGGCGAGCGAGCCCTTGGCGGCCTATCTCGAGGTCTTCAAGCACGGCATGCCGCCGCACGGCGGTTTCGCCATCGGCCTCGAGCGCTTCCTGATGCAGCTGACCGGCCTCGGCAATATTCGTGAGGCCGTGCTCTTTCCGCGCGACCTCACGCGGCTGACGCCTTAGAATCCTCGCGGCGCAGCTCCCCAGCGCCGATTCCCGGGCAGAGCCCGCCGAAGTGTGGTAGACGACCTGTGAATTTGGGGTTTCGGCTTGACTTCCAGGCCGTTCCGACTATATTGAGCCGTCTTTTTTCCAGTTATGCGCTATAAAATCAAGGACATACCGAGCGACGGATTGCTCGATCAGCAGGAGCTCTCCAAAGCGCTCCTCGCCGACGCATTTGCCGGGCTCGACGTCGATCTCGACGCCACGACGGGCCACTTGCAAGTCGCCCTGCGTTACGATCGCGATGACGAAAATGTCTTTGTCGTCGGTGGCTTGAAGGCGCTGATCACGGTGCCGTGCGGCAAATGTCTGGGCCCGGCGCAGATCAAGGTCGACGTGCCGCTGCACATGACGTTCGTCGCCAACGAAGGCAAGATCGCGGTGAGCGACGACCCGCTCGACGACGTCGACGTGGCCACGCACGACCGCGTCAACGTCGATCTGGCGCCGATCGTGCGCGAGCAGCTGATTCTGGCGCTGCCGATCGCGCCGCGCTGCCGCGAGAATTGCGTCGGCTTATGCACCGTTTGCGGACAGAACAAGAACGAGCTCAACTGCGGCCATTCCGTCGCTGGGCTCGGTGACCCGCGGTTCGCCGCGCTCGAAAAGCTCAAGCTCAGTTAGTCAGACCCAGTAGCACGGATGCAGTTGGAAAGAGAGAGGCAGGACTATGGCTGTTCCCAAGCGACGTAAATCGAAGGCGATGCGCGATCATCGTCGCGCGCAGTGGATGCGTAGCGTTCCCAAGCCGTCGGTCACCCCGTGCCCGAAGTGCCAGGAGCCCAAGCTCCCGCACCGCATCTGCGAGGCGTGCGGCTTCTACCGCGACCGCGAAGTCATCGCCAAGACCGAGGAAACCGAGGCCTAGCTTCGGATGAAGACCGTCGCCGTCGACGCGATGGGGGGCGATCACGCGCCGAGTCCCGAGGTCGAGGGCGCGGTCGCGGCGGTGCGCGAGCGTTTTGCGAAGGTGCTTCTCGTCGGTGACGAGACGCGCCTTCGGCAAGAGCTCGCGCGCCTCGGCGTGACCTCGCCGCTCGACGGTCTGACGATTCGCCACGCCTCCGAGGTGATCCGCATGGAGGATCACCCGGCGGTGGCGGCCAAAGGCAAGAAAGACTCGTCGATGCGCGTCGCGTTCGACCTGGCCAAGGAGGGCGCGGCCGATGCCGTCGTCTCGGCCGGGAACTCGGGCGCGATGTTGGCGTGCGGCCTGTTCGTGCTGCGGCGTCTGCATGGCGTCGAGCGGCCGGGCATCGTCACGACGTTTCCAACGGTCAACGGCGTGTGCGCGCTCATCGACATGGGCGCCAACGTCGACTGCCGGCCTGAGATCCTGACGCAATTCGCGGTCTTGGGTGCGGTCTATGCGCGCCTGTTGCATCACAAGAAGCGGCCCAAAGTGGGGCTGTTGTCGAACGGCGAAGAGGCGACGAAGGGGACCGAGCTGACGCGCGGCGCGCACAAGCTCCTCTCGGCCGCGCTCGACGACAAGGACTTCGACTTCGTCGGCTACGTCGAAGGGCGCGACATCTTCGGCGGCGACGTCGACGTCGTGGTCACCGACGGCTTCACCGGCAACATCGTGTTGAAGACGTCGGAGGGCGCGGCGGCGGCGATCTCGGCCATCATCAAGCGCGAGATCATGTCGTCGACGATCGGCAAGCTGGGCGCGCTCCTCTTGCGCGGCGCCTTCAAGCGGCTCAAGCAGACGCTCGACGTCGACGAGCACGGCGGCGCGCCGCTCGTCGGCGTCAACGGCGTGGCCGTTCTGACGCACGGCGCGGCCAACGCCAAGGCATTCAAGAACGCCATTCGCGTCGCCGCCGGCTTCGTCGAGTCGGGGCTGACCGAGGCGGTTTCGCAGGCCATCGTCAAGCACGCGCCGTTGTGGGCGGCCGAGGCGGAGCAGGCGAGCGGCTAGAGCGACCATGTTTTCGCGGAATCATTCGAACCGAGGATTGAACGCATGTTGAGAGCGCGCATCGCAGGCACGGGCAAGGCTGTGCCGGACAAGGTGTTGACCAACGACGACCTCTCGAAGCTGGTCGAGACCTCCGACTCGTGGATTCGCGAGCGCACCGGCATCGGCGCGCGGCGCATCCTCGAAGAGGGCCGCTCGACGTCGGATCTGGCGGCGGACGCCGGCCGGCGCGCCTGCGAGACGGCCGAGATCGATCCGAGCCAGATCGACTGCATCATCGTCGGCACCATCAGCCCCGACATGCCGATGCCGGCCGTCGCCGTCACCGTGCAGCAGAAGCTGGGCGCGCGTCCGGGCTCGGCCGCGTTCGACATCTCGGCCGCCTGCGCCGGCTTCATCTACGGCCTGTCCATCGGCGACGCCTTCATTCGCTCGGGGCAGTTCAAGAACGTGCTCGTCATCGGCGTCGAGATCCTGTCGCGCCTGCGTCGACTGGACCGATCGCAACACCTGCGTGCTCTTCGGCGACGGCGCCGGCGCGGCGCTGCTCGGTCCCGTCGACGGACGAGCGCGGCATCCAGTCGACGCACCTCTTCGCCGACGGCGCGGGCGTGCCGTTCCTCAACATCCCCGGCGGCGGATCGCTGGAGCCGACGTCGCTCAAGTCGGTCGAGGCCAAGCGCCATCTCGTGCAGATGCAGGGCAAGTCGGTGTTCACGCACGCGGTCAAGAACATCTCGGCCGCGGCCAAGACGGCGCTCGAGCACAACGGCAAGACGGCGGCGGACGTCGACGTCGTCGTCGCGCATCAGGCGAACATTCGCATCCTCGAAGGCGTGTCCGAGCGCGTCGGCATCGGCCTCGATCGCTTCTATTTGAACATCCATAAGTACGGCAATACGTCGTCGGCCTCGATTCCGATCGCGCTCGACGAGGCGGCGCGCGAAGGGCGCGTCAAGCCGAACGACCTCATCCTCATGGCCGCGCTCGGCGCCGGCCTGTCGTGGGGCTCGGCGCTGGTGCGGTTCTAGGCGATGAGCGGAGCGAAGCGAAGCGAAGTGAGCCAGGCCCGTAGGGCCGGCGGATCGTTGGTTTGCGCGTCAACGCGCGGAGCGCGGTGATGCGCGCGTTCCTGTTTCCCGGGCAGGGCTCGCAGAAGGTCGGCATGGACGCGGGCCTTGCCGCGCGCGCGCTTCGCCGAGGCCGACGAGGCGCTCGGCTTTGCGCTGTCGAAGATCATCGCCGAAGGGCCCGACGGCGAGCTCATGCGCACGCAGAACACGCAGCCGGCGATTCTGACGGTGTCGATCGCGTGGGCCGATCAGCTGCGCGAGCGCGGCATCGAGGCCGACATCGCGGCCGGCCATTCGCTCGGCGAATATTCGGCGCTGGTCTATGCCGGCGCGCTGACGTTCGCGGACGCCGTGCGGCTCGTTCACCTGCGCGGCAAGTTCATGCAGGAGGCGGTGCCCGAAGGCGTGGGCGCGATGGCGGCGATCATCGGGCTCGACGCGTCGACGGTCGGCGACACCTGCCGCGAAGCGTCGCCGGACGAGAGCGAGAGCCTGTCAGCCGGCGAACTTCAACGGCGCCGGGCAGGTCGTCGTCGCCGGCCACAAAGCGGCGGTCGAGCGCGCGATGGCGCTGGCGAAGCAAAAGGGCGCCAAGCTGGTCAAGGCGCTGCCGGTGTCGGCGCCGTTCCATTCGGCGCTGATGGCGCCGGCGGCCGAGCGGCTGCGCGCCGAGCTCGAGCGCGTCAAGGTGGCGCCGCTGAAGATTCCCGTCGTCGCCAACGTGACGGCGGAGCCGAACAGCGACGCGGCGCGGGTCAAGGATCTGCTGCATCGCCAAGTGACGGGCAGCGTGCGCTGGGAAGAGTCGGTGCAAAAGCTCGCCGCGCTCGGCGTCGACGAAGCCTACGAAGTGGGGCCGGGCGCGGTGCTGGCCGGTCTCGTCAAGCGCATCGCGCCGGCCGTGAAGCTGCAGCCGCTGCAAGGAGTTGCGAACAATGGATAAGCGCGTCGCGCTCGTCACCGGCGCATCGCGGGGCATCGGCCGCGCCATCGCCATCGCGCTCGGTCAGGACGGGCTCTTCGTCATCGTCAACTACACCGCCAACGAAGCGGCCGCGGCCGAGACGCTGCAGGCGATCGAAGACGCCGGCGGCGACGGCGCGCTCTCGCGCTTCGACGTCGCCGACGCCGACGCGGTCGACGCCGCGGTAAAGCAGCTCGCGCAAGAGCGCGGTCGGCTCGACGTCGTCGTCAACAACGCCGGCATCGCCATCGACGGCCTGCTCCTGCGCACCAAGACGCGAAGACTGGCAGCGCACGCTCGACGTCAACCTGTCGGGCGCGTTCCACTGCTGCAAGGCCGCGTCGCGCTACCTCTTGAAGTCGCCGGCCGGCCGCATCGTCAACATCTCGTCCGTCGTCGGCGAGCAGGGCAACGGCGGCCAGGTCTCCTACGCGGCGGCCAAGGCCGGCCTCATCGGCATGACCCAGTCGCTGGCGCGCGAGCTCGCGTCGCGCGCGATCACCGTCAACTGCGTCACGCCCGGCTTCATCGAGACCGACATGACGGCCGAGCACGTGCAAGGCGACGCGCGCGACGCGCTCGTCAAGCAGATCCCGCTCGGACGCATCGGCTCGGCCGAAGACGTCGCGCGACGCCGTGCGCTTCCTCGTCTCCGAGGCGGCTTCCTACGTCACCGGACAAGTTGTGCGCGTCAACGGCGGACTTTTGATGTAAAACGCTTTCCAGCCAGCCGAAGTCGCGATCAGAAGCTCACAGGAGAATGAGATGAACGTCGAGCAGAAGGTAAAGAGATCATCTGCGCGCAGCTCGAAGTGAGCCCCGAGCAGGTCAAGCCCGAGGCGTCGTTCACCGACGATCTCAAGGCCGACTCGCTCGCCGTCGTCGAGCTGGTGCTGGCGCTCGAAGAGGCGTTCTCGATCGAGATTCCCGACGAGGACACCGAGCAGATCAAGACGGTCAAGGACGCGATCGAGTACATCAAAGCGCACGCCAACCCCTAAGCAAAGCGGCTTCAGGTAGTCGCTGAAGGCCAAACATGGAACGCAGAGTCGTAGTCACCGGGATCGGTCTCGTCACGCCGGTCGGCATCGGGCGTGACGAGACGTGGACCGCGATCGTCGCGGGCCAGAGCGGCATCGCGCCCACGACGCTGTTCGACGTCACCGACTTCCCCACGAAGTTCTCGGGCGAGGTCAAAAACTTCGATCCGACCAAGTGGATCGAGAAGCGCGACGCCAAGACGTACGATCGCTTCGTGCAGTTCGGCATCGTCGCCGCGCAGCTGGCTCAAGATGACGCCGGCCTGGTGATCGACGACAAGAACGCCGAGCGCGTCGGCGTCTACATCGGCGCCGGCTTGGGCGGCGTCTCCACGATCGAGCGCACCCACGCGGCGCTTGCTCGAGAAGGGCCCGCGGCGCGGCATTTCGCCGTACTTCGTGCCCATGATCATCGTCAACATGGCGCCGGGCTTGGTGTCGATTCGCGCCGGCGCCAACGGGCCGAACTTCTCGCACGTGTCGGCGTGCTCGACCGGCGCGCACTCGATCGGCGAGGCCATGCGGCTCATCCAGCGCGGCGACGCCGACGCGATGATCGCCGGCGGCTGCGAAGCGACGGTGACGCCGCTCGGCGTCGGCGGCTTCAACGCCATGCGCGCCTTGTCGACGCGCAACGAGGAGCCGACGAAAGCGTCGCGGCCGTTCGACATGGGTCGCGACGGCTTCGTCATCGCCGAAGGCGCGGGCGTGCTCATCCTCGAGGAGCTCGAGACGGCCAAGAAGCGCGGCGCGCACATCTACTGCGAGCTGCTCGGCTACGGCGCGTCGTCGGACGCGTTCTCGATGGTGCAGCCGCCCGATGGTGGCGAAGGCGCGCAGCGCTCGATGAAGCTGGCCTTGCGCGACGCCAAGCTCGACCCGGAGCGCGTCGGCTACATCAACGCGCACGGCACGTCGACGAAGCAGGGCGACATCGCCGAGACGGTGGCGGTCAAGACGGTGTTCGGCGATCACGCCAAGAAGCTCGCGATGTCGTCGACCAAGTCGATGACCGGCCACACGCTCGGCGCGGCCGGCGGCATCGAGGCGGCGTTCGCGGCGCTCGCGGTCGCACGCGACGTCCTGCCGCCGACGATCAACCTCGACGAGCCCGATCCCGAGTGCGATCTCGACTACGTGCCCAACCAGGCGCGGCAGACGAAGTGCGACGTCGCGCTGTCGAACAGCTTCGGCTTCGGCGGCACCAACGCCACGCTCATCGTCGGCAAATACAAGGGCGACTAGCGTTTGCAAAAGCCGTTGACGGTCGTGATCGGCTCCGATCACGCGGGCTACAATTTGAAGTCGCTGCTCGCCGACAAGCTGACCGCGTGGGGCCACAACGTCGAAGACGTCGGCGCGCACTCGACGGCGTCGGTCGACTATCCCGAATATGGCCGCGCCGTCGGTGAGCGCGTCGTGCAGCTCGGCGGCGACGCGCGCGGCGTCTGCGTGTGCGGCTCGGGCATCGGCATTTCGATCGCGGCCAACAAAGTCGCCGGCGTGCGCGCGGCGCTCGTCTCCGAGCCGACGGCGGCGCGGCTCTCCCGGCAGCACAACGACGCCAACGTCATCTGCTTCGGCGAGCGGCTCATCGGCGCCGCGGTGGCCGAGGAGTCGTTGCGCGTGTGGCTGGAGACGCCGTTCGAAGGCGGCCGGCACGCGCGCCGCGTCGCGATGCTCGACGTCACGCTCAAGTAATTCGCGTTATCCTCGTCAGATCATGAGCTCGAGCGGCTTGGACGAAGCGTTCATGCGCGAGGCGATGGCCGAGGGCGAGCGCGCCCGCGGCCGCACGTCGCCGAATCCGTGGGTCGGCTGCGTCATCGTGCGCGGCAAGAACGTCATCGCGCGCGGCTTCACGCAGCCGCCGGGCGGCGCGCACGCCGAAGCCATGGCGCTGACGGCGGCGGGCGGCAAAGCCAAAGGCGCGACCGCCTACGTGACGCTAGAGCCGCACAACTTTCAGGGCCGCACGCCGCCTTGCACCGATCGTTTGATCGGGGCCGGCGTCGCGCGCGTCGTCGTCGGCGTCATCGATCCGAATCCGCGCGTCAACGGCGGTGGCGTCGCGCAGCTGCGCGCGGCCGGCATCGACGTGACGCTCGGCCTCCTCGGCGACGAATGCGCGGCTCAGCTGCGCGGCTACCTGCACTTTTGGCGGACGAAACGGCCGCTGGTGACGCTGAAAGCGGCGGTGACGCTCGACGGTCGCTTGGCCGCGCGCGGCGGCGATGCGCGCTGGGTGTCGGGCGCGGAGTCGCGACTCGAGGCGCACCGCATGCGTGACACGATGGACGCCATCCTCGTCGGCGCCGGCACCGTGCGCGCCGATGATCCGTCGCTGACGACGCGGCTGCCGAAAGGCGAACGGGACGGCGGGCGCGACCCGCGGCGCGTCATCCTCGACGGCCAGCTGACGACGTCACCGCGCGCCAAAGCGGTGCCCGACGCGTGGATCGTGACGACCCGGGACGCGCCCGAGTCGCGGGCGCGGCGGCTCGTCGCCAAAGGCGCGGAAGTCGTACGTTTACGCGGCCGCAACGGCCGCGTCGCCTTGCCCGCGCTGCTCGATGAGCTCGGCCGTCGCGGCATCCTGACGCTGCTCGTCGAAGGCGGCGGGCAGGTGCACGGCGCCTTTCTGTCGGCGGAGCTGGCCGATCGGATGGTGCTCTTCGTCGCGCCCAAGCTCATCGGCGCCGGCGGCGTTCCGCTCATCGCCACGCCCGGTCCGCGCAAGATGGCCGACGCCTGGCGCTTGGGCGCGGTTTCGACGCGGCCCCTGGGCGATGATATCCTCGTCGCCGGGGACGTGCTAAGAAGTCGCTGAATGTTCACGGGCATCGTCGAAGACGTAGGACACATCACGCGCGTGGAGCCGCTGCCGTCGGAGCGGGCGCGCCGCTTGACCGTGCGCGCGCCTCTCCTCGCCGAGGAGCAGGCGCTGGGCGCGTCGCTCGCCGTCGACGGCTGCTGCTTGACGGTCGTCGTCTGGCGGCCGGGTGAGGTCGAGCTCGTCGCCGGTCCCGAGACGCTGGAGCGCACGACGCTGGGCCTGCTCGCCGACGGCGCGCGCGTCAATTTGGAGCGGCCGCTCAAGCTCGGCGATCGGCTGGGCGGCCACATGGTCGCCGGCCACGTCGACGGCGTCGGCAAGATCGCGTCGGTGCTACCGCGCGCCGAATCGGTCGACGTCACGGTGGAGCTCGAGCCGAGCCTGCTTCGTTATGTGATCGAGAAGGGATCGATCACGATCGACGGCATCAGCTTGACGGTCAATCGTGTCGACGAGCGCGGCTTTTCGGTGTCGCTGATTCCGCACACGCAGACGGCGACGACCTTGGCCGATAAAGGCGCGGGCGCCGCGGTCAATCTGGAAGTAGACCTGATCGGGAAATACGTCGAGAAGCTGGTCGGAGGCTATCAGAAGTCATGACGTCGAAAGAACGGATCGCGCGCGTCGTCGAAGGGCTCGAGGACATTCGCGCCGGCAAGATGGTCATCCTCGTCGACGATGAGGATCGCGAGAACGAGGGCGATTTGACGATGGCGGCGGAGAAGGTCACGCCCGAAGCCATCAATTTCATGGCCAAGTGGGGGCGCGGGCTCATCTGCTTGACCTTGACCGAGGACAAGGCGGACGCGCTCGAGCTGCCGCTGCAGTCGTCGCGCAAAGGCGGCGGCTCGCCGTTCGGCACCGCCTTCACCGTCAGCATCGAGGCGCGCCACGGCGTCACGACCGGCATCAGCGCCAAGGATCGCGCGACGACGATTTTGGCGGCCGTCAAACCCGACGCGCGGCCCGAGGATCTGATCACGCCGGGCCACATTTTCCCGCTGCGCGCCAAGCGCGGCGGCGTGCTCGTGCGCACCGGTCAGACCGAAGGCTCAGTCGACATGGCGCGGCTCGCGGGCCTCTCGCCGTCGGGCGTGATCTGCGAGATCATGAATGACGACGGGTCGATGGCGCGTATGCCCGATCTCGAGAAGTTCGCCGCGCAACATCAGCTGCGCATCCTGTCGATCGCCGATCTGATCGAGTATCGGCTGCAGCAGGAGTCGCTCGTCGAGCGCGTGGCCGAGGCGACGTTGACGCCTTCCTTGCCCGGCGTGTCGGCCGAGTTCGCGGCGCACGTGTTCGCCACCGCCGTCGAGAAGACCGAATATTTGGCGCTGACGCTGGGCGATCTGCGGACGCCGGAGCCGGTGCTCGTGCGCGTGCAGACGGCCTGCTTTCCCGGCGACGTCTTCGGGTCGGCGGCGTGCGACTGCGGCGCGCAGCTGCGCGCGGCGCTGCAGGCGATCGAGCGGCAAGGTCGCGGCGTCCTGCTCTATGTTTTCCCGGGCGGGCGGCAGTCGCTCGTCAACGACGTGCGCGCGCACGTGCTGCACCAGGAGCAGGCGCGCGTGGCTGGTCGCGAGCACAAGCTGCGTGACTTCGGCCTGGGCGCGCAGGTGTTGTCGCAGCTCGGCGTCAAGTCGCTCCGGCTGCTCACGAACAACCCGAAGAAGATCGCCGGCCTCGAAGGCTACGGCATCACCGTCGTCGATCGCGAGCCGCTGGAGATGCCGCCGACGCGGCACAACGTGGCCCTCCTGCGCGACAAGCGCGATCGCGAAGGCCACATTTTCTCGATGGATACCGCCTCGCTTTCCAAGGAGTCCAAGTAATGCCGCGCTCGATCGACGGCACGCTCACGGCGCGCGGTCTCAAAGTGGCCGTCGTGGCGGCTCGCTTCAACCACTTCATCGTCGACCGCTTGGTCGAGGGCGCCGTCGACGCGCTCGTGCGCCACGGCGTCGCCGATGGTGACATCACGATCGTGCCACTGCCCGGGCGCGTTCGAGATTCCGCAGCTGGCCAAGCGGCTGGTCGAGACGGCGGCGTACGACGCCATCGTCTGCCTCGGCTGCGTCATTCGCGGCGCCACGACGCACTACGATTACGTGGCCGGCCACGCCGCGTACGGCATCGCCGAAGTGGCCATGAGCGCGAAGATTCCCGTCATCTTCGGCGTGCTGACGACCGAGAACATCGAGCAGGCGGTCGAGCGCGCGGGCACCAAGGCGGGCAACAAAGGCATCGACGCGGCCCTGGCGGCGCTGGAGATGGCCTCGCTCTATCAGCAGCTCGACGGTCAAAAACGGTGACCGCGATGGGGACGCGCCGTCGCGCGCGCGAGTTTGCACTGCAGATCTTGTATCAGCTCGACGTGCAGCCGCAGATGAGCGACGACCAGGCGGCGGCGCTGTTCTGGCACAACTTCCAGTCGGCGGCCGACGACGAAGCGGTGGCCGCGGCCGACGTCGGCGAAGCGCGCCCGTTCGCCGAGACGCTCGTCCACGGCGTGCGCAGCAACCTGGCCGAGATCGACGCGCACCTGCAATCGGCGTCGCGCAACTGGCGACTCGAGCGCATGGCGCGCGTCGACCGCAACCTCTTGCGCCTCGCGGTCTACGAGCTGAAGTACGCCGCCGACGTGCCGCCCAAGGTCGCCATCAACGAGGCGATCGAGATCGCCAAGCGCTTCGGCACCAACGAGTCGCCGGCGTTCGTCAACGGCATCCTCGACCGCTGCCGCGAGGAGCTCGGCAAGAAATGATCTCGTTTCTGGCGAGCGATCTGGGCAAGTGGGACCAGCTCGAAGGCGCGCCAGAGACCCTCGTGCTGCCATTCTTCAGCGACGAACGCCCGCTGCGCGGCGCCGCCGGCCTGTGCGACTGGCGCTTGTGCGGTCGCCTCTCGCGCATGCTGCAAGCCGGTCGCGTCTCCGGTGCCGCCGGCGAGGCCACGCTTTATCCGCCGGGCAAGCGCCTGCCATTCGCGCGCCTCTTTCTCTTCGGCCTCGGCCCCGTATCCCTCTTCGACGAGCCGACCGCGCGCAAAGCCAGCGCCCAAATCGCCGACAAGGTGCACCGCCTGACCCCCTCGCGTTACGCGCTCGTTCCCCCCGGCCGCTCGACCGGCCGCCTCTCCGCCCGCCGCGCCCTCGAAATCTACCTGGAAGCCACCCCCGGCCACTTCGACTTCCTGGTCGTCGAATCCCTAGCCGGCCAAAAAGAAGCCGCCGACCTCGCCCGCCGCTAATCCCAACGAGGGGCGTTCGTCCACTCAGCGTCTGCCACCCATTTCCCCCGCTAAGCGACGAGGAGCCGCTCCGAGACCCAAGTCCGGGTGGCGTCGCGTACCTTCTTGTCCGCGCGCAGCCGGAGCGCCTCTCGATCGCGCACCGCCCGTCTCACACCACACCCTTATAAGCGACAGCACCACCGCTCGCGCACTGGGCGCGTAGCGAGCACGGACAAGAAGGTATGCGGCGACAGGACCCGGACAACCGCCCCGGTTCCTCATCACTTAGCCTCCGCGCGAGCAGCGCAGCAAGGTGCCCTCCACACCCACGGTGTAAGCCCAGCGCAGCCCTCGTTCCACGAGAACTCGTAAGCGTCGCTTAAATCAGCTACGATAACGGGGATGTCAGACTCGCGTCAGCGCGTGCTGGTGGTGGAGGATTCCGCCACGATGCGCGGCTTCGTCACCGCCGCCCTCGAATCGGCCGGCCCCTACAACGTCACGCAAGCCGAGAGCGGCTTCCACGCGCTCAAGGTGCTGCCGCGAACCCGCTTCGATCTCATCATCACCGATATCAACATGCCCGACATCAACGGGCTCGAGCTGGTGCGCTTCATACGCGACTCGGAGCAGCACAAGACGACGCCGCTCATCATCATCTCCACCGACGGGCGTGACGCGGACCGCGACCGCGGCATGAAGCTCGGCGCCAACGATTATCTGACCAAGCCGTTCGCGCCCGAGCAGCTCCTGGCGGCGGTGCGCAACCTCCTGAATGTCTGAGTCGCCGACCGACAAAGCGCTGCAGGAGTTCCTCTCCGAAGCGCAGGAGATCGTCGAGGCGTTCAATCGCGATCTGCTCATGCTCGACGAGCAGCGCGCGCAAGGCTCGTTCGATCCCGAGGTCATCAACGACGCGTTCCGCGCCGTCCATTCGCTGAAGGGGCTGTCGGGCCTGTTCGGCGTGACGCGCATGACGAACCTGTCGCACAACCTCGAGAACCTGCTCGACAGCTTGCGGCTCGGGCGCGTCGAATTGCAGCCGGCGACGCTCGATCTGCTGTTCGAAGCGGTTGGCCTCTTCCACAAGATCGTCGGCGAGACGGCGGGCGGCGGCGGCGGCGAAGAGGCGAACCTCGTCGAGGATCTGATCGCGCGGCTCGATCGCGTGGCGCTCAAGAAGGAAGCGCCGGCGGAAGCGTCGCCGTGGGGCGGCTGGGAGCTGGACGCGTCGCTGCTGTCGGTGCTGACGGAGTACGAAGAGCACCGGCTGCGCGAGAACATCAAGTCGGGCCGCGCGCTCTATCGCATTCATGCGGCGTTCGACTTGATGACGATCGACAAAGGGCTCGACGATCTCAAGTCGCGCTTGAAGCCGATCGGCGAAGTGATCACCTATTTGCCGTCGGCGGAGGCGGCGAACGATCAGCAGATCGAGCTCGACGTCATCTTGGGCGCGCAGGCGCCGCTCGACGAGGTCGAGCGCGCGCTCGGCCGGCACGAGCACGAGCGCGCGTGCTGATGCCGAAGAAGGCGACGGCGCCGCCGTCGTCGCCGCGTAGCGCCGAACGCGCAGCGGCGAGCGCGGCGAGCGGGCCGAGCGCGGGCACGACGATGCGCCGCGCGCGGCGGCCGATACGTCGGATTCGGGGCGCGCGGTGGCCGGCGCCGGCGAAGCCGACAAAGTGCGCCGCGTCGATCGCGATGACGACGAGCTGACGCTCAAGTCGGTGTCGCAGACGGTGCGCGTCGACATTCGCAAGCTCGACCACCTGATGAACATCGTGGGCGAGCTGGGCATCGCGCGCGCCGGGCTGACGCAGATCCTCGACCGCGTCAAAGCCGACCGCTCGCAGACGAAGCTCGCCCGCGACCTGCACCACGAGCTGCGTTCGCTGAGCCGCAAGCTCGACGAGCTGCAAGCGGGAATCCTCGAAGTGCGCATGGTGCCGCTGGGGCAGATCTTCGACAAGCTGTCGCGCGTCGTGCGCAAGATCTCGCGCGACGCCGGCAAGGAGATCCGCCTCGGCATCTCCGGCGCCGACACCGAGCTCGACAAGCTGATCGTCGAGGAGCTGTCCGATCCGCTGATGCACGTCATGCGCAACTGCATCGATCACGGCATCGAGAAGCCGGCCGAGCGCGTCAAGGCGGGCAAGCCGGAGATCGGCACCATCAGCATTCGCGCCGAGCAGCGCGGCAATCACGTCGTCATCCAGATCGAGGACGACGGCGCCGGCATCGACGAGCGCAAGTTGGTGCGCCGCGCCATCGAGCGCGGGCTCATCGACGAGAACCTGGCGCGCGAGCTCGGTCGCCGCGAAGTCTTCAACCTGATGTTCCTGCCCGGCTTGAGCACGAAGGACACCGCCGACGAATTGAGCGGTCGCGGCGTCGGCATGGACGTGGTCAAGACGAACATCGCGCGCCTGTCGGGCATCATCGACGTCGAGTCGGAGTCGGGCATCGGCACGCGGCTGACGATCACCTTGCCGATTACGCTGGCGATCATTCAGGCGCTCATCATTCGCGCCGCCGGGCGCACCTTCGCGGTGCCGCTCAACAGCGTGCTCGAGTGCGCTGCGCGTGACGCAAAAGGACGTGCGGCTCATCGAGCGGCGCGAGGTCATGAGCCTGCGCGGGCAGACGCTGCCGCTTGGCGCGGCTCGAGCGCATGTTTCGGCTGGAGCGCGAGAACTTGGAGGGCGTGCCGTCGAAGCAGTTCGTCGTCGTCGTCGGGCTGGCGCAGCATCGCATCGGCCTCTTGGTCGACGAGCTGCTCGGGCAGCAGGACATCGTCATCAAGTCGCTCGGGCGCGCGCTGTCGAAGGTCAACGGCGTCGCCGGCGCCACCGAGCTCGGCGGCAAAAAGACAGTGCTCGTGCTCGACGTGGCGCAGATCGTCGAAGAGGCCGTCGGCGCCGTGGAGGCCGCGTAATGGCCGGGCCGGGCGTCAGCCAGCGCGCGCTCGCCGGGCCGTTCGCCACCGAGGAGACCTATCTCCGTCGCGCCGACGATCGGCGCGCGCAGCAACGTCGCGGCGTCTTGACGTTCTTGGCCGGCGGCGAGACTTACGGCATCGAGATCTTGGCCATTCGCGAGATCATCAAGCCGCGCGAGATCACCGAAGTGCCGCGCGCGCCGCGCTTTCTGCTCGGCATCTTGACGGTGCGCGGCATGGTGATGCCGATCGTCGACCTGCGGCTGCGCTTGCGGCTGGAGGCGCAGCCGTTGACGCGCGAGGCGCGCATCCTCGTCGTCATGCACAACAACGAGCGCTTCGGGCTGCTCGTCGATGCCGTGCGCGACGTGGTGCGCTTCGCCGACAACGAGATCGAGCCGCCGCCGCCGTCGCTGTCACCGTCGGAGGCGCCGTTCTTGTCGGGCATCGGGCGGCACGACGCGGGCGAGCCGGGCGCGCCCGAGCGGTTGGTGATACTTTTATCACTCGACGCCGTGCTCGGCTTCGAGGTGCGGCGATGAAGGGCGGCCTCGGCGATCCGCGGGCCCGCGCCGCGCCGCGCATCGAGCTGGCGCAGCTGGTGGCGTTCGGCGTCGGCCCGGGCGAGTACGCGCTCGACATCATGCGCATCAAGGAGATCATCAATCCGGTGGCGGTGACGCCGATTCCGAAGGCGCCGCATTTCATCGAAGGCGTCATCGAGCTGCGCGGCGCCATCTTGCCGGTCGTCGACGTGCGCAAGCGGTTCGATCTGCCGCCGTCGCCGCCGGTGCGGGCCATGAAGTTCCTCATCGTCGGCATCGACGTGGGTGAGACGCGCATGATCGTCGGGCTAGTGGTCGACCGCGTGTCGGAGCCGCTGCGCGTGCCGAAGAGCGAGATCAAAGGCGCGCCGCAGCTGACGACGGCGGAGCGCGCCTACTTCAACGGTGTGGTCCATCATCAAGGGCGCATGCTGATGGTGCTCGACGTGGACGCGCTGCTGTCGACGAACGAGAAGCAGGTCTTGTCGGGGATGGCGCGTGGCTGAGGCGCCGCTCATCGTCATCGCGCACGAGTCGGAGACGATTCGTGAGGCCATCAGCCATCAAGTGGCCGAGGCCGGCTATCGCGTGCGCTCGGTCGGCGGCGGGCGCGCGCTGCGCGGCGAATTGCAGCTCGGGCCGGCGGCGCTGGTGCTCGACGTCGCCTTGCCCGAAGTGCACGCCTACGAAATCGTCGAGGAGGCCAAGCGTTTGCCGATGGCGCCGGCGGTCGTGCTCGTGGCCTCGATCTACAATCGCACCGGCTACAAGCGGCGGCCGACGTCGCTGTACGGCGCCGATGATTACGTCGAGCAGCATCATATTCCCGATCAGCTGCTGCCGAAGCTGGAGCGGCTCGTGGGCCTGGCGCCGAAGCACCTCGAGCCGCCGGTGGCGCACGTCGAGAGCGAGGACAGCCGCAAGATTCGCGACGCCGGCGAGCGGCGCTTGTCGCTCGTGGGCCGCGAGCCGACCGATCGCAGCCCGACGCCGCCGGGTGGCGTGTCGACGGGCGCGACGCTCGCCAACGCCGCGGCCGTCGTCGAGCGGGCGCAGCGGCTGGCCTGGCTCATCGTCTCGGACATCGCGCTCTACAACGGCGACGCGCTCGACGCCGCCGATCATCACGGCCACACCGACGAGTTGGAGGCGCGCTTGCGCATCGATCTGGAAGAGGGCCGCCTCTTGTTCGATTCTGCGCGTGCCCGAGGAAGTTCGCCGCACGCGCGATTTCATCAGCGAGGCGCTCGCCGCCTTACGGCAAAAGCGCCGCGCCGGAGTCGGCACATGATTACCTTGGCCGAAGCGCGCGACAGCCTGCGCAGCGACGAGGAGGAGCTGCGGCGTGCGGCCGTGGCGCGGCTCGGGCCGCCGGCCGACGCGCGCGAAGCGGCGGCCGCGCTCGAGTTCCTCGTCGAGGCGATGGGCGACACGAGCTGGCGCGTGCGCAAGGAAGCGGCGGCGCGCGCGGCGGCGTGGCACGATCCCGAAGGCGCGTCGTCGGTGTTGGCGGCGGCGCTGGCCGAGCCGGAGAACGTCGGGCGGCGCAACGCGGTCGTGGAATCGCTGGTGGCGCTGGGAAGTCACGCGGTGCCGGCGCTCATCGAGGCGCTCTCGTCGCGGCCCGAGCATCGCAAGCTCATCGCCGACGCGCTCGGCCTCATCGGCGACCTGCGCGCGGGCGCGCCCTTGGCGCCGCTGACCGACGACGAAGACGCCAACGTGCGCGTCGCCGCCGCCGAAGCGCTGGGCCACATCGGCGGCTCGGCGGCGCGCGCGGCGTTGACCAAGGCGCTGGCGCGCGCCGAGCTGCTCCTGTCGCAAGCGGCGCTCGAAGGGCTCAATCGCCTGGGCGCCTCGCTCGATCGCGCGCAGCTCGAGCCGCTCTTGAAGACGCCGACGTTGCGCGCCGCGGCGCTCGAGGCGCTCGGTCGCACCGGCGATCGCGCGGTGCTCGGCATCCTGGCCGAGGCGTTCGCCGATCCGGCGCGCTCGACGCGCGAGGCGGCCATTCGCGCGCTGGCCGAGCTCTATCGGCGCTTGCCGTCGCATGGGCGCGAGCTCGTGGCCCTCGATATCGCCGCCCGTCGTGACGCGTTCCAGTCGCTGACCGGCGCGCTGCTCGAGGCGTCGTTGGGCACGCAGCGGGACGCGGCGCTGCTGCTCGGCATGCTGAAGCGACCGGAGGCCGCGCGGCCGTTGGTGTTGGCGCTCGGCGATCCCGAGCTGCGCGAGTCGGCGATGCAGGCGCTGGCCATGATTGGCGCGCCCGCGGCCGAGACCTTGGCGGCGCTCGCGCCCGACCTCGAGTCGAGCTTGCGCGCCGACGCCTACGCGCTGTTGCCGCGGCTGGGCCCGGCGGCGTCCGATCCGCGCGTGCAGGCGCTGTTGGCCGAGGCGCTCGACGATGATTCGCCGGAGGCGGCTGCGGCCGCGGCGACGGCGCTCGGCGAAGTGGGCGATCGCGAGGCGTTGGCGCCTCTGTTGCGCGCGCTCGGCGGCGAAGAGGAGATTGCGCACGCCGCCGCCGACGCGCTCGGCCGTTTGGGCGCGCGTCACTACGATGAAGTGCGGGTCCTCGTGCAGAGCCGGGGTCTCGGCGGCGCCGACGCGCCTTACTTGTGCCGCGTGCTCGGCGCCTGCGGGCGCGCCGAGGATGCGCCGCTGTTGCGTCAGGCGCTCGGCGCCGACTCGGCGGCCGTGCGCCGCTCGGCGGCCGAGGCGCTGGCGCAGCTGCCGCCCAGCCTCGACGTCGGCGAAGCCTTGACGTTCGCGCTCGCCGACGAATCGATCGACGTGCGCGCGGCCGCCGCCCGGGCGTTGGGCGCGCATCACGCCGTCGAGGCCACCGAGCCGTTGGCGCGCGTGGCCTTGGCCGGCGAGCCGCTCTTGCGGGCCGCGGCCTCGCGCGCGCTCGGTCTCGTCGCCGCCGCGCATCCGTCGGCGCGCACGGCGCTCCGCCGCGTGGCCGACGCGCACGATCCGGCCGCGACGCCGCCGGCGTTGGAGTCACTGGCGCGCCTCGACGATCGTGAAGACGATGCACGCCTCCTGGCCGCGCTGCAGTCGCCCGAAGGCGAGACGGTCAAGGCCGCCGCGCGCGCGCTCGCCGCTCGCGTGCCGACGGCGCCGCCCGAAGCGCGCGCCGCCGCCGCGACGGCGCTCGAGCACGCGCTGCTCGATCCGCGCTGGGACGTTCGTCGCCAAGCGGCGCTCGCCCTCGCCGATCACGGCGCGCTGCCGATTCTGCAGCTGCGCCGCGCCCACGAGCACGATCCGCTGGTGCTGGAGGCGATCGAAGCGGCGCTGGAGCAAGCCGGACCCTCGGGGCGCAGCGGCGGAGGCGAGCGTTAATGGCGACGGCGCTGCCCGATCAGCGCCGGTTGTCGCCGGAGACGTTTCGCCTCCTGCGCGACCTCATTTACGAGCACTGCGGCATCTTCTTCGCCGACGACAACGCCTACATCATTCATCGTCGCTTGCAGCCGCGGCTCGACGATCTGTCGCTCGCCGACTTCGCCGAATATTATCGCTACCTCATCTCCGTCGACGGCAGCGCGCGCAAGGCCGAGCTCGAAGAGGTCGTCGACCGCGTCACCACCAACGAGACCTACTTCTTTCGCGAGAGCTATCAGCTCGACGCCTTTCGTGACGAGATTTTGCCCGAGCTCTATCAGCACAAGCCGCGCGGACGACGCTTGAGCGTCTGGTCGGCCGGCTGCGCGTCCGGCGAAGAGGCGTACACCATCGCCATCCTCATCATGGAGACCGGCCTCTTCTCCGAATGGGACGTGCGCGTCTTCGGCAATGACATCTCGCGTCGCTGCTTGCACACGGCGCGCAAAGCGCAATACGGCCGCGCGTCGTTCCGCGCCACCGACGATCGCCTACGGCGGCGCTACTTTCGCGAAGTCGACGGCAAGCAACAGGTGCGTGACGAGGTGCGCGCCCTGTGCAGCTTCGGCCAGATCAACCTCATCGACGACTCCATGATGCGGCTCGTCGGTGACGTCGACGTTGTCTTCTGTCGCAACGTGCTCATCTATTTCGATGCCATCTCGCGGCGCAAGGTCATTGCCACACTGCATAAAAAATTGGTTCGTGGCGGATATCTATTATTGGGCCATTCTGAATCATTGATAAACGTGACGACGGCGTTCGACCTCGTGCATTTGAAGAACGATATGGTTTATAGAAAGCCCGCGCATGGCTAAGCCGATTCGCATCTTGGTGATCGACGACTCGGCGTTCAATCGCCAGACGATCACCGCCATGCTCGAAGGCCAGGCCGACTTTCAGGTCGTCGGTCGCGCCGCCGATGGCGAAGAGGGCTTGAAGCAGGCGTTCGCGCTCACGCCCGACGTCATCACGCTCGATCTCGAGATGCCGAAGATGGACGGCTTTGCCTTCCTGCGCCTCTTGATGGCGCGGCAGCCGACGCCGGTGCTGGTGATTTCGGGTTACGCGACGCGCGAGAACGTCTTCAAGGCGCTGGAGCTGGGCGCGCTCGACTTCGTGGCCAAGCCGTCGCGGACGATCACGCCCGAGCTCAAGTCGATCAAAGAAGAGCTGCTCACCAAAGTGCGGCTCGTGACGCAGCTGCGCATGGTCAGCTTGACCGAGCGGGCGGCGCGCAGCCGCAATCAGAGCACGCTGTCGGGCACGTTTCCGGTGGTGCCGGTGCACGCGCCGCCGCCGGTCTCGCGCAAGGAAGGTCCGGCGCCCAACCGGCTCATCGCCATCGGCGCCTCGACGGGCGGACCGCCGGCGATCAACCGCATCTTGGTGGCGCTCGAGCCGACCTTGCCGGCGGGCATCATCATCACGCAGCACATGCCGGCCAAGTTCACCAAGGCGTTCGCCGAGCGGCTCGATCGCACGACGCCGTGGAACGTGCGCGAAGCCGAGCCGGGCGACGTCGTGACGACCGGCCTCGTGCTCGTGGCGCCGGGCTCGGGCTCGCTGGCGGTGCGGCGCGAGAACGGGCAGCTCAAAGTCGACATCGTCGCGCAGCAGCCCGACGATCGCTATATCCCGTCGGTCGATCGCATGCTGACGATGGCGGCGCTGGCGATGGGCTCCGATCTGCTGGGCATCGTCTTGACCGGCATGGGCGGCGACGGCGGCCGCGGTGTCCGCTCAGTCAAGAGCGCCGGCGGTCGCACCATCGCCGAGGCGCCCGAGACGGCCGTCATCTTCGGCATGCCGCAAGAGGCGATCGCCACCGGCGCCGTCGATGAAGTGGCGCCGCTCGGCAGCATCCCCGACCTCATCACGCGCTTCGCCTTTACTAAGAAGTAAAGGCGAAGCGCTTCGATCTAACGGGACGTTCCGTCCCGCCCCGACAGCTTCGCGTAGCGAAGCCGTCGGGGCCCCACCCTTGATCACGGCGCGACTCCGCGCCGACGCCGGCTTTGCCGGCTTGTTTGCGTCGCTGACGGCTTGCCGGCTCGTCTGCGCCGACGACGGCTGTGCCGGCTCGGTCGGTGGAGGCGGTGAGCGAAGGCAGCGGCTTGCCGGCTTGGTTTGGTGGAGGCGGCGGCATTGCCGGCTTGGTTGGTGGAGGTGTCGCTTTTTAGCGACGGGCGGCGATTGTGATATTCTCGGCGAACGCGAATGTCCAAGCCCGATGACAAGCCGGACCTGCAGGAGCTCGATCTCGTCGAGTCCAAGCGCGAGTTCATCGAGACCTTTTTCAAGCGCGGCGCCGAGTTCACCGAAGAGCTGATGCGCGAGAACGAGAAGCTGCGTTTTCGCGTCGTGCAGCTGGAGGAGGAGCGGCGCTCGGTGGCGGCGGGCGGTCCCGTCGTCGACAAGCCCAACGCGGCGGCGCTGCGCGAGCTGGTGGCGCGCATCGAGGCGCTGGAGGCCGAGCGCGAGAGCTTGCTGTCGCGCTTCTCGGGCGTCGAGCGGCAAAACCGCGACTTCAACGATCGCTACCACGACATCGAGCGCGAAAATAACAACCTGGCCAACTTGTACGTGGCCTCGTTCCAGCTGCACTCGACGCTCGATTTACGCGAAGTTACGCAGATCATCCTCGAGATCTTGTTGAACTTCGTCGGCGCCAAGACCTTCGCCATCCAGCTCGTCGACGAGGAGCAGCACAAGCTGCGCACGCTGGCGGCCGAAGGCGTCGAGCGCGCCAAAGTGCCCGAAGGCGGCGTCGCCGACGGGCGCGTCGGCCAAGTGCTGGCCAGCGGGCAGACCTACGTCGACGGCGAGCGGCTGCGGGCGCGCGCGGATCTCGAGCGTCCGCTCATCATCGTGCCCTTGAAGATTCGCGACAAAGTGGTCGGCGCGGTCGTCATTTGGGATCTGTTGTCGCAAAAGACGGCGCTGGCCGATGTCGATTACGAGCTGTTCAACCTCTTGGCCGCGCACGCTGCCTCGTCCCTTCAGGGCGCGTGGCTGGCCGCGGAGCTGAAGGGCAAAAAGCCGCAGCTCTGGGCCGCCGCGGATCTGGTGTAGAGCCATGGCGACCGCGCTGGTGGTGGAAGATTCTCCGACGATGCGGCAGCTCATCGTCTTCGCGCTGCGCCGCATTCGTGGGCTCGAAGTGCTCGAGGCCGACGACGGCGTCGACGCCCTGCGCAAGATGGCGGCGACGAAGCTCGACATCATCCTGACCGACATCAACATGCCGATCATGGATGGCCTCAAGCTCGTCAAGCGCGTGCGCAGCGACGAGGCGTTGAAGTCGATCCCGATCGTCATCATCACGACCGAGGGCGCCGAGGAAGATCGGCAGCGCGCGCTGGCCCTGGGCGCGAACGCTTACATTACGAAGCCGATCCAAGCGCCGCAGGTCATCGCCAAGGTCAAAGAGCTGCTCAAGCTCACCTGACGTCGCGTTCGCCCGGCGACTCAACGGTGATCGGCGTTGCCGAGGGCGATCGTGATGATGCCGGCGGCGAAGTGGGGCGCGGCGCTGATGAGGAGGCTCTCGCCGATGCCTTGGTCGATGGCGCCGCCCAAGCCGCACAAGAAGGGCGCGTTGGGGTCGTCGTTGCAGGCGTCGACCGTCTGCTTGCCGCTGACGTAGAGCGCGGCGCCGACGACCGTAAGGACGCCGGCGACCGAGAGCAGCACGCCGCCGGTGATGAGCAGCGCCTTGCGTCGTCGCGTCGTGTGCAGGCGCGGATCCACGCTGATGCCGGGCGGCGGCGTGGCGAGGACGAGCTGCGGCGCGACGAGGACGGGCTGCGTGGCTGCGGCGTCGGGCTGCGGCGTCGGAACGTCGGGCTGCGTGGCCGCGACTGCGGGCTGTGGCGCGACGGGGACGGGCTGCGGCGCCGGGACGTCGGGCGCGGGCGCGGCGACGGGCTCGTCGGCGCGGGCGCGGCTGGCGAACATGGGCGAGACGAAGCACAGGATGGTCCAGAGTGCGATGTGGCGCATGCCGAAGCCGCAAGAGCAACCGACGTGCCGCGGGCGCGATGTTGCGCACCGCCGCGCGCTTCACGACCGAGCGGCGACCCCGACGCGCCCGGGTGACGGCGCGTTCGTCGCGGTTGTGGCCGCGTCGGCCACAGCGCGACCTAACTGGTGAAGATTTGACGCTGATTTGCTGCGGGGCGCGAGCGATCACGGCGCGCAGATCTGGGTCGACTCGACGCTCACCGCCTGAGCGCCGTAGTGCTCTCGCGCTCATGGGACGTCGGGCGTGACTTCGAGCGCGGGGACGCGCTCGACCGCCAAGCCCACTTGGTCGAGGATTGCGACGAGCGCCGCGCCGGCCGCGACGTGGTCGAGCTTGATGGTCACGCGCGTCGGCGGAACGTCGCCGGCGACGACGATGGCCATGCCGAGCTTGGGCTCGATCGCGCGCAGGACGTCGGGCAGCTCGGCGTCCGCGAACTCGGCCGAGATCGGCTCGCCACCGTCGAGCGGCGCCGGCGCCGGCGTGCCGCGAACGACGCGCAGGCCGCTGCTCTCACCCCGCTTGGCGCCGGCCTGCGCCAATATTTCGTCGAGCGCGGCGAGCGCGGTGACGTCCGTGAGGCGCAGGTTCACGCGCGCGGCGATGTCGCCTTTGACGAGGATCGGCACGTCGGTCGCGTCGCTGATGAGGCGGATCATGTCGTACGAGTTGGCCTGACCGAAATCGAGGTCGATGCGGCGCTCGAACGCGGCCCGCCAGCCGTGCCCGGCCGATGCGGCGCGTGGCGCGACCGCGGCGCCCCTGTCGTCGGCGGCGCGCGCGCCGCTCGGCTGTGCACGTGCGCTGCCGGCCGTTTTCGCGGCCGCCTCCGCTGCGCCATGCGACGACGCTGCGGCGGCGGTCGCCGGCGCGTGCGGCGCGGCGAGGTGGCGCTTGCCCAACGAGGCGGTCGCGATCGCGACGCCGGCGACGATCGGCAGCGCGAAGCCGGCGACGAGCGCGAGATTGCCGGCCGTGATGCCGCTCGCCGGCGTCGTCGACGCGGCGGCAGCCGCCGAGCGCGAGGCCACGAACGCCGCGACGGCCGCGGCCGTGAACGCCGGACCCGGTCGCGTCGCCCGCAGCACGCGCTCGACCACGGGCAGCTGCCGCTCGAGCAGCTTGCGCCCGCGGCTCAGGCGCTGCTTTACCGCGTCCTCCGAGAGTGAGAGCGCCGCGGCGACCTCTCGCACCGACTGATCGCCGCGGTAAAAGAGGACGAGCGGCTCGCGATACTTGTCCGCGAGCACCGCGAGCGCACGCGCGGCCAGCCGCTCTTCCTCGCGCGTCACCAGCTCGTCGAGCGCGCTCGGTCCGGGCGCGGGCCGTTGCGGCGCGCTGTCCATCGTCGTGACCTCCCAGCGCCGTTTGCGCCGAACGTTGGCGGCGACGCGACGGACGATGCCGCACAGCCACGCCGGCTCCGCCGTTGACGCGCGCAGCGACGGCAGCGCGCGCCACGCGATCAAGAACGCCTCCTGTACGACATCTTCCGACAGCGCGCGGTCGCCGAGCGCGCTGTAGGCGACGGCGCAGGCGATCGACTGCGAGCGCGCGACGAACCGCGCGAATTCGTCGGGCCCAAGCCCAGGCTCGAGCGCCCGTTGCACTTCTTCATCGTCGCTCATGCCTATCCAATGTCGCGAGCGCCGGCGAGGTGACAGGAAAATAGCACCGAGCGCGCGGATGATGAATGGAGACGATTTTTGCGCCGATCGCAGCGCGGCGTTAGCGTCCTACGATGGGCCTGGCGCTCGACGCGGCGATCGACCTCTTCCTCGATCACGTCAAGCTCGAGCGCGGGCTGGCGCGCAACAGCATCGACGCCTACGGCCGCGATCTCGCGAAATTCCGTCGCTTTTGCGCGGCGCAGGGCGAGCTCGGGGACGATGCGGGCGCCGTCGAGCATCGCCATCTGCTCGCCTATCTCGTCGAGCTGTCGACGGCGAAGCTGGCGGCGCGCTCGCAGGCGCGCAACCTCGTCGCGCTGCGTCAGCTGTTCCGCTTCTTGCGCGCCGAGCGGCATATCGCGCGCGATCCGACGGCCGACCTCGAGCTGCCGCGCATCGGCCGGCCGCTGCCGGTGGTGCTGACGCTCGACGAAGTGGAGGCGCTGTTGGCGACGCCGCCGACCGACCACCCGCGCGGCCTGCGCGACCAGGCGATGCTGCAGACGCTCTACGCGACCGGGCTGCGCGTGTCCGAGCTCGTCCATCTGCGCCAGCTCGACGTCAACTTGAACGAGATGTTCCTGTCGACGGTCGGCAAAGGCAAGAAGCAGCGGCTGGTGCCGCTCGGCGAGCGCGCGCGCGACCGCATCCGCGACTACGTGGCCACGGCGCGGCCGTCGCTCCTGAACGGTCGCGAATCGCCGGCGCTGTTCGTGACGCATCTCGGTCGCGCCATGACCCGCCAAGGCTTTTGGAAGCTCATCACCGGTTACGCGCGCGTGGCCGGCATTCGCAAGCGGCTGTCGCCGCACAAGCTGCGCCACTCGTTCGCCACCCATCTCGTCGAGCGCGGGGCCGATTTGCGCGCGGTGCAGGCGATGCTCGGGCACGCCGACATCGGGACCACCCAAATCTACACGCACGTGTCGAACGAGCGGCTGAAGGCAGTGGTCAAGCAGCATCATCCGCGCGCTTGAGCGACGGCGCGGACAGCGTACAATCGGGAGGGTCATGCGCGCGCTTGCGGTCGTCGTCGGGTTGGGGTTGCTGTTCGGCTCGGGCGTCGTGCACGCGCAGGCCGAGCCGGTGCCGCAAACGCCTGCGACGACCGCGACGACGAATCCGCCGCCGCAGCTGAGCGCGCCGCCGCTCAATCCGCTGTTGGCGCCGGCGCCGCAGCAACGGCAGCCGGCGCAGGCGCTGCAAGGGCCGCAGCCGAAGCCGCGCTGGGTCAAGCCGGTCGGCTGGGTGCTCATCGGCGGCGCCATCGCCTTCGCGGCGGCGTCGATCGCCGTCATTTCCAGCGGCCCGACCAGCGACGAGCAGCGCGTCGACATCGGCGCCGGCTTGGGCGCCGGGTTCATCGCCTGCGCGCTCGGCGGCGTCATCGTCCAGTTCGCCGTCCATTAGGTTCCGGCCGAGCCCGAGATCTACGTCGTCCGGGGTGACTTCACGCGCCAGCCCTGACATACTGCTGGCCGGTCATGGATTCGAAGTTGTTACATAAAGCGCCTACTTCCGCGTTCGGACGCGCCGCTTGAGCGAGCCGGTCGACACGAGCGATCCCGCGATTGCCTACAAGGTGGAGCTGCCCGAGTTCGAAGGGCCGCTCGACCTCCTGTTGCATCTCGTGAAGAAGCACGAGCTCGACATCCTCAACATCCCGATCGCGTTCATCACCGATCAGTATTTGCGCATGCTCGACGTCATGCGCTCGCTCGACCTCGACGTCGCCGGCGAGTATCTGCTGATGGCGGCGACGCTGGCGCACTTGAAGTCGCGCGAGCTGGTGCCGCCCGATCCGGTCGAGGACGCGCTGGCGACGGCCGGCGACGACGACGAGGAGCTCGATCCGCGGCAAGAGCTGATTCGCCGCCTGCTCGAGTACCAGAAGTTCAAGGACGCCGCCGGCAAGCTGGCCGATCGGCCGGTGACCGGGCGCAACGTCTTTCCGCGCGGCTCGTCGGCCGAGGACGCGGCCGGCCTGCACGTCTTGCCGGGCGGCGCGCCGCTGGCGGAGGTGCCGGTGTTTCGGCTCATCGAGTCGCTCGAGCGCGTGTTGTCGCGCGCCAAAGTCACGTTCACGCACGACGTCGTCACCGATCGCATCAGCATCACCGATCGCATCAACGAGCTCGCCGATCGTCTCGAAGCCGAAGGGTCATTTTCGTTCGAGAGCTGCTTCGCGTTCGTCGAGCAGGGCGGCGAGATGGCGCAGATCAAGGGTCAGGTCGTCGTGACGTTCTTGGCGATCTTGGAGATGACGCGCTTGAAGATGGTGCGGCTGACGCAGGCCGACCTGTTGAGCGCCATCTACATCACGAAGGCAGGCGCCGATCTGAAGCTGCAAGCGGAAGCGCTGCGCGATCGGCCCGAGGAATACAAAGAATGAGCGAGTCAGGGCCACCGCCGAAAGAGGCGGAGGACGCCGCGGACGGCAGCGCGGCGACGGAGCCAACTGCCAGCGACGCCAAGGATTCGGACGCGTCCGAGCGGCACGCGGAGGCGGCGGCGGGGGACGAAGATCGCGACGCGGCGGCGGGCGACGAGCTGTTGAACCCGGGCGCGTCCGAAGCGCAGGCCGCGGCCGGCGTCACGACCGGCGAGCCGGCCGCGCACGACCACGCCGACGGGCCGATCGGCGACGACGCGGCGCAGGCGGACCTGGGCGGCGACGAGCTGCTCGGCGGGCACACCGTCGCCGACGAGCTGGTCGATTCGCCCGAGCTGGTGGCGCACGAGCACGCCGGCAGCAACGGCGTCAGCACCGGGCCCTCCGACGTCGACAGCGCCGGCTTGAGCGACGAGCCCGTGCCGGCGGAGGCGACCGAGGACCATCCCGAGGAGTCACCGCCCGATCCGGGCTCGGCCGACGCGGCCTCGCCGCGCATGCAGTCGATCGTCGAGAGCCTCTTGTTCGCGGCCGACAAGTCGCTGACGCTCAAGCAGCTGGCGGACTTATTGGGCGAGACCGAGATCGCGCGCGTGCGGTCGGCGGTGGCGGCCATCGAGGTGACGTTCGCGTCGCGCGGCTTTCAGCTGCACCAAGTGGCCGGCGGCTATCAGTTTCGGACGAACCCCGACAACGCGCAGTGGGTGCAGAAGCTGCTGGCGCAAAAGCCGGTCAAGCTCTCGCGCGCGCAGATCGAGACGCTGGCCATCGCGGCCTATCGCCAGCCGGTGACGCGGCCGGAGATCGACGAGATCCGCGGCGTCGACTCGGGCGGCACGTTGAAGACGCTGCTCGATCGCTCGCTCGTGCGCATCTTGGGCAAGAAAGAGGAGGTCGGTCGGCCGCTCTTGTACGGCACGACCAAGGAGTTCCTCGAGTTCTTCAACTTGGGGGACTTGAAGCAGCTGCCGACCTTGCGCGAGTTCCACGAGCTGTCCGAGGAGCATCAGGCGCAAGTGGCCGCGCTCGAAGGCGTGGCGCCGCCGGGCGTCATCGAGGGCAAAGACGGTGACGCGCCCATCGACCCGGGGCCACCGCCGCTGACGCGCCTCGAGATTACGATTCCGGTCGAGGACGAGCAGGAGCTCGAGGAGATCGATCGGCTCATCCGCACCGCGGGCGTGGCGACGGACGCCGACGAGCCGGCGGCCGAGCCGGAGGCGACGCCGGCCGACGAGTTCGAGGGCGAGCCGACGCGCGAGTTCGACGCCATGCCCGGCGATGAGCCGACGCGCGTGCACGCCAACACGCTGCAGGTGCCGGCCGAGCTCGAGCACGTCGACGAAGAGTTCGATCATTCGGAGACGACGAGCAAAAAGAAGCGCCCCGAAGGCGTCCTCGATGTAGAAGACCACGACACCGAATCGCCGGATGGCGACGGCGACGAGCCACCCGAAGACGAACCAGAGCTTTAGCGAGCCGAAAGTAGAATTATGTTGATTCGATTGCAGCGGTTTTTGGCGCAGGCGGGCGTGGCCTCGCGGCGCAAAGCGGAAGAGATGATCACGGCCGGGCGCGTCAAGGTGAACGGCCAGATCGTGACCGAGCTCGGCACGAAGGTCGATCCCGACGAGGACAAGGTCATCTTCGGCGGCAAGCGGCTGTTGGCCGAGCGTCCCGTTTACCTGATGCTCAATAAGCCGCGCGGCTACGTGACGACGATGTCGGATCCGGAGAATCGGCCGACGGTCATGACGTTCTTGAAGCGGGCGGGCGCGCGCGTCTATCCCGTCGGGCGGCTCGACTTCAACACCGAAGGGCTCCTCATCTGTACGAATGACGGCGACTTGGCGCACGCGCTCATGCACCCGAAGCACGAGGTGCGCAAGACCTATCACGTCAAGCTGCAGGGCATCGCGGGCACCGAGACGGCGATGGCGTGGCAGCGCGGCGTGACGCTCGACGACGGCGACAAGACGGCCGAAGCCGACGTCGTCATCATGGGCAACACGGGCAAGAACACGTGGCTGGAAGTGAGCATTCACGAGGGCAAGAATCGGCAGATTCACCGCACCGCAGAGGCGCTCGGGTTCAACGTCTTGAAGCTGACGCGCGTGGGCTATGCCGGCCTCAGCCTCGACGAATTGAAGGTCGGCACGACGCGCGTGTTGCAGCCGGAGGAGGTCGAGCGGCTGAAGAAGGCCGTCGGCGGCGCGAAAAAGACGTTCACCAAGGTGCGCAAGCGCGCGCCCGAGATCCAAAAGGGACGGCGCGGCAAGAAGACCGACACGCGCGGCGGCCGGCGCTGACCGTCGCCAAGTAGCCTCTGGCGCGCAGCCGTTGTGATAGGCTCGCGCGCAAGATGGAGCTGCGAACCTTCACCTATCTCGACGTGCTGCAGCCGCAGCTGGCCTCGTTCTTTCAGACGGTCGCGTCGGGTTTCTTGCCGCTGGCCAATCAGGCGGCGCTGTTGATCGAGATCGCGCCCGGCATCGCCATCAACACCATCACCGACGTGGCGCTCAAGCAGACGCGCGTCATCCCGGGCATGCAGATCGTCGAGCGCGCGTACGGCATGCTCGAGGTCCACAGCTTCGACCAGGGCGAAGTGCGGCATGCGGGCGACGCGATGCTGGAGAAGCTGGGCGTCTCGATGCAGGATCGGCTGAAGCCGCGCATCTTGTCGGAGCAGACGATCACCGGCATCGACGGGCATCATGCGGCGCTCATCGATCGCATGCGGCACGGCGACATGATCAACGAAGGGCAGACGCTGTACACGCTCGAGGTGCACCCGGCGGCGTATGCGGCGCTGGCGGCGAACGAGGCGGAGAAGGCGGCCAACATCCACCTGCTCGAGGTCATCACGTTCGGCGCCGTCGGCCGGCTGTGGCTCGGCGGCGACGAGGCCGAGATCGCCGAGGCGGCGCGCGCCATCGGCGAGACGCTGGCCGCCGTCGACGGACGGGTCAACGCCTAACCACGCTCGCGCACGATTTCCACCCGAAATCAGCCGTAAAGTTTCGCCTCGGGCGGCTGCACGATTGCTAGCCCGCTCGCCCGTCCGCGCTTACAATCACTCGACTGGTCGACGAGCGACCGACGAGAGGGGCAGCGAATGGGCCAAGCGAAGCTGATAGCGCCGTTTTCACCGGAAGGACCGACGGCGATCGACGCCGTGTTGGCGCGACGGCTGCTCGAGCTGGCGCTGCAGGCCGGCGGCGACTACGCCGACCTGTTCTTCGAATATCGCTGCGGCGCCGACTACGTCTACGAGGACGAGGAGCGTCAAAGCGGTCGGGCGCGGCATCACGCTCGGCCTCGGCGTGCGCGTCTTCAAGGGCGACGCCACCGGCTACGCCTACTGCGAAGAGCTGACCTGGGAGGCGATGGCGGAAGCGGCGCGCACGGCGGCGCAGATCGCGGCGTCGGGGCAGTCGCCGGCGCCGGTCGACGTCAAGACGCTCGACCATCCCGAGCTTCTATCCGGTGGCGGTGCCGACGCTGGAGACGCTGGCGCCGGAGAAGCTCGAGCTCCTGCGCCGCGGCGATCGGGCGGCGCGCGCGTTCGATCCGCGCATCATCAAGGTGTCGTGCTCGTTCGCCGAGGAGCTGAAGGAGATCCTGTCGTCACCGCGGACGGCCGGCTGGTGCGCGATCGGCAGCCGCTCATGCGCTTCGGCGTGCACGCGATCGCCGAGGAGAAGCGGCAAGCGCCAGGCGCGGCTCGAGCGGCGGCGGCGGGCGCTTCGGCATGGAGTACTTCGACGACCGCATCCGCCCGAGGCGCACGGCAAGCGAGGCGGCGCGCGTGGCCATCGCCATGCTCGACGCCGTCGACGCGCCGGCCGGCGAGATGGAGGTCGTGCTCGGCGCCCGGCGACTCCGGCATCCTGCTGCACGAGGCCATCGGCCACGGCCTCGAGGCCGACTTCAACCGCAAGGAGACGTCGAACTACTCGGGCCAGCTCGGCAAGCGGGTCGCCTCCGAGCTGTGCACGGTCGTCGACGACGGCACGATCAGCCACAGCGCGCGGCGCGATCAACGTCGACGACGAGGGCCACGCCGGCGCAGAACGTGCTCATCGAGAACGGCATCCTGCGCGCGTACATGCAGGATCGCTCTCGGCGCAAGCACTTCAGCTCGCGCCGTCGGGCAACGGCCGGCGGCAGTCGTTCCGCACAATCCGCTGCCGCGCATGACGAACACGGCGCTGCTCGCCGGCCCGCACGAGCCCGAGGAGATCCTGAAGTCGGTCAAGCGCGGCGTCTACGCCAAGCGCTTCTCGGGCGGCCAGGTCAACATCTCCAACGGCGACTTCGTGTTCTCGCTGACCGAGAGCGTACCTGATCGAGGACGGCAAGGTCACCGCGCCGCTCAAGGGCGTGAACCTCATCGGCAACGGCCCCGACGTGCTCACCAAGGTGACCATGCTCGGCAACGACTATCGAGCTGTCCGACGGCATCTGGACCTGCGGCAAGGATGGCCAGTCGGTGCCCGTCGGCGTCGGCACGCCCACCGTCAAGATCGCCGCGATCACGGTCGGCGGGACCAAGGCTTGATGCATGGCGAGCCACGCTACCGAAGAGCTCGCGAGCGCATCGCGACTCGCGAGCAGGCCTGTCGAGCTGGCGCGCAAGCACGGCGCCGACGCGGCCGAGGCGCTGGTGCAGGGCGGCGCCGAGCTGTCCGTCAAGGTGCGCATGGGCGAGCCCGAGCTGGTGCAGGAGGCGTCGTCGCGCGCGCTCGGCCTCGGCGTGTTCCGCGATCAGCGCGTCGCCTTGACGTACACGTCGGATTTGTCGGACGCGGCGCTCGAGCGCTTCGTCGCCGACTCGGTGGAGCTGGCCAAGCTGGCCGAGCCCGACCTGCTCAACGAGCTGCCGCCGCGCGATCAGCTGGCGACGACCTTCCCCGAGCTCGAATTGTGGGATGAAGCGGCGCTCGGCGTCGACGGCCAAGGACGCGATCGAGTGGTGCAAGCGCGGCGAAGCGGCGGCGCGCGGGTTCTCGCCCAAGGTCACGAACTCCGAAGGCGCGACCTACGGCCGCGTCGTCGGCGCCAGCGCGCTGGCCAGCTCCGACGGCTTCGCCGGCAGCTTTCGCGGCACCTATCAGTCGCTCGTCGTCGAGCCGATTTGCGACGACGCCGACGGCAAGAAGCGCAACGGCCACTGGTGGACGGCCGATCGCTTCCTCGCCAAGCTCGAAGTCGCCCGAGGAGGTCGGCCAAGAGGCCGCGCGCCGCACCGTCGCCAAGCTGGGCTCGGAGAAGATCGCCACCGGCGAGATGCCGATCGTGTTCGATCCCGAGGCCGGCCGCGCGCTTCTGCGCCTCATCTTCGGCGTCGTTTCCGGCGGCGCCATCTACCGCAAGTCGAGCTACTTGCTCGATCGCGAGGGCAGCTCGATCGCGTCGAAGTTGTGCACCATCGTCGACGATCCGCTCATCGTGCGCGGTCCCGGCTCGCGGCCGTACGACGGCGACGGCTTGGCGTCGCGCAAGAACGTCGTCGTCGACGGCGGCGTCCTGCAGACCTATCTGACCGACGTCTACTCGGCGCGCAAACTGGGCCGCCAGTCGAACGGCTGCGCCGGCCGCGGCGTCGGCGGCTCGCCGCACGTGACGACGTCCAACTTCGTCATGCAGGCGGGAACGAGCAAGGCCGCCGACATTATCGCCGGCGTGTCGCGCGGCTTGTACGTGACGGAGATGATGGGCTTCGGCTTCAACGCCGTCACCGGCGACTTCTCACGCGGCGCCGGCGGCTTCCTTATCGAGAACGGCAAGCTCGGCCAGCCGGTCAGCGAAGTCACGGTCAGCGCCAACTTCAACGACCTGTGGCACGACGTCGACGCCGTCGGTGACGACCTCGACCTGCGCAGCTCGACGGCGTGCCCGACCTTCCGCGTCGCCAAGATGATGCTCGCCGGCAAGTAAACGCGCGTTTACTTCGCGCAGTCGCCGCCGCTCGTCTCGCACTGCTTCAAGCGCGCCAGCAGCAAAGCCGCGCCACCGTAGCCGTCCGCCGGATCCTTGGAACGCCGCAGCGCCGCCTGCAGCGCCGCGATCGCGTTGGGCTGATCGCCGCGCGCCAGGAATATTTGCGCCTGCGTGACCAGGCAGTGGGCGCACTGCGGGTCGAGCGCGACGGCGCGCGCGGCGAACGCGGCCGCGAAGGCATCGTCACCGACGAGGTGGTAATAGCGCGCCACGAAGTCGAGCTGCGCCGGCTCGTCGACCCAGTGCGCCACCGCGCGCAGCTCGTCGCCGAGCCGGTCGAGGTGCCGCTCGCTCTCCGGCTTCTTCAGCGCGTGCTCGAGGTGCAGCCGCGCCTGCTCGCAGGCGTAAAAGTGGTCGGCGCCGGCCAAGCGCACGGCCGCGGCGATCTCCTGCTCGGCCGCGGCGTCGTGGCCCTCTGCGTCGGCCAAGAGCGCGAGCCAGCGGTGCAGCGCGGGCGATTGCGGCGCGTGCGCCTTGGCCAGCGCCAGCTCGCGGTCGCGCGTCGCCGGCTGCCAGATGACCTTCAGCTGATGCAGCTCGGCGTCGTCGAGCGTGCGCACGGTGATGCGCGGCGGCGTCGGCGGCGGCGCATAGGCGACGAGCTGCGGCTTCGGCTGGTTCGCTTGCGTCGCGGCCAGCTGCTGGTGATAAGCGGCGTCGATGGCGTCGAGCGAGCCATATTGGCCGATGAGCGTCTCGGCGACCGGCGCGCCGTCGGCGATCGCCGACAAGAAGGTGCGAAAGCGTGCCGGATGGTCAGGGCCGCCGTTGGCCAGATAGTGCACGAGACCCCACGCCGCCACGAAGGTGAAGTCGATGAAGCCGTGCTGCGGATAGAGGCCCTGCAGGAAGCTCTGCACCGACTGCAGCGGGTAGGCGGAGACGACGGGGTTCACGCCGAGCTGGCGCTGGCGGTTGTATTCGAGGAGCCGCGCCGTCGGTCCGCCCAGCGCCAGCGTGCCCGCTTGGCGCGAGGTGGCGGTGAGATATTCGGCCAGGCCGCCCGAGAGCCACGGCGGCGGCTCGTGCAGCCGCTGGTTGACGATTTGTCGCGCCAGCTCGTAGCTCAGCGTCGCGTCGTTGCCGGGATCGTGGGTGAGCACGACCATCGGCCGCCCGCGTTCGTCGGCGTCGAACAGCGAGGAGACTTGGATGCGACGAAAGCCGGAGGCGAGCTCGCTCTGCTCGGGCTTGACGAGCTTGTCGTACTGCCAGCTCTCGGCGAAGATGACGAGCGAGAGACGCCCCTTGTCGGCGCTGGGCGGCAACAGCGCCGACGCCGCCGCCTGCAGCGTGTCGAGCAGCGTCTCGTCGTCGCGCAGGAGCCGCTCGGCTTGGTCGGCGGGCAGGTCGGTCCGCAGCGTGAAATGCGGCGACTTGAGCTCCAGCCATTCGGGGCCGCCGGCGATGGGGCAGGCCATCTGGTAGTGCGCGCAGCCGAATGCCGAGAGGCCAAGCGCGGCGACGAAGAGCGCGGCTTTCATGGTAGCCGCGATGCTACCGCCGACGCGCCGCCACGTCGGTGATGTGGTGCACGCGCCGGACGGCGGTCGATGGCGTGAACGAGCGGCGGCGGCTATTCGCGCGCGCGGCCGCTCGGGAACAGCGCCGCCAATCGCGCGACGACTTGGTCGTGCAAGACGCCGTTGGAGGCGATGAGGCCGCGCACGTTGCCGAGCTCGGGGCCGCGCCAATCGAGCGGCTGGCCGTGCGCGTCGCTCAAGCGGCCGCCGGCCTCGACGAGGATCGCCTCGGGGCCGAGCGTGTCCCACAGCTTCGAGTGGCCGCTCGGGTTGACGTAGAGGTCGCGCACGCCCTCGGCGATGAGCCCGAGCTTCAAGCCGACGGAGCCGATGTTGAGCTCGTCGGAGACGCCGAGCGCCTCGCGGACGCGGTCAATCGTCTCGGTGCGATGCGACGCCGACGCCACCATGCGCAGCTGCGCCATCTCGGCGACGGGCGAGACGTGGATGGGCGTGGGCGTGGCGCCGGCGCGCCGGACGAAGGCGCCGTGGCCGAGCGTCGCGAAATAGAGCTTGTCGCCGACCGGCTGGTAGACGACGCCGAGCGCCGGGCGATCGTCGACGAGCAGGCCGATCATGACGCTGAAGCCGTCGCGGCCGCGGATGAAGTCTTTGGTGCCGTCGAGCGGGTCGACCATCCACACGCGCGGCGCGGTCAGGCGCGAGCCGTCGTCGGGCAGCTCTTCGGAGAGCAGGCCGTCGGCGGGGAAGTGGGCGCGCAGGCCGTCGACGATGAGGGCGTTGGCTTCGCGATCGGCTTGCGTGACCGGCGAGTCGTCGGCTTTTTGTTCGACGGCGAGGCCGGCGTTGCGCAGGACGCGGATGCGCTCGCCGGCGCGCCGTGCCAGCTCGATGGCGAGGTCGAGCTCACGTCGCAGGTCCATCGAGGCAAGGGTAGTCGACGATCGGCGGGCGCGACAGTTTTTGTTGCGCGGCGAGGCAGAGCGGAGCGGGCGTGAAGGGCGGGGCAGCGGTGACGTTGGCGTGGCGGGCGCGGAAGCAGCGGACTTCCGCGACGACGCGGCCCACAAGTCCGGCGACTCAGCCGGCTGCGGCAACCCGATCCGCGTCACCGATAGCCGCGCGTAAGGAGCCGCTTTGCGCCGACGTCGAACGCGGCGCGGACCGGCACTTCCCACCCGAACGTGTCGGCGAGCCGATCGTAGATGTTGAAGAGGAACATGACGTACATCGCGTCCGCGATCTTCTGCTTCGAGAGGCCGAGCGCGCGCAGCGGCTTCATGTCCGCGGGTCCAACCTGCTCCGGTTCGAGCGTCAGCTTCTTCAAGACGCCGAGCATCGCGCGCAGCTTGTCGTCGATCGGCGCCGTCTCGTAGTCCGCCAGGATCTGCTGGGTCAGCTCGTCACCCACGCACATTGCCGCGACCGCGGCATGAGCGTTCGTTCAAAACAGACACTGGTTCAAGCGCGAGACGAACGCGGCGAAGATCTCGCGCTCGCCGACCGTCCACTCCGACGGGCCGCGCATCACTTCCTGCGTCAGCTGCGACTGCGCGTCGCCGAAGAACGCCGCACGATAGATGAGCGTCTTGACCACGTCGGGCGCGCGATATCCCGAGAAGAGCTTGATGGCCCGCAGCAGCAGCTTGTGCTTGAAGCTGTGCCCGTGGTCGAGCTTGGCGAGTCGCATCAGTCCACTCCGTCCAGCGCGGCCAGGCCTGCGCGCAGCCGATCGCCCGCAGCGCCCAAGGCCGCGGCGACCACGATCTCGAAGATCTGGTCGTCCGACCACGTCGCCTTGAGCGCGGCGAGGTCTTCGTCGGTCACTTTGTAGGCGTGGCGCCGCACCTTGTCGACGAGCGCGGCCAATTCGGGCGGCGCTTGGCCGCGCGCGATGGCCTCTCTGAGCGACGGCTCGGTGTGCCCGGCGCCACGGGTGACCACCTGCTCCAGCTGAAGACGGCTCGAGGCGTAGGGATCGCCCATCCCCCGATTATACCCGAACGCGGCGATGGCTACCGATCGGCCGTTTGCTTGCGCGCGATGAGGCGGTAGACGGGAATGCCGAGACTCACACGAAGTAGACGAGCAGGCTGTCGAACGTGCTGAGCGCCCCCAAGACGATGGCCATGATCGCTTGCATCGCAATGGCTCGCGCAGGCGCGCCGGCACACGCCGCGGCGCCGCGCGGCGCGTCAGGCGACTTCGGCGACGGCGTTCGACAGGACGAGCTTGCCGTCTTGCGTCGCGACGGTGATGACGTAGCGGCCGTCGGCCACGCGCCAGCCGCGCGTCGTCAGCGTGTCGCCGGGGAAGACGACGCCGCTGAAGCGCGCGCCGAACGAGCGCAGGCGCGCCGGGTCGTCGCCGCAGGCGCCGGCGAGGATGGCGCGGCCGGCGAAGCCGTACGTGCACAGGCCGTGCAGGATCGGCCGATCGAAGCCGCCGAACTTGGCCATGTTGGGATCGACGTGCAGCGGGTTGTAGTCGCCCGACAGTCGATAGAGCAGCGCCTGCTCGGCCGTCGTCGTCTCGACGACCTCGAAGTCGGGCGCCGTCGCCGGCGGGTCGGCTTTGACGGCTTCGGGACCGCGCTCGCCGCCGAAGCCGCCTTCGCCGCGCACGAAGATCGAGAACACGTTGTCGAAGACCGGCGCGCCGCTCTCGTCGCTGGTGCGCGCCTCGACGACGACGAGCGCGCCCTTGCCTTTGTCGTAGATGCCTTTGACCTCGGAGACGGTGGCGAGCGTGCCGCCCGGCGGAATCGGCCGGTGCAGGATGATCTGCTGCTCGCCGTGCAGGATCATCATCGGGTTGGCGCCGAGGTCACCGGCGACGGCGATCATCGACGTGAACGAGGGCACCACCGCGAACGTCGGCAGCACCTTGGGCCCGCGCGCCTCGTACACGTAATCGAGCTGGCTCGCTTTGACGCCGACGCCGAGCGCATAGAGCGCCGTATCTTTCCAGCCGTACGTAAACGGGATGGGCTTCGACTTCTGGCCCACGAGATCGAGCTTGATTGCCATCGCCTGCTCCTTGTTCGCGTCGCGTCAGGGCGCGGCGCCGCCGCCGAAAAAGTGGGCGACGCCGCGGCCGATGCCCCAGCAAATCGTCGTGCCGATGAGCCCCGTCGCCATCGTCTCGACGCCGGCGCGCAGCTGCGGCCGCTGCGTCAGCCGCGCCTTGGCGACGCCGACCGCGCCCAGCGCCACCGCCGTCACCGCCATCGACACCGCCAGCGCCGGCGTGCCGACGAGCGCGAGGTAGGGCGCCAGCGGCACCGCCGCCGCGATGACGTAGGAGCCGCCGACCACGACACCCGCCGACCAGGGCGAGCTCTCGACCGGCTGCAGCCCGAGCTCCTCGGTCATCATGATGTCGACCCAGCGCTTCTCGTTCGCGGTAAAGGCGTCGACGACGCGCTCCAGCGTCTCGCCGTCGAGCCCTTTTTTGCGATAGATGTCGCGCAGCTCTTCTTTCTCGAGGTGCGGGATCTTCGCCACCTCCAGCTCCTCGCGCTGCCGTTCGCGCTCGTACCAGTCGCGCTCGGCGCGCGTGCCCAAGAACGCGCCCAGGCCCATCGACACGGCGCCGGCGAACATCTCGGCCACGCCCGCCATGAGCACGAGCCGCCGCGACGCCAGCGACGCCGAGACGCCGGCGACGAACGCCAACACCGTGACCAGCCCGTCGGACGTGCCGAAGACGAAGTTGCGCAGCGCCGCGCCCCGCGAGGCGCCTTCGTGCTGCTCGTCGTGCCCGTGGTCGGACATGCGTCGTTATCGTAGCCGCTCGCTAAAGAATACGAAAGCCGCCCATGAATGAATGCCGGTCTTACGGACGCTACTGCGGCAACCCGTCTTTGACGAGCGCGCGCGCGACGGTGACGATCTGAATCTCGTCGGTGCCGCCGCCGATCTGCAGCAGCTTGGCGTCGCGCATCAACATCTCGACATGATATTCGCGCATATACCCGTTGCCGCCCATGATCTGGATGGCCTCGAGCGCCGTCTCCGTCGCGGCGCGCCCGCAATACAGCTTACAGGCCGACGCCTCCGCCATCGTAATCGGCACTTTCTTATGCATCTTCTCGAACTGCCGAAACAATAGATTACGCACATTCTCGCGGTGCATATACATGCGCGCCAGCTTCTCCTGGATCAGCTGGTAGTCGGCGATTCGCTGCCCCCACGTCTCGCGCTCTTTGGCATAGGCCAAGGAATCCTCGAGACAGCGCTCGATGATTCCGAGACACATCGGCGCCATGGCCGTGCGCTCGCCGTGAAACACGTCGCGCGCCTGCTCGCGCGACGGCTCGTCCAGCGTCTCGCCGAGCAGCTGACTCGCGGGCACGCGCACGTCGCTCAAGAACACTTCGCCGGTCGGCGACGAATGCATGCCCATCTTGTCCATGGGCTTACCGACGCTCAGTCCGGGCGTGCCTTTGTCGACGATGAATGCGTGAAATGGCCGCTGTCGCGCCGCGTCCGCGCCCTCCAACTTCGCATACACGACAAAGGTATCGGCGTAAGGCGCATTGGTAATGAACGTCTTTTGTCCATTGATGACGAAGTCGGCGCCGTCGCGGCGCGCAGTCGTGCGCATCGAGCCGAACGCGTCGGAGCCGGCGCCCGGCTCGGTCATCGACCACGCGCCGACTTTGTCGCCGACCAGAATCGGCAGCGCCCAACGCTGCTTCTGCGCCAAGGTCCCTTTGGCCATGATGGCGCCGCCGGCGAGCCCGAGCGACGCGCCGAAGGCCAGGCAAAAGCCGGGACAGACGCGCGACAGCTCCAGTGAGACAATCGCCATCAAGCTCGGATCGCCTATCGCACGTTCTTTAGGCGCGCCTTTGTCGCTCGTCTCCATCTTCTTGAACAGCGCGCGCACCATCTCGTCGATACCGAAAGACGAAATGAGCTTACGCGCGATGTCATAAGGCAGGATCTCGCCTTTTTCCATGCGCGCGACGTGCGGCGCCAGCTCTTTGGTGGTCCATTGACGCAGCATCTGCTGCGCCATCTTCTGCTCGTCGGTAAAGTCGATCATCGCCGCCTCCGTTGTTCCGTTCCGCGGACGTCGCGAGCTATGTCTGTCTCTTTAGGACGTGCTTTAAACCGGCATGATCCCGTGCTTGCGCCACGGCCGCTCGACCTTCTTGTTCCAGGCCAGCTCGAGCCCGCGCGCCAACACCTGCCGCGTATCGCGCGGATCGATGACGTCGTCGACCAATCCCCAGCCGGCGACTTTATAGACGTCGATGTGCTGTTGAATGGCCGCCGCCAACTGCTGTCGCACTTCCGGCGGCGGATCGCCGCCCGGAAACAGCTTCTTACCGGCGATGCCGACCATGCCGTCGGCGCCCATGACGCTGATCTCGGCGCCCGGCCAAGCGACGATCAGATCGGGCTCGTAAGCCCGTCCGGCCATGACGAAATAGCCGGCGCCGTAGCCTTTACGCACGACGCAGGTCAGCTTCGGCACCGTCGCCGACGCCATCGCGTGCAGCATCTTGGCGCCGTGGCGAATGATCCCTTCGTGCTCGACTTTGCTGCCGACCATGAAGCCGGGCACGTCCATCAAGAACACCAAAGGAACATTGAACGCGTCGCAAATCTGAATGAACCGCGCCGCTTTGTCGGCACTGTCATTGGTGAGAATGCCGCCCATATGACGCGGATTGTTGGCGACGATGCCGCAGGGACGACCGCCGATCCGCGCCAACCCCGTAATGATGGCGCGCGCGAACTTGGGCTTCAATTCCAGCAGTCGGCCATAGTCGACGACGTGGCGAATGATCTCCAACATGTCATAAGACTGCCGCGTCGACTCCGGCAACAGATCGAGCAGCGCCTCTTCGCGCCGGTCGATCGGATCATTGCAGACCATGATCGGCGGCTTCGATCTCACACGATGACGGAAAGAACGACAGATATTCCTTGATCGTCCCCGAAGCACTCCGAGTCGTCGGCCACTTCGACGTCGCCGACGCCCGACTTCTCGGTATGAACCTTACTGCCGCCCAATTCCTGCTCGCCAATGTCCTGTCCGGTGACGGCTTTGACGAGCGGCGGGCCACCCAAGCGCCATCGAGCCGACGTCCTTCATCATCGGCACGAAGTCGGCCAATCCCGGAATGTAAGCCGTTCCGGCGGCGCCCGGACCGACCATGGCCGCGACCAGCGGAACGACGCCCGACATGATGACCTCTTCGCGAAACAGCGCGCCCGCGCCGGCGAAGAGCGACAATAAGTCGCCATTTTGTCCCGCTTGCGGATCGATGCGCGCGCCGGCGGAGTCGATGAACCAGATCATCGGAATGCGGCTGCGCAGCGCGATCTCGCGTAAGCGCGACACCTTGACTTCGCCGGTCTGCCCGATGCTGCCGCCTTTGACCGTGAAGTCATAAGCGGCGGCGCACACCATGCGCCCGTCGACGTGGCCATAACCACAGACGACGGCGTCGGCCGGCGGCTTGTCGTCGCCGTAATAAGCCATCTGCGTGCCGTGAATGCCGACCTCGAACCATTTGCCGTCGTCGAACAGGCGGTCCATCCGCTCGCGCGCCGTCCACTTGCCGCGCTCGTGCTGCTTACGGACTTTGTCTTCGCCGCCCATCTGCTTGATCTGGGCACGGCGCTCTTCGAGGTCTTTTACGCGGTCACGCATCTTCATCGTCAATGGTTCCTTATCGCGTAATGCCGAGAATCTGTTTCGTCTCTTCGACCGTCGCCGGCGTGCGGCCGGCCGAACGCGCCATCTGCACGGCCGCCGCCACCAATTCGCCGTTCGACTGCACCATCTCGCCGGTCGGCAAATAGAAGTTGTCTTCCAGACCGACGCGCACATTGCCGCCCATTCCCAGCGCCATCGCGGTCAACGGCCACGTCGCCTGCGAGATCGGCGTCGTCTTCCACACGGAGCCTTTGGGCAAATGCGTGGCGATGAAGTTCAAATGATCGGGCGTCGACGGTGCGCCGCCCATGACGCCGAGCACGATGTTGATGTCGATCGGTCCCTGCAAGAGACCCATGTCCAATAGCGGATCCAAAGAGGCGACGTGCGCGGTGTCGAAGCATTCGCACTCGGCGCGCACGCCGGCTTCGTTCATTTGCTTGAGGTAATAAATGATCTCGTCGAAGGGATTGGCGAAGACGAGGCTGAAGACGAAGTCCTTACGCTTGCTCGAATACTTCGCGTAATTCATCGAGCCCATATTGAGCGCGCCGATATGCGGTTTCGTCTTGATGATATGCGCGATGCGCTGCTCTTTGGTGAGCCCGACGGCGCCCGTCGAAAAGTTGATGATGACGGGACAGCGCGCTTCGATCTCGCGCTTGTAGGCCTCGAACACTTCGTTCTCGTAAGAGGGTTGACCCTCGTCGCTGCGACCGTGAACGTGCACGACGGTGGCGCCCGCTTCGTAGGCGCGCCGGCACTCCTCGCCAATCTCCACGGCGGTATAAGGAATCGCGGCGCACTGCTTCTTGGTGGTGACCGCGCCGGTGACGGCACAAGTGACGATGACCTTATCGCCGAGAGCCATTCTTGATCTCCTTCAATAGTTGGGGATCGGCGGCGCTTTGCACATTGGCCGCCACTTTGCGCAACACCGACGTCAGCTTCTCTTGATCGCCCGCCGTCAGCTCGCTGAGCGCGTGGCGCAGCAAGTCCCACGGCGAAACCCGGGCGCGCTCGGCGATCTTGCGGCCGGCCGCCGTCAGCCGAATGATCCACACGCGCCGATCTTGGTCCGACCGCGCGCGCTCGACCAGCCCCGCCGTCTCCATGCGATCGACGATTCCGGTGACGGTCGAGTTGTGCGCGCGAATCTGCTTCGACAGCGTACCGAGCGAGAGGTCGCCAATCTCCTGCAGCAGCTTGAGCACCGACAGCTGCGTCGGCGTGACGCCGATGCGCGTCGCCTCTTCCTTGGACAGCCGCCGACTCTCGGTGACCAAGTAGATGATGGTCTCGACGATGCGATCGAGATCTTCTTTGAGCTCGCCACGAAGCAGGTTGCGCCTCCCGTCGAATTAGTTAGCACACAAAATATCGGCCGAGTGAAAGATTGTCAACGTCCGCTGACCGCCGGTCAGTGGCGGGCGCTGCAAGCGCAAATCGCCGCAAAATTGGCTGGCTCGCGCGGCTTCGCTTAGCATCGCAACATGGCGCTGAGCTTCGAAGAGGGCGGGCTGCCGGAGCGCGCGCGGGCGCGCGTGACGGAAGCGGCGGGGAAGTCGCAGCGATTTTTTACGAGCACCTTCTCCGTCGCCGAGACCGCCATCGCCCGGCTCGCCGGCTACGAAGCGATCGGCCAGGTGATGGGCTCGTCGATCTATCACATGGGCTGGGCGACGGCGGCGAGCTGGAGCGGCGGCGAGCTCACCAACGTCACGCACGCCCAGCGACAGGCGCGCGCCTTGGCGCTCGGTCGCCTCGAAGAAGAGGCGGCGATTCTCGGCGCGCACGCCGTCATTGGGGTCGAGCTGACCGTCAAAGGCTACGAATGGTCGGGCGAGCTCATGGAGTTCACCGCCATTGGCACCGCCGTTCGCCTGCCTAAAGCGACCGGCGGCGGGCGACCGATATTGACGCATCTGTCGGCGCAAGCGCTTTACAAGCTGGAGCTGGCGGGACAATGGCCGCTCGGAATCGCGATGGGCAATTGCACTTGGTACGACCGTCATTGCGACTGTTCCTCGGACGGCAATTGGTTCAATCAGCTCATGACCGGCCACACGCAGAGTATCGATCAGGCGCAGTCTCTGGCGATCGCGCGCTTTCAGGCCGAGATTGGCGCTTTACAGGCGCACGCGGCCGTCGGCGTCGAGCTGCAGCGCCATTTCCATCAGCACGAATGGAGCACCTCCAATCCCGACCGCGAGCACACGGCCTTCAAGACCGAGGTGTTGATGATTGGCACTGCGGTCATTCGTAAGAGCACGCCGACCTTGCCACGACCGCGCTTGGTGCTCGATTTGGGCGGCGGTAAAACGATCGATCTGGCAGCGCAGTCTATGCCGCACGGAGACCATCATGGCTGATCCCAATGCGCCTCTCGATAATGCAGTCGCCGGTCAATTGGCCGATCTTCCCGCGCACGCCAGAGAGCGACTGGCAAAGATGCGCGGCGTGCCGGGCGCGCGCGGCCTCTTCACCAGCGATCTGTCGGTCAATGAATTCCTGTTGGTGAAAGAGAGCGGCTTCGAGCCCGTGGGATTAGTGATGGGCTCGTCGATTTATCACGTCGGTTATCAGCGCGGCCATTGGTCCAAGAACGAGGAGATGGGCGTTTTGACGCAGGCGCTCTATCACGCGCGCGAGCTGGCCATGGCGCGGATGGAGGCCGAGGCCGACGCGCTCGCCGCCGACGGAATCATCGGGGTGCGCTTGGAGGTCAAAAGACACGCCTGGGGCGAGAATGTCCTCGAGTTCATCGCCGTCGGCACGGCCGTCGTCCACGGCGCCGGCGTCTCCCATCGCACGCCGACCGGAAAGCCGTTTACGAGCGACTTGTCGGGACAGGACTTCTGGACGCTGTTGCGCTCGGGCTATCGTCCCGTCGAGTTGGTCATGGGCAATTGCGTCTATCACGTCGCGCATCAGGGCTTGGGCGGCTGGATGAAGACGGTCGGCCGCAACTGCGAGATGCCCAACTTCACGCAGGCCTTGTATGACGCGCGCGAATTGGCGATGGAGCGCATGCAGACCGAGGCGATGTCGGCGGGCGCCGTCGGCGTCGTCGGCACCGAGATTCACGAACAGACGCACGGCAACTGGGATACGCACGTCATCGAATTCTTTGCAGTCGGGACGTCGGTCATTCCCATCTCCGCCGACCATCAGATCCATGCGCCGACGTTGGTGTTGACGGTCAATCAATGACGGCCCCGATCGCGGCCACCAGCGACTTATCGATCGACGAAGCGCTGCTCCTCGAAGAGGTCGGCTTCGAGCCGCGCTCATTCGTCGTCGGATCGGCCTTTTATCATATCGGTTATACGCTCGCGTCGTGGACCAAGAACGAGGAGATGCCGTCCTTGACGGCGGCCATGGTGCATGCGCGCGCGCTGGCGCTCGGCAAGCTCGTCGCGCACGCGGCCAGCGTCGGCGCCGACGGCGTCGTCGGTGTCAAGCTCGTCGTCGATCATCACGGGCATCACGCCGAGTTCTTGGCCACGGGAACGGCCGTCAAAGCGCGCGCCGGCGATTGGCGCGTCGGCGGTCAACCCTTTACCAGCGATCTCTCGGGACAAGACTTTTGGGCATTGGTGCGCGCCGGTTATCGTCCGCATCGATTGGTGATGGGCGCGTGCGTCTATCATGTCGCGCACCAAGGAATTGGCGCGTTCTTCAAGACGGTCGGCAATAACTGCGAGCTCGAGGCTTATACGACCGCGTTATATGACGCGCGCGAGCTGGCCATGTCGCGGCTGCAAGCCGAAGCGGCAGCGACGGGCGCGACCGGCGTCGTCGGCTTGCGACTGACCGAAGGCAGCTACGCCTGGCATTCGCACATCATCGAATTCGCGGCGCTGGGAACCTCGATTGCGCCGACCGGACAGCCGCAGCAGCACGAGCCGATACTGCCGATATTGACGGCGAATCGTTAAGTCAGTCGTTAGTCAGTCGGCCAAGAACCGCGTCAGCGCGGCGCGCGTCTCGTCACTATGGTGCGCCAGCTCGTGCAGCTCACCGGCGAGCGCGTCAATCAGCTCCGCCGGCTGCAGCTCCTGATTCTTGAGCGCAATGCCGCGGACGACGTGCGCGCGCCGTGCCGACAAGCGATGACCTTCGAGTATCGCCGTATAGACATATTCGCCCAAATCGACTTCCAGCTTGACGATATGCGACTTGGCGAACAGGCCGCCTTTGGTCTCGACGCGCACTTTGTCGGGCAAGGCAGCGCCCAGTCGCGCCGCCAGCTGCTCGAGAAACGACGCCGCGTTGGCGACGTCGAGGTGCAGCTTGCCGAGGATTCGCTCGATCGGCACCGACGGTGCGACGGGCGGAGCCGCGGCGAGCTGCGCGAACGTCGCGGCGTCGAGCAGCGTATCGGCGCCGCAGAACTCGCAGCGCACGCGTTGGCTGCGGCCGGTCGGCTGCAGCGGGGCCGCGCAGCTCGCGCAAGTGAGCGCTTTCGACATGGCGCGATCGTAGCGTGAGCGGACGAATGCAGCAATGTAGGCAAGCTGTCGATAGACACGTCGTCTCGCATGCTTACGCGGCCGTAGTGACCCGCGCCTCTTGCGGTCGAGCCCGGCAAGGGCCACCTTATGGGCCAGAAGTCATGTTCCTGACAATCATGGTCGTGGGGCTCGTGGGCCTCGTGGTGATGGCGCTGCCGGCGCTCGGCCATCACGGCGCGGCCCATCCGTTGGGCGGCCATGGCCCGGGCGCGCACGTCGGCCAGCTGGCGCACGGCCACGCGCCCCAGCTGTCGACGCCGGCGACCCAAGCGCTCACGACGCAGACGCACGGGACGAACGCGCTGACGCTGGCGCCGACGGGAATTACCCGCTTTTTGCCGTCGCCGCGGCTCGTCTTCAGCCTGCTGGCGCTGTACGGCGCCTTCGCCAACGCGCTCTTGCACGCCGCGCACTTGACGCCGCTCGTCGCGGCGCTGGTCGCGGTTTTGCCGGCGGCGCTGGTCGAGCGGCTGCTCGTGACGCCGCTGTGGCGCCTCTTGTTCCGCTTTCAAGGTCAGCCGTCGACGCCGCTCGAAGTGCTGATCTTGGCCGAGGCCAGCGCGGTCACGCCCTTTCGCAACGGCCGCGGCATCGTGTCGCTCGTGCGCGACGGCCGCGCCGTGCAGTTCTCCGCCAGCCTCGTCGAAGCCCAAGCGGGACTGACGGTTCGCGTCGGTGATCGCCTGCGCGTCGAGGACGTGGACGCGCGGAATGAACGACTGACCGTCTCTGTTTTAGTGGATTAACATGCTGCCTTTATTAGCTGGTCGAGTGGGGGAAGCGCTCGTGATTGGCATCAGTCGCGGCCATTAACGAGACCGTGTTTCGCGCGTAGTCCTTTTCAGTCTGACGGGCGTAAATCGCCCAGGAGAATGCCATGACGGACTTTCCGCTGTTGATTGCCGGTGGATCGGTAGTCGTCGTCTTATTACTGACGTCTTTCATCATTACGACGTTTCTCAAGAGCGTCGACGCGGGCGAGATCTTGCTCGCCAGTCGCGGTCGCCATTTGCGCATCTATCGCGGTCCGTGCAAGGCGATGATCGTTCCGGTCATCACGCAAGTGCGCCGCATTCCCGCGCAGGCGATCAACGTCGACATCGAGATCACCGATCAAACGGCCGATCGCGACAGCGCCTCGCGGCCGGCGCCGGTCAAGGTGACGGTGCGCGCGTCGGCCATCGTCAGCGTCGGCGAGGACGAGGCGATGGTGAACACCGCCGCCAACAAGTTCTTCTCCAAGTCGGGCAATGAGCAGATGTCGACGCTGACGGACGTGTTGTCGTCGGCGGGCCGGCGCGCCATCAACCTCTTGTGGCACGACCAGCTGTTCAACGGCGGCAGCTCGGTGGCGCCGGTCAATCCCGCCAACGTCGTGGCGCCGGCCGCGGGCGCGCCGTCGGTGGCGCTGGCCAAGCGCGGCGAGGACGACGAGCTGGCGGTCATCATCAAGGACGCCTGCTCGCGCGAGCTCATGGACTTGGGCTTGTCGTTCAACAGCCTCAACATCAAGGCTGTCTTGAGCGAAGTGGCCGACGCGCGGCGGCGCGAGTCGGCGGCGCGGGCCAAGGCCAGCGCCGACGTCGTGCAGGCGCAAGAGGAGCAGCGCGCGCGCATCGCGCAGCTCGAGGCGCAGCAGAAGATCAATGACCAGGAGCGCGCGCTCAACATGCAGATCGCGTCCAACGGCGCGGCCATCGCCAACGCCGAGGCCGAGAAGCAGGCGATGGTGCGCAAGCAGCGCGAGGCCGAGCTGGCGGCCAGCCAGATCACGCAAGCGCAGGCCGACGCCGACCAGAACGTCATCGAGCAGGAGGCCGAAGGTCGCGCGCAGGCGGCGCGTATTCGTGCCGTCGCCGAGGCCGAGGCGGGCGCGATCCGCATGAAGGCGCAGGCGCTGCTCGAGGCCGGCGACTCGTACATGAACTTGCGTCGCTTGGAGCTGGCGCCGGAGCTGGCCAAGGAGGTGTCGGCGGCGTTGGCGAACGGTCAGTTCGTCAACTTCGGATCGACGGGCTCGGGCGGGCAGAGCGCGGCGGCGTCGGGATCGGACGACGTCATGCGCGTCGTGCAGACGCTGTTGGCGGCGCAGGTCGTGACGCGCAATGACGGCGGCGCGGCGAGCCGGCGGACGGCGGAGCCGACGTTCGCGCCGGCGGCAGAGGTCGCGCGGCCGTACAACGGCACGCCGGGCGCGACGCCGCGCAAGTAGCCCGCTATAGGCACGAGCGAGCGCGGTGACCGCGGCCGCGCTCGCTCTTTGCCGCGCGCGACTTCCCGCGCAGCCGTAAATCCTCGCCTCAGCCGCTCGCCAAGCCGACGATCGCCGGACCCCACTGATAGCGCGTGAAGAAGTAGGTGGCGAGCACCAGGAATGACGCCGCCACCGTCAGCGCGGCCGTCGCCGTCACGCGCGCGGCCGGGCTGGCCGTCGGCGTGCGCGCGCGGATGAAGAGCTCGGCGACGGCCAGATTGGGCAGGTAGAAGAAGAAGTCCATGAAGCGGTCGAAGGGGCCGTCGAACGTCGCCGTGTGGCCGAGACCGTGCGTGAACAGCTGCCAGAAGCCGTAATCCATGCGGTAGAGCCAGGAGCCGACGGCGAGCGCGAACAGGCGAATCGACCAGGCGCGGTGGCGCTCGAAGCGGCGGGCGCGCGCGTTCCACAAGGAGGCGGCGCCCGCGGCGACGATGGCCGCGCCGTAGCCGCCGAAGCCGATCGACATCGGCGCGCCACCGACGGTGCCTTTGAGCGCGATGAAGGTGAGCCCGCCGCTGCCGGCGGCGATGGCCGCGCCCACGTAGACGCGCCCAATGAAGCGATGAACGGCGGGCGTGCGCTCGCGAATGCGCGCGAACAGCTGCAGCGGCCCGAGCAGCAAGAGCACGCCGCCGGCCACGAAGTGCACGCCGACGCCGAGGTTGGCCAGGATCGTCGCCGGCTCGTACAGCCGTGGCAGCTCGCTGTTCCAGTCGTCGAGGCGCGCGCGGGCGACGGCGCCGACGTAATGCGCCAAGATGTAGGCGCCGAAGATGGCCGCGCTCAGCCAGGTGACGGCGAGGACGGCGCCGCTCGCCCAAGCGAGCGCGCGCGTCGACTTCGGGTGGCGCGGCGGCGGCGTCGTCGGTGTCGTCGGCACGGGCTAGCGATCGTCGCGCAGCCGCGCGTAGAGCTCGACGTCTTCGGAGCGATCGAAGCGGCGGTAAAAGGCGCGCAGGGTGCCTTCGTGGCGCATGCCGATCTTCTGCATGACGCGCCCCGAGGCCGGGTTGCGCGTGAGGTGGTCGGCTTCGACGCGGTAGATGCCGTCGGCGAAGGCGAAGTCGACGGCGCGGCCGGCCGCTTCGGTGCCGTAGCCGCGGTTCCAGTGGGCGTGCGCGATAAAGTAGCCGAGCCGACAGCGCGCGTGCTTGCGGGAAAAGCCGATCGTGCCGACGCACCCGACGAGCTCGCCGGCGAGCGTCACGGCCCAGGTCGCGCCCTCATCGTCGCGCCACATGGCCGCTTGCGCGACGATGAAGGTCTCGGCGGCGCCCTCGGGATACGGATACGGGATGTTGATGGTCGTGCCGGCGACTTCGTAGGCGCCGGCCAGCGCGCGAATCGCCGGCGCGTCGGCGGCGACGAGCGGGCGCAACGCCAGCCGCGCCGTCGTCAGCGTCGGTTGCGGCTCCGGGCGCGCGTCATCCATGGTCGCGACGTTAGTCGTTCGGGTCGACGGAGATCAAGTCGCGCGACGGGTGGCGCGTGATCGCCGGCACGTCCGCTCAGTCGACCCGCAGCCCGCGCGGCACGAGCAGGTATTCGGCGAGATCGAACGCGCCTTCGACGGCGATCGCCAGCAGCGCCGCGGGAATGGCGCCTTCGAGGATGAGCGGCGTCGAGGCCAGGCGAATGCCGCTCAGGATCGGCTGGCCGTAACCGCCGGCGCCGACGAGCGCGCCCAGCGTCGCGGCGCCGACGTTGATGACCGCCGCCGTCTTGATGCCGCCCAAGATCGCCCGCGACGCCATCGGCAGCTCGACGAGCCGTAGCCGCTGCCACGACGATAGCCCGAGCGCGTCCGCCGATTCGATGAGGCCGGGCGGCAGATCGCGCAAGCCGACGTAGGTGTTCCGCACGATCGGCAGAAGGCCGTACAAGAACAGCGCCGCCAGCGCCGGCATGACGCCGATGCCGAGCAGCGGGATCATCACCACCAACAGCGCCAGCGACGGGATGGTCTGCACGACGCCGACCAGCGCCAAGATGTAGCCGCCGAGCCGCGGCCGGCGCGCCGCCAGGATGCCGAGCGGCAGCGCGACGCCGATGGCGGCGATGAGCGACAGCATCGCCAGCGCCAGATGCTCGCGCGTTCGATCGAGCACGCGCCGCGCCAAGGACGCGCGCGGCGTGCTGTTGTCGATCGCCAGATAGTCGGCGGCGACCTGCGTCTCGGGCACGCGATCGAGCTTGGCGCGCGCGTTCATCGTCGCCATCTCGGCTTCGTCGACGCGGCCGGCGAGCGCCGTCAGCGCCTGGCGTGCCGCGGGCACGCGCGTAAAGAGGTCGGCGCGGCAGAGATAGAGCGCGCGATAGTCGGGAAACTGGTGGCGATCGTCGACCAGCACGCGCAGCTTGTCGGAGCGCGCCTCGGCGTCGGTGGAGTAGAGGTCGACGACGTCGAGCGCGCCGGCGGCGAGGCCGCGGTAGGCCAGGTCGTGATCCATGCCGCGCGCCTCGCGCGTGTGCAGGCCGTAGCGCTCCTGCAGCGCCGGCCAGCCGTCCTTGCGGCGCAGGAACTCGTCGGAGAAGCCGTAGCGCAGCTCGGGATGCGCGGCCAGGTCGGAGATCGTCGTGATGCCGAGGGCGGCGGCGCGGGCGCGCGACATGGCCAGCGCGTAGGTGTCGGAGAAGCCGAGCCGCGCGCCCACGACCAGGCCGCGCTCGGCGAGCAGCGCCTCGGCCTCGGCGTCCGAATGCGCCTTGGGCACCAGCTCGGCGCGCACCGTGCCCGTGTATTCGGGATAGACGTCGATGTCGCCGCGCAGGAGGGCCTCGAAGAGGACGCGCGAGCCGCCGAGCTCGCGGCGATGCTCGGCGGCCACGCCGTCGCGCTCGAGCTCGAGGCGCAAGAGCTCGCCGAGCAGCACCGACTCGGTGAACTTCTTGGACCCGATGACGACCTGCGCCGGCCGCGCGCACGACGAGAGCAGACAGGCAATGATGACGAGTCTCATCATTGGCCTCGTCATTGCGGCGACCACGGCAATTTGTAGGTCTGCGCGCGCACGAAGTGGGTGACGAAGGGATCGGCCGGCGTCTCGTACAGCGACGCGATCGACCCGAGCTGCAGCACGCGACCGCTCTGCATGAGCGCGATCCGCTGCGCCAGGAAGCCCGCCTCGCCGAGATCGTGGGTCACGAGCACCACCGTCTTGCCGAGGCGCGCGAAGATTCCCTTCAAGTCGACCTGCAGCTCCGAGCGCACCAGCGGATCGAGCGCGCCTAGCGGCTCGTCGAGCAGGATGACGTCGGGATCGAGCATCAGCGCGCGCATGAGGCTGACGCGCTGGCGCTGGCCGCCCGACAACTGCCGCGGATAGCGCAGCAGCGCCTCGTCCGACAAGTGCACGAGCAGCGCCAGCTCCCCGAGGCGCGCCTGGATGCGCGCTTTGTCCCAGCCGATCTGCCGCGCCATCAGGGCGACGTTGTCGGCACCGCTCAAGTGCGGGAAGAGGCCGCCGTCTTGGATGACGTAGCCGATGCGGCGGCGCAGGGCGGCGACGTTGGCGTCGGTGAGCGGCGCGTCGTCGAAGCGGACCTCGCCTTCGTCGGGGCGAATGAGGCCGACGAGCAGGCGCAAGAGCGTCGACTTGCCACAGCCGCTCGGCCCGATGAGCGCGGTGGTGCCGGGATCGAAGACGAGATCGATGGGCCCGAGCGCGTGCTCGGCGCCGAACCGTTTCGTTAGCGCGCGGACCTCGACAATCACCGGGTTTGCGAGCCTAACACGGCGGTCGCAGGCGGCGCCGCGGAAGTGGCGGCCCTTAACGCACGTCGAGCGTCGTCGTCGCTTGGCTGAGCGTGGCGCCGGCCGGCGTCGTCACGCTCGCCGTCAACACGTGCCGGCCCGGCGTCAGCGGCTGGAGCACGATGAAGTACGACTCCGCGACCGCCGCTTGCCGCGTCCCGGTCACGCAGCTGTCGATGGCCGTCAGGCTCGGATCGCCCGTCAGATAGAACAGCGCCTGCGAATCGTAGTGGTAGCTCGCCAGATCCGTGAACGGCCGGCCGTCGAGGCTGGCGGCCACCGACGCCACCTCCGCCGTCTGCGCCGCGGTCGCGCCCGCGAGCAGGAAGTCGTAGAGCGACTGCCCCGGCGCCGGCGCGAACGTCGGATCGGGGCAGGGATAGTCGTTGAGCAGGCTCACCAGCGACACCGCGATCGGCTGATGCCGCGACACCGTGCACGTGCGCGTCGTCTGCCCGCCCGCGAAATAGCCGGGCAGGAAGAACATCGGCCCCGCTTGGCCGGCGTCGCAGGCGGCCGTCAGCGTCGTATTGGGATTGCTCGCCGTCGGCAGGGAATAGGCCCAGCGCCACCAATCTTCGGACCAGCGCGTCATGTCGAGGCCGAACGGCCGCGCCTCTTTAGCGAACAGCGCCGGATTCGGATTGCCGTGCCGCGCGTCGGTCGACAGTGACTCGGTCACCGCCGTCGCGCCGCCGCCGTCGCCGCTCGGCGGCGCGCCACAACCGCCGGCGCAGCCCAGCGCCAAGGCCGCCGCCGTCACCGTCACCGTCACCGTCAAAAGCTTCGGCCGACTCGTCCCATCTTGCCGCGTGGTCGTCATGTGAACCTCCCTGTCGTCACCGATACGACGAAACGCGCTGGCACGAATGACAAACAGAGTCTATTTTCTGCCAATGGGTAAACGTGTGCTGCTCGTCGCTTACGAGGGCGCCGATGGGCTCGACTTGTTCGGCCCGGCCGAGGTGTTTTCGAGCGCGTCGCGGCGGCTGGGCGCGCCGGCGTACGACGTGATCGTGGCCGCGGTCGGCGGCGGCGTGATCACGCTCACCTCGGGCGTGTCGGTCGCCGCGCGCAATCTGGAGACGCTGCGCGCCAAAGCCGATGACACCGTGCTCGTGGCCGGCGGCGACGATCGCGCCATCGAAACGGCCGTCGCCGACGCGGCGCTGACGCGTTGGCTTACGCGGGCGGCGCGCGTCGTGCGCCGCATCGGCTCGGTGTGCGACGGCGCGTTCATCGTCGCCGGCGCCGGCATCCTCGACGGCAAGCGCGCGGCCACGCACTGGTCGTCGTGCGATCGCTTGGCGCGCCAATATCCGTCGGTCGAGGTCGACGCCGAGGCCATCTTCGTGCGCGACGGCCGCGTCTGGACGGCCGCCGGCGTCTCGACCGGCATCGACATGGCGCTGGCGATGGTCGAGGACGATCACGGCCGCCAGCTCGCCGACACGGTCGCCGCGCACCTCGTCCTGTACGCGCGCCGGCCCGGCTTTCAGTCGCAGTTCTCGGAGGCGCTGGTGGCGCAGACCTCGGCGTCCGATCCGCTCGGTCCCGTCGTCGCCTGGCTGCGCGCCAACCTGCGCGGCGCGGTCGACGTCGGCAAGCTGGCGCGCCGCGCGGGCATGTCGGTGCGCTCGCTGCATCGTCACTGCTTGCACGCGCTCGACACGACGCCGGCCAAGCTCGTCGAGAAGCTGCGCGTGGAGCAGGCGCGAACGCTGCTGGCGACGACGCAGCTCGGCACCAAGGCGATCGCCGCGCGCTGCGGGTTCGGCTCGCCGCCGCGCATGACGCGCGCCTTCGAGCGCGCCCTCGGCGTCGCGCCGCACGCCTACCGCATGATGTTCGCTACTTCTGCCGCTTCGTGAAGGTGTCGGCGTGTGGGCGCGCTGCGCGTGGCTGACGCCAATGCGGCCGCGCGCCAAGTCGGTCGCGCGCCGCCAGCCGTAGACGAGCAGGAGCGCCATCAGCCGCGGACGCATCACCCACGATACGCTCGGCGCCCACGAAGGATCCGCCTGGTCGCGGCCATCACGATCGTGAAGTGAATGCTTTAGTGAAGTGACTGCTTCAGTGTCGCGCCGCCGGTCAGACGACGGCCAGCGCGATGAAGACGGCGCCGATGGCGCCCAAGCCGAGGCTGCCGAACCACACGTTGCGCCGCCGCGTCAGGACGGCGATGGCGGCCAGCGCGATGGCGACCTGCAGCACCGTCACCGCGCGCGCCAGGCCATTGTGCCGCTCCATGTGCTTCTTGGACGAGGCTTCGTTCTCTTTGCCTTGCTCTTCGATCTTCTTGCCGTCGTCTTCGTAGGTCGCCAGCTTCTGGCGGTCGCCGTCGCTGCCCGGCTTGCCCAGCGCCGACAGCAGCTGCAGCCGCGTCTCGAGCACCGACGCCTTGATGCTCTTGGCCTGATAATAGGCCCACGAATCGCTCGCTTGCATCTGCTCGAGCATGGCCTCGTTGGCGTGATGGCCGGCGAGCAGCGACGCCACGGCCGCCAGCACCGCGAGGATGGCCGCGCTCAGCGCCACCGCCGACGTCCACGGCGGACCGCCGCCGTGCTCGTGCTGCTCGGCATGCTCGTGCAGTGTCTCGTGCAAGTGCTCGGTCGGGACTTCGATCTCTTCGGGCATTGGCCATTGTAGCGACAAAACCGGCCGCGACTCCAGCGCCGGGCGATGACGCGAGCGGACCTGACGTGTTATGCCGTTCCTCATGCGCCGAAGTCGCTCGTTCGTAGTCGCGTGGGTCGTGTGGTCCGTCGCCGCGCTGCCGTTCGCCGGTCGCGCCCAGGCGGCGCCGGCCGATCCCGAAGGCCGCCGCTTTCACCAGCTGCTCGATGACGAGTGGGAATATGGCCTGCGCGAGTCGCCGACCAGCGCCACTTATCTCGGCGATCCGCGTTACGACGACAAGCTGGACGATGTCTCGCCCGAAGCGATCGAGCGGCGGCGGCGGCATGCGCGCGAGCTCGTGCCGCGCATTCAGAAGATCGCGCGCGCCAAGCTGAGCGCCGCCGATCAGCTCAACTACGATCTGTTCTTGCGCAATGCCAAGCTCGACGTCGAAGGCGCGCGCTTTCCCGACGAGCTGATGCCGATCACGCAGATGGGCGGCGTCTACAATTGGCTGAGCGAGCTGGCCCGCGCGGCGCCGCATCGCAACGTCGGCGACTACGAGAGCTTCCTCAAGCGATTGGCGCTCTATCCGAGGCTCATCGAGCAGACGACGGCGCTCATGAAGCGCGGCTTGGCCAAGGGCTTGACGCCGCCGAAGGTGACCTTGGTGAGCCTCGGCGAGCTCATCGGCAATCAGATCAACGATGACGTGACGAAGACGCCGCTCTATCAGATCGAGTTCGCGCATCTGCCGGACAGCATCGCGCCGGCCGAGCAGCAGCGACTGCAAGCGGCGGCCAAGCAGGTGCTGGCCGACAAGGTCATGCCGGCGCTCAAGCAGCTGCGCAGCTACGTCGTCGGCGAATACGTGCCGCACGCGCGGCAGACGATCGGCCTGTCGGCGCTCCCCGACGGCGCCGCGTGGTACGCGTTCAACGCGCGCGCCTCGACGACGACCGAGCTGCCGCCCGAGCGCATCCATCAGATCGGGCTCGACGAAGTGGCGCGGATCGGCGGCGAGCTCGACAAGGCGATGCGCGCCACCGGCTTCAAAGGCACGATGCCCGACTTCTTCAAATATCTGCGCAGCGATCCGAAGTTCGTCTATGGCGATCGCCAGTCGTTGTTGATTGGTTATCGCGACATCGCCAAGCGCGTCGATCCGCAGCTGCCGCATCTCTTCGGCAAGTTGCCGCGCCTCACCTACGGCGTCGACGCGGTGCCGGCTGAGAATGAGAAGACGCAGACGGCCGCTTATTACAATGCCGGCTCGCCCGATGTCGGTCGCGCCGGAATCTTCTATGCCAATTGTTATGATTTGAAGTCGCGAATGAAATGGGAGATGGAAGCGCTCGTCTTGCATGAAGCGGTGCCGGGTCATCATCTGCAGATCGCGTTGGGACAAGAGCAGGGCGAGCTGCCCAAGTTCCGGCAGAACGGCGGCTATACGGCGTTCGTCGAAGGCTGGGGACTGTATGCCGAGTCGTTGGGCGGCGAGCTCGGGCTGTATACCGATCCTTATGCGAAGATCGGGCAATTGACGTTCGAGATGTGGCGCGCGATTCGCTTGGTGGTCGATACCGGGATTCATTCCAAAGGGTGGACGCGCGAGCAGGCGATCGACTATTTCCGCTCGCACGCGGCGCGGCCGCAGCACGATATCGAGGTCGAGGTCGACCGCTATATCGTCTGGCCGGGACAGGCGCTGGCTTATAAGATCGGGCAGCTGAAGATTCGCGAGCTGCGGACGCTGGCGGAGACGCGGCTGGGCGCGCGGTTCGACGTGCGCGGCTTTCACGACGTCGTGCTCGGCGGCGGCGCGTTGCCGCTCGACGTGTTGGAGTCGCGGGTCAAGGCGTGGATCGACCTGCAGCTGGCCAAGAAGGGCTGAGCGGCGCGCCCGACGCGGATTCGCCGGCGGTTGACGAGCGCGAATGGGCGGGCGGTTGACGAGCGTGAATTGGCGAGCGGTTGACGAGCGTGAATTGGCGAGCGGTTGACGAGCGCGGCTTGGCGGGCGGTTGACGATTGGCGGGGCCGCGGCGTGCGCCCGGTGGGCGCGCGCGGCCCCGCTCCGACGCACCGGCCAGCTTGGAGTCGGGCAAGTCTGTGGAAGGTTTATTCCGGCCGCACGCGCGAAGCGCCGACGTGTACCCCAAACGCCAACCGCGCCGGTCGGCTCACTTCTTCTTCGTCGGCTTGGCGGGCCGCGCCGCCGCGTTGGCCGCCACGGCCGCGCGCACGAGCTGCTTGAAGGCCGCTTCGTCGATCTTGTCGCCCTCGCGGTAGTCGATCGCCCGCCGCGTGTTGCCCTCCAGGCTCGAATTGAACAGCTTCTTCGGATCGGCGAGGGCAGCGCCGCGCGCGAACGTGAGCTTCACGACCTCTTTGTACGATTCCCCGGTGCACACGATGCCGTCATGCGACCAGACGGGGACGCCGCGCCACTTCCACTCCTCGACGATTGCCGGCTCGGCCGCGTGGATGAGCCGACGGGCCTGCGCCAGCGTCTCGCCGCGCCAATCGCCGAGCTCCTCGATCCGCTTCGTGATGTTCGCCGCGGCGGCATCGCCGTCGGGACGACTTGTCGGCTTCATGTTCTCTCCATCCTCCGTTGCGCCGGCCAGCCTGATGCCAGCCGCCGCAGCATAGCGCGGAGGACGTCGCGCGAGCGCTGCCGTGCAGGAGGTGGCCACAGCCGCAGTCCAAGTGGCACGGGCCGCGGCCGTCGCGCGCTCACCAGGCCAGCTGAACGAGCTGAATCAAATTCCCGCAGGTGTCATCGAGCACCGCGATCACCGAGCCGGTGACTTTCGTGACCGGCATCGTGAACTTCACGCCTTTGGCCGCCAGCCGATCGTGCTCCGCCTGAACGTCGCTGACGAGGAACTGCGCCGCCCGCATCTGCTGCCCGTACAGCGCCTCCTGATACGCTTTCCCCGCCGGATTGCCGATCGACTCCAGCACGAGCTCGACGCCGTTCGGATCTTCCGCCGACGTCAGCGTCAGCCAGCGATACGGGCCCTGCGAAAAATCGGCCTTCTTCTGGAAGCCGAGGACGTCGGTATAAAACCGCAGCGCCTTGTCCTGATCGTTCACATACACGGTCGTCCATTTGATCTTCATTGCGTTCCCTCCGTCGTGTCGTCGTCGTGTTGCGTGCGCCGTGGGAGGCCATCTCGCAGCTGCGTGGCGCGCTCGGCGCGCGAGCGTCGCCGGCCTCGTTTGTCGTGAGCCGCTAATCGAGCTCGATGGCGAACCGGGCCAGCTGCGTCGGCTCCATGATGACGTCGATGGCGGTGATCTTGCCGTGCTCGCCGTCTTCGATCGTAAAGGCGAACGCGGCGCGCACCTGTCCGCCGCCGAGCCAGACCGCGCCGGCGTGGCCGTCGATGAGCGCGGGCAACGCGGCCCGCGCGCGCCCTTTGAACGCGTCGGCGACCCGCTCGGCGCCGCGCGCCTCGGGCGCCAGGCTGGGCGCGCCGTGTCCCTGATTCGCGGCGGCCATCCGTACCGCCGGCGCGTCGGCGCGCAGCACGACGTCGGGCGAGAGGACGGCGACCAGCCGCTCGAAGTTGCCGTCGCGCGACGCCGCCAGGAACGCGCCCACCAGCGCTCGATGCCGCGCCACGTCGGCGGCCGGCGCCGCCGAGCCGCGCACGCGACGCCGCGCGCGACTGGCGAGCTGCCGCGCCGCTTCCGGCGTGCGACTGACGATGGGCGCGATCTCGTCGAACGACAGATCGAACATGTCGTGCAGCACGAACGCGACGCGCTCGGCGGGCGCCAGCAGGTCCAAGACGACGAGCAGGGCAGGGCCGATCGCATCCGCCAACCCGACCTCGTTCTCGGGCGTGCTGCCGGCTTCGACCTCGGCCACCTGCCCGAGCGTCTCCTCGCGCCGCGACTTGCGTGCGCGCAGCGCGTCGAGACAGACGCGCGCGACGACGGTCGTCAACCAGCCGCCTAAGTTCTCGACCTCGCGCGTGTCGGCGCGGCTCAGCTTCAGCCAGGCCTCTTGCACGGCGTCCTCGGCCTCGCTGGCCGAGCCCAGCATCCGGTAGGCGACCGCCTCCAGCCGCGACCGGCTCTCGTCGAAGCGCTTGGCCAGCCAGTCGTTCTCGGGCATCCGATCTCCTCGTTCCTCACCGACGGGGCGTAGCTGAGAGCTATCACCAAACCCCGCCCGCTTCACCCCTATGACGGATGGCGCCGCACGAATGTGACCGCTTCGCGCATTTTTGTCGTGATGGAGGGCGCGATGAGCGCCGGCGGCAGGCTATCGAGCTGGCCGCGACCGAGGAATTTCATCGACGTGGGGCAAACGGCGCTTCAGCCGCGGCGACCGGCGTCGCGACTATCGGCGGCGCGCTCGGTCTCGCCGTGGCCAGCGACTGCGGTCATCCCACCATCGGATGGTCGCCGAGGACCTGCAGCAGCGATTGGGCGGCGGCGGTCGACGAGGCGGCGTTTTGGCCGGTGATGAGCCGGCCGTCGATGATCGAGAAGCTCTTCCAATCGGGCGCTTTCTCGTAGCGCGCGCCCACTCGCTTGAGCTCGTCCTCGACCAAGAACGGCACCACGCGCGTCAGATGGGAGGTCTCCTCCTCGCCGTTGGTGAAGCCGGTGACCCGCTTGCCCTGCACGAGCGGCACGCCCCGGTATTTGACGCGATGGAACACGGCCGGCGAATGACAAACGGCGGCCACCGGCTTACCGGAATTGTAAATGGACTCGATCAAACAGATGGAGACCGGATTGTCGACCAGAATCCCACATCGGGCCGTGGCCGCCGACGTAGAAGACGGTGTCGTAATCTCCGGGGTCGAGGTCGGCGAGCCGGCGCGTGTGGGCGAGCGCCTTTTTCGCGGCGTCATCCTTTTTGAAGCGCGCCGTGGCCAGGCTCCAATTCTCGGGCCCGTCGCTCTGCGGATCGAGCGGCGGCTGCCCGCCTCGCGGCGAGGCCAGCGTCAAATGGACCCCCGCATCGCGGAACACGAAGTACGGAGCGGCGAACTCCTCCAGCCAAAAGCCGGTCCTTTGTCCGGTATCCCCCAATTGGTCGTGCGAGGTCAGCACCATCAGTATGTTCGTGCCCATGGGCGCCTCCTGTGAGCGAAAATGCGCGCGACGGAAGCTCGCATCGGCTCCTGATGGCGGATGTGGGCCGAACGGCCCGATTCGCAAGTGAAGACGAGCGCCGCGACGGCGACGAGCAAAGGCGCCGCGGCCAGAGCGGGTCGATTGGCAAACCAGGGACTGCACGCACCGTCGCTTACCGAGAGCGTCGCCTATTGCAGCGCACGACGGCACTGACCGGGCGCGCGATTACTTGGCGGTGGCGCTCCAGACGCAGATGTCCTCGCGCCAGCAGCCGCCCGGCTCGCAGGTGCCGATGAGCCGGCAGCCGCCGACGGGCGAGACGCGGTAAGCCGACGTCGGCGAGACGCCGGTGGCGTGCTCCGCGAACGGCTCGCTCGTCGACGCGCGCGTCAGCTGCCAGGTGCCGAAGTCGCGCGTCACGTACAGCGTCAAATGATCGGGGGCGACGCCGGTGACGCTGCCCCATTTTTGCACCAGCTCCGGCATGCGTGTTCCGGCGGGAAAAGCAGCGCTGGTACTGCCGCGTACCGATTCGTAGATGCCGTCGCGGGCGGAGTCGCCGCTGTCTTGGATCTTGTAATAAAACGCGAGGCCGTCTGCGGACAGGACGGGCCAGCCGACCCACGCCGGCTTGGGCAGCGCGGCATTGATCGTCGCAAATGGGCCGGCCGAGGGCGTGCCGAAGTCGGTGCCGTCGCTGCCGCTGCGGATGGAGACGAGGAAGCCGTCGCCGCTGGTGGCGGCGCCGATGACGCCGGTGCCGTCGGGGCTCACGGTCATCGTGGCCTCGCGGCGGGTGAAGCGCGCGAACGCCGGCAGCCCCGTCACGTCGGTGATGGTATAGGCGCTCCCGCTGTCGTCCACGCGATCGGCGACCAGCAACGCGGTGCCGTAGCCCGGGCCGCCGACGCAGGCGTGGCTGGGGCCGCGCAGGTAAAGGAGGGTGGCGCCGCTCGCCGACGCGCCGAGGAGCGCCTCTTGCACGCCGCTGTCGCTGACGCCGCTGACGACGCGGCCGCGGCCGTACGTCTCGCCGCAGACGAACGCGGCGGTCGGCTTGGCCGCTTTGATGACGCCGACACCGGCGCAGCCCGGACGCTTGGCGCCGCTTGGACCGGCGCAGCCGTCGAGGGCATGGTCGTCGCGCGCGTGGCTGTCGGCGGCGTGGCCGTCGCGCGGCACGCTGACGTCGGCGGCGGCGTCGCGCAGGCCGATCCCGGCGACGACGAGCCCGACGCCGAGCCACGGCAGTCGCCGCAGCGCGCGCCAGCGGGTTCGCGGCCGAGCATGGCAAGAGGCGCTCATCGACGAATCATCCATGGATAGAGGAACGCACGAGAGACCAGCTCGATCTTGCCGCACGAGCCGCGCAATCGTGTGACCCAGCTCGCCGTGAGCGCCGGTTTATTGCGGCGAGACCCCGTCATATCGTCCGGCGAGCTTCGCCTCTCGGGCGCGCGCCTTATTGCTTTCCCTGGGGAATCGGCGAAACTGACCGAGCGGGCGACTGTTCATCGGGGGAGGCGGGCCAATGGCGGCTGAAGGCGTGTTGCTGCTCGACGACGATCAGGACCTGCTCGACACGCTCGCCGACACCGTCCGGCTCGTCAGTGGCCGCCCTTCACTCAAGCTGCGGAACGTCGCCGAATTGCGCAGCCAACGCGAGGCAGCGCTCGGCTGCGCGCTGGCCATCCTCGACATTCACCTCGGCGCCAATCAGCCGAGTGGTCTCGATGCCTACGAGCTGCTCGTCGCGGCGGGCTTTGCAGGTCGCATCGTGTTCCTCACCGGTCACGCCGGCGATCATCCGCTGGTCCGGCGCGTCTCGCAGCTCGGCGGCATCGAGAGCCTGCGCAAGCCGATCGAGCTCGATGCGTTCCGTCGCCTGTTCCAAGCGGCGCCGGCGGAATCCAACCGCGCTCCGTGAACGGTCCCGACGCGTCGGACGCCGAGCGACGCCGCGCGACGATTTATCTCGCCGGCATCTGCGTCTTCGGCGGCGCGCTCTGCTCGGTCGTGTTGTGGGTCAAGGGCTACCCGACGCGGCCGTGGGAAGTGGCCGCGACCGTCAGCGGCGCCGTGCTCGTGTGCGCGACGTTGGGTCGGAAGCTGCCCGCGACCGCCATGCAGGCGCTGTTCGCGCTGCCGGTCTTGTTCGCCAATCAAGCGGTCTGGCTCAACAACGCCGCGATGAGCCGGACGGGCCGACCATTTACCGCGTTCAGCGGGCAGAAGGTCGCCGTCGTCATGGTCGCCATCCTGGCGCCGTCGCTCGGGCTCGGCGTCGCGCTGGTCGGGCTCACCACCGCTCTGCCGCTGATCCAGTGGCTCGCGTGGTCGCCGGAGTCGCGCGCGCTCTTGCCGCCCTTCGAGCCTTGGCAGACCGTGACCATCGGCCTGACGGCGCTCGCGCTCTGCTACAGCCGGCAGCGCCAGCGAATCGTGCGCAAGGAGGCCGCGCAGGCCATGGCCGATCGGGCCTGGAGCGAGCGCGCCGCCCGGCTGTCGCGATTCGTGCGCCATCTGGCGAATACGCCGCTGCAGACGCTCACGCTGACGACGGAGCTCTTGCGCCTCGAGCTCGACTCGGCCGGTCCGTCGCTGGGTCATATGCAAGGCGCGATCACGCAGCTGCGCCAGCTGGACCAAAAGTTGGCGCCGCTCGCGGCCGCCGGCGACTGGCCCCAAGAAGGCCTCTCGTTCGACGCGGTCGGCGCCATTCACGACGAGATGAGCCAGCACCTCAGCCATCGCGCGGCCGAGCTCGAGCCGCGGAGCGAAGCGCGCGGCGGCCTCGTCTACATGTCGTGGGCCTGCGCGATGGGCGGGCTCATCTCGGTCGCGACGGCCGAGTGGCGTGGTTATCCGCGCCGAACCTGGATGTTGGCCACGGGGCTCGGCCTCGCCGGCCTGGGCGTGACGCTCGCGCTGCCGCGGCTGGCGCGCTGGGTGAGCCTCCTCCTCATTCTGCTGCAGTCGCTGGCAGTCTTGTTGGCCAGCTGGCTGTCGAGCGAGCTGCAAGCGGCGAGCGGCGGCTATTTCGTGCCCTTCAACCCCAACCGCGTGCTGGCGCTGGTCGTCGCCATGAGCGCTCCGTCGGGCTGGCTGGGCGCGGCGATCCTCGGCCTGTCGATGTTGGGGCCGATCGTGCAGCCGCTGCGCTGGCCCGCCGGAACCAACGCGCGCATGCCCAACCTCGAGCCGTTCATGACGGCGACGATTCTCGCCGTCGCCGCCGCGGTGCTGTGGGCGCGCCGTCGCCACGCGGCCCTCGCGCGCGCGGTCGCGCGGACGCGGGCGCAACGCGATTGGCTCGAGCGTTTCGTGCAGCTGTCGCTCTTGGTCCGCGAGCTGACGGACGTGCCGCTGCAGACGCTGCGTCGCAATGCGGCGGCGATGCGGCAGCAGCATCCGACGGCGGCCGTGCTGCTCGACCGAGTCGACCACGCGGCGGTGCGCATCGAGCAGCTCAAGGGAACGCTCGAACGCATCCACCAGCTCGTCGAAGAGCGGCCGGGTGAGCGCTCGCTCGATGATCTGGCGCGAATCGAGCGCGAAGTTGGCTCGCAGTGAACAGCCCGCCGCCTGCGCCGCTTGGGGCAGTTGACAATCGCGCCGCGTCGGCGCCTTGCTCTCGTGACCCATGAACGTCGTCAATCTAGTCATCCCCTCGGCACCAACCGCGGCTCACCGCGCGTGAACGGCGACGATCCGCTGGCGGCGCTCGGCTGGGACGCGACGTTCGAGGAGCGCCTGCGCCTGCATCCGGCGGCCGGGACGCACGTGCCGGCGCGCGTCGTGCGGCAAGAGGGCGCGTTCGTCGTCGACCTCGGCGGCCTGACGATGCCGGCGAGCGTCTCCGGTCGGCTGAAGCATGAAGCGACCTCGGCGTCGGAGCTGCCCATCGTCGGCGATTGGGTGCTCCTCGTGCATCCGCCGCGTCCCGAAGGCGCGCTCATGGACCACGTGCTGGCGCGCAAGACGCTGCTGGCGCGCCGGCGCGTCGGTCGCGCGCCCGACGCCCAGCCGCTGGCGGCCAACGTCGACGTCGTGCTGGTCGTGCTGGCGCTCGACCATGCGCTCAACCTCGGCCTCGTCGAGCGCGCCGTCGCGCTCACGCGCGCCGCCGGCATCGAGCCCATCGTCGTCCTCAACAAGGCCGATCTGTGCGCCGATCCGGCGAGCTATGTGGCCGAGGTGCAGGCGCGGCTGCCGGGCGTCTTGACGCGCACGCTGAGCGCGCAGACGGGACAGGGCGCCGACGCCGTCGCCGACGCCATCGGTGCGCGCCGAACGGCGACGATGATGGGCCCGTCCGGCGTCGGCAAGTCGTCGCTCGTCAACCAGCTGTTCGGCGATGCCATCACGCGGACGGGCGCGATTCGCGAGCACGATCACAAAGGGCGCCACACGACGACCCATCGCGAGCTGTTTCGCCTGCCCAACGGCGCGCTCATCATCGACGGTCCCGGCATCCGCGAGCTGGCCCTGTCGGGCGAAGCCGAGACGCTCGACGACGCGTTCCCCGACGTGCTGGCCGCGGCGCAGCGCTGTGCGCACCGCGACTGCCGGCACGCGAGCGAGCCCGACTGCGCGGTGCGCGCCGAGCTCGCCGACGGCCGCTTGCCGGCGCGACGATGGAGCGAGTACACGCGGCTGCGCGCCGAGCTCGCCGACGACGAGCGTCAGCGCACGCGACGCGGCCGCCGCCCGCGCTGACCGCCGGCGCTCAACTAATCGGGACATACAGCGTCACGCCGCGATGCACGACGCTGTTCTGGAAGTCGGGCGGATGCCACTCGACGCGGGCCAGCACCGGCTGCGTCCCGAATGTCTGCTGCGCGGTCGCGAACATCGGATAGTCCGTGGGATCGTCGAGGATCATGACCGCCCAGCTGGTCATCGCCGCCGTCACCTGCGACTGCGCCATCAGCTGATAGCCCACCGGCAGCGGCGGATTATCGGCGACCGCGGGCGTGACGATGCAGCACTGGATGTTCGCCGGCCCCGGGCAGCTGCCGACTTCCGGGCTATGGTCGGCCATGGCGGCGCACACGCTCGATGGCAGACACTGGCCCGGCGCGCCGCCCCATTGGCACGGCGTCGCGCCGCCGTCCGCTGCGCTGCCGTCGGCTGCCGGCGCGAGCGCGTCGGACAGGCCGCCGCCGAGATCGAGCGCGGCCGATCCCGACAGGTCGGTCGCGCCACCGCCGTCGGCGCCGCAGCCGGCGGCCACGATGAGCGCCCACGTGCCGAATGCGCGCCGCCGGTTCGCGTGCATGCCGCAGAGTCGCACGCGCGCGCGGCGTGGCCAAGCCCGGCCAGGCGCGCCGCAGTCGGCGCGACGCGGCCGGTGACGTCGATTAGGGGCAGGAGCCGGCGACGCAGACGGAGGTGCCGTCGCCGTTGATGCCCGAGCGCAACAGCCCCGGCCACCAGCGATAGGCGCACTGCAGGCCCGTCGGCTGCGGGCGGCTCAACAGCTGCACCACCGTGCCATCGCGCCCGATGCGCGTCTGCTGGCTCGCGAAGCTGCCCGCGGCCGGCCAAGCGAGCAGCGCCCCGGCCCATTCACCGTTGCGGCGGCGCAGCTCGATCGTCTGCGGCAGGCCGGGGCTGGTCGCGCCGTCGTCGAAGAGGAGCGCATAGCGCCGTCCGTGCTCGACGATGGCCAAGCGCGTGCGCGGGCGATGGGCCAGCCACGTCGGCGCGGCGGCGATGGCCGTGGCGTCGGAGGCGAGGGTGCCGACCCAGTCGTCGCCGCTGCGCACGGCGAAGCCGCCGCCGATGAGCGGCGACAGGCGCGCGTTCGCCGGCAGCGCCAGCGCGAATTCGCCGACGCGGGTCGAGCCGTCGGCGTTGAGCCACTGCGCGCGCAGCGTCCCGAGGCCGGGATAGAGCGCCAGCGTGTGCGCCAAGAGGTCGGTGACCGCGAAGGTCCGCAGATCGTCGTAGGGCACCGTGACGAAGATATCGTCGTCGTCGTCGAGCGCGTCGGCGACGTCGATCCAGCGGACGTCGTTGGCGTGCTGCAGGTTCGAGAAGGTGGTGGCGTTGACCCCGCCGGCCGGAATCGACTGCAGGTAGAGGAGATCGTCGAGGCGTCCGTAGATCGGCAGCTGCACGAGCCGCGTGCCGCTCGGCGCGAACTCGATGAGCAGCCCGCCGTCGCCGAGGCCGAATTGCCGCGAGACGACCTGGAAGCTCGACTTGCCCGGGAAGATCGCGCTCACGAGCGTGTCGCCGTGCAGCGGATCGGGGTTGCTGACGGCGCTGCCGAGCGCGGTGCCGGTGCGCGAATAGAAGGACCAGACGGCGTCGAGGTCGGTGCCGCGGCCGAGGGCGACGTGACCGGCGGCGTCGCTCGTGCCCCACAGACAGGGCGCGTGCTCGGGGTTGGGCAGGGTGCCGACGGCAAAGGGGCGCACGCTGTCGGTCGAGAGCGTCTGACCTTCGGGCACCGCGGTGTCCGCGGCCTGGCTGTCGGCGGTGACGAGCTTGGCGGAAGCGTTGGAGCCGAGATCGCTCGCGCCGTCACAGCCGCAGAGCACGAGACAGGCCAGCCAGATCCGCATGCCGCACCTCCGCCGACCAGATAAGGGGCGACGAGCCGCTTGCAATCAGTGGCGCGACGTAGACGAAGCGGTCGCTCCTTGACCTTCCGCCGCCGCCGCGTAACGCTTCACCGCTCATGGCCGAACCTTCTTCAGCGCCGGTTGGCGTGCGGCCGCGGCGCTTTTTCCTGGGGATGGCGCTGGCGCTGACGCTGGCGGCCGGCTGGGAATTGACCTGGCGTGCCAAAGGTTTCGTCCCCTCGGTGTCCAACAGCAACGGGCTGTGGTCGGTGTGGCGCGCGGCCGCCTCCAAAGATCCGCGCGTGGTGGCGCTGGTCGGCTCGTCGCGCCTGCAAGCGGCCATGGATCTCGACGTGCTCGAGCGCCATTTTCCCGGCCGCGAGTTCATTCAGCTGTCGGTCAACAGCGGCCATCTGCTCGGCATGCTGCGCGACTTCGCCGAGGATCCGACGTTTCACGGCACGCTCGTCGTCGAGGTGCTGCCGGCCGACCTCTTCACCAGCGACAACACCGCCACCAACACGTGGGTCGAGAAGTATCACGCGCGCGCGCCGCTCGACGGCGTGGAGACGTCGGTGCGCACGTGGTTCTCGAGCCGGCTCGTGAGCCTCTTGCCCGAGCTCGGCATGGCCTCGATCCCGCATTTCGCGCTCGAGCGCCATCGCGCGCCGCCCGTGCCCTATTACCGCATGGACGCGCGGCGGCAGCTGCGGATGAGCTTCGCGCTCGCCGACCTAGCCGAGAAAAAGCGCTTCTTCGCCGATGCGCTGCGCAACTACGGCACCGTCGCCAGCGACGCCGAGATGGCCGCGCGCCTGAGCCAGCTGCAAGCCTGGGTCGCCGCCATCACCGCGCGCGGCGGCCACGTCATCTTCTTCCGCATGCTGGCGACGCAGGCGGTCCTGGCCGCCGAGGAGGAGCGCTTTCCCGATGCCCGCTATTGGGCGCTCATTCAAAAGACCTTCCCCAGCCTCTCGTTTCAAGACTTCCCGGCGATGCAGGCGTTCGCCTGTCCCGACGGCACGCACATCGACGGGCACGACGCGACGCCGTTCACCGAGCTGTTCGCGCAAGCGCTGAGCGCGCTCAAGCTGCTCAAAAATTGAAGTAGAGAAACTCGGTGGAGGCGTCGAGCTGCAGCATCGCCGCCAGCGCGATGGCGCCGATGCACAAGCCCCACGCCAGCGACGGGCGGAAGTCCCACCAGCGGCTCGCCTCGCCGGCCGCGCCGTCGACGACGCGGTTGGAGTTGGGCGCGGCGAAGGCGATCGCCGCCAGCACCACCGTGCCGGCGATCGACGTCAGCTGCGGGCGCGGGTTGGGACCGTGCAGCCCGGTCATCTCGCCGAGCATGCGCAGCGCCGTGTGCACCGAGTCGGCGCGGAAGAAGACGAACGCCACGACCACGAGCAGGAAGGTGCCGGCGGTCTTGGGGATGTCGAAGCGAGGCGAGGCTTTGCGCTTCTTGCCGAACGTGCGCCAGGCGTGGTTGCACACGAGGTACAGGCCGTGCAGCGCGCCGAAGACGGCGAACTGGAAGCCGGCGCCGTGCCAAATGCCGGCGATGCACATCGTCACCATCGTCGGCAGGACCACGAGCTGCGTAAACGCCGGCAGCGTCATGCCGCGGCGGCCGCTCGACAGACCTTGGGCGGCGCGACGGCGATTGATGGCGAGCAAGATCGGGTTGTAGATGCAGGCGGTCAAAAAGCGCGTCAGCGTCATGTGCCAGCGACGCCAGAAGTCGATGATGTTGGTGGCCTTGAAGGGCGAGTCGAAGTTGATGGGCAGGCGGATGCCGAACAGCCGGCCGAGCCCGATGGCCATGTCGCAGTAGCCCGAGAAGTCGAAATAGAGCTGCAGCGTGTAGGCGACGGCGCCGAGCCAGAGCATCGGCGCGCCTTGGTGCTGGCCGTGCGCGGCGCCGTCGAAGACGCGGCCGGCCAAGCTCGCGACGCTGTCGGCGAGCATGGCCTTCTTGAAGAAGCCGATGCAAAAGAGCGCGATGCCGGCCGCGAAGCCGTCGGCCGAGTAATGCAGCGTCTTCGGGTCGGCGAGCTGCGGAAAGACCTCGCGGTGATGGACGATGGGACCGGCGATGAGCTGCGGGAAGAACGTCACGAACAGGCAGTAGTCGAGCAGCCCGAACGACGTGACGCTGCGATCGTAGACGTCGACCAAGAGCGCGATCTTCTGGAACGTGATGAACGACAGGCCGAGCGGCAGCGCGATGCGCGCCACCCGCAGCTGCCAGCCGAAGAGCTCGTCGACGGTGGTGACGGTGAAGTTGGTGTACTTGAAGTAGGCCAGCGTGGCGACGTTGGCGACGACGCCGAGGATGAAGACGGCCTTGCGGCGGCCGTCGTCGCCGGCGTCGGCCATGAGCAGGCGGCAGATGCCGTAGTTGAAGGCGACGAGCGCGCCGAGCACGATCAGGTAGCGCGGGTTGGCCCAGCCGTAGAAGAACAGCGACGCCACGAGCAGCGACACTTTGGCCGTGCGCCGCAAGCCGAGCGCGCTCGCGCCCAGCACCAACGCCAGCGTGATCGGCAGAAACAGGAACAGGAAGGTGTAGGAATTGAAGAGCACTACGCGGTTTTTCGGGCGATGAGGTGCACGAAGTCACCCACGTTCTTGAGGCCGCCGATCTCCGACGTGGTGAACTTGATTTTGAACTTGGTCTCGGCGCCGACGATGATGTTGACGTGGTTGAACGAGTCCCACTCGGCGATGTCTTTGGCGCTGGTCGTGGGCGTGAGCGTGATCGACTCGTCGTCGAAGATGTCGTGGAAGAGCGTCTGTAAAACCGCGTAAATCTCGGGTTCAGTCATGGATGAGCTCGATGGGTAGGAGGGCGGGGACGAAGGTGTCGAGGTCGAGCGTCCAGCGCTGATCGGTCGCGTCAGCCTTTTGGAAGCCCAAGTCTCGGTAGTGATTGGCGACGAGCCCGTTCTTGGCTGTCGGCAGGTAGCGGCCGACGAGCGCGCGGCCGCCGTGCGATTGCACCGCGCGCGCCAGCTCGGCCAGCACCGCCTGCTCGACTTTACGGCCGAGGACGCGGCAGCTCATGAGCCAGGTCTCGATGTTCCAGGCGTCGTGCTCGCGCGCCGCGATGACGACCGAGATGATGCCGTTGTCGCCGAAGCGATCGCGCAGGCGAAAGCAGCGCGCGATGTGGTCGGGCGAGCCGGCGACGGCCTCGACCTCGGCCTCGGTGTAGCGGCGCGTCGTCAGGTTGAACTGGTTGGTCTTGTTGATGAGCTGGACGACGCGCGTCAGGTTGTTGCCGCCGACCGGCGACGTCACCATCGTCATGCCCAGGCTCTGCAGAAAGCCGTCCATGTCGGAGCTGCCTTCTTGCAGTCGCTGGCGCTTGGCGTTGGTCTGATATTGCTCGCTGCGCTGCCAATCCTCGGCGGAGAAGGCGACGGTCTCGAAGTAGCCGGCGGCGGCGAGCGTGCGCACGAAATAGGCCGGATCCTCGGGCATCTCCGGCACCGCGACCTCGGGCAGCTCGCGCCGCACCTGATCGCGCTCGACCGGGTTGTCGTCGACGAAGACGAGCGCGTCGAGCCCGAGGTTGAGCGTGGCCGCGATGGTGCGCAGGTTGGTCGCCTTGTCGGTCCAGTTGGCGACGAAGACGGCGATGTCGTCGCGCGACAGGACCATCTCGCGATGGAGGGCAAAGGGCGCCAACGCCGTGTCGGCGTTGTTCTTGGAGCAGACGGCGAGCACGATGCCGCGCGTCGCCAGCTGCTTGACGTAGCGCTGGAAGGCGACGAACGCTTCGCCGGCGGCGTCGCCTTGACCGAGGATCAAGCCGTCGACGCCATCATCGCCGACCACGCCGCCCCACAGCGTGTTGTCGAGATCGAGGACGAGCGCCTTGCGTGAGCGGCCGCGCGCGGCGGCGACGAGACGCGCCAGCTCTTCGCCGAACAAGGGACCGAGCGCGGGCGCGACCAGCTGCTTGGCCTGGAACCAGCGCACCGGGTCGAACGCGTCGTGGCCGAGGCGCGCGAACCAGCCGTCGAGGTCGCACACGATCGCGCCGGCCGCCGGCGCCGCGTCGACGAGCGCGCGGTTGAGGCGCGCGATGAGGCTCGAGCGCGCGCCGGGAATCTGCAGCTCGTACGAGCCGAAGAGGCGCTCGGCCAAGTTGGGCACGGTGGCGTGGATGACGAGCGCGCGATGGCGCTCGCGCGCGCGCGACCACAGCTGCGTCAGCTCGGCCACGCGCTCGGCGACGGCGGTGGCGGCCTCGGCGGCGGTGGCGGCCAGCGGCAGCTCGGGCAGCGCGTCCTCGGGCGCGAGCTGGATGAACACCGCCTCGGGCTGAAAGTCGACGAGCGCGCCTTCGTCCGCGAGCAGCGCCTGCTGATATTGGCCGTAAGGCGCCAAATGGATGTCGAGATACAGCCCGCGACGCAAGCCGGCGATGCGCGCGCCCGGCAGCAGCTGCTCGACGGTGGAGGAGGCCAGCCAGGCCAGCCGCACGCGCGTCAGATTCGGCAGCGGCGCCGGCCCATCGAGCTCGCGCACGGTCTTTTCCAGCAGGCGATCGAGCTTGGCCGTCTGCAGAAAATCGAGATCGAAGTGGGCGAGGCGAACGATGGCGGCCAGGCGCGTCGTCGGATTGGTGTGCGCGCGGAGCTCGGCGAAGGCGTCGTGGCTGGGGAGCGCGGGTAACCACTTCATGGCAGCTCAATCCTACGCAGGAGCGGCTCGGCCGGCGGTTGGTCGAGCGCGTCGACGGTGGCCGCCGCGACCTCGGCCGGCGTCAGAAAGCGCGTCGACTGGCGCGCGGCGTCGAGGATGGGCGTCGGAAATGCGCGCAGCATCGGCGTCTCGGTGAACCCGGGACGAATGACCGTGCCGCGCAGCCCGGCCGGGCCGAGCTCGGCGAGCGCCGCCTCGACCAGCGCCTCGACCGCCGCCTTGCCGACCAAGTACGAGACCAGGTGCGGCGTCGGCGGCGGACCCAGCGCCGCCGTCGAGAAGGCGACGACGTGGCCGCCTTTGCGCGGCCGGAAAAAGCGCTTCCAGCACTCGGCCAGCAGGCGATGCGCGGCGACGACATTGATTTGGAGCTGCTGCACGAGCGCGTCGCTCGGCGTCTTCGTGAACGACGACACCAGCGGCGGCGGCGACGCGCACAGCACCAGCGCCGCCACATCCAACGACGCATCGACGGTGGCCAAGACGTCGGCGAAGCGGTCGGGCTCGTCGAGCGGCAGCTGCAGCGTCGCCGCTCGATCGCGCTGCGCGGCGATGACGGCCCAGCCGCGCGCGCGCGCTAGGCTGGCGATGGCCGAGCCGATGGCGCCGCCGGCGCCGGTGACGAGGACCGCTTTCATTCGGCGGTGGCGCGGGTGGTGGTGTCGCGCAGCATCGCCGAGGCCTCGCCCTTGGCGATGCGCCGGCCGGGGACGGCGACGTCGAGGCCGAGGCGCCACAGCCCGAGCGCCTCGGTAAAGTGCGTCAAGGTCGCCTGCACGGTGGCCGGCTCGTCGACGTAGAGCGGCGCGCGAAAGTCGAGCTTGAGCGAGTGCCAGACGCAGCCGGCGCCGGGGACCTCGTTGCCGAGCAGGCGCGAGATGGCGGCGACGATGAGCCCACCATAGACGACCGGGCCGGCAAAGCCGCGCGCTCGGGCGAAGGCGTCGTCGAAATGGAGCGGGTTGTCGTCACCGCTGAGCGCGCGGAAAGCGGCCTGATTGGCGGTGCTGACGCGAAAGTGCACGCTCGTGACGGAACCGACTTCACCGAGTGCTGCCATGCTTTGCGAAAGGTATACACGGGTGCGCTCCGACGGCAAGACCGTCAGGCGCCCGGCGCGATGGCGCCTCGGCAAACCCGGCCCGGCGCCATCGGGATGAGCCACCGGCGCGCGATTGGTGTTAAAATCGAGCGCGTGCGTAGTGCATTCCCGGCCGATTCCCCGTTGCACGCCTTCACCGATGACGAGGTCGACGCCATCTTCGCGGCGGGCGCGCTGCGCCACTGCGCGGCCGGCGAGCGCATCCTGACGCAAGGCGAGCCCGGCGATTCGATGTTCTTCCTCGTCGCCGGCGAGGCCGAGGCCGTCCTCGACACCGGCAAGGTCGTGCGCACGTACAGCCCCGGCAGCTACTTCGGCGAGCTCTCGTTCATCAACCCCGGCCACCAGCGCAGCATTTCGATCGTCGCCACGAGCGCGGCGCGCCTGCAGGTCGTCGACCAGTCGAGCATTCAGTCGCTGCTGGCGACCCATCCGCGTGCCATCTTCACGCTCTTGCGCCGCGCCTGCGCCTTCTTGGTCGACGCCGAGCGCAACTTGATCGCCGATCTGCGGCGGCGCAACGTCGAGCTGCAGGACACCATCAAGAGCCTCGAGTTCACGCGCAAGCGGCTGACGCAAGAGGAGGAGACGGCGCGCACCGACGCGCTCACCGGCCTCTTCAACCGCCGCTGCTTCGACGCCGAGGTGCACGGCTTCATGGAGCGCGCGCGGGCCATCGGCGGCGGGCTCGTCCTCATCGCGATGGACCTCGACCACTTCAAGCCCGTCAACGACACGCTCGGTCACGCCGCCGGCGACTTCGTGCTCAAAGCCGTCGGCGCCATCTTGCAGGACGGCGTGCGCAAGTCCGATTTGCCGTGCCGCGTCGGCGGCGACGAGTTCATCCTCTTGCTCGCCGACCTCGACGAAGCGGAGGCGCGCACCCGCGCCGAGACGCTGCGCGCCGCCATCGGCAGCTTTCCCCATCCCGGCAACGACCGCGGCATCCGCATCACGACCACGATGGGCGGCACGCAATACCGCGCCGGCGAGAGCGCCGCCGAGCTCCTGAAGCGCGCCGACGAAGCCCTTTACGCCGCCAAGCGCGCCGGTCGCAACCGGCTCGGCTGGGCCTGAGCGCGTTGGCCACGCCCGCCATCGTGAACGAGACGCAGCTGCACATTTGGGGTTGTCGCGGCGGCCGCAACACGTGGCATTCGCGGATCGGCAACGCGACGTCGTGCTACTCGCTGGCGGTCGGCGCCGACCTCTTCGTCTTCGACGCCGGTCGCGGCCTGGGCGCGCTCGCCGCCGCGCTCGCCGGCGACGAGCGCCTGCGCGCGATCGAGCGACTGCACGTGCTCGTTACGCACGCGCACCTCGATCATTGGGAAGGGCTCAAGGACGCCGAGTGGATGTGGCGCCGCGACAACGGCCTCGAGTTGACGGTGCTCGGCCCGCAAGAGGCGCTCGACACGATTGCCGCCGGGCACGCGCCGCCGGCGTTCGTCCCGCTCGAGGTGCTGGCGCTGGGCACGCTGCGACGCCTGTCGTTCGTCGCGCTCGCGGCCGGCGCGAGCGTGGCGTTGCCGGGCGCGACGCTCGAGACCGTGGCGCTCCACCACTACAGCGGCCTCGAGCCCAACCGGCGCTACCTCGACACGCTCGGCTATCGGCTGGCCGTCACCGACGGCCCGACCGTCGCCTACCTGAGTGATCACGAGCCGACGGCGGCGACGCGCGCGCTGGAGGACGCCGTGGTCGCGACCGCGCAGCTCGTCATCGTCGACGCCAACCACAGCGACGTCGCGCAGCACACCTTCGGGCACGGATTCGATCGAGTACGCGGCCGAGCTGGCGCGGCGCCATCCGCAGACGCGCGTGCTCGCCGGCCATCACGGTCCGCTGCAGTCGGATCGGCTCATCGAAGACGCGTTCGCGCGTCACGCCGCCGGCTGCGCCAACGTCGCCATCGCCGTCGAGGGCGCCGTCGAGGTGTGGCAGCCGTCGCTCGGCCGCTTCGTTCGCCGCTGAGCGGCGGCGCGCGCGGAGCTCAGGAGCGTCCGGCCAGCTCGCTCGAACGCTCGGGCGTCGCCGGCTCGAGCTGCTGCGCGACGAAGCGCTCGACCTCCGGCGGCACCGCCGTGAAGCGCAGCGTGCACGCCGCGCCGCCGGCGACGACTTTGGCGTAGAGCGCGCCCTCGATGGCGACACCGGTGGGCGCCACCATCGTGAGCTTGAGGTTGGCGAAGGCGTCGAGCGCGCCGTCGCCGGCGAGCACGGCGCCCTTGGCGGACAGCGCGCGCAGCTGTCCGACCGCTTCCGGCCCTTCCTCGTTCTTGCTCATGACGAGCCGGTAGCGCACGTCGAGCGGGCGTTCGAGCGTCACCAGCGCCAGGTCCACCTCGTCGAGCATGAGGTCGTACTCGCCGCCGATGCCACGGACCTCGAACGCCGGAATCGGCTGCGGAAAGCCCTTGGCGACGATCAGCTGCTGGTCGCCGAGCACGAGGTCGGCGCCCGCCAACGCCAGCGTCGTGCCCGAGATCAGCACCTGCCCGCCGACGGTGTTGGACTCGATGCGCGCCGTCAGGTTCACGTGGCTGCCGACGACGCCGTACTTGATGTGCTGCTGCGAGCCGATGTTGCCGACGATGACCTCGCCGGTGTTGAGCGCGACGCCCATCTCGATCGCCGGCAGCCCGAGCCGCGCGTTGTGCTCGTTGATGCCCTTCATCGCCCGCTGCATCGCCACCGCGCAGGCCACGGCGCGGCGCGCGTCGTCGGCGCGCGCCAGCGGCGCACCGAAGATGACGAGGATGGCGTCGCCGATGAACTCGTCGATCGTGCCTTGATGGTCGACGATGATGTCCGCCATCGTCCCCAAGTAATTGTTGAGCAGGCCCAGCACCTGTTCCGGCCGCAGGCGCTCGGCGGTGGCGGTGAAGCCGCGCAGATCGGACATCATGATGGTCAGCTTGCGCGTCTCGCCGCCCAGCTTGACGTTGCCCGGGTCCTTGAGCATCTCGTCGACGACGGCGGGCGCGAGGTACTTCGAGAAGGTGCCGCGGATGAGCTGCTTGCCGCGCTCCTCTTGGACGTACTTCACCGCCAGCGTCGCCACGAAGAGCGTCGTCAGCTCGCCGAAGAGGAAGACGGAGTCGAGATCGATGTTGCGCCGGCTGAACAGCGCCACGTCCACGACCGCCAGCGCACCGATGACCGCGACCGACAGCAAGAGCGCCGGCAGCGCCGCCAGCCGCACCATCGCCCAGCCGAACAGGAGCGCGCCCAGCGTCATCAGCGCCAGCACCAGCCGTCCATCGCAGAGCCCGGCGCCGGTGCGCAGGAACTGCTGCGACAGGATGTTCTCCAAGACCGTCGCGTGGCCTTCGACGCCGGGCCCGTGCGAGGCGAAGGGAAAGTTACGCAGATCGTTCACACCCTGCGCCGACAAGCCGATGAAGACGTAGGCGTCCTGAAACAGCGCCGAGCGCGCCACCGACTCCACCTTGTGCTTGCGCACGAACTGGATGCGCTCGGCGTCGCCGATGAGCTGCATCGCCGGCACCCACGGAAACGCGCCTTCTTGATAGCCGGGCCCGAGGAAGTTGATCGGCAGGACGCCGTGCTTCGAGACCGGCAGGCGCCGCCCCGCGCGCAAGAGCGAGAGGCTGGCGATCTCGCCGCGGCCGTCGAGGTCGGCGCCGAGCTCGTCGTCGAGGCCGACGCGCGCCATCTCGAGAGGCAGCGACGGAAAGAGGTGCCCGTTCGCGGTGACGGCCAAGAAGGTCCGGCGCGTCACGTCGTCGGGATCGGGCCAGCCTTGGAAGTAGCCCGAGTGCGCGGCCGCCTCGTCGAAGCCGTCGATGTTGGCGGTGATGGTGGGGACGGTCACGAGCGCCGTCCCGTCCTGACGAAACGTGCCGCTCAGGTGGCCGTAGGCGAACTTCTCGAAGCCTTTGGGCAGCGCCAGCATCGGATCGCAATGTTCCCAGGCGGGCACGCAGGCGTCGTCGCTCATCCAGCCGAGCACGAGCCGATCGCGATGGAGCGCGATGATGCGCTGTAACGTCAGATCGGTCTCGAACGCCGGGATCTGGTCGCCGAGGCCGTGCCCGCGCAAGAGCTCACCGACCGCTTCGGGCACGCGCACGTCGGGCTCGGAGAAGACGATGTCGAGCCCGACGACGCGCGCGCCGGCGTCGAACGCCGACTGAATGAGGACCGCCATCGCGTCGCGGTGCCAGGGCCAGCGGCCGACTTGGTTGATGGCGTCTTCGTCGATCTCGACCATCACGATCTTGGGCGTCAGCGGCCGCGGCCCGCGCAGGCGAAACTTCAGGTCGGTGGCGAAGCCCTCCATCATGCGCAGCGTCCGATAGACGCGATCGCGCAGCAGCGGGCTCGTCAGCGTCCGCTCGTCGCCGCGCTGCGCGATCGTGAACGCCAGCGTCCACACCAGCACCAGCGGCAGTTGCACGAGCCAGACGCGGCGGTTGCCCATCAGCGCTCGAACGCTCTCGTCCCCAGACGCACGAATGACTCCCGGCCGATGCCGACGGCGTTCTCATCGTAGAAGCGGCGCTATGGACCTGTCAATCGCGGCGAGGGTATGATGACGACCGGGAGTGTCTATGAGCCACGATGATCCGGTCACCGCCGTCGGCCGTCTGCAGCGCGCCAAGCCCAGCTCCGCCGTCGACGACGAGGCCAGCGATGTCCCCTGGTTCGAAGGCTCGGTGGACACCTGGGAGTCGGAGCGCGCCGAGGGCGCCGGTCCGCCGCCGACGCCGGCCGCGGCGCCGCCGTCCTTGCGCGGCAAAGATCGCCTGCGCGACGAGGGCGAGATCGCGCGCGGCGGCATGGGCTCGATTCGCCGCCTCTACGACACCGAGCTCTTGCGCCACATCGCCATGAAGGTGCTCGACAACGAGCTGGCGGCGCAGCCGGACTCCAAAGAGCGCTTTCTCGACGAGGCGCGCATCACCGGGCAGCTCGACCACCCCAACATCGTCCCCGTGCACGAGCTGGTGCTCGACGCGCGCGGCGTGCCCAGCTACTTCACGATGAAGCTGGTCGACGGCGAGACGCTGACGCGCCTCATCGCCGCGCAGAAGACGCAGCGCGACCTCGAGCGGCTGCTCGAGATCCTGGTCAAGGTCTGCGACGCCATGGCCTTCGCGCACAGCCGCGGCATCATTCATCGCGACTTGAAGCCCGACAACATCATGGTCGGCGGCTTCGGTCAGGTCTACGTCATGGACTGGGGCTGCGCGCACGTGTGCGCCGGCCACCGCTCGCAGATTCCGCGCCGCGCCGATCCCGAAGGCACCGTCATCGGCACCGTGCAGTACATGGCGCCCGAGCAGGCCTGGGGTCACATCCAGCAGATCGATCAGCGCACCGACGTGTTCGCGATCGGCGGCATCCTCTACAAGATGTTGACCGGCTCGCCGCCTTATCCGGGCCCGGTGCCGGAGGCGCTGCCGCTGGCGCAGCGCCGGCAGCTCAAGCCGCCCGAGGAGAGCACCGGCGTCGCCATCAAGCCGCCGCCGAAGCTGAGCCGCATCGCCATGAAGGCGATGGAGGCCGACCCGAACAAGCGTCATCAAACGGTCGAGGAGCTGGCCGAAGAGCTGCGCGCGTTCTTGCGCGGCGGCAACTGGTTCGCGATGCAGAAGTTCCACGCGGGCGAGGTGATCGTGGCCGAGGGCGAGCCGGCGCGCGCCGCCTTCATCATCACCGGCGGCCGCTGCGAGGTGCGCAAGCGCGACGCCGCCGATCCGACGCGCACGGTGACGGTGCGAACGCTGGAAGCGGGGCAGGTGTTCGGCGAGACGGCCATCTTCGCCGACGCGCCGCGCTCGGCCAGCGTCATCGCCATCGACGAGGTCAGCGCCGTCGTCGTCGAGCGTCACGCGCTGGAGGAGCTGGTGCGCAGCTCGTTCTTGGGGCAGTTCGTCAAGGCGCTCGCCGACCGCTTCCTCGAGCACGACGCGCGGCTGTCCGAGCTGCAAGGCGGCTCCGACCACTAAGGCGCTAACGAACGAAGACTTCGACGCGGCGGTTGCGGAATTCGGCGACGCTCTTCTTCTTCACCGACACCGACGGCTCGGTCATTCCCTTGGAGATGACGTGCACGCGCTCGACGGGAACGCCGGCCGCGATCAGGCGGTCGGCGATGAGCTGCGCGCGCTCGAGGCCGATGCGCTGATTGGCGGCGCGCGAGCCGCGCTCGTCGGTGTGGCCGACGACGTCGATCGAATAGGTGGCGCGCGCCTTGACCTCGGCGACGACGTTGGCGATGGGGCCGGTCAAGTCGCGCACCGGCTCGGCGCGCTTGTCGAAGTAGATGATGAGGCGCGCGCCCGGCGGCTGCGCGGCCATCGCCTGCGCGAAGGTCTTCGCCACCTCGGCCGGCAGCGTCTTCAAGCCGCGGGCGCGGCCGTCGCTGCCGGTCTCGGACGTGGCGTAGGCCTCGGCGAGCAGCGTCTTGCCGTGGCCGTCATCGACCTCGACGCCGCCGACGTGGCCGTCTTCGTCGGGCAATACGACCACCTGCTCGACGGTGCGCGGGCAGCCGCTGCGGAGGGAGTCGGCGCTGGGCGCGCCGGCGCGATCGGGGCAGGCGTCGTCTTGATCGGCGACGCCGTCGTCGTCGCGGTCGGGCGGCGGCATCGTCGTGGCGATGGCGCGGATCGACCGCGTCACGGCGTACACCGGCGAGGTCGGCGCCAGCTGCGCGCGCCCGTCGGCGCCGACCTCGGCGGTCGCGTAGGCGCGATCGAGCACGGTCTTCGACTGGCCATCGTCGACTTCGACGCCGCCGACGTGCCCGTCGGCGTCGGGCAGGACGATGACGCGCTCGCGCACGCTCGGGCAGCCGTTGCGCAGGGCGTCGGGCGCGGCGACGCCGGCGCGACCCGGGCAGGCATCGTCGGCGTCGGCGATGCCGTCGGCGTCATCGTCGGCGGCCGGCAGCGTACGCGCGATGGCCGCCACCGAGCGCTCGACCGCCGACCGCAGCGAAGGCGGCACGGCGCGCACGTGGCCATCGCCGCCGACCTCGGCGCTGGCGTAGGGCTGATCGACGAGCGTGCGCCGCTTGCCGTCGTCGACCTCGACGCCGCCGACGTGCCCATCGGGATCGGGCAGCACCACCATCCGCTCGAGCGCCGCCGGGCAGCCGTTGCGCAAGGGATCGTCGGAGGCGACGCCGGCGCGGTCGGGGCAGGCGTCCTCGTTGTCGCGCACGCCGTCGTCGTCGGCATCGGGCGGCGGCAGCGCGCCGGCGACGGCCGCGACCGAGCGAGCCACGGCTTTGGCCGGCGGCGGCGCCACCGCCTGCGCGTGGCCGTCGGCGCCGACCTCGACGCCGGCGTAAGGCCGATCGATGAGCGTCTTCGTCCGGCCGTCATCGACCTCGACGCCGCCCACGTGTCCATCGGCGTCGGGCAGCACGACCACCTTCTCCGACGCTTTGGGGCAGCCGTGGCGAATCGGATCGGCCGAGGCCACGCCGGCGCGATCGGGGCAGGCGTCCTGCGCGTCGACGATGCCGTCGCCGTCGCGATCGGACGGCGGCAGCGCGCGCGCCAACGCCGCCACGCCCGGCGGCAGCGCCTGCGCCGAGCTCTGCACCGCCCGCGCGCGCTTGTCCTTTCTGCCGATCTCCGTCGCGGCGTAAGCCTGGTCGAGCACCGTGCGCGCTTTGCCGTCGTCGACGACGACGCCGCCCACGTGACCGTCTTCGTCGGGCAGCACGACCACCCGCTCGAACGTCGAGGTCCGCCGGCGCAGCGGCGCATAGGCGAGCGAGAAGATGAAGCGGAGGTCGGGCGGACCGGGCGCACCGGCCACGCCGCCGCCGATGCCGAGCCCGAGCTGCACCGTGTCGGCCACCAGATAGTGCGCGGCGCCGAGCAGCTCCAGCGTCGCCAGCTGCTGTCCGCTCGGCAGATCGCCGGCCACTGCGATCGACAAGAGCGCCTCGGGACCGATGCTGAAGCGGCGCTCGAGCGCCACGAAGCTGAGGCCGGCCGAGAGCTGCAGCTCGGAGCCGACCGTGTTGCCGACCGGCGAGACGCTGGTCGCCACCCGCGCCGTCCCGCGATAGAGGAACGCGGCGTTGACCGCCCAGCGCAGCTGCCACGGCAGCTGCGCGAGCATGAGCCCGCCGAGACTGAGCCGCGGCATGAAGCGCACGCCCGCGTCGCCGGCCAAGTTGTGCTGCTCGCCAACGGGGATCCAGAGATAGGCGCTGGCGCTCAGCGAGACGCGCGAGTCGGGCTGGCCGACGAGGCGCGCGCGCACGCCGAGCCGCGGATTGCCGGCGACGGCGCCGGTCGGCCCGATGCCGTTGAAGGCGGTGCCGCCTTCGTACAGCACCATCGGCACGCTCAGCGTCACGGCGACGCGATCGAACAGCGAGCCGGCGAGGTCGAGGTGTCCGTCGAGCTGATTGGCGATCGGCGCCGGCGCGCCGTGCGCGACGAGCAGTTGGTGCGCATAGTCGAGCGTCAGCCCGCCGGCGAACCAGCGCGTCGCCGAGTACCAGGGATACTCGACGAGCGTAAACGGATCACCGGCCGGCGTCGGCTCGTAGCGGTTGAGCTGATAGCCCGCCGACTGCGCGCCGGCCGACGGCAGCCGCGCGACCGCGCACGCGAGGCCGAGACCGATGCACAGAGGCCAGCCGAACCGAGGCGCGCGAAGCACAGGGCCTATTCGTCAACAGAGACGACGAAGGTCGTGCCGCGCACGCCGAGCACGGTTCGTGGCGTCTTGACCTGCACCGAGCCCGGCTGCTGTCGCGTCAGCTCGCCCGAGCGCACCATCATCGTCCCCTTCTTGAGCTGCGCCAAGAGGTTGCCCTTCAAGTTCTTGGGATCGAAGAAGTAGGTGTCGATGGCGACGCGGCTGTTGGGCCCGATCGAGAACGACGTGTTGTCGGTGAAGGTGATGCCGACGCTGCCGTCGGGCCCGGTCTCGAAGACATCGTGCTCGTTGATGGCGTCGGCCACTTTCACCGCGAGCTTGTTGGCGCCGCGGATGATGGTCACCTTGCCGTTCACGATCTTGGCCTTGCCGATCGCCGTCGGCTCGGCCCGCGCGCCCGTCGAGAGCGCCGCGACCGCTGCCACTGCGAGCGCCGCTCGGAACGAATGCCGCATCATCTCCCCCCATGAAATGAAACGGAACGCCGCGGCCGCCTGATCCGACCGCCACGCGGCTCGCAGTCCGCCGCGCAGGCCGCGCGCGCCCGGCGCCGCGCTACCGCTCGAATCGAGAGGTGTCGTAGTCATCCGGGATGCGCCACTTTATCACGCCCCATTCCAAGACCGAACTTTTCTCTTGGCTCGGCGATCACGCGAATGACAAGATGAAGCGGGGAGCGACCGTTCGCTGATTGCGCGAGCCATTGACGGGGGAAGAACGCCGATGCAGTCGCCGATGCGGTTGATGATCGCGCGCGCGGTCGTCGGCGTCGTGGTCGCAGCCGCGGTCGGCCTCGGGCTCGGCGGCTGCTCGACGCCGGCGGAGATCGCGTGTCTCAGCGGCCAATCGCCGTGCAACGGATCGTGCATCGACAGCGCCATGATCTGTCCCGGCGCGCCGCTCGACATGACCAGCCCGGGCGACGGCGGCGGCATGTGCCACGTGCCGAGCGACTGCCCGACGCCGCCGACCGCGTGCCAGAGCAGCACGTGCCTGACCAACGGCATGTGCGGCCTGAGCGACGCCGTCGCCGGCACGCCCTGCAGCGACAGCGGCGGCAACGTGTGCGACGGCCATGGCGTTTGCTTCCTCGGCTGCGCCAGCCCGGCCGATTGCGCGCCCATCACGACCACCGCCTGCCAGGCCAACTTGTGCAACCCGACGGTCTTCATGTGCATGGTGGTCGACGCGCCCGCGGGCATCCAGTGCGACGACGACAACGGCGCCGTCTGCGACGGCAGCGGCACCTGCGTCGGCTGCTTGATGGACAGCAACTGCCCGCCGCAGTCGAACCCCTGCCTCGTCAGCGCCTGCGATCCGACGGCGCACACGTGCGGCAGCGCGCCGGCGGCGCCGGGCACGCCCTGCAGCGTCGGCAACGGCACGATGTGCGACGGCGCCGGCGGCTGCGTGCCGCCCGGCTGACCGACGCGCGAGCGCCGCTACGAGGACGCTGCGACTATCGCGTTGTGCGCGTGGTCTCCGACCATTTCGGACGTCGGCGCGCAGGCCCGCTGCTATTGCGACCACAGCCCGATCGTATTGCCCTCGGGATCGTGAATCATGGCAAAGCGGCCGCTCTTGTCTTGCGTGGTCTCGTACGGCACGACGCCGTGGCTCGCCAGGTCGCGAACGCGCCCATCGAGGTCGGTGACGCGCAGGACCACGTACGTCGTGCCGGGCGGCGGTCCCGGATGCTTCGAGCTCGCCGCGACGATCGCCATGTGGAAGTCGACCGTCCCCGAGCGAAAGCCACCGAAGACGCCGCCGGGAAATACCGTTCGAATGGGAAGCCCGAGCACGTCCGAGTACCAACGGGCGAGCTCTTGCGGCTGATTGGCGTGCAGCGCCAGCCCGCCCACGTACTCGAACGGCGAGCGCTCCGGCGGCGGGGTCGTGGCATGCCCGAGCCGCGGAAGCGTCAGCGCCGACAGCGCGAGCAGCCCCGCCGCGCCGAGCCCAATCGTGAATCGCCACCGTTTCCGCTCGTTCATCGTTACCTCCGGGCGCAGTGTACGCATAACCGTTCGACGAGCAACGCCTCGGGTCGTCGCCGAGGAAGCCGACCGGCGTCGCGCCGCGCCGATTCGCACGGCGGCACCGCACGCGGTGTCGTCGTAAGCCTTCCGCGAACCGGGCGACAGCAGGCGCGCGACTGTCAGCGTCAGGCGCGAGCGGAGCGGATCGCGCGTTGCATCTGATCTGTCGCGAGGAGGCCACGATGATCTTGATGACGGGCGCCACAGGGACGGTCGGCAGCCGTCTCGTTCGCCAGCTGCGCGCGCGTGGAGCGAGCGTGCGCGCGCTCGTCCACGGCCCGAAGGGGAGTGACGCGCTCGCGCGACTGGGCGTCGACGTGCGCGCCGGCGACCTCACGCAGCCCGGCACCTACGGGTCGGCGTTCGCCGGCGTCGACACGGCGTTTCTGCTCACGCCGGCGATGCCGCGGCAGACCGAGGCCGAGATCGGCTTCATCGACGCGGCGCGGGCCGCCGGCGTGTCGCTCCTGGTGAAGCACTCGGCGGTCGGCGCAAATCCGACGGCGACCGGGATGCCGGGCGCGCATAGCAACGTCGAACGGTATCTGCAACGGACGAAGCTGCCGCACATCGTGGTGCGTCCGACGCAGTTCATGCAGGTCCTTTTGCAGTGGTCGCCACCGATCGCGCAGATGGGCGCCTTTTTAGTGCCGCTCGTCGACGCGCAGGTGCGCGTCAGTCTCGTGGACGTCGACGACGTCGCCGAGGTCGAGGCCATCGCGCTCACCGGCGGCGCCGAGATTGGGCAGGTGTATACGGTCACCGGACCGGGGCTCGTCACCTACGCGGAGGTGGCGGAGCGGCTGTCGCTCGGCATCGGCGAGCGCATCGGCTTCCGCGTGGTGGCGCCGCGCGAGCTGCGCGCGATCGTCCGTGAGGCCGGCGCGTCAGCGGCGGTCGCCGAGCACTGGATTGACTACTTCTCGACGCTGCGTGCGGGCCATACGGCGCTGGCCGTGGTGACCGACGACGTGCAGCGCGTGACCGGGCACGCGCCGCGCACGCTCGAGCAATTCGCCCGCGACTACGCCGCGGCGCTGCGCCCGGCGCACGCGCCCGAGCCGGCGCACGCGCCCTGAGGACGACATGGGTGCGCAAAGGCCAGGCGACAGCGCGCGACTCCTATCGGTGAACGTCGGGCTTCCGCGCGACCTGCCGTGGAATGGGCGCACGGTGCACACCGGGATCTGGAAGGATCCGGTGCCCGGCCGCTGTCGCGTCGGCCGCTTGCACCTCGACGGCGACGGTCAGGGCGACCTGGCCGGTCACGGCGGCGAGCAGCGCGCCGTCTTCGTCTACCAAATCGAATCGTACCGCTATTGGCAGGAGCGGCTGCAGCGGACCGACTTCGCCTATGGGCAGTTCAGCGAGAACTTCACGATCGAGGGGCTGCCCGACGATTCGGTGTGCATCGGCGACCGCTTCGCGATCGGCAGCGCGCTCTTCGAGGTCACCGCAGCCGCGGGTCACCTGCTACCGCGTCGGCATCCGCATGAACGAGTCCGCGCATGCCGGCCCTGCTTGACCTCGAGCGGACGCCCCGGCTTCTACTTCCGCGTCCTCCGCGAAGGCGAGGTCGGGGCCGGCGACGAGATCGTGAAGGTCGGCGAGGCGACGGTGCGCATGACCGTCGCCGAGATCAATGCGCTGCTCTATCTGCCCCATCACGCGCGCGATCGCCTGGAGCAGGCGTTGCGCATCGAGGCGCTCGCACCCGGCTGGCGCGCGTCCTTCGCCGCGTTGTTGCAGAGCCAGGCGAGCGCGGGGAGCGGTAACGCGGGGCTCGTGCCGGCAGCGGCTGCGCATCCGCCGGCGCCGGGATTCGCGCCGCTGGCGGTGACGGCGATCGACCAAGAGTCCGCGGACGTGCTGTCGCTGACGCTGCAGCGCGCGGACGGCCGGCCGCTGCCGACGGCGCTTCCCGGGCAGTTCGTCGTCTTGCGCCTGCAGCCGACGGTCGCCGGCAAGCCGCTCTTTCGCAGCTATTCACTGTCGGGTCCGGTCTCGACGGAGCGCTATCGCATCAGCGTCAAGCTCGAGCCCAACGGCGCCGCCGGAGGCTTCCTGCGCGATCGGGTCCGGGTCGGCGATGTGCTCGACGTCAGCGCGCCGCGCGGCAGCTTCGTCCTGCAGTCGGGCGAGCGGCCGGTCGTGCTCCTCAGCGCCGGCATCGGCGTGACGCCGGTGCTGGCCATGCTGCACGCGCTGGCCGCGGCCCGCTCGACGCGACCGGTGTGGTGGCTTCACGGCGCGCGCGACCGCCGGCATCATCCGTTCGCCGTCGAGGCCCGCGGCCTCATGCAGGCGCTGCCGCACGGCCGCAGCTTCGTCTGCTACTCGCGGCCGGGCGCGCGCGACACGCTCGGCGACGACTTCGACGCGGCCGGCCACCTGTCGCGATCGCTCCTCGAGACCGTCGGCGTGCCCCGCGACGCCGAGGTCTACCTGTGCGGGCCGACGCGCTTCATGGCCGGCATGAAAGAGGATCTGGCCGCCTTGGGCGTCGCGTCGGAGCGGATCCATCTCGAGATCTTCGTCGGCTCGGAGTCGCTGACCCCGGGCGTCGTCGGCGCGGCGACGCGAGCGCCGCATCTGCCCAAAGACGACGCCGAGACCGGTCCGCTGGTGTCGTTCGCGCGCAGCGGCATCGCGGCGCATTGGAAGCCGTCGGCCTATCAGAGCCTCTTGGAGCTGGCCGAGGCCTGCGATGTCCCGGTCCGCTGGGCGTGCCGGGCCGGCGTGTGCCACAGCTGCGAGAGCGGGCTCATTTCCGGCGCGGTCGTCTACGGACCGGAGCCGCTCGACAGACCCGCCGACGGCAACCTCCTCGTGTGCTGCTCACGACCGACGCGCGACCTCGTCCTCGACTTGTAAGACCACGCCGGCTCGATCGCGCGAACGGTGAGAACGAATGCGTTGGTAGACGGAACGAGCTGGACGTACGAAGCGGCTGCTACGGTGTGGCGGGCAGCTGCCCGACCCCGTCCGCGTGCGCCGAGATGGCGGCGTCGAGCATCGGTAAGAGCTGCTTGGCGATGGCGCCGTTGGCGAAGTCCGACATATGGTCGGTGACGCTGTAGAGGAAGCTGCCGTCCTTGCTGATCGGACAGACGCCCTTGTCGATGTCGCAGAAGAACGAGGTCGGGTCGTACACGATGAGCTCGGGGTGGCGCGCGCGGAGCTTGCCGACGAGCGCCAGGTAGTCCTTGGCGCTCTCGAGGTACTCGGCGTACGTGATGGTGCAGCGCGGCCGGCTGCCGCTGAGCTCGGCCAGCGCGCGGACGACGCCGTACTGCGTGACGTTGCGCTGCAGGCACGTCGACGGATCCGGCAGCGTCGGGTTGTCGAGCACCAGCGCCACCTTCTTCCCCGCGCGCGTCAGCAGGCTGACGGTGCCGTCGAGCCCGTCGAGCGCGCCGTCGGCGTAGGGAACGCGCGAGCCCTCCTTGGCGTAGTCGGGCCCGATGAGGATGCGGCGCGCGGTGACCAGCGCCACCAGCGCGATGTGCGGGTCGGCGATGACCGTGCGCAGCGCCAGGCGATTGGCGTCGGTGCAGTCCTGCGGATTGTCGGCGGCATAGCTCGACACGCGCACGGTGCCGGTCGTCGGCGCGCAGGCCGCATGCTCGAGCAGCTCCCAGCGCCGCCCCGGCGTCGATTCGCGGTAGGTGCCCCAGATGAGCGCGCCCGCCTTGCTGTCGCCGACCATGGCGAAGACCGGCGGCTCGCGCGTGTCGGCGATGCACAGGACCAGCCCGCGCTCGGCCGCCGACAGGCCGCATTGCTGGCTGGTGAAGACCTTGCCGGCGCCGAACACCGCCGTGCTGGCGTCGGCCTCGGCGCTGTACGGCTTGCCCACGCCTTCGAGGTCGAGCGCGTAGACGACGGCGCCGTCGAGGCCGAGCGCGACGAGGAGGCCGCACGTCAGCGCCGTGCTGGTGGCCCGCCAGACGCGATGTCGCACCGGCGTCTCGATGATGACGTAGGTGAGCCAGGCCAGAAGCACGCTCAGCAGCATGAGCGCCGCGCGCGCGGTCAAGGTGAGCGCGCTGCCGACGAGGATGCGGTCGAACGTCAACAGCGGCCAGTGCCACAGGTAGAGCGGATAGCTGATCTTGCCGAGCCACACCGCGGCCGGATGCGACAGCACCGTCCGATTGACGATGCCGCTCGGCCCCGCCGCCAGCAGCAGACACGCGCCCAGCGTCGGCGGCAGCGCCCACCAGCCGGGATAGCGGACCTGGTCGCTCAAGAGCAGCATCGAGCCGACGCAGAGCGCGGTGCCGGCCAGCGACAGGGCGTGGCGCGCGCGCAGCGAGACGTCCGTCGCCGCCGGCCCGCGCAGCGCCAAGAGCGCGCCCGCCATGAGCTGCCAGAAGCGCGTGAACGGCGAAAAGAAGGCGGCCGCCGGGTGCGGCCCGATGAGCACGACGTTGGCGACGAACGAGGCGACGAGCAGCGTCGCCGCCACCACGCGCAGCCGCGCGTGGCTGCGCAACACCAGCGCCAGCACCAACGGCCAGACGATGTAGAACTGCTCCTCGACGCCGAGCGACCACAAGTGAAGCAGCGGCTTGGTCTCGGCCGCGCGGTCGAAGTAGCCGGTCTCGCTCCACAGCGAGAGATTGCCGACGAAGCCGGCGCTGGCGGCGATATCGCGGCCGAGCGCCTTGAGCTCCTCGGGAAACAGCAGCAGCCAGCCGACGGCGAAGGTGAACGCGAGGACGACGATCAGCGCCGGGAAGATGCGGCGCACGCGTCGCGCATAGAAGGTGGCGATGCGGAACTGTCCGGCCCGAATCTCCGCCGCCAGGATCCCGGTGATGAGGAAGCCGGAGATGACGAAGAAGATGTCGACGCCCACGAATCCGCCCGGGGCGAGGCTGGGAAAGGCGTGGAAGAGGATGACGGCAAGGACGGCGACGGCGCGCAATCCGTCGACGTCTGGACGATACGTCAGCGCAGTGGAACCCGCAGCGTTCTTGGTCAGAGGAGCACCGTGGAGCAAGAGGACATGGGTCGACAGCGCCAGCCGCCAAGACGGTTAACACGCGCAGATGGGCCGTGCAACACCTCGGCAGCGCCTGCGCTGTCGTCCGACCGGCCGCATTTTACGAGGGCTCCGTCGATGACGACGACCGTCGCATTCCAGCTGCAGCAACTTGTCGCAGGCTCGCGAGATCGATCAGTCGCGCCGAGCTGCCATGTGGCGGTCGTATCATCCTGCGAGCAGCGGAACGACGGTCGGAGCCGTCGTACGCGACGGCACGCGGCCATTCGACGCGCGCGCTACGAATGGTTCGGCTTGCAGCGGGAGCTGCGGGATGTCGTCGAGCTCGTGCACTTGGCGGATCTCGAGCTCGTGGTCGGCGCCTGTCGCATCGGGGTTGGGCGCGCGCTTGACCCACTCGATGCACTCCGCCAGCGACTAACGGCCCATCTCCGCCAGCATCTTGGTATCGGCGGGCGCGTCCGGCTCGAGCTCTTTGGTGGCCTTGACGATCACCATGAGTCGCATCGCGATGCTCCTGTCTCGGGTGGAAAATCCCTGCTGCCACGACGCGACGATCGGGCCCATCCGAGATCGACACGGGCCGCTGCACTTTTCCGTCACGAGCTGCCCACAGCCGTGATCATTCGCGGAAAACCGAGCGTGACGCCGATCGCACGACGGCCGGCGGAGCGGAAAGCCGGAGTGGACAGTTGGGGGTTCGCTCCATCACCCATTCCAACTAGCGGAGACGGTGTGACTCCAATAGGAGACGGAACCGCGGTGGTTTGCGTCGCTCGTGAAGTTGGACCCATTTTCGCAGGGCCAGCGCACGGTTGCAAGCATGCGCGGGCGGCGGGGTGTTGCCGGTCGTGCTCTGGGAAAGGAGCAGGACATGGTCCAGAAGCTCAGCTCTGCTACATTGTTTTTCACCGCCGCGCTGGCGATCGCCGGCTGCAGCGGCGGCTCCGTCGATGCCGAAGGCAGCGGCCCGCCCGACGCCGTGACCAGCGGCGGTCCCATCGTGCGGCAGGGCAGCGGCAAGTGCCTCGACGCCGTCAACGCCGGCACCGCCGACGGCACCAAGATCCAGCAGGCGACGTGCAACGGCTTGGGCGCGCAGTCGTTCCTGCTCGAGCCGATCGCGGGCGGCGTGCACATCGTCAACTCGCACAGCGGCAAGTGCGTCGATGCCGTCGGCACGGCCAACGGCAGCAAGATCGAGACGTACACCTGCAGCAGCAGCGCCGCGCAGACGTGGGTGGCCGAGGACGAGACGGCCGGCTATTGGCAGCTGCGCAATCCGAGCAGCAACAAGTGTCTCGACGTGGCTTCGGCCAGCAACGCCAGCGGCGCCGCTGTGCAGCTCTACACGTGCAACGGCACGAACGCGCAGCAGTGGCAGCTGAGCGCGGGTGCGCTCGGTGGCGGCGGGAGCGCCGGCGGTGGCGGCACCGCCGGCGGCGGCGGCACGGCCGGTGGCGGCGGCACCGCGGGCGGCGGCGGCAGCGCCGGTGGCGGCACCTCGTCGGGCGGCCTGTTCGGCAATTGCAGCAAGGACGCCGGCTGCGTGGCCAACTGCGCGCCGCCCGCCAACGATCCGATCGCGACCGGAAACAAAGACCTCGATCTGTACGACGGCTGCATCCTCGCCGCGTGCCAGCAGGCGGGCCTGACCGAGACCTGGATGGCGCAGCTGCTCAAGGCGCAGGCCGTGAACGAGAGCGGCATCACGCCTTCGATCTCCACCGACGACGGTCCGTGCGGCGGCCAGAACTGCGGACCTTGGGCGATCAGCGCCGGCGCCTCCTCGGGCGACGATCCGCCGGGGCCGTGCGGCTCGTCGGCGAAGGATCCGATCACCGGCACCGTCGACTACTCGCACAGCTATGGCCTCTTCCAGTCGACGCCGGCGTGCGAGGGCACGTTCTTGACGCCGACCCTGCCGCCCGGCGTCACTTGCACGGGCACGACCACGGTCGACAACATCCCATTCGCCGCGGGCGTGAACCGCTTTTACTGCGAGAGCGCGACCTCGAACGGCGTGACCGATCTCGAGGGCAAGCAGGTCAAGGGCTATATCAACGCGTGGCAGGACACCACGAGCCCACTCTACGCGACGTCCGTCTTCAACCCCGCGTATCAGATCTACCTCTACATCAGCTACACGTGGAAATATAACTTCCTCGACGCGAACGCCGGCGCCACGGGCTGCTCGGTCTACCAGCAATGGTATCTCTCGCTCGCCTTCTGGCTGACGGGAGATGCGACCAAGTCGTGCACCTTGAGCGGTGCCGGCCTGTCGTACGTCAAAGACGCGCTCGCCAATTACAAGCAGCTCTACGGCACGGCGTGGCCCTATCCGGGACCGTAGTCTCCTGAGCGTCGCGTTCGACTTGCTTCGCTAAGCGCCACGCCCTTCGCGGTTCGTTCGCGCTCAACGTCACGCCGATCGATCATGTGACCTCGCGCAATCCGAGGCCGCGCGCGTCGACTTTCGGCGCGACCTCAGGAATCTTTCGAACACCGCCGCAGTTCCGGCTCGAATCGTCAGCATCGCCAAGGCGAGCCGCAGCATCGGTCTTTCACGCATTCATGAAGAGCTACGGCGTCGAGCCCAAGGGCTACTTCAACGCGCACTGGATGGCGCCGTTTCGGTCGGCCACAACGCGGCCGGCGCCGTTCTTGGGCGTCGATCACGACGTGCGGGCGCCGCGCGGCTGAAACGCCGCCTTCGTCCGACCTTTCACGCCTGTAATGTTCCGGACAGGCGGCCGCATGGGTCGGTCCGCCATCTTCTCCTCCATGACCCAGCCACTACAGGAGAGAGAAGCCATGGAAGCCTTCCGCAAAGCCGAGTCGCAAGCGGCTCCGATCCCGACGTCCGAAGAGCTCGACCGATTCCAGAGCCGCAGCGGCTGGCGCGGTCCCATTCACGATCTGCAAGAGGAGGTCGAGCGCAGCGCCGCCTGGGTGCCGTCGCTGCAAGCGGAGATGGCGCGGGTCATCGTCGGGCAGCGCTATCTCGTCGATCGCCTGATCGTCGGGCTTTTGACCAACGGTCACTTGCTGCTCGAAGGCGTGCCTGGGCTGGCCAAGACGCTGGCGCTGAAGACGCTGGCGGAGACGGTCTCGGGGGCGCTGTTCCGCCGCCTGCAGTTCACGCCCGACATGCTGCCCGCGGACATCGTCGGCACGATGATTTACAACCCGCACGACGGCAGCTTCGTCACCAAGCACGGGCCGATCTTCTCCAACCTCGTGCTGGCCGACGAGATCAACCGCGCGCCGGCCAAGGTGCAATCGGCGCTGCTCGAGGCCATGCAAGAGCGCCAGGTGACGCTGGGCGAAGAGACCTACCGCCTGCCCGAGCCGTTCCTGGTGCTGGCCACGCAGAATCCGATCGAGCAGGAGGGCACCTATCCGCTGCCCGAAGCGCAGGTCGATCGCTTCCTGCTCAAGCTGGTCATCGGCTATCCGTCGCGCGCCGAAGAGCGCGCCATCCTCGACGCGATGGCGACGAGCGAGCCCAACCTGCAGGTCGAGCCGGTGGTGTCGATCGCGCAGCTGCGCGACTCGCGCGCACGTCGTCAATCGCGTCTACGTCGACGACAAGATCCGCGACTACATCGTCGACATCGTCTCGGCGACGCGCGATCCGGCGGCCTACGCGGCGCCGGTGCACGACTACATCCTGTTCGGCGTCTCGCCGCGCGCGACCATCGCGCTGACGCTGGCGGCGCGCGCGTGGGCCTTCATGCACGGGCGCGGCTACGTCATCCCGCACGACGTCAAGACGCTGGCGCCCGACGTGCTGCGCCATCGGCTCGGCCTGTCCTACGAAGCCGAAGCCGAGAACGTCTCCGCCGACGACGTCGTGGCCAAGATCCTCGCCGCGCTGCCGAGCCCGTAATGGAGCGGCCCATGGAAACCGACCTCAAAGAGATCCTGAAACAGGTGCGGCGCATCGACATTCGCACGCGCCGGCTCGCCAACGACGCCTTCGCCGGCCGCTTCCACTCGGTGTTTCGCGGTCGCGGCATGGACTTCGACGAGGTGCGCGAATACGTGCCCGGCGACGAGGTGCGCACCATCGACTGGAACGTCACCGCGCGCGCCGGCCATCCCTTCGTCAAGAAGTACCGCGAAGAGCGCGAGCTCACGATCCTGCTCGCGGTCGACGTCAGCGCCTCGGGCGACTTCGGCTCGGCCGGACGCACCAAGCGCGAGATCGAGGCCGAGATCGCCTGCGTGCTGGCGCTGTCGGCGGTGCGCAACAGCGATCGCGTCGGGCTGCGTGCTTGTTCTCGGATCAGGTCGAGACGTTCGTGCCGCCGCGCAAAGGGCGTCAGCACGTGCTCCGGCTGGTGCGCGAGGTCCTGAGCTGCCGGCCGGAACAGCGCGGCACCGACGTCGCCCGCGCGCTCGCGCTCATCGACGCCGTGACGCGGCGGCGGGCCATGGTCTTCGTCCTCTCCGACTTCCAGAGCGCGGGCGATCCGGCGGCGGCGACGGCGAAGCTGCGGCGGGCTTTGCGCATGGCGCGCCGCCGCCACGACGTCGTGGCGCTGCGCGTGACCGATCCGCGCGAGCGCGAGCTGCCCGACGTCGGGCTCTTGACCGTCGAGGACGCCGAGACCGGCGAGCTGATCGAGATCGACACCGGCTCGCCGCGCGTGCTCGCCGAGTTCGCCGCGCGAACGGCCGCGCGCGAAGCCGAGCTCGAGCACACGCTGCGGCAAGAGTCGATCGACAGCGTCCCCATCGACACGTCGGTCCCCTATTTGCCGGCGCTGGTCCAGCTCTTTCGCGCCCGCGGCAGGAGGCGGCGATGAGTCGGTCACGGCTGTTGTGTACGGCGCTGTTGGCGGCGGCGCTCTCGCTCTCTTCGGCGGCGTTGCTGGCGGCGCCGGCGGTGCCGCCGGCCGCTGCGCACGCGGCGCCGGCCGAGGACATTCGCGACATTCGCGGCCCGATCGCCATCGCCAATCCGTGGCGCTGGGTCGCGCTCGGCGGCGCCGTCGTCGCCTGCGCGGCCGTCGGGCTCACGCTCGCCGCGATCGCGCGGCGACGGCGAGCGCGGCCGCCGACCGCCGACGAGCGCGCGCTGGCGCGGCTGGCCGAAGCCGAGCAGCTGGCCGAAGCCGGCGACGCCGCGGCCTACGCGGCGGCGGCGTCCGATGCCGTGCGCGACTACATCGAGGCGCGCTTCGGCCTCTTGGCGACGCACGCGACCACCGACGAGTTCCTGCAGCAGCTCGTCGCGCAGTCGGGCTCGCCGCTCGGTGAGCATCGCCGGCCGCTGGCGCAGCTCCTCTCGGCCTGCGACCTGGCGAAGTTCGCGCGACTCGAGCTGCCGCTCGGCGGCATGCACGCGCTCAGCGCGCTGGCGCGGCAGTTCGTCCTGACCACCGCGCAGCCCGCCGACGGCGGCGGCGCGTCATCAAGGAGGGCGTCGTCATGATCACGCTGCACAATCCGCAGCTGCTGTGGCTCTTGGCGCTCTTGCCGCCGCTTTGGCTGGTGGCTCGGTCGCACCGGTGCGCAGCCGGCCGTCGTCTACTCCAGCATCGAGCCGGCCCGAGCCGTCGCGCGCGCGACGCGCAGTCGCTGGGGCCGCGTGCTGCACCTCGCGCGCTGGCTCGGCGTGGCGCTCCTCATCGTCGCCTTGGCGCGGCCGCAGCTCGGCCACGCGGCGACGGAGGTGGAGGCGAGCGGCGTCGACCTCGTGCTCGCGGTCGACGTCTCGGGCTCGATGCAGGCGCTCGACCTGGCCGAAGGCGACCAGGCGCGCAGCCGGCTCGACGTCGTCAAATCGGTGGTGGCGAAGTTCATTCGCAGCCGGCCCAACGATCGCATCGCGCTGGTGGCCTTCGCCGGCGAGCCCTATCTGGTGAGCCCGCTGACGCTCGATCACGACTGGCTCTTGCAGAACCTGCAGCGGCTGCAGCCGGGGATGATTCAAGACGGCACCGCCATCGGCTCGGCGCTGGCGGCGAGCGTCAATCGGCTGCGCGGTCAGCCGTCGAAGTCGCAGCTGGTCGTCTTGCTCACCGACGGGCAGAACAACGCCGGACAGGTGCAGCCGCAGCTGGCGGCCGAAGCGGCGCGGGCGCTCGGCGTCAAGGTCTACACCATCGGCGTCGGCGGCAAAGGCGAGGCGCCGATGCCGATCACCGACGAGCGCGGCCGTACGCGCATGGTGATGACCAAGGTCGACGTCGACGAAGCCACGCTGCAGAAGATCGCCGCCACCACCGGCGCGGCCTTCTACCGCGCGACCGACGCCGACTCGCTCGAACGCATCTACGGCGCCATCGACAAGCTCGAGAAGACCACGCGCAAGCTCAAGAAGTACGAGCATCACGAAGAGCGCTTCGCCTGGCTGCTCTATCCGGCGCTGTTGCTGTTGGCCGGCGAAATGGCGCTCGGCCTCACTCGCTTCAAGAGGATCCCATGACCTTCCATTCGCTCACGTTCGCGCGGCCGCTGTGGCTGTTGGTGGGGCTCTTGGCGGCGGCGCTGCTGCTCGTGCTCGGCCTGCGCGCCGACCGCCAGCGACGGCGCGCCCTGGCCTCGTTCGGCGCCCGTCGCGCCGGCGCGCTGTCGTCGCTGTCGCGGCCGCGGCGGCTGGCCAAGCGCGCGCTCTTGATGCTGGGGCTGCTCGCCGCCTGCGTGGCGCTGGCGCGGCCACAGCGCGGCTATCGCTGGGAGGAGACGCAGCGACGCGGCATCGACCTCTTGTTCGCCATCGACACGTCGAAGAGCATGCGCGCGCCCGACCTCAAGCCCGATCGGCTGACGCGCGCCAAGCTGGCGGTCGCCGATCTGGTCGGCAAGTTCGAGGGCAACCGCGTCGGGCTCGTCGCCTTCGCCGGCGACGCGTTCTTGCAGTGTCCGCTGACGCTCGACCGCGACATGTTCGCGCAGACGCTCGACGCGGTCGATACGTCGCTCATCGCGCGCGGCGGGACCGATGTCGGCCGCGCCATCGACGTCGCGCGCGCGGCCCTGAAGAACGAGCCCGCCAATCAGAAGATCCTGGTGTTTCTGACCGACGGGGAAGATCTGGAGGCGCACGCCGTCGACGCCGCGAAGCAGGCGGCCGCCGCCGGCGTGCGCATCTATACCGTCGGCGTGGGAACGGCCACGGGCGAGCTCATCCCCGTCGGCGACGGTCGCGACGGCCGCTTCGTGCGCGATCCGGCGGGCGCGTTCGTGCGCTCGCGGCTCGACGAGCGGACGCTGCAGACGATGGCGCGCGTCAGCGGCGGCGACTATCGCCGGCTCGGCGCCGACGGTCGCGGGCTCGACGCGCTGTATGCGGACGTGCTGGCGCGTCTGCCGCAAGCGGCGCTGGCATCGCGGATGCGCCGCGTGCCGCTCGAGCAGTATCCAGTGGCCGCTCGGGTTGGCCGTGTTGTGTCTGGGGCTCGAGCCGCTGATTCGCGAGCGCCGGCGCGGCAGCCGTCGGGCCGCCGAGCCGCCGCCGCACGGACGGGCGTTCGCCGGCTTGGCGCGCCGCGGGGCGACGGTCTTGGCGGTCGGCCTCTGCGTCGGCGGCGCGCGGCTGGCGCAGGCGTCGCCCGCCGACGCCGAGCGCGCCTATCACACCGGGCATTACCGCGAGGCCGCCAAGGAGTACGACCGGGCGATCGCCAAGCGACCGAGCGACGCGCAGCTGCAGTACAACAGCGGCGCCGCGGCGTACAAAGCGGGCGACTTCGGCGCGGCGCAGACGGCGTTCGAGCGGGCGCTGCACTCCGATCGGCCGGAGCTGCAGCAAGAGGCCTACTACGACCTCGGCAACGCGCTCTATCGCGACGGTCAAAAGAGCGCGCAGCTGAAGCCCGAGCAGACGCGCGAGCAGTGGAAGCGGGCGATCGGCGCGTACGAGTCGGCGATCGCGCTCGACGGCAAAGATGCCGATGCCGTCTTCAATCGCGATCTCGTCAAGCGTCAGCTGGCGGCGCTCGAGCGGCAGCAGCAGCAGCAGCAGCAGGCGCGCAATGATGACAAGAAGTCGCAAAAGAGCGGGAAGGGCCAAAAGGGCCAATCGGGTGCGCAATCCGAGGGCGCGCAGAATCAAAAGGGTCCGCAAAATCAGAGCGGGCAGGGCGGGGCGCAGCCGCAAGAGGCGCAGCGCCAGGGCGGGCAGCAGCAGCCAGGTCAACAGGGACAAGGTAAAGGCGCAGAGCAGGCGCAGAAGCAAGGCGGTCACGAGCAATCGAGCGCGAACGCCGCCGGGCACGACCAGCAGGCCCGGAATCGGCAGAGCGGGCAGCAAGCGCAAAGCGGGCAGTCACAGAACGGGCAGCAGCGTGCGCAGGCGCAGCAAGAGAACGCGGGGAGCTCGCCGCCGATGGGGCAGGCGCCGTCGGGCGCGACGGCGCTCGGCCAGCCGCGACAGCCGGCGGCACGCGGACCCAACGGCGAGCGAGCCGACGCGGACGGCGAAGCGGCTGAGCCCGCGGCGCCGGGCCGGCTGTCGCGCGGGGATGCGCGCCAGCTGCTCGACTCGCTGCGCGGCGACGAGCGCGTGCTGCCGATGGCCACGGCCGGACGGGAGCGCGCCGCGACCGCTGACGTCAACCACAAGGATTGGTGAGCCATGAAACGGAATCGACAGTGGGTGGGGCTTGGGCTGGGCGTCGCGTTGGCGCTGCTGATGCTGGGCACGGGCAGCGTCGCCCGGGCGGCGGCGGCGAGCGCCGAGCTCCAGCCGCCGCGCATCGCGCTCGACGAGGCGGCGACGCTGCGTGTGGCGACGGACGGCGGTCGGTCGCCGGCGCTGCCGGCGGTGGACGGGCTGCGCTTTCAGCCGAGCGGACAGAGCAGCGAGATGACCGTCATCAACGGCGCCGTCTCGCAGCACACGTTCCAGCTGTATCAGGTGGTGGCTTCGCGGCCGGGCAGCTTCGCCATTCCCGTCGGCGGGCAGACGCTGCGGCTCGAGGTCGCGCCGGCGGGTCGCGCGCCCGCGGCCGGCAACCGGCAGCGCGGCGGTGTGAGCGAGCCCGACGCGCCCGATGCGCGCTCGCCGGTGGCGCTCTTGCGGGTCGCCTGGCCCAAGCGGTCGCTCTACGTCGGGCAGGCGGTGCCGGTGACGCTGAAGGCCTACTTCCGCCCTGGCACCGAGGTGACCTTGACGGGGCCGCCGAGCCTGACGAACGCCGCCTTTACGCTGAGCCAGCTCTCGACCGAGCCGCGCCAGAGCGTCGAAGCGGTCGGCGGCGTGCCCTATCGCGTCGCCACCTGGACCGGCGTCGCGACGGCGGCGTTGTCGGGGAGCCAGTCGGCCGAGGTCAGCTTGCCCATCGTCGCCCGCTATCGCGAGGCCTCGCGGCGGGCCGCGTCCGATCCGTTCGCGGGCTTGGCCGACGACGATTTGACCTCGTCGGCGCTGCTGCGCTCGTTCATGAGCCGCTCGCCGTTCGGCGTCGACGCCGACGATCTGTTCGCGCCGGTGCGCGAGCGCGAGATGACCCTGCGCTCGACGCCGCAGATGATCGACGTGCAGCCGCTGCCGGCCGGCGCACCGGCCGGTTTCAGCGGCGCCGTCGGCCAATTCGACCTTCGCGCCACCTTGCAGCCGAGCGCCGGCGTCGCCTTCGAGCCGATGACGCTGCAGCTCGCGGTCAGCGGCAAGGGCAGCTTCGATCGCGTGGCGCTCGCCGGGCTGCCGGCGTCGTCGCGCTGGAAGAGCTATCCGCCGCGCGCGGTGCCGCCGCCGGCCAACGGCGCGCCGGTCGCCGGCAAGGTCTTCGAGCAAGCGGTCGTGCCGCAGACGAGCGGTGACGTGGCGCTGCCGCCCATCGCCTTCAGCTTCTTCGATCCCGATCAGCGCCGCTACGTGACGCGCTCGACCGCGGCCTTGACGGTCGCCGTGGCCCCGGCGACCGGCGACGCCACGGCGCCTCCCGTCGCGGCTGCGGACGATCGTGCCGCCGGCGCCGGCACGCCGTCGCCGGTCGCGAGGTCCACGACGCCGCACTTCGTGGCCACGCTGACGCCGCCGACGCGACAGGCGTGGTTCTGGCTGCTGCTCGCGCTGCCGCTGCTCGCGGTCGCCGCGCTCGCGGCCAGCCGTCGGCCGCGGCGGCCGAGCGCGCGCGCCCAACGGCGCCGACGCCGCGGCCGGCTCGTGGCCCAACGCGCGGCGCTGCACGAGGCCGCGCAGGCGCAAGATCCGCCGCGCTTCTTCGCCGCCGCCCAAACCGCGCTGCAGGAGCGGCTGGGCGCGCGTTGGGGCGTCGCGCCCGCCGAGGTGACGGCGGCCGAGGTCGAGCGGCGCCTCGGCGAGCCGGCGCGCCCGATCGTCGCGACGCTGTCGATGGCGGAGCAGATTCGTTATGCCGGCCGCCTGCCGCCCGCCGCGACGCTGCCCAAATACGAGGCGCTGATCGCACGCGAGCTCGAGCAATTGGAGGAGAGACCATGACGACTCGCCACTCTTTCGTCGCGTCGCGTCGCCTGGCGGTCGTCGGGCTTTTGGCGCTCGCGGTCGGCGGCGCGACCTTGGGCGGCATGCCGCGGCCGCCGAGAACGACCGCGGCGCCGACGCCGAGCGCGCGGTCAGCCAAGGACGTTACCGCGACGCCATCGCCGACTACGAAGCGATCGTGCGCCAGTCCGGCTGGTCGGCGCCGCTGCTCTCCGAGCTCGGCAGCGCCTACCAGAAGGACGGCAGCCTCGGGCGCGCCATCGTCAGCTACGAGCGCGCGCAGCTGCTGGCGCCGCGCGACCCGGCCGTCGTCGCCAACCTGACGGCGGCGCGGCTCGCCGCCGGCTTGCCGTCGCCGACGCCGCCCTCCTATCGGCGCGCGGCGCAGCTCCTGTCGGCGCGCGAGTGGGGCGGTGGGGTCGTGGCGACGGCGTGGCTGCTGGCGCTGGCGGTCGCCGGCGTCGTCATGCGACCGCGCTGGCGTCACGTGTGCCGGCGCGTGGCCTACGCCGCGCTCGTGGCCGGCGCGGTCGCGACGGCCGGGCTCGCGCTCGCCGGGCCGCGCGCCGACGACGCCATCGTCATCGCGCGCGGCGGCACGCCGCTCTTGTTGTCGCCCATCGCCAACGCCGCCGTCGAAGCCAACGTCGGCGAAGGCGCGTCCGTCGCGGTCGTCGCGCGCCATGGCGACTTCGTCCGCGTCGACGACCGCGCCGGCCACGTCGGCTGGGCGGCGGCGGGCAGCGTCGAGCCCATCCTCGCCCGCCGCTCGTGATCGGGCGCCGCACATGGCGACGACCGTCCGGCGGCGTACATTCATGAGCGAGCGCCATGCGAATCCTCGTCATCGAGGACGATGACAAGATCGGCCAGTTCATCGTCCACGGCTTGCGTCAGGAGGGCCACGTCGTCGACTGGAGCCGCGACGGCGAAGCGGGCTGCCGCCTGGCGCTCGACGGTCCGTTCGAAGCCATCATCCTCGACCTCATGCTGCCTGGACGCGATGGGCTGAGCGTCCTCGGCGAGGTCCGTCGCCTGCGCCGGCACGTGCCGGTCCTCATCCTCAGCGCCAAGAGCGACGTCGCCGACCGCGTCACCGGCCTGTCCGCGGGCGCCGACGACTACCTGACCAAGCCGTTCTCGTTCGCCGAGCTGCTGGCGCGCCTGCACGCGCTCGTCCGTCGCTCGAGCAGCGCGGCCGAGCAGGCCAAGCAGCTCGTCTACGCCGACCTCGCGCTCGACCTCGAGTCGCGGCGCGTCACCCGCGACGGTCACTCCATCGAGCTGCAGGCGCGCGAGTTCACGTTGCTGGCCTATCTCCTGCGCAACGCCGACCGCGTGCTCTCGAAGACGATGATCCTCGAGCACGTGTGGAGCTACTCGTTCGATCCGCAGACCAACGTCGTCGACGTGCTGGTCAGCCGGCTGCGGCGCAAGGTCGATCGCGATTTCCCGGTGAAGCTCATCCATACGCTGCGCGGAGTCGGCTATGTCCTCCGCAAAGACTGACTGGCTGCGCTCGATTGGGCTGCGTCTGACCGCTTGGTACGCGCTCGTCTTCGTCGGCAGCACCGCGCTCATCGCCGGTCTCGCCGTCTTCCGCATTCACGCGTCGATTCATCGGCAGATCGTCGAGACCGTCACCGCCGACTTGAACGCGCACAAAGTGGCGTTCGAGACGCGCGGGCTGGCCGGCGTGCAGGCGCTCAGCGAGAGTGCGGCCAACGCGCCGCGGGCACTCTACGTGCGCGTCAGCGACGGCGCCGACGTCACGCTCTTCGAGCACCGGTCGGTGGCGGCGCTGGCCTTCGACGCCGCGACGGTCGATTCCAAGAGCGGCTCGCCCCACGTGCGCGCCGTGCACGCGTCGAGCGATGGGTCGACGTGGAGCATGGCCGCGACGCCGCTCAGCCACGGACGCTGGCTCGAGCTCGCCATCAGCGACGATCAGACGCGCGAGCTGGTCGGTCACCTGCGCGCCGGGCTCGTCGCCGTCTGGATGGGCGCCGTCGTGCTCGGTCTCATCGGCGGCTTCTTCCTCATGCGCCGCGCGCTGCGGCCCGTGCAGGCGTTCGCCGCCACCGCCGACGCGGTGCTGACGTCGGGCGACCTGTCGCTGCGCCTGCCCGAGCGCGGCACGCGCGACGAGCTCGACGTGCTGGCGCGGCTGTTCAACGGCGTGTTGGCGCGCAATCAGGCGCTGGTGCGCGGCATGCGCGAGGCGCTCGACAACGTCGCCCACGATCTACGGACGCCGCTGACGCGGCTGCGCACCGGCGCCGAGGTCGCGCTCGCCGGCCCCGCCGCCGGCGGACAGCTGCGCGACGCGCTGGCCGACACGATCGAGGAGTCCGAGCGGGTGCTGGCGATGTTGCAGACGCTGATGGACATCTCGGAGGCGGAGACGGGCGTCATGAAGCTCGACCGGACGGCGGTCGAGCTGAGCGCGCTCGTGCGTGAGACCATCGAGCTCTATCAGCACGTCGCCGACGAGCGTGGCGTTCGCATCGTGACGCACCTCGAAGCGGGGACCACCGTCGCGGCCGATGCCAATCGGCTGCGCCAGGTGGTCGCGAACCTGCTCGACAACGCCATCAAATACTCGCCGCTCGGCGCGCAGGTCGAGCTCACGACGGCGCGTGACGGCGACTTCACGACCTTGACCGTGGCCGACCGTGGCCTCGGGATCGCCGCCGACGACCTGCCGCGCATCTGGCTGCGGCTCTATCGCGCCGACCAAAGTCGCAGCGCGCGCGGTCTCGGTCTCGGCCTCAGCTTCGTCAAGGCGATCGTCGAGGCCCACGGCGGACGGGTCGCGGTGCGCAGCGAGCTCGGCGCCGGATCGACCTTCGTCGTTCGCCTGCCGTCGGCTTGATTCCGCGCCGCCAGCGCGCTCGCCGCGCTTTACCTCGCGCTCGCCGCCAGCGCTTCGACCGCCGAAAAGCCGCGCTCCATCAAGGCCAGGAGTGCCGCATTCGCCTTCTTGGCCGACGCGCCGCGCTCGACTAGGCGAATCGCCTCTTCGCGCGCCGTGCGCATCGTCAGCACGATCATCCCGGCCGTGAGCCGCGCCCGGCCGTCGGGCTTCGCCCCCCCGAGCTCGACCGCCAGCCCCTCGGCCGCCTCGTCCGCGAGCTCGCGCAGGCGCGCCTTGAGCGGCGCGCTGGCGGCGATGATGCGCCACCAGCCCACCGTCTGGCCATCGACGTGCAAGAGCGGATGCCTGGCCGCGCTCAGCGCCGCGACGAGGGCGCGCAGCGCGTCGATGGGCGCCTGTCCTTTTGGCCGCTCGCGCAGCGCTTGCCGGAAGGGCAGCAGCTTGAGGTCGTCCTCGCGATCGAGCATCAGCTCTTCTTTGCGGGCGAAGTAGTTGAAGACCGTCATCTTCGACACCTTCGCGGCGAGCGCGATCTCGTCGAGCGTCACCTCGTCGAAGCCGCGCGCGAAGAACAGCACGGTGGCCACGTCGGAGATTCGCTGCCGGGTCTTCCGCTTCTTGCTCTCGCGCAGCTCGCCCATGGCCGTCGAGCATAGCCGAAGCCCGCCCGGCAAATGACGAATTTTGTGTCCGGTAAAAATATCCTGGCAGAAAGTTTTATTGAGTATAATATTTCTCGAGTCGAGCGCTGCGATGGCGGCGCGATGGAAAAGGGACAACCCATGAGCGCGTCTAACGGCAAGAAGGTCCTCGTCTCGGGAGCGAGCTTCGCCGGCCTCTCGTCGGCGTATTGGATGAGCCAGCTCGGCTACGACGTGACCGTCGTCGAGATCGGCCCGGGGCTGCGGACCGGCGGCACGGCGGTCGACATCCGCGGCAACACCGTCGACATCGTCAAGCGCATGGGGATCTTCGAGCCCATCCGCGCCAATCGCCTCAGCCTACAGCGGTGGGAGCTGAAGAACGCCGACGACCGCACCGAGCGCGCGCTCATCGTGCGGGCGGAGGGCGCGCCGCCGTCGGAGGATGAGTTCGAGATCGAGCGCAACGCGCTCTTGCACATCCTGTTCGAGGCCGTCGGAGGCCGCTGTGAGCTCGTCTTCGGCGACAGCATCGTCGCGCTGAGCGAGGCGGCGGATGGCGTCGGTGGCGTCGACGTCACGTTCGCCAAGGGCGCACGCCGCTCGTTCGACTTGGTGCTCGGCTGCGACGGCGTGCATTCGGGCGTGCGCAAGCTCTGGTTCGGCGACGAGGCGCAGTACACGCACTTTTTGCAGCAGTACTTCTCGATCACGATCGTGGACAAGCTGCTCATCGAGCGCGACACGGCGCAGCTGTTCAACGTGCCGGGCAAGGCCGTGATGCTCAACGCCTACAAGAACAAGACCGACGTCATCTTCGGCTTCGTCGCCGAGGCCGAGCTGCCGTACGATTATCGCGACGAGGCGCAGCAGCGGCGCATCATCCGCGAAGCGTTCGCCGGCGTGGGCTGGCGGACCGCCGAGCTGTTGCGCGAGGTCGAGGGCTCGACGAGCTTCTACTTCGACAAGCTGTGCCAGATTCGAATGCCCGCCTGGTCGCGCGGCCGAGTGGCGCTGGTGGGCGATGCCGGCTACTGCCCGTCGCCGGCAGCCGGGATGGGCGGCTCGCTCGCCATCGACGGCGCGGCCGCGCTGGCGGACGCCATGCGCGCGCACGGCGGCGACTACGCGGCGGCCTTTCGTGAGTACGAGGAGAAGCTGCGCCCGTTCATCGACGAGGTTCAGGCGGAAGCGGTGCGGGTCGGGCTCGAGACGCTGGTTCCGCGGACGGAAGAGGCGATCCGCGCGCGGAACGCGAAGCCGGACGGCGGATTCTAGCGGTCGAGCGCGCACAGCCGATTGAAGCGTCGCGTCAGGCCGAGGCGTGCGACGCCGACGCGTCGGCTACGGCCGCTGCGGCCGGGTGGCGACGCGCTCGCCGACGCCGGGCGTCGTGAATTGCGCGACGGCGCTGGTCACGCCGTCGCTGACGCCGGTGCTCTCGAACGATCCGACCCGGTAGTAATAGGTGGTGTAGGGCGCGAGGCCGCCCAGGCGCACGCGAAACGTCGTCTCGCTCTCGTCGCGATTGATGCGAATCGGCGCCGTCGCGGCCAGGTTCAGGTGCGCGGGATCGACGCCGTAGTAGACGGCCGCGAAGTGCAGGTCGGTCCCGCCCGGATTGTTGGTCGTCCAGCGGATGACGGCCATCTCGGCCTGCACCAGCTCCGTCGCCGGCGGCTGCGCAATCGTCACCCGTGCCGCCTTCTTGGCGGCTGGCGGCGCTTGCGCAGCGGCGGGTAGCGCGCAGGCGCAGTCCAACGCGGCGACGAGCGCCAGCTTCGACAGCATCGTACTCATCGATCGCTCTCCTTGGTTCGGTGGCCGACGTGGCGCGACCGAAGCGCGCAGACAGCGGAGCGGCTCGCGTCGCCGGGCATCGCGGGATCCGGCTCGGCCGGCGCCGGAGAGGCCGCGTCGCTCGACGTCAGCTGACTCCCCGAGGCGGTGACCGTCGGCGTCGAGCGTGCGCAGGCGGCGAGCGCGCTGCCGGTGCCGCGGACGAGCAGGGCGAACGTGCGTCGCGAGCAGCAGCGCATGGCCGCTTTATAGACACGTCGCCGCGAGTGCCTAGACCGACGACGGTGACGACGCGATATCTCCAAACGCTGGCGATGCTGGCCATGCTGGCGATGCTGGGGCTGGCGATGCTGGCGCTGATGGCTTGCTCGGGCTGTACGGTCGACGCCCGAGCCGCGCCGGTCGCCACGGCCCGCGCGACGTTCGTCAGCGACGTCCGGCCGCGCTAAACAGACCGAGTCAGCGACTGAGGGGATGGATCAGACGAGCGGATCGAACATGAGCTCCCGGACCTCCTGTGCGCAGCGGCAGGCGACGGCTATCTTGGCAGCCCAAGCGAGCGCCTCTTCGCGTGAGGGCACGTCGATGATCGAGAATCCGCCGATGATCGCCTTGGTCTCAGGCGACGGGCCGTCGGTGACCTTGCCGTCGGTCGCCACGATGCTCGCTCGCTGGCTTCTGACTCCGCCGCCGAAGATCCATACGCCTGCCTCCTGGGCCTGCCGGACCACCGCGTGTGCGGCTTCGCCGACGGCGGGCAGATCCTCTTCGGGGAAGGTCATCGCTCCATCGTCGAACGAGATCAGGTATCGCGGCATGCCTAACTCCTCTGCCTCAGCGGCCTCTTCATGCTCGGCGGTCACGCAGCCCGCGAGCGGCCTTGGCGTTTCCACACATTCTTAGCCAGAAGCGAATCGCCAACGCAAACACCTTCGTGCTCGGCAAATGCCGGTCCGAGGGCTGGCTCGCCTCGGGCCATGGACCTCCGCCAATACGCTCGCTGGGACGCGAGCGTCACGACGCGATTGGCCCGACGCTACGTAGGGTCGAGCCCTGGCCATCGGAGTTTCGCGGCGTATACTTCAAATTCTGCATGCGTTTACGAGCCGAATGATTCCAGCCTTCGTCCCAGAAGCTGGCGAAGAGGACTTCCGACTGCTCGTCGATGGCATCGGCGACTACGGGATCTGCATGCTCGATACGACCGGTCGAGTACGGACCTGGAACCGTGGCGCCGAGCGCATGAACGGGTTCTCGGGCGCCGAGATCATCGGTCGCCACTTTTCCACGTTCTATCCGCCCGAAGACGTCGCCGCGCACAAGCCCGATCACGAGCTGGAGATCGCGCGCGAAGTCGGCCGCTTCGAGGAAGAAGGCTGGCGACTGCGCAAAGACGGCAGCCGCTTCTGGGCCAACGTCATCGTTACGCCGCTGTACGACGAGAGCGGCATCGTCCGCGGCTACGGCATGGTCACGCGCAACCTGTCGGAGCGGCGCGCGAACGAGCAAAAACATCGCCTGCTCGTCGACAGCGTTCGAGACTACGCCATCTTGCTCTTGGGCGTGGACGGCACGATCCAGAGCTGGAACGCCGGCGCGCAGGCGCTCAAGGGCTATCAAGCGCACGAGATCGTGGGCAAGAACTTTACGCGGTTTTACACCGAAGAGGACTTGGCCCGTAACCATCCGCAGCACGAGCTCGAGGTCGCGGCCGAGGTGGGACGCTACGAGGACGAAGGCTGGCGCGTGCGCAAGGACGGCAGCCGCTTTTGGGCCAACGTCGTCATCACCGCGCTCCGCGACGACAACGGCGACCTCATCGGCTACTCCAAGGTCACGCGCGATCTGAGTGAGCGGCGGCGCGCCGAGCAGCAGCTGCGCGAGAGCGAGGAGCGCTTCCGCTCGATGGTGGCCAGCGTCAAGGACTACGCCATCATCATGCTCGACCCGACCGGCCATATCATCAGCTGGAATGCCGGCGCCGAGCGCATCAAAGGCTGGACCGCCGATGAGATCATCGGGCAGAGCTTCGAGCGCTTCTATCCCGTCGAAGACGTCGCCGCCGGCAAGACCGCCACCGAGCTGCGCGTCGCCGCCGCCGAGGGCACCTTCGAAGACTACGGCTGGCGCGTGCGCAAGGACGGCACCCGTTTTTGGGCCAACGTCATCATCACCGCGCTGCGCGACACGTCGGGCACGCTGCGCGGCTACTCCAAGGTCACGCGCGACATCACCGAGCGCAAGATCGCCGAGGAGGCGCTGCGCAAGGCGTACGACGAGCTGGAAGCCTTCAGCTACTCCGTGTCGCACGATCTGCGCGCGCCCTTGCGCAGCATGGATGGCTTCGCCAGCGAGCTCTGCGACATGTACGCGGACAAGCTCGACGCCGTCGGCCGCGACTACCTCGGGCGCATCCGGCAGTCGTCGCAGCGGATGGCGCGGCTCATCGACGACCTCCTGAATTTGGCGCGGCTCGGTCGCGCCAAGCTCAATCGCGAGACTGTCGACCTGAGCGACCTGGCGCGCAAGACCGCGGCTGACCTGACGAGCTCGCAGCCGGAGCGGAAGGTCGAGTTCGTCATCGCGCCCGGTCTCGTCGACAGCGCCGATCCGGCGCTGATTCGCGCCGTCTTGGAGAACCTCATCGGCAACGCGTGGAAGTACACGTCGCAGCACGCCACGGCGCGCATCGAGTTCGGCGTGGAGGTCGTGCAGGGAACGCCGCGCTACTTCGTCCGCGACGACGGCGCCGGCTTCGACATGCGCTATCTGGAGAAGCTGTTCGGCCCGTTCCAGCGGCTCCACGGCGTCAATCAGTTTCCCGGGATGGGCATCGGCCTCGCGAGCGTCAAGCGCATCATTCATCGTCACGGCGGCGAAGTCTTCGCCGTCGGCGCGCCGGAACAGGGCGCGACGTTCTCGTTCACGTTGAAGGGTGGGGCGGCGCATGGCTGATCTGCCGCTCTTACTGCTCGTGGACGACGATCCCAACGACGAGGAGCTGGCGCGCCTGGCGCTGCAGCGCATCGGCATTCCGCATCTCCTGCGCGTGGCCCATGACGGCGCCGAGGCGCTCGAGTGGCTGTTCGCGGAGGGCGCGCACGCCGGCCGCGATCCGGCCGCGGCGCCGCGCGTGGTGCTCCTCGATCTGAAGCTGCCCAAGGTCAACGGCATCGAAGTGCTGGCGGCCATGCGTCACGACGAGCGGACGCGTCTGTTGCCGGTCGTCGTCTTCACGTCGTCGAACGAGGACAAGGACCTTCAAGAGAGCTACCGGCGCGGCGCCAACGCCTACGTCCGCAAGCCGACCGACTTCGGCGAATACAAGAAACTGATCGCGGACGTCGGCGCCTTCTGGATGACGCGCAATCAGCCGCCGGGCGTGCGGATCGAGGTCCCGTGATCGTCTCGCTGCGGGTCATCCACATCGAAGACTCGGACGACGACGCCGAGCTCTTGCGCGTGCAGCTCCGGCGCGCCGGGTTCGACGCGCACATTCAGCGCGTCCAGGCGGCGCCGGAGTTTCTCGCGGCGCTGCAGAGCGCGCAGTGGGACGTCGTCGTCGCCGACCATTTGGTGCCGGGCTTCGAGGCGCCGCACGCGCTCGAGCTCCTGCGCCAGCACAACCTCGATCTGCCGTTCGTGGTGATGTCGGGCGCGGTCAGTCATGATGTCGCCGTCGAGATGATGCGCGCGGGCGCGCACGACTTCGTCTCGAAGGAGACGCCGGCGCGGCTCGAGCCGATCATCCGGCGCGAGCTGCGCGCCGCCGAGAACCGTCGCGCGCGTCGTCGCGCGGAGTCGGAGCGCGAGTTGGTCTTCGCCGACCGTGAACGGATCCTGACGCAGCTGGAAGCGGCCAATCGCGCCAAAGACGAGTTCTTGGCCATGCTCGGGCACGAGCTGCGCAACCCGTTGGCGCCGATCGTGACGGCGTTGCAGCTGCTCAAGCTCCGCGGCGATGGGCGACCCAGCCGCGAATACGCGATCATCGAGCGTCAAGTGAGCCATCTGACCAGGCTGGTCGACGATCTGCTGGACGTGGCCAAGATCGCGCGCGGCAAGGTCGAGCTCAAGACCCGCACGCTCGACCTGGCGGAAGTGGTCGCCAAAGGGGTCGAGATGGCCAGCCCGATGTTCGAGCATCGGGCCCATCATTTCCGGGTCGAAGCGCTCCCGCGTACGATCTTCGTCAACGGCGACGAAGCCCGGCTGGCGCAGGTCGTGGCGAACCTCTTGACGAACGCCTGTCGCTACACGAATCCGGGCGGGGACATCGCGCTGACGCTCGACGCGGAAGGCGAGAGCGCGGTCATCCGCGTGCGCGACAACGGAATCGGCATCGAAGCCGAGCTGTTGCCGCGCATCTTCGACCTGTTCGTTCAAGGCTCACGACCGCTCGCGCGCAGCGAAGGCGGCCTCGGCCTCGGCCTCGCGCTCGTGCGCAATCTCGTCAAGCTGCACGGTGGCGCCGTCGCGGTGGAGAGCGAAGGCAAGGAGCGCGGCAGTCAGTTCACGGTTCGCTTGCCGCGCGTCGCCGCGGAGGTCACCGAAGCACAAAAGCGGGTCGCCGCCGACGCGCGACCGCGCGACCCGGCTGTCCGACGCGGTCGCGTCTTATTGGTCGACGACAACGAGGACAGCGTGGAGATGCTGGCCGAAGTGGTGCGCATGGAAGGCTACGAGGTCGAGGTCGCGCACGACGGACCGTCGGCGCTGGCGCTGCTCGATCGCATCGAGCCCTCGGCGATCGTGCTCGATATCGGCCTGCCCATCATGGACGGGTATGAGGTCGCGCGGAAGATCCGCACCCGACCGTCGCTCCTGCGGACGCGGCTGATCGCCCTGACGGGCTACGGGCAGGCGAGCGACCGCGAGCGCACCCTCGACGTGGGCTTCGATGCGCACTTGGTCAAGCCAATCGATGTCCGTCAGCTGATCGACGCGATTACGAATGGCGCGCCGGCGAAGCCGGCCGTCTAACGCGCACGCGGCGTCCGGTACAGCCGGTCGCGCAGCCACAACGAAAGATAGACGAGCGCGACGAGCGCCGGCACCTCGATCAGCGGCCCGACGACCCCCGCCAGCGCCTCGCCCGAGCGGATGCCGAAGAGGCCGACGGCGACCGCGATCGCCAGCTCGAAGTTGTTGCCCGCGGCCGTAAAGGAAACCGCCGCGGTCTCTTCGTAGGAGAAGCCGAGCTTGCGGCTGACCAGGAACGCCGCCACGAACGTGACGAGGAAGTAGACGATGAGCGGCAGCGCGATGCGCAGCGACGTCGAGCGGGTGGGCGAGGATCTGATCGCCCTGCATCGCGAACATGATGACGATCGTATAAAGGAGCCCGATCAGCGCCGTCGGACCGATGCGTGGCAAGAACCGCGTCTCATACCAAGCTTCGCCGCGACGTCGAACCAAGAGCCAGCGCGTCAGCGCGCCTGCCACCAGCGGCACGCCGAGGAAGAGGGCCACACTCTTGGCGATCGCCGCCATCGAGACGTGGAATTGCAGCGCATCCGAGCCAAGCCAGCGCGGGATCGCGGTGAGGAACAGCCAGCCCAAGAGCGAATAGAACGCGATCTGAAAGATCGAGTTGAGCGCCACCAGCACCGCCGCCAGCTCGCCCGAGCCGCACGCCAGCATGTTCCAGATCAGCACCATCGCGATGCAGCGCGCCAGGCCGATGAGGATGAGGCCGTTGCGGTAGTGCGGCAGGTCGGGCAGAAAGAGCCAGGCGAGCGCGAACATCAAGATCGGTCCGACGATCCAGTTGAACACGAGAGACGTGCCGATGAGCGGGCCGCGCGTCGTCAGCCGGCCGAGCTTGCCGTAGCTCACCTTGGCCAGCACCGGGTACATCATCCACAAGAGGCCGATGGCGATCGGCAAGGAGACCGTGTCGAGCCGGACGCGATCGAGCGCCGGACCGATGCCGGGGCAGATGCGCCCGAGCGCGAGGCCGAGCGTCATCGCGGCGAAAATCCAGAGCGGCAGATAGCGATCGAGCCTGGAGAGCCGCCTGGTCGGCGATGTCGTCATGACCAGCCGTTGGCGACGACGAGCTGCCGCACGCGCGCCTCGATCTCGTCGCGAATCGCGCGCACGCGATCGAGCGGCTTTCCCTTCGGATCTTCGATCGGCCAATCGTCGCGGCGCGCGCCGGGCACGACCGGGCACTGCTCGCCGCAGCCCATCGTGACGAGCCACTGCGCGCCGGCCGCCAGCTCGGGCGTCAGCTGCCGCGGGACGGCGGCGACGAGGTCGACGCCTTTGTCCCGCATGACGGCGATGACCTCGGGATGAACGTGCGCACCGGGTCGCGTCCCCGCTGAAACCGCGCGCGCGCACGACGGACGGGCCAGCTTGTTGAAGAACGCGGCGGCCATCTGCGAGCGCCCCGCGTTGTGCACGCACGCGAAGACGACGAGCGCTACTTGCATGCGTCCGGCCCGCAGACGCGCACCAGTCGCGCGACGTCCGCCCGCAGCACGTCGCGCTTGGCGAACGAGGCCACGAGCGATCTCAAATGGCGACGACAATCGGCATCGACCTGCGACGCCAAGCGGTAGTAGACCCACTTGTCGCGCCGGTCGCGCGCGACGAGGCCGGCGGCGCGCAGGATGCCGAGCTGCCGCGACGCGTTCGGCTGCGTCAAGCGCAGCGCCTTCTCGATGTGACAGACGCAGAGCTCGCCGTGCGCGAGCAGCGCCACGATGCGCAGGCGGACGTCGTCGCCGAGCGCGCGAAACATGCGCGACAAAGGCGCGACGTCGGTATCGACAGCGGCGTAGGCCAACTCAGTCTCCACAATATCGAATCATCATATTTCAATTTAGTAATATCACGATCGAGGCGGCGATCCAAGCGCAGCGTCGCCTCGGTCGAGCACAGCTCGATGTTAGCTGGATTGAAGGTGGCCGCGGCGCGCTGACGTTCAGCGCTTCGTGGCCGGCGTAAACGCAGCGAGGTCGTCGATGCCGAGCGTCTTCTCGATGCCCGCCACGTCGGCGACCATCTTCTCGAAGTCGCCGAGCGGCAGCGCCTTCTCCTTCTGCTCGAACGTCTCCTGCAGCTTGTGCAGCTCCTTGTCGCCGACGAGCTTGGCGAACGCGGGAAACAGGACCGTGTCTTCACGCGCGGCGTGCGGCTCGTACATGCGAATGAACTGGCGCATGGCGTCGGTCAGCTCGTGCCGGCTGGTCGCGCTCTTGAGCGCCGGCACCGTGGCCAGCCGCTCGATGGTCGCCGTCAGCTTGCGCCCGGCCTGGTGTTGCTGCAGCAAGACGCCGACGAGGTCGGTCAGCTTTCCCGCCCGTTGGAAGCGCGGGAAGATGAACTCCTCTTCGTCGCGCTCGTGATAGTCCTCGATGAAGACGCGGATGATCTGCGCCGAATGCGCCACCGAATCCGCCGCGACCTCCTGGTTGGCCTCGACGCGCCGGATGACCTCGCCGTAGACCAGCAGCAGCCGCCGCAGCACACCGTGCTCGCGCATCAGATCTTCAGTCGGCGACACGTCATCGTCGTCGTCCTTCGGCTTGGCGCTGACGCCGGCCGGATGCGCCGCCAGCGCCAGCGCCGCCCCGACGCCGACCGCCTCCTGCAAGAACCGCCGCCGCGTTCGCTCCTCGATCGTCTTCATGTTCCCTCCGCGACCCGTCGTGAATGAAAGGAGCGTGCCAGGTTGGTCGTCAGTCGAAGTCGAAGCGTAGGTCGAGCGCATGATCGGGTGAAACCTCGACCGCGCGCTCCTGTCGGTCATCGAGCCGCTGCACGGCGACGACGTGGTGACCGGCGCTCAGCGGCAGCACATGCTCGCGCCCATCATCACCGCGCCGCACGCCGTCGACGAAGACGAAGCACCACGGCGTGCAGCGCAGTCGCACGACGCCGGGCTCCGCGGTCGAAACCGCACGAGGACGCACGCTTCGCGCGGCCGTGGCGCGCCTCGCCTCGTCCGGCGCGGGCGCGGCGCCGTCCGCTGGCGTCGGCGTCGGCGATTCCTGCGCGGGAACCGCGGGCCGGTGCACGCTCGCAGCGGTCGCGCCCGGGCTCGTCGCGGCCGGTGTCATCGTTTGCTCGGCTCGTCGTAGGGGCTGGCGCCGTCGCCGGATGACGCGTGGCGCGGCAACGGCGGCGGCGATCAGCGCCAGCAGCGTCAGGCCGACGAGCAGGCGACGCCGCAGCCGATCGCGCGTGGCGGCGCCGCGCAGCGCGCGCACGGCGTCGTCCGCCGTCGCCGCCTCGCGAAACGACGTCTCGGGGCCGGGCGTCGGCACGACGTCGACGAGCTCCGCCGCTGCGTTGGCCGGCGCCGCGTCGGCGACGCGCGCCGCCAGCAGGCGCGCCGGCCCCTCGGCCGTCGCCGGCAACAGCCGCGAGGCCTGCTCCAGCGCCGCCATCAGCTCGTCCGCGTCGGCGAAGCGGTCGACGGCACGCGGCTGCGTGGCGCGGGTCAGCACGGCGCCGAGCGGTCCGTCGATGGCCGGCGGCGGCGCCGCGTCGCCCGGCTGCCGCACGCGAGCTCCCGTCGCCGCTTCGATCAGCACGAGGCCGAGCGCGTACAGGTCGGCGCGGCCGTCGAGGGGCTCGCCGTCGGCCTGCTCCGGCGCCATGTAGGCCAGCGTGCCGCGCACGCCCGCGGCGGCGGGGCTGTCGGGCGCCAGCGCCACGCCGAAATCGGAGAGCTTGACCTCGCCGTCGAGCGACAAGAGCACGTTGCGCGGGGTGACGTCGCGATGCACGAGCCGGCGCCGATGGACGTACGCGAGACCGCGGCACAGCTCGATGCCGAGGTACGCCACGACCGCCGGCGGCAAGGTGCGCTGGGCGCGCTTTTCGACCGCCAGCAGCGTCGCCAGATCGACGCCGGCCACGTACTCCATGGCGATGAAGTAGACGTTGCCGACGCGGCCGAAGTCGAAGATGGGCACGAGATTGCCCTGCGACAGCGAGACCTGCGTGCGCGCCTCCTCGAAGAACAGGTCGAGGAACTTACGATCTTGGCTCCGCGACGGCAGCACGCGCTTGATGACCAAGAGCTTCTCGAAGTTCTCGGGACCCCGCAGCCGGGCCAAGAAGACTTCGGCCATACCGCCGCGTCCGAGCCTGCGCACGAGATCGTAGCGGCCGAAACGGACTCCCACGAGGCACATGATACACTCCGCCCGTGTCGAGGCTCGCGCCACTTTTCGTCGCTGTGGTCGTCGCGACCGGCGCCCATTCGGTCGCCGCGGAGACGCGCGTTCACGTCGTCTATTGGCAGCCGTACAGCGCCGGCAGCGCGGCCGCGCCCGGACGCGTGCGCGGCGCGCTGTTGCGCAACGTGGCGGCGCGCGGCGCCGTCTTCGTCGACGGCACTGACGCGGCGCCGGTGGTCGCGTCGCTGCAGCCGGCGCTGGCGGCGGCGCTCGACGATTATCGCGCCTTTCGCTTCGCCGACGCGGTGGCGCGCCTCGAGACCCTGGCCGAAGCGGCGCGCGCGGCCGGCGGTGGCGACTTGGACGCGCGATCGCTGAGCGACGTCTACCTCTATCGTGGGCTGGCGCGCAGCGAGCTCGGGTCGGCGGATGCGGCTTGGGACGACTTCGTGCGCGCGGCGCGGCTGGAGCCGGCGCGCGTGCTCGATCCGGCGCGCTTCGCGCCACGCGCGGTCGCCGCCTACCATCGCGCCGCGGCCGAGGCGCTGGCGGTCGCGCCGGTCAACGTCGCGCTCGCTCCCGCCGTCGCCCACGTGCGCGTCGACGGCCGCGACGTCGACGGCCCGCTGGCGCTGACGCCGGGCACCCACTTCGTCCGCGCCGTCGACGAAGGCCTCGCGCCCTGGTCGGGCACGATCGACGTCACGACGGCGCAGCAGCGGGTGGCGCTGTCGCTGACGCCGCTGCGACCGGCGGACGAGCGGCTGACGGCGCTGGCCGGCGGCGGCCGCGCGCTCACCGTCGCCGTGACGCGTGAGGGCGCCGGCTGGCGACTGCGCGTCCACGATCTCGCGCCCGGCGGCGGCACGGTCGATACCGCCGTCGACGCCGATTCGGCCGAGCGCGCGGTCGACGCGGCCTTGCATCAGCTCCTCGATCCCGTGCCCGTCGCGCGGGCAGCCCCGCGGCGTAAGCATGTGCCGTGGTGGGTCTGGACCATTGCCGCGGGCGCGGCGACCGCGGCGATCGTCGTGCCCATCGCCGTCGTCTACGGACAGCCGAACGGCGCCAGCGTCGGCGGCACGATCGGAGCGCTGCGATGAAGCGCGCGTGGCTCGGCGCCGCCTTGGCCTTCGCGGCGTGCAGCCCGAAACCCGACGTCGCGCTCGACATCCGCCTGCCCGCCGATCGCCGGCTGTTGGCCGCGGTCTCGGCGCTCAACCTGAGCGCCGAGCGCGACGACCACGTGCTGGCGCAGCGACGCTTCAGCGCCGGCGGCGCGCGCTATCTGTCGCTCTCCGGCGTGACCGAAGGCCCGCGCACGGTGCTGACGCTGGAAGGCGTGACCGCGTCGGGCGACGTGCAGGCGCGCGGACAGAGCTGCCCCTTCGATTTCGAGGGCCGCGGCGAGACCGCGTCGATCTACTTCGCCCCCACCAACTTCTTCGGCCCCACCGTGGGCGCGCCGCTCGAGCAGCGCGACGATCCGTTGGTGCTGGCGCTCGCCGACGGCAGCATCCTCTTGGCCGGCGGCATCGACATGCTGAACGAGCAGGCGCTGACGAACGCCGAGCTCTACTCGCCGCCGACGGGCCGCTTCACGCTGGCGGCGCCGGCGCTCAACCAGGCGCGCGAGAACTCGCAGCTCGTCCCGGTGGCCGGCGTCGGCGCGCTCGTCGTCGGCGGCAGCGACGCCAGCCACGCGCCCATCGGCAGCTCCGAGGTCTACCTCGCCAGCAACGGCAGCTTCGTCGCCTTCGAGAACGATCTGCTCGGCCCGCGCATGGGCCACCGCGCCGTCGTTCTGCCCGACGGACGCGTGCTCGTCACCGGCGGCATCGCCGTCTCGGGCGGCGCGCCCTTGGCTTCGGCGGCGCTCGTGCAGGTGCAGGACGACGGCACGGCCACCGTCGACGCCGGGCCGGCCATGAACGTGGCGCGTCGCGATCACGCCGCCGTCGTCGCCATCGGCATCGCGGTGGTCATCGGCGGCTACGACGCGACCGGCAGCCCGACGGCGTCGATCGAGGCGCTCGTCCCCGACAGCGACGGCGACGGCAGCCCGACGGCGTGGAGCGAGATCTCCGCCTTGCGGCAGCCGCGCGCCGACGCCACCGCCACGCTCTTGCAAGACGGCACCATCCTCGTCGTCGGCGGCGCCATCGACAGCGCGCGCACGCCCGCCGGCGACGCCGAGGTCTACAACCCGATCACGCGCGAGACGACGTCCTACGCGCTCGGCACCGCGCGGCGACGCCACTCGGCCACGCTGTTGCCCGACGGACGCGTGCTCGTGGTCGGCGGTGTCGGCAGCAATCAGATGCCGCTGTCGTCGGTGGAGCTGTTCGTGCCCGGCGTCGGCTTCGTGTCCGAGCGCTCGCTCGGCACGGCGCGCGCCTCGCACGTGGCCGTGCCGCTGTGCGACGGCACGGTGCTGGTCGTCGGTGGCGGTCCCGGCGCCGAGCTCTACACGCCGTCAGGTTGAGCGCTTCTTCCCCAGTCGATACTTGGCCATTTTGTAGATGAGCATTCGCCGCGAAATCCCGAGCCGCTTGGCCGCATGCGTCTGATTGCCGTGCTCCGCCGCCAGCGCGGCTTCGATGGCGCGCAGCTCGACGTCGGCGATCTGATCGCGCATCGGCCCGGCCGACGTCGCTGCGCCTTCGGGCCGCGCGATCGCCGGCAGATCGGCGGCGCGCAAGGTGCGGCCGTCGCCGATGACGAGCGCGCGCTCGATGGCGTTGCGCAGCTCGCGCACGTTGCCGGGCCACGCGTAGCGCGCGATCGCCGCCGCGGCATCGGGCGCGATCGCCGGCACGGCCACGCCCATGCGGATCGCGTAGCGACGGAGGAACAGCTCGGTCAAGAGCGCCAGCTCGCTCCGCCGTTCGCGCAGGGGTGGCACCTCGATGGGAAACGCGGCCAGCCGAAAATAGAGATCCTCGCGAAAGCGACCGGCGCGCACCTCGGCGTCGAGCGCGCGATTGGTGGCCGCGATGATGCGCACGTCGACGCCGAGCTCGTCGCGGCCGCCGACGCGCATGAAGCGCCGCGACTCGAGCACGCGCAAGAGCTTCGGTTGCAGCTCCAGCGCCAGCTCGCCGATCTCGTCGAGGAACAGCGTGCCGCCGGCGGCGGCGTCGAGGTAGCCGAGCTTCTTGCGATCGGCGCCGGTGAAGGCGCCTTTTTCGTGGCCGAACAGCTCGGACTCGAGCAGCGCCGGCGGCAGCGAGCCGCAGTTGAGCCGCACGAACGGCGCCGTCGCCCGCGGGCTCAGCTGATGCACGCGTTCGGCGACCAGCTCCTTGCCGACGCCGGTCTCGCCCAGGATCAGCACCGTCGTCGGCGTCGGCGCCACGCGCGCCACCAGCTCGAACACGCGCGCCGTCTTGGCGTCCGCGACCACGATGCCGTCGGGCGCGTCGATGGCGGTCGGCGAGGCGGCGCCGGAGGTCTCGGCCACGACGATCTCGACCTGGCCGATGGCGATGACGTCGCCCGAGCCGATCGGTCGCTCGCCGACGACGCGCTCGCCGTTGACGCGCGTGCCGTTGCGGCCGCCCAGGTCGACGAGCGTGATGGCGTCGTCGCGGCGGCGCACGCGCGCGTGCTCGCGCGAGGCGCGCGCGTCGTCGAGCCGCACGGTGGCGTCGGCGGCGCGGCCGACGAGCAGGTCGTCGCCGACGTGCAGGTCGATGACCTGGGTTCGTTCACCTTGGCGCACGACGAGGAATGCCCGCCGCGGCTGCTCGCCGCTCGGTCCGTCGCCCTGCGTCCCATCTATGGTGGTCGCGTCGCTCAGTCCGCCGCATTCTACGATCGGCGAGCGGCTGTACAACTGTACGATCCGTGCGCAGTTGGCCAGAACTTAGCGCGCGCGGCGCCGTCTTCCGTTTGGCATTGCCGTTGCTGCATGGGTGCCCCATGAAGTCGTGCTGGACTTTGCTGCTGCTGGTCGCCGGCTGCGGCGGTGGCGCGTCGGCGCCGGCTCAGTCCACGGGGTCGGTCGCGGTCGCGTTCGCCACGCAGCCGCTGCCGTCGGGGCCGCTCACCGTCGACAGCGCCGCGCTCGTGCTCGAGGATCTGTCGCTCTTCGGCGACGTGCAGGCGGCGCCCGGCTACATGCTGCCCGATGTCGCCGTGAACGCGCTCACGCCGGCGACGCCGCTGACGATGGATGGCCTGCCGCAAGGCGTCTACAGCCGCTTGCGCTTCTCCGTCCAGTCGCTCCAGGTCAGCGGCGAGTGGCGCGGCCGTTCGCTGGTCGTCGACCTCGTCGATCGCGACGACGACGACGACGTGGTGGCCGATCTGCGCGCGTCGTCCGGCCGCGAGCTCACCGCCGGTCAGACCATCCATTTCGCCGTCACCATCGACGTCGCTGCTTGGTTCGCCGGCGTCGACTTCGATCAGGCGGTCGTCGACGGCGACGACGACTGCATCCGCCTCGGCAACGGCTACAACAGCGCGCTCGTTCCCGCGGTGCTGGCTGCTCTGCCGACCTCGTTTCAGCTGACGACGCTCACGCCGTAGCTCTCGTCGCTGCGCAGGATTCGAACAGTTGCGCAGCGCGCGAACAGCGTGGCGACGGCTGCCGCCCGCCTCGTCGTCGCGCGAGCGCGGCAGGGCGCCCCGGTGACTGCGCACCCAGCGCTGCGCGTCCGAGTTTGCAAGCCGCGCGATCGGCAGCGTTGCCAGCGAGATCGGCGGTCGCGCGCGGTCGTAAAACGGCGGCGACGACGCCCAGCTCACGTGGCGCCCGGCTTGCTAATGCCGCAGCGCAGGAGGATTCATGCAGCTCGTTTCCAGGCTCGCCCTCGTAGTCGCGCTCTTTGGCCCACTGTCGGCGTTCGCGGAGGTCAAGCCGGGCCAGGCCGCGCCCGACTTCGAGTCGGCGACGCTGACCCAGCAGCCGCTCAAGCTGTCGTCGCTGCGCGGCAAGGTGGTGCTGCTCGACTTCTGGGCCTCGTGGTGCGAGCCGTGCAAGAAGGAGCTGCCGCTGTTGTCGCAGCTGGCGCCGCGCCTGAAGCAAAAGGGCGTCGAGATCGTCGCCGTCAACATCGACGACGATCGCAAGAACGCCGAGGATTTCCTGCGCGCCAAGGGCATCCGCCTGACCGTCATCAACGACGGCGGCAAGAAGATCGTCGGTCGCTGGGAGCCGCCGAAGATGCCGTCGTCCTATGTCATCGACAAGCGCGGCGTCGTGCGCGCCATCAACGGCGGCTTCGAGCCCGGCGACGAGTCCAAGCTCGAGGCGCAGCTGTTGGCGCTGGTGAACCAGTGAACGGCGGCGCGCTGTTCGCGCACGGCTGGCTGTGGGCCTACGCGAGCGTCTTCGTCGGCGGCTTTCTGACGTCGCTGACGCCGTGCGTGTATCCGCTCATCCCGATCACGGTGTCGCTCTTCGGCGCGCGCGGCGACGACGTGCCGCGCCGCCGCGCCATGGCGCTGGCGTCGCTGTACGTGGGCGGCATCGGCGTCATGTACGCGGCGCTCGGCGTCGGCTCGGCGCTGGCCGGCAAGGCGTTCGGCACGTTCATGGCCAACCCGTGGGTCATGGTGCCGATCGCGACCCTCTTCGTCATCATGGCGGTGTCGATGTTCGGCGCCTTCGAGCTCAGCCTGCCGTCGGAGCTGCAGCAGAAGCTGACCTCGGTCGGCGGCAAGGGCTTCTTCGGCGCCTTCGCGATGGGCCTCGTCGGCGGCATCATCGCCGCGCCTTGCACCGGCCCGGTGTTGGCCTCGATCTTGGCGTTCGTGGCGACGACGAAGTCGGTGCTGCTCGGCGGCTCGCTGCTCGTCACCTACGCGCTCGGCATGGGCGTGCTCTTCTTCGCCATCGCCGCTTTCGCCGTCGCGCTGCCCAAGTCGGGCGCGTGGATGGAGGCGGTCAAGAGCGTCTTCGGCATCGTCATGCTCGTGGGCGCGCTGTACTTCCTGCGCAACGTGATCGCGCCCTTGCGCGCCATCGGCCGCCCGTCGACGCTGTGGCTCGTCGGCTGCGGCGCGGTGGCGGCGGCCGGCCTGGCGCTCGGCGCGGTGCATCTGTCGTTTCACGACACGACGGTGGTCAAGCTGCGCAAGGCGCTCTCGGTCGGCGTCGTGGTGGTCGGCCTGTTCGGCGTCATCGGCGGCATCTTGGCGCCCAAGCTGGAAGCGGGCGCGCCGGTGCTGACCTGGGTGCACGGCGAGGACGAAGGGCTCAAGCTGGCGCGCGCGCTGCACAAGCCGGTGCTGCTCGACTTCTATGCCGACTGGTGTCTGCCGTGCAAAGAGCTGGAGCTCAAGACGTTCAGCCGCACCGAAGTGGCGCGCGCGCTCGGTCACTTCACGCTGGTGAAGGTCAACTGCACGAACGACGACGATCCGGCGGTGGCGGCGGCCAAAGCGCACTGGAACGCGGAGACGCTACCGACGCTGGTGCTGGTCAGCGCCGACGGCAAGCAGGTGCACAAGATCGACCGCTTCGTCAGTCCCGAAGAGCTGCTCAAGCTGCTGCAAGACGCGTCCTAGCGGCGTCGATGCCGGCTCAGGCGAGGTCGACGGTGATGGCGTCGGCGCCGGTCGTGGCGGCATACAGCGGCAGCGGGATGGTCGCCGGTCCGTGCAAGACGGCGCCGCCCAGGCTGAAGTTGGCGCCGTGGCAGTCGCAGTGAAGGTCGGACGCGCTCGGCTCGTAGCGCAGGATGCAGCCGGCGTGCGTGCAGGTGGCGCTCAGCGCCACCGCGGTGGCGTCGCCGGTGCGCACGACGACCAGCGGGAAACCGCCGGCGACGTCGACGACGGCGCTGCCGCCGGCCTGGGCGAGCGCCGGGAACTGCGCGTAGGTCAGCGTCACCCGGTCGGCGGTGGGCGTCAGCACGGTCGTCGCGCTGCCACAGGCCAAGAGCTCGGCGCCGAGGCCGCACACGGCCAGGTTGAAGAGGCGCCGCGTGCAATCGCTCGGGTGACCACGTCCGCTGGTCGACACGCGAAAGGCTCGATCCGCCGGCTCAATAGGCCGGACGCTCACGCTGGCTCGCCGCTCGCTCATGACTGCTTTGTAGACACGCCGGCGCGGCTGCATAGATCGGCTGCGACGATGTGGCGACGTCTGGCGATGTTGGCGCTCATGACTGGCGCAGCCTGCACGGTCGATGCCGGGACCGTGCCGGACGCGGGCGCCTGCGCGGCCAGCCCTGATATCTTCGTCAGCGAAGTCTGGCCGCGTTATCTGGAGGCCAACCGCTGCAGCACGCGCGGCTGCCACGCCTTCGACGACGGGCACGGCTACCTGCGGCTGCGTCCACCCGAGGCCGCGCCGGCGGCAGGCACGCCGCTCGCCGCCTGGCCGCTCGGCTGGCGCGAGAACTATCTGTCCGCGCTGCAGCTCGTGCGCTGCGATGAGCCGCTCGCGAGTCGCCTCTTGACGGTGCCCGAAGGTCAGTCGAACCTGCATCCGCCCGGGCCGGTCGTCCTCGATCGCGCGACGGCGGCGAGCGTCATCGAGGATTGGGTGACGCCGTGATCCGCGCTGCCGTCGTCGCTGCGCTCGTCACGCTCGTCGTCGCGACCGCGGCCGCGCAAGAGCGGGGCGAGGCCAACGCCGATCTGCGCGTCTTCGTCCAGCCGGCGTCGTCGGATGCGCTGGTGGTCATCACGCCGTCCGTGTCCGGCAAGGTCCACGCGAAGCCTTGGCTCCTGTTCGACGTCAACTGGAGCGCCGACATCGTCACCGGCGCCACGCCGCGCACGTACGGCTCGCCCGACGTCGTCAGCGCCGCGACCCGCTTCTCGGAGGTGCGCAACGTCATCGGCGGCGGCGCCGCGGCCACCGCCGGGCCGGCGACGTTTCGCGCCGGCTACGGCTACGGCACCGAGAGCGACTATCGCTCGCACCTCATCCGCGGCGGGCTCACGCTCGACCTCGCGCAGCACAACACCATCCTCACCGTCGATTACAGCCACAGCTTCGACAGCATCTGCGACCTCAATCAGCCCGGCGTGGCGCTGACGCTGCGGCAGCCGCTCGACAGCTCGCGTGGCTGCTTCGCCGGCGTGGCCGCGCTGACCGAGGAGCGGCTCGACCTCGACGACCTCGAAGTCGGGGTGGTGCAGTCGCTGACGGCGCATCTGCTCGGCGGCCTCAGCGGCACGTGGCAGCACGCGGACGGCTTTCAGTCGAGCCCTTACCGCCGCGTGCGTCTCGACGACGGCTTCATGCAGGCGCAAGAGTCGCATCCGCGGCTGCGCGACCGCGGCGCCGTCACCGCCCGCGTCCGCTACGCCTTGCCGTCGCTCCGGGCGACGCTCGGCGGCAACCTGCGGCTCTATCGCGACACCTGGGGCGTCCAAGCGATCACCGGCGAGGTCAGCTGGGAGCAGCCGCTCAAGCTGAGCGCGCCCGCGTGGCGCTACGTGGCGCGCGCTCGCGGCTACGTGCAGTCGAGCGCCAGCTTCTACCGCGACGTCGGCTGGGCCGACTCCTACGAGCGCGCCGGGCCGGTGGGCCGCTATTTCACGGCCGACCAGGAGCTGGCGCCGATCGCCGACCTGCTCCTCGGCGCGCGCTTCGTCCACGACAGCCGCTTTTCGCCGGACAAGCGGCGTTGGCGCATGTTCACCGAGGTCGAATGGAGCCTCGGCGCCGACTACGTCAAGATCTTCGCGCTCTCGCCCGAGCCGCCCAACGCCGCGCGCACCCGCGGCTTCGCCAGCGCGCTCGTGCTGGCGCTGTCGGCCACCGGGCGCTTCTAACCCCAGGGTTCGCCTCGATCGATCCGCTACGGACGATGCGTGCGGCCGCCTCGCGGACTACGTCCGCGCTCCCTCGGTCGAAATACGGACAGTATTCCTCGGTCGGTCGCTGTGGTCGCATCCACGATCCGACTCACACGCCTCGCCCTCGCCTGCTCAATCGAGGCGAAGCCTGGGGTTCTCAGTTACAGCCGCAACCGCCGCCGGCGCCGCCGAAGCCGCCGACGGACGCCTCGCGCGACTCGAGCATGTGCTGCTCGGCGGCGGCGCTGGGCGTGGCGTCGAGGCTCATGCCCGGCTGCGCCAGGCTCTCGCGCTGCCAAGGTTTGACGGTGGCGCAACCGACGGTGGTGGAGACGAAAGTGACAAGGAGTGCGAGCTTCATCATGGGCTCTGACAGTGTGATTGGCAGTGGTGAACGCGGCACCGTTAATCGTCGCTATTTGATCGGTCGCGCGGTCGTCGATTCGCGTCAACTGTCGCCGGCGAGCGCTCGATCTCGTCGGCGGGCTGTTGACCGGCGCACTCCAACGTTGCCTCGTCCAAGCGGCCTCCCGCTTCGTGCCGCGTGCAGACGCTCGCGAGGCCGCCGAAAGAGACGCTACTGGAGTTGCGCGGACCGTCGCCAAAGCCGCCGCGGGTCAGACATGCGGGTCGTCGTCGAATTGTACGATCGTTGCGCGCTCTGTTCGAACGTTGCGCAGCTGGCCGCTGCGGCTGCCCGGTCTGCCGCGCTCTCGGGCTGGGAATGGCGCTTGCTCCGCTCTTGGCGCTTGGACGCGGACGCGAGATGACGGAATTCGAGAGGCGCGTGCGGGCGCTCAAGGACGCGTATATCGGAACCCACCGCCAAGCGCCGATCGCGCTCTATCTCACGCGCGCCGACGAGCTGGCGCTGCGGCAGGATCCGCCGTCGTTCCTCGCGCCCGATCTCGCCGACGAGATCATCGAAGGCAAAGTGAGCGTGCGCGATCGGCTGCGCAAGTTCGCCGGCCTGCAGATCGTCTGGGACGCCACGCACACGCGGGTCGAATAGGGCGCCCGGTCAGAAGCGCTGCGTCGGCGTCGCCTGACTGTCGATGTCGACGGTGACGTTGCCGCTGGCGTCGACGCAGACGGTGTAATGCTGCAAATAACCGCTGCCCGGGCCGCCGGTGTGCTTGCCGTTGGCGTCGAAGGTGGCGCCGTGGCAGTTGCAGTAGTACGTGGTGCCTTGCGACGCGACCGGGCAGCCGGCGTGCGTGCAGTCCGAGTCCATCGCGTAAAAGCCGTTGGCGTCCTTGGCGACGAAGATCGTGTACTTTTGGCCGCCGGAGCTGATGGCGTTGCTGAAGCTCTTGGCCGTGCCCACGGTGTAGCTCGACGCGGCGCCCGCGGCGAGCGTGCCCGGCGTGCAAGTGGGCGCGCTGCCGCCGCCACCGGCAGTTCCGCCGCCGCCCGCGGCTCCGCCGCCGCCCGCGCTTCCGCCGCCGCCGGCGGTTCCACCGCCACCGGCAGTTCCGCCGCCGCCCGCAGTTCCGCCGCCGCCCGCTTCGCCGCCACCGCCCGCGGTTCCGCCGCCACCGGCGCTGCCGCCGCCGCCCGCTTCACCGCCGGCGCTGCCGCCGCCACCGGCGGTGTCTCCGCCGCCGTTGCCGTTGCCGCCGGTTCCGCCCGTGGTCGGATCGATGGGGCCTTCGGAAATGCGTCCCGCGGTCGTCGGCGCTTCGCAGCCGGGAAGCGCCAGCGCCAGCGCCCCGACGCCGGCGGCCGCGACAAAGGCGCGCCGATCGAGGCAAGTGGCGCATTTCGAGTCATCGCGCATGGTTCGCCGACCGAGCAAGCGCGGTGCCACGCGCAACTCGGCGCCGGACGCGAGCCGCGGCGACGCGAAATGACCCGGCGACTGCGCTCCCGCCTGCGTGCGAACCGGTTTGCAGTCCCACTCGCAAGCGAGCCAAGAGGGAGGGTCGCGTACGACCGCGACCGAGCCGGATCAGACTGATAGGTCCCGCGACGGCGGCGCGCTGTACGATCGTTGCGCACTGCAAACTGCTGTCGCGCGCCTCAGTCGCTGGCACTCCGTTTGCTGACAGGCGCGCCGTGCTTTCCGCCGCCATTTACCGCGCTGCGCGTCACTCCGCGTGAATCGCCTGTTCGCCGTCATCGTCGTGGCTACGGTCGCCGGCTGCCCCGGCCTCGACCACACGCAAGGATTGCAGACCACCGGCTCGCCCGACGCCTTCCTCGACTACAACCAGTTCGTCTGCACGGTCGAGCCGGTGCTGATTCGGCGCTGCTCGTACCTCGCGTGCCACGGCAACGCCGACCACGCGCTGCGGCTGTACTCGCCCGGCAAGCTGCGCCAGACCGACGACGGCACGCGCGATGGACGCGACGCGCGCCTGACCGACTCCGAGGTCGAGCTCAACTTCGAGTCGGTCTCCGGGCTGCTTTATGCCGCGACCGCCGCCGAGCGCATGCAGCCCGACCTGCAGCACATTCCGCTGCTCGGTAAGCCGCTCAAGGCCAGCTTCGGCGGCGCCGAGCATCACGGCGTCGGCATCTTCCCGGTCTATCCGGCGACGACGCTGACCGACGACGCCGATTGGCAAGCGCTCGTGGCGTGGATCGGCGGCGCCAAGCAGTCGAGCCCCGTCGACGCGAGCTGCCAGACGGTCTTCACGATGATGGGGCTGACGCCGCGATGACGATGCGCTTCGTAATTCTCGCTCTGGCGCTCTCGGGCGCCGCCGGTTGTGTTCGCGTCAAGCCTTACGAGCGCGAGCTCTTGGCCAAGCCGACGATGACGTTCCAGCCCGACCCGCACGAAGACGTCCTCGATCTGCACATGCTCGAGGCGCGCGAAGGTGCCGTCGGCGGCTATGGCTCGGCTGGAGGCGGCTGCGGATGCAATTGAGATTCGCCGTCCTCGCCTTGGCGCTGGCGCTGCCGGCCGCCGCTCACGCCGACGATAGCTTCACGGTCAAGACGCAGGTGTACACCGACAGCGATCGCACGACGGTCGTGTCGCCGCTGACGGCCATCTCGCGCGACGCCTGGCAAGGCGGCACCGTCTCCGCCAGCTACGTCGCCGACATCGTCAGCTCGGCGTCGGTCGACGTCATCAGCAACGCCACCAAGCGCATGACCGACTTTCGCAGCGAGATCTCCGCCGGCCTGACGCAGAAGTTCCACGCGACGACGCTCACCGGGAGCTACGTCTACTCGGTCGAGAACGACTATCGCTCGCACAACGTCGACTTCGGGCTGGCGCAGGACCTGTTCGAGCGCAACTCGACGCTGTCGGTCGGCTACTCGGTGTCCGCCAACAGCGTCGGACGCACCGGCGATCAGCTCTTTCACCGCTCGCTCCTCGTCAACGGCGTCTCGGCGTCGTGGAGCCAAGTGATCGACCGGCGCACCATCGCGCAGCTGTCCTATTCGTTCGCGTACAACGACGGCTATCAAGCGAGCCCGTATCGCTTCGTGCGCATCGAAGATCCGGAGGCGAATGGCGCGAGCAGCATCGCGTTCAAGGTGCCGGAGAGCGATCCCAACGATCGCTATCGCCACGCCGTCGTGCTCGCGCTCAATCGCCACCTGTTCACCGATACCGCGTTGCAGGCGGACTATCGCTTCTACTCCGACAACTGGGGCGTGCAGGCGCAGACGATGCAGCTGCGCTACTTCGTCACGTTCGGCGACGTGACCCTGCGGCTGCGCGAGCGCTTCTATTTTCAAAAGGGCGCCAGCTTCTTTCAGACGCACTACACGACCGAGAGCTTCGGCAACTTCGTCACCGCCGATCGCGAGCTGTCGACCTTTTGGTCCAACTTGGTCGGCGCCAAGGTGTCGTGGCGGCTGCCGTGGGTGCATCGCGCGCTCGAGCTCGAGGCCAAGGTCGACTACTTCCATTTCAAGTACCTCGACTTCGCGCTCTTGACGTCGCGTGACGGCGCCAACATCGAAGCGGGCATCAATGTCATTTATTAGCCGCCGACTACTGCCGGCGCTGGCCGTGGCGGCGACGCTGGCCGCGAGCGCGCGCGTCGATGCCGCCGCCAAGACGGTGACGCTGCTCGGCGTCAGCGGTCCCGACGGCGGCCGCTTCTCGAGCGCGCTCGAAGCCGAGCTGACCGAGCTGTATGAGCTGGTGCCGGGCGCCGACTATCGCCGCGTCGCCGAGCAGTTGGGCCGGCGCGGCGCCTCGCCGGAAGACGTGCGCGCCGTCGCGCTCAGGCTGCACATCGACGCCATCATCGGCGGCACCGTCGTCGGTCAGGGGCGCCAGCGGCTGCTCTTGGTCGCCGTGCGCGAAGGCTCGAGCGGCCGCGTCATCGCGCGCGGACGTTACGAGCTCGGCGGGCGCACGCTGCCGCTCATTCGCGAGCGCGTGGCGGCCGACCTCGTGCGCGCGCTCGAGCGCGTCGTGCCGATGGGTCGCGCGCGGCCGCCGGCGGAGGTCGCGGCCGAGTCGCCGCCCGACGTGAGCGCGTCGTCGTCGCCGGCGCCATCGTCGGTCGAAGACGTGTCGCCCGCGGTCGCCGGTGACACCAGCATCGCCAAGCAGGCGGCGGCCAAGCGCGCGGTGGCCGGCGTGTTCGGCGGCGTCGGCCCGTCGCTCTTGACGCGCCGGCTCGGCTTCGACGTCGCCTCGGCGCCGCGCTACGCCGGCGGCACGGTGGCCGGCATCCGCGTCGAAGGCGCCGTATTCCCGCTGGCGCTGTCGTCGGAGCTCGCCGAGGACCATCCGGTGTTGGCGTCGTTCGGCCTCTCGGGATTGTACGAGTCCATCTTCGGCTTCACGTCGACGTCGGCGGTTGGCAAGTCGACCGGCAGCGCCTCGCGCTGGAACGTGCTGCTCGTCGGCCGCATCCCGCTCGGTCACGAATCCGCCGGCGGCACGCTGACCGTCGACACCGGCTGGCAGCGCATGAGCTGGAGCCACGCCGCGCCCGTCGACGTCGGCGTCCCCGATGTCCGCTACGACGCCATCGCCGCCGGCCTCGGATGGAGCGCGCGCTCGTCGGCCGCTATGCCGTGCTGGCGCTGCGAGGCGGCTATCTCGGCGTGCTTTACGACGGCGCCATCGCGTCGACGACACAATATGGCGCCGCGTCGGCGTGGGGCGTGTCGGCGTCGGCGTCGGCGACGTCGTGGCTGACCTCGTGGCTGTGGCTGCGGCTGAGCGGCGGCTACGATCACGTCGGCCTCTCGTTCGCCGGCGCCGGCACGCGCTTTGCGCATTCGGCCGGCGATGACTGGCTCGGTGGCGCGCTGGAGGTGGGCTTTGCGCTCTAAGTGGATCGCGATCTTCTTCGTCCTCGGCTTACCGACGGCAGCACACGCCTTCGACGATGCCACGCAGTTCTTCGCCAACCCGATGGTGCCGCACGGCGCGACTTACGGCGCGAGCGGCGAGGGCATCTACTTCACCGGCGCGCCGCGCTTCGCGTCGCTGACGTGCAACAGCTGCCACACCGACGGGCCGCGCGCGCTCGGGCTCGAGCTGGCCGCCGATCAGCCGGCGCTCTTTCAGAGCGGTTACGTGCCGGGGCAGACGTACGAGCTCGAGGTGCAGCTGAAGAACGAGACCAAGGGCACGCAATACAACAGCCCCACCTGCACCGATCCGCCCGGCACGTCGAGCGGCTACGTGCAGTGCAACAACAACAACTTCGGCTTGGAGGTGGACGCCGCGGGCGCGCCGCTGACGAAGGGCTTCTGCGCCGCGGCGCCGGTCGCCGGTGTCTGCCCCGCGCCCGATCAGACGAACGACGAGGCCTTGGTCGCGCCGGACGGCGACGCCATCTTCGGCAATCGCCAGCTCGATGCCAACACCGCGCGGCTCGTGGTGCGCAACGGGCCGACCACGTGGCACCTGTGGTGGACGGCGCCGCCCGCCGGCACCGGGCCGGTCACGGTCTACGTCGCTGCCGTCGACGGCAACGGCGGCGCTGGGACCGCGGCGAATGATCAGAATCCGTACGGCGACGACACCGCGCAGGCGAGCTTCTTCTTGCAAGAGGCGGGAGCGAGCGTGCCGACCGGTGCCAGCGCGGCGTGCGCGTTGGGCGGCGCGCCGGCGCGCGGGTCACTGACGATACTGCTGCTGCTGCCGCTCCTCGTGCTCGCCGCGCGTCGTCGCCGTCACGCGAGGCGATCGTCGGGCGATACGCCGTAGTGCACCAGCGAGGCCGTTGCCGGTCCGCCTTCGACGAGGCCATCGAACGAGAACACGGAGCCGTGGCACGGACGATGGAATCCGCTGGCCGCGCTCGCGAAGTCTACGGTGCAGCCTTGATGTGTGCAGATGGCGGAGATGGCGTACAGACCGCCGGCCTCGAACGCCAGCGCCGCTCAGCGACAGAAGTGCCGTCGGGACGCGCTCGGCGCGGGGCGGTCTCGTGGGTGCGACATGAGCCCTCCTCGGTTCATTGACTTCGATCGACCGTTCGCGAGTCGGCCAACACTTGATCGCGATCGCGGTTCCAGAAAGAGAGCAGCGTATGTCTGCCATTGTGTTGGCATTGGCCGCATTCGATGCGCGGCTCTTCCGAGTCGGTAGGCGCGCAGCCGACGAAGGCGTGACTGGCGTCCCGACCGTGGATCAAGCAGCCCGAACGCTCAGAGAGCCAGTGCGACCATTGAATGAGCTGCGTGCGGCTCGGTTTGGGCGTCATGCGAGTGAGACGTAGCGCGGCGATCGAGGGTTCTCGAAATAGCGCGAATCGGCGAGTAAAAAGACAGCACTCAAGACTGTTCACGACTCCGATCTTCAGGTTGCAATCGCGACCGCGCTGTGGTTTCGGTCATCGCCAACAGCGTCGCGGTCACCAGGTACATCGCCGCCGCCCAGAGCAGGAAGCAGCCGGCTTGCGCGACCGTCAGCCCGAGATAGCGCTCGTCGCTCGTGCGCAGGAAATCGAGCGCGAACCGCACGGGCGCATAAGTGACGATGAGAATGGTCGTATAGGTGCCGACCGGACGGGCGCGACGCTGGAGTAGCCGAAAGATGACGGCAATAGTCGCGGCATAGAGCGCTTCGTCGAGGCCGAGGTCATGACGGACGCCGTCGGGATAGCGCACGCCCAAGAAGAAGTGGGTCAGTCGACCGGGATGATCGTGCGCGATGAAGCAGCCGAGGCGGCCGAAGAGCCAGCCGAGCGGGAAGCCCGCGGCGAGCGCGTCGGCGTAAGGTGCGACGGGCAGATGGCGCCGATGTGTCCACCGACGCAGCATCACGACGGCGCCTGCGAATCCGCCGAATGACGACAGTCGGCCCGCGGGCGCGACGAGGTCGAGCCAGCGCATGGGCTGCGCGCTCGGTCGTTCGGCGACGAGATAGAGCAGCCGGGCCGAGACGAATCCTCCGACGAGGACGGCGGTCAGCAACGAGCGGAGCGGGTGGGTCAGGCCGAGCTGGTCGCCGCGCTGCAGGCTGGCCCTCGTGCCCAACGCGATGCCAACCGCGACGAGGATCCAGAACGGCGCCGCCGATCCCGCGAGCACAGGCACGTCCAAGTTGAGCCAGGGAATCAGTCTGGACCTCTCGAACGGCGGTTGTGCCAGTCGGACAACGATGACCGCGGAGACTGCAGTGGGTCAGCAAGCTCGATGCCAGTCGCGCCCAGCGGCTTTGGCGGCAAACGGCGGGCTACGAGCTGTCCGTTTGCTGCGCACTGTTCGAAAGTTGCCCAGCTCGAATGCAGACGGCGCTTGCCCTTGCGCTAGTTGATTTGGGCCGTGCAAACGCCGGGAATCAAGAGGCCGACGTTCGGGTGAAGGCTTGTCTTGTCGGACGACATCTACAGGCATGCGCATCCATCGCATCCTGCCGGTCCTCCTCATCGTCGGTTGCGGGCAAACGGGCGCGGGCAGTCACGCTGGCGGCGGAGGCGCGGCTCGCAGCGACATGGCAGTCGCGAATGGCGGAAGCGGTGGAGGGCAGGCTGGCGGTGGTGGTGGAACGGGCAGCGCGTCGACCGATCTGGCGATGGGTGGCGGCCTGATGAAGTTCGCCGTCTTTGGCGACAGTCGGCCGCCGAACGACAACGATACGGCGGGCTATCCATCGTCGATCATCACCGGCATTTTCGCGCTCGCTCAGTCGAACGGCGCGCAATTCGTCGTCGGCACTGGCGACTACATGTTCGCCACCGACGCCAGCGTCGTGCCTGCTCAAGTCGCGCTCTTCAAGAAGGCGATGGCCTCGTATAGCGCCGGTCCTGTCTATCTGGCGATGGGCAACCATGAATGCACCGGCGCCGACCTCTCGAACTGTCCGAATCTGAACGAGACCGCCAATATCAAAGCGTTCATGCAAATGGTTCCGGCGGGCGTCACGACTCCTTACTATCGAATCGATGTCAATACGCCGCTCGGCAAAGCGAAGTTTGTATTCATCGCGGCGAATTCCTGGGACGCGAGCAACACGCAGCAGAGTTGGCTCGAAACGCAGCTGAGCGACGCGACGACCTATACGTTCGTCGTTCGGCATGAATCGACTACTTCGGCGGGGGTTCCGGCCTGCGTCGCCACGTCCGAAGCCATCGTGGCGGCCCATCCGTATACGATCGAGCTGCTCGGGCACACCCACGAATACCGGCACGTCGATACGCAGCACGTCATCTCGGGCAATGCGGGCGCGCCGCTCGATAGTGGCACCGAATATGGCCTGCTGCTGGTCGAGCAACAGGCCAATGGCAACATCACCGTCAGCGAATTGGACGAAGCGACCGGCATGATGACCGATACGTGGACTGTCAGCCCGACCGGTCAGAAAATGTGATTGTCAGGTGGCGGCCGTGAGCAACATGGAGTCGATGAGCCCGGCGCGGTTGGCGGACGCATAGAGGATGGCGACCGTCGCTGCAGCCAGCAGGCCCGCGCGCAACAGACGACGACGGCCGCGCGGCGGGCTGCGCTCGGCGGCGGCGCCGGCACTGCCGATGAGCGCCGCGGATGCGCCCGCGATCAGCCACAGCGCGTGCAAGACCTTCGGATCGCGGCCGATGCACGCGACGGTCAAGAGCGCGTAGACGGGGACGACGTAAAGCAGATCGGCCGGAACGGAGAGACGCGGCCGGCGCCAAAAGCGACTGCCGGCGAGCAGTCCGGCGATGGTCGCGGCGACGAAGCTCCATGAGGCCCATTCCGCGAGCCTGCGCCTGCGCAGCTTGCGCGCGAGGGCGATCTTGAGATCGAGCTCCGCGTCGAGCAGGTGTGACTCGGAGGCGGCGCGCGCTTCGGAATAGAACGCCAGCGCGGTCGCGAAGTGGCCGTGGTCGATCGCGATGTCGCCGAGCCCGCGCGCGGCGAGCCCGTGCGCGCGTCGGTCGACCGCCCGATAGGCGCGCCGATAGCTCATCTCCGCCTGGCCATCATCGTGCTCGGTACGCCAGAGGTCGCCGAGCCACTCGGCCGCGCGCGCGGCGGCGGTCGTGTCCGGCGCGTCGGCGACCAGCTGCTCGAGCGCCTGCATCGATTGTTGCTTTGGCTGCTGGCTGAAGTGGGCGCGAATCTCGGAGACCCGCTGAGTGGCGGCTGACTCGTCGAGCACGAGCGGAACCAATAAGAGCACGACGATCAATGGAATCTTTGCCCGGCTACGGAGAACGCGACGATGTCAAAGACGATGACAGTGCGAGTGATTACTGAGACGAGTCTAATCCGCCATTGTTCCTGAAAAGCGCCGGCGAAGAAACGTCGATGACGTTGAAGCTAGTCATCCGAGCGGGACATTCATGCGCACAGGAGGAAATGATGCTCAGTCGTACGTTCCTGGCTGCTGCGCTTGCGGCAACCGTCGGGTGTGGTGGTAACGGCAGTGGCAGTGGCAATGTCGACAAGCCCGACTTGGGCGCGCAGAGCGAGCCGGACCTGGCGATGACCGTGACGACGACGACGATGACGATCGCCGACGCGATCATGAACAAGGTCACGACGCCGATTACCGTCACGGCCTATGTCACCGCCGTGCGCTCGAACACGACCGACAAAGCGGAGTTCTACATCGAGGATCCGGCGGGCGGGGCCTACGCGGGGATCGACGTGTTCTGCGATCACGGGGCGAAGAAGCCGTGCGCCGCGAGCATCATGGCGCCGGCGCTGCATTCGCTGGCGACGGTCACGGGCACGATCTCGGCTTACAAGGGCAAGAACGAGCTCGATCCGACGGCCGTGACCATGACCTCGATGACCGGCACGGCGCCGCCGATTCCAACGGTCGCGACGACCGATCTGAGCCCGTCGGGCATGAGCAAGTACGTCGGCACGTTGGTCAAGCTGGCCACCAAAGTCACGGTCGATGACGTCACGCCGACGGCGCTTTATGACTCGAGCTGCGCGGGCGACGCCGGCGTCAACGGCAGCTGCTCGGGCTGCGCGCCACCCACGTACAGTGGCTTCGAGGTCGTCGACGGCAGCGGCAACAAGGCGCTGGTCGAGAACGCATTCTATTCGTCGGAGCATCTGGCGAGCTCGCCGGAGTGCCTCACGCAGCCGAGCGCCGTTCCCGTGCACGTCGCGACGACGTTCAGCGCGATCACCGGCATCCTCGACTACGATATCTACGGCTCGGTGCAGGTGCTCGAGCCGGTCCAAGACAGCGACTACACGACGCCGTAGTCGAGCGTGGCTAAAGCCCGATGAAGCCGCGATCGGGCGCCCCGGAATGATCCTGCGACGAGTTGAATTTTCGTGACTCAAATCACGAGACTTTTTCGGGCTGAACGGCGATAACTGCGGCGATGATCGGCCGATCGCCTCTCGTCCTATTGTTTATCTTCCTCGCGTTGTCGGCAGGCCCCGCGTTCGCCGACGACCGCAACGTGGCGCGCGATGCCTTTCGTCGCGGCAGCCAGCACTACAAGCTGGGCGAGTTCAAGGAGGCGCTGCAGGACTTCAAAGCCGCCTTCCGCGCCTACGAGGATCCGACGTTCCTCTTCAACATTGCGCAGTGTGAGCGCCAGCTCGACCAGCGCGAAGAGGCCGTCCGCCAATACAAGATGTATCTGGCCGAGGCGCCCGATGCCGCCAATCGCGACGAGGTCAAAGCGGTCGTCGCGCGCTTGGAGCACGAGATCGAGGAGCAGCGCGCCCGCGACCGCGCGCTCGCGGCCGAGAAAGCGACGCCTCCCGTCAGCGTCTTGCCGCCGCAGCAGGCGCCGCCACCGGCCGTGACCGAGCTGACGGCCCCGCCGGTCGCGCCGCGCGCCGATAAGCCCACGTACAAGAAGTGGTGGGTGTGGACGATCGTCGGCGTCGCGGTCGCCGGCGGTGTCGCGGCGGGCGTGGCCGTGGCGCTGACGCAAGATCCCAAACAACACGTGAGCACGGCGCTCGGGACCTTCCAATTCTAATGCGTACTCTCCAGTTCCTGATGGCGCTGTCGCTCTTGGCCGCCGGCTGCGCGGGCAAGGACAGCCTGGTGGACGTCAACTTGACCGCGACGCCGGCGCTGAGCGGCATCACGCGCGTGCATGTCGAAGCGAGCGCGGGCGGCGTGATGCACGCGTTCGATCGCAGCCCGGCGGCGGCCGCGTCGACGCCGCTCGACCTCGGCATCGGCTTCCCGCGCAGCATCACTGGAAATTTGGTGATCGCCGTCAGCGTTTACGGCGGCACCAACTTGCTCGGCACGGGGCAGCTCACGACGCCGATCGTGCTCGGGCAGGTGACGCACGTCGATCTGCCGCTCATGGCGACGATGGTGGCCCCGACGGGCGACATGGGCCTCGATATGACGCCGGCGCCGCCGTCGTCGCCCGACATGGTGATTCCGGCGACGCTGACCATCGATCGCGCGCTCAACGACTTCGGCCAAATCACCGTCGGGCACAGCGCCACGACGACGTTCAAGATCACCAACAACGGCAGCGTCGCCACGTCCATGCCGACGCTGGCGATGAATACCGTGGCCGGACAGGCGGGCGACTTCGCCATCACGACGACGTGCAACGCTGCCATCCAAGCGCTCGATTCGTGCTCGGTCTCGGCGACGCTCACGCCGAGCGCCGCCGGCGACGAGGACGAGACGTTCACCATCAGCGCCGGCAGCGACTCGGTCATGGGCGAGGTCAAAGGCCAGGCGTTGACGCCGGGCCAAATCTCGCTCACGCCCGACAGCGGCGACTGCGGCGCGGCGCTGCTCGGCCACGCCAGCACCAAGACGGCCAGCTTCGTCGCCACCAACACCGGTCAAACGACGACCAGCACGCTCGTGGTCGGCACCAACGACAAGCAGTTCGTCGCCAGCGGCTGCAATCAGACGTTGGCGCCCAACGGCATGTGCACGGTCACCGTCACCTTCACCGCCGGCAGCCAGCGCGGCACGTTCTCGGAGTCGCTCACGGTCGGCAACGGCGCCAGCGACACCAATCCGGCGACGGCGACGATCACCGGCGTCGCCCAGTCGCCGCCCATCGTCAGCATCTCGCCGTCGACGTCGGGCGGCTACAGCTTCGCCAGCGGTCCGCACGGCACGCAGGCGGGCACGCAGACGTTCACCGTCACCAACAGCGGCGACGTGCCCACGGCGACGCTCGCCGCCACCGTCGTCAGCGGCGGCAACAGCGGCGACTTCATCGTCACCGATCACTGCGGCGGCGCCGCGCTCGCCGTCGGTCCGCCCGGCTGCACGGTGGCGGTCGCGTTCACGCCCGGCGCCACCGGCACGCGCACGACGACGCTCGACGTCAACGGCGCGACCTCGCCACTGGCCACGCTCGCGCTGAGCGGCGCCGGCACGCCGGTGTGGACGCTGGAACGGCCGGCGAGCCCGCCGGCCGGCTCGCTGCGCTCGGTCTGGACCGCGGACGCCACCGGCGCGCACGTCTGGACGGTCGGCGACAACGGGGCCACGTTCCATCGCGCGGCGACCGGCGCCTGGACCGCCAGCACCGGCACCGCCAGCGGCGACATGCTCACTTGGATTACCGGCACCGGACCGACCGATCAATGGGCCATCGCCGGCTCGACCCTGTATCGTTCGAGCGGCGACAACGTCTGGCACGGGGAGTCGAGCGAGACGACGTCGACGTACGGCGGCATCTTCGCCTTCGGCGCCAACGACGTGTGGGTCACGCAGACGACCTCCACCGGCGGCCTCGGCAACAGCGGCCTGTCGACGCAAGCGCTGCAGTACACGCAGTCCGGCATGGGCACGCCGCTGACGGCCGCGTCGGGCTGCGACATGTTGTGGGGCGCCAGCGACGCCGCGCTCTTCTGCGCCTACAACTCGCGCCACTGCACCACCGACTGCAGCTACAGCTGGGGTATGGCCGTCGAAGACGCGACCGGCAACAACTGGACGACGGTTCAGGTCGGCAGCCGCACCACCGCCTCCGGCTCGACCGGTCCCGTTTGGGGAACCAGCGCCACCGATGTCTACGTCGGCGTCTCCGCCGATCACGTGCAGCACTACAGCGGCAGCAGCAACGGCTGGGCCGCGGTCGATCCCAGCGCGCCCATGGGCGTCACCGGCATCTGGGGCTCGAGCGCGACGAACGTCTACTTCGTCGGCAGCTTCGGCGTCTCCGTCGGTAACGGCTCGAGCTGGGGCGCGCCGACGACGTTCGCCAACAGCTTCGTCCCCGCCGGCATCCACGGCAGCGGACCCAACGACATCTACGTCGTCGGCGCCGACGCCACCGGCATGGCCGTCTATCACTGGTACTGAGCCGGGCCGCGGCGACACCGACTGGCGGCCAATCGGAGTTCGCGTGGCGTCTTGTTGCGCCAAAGGCACCTTCTGAGCGATCGCTTCTGACGATCTCGCCTGCGCCGTCCGCTCGCGATCAGAGCCGCTTCCGGGGACGTAACGCCTCGCTCGATTAACGATGCGGGGACGGCCGCTCTGCTTCCAGCATCGGTCTACCGACGTCAATGAGCTGTTTGCGATAATCGAGCGGCGTCCTGTCGGTCCAACGTTTGAAGGCGCGGTAGAAGCCAGTCACGTCCTTGAAGTGCAACAAGTAAGCGATCTCCGCGATGCCCAGGCGTGCGTCGACGATGTAGCGCAGCGCGAGGTCGCGACGGACCTGGTCCTGCAGCGAAAAATGGGTCACGCCGGCTTCGGTCAGCCGCCGCTGCAGCGTCCGCTCCGGGATTCGCACGTCGGCCGCGGTGGACTCGAGCGTCGGAAGCGCCTTGGCCATTTGTCGCGCAATCGCCGAATTGACTCGTCCGACGAGGTCGGATTGCTCGGGCATCGCGGTCAATAACGAATCCGCATATCGTGTCAGTACGTCGAGCAAGCGAGAGTCGCCGCGCACGTGCGGGAGCGCGAGGATCTCGGGCGCGAAGCGCAGCTCGATCTCTTGGTGCGCGAAGCGCACCGGACAGCGAAATACGCGCGCCAGCTCGCCGCCGTCGTCACGACCCGCGTGCTGAAAGGTGATGCGTTCCGGCGACCAGTCGACTGCAGTGGCTTGTCGGCTGCGCACCATTCGGAACGCCACCGCGAATTCGGCATACTGCGGCGCCGACGTCGCGGTGCGGGCCACGATCCGCGCGTAGCGGTCATCGCAATGGAGATCGATCGGCAGCTCGTCATAGAGCAGCCGCATGTAGCGCGAGAGGCGCCGGATGCTTTCGCCGACGTTCGCTGACGTGGCCATCAAATAATCGACGAGCTCGAGCGCGCCCACGGGCACCGCCTCGCCGACGTGGAGGCCGAAATATCGATCCTGCGTCGCCGCCGCCGCCGCGTCCCAAAAGCGCCGAACATGATCCCACGGAGGTCGGGTCTCGATGTCGGCGAGCGCCGCCCGCGAGAGGCCGGCAGTACGCAATACCGATTCGGCGTCGATGCCCCGTTCATCCAACGCGGCGAGCGCCGGCCTCGCGCACAAGACCGACACGGTTCGACCGACCATCATGCCGATGAAGCTAGGTCGGCCCCGCCGAGAAAGGCCGATACTTTTGTCATCTCCCGCCAATGCGTCACGCCGGCCTCTCGGCTAAACCGATGTTCATGCGTGCGGGCTAGCAACGTTCGGGCGAATGCGAGAGAGCCGGTTACCACCGAAACGCCGTTCTGCGCGGCGCGGCTCGAGAGCAAAGCAGGCGCTGCGTCGTAGAGCCGCCTACTTCTCGCGTGAATAGAGATCCCGACAACGATAGAGCGTCTCGAGCTCACGCGACGCCATTGACCATCAAACCGCGGAGACAAAGATGAAGACGCCGCACCCTATGGCCGCGTTCATAGCGTTCGGCCCTTTTCGCCTGTTCCCGGCCGCGAGACTGCTGGAGCGCGACGACGTGCCGGTCAAGGTCGGCGACCGAGCTTTCGACCTCTTGATGACACTGCTCGCGCAGCCGGGGAACGTCGTCAGTAAGGACACGCTCAGCTCCGCCATCTGGCCGGATACACAAGTCGTGGAGAGCGCGCTTCGCGTTCACATCACCCATCTGCGCAAAGCGCTCGGCGATGGTGAGAATGGTGCGCGTTATATTTCCAATGTCGCCGGTCGCGGCTACTGCTTAGTCGCGCCGGCGGTCCACGGCACACTGGACGCGCGCCGCAGCGCGCGCCGACGCCACGCGCCGGCAGCGGGCTTCACGGCGACTTCAGCCCCGGCCGCTCGTCGACGCGCGGGCCGCTCGCGCGGCGTTCAGACCGCCACGCGAATAGAGGCCACGTCGCGCTCGAGCGTGAGCGCAGACGATCGGGTCGAGGCGGCGCCGTCGCCAGGTCGCGACGAGGCGTAAGCACCGACAACGCCACCGCGGAACAGCTTAGCAATCCTTAGCAACGGTTAACTGGCAGCGGCTATGCAGTCGCTGCATATCGAGCGAGCGCGCGAATCCGACGTGGATGCGCCGCGAACGATCAATGCAAGTAGAGACAGAGGAGACCATGACCATCAAAACCGAGAAGTTGACTGGCACCACGGCGATCCGCCCGTTCACGATCGCGATCCGAGACGCGGAGCTCGCGGAGCTGCATACGCGCATTGAGGCCACGCGCTGGCCCGAAGCGGAGACGGTCGCCGATCAATCACAAGGCGTGCAACTCGCGACGATTCAGAAGCTCGCGTCCTACTGGTCGACCGCTTACGACTGGCGCAAGGTCGAGGCGAGGCTGAATGCATTGCCGCAGCTCATGACCGAGATCGATGGGCTCGATATTCATTTCATTCACGTTCGTTCGAAGCATGAAAACGCGCTGCCGCTCATCGTCACGCACGGATGGCCCGGCTCGATCATCGAGCAGCTGAAGATCATCGAGCCGCTGACCAATCCCACCGCCCATGGCGGCAGCGCGGCGGACGCGTTCCATTTGGTGATTCCTTCGCTGCCGGGCTATGGGTTCTCCGGCAAGCCGACCGGCACCGGCTGGGGTCCCGAACGCATCGCGCGCGCTTGGGTCGCGCTGATGCAGCGCCTCGGTTACAGGCGCTTCGTGGCGCAAGGCGGCGATTGGGGCGCGGTGATTACGGAGGTGATGGCGACGCAGGGGCATCCGGAGTTGCTCGGCATTCACTGCAATATGCCGGGCGTGATTCCGCCCGCGCTCGACGCGGCGCTGTGGGCCGGTGGCAAGCCGCCCGCCAATCTCTCCGACGAGGAGCGGCGCACGGCCGAGCAGGTGGCCGCGTTCTACAAGCAAGTCGGCTACGCCTTGTACATGGGCTGGCATCCGCAGACGATGGTCGGACTGTCGGATTCGCCGGTCGCTCTGGCCGCATTGCTGATTGACCACGATCCGGTCAGCTATCGGCAGATCTCGAGCCTCTTTGTGAACGGAGAGCCCTTCGGCGATCTCACGCGCGACGACATCCTCGACAACATCACGCTCTTTTGGTTGACCAACACTGGAATCTCCGCCGGGCGTCTCTATTGGGAGAACAAGCTCGCCTTCTTCAACGTCAAGAACGTCCCCATTCCGGTTGCCGTGAGCGTCTTTCCGAATGAGCTCTACGAGGCGCCGCTGAGTTGGGCGCAAGCGGCGTTTCCGAAGCTCATCCACTACAATAAGCTCCCGCGAGGTGGACATTTTGCCGCATGGGAGCAGCCGCGGCTCCTCTCGGAAGAAGTTCGCGTGGGCTTCAGGTCACTGCGTAAATAGAGCTCGATGCGCTGCGGGCGAGGGCTGGGCGCGGCCGCTCCACCGCCGTCACGACGCTGTTCGTCGCGCTCATGCCCTCATTCCCGCGTCCGCGCCGAGACCGCGTGCCTCTGTCAGTGCGTGGTGTTCAATAGAACCGTGACGCCGCCGTTGAGATTGGCCGCGGTGTCGGTCACGACCACGTCCGGGCGACCGTCTTTGTCGAAGTCGGCGATGGCGATGCCGGTCGGGTCTTCACCGCCGGCGTAGACGATGCGCGGCGCAAACGTGGCGCCGCCTTTGCCGAGCAGCACGCTGACCTGTTCGCTCGCGTCCGTGGCGACGAGATCGAGCTGGCCATCGCCGTCGAGGTCGGCCGCGGCCACCATCGCCGTCGCAAACCCGGAATCGACGGGATAAGGAACGGGCGCCGCGAACGTGCCGTTGCCATTGCCCTTGAGCACGTCGACGTTGGCGAGCCCGCCGTCGCGCACGACGATGTCGAGCGCGCCGTCGCCGTCCAGGTCGACGAGCAGCACCGACGCCGGCGCCATGCCGGCCATGAACGTCGTCGGCGTCGTGAGCTTACCCGTGCCGTCGTTGAGGTAGACCGTGACGTTGCCGCTGCCGCTGTTGGCGATGACGACGTCCTTGGCGTGGTCGCCGTTCACGTCGCCAACCGCGACGGCCGAGGGCTTGGCTCCCGCGGCGTAGGTCGCCGGCGCCGCGAATGCGCCCGTGCCGGTGTTCACGAAAACGCTGATGTTGTTGCTCCCGCCGTTGGCCACGACGAGGTCGAGCTTGCCGTCGCCGGAGAGGTCGCCGACCGCCAGGCCCGACGGCGTCGTGCCCGCCGTGTAAGGCACCGCCGCATTGAACGTGCCGTCCTTCTTGTTCGTAAGGACCGTGAGACTGCCCGCGACCGTGGTCGTGCCGGCGTTGGCCAGCGCCAGGTCGATCCAGCCGTCTCCGTCGAAGTCGCCGCTGACGATGCCGACGGGGCTGGTGCCGGCGGTGTAAGACACGAACGGCTGGAACGTGCCGTCGCCTTTGCCGAGCATGACGCCGGCGCCGCTGCCGTTGTTGGCGAGCAAGAGGTCGTCCTTGCCGTCGGTGTTGACGTCGGCGACGACGACGGCGATCGAGCCGATGCCCGAGACGTAGTTGGCGCCGGCGACCAAGTTGCCCGCGCCGTCGTTGAGGATGACCGTCGTATCGCCGCTGCCGCCGTTCGTGGCGACGATGTCGAGGTGACCGTTGCCGAGATCGCCGAGGTGCACGTCATAGGCGAAGGCACCGGCGGCCCACCGCTGCGGTGCAGCGAACGCGTTACCGCCCATGTTGTGCAGGACGTAGATGAGGCCGTCATTGTTGTTCGCCAGCACGATGTCGTTCTTCTGGTCGCCGTCGATGTCGCCGATGGCCACGCCGGTCGGCCCCGGCTCGTTGGCGTCGACCGCAAACGAGGTCGGGAACGTGCCGCTGGCATCTCCCTTGTTCACCAGCACCGTGACGCCGCCCATGCCTTCGGTGCAGGCGACGGCGATGTCGGGCTTGCCGTCGCCGGTCACGTCGCCGAGGTCCACGTTCACGGGGTAGCTTCCGACGGTGTAATTGACGGCAGCAGCAAAGACGCCGCTGCCGTTGTTGAGGAGCACGCTGACGTTGGCGCTGCCGCTGTTGGCGACGACGAGATCGTGTTTGCCGTCGCCGTTGAGATCGGCGCTGCCGATGCCGGCCGGGCGCATGCCGGCGGCATAGACCGTGGCGGTCGTCGGGAAGGTGCCGTTGCCCTGGTTCAGGAAGACGTTGGCGCCGTTGGCCGCGGCGACGGCGAGGTCGAGCTTGCTGTCGCCGTTGAAGTCGGCGAGGGCGATCGCGTTGGCGCCGCTGCCACCCGGATCGGTGCCCACCTGATACAGGCCGGCTTGGGTGATGACGCCGCTGCCGTTGTTGAAGAAGACCGTGACGTCGTTGGACTGCGAGTCGGCGACCACGACATCGATCGTGCCGTCGCCGTTGACGTCGCCGAGCGCGACGGACTGCGGATGCTGGTTGGCTTGATAGAGCACCGGCGCGCCGAAGGTTCCGTCGCCGTTGTTGAGCAAAATAGCCACGCCGGCGGCGTCGTTGGTGACCGCGATGTCGTTCTTGCCGTCGCCATTCAGATCGCCGATCGCCGCGGAGTAGGGCACACCGGTCGACGGGCCGTCGGCATAGTCGACCGCTGCTCGCAGCGAGAAGACCTTGGCCGGCGGCGTCATGTCGCTCCCGGCCAGGTCGCCGGCGCCCATATCGCCGAGCATCGAGCGCACCGTGACCGCGACGGTGCTGCAGGACGCCGCCAGCTGCGACAGCGACGCGGCGCCGCTGCCCAGCATCGCGCCGGCGCGAAACGCAGCGATGGTGACCGTCGCCGGTTTGCCGGCGCTGTAGGCGCCCGTGGGGAAGTCGACCTCCAGTGTTCCCGCTGCTGCCGACGAGGCGTGCGCGGCCACACCCGTGAACGTCTGGCCGCCGGTCACGGCGACGGTGACGTGCAGGCTATCGGCCGCGCTCGCGGTCGCGTCGAGATCGACCGTGACGAGCAGCGTGCCCGCTTTGCAGGCGGCGGTCTTGGTGCAGCCGGCCGCCAGCGTCAGGACCGCGCACACGAGGGGCCATGCGATCGCGCGCGTCATTTCGCGGTCACCGGGACGGCGCCGAAAGACGGCGAAGGCGCGACGGTCTTCGAGAGGCCGATGCCGAGCCCGACACCCAGCCCCACACCGACGACGACGACCGCGCCGGCGCCGACGAGCAGCCAAGTCAGCCGGCGGCTCCGCGGTGGCGGCGGTGCGGGTGGCGTCGTCGTGAGCGAATCCTGCGGCACGGCGACGACCGCCGGCGGCGCCGTCTCCACCGGCGCATGCTCTTGCATCGGCACCGGCTCCATCGGCGGCGAGGTCTGCACCTTGCGCTCGGCCTCGACGGCGACGTGCAGCTCCTCGATCTTGCGCTGCACCTCTTTGCGGTTGGGCACCTGATCGCCGAAGAGCGCGAGATAGTTCTCGTAAAGGGCGAGCGCACGCGCGTTGTGGCCGGCGCGTCGGTGGGCCTGAGCGGCGTCGTAGAGCAGCGCCGGATCGGACTTGAGCGCGAAGGCCTTCTCGTATTCATCGGCGGCGCCCGCGTAGTCGCCGAGCGCATACAGCGAAACGCCGTGCTCGTAATGCGCCTTGGCGTCTTGCGGGCCTTCGGCGAAGAGCGGCGACGTCGCGATGAGGAGGACGAGCGTGGCAACGATAGGCTTAAGCATTTTTGATAGCCTCCACGATGCGCAGGTTCGGCCGCGGATTCAAGCGGCAGCCGCGTGTTTTGCGAACGGTCGCGACCGCCGTCCGCGCACTGTCCGATTCGTGCGCACCTCGGCGCGTGCGGCCAGTCACGCTCGACGCTCGCCGGCAGGCGTGCCGCGATGTGGGCCGCGATTGACCACCAAGCCGCCGCGCGTTTTGGCTCCGAGCTTGCTTGGTGGAACCGGCCAGTCGCCCAGCCTGCGGCGTGACCCTCACGCAACTCCGTTAGGAGGAGAGCAACGGTGATCCCGGAATCGTCAAAGCGGTCGTCGGCATCGGTCGCTGAATGTGCGCCTGGGCACTCATCTTTGTCTCTAGCTGCAAAAAGCAACGTCGTTTGTCTCAAAGGCAAGCTTCGCGGCACTAACGATCGAGGTCCTCGATTGAATAGCTCGTTTCCTTGGCGTACGCGGAACCCACTGACTCGTCATCAGCGCCGTGTGTGGGGATTGGCAGCCGTCTGTTGGCTTTCGCTCTCCGGCTGCGCGCGGGTCCATCCCTGGCAACGCGAACGACTGGCCAGCCCGGCGATGCAGTTCCAAATGGCGCCGCTTTCCGAAGCCCAGCGCGACTCCGTCCTCGACATCACGGAGGGAGGGACCTTCTCCAGCGCCGGTCCGGGCAGCGCCGGTGCCGGCTGTGGTTGTCATTGACCCGCGCTCTCTTCGTGGCCGCCTTGTGTGTCGCGGCGTCCTCGGTGAGCGCGCAGGAATCAGGTGTGCCCGCCGGTCCGCCGAGCGCCCCGGCGGCGGCGACGGCCGCTGACGCGCGCGAGCCGGCGTCGCCGTCGAGCCCCGTGCCGGCCAAGGTCGATGACACTGCGGTCAGTCGCGAGGCGCCGGCCAAGACGCCGGTGACGGGTGCCGGCCGGCTCGGGCTCTACGCGGACAGCGACGAGACCATCGTCTTCCGCGCGCTGGCCGCGATGACGGGCGGCGTGGGACGCTGGACCATCAGCGGCAGCGCCGACGTCGATGTCGTATCGAGCGCCTCGGTCGACGTGCGCTCTTCGCCCGGGCTGAGCCAGGTCGACGTGGTGACGAGCGCGTCGGGGACGACCTCGACGTCGGGCGGCAAGATGTCCGATCGCCGATTGTCGGCAACGCTGGGCTCGGGCTGGAACGACAGTCGCGGTCACACCTTCAACCTGTCGGCCGCGTATGCCAACGAGCGCGACTACAACAGCGTCAGCGGCGGTCTCAACGGATCGATCGACGCAGTGGAGCGCTCGATGACGTTGCTCGCCGGATTCACGTTCACCGCCAATTGGATTAGCAGCGTCCTCGACAGCACCTTCGCGCGCCGGATGAGCGAAGTCGGATGGACCGCCGGACTGGCCCAAGTGCTCACGCCCAACGACGCGCTGCGCCTGCGCTACGACGGTGCGGCAGCGATCGGCTATCAAGGCTCGCCTTATCGCAACGTTCGCTTCGGCGACTGGACGACGAGCACCGGCGAGAACCAGCGCATCGTGTTCGCCAACACGATCGGCTCGGCGGACGGGCTGCCCGAGACGGTGCCCAATCTGCGCGTGCGCCACGCGGCCGTGGCCGAGTGGGTGCATTCGCTGACGCAGGGATTGGCGTTGCATGGCGAAGCCCGGCTCGGCATCGACAACTGGGGTGTCGAAAGCCTGGCGGCCGCCGCCGAGATGCGCGCGGTCACGTCGGGATGGCGCGTGCGACTGGGCTATCGTTTTTATGCACAGTCGGGCGCCGACTTTTATCATTCGAAATATCTATTATCGCCCGATCGATATACGTACTACACGTCCGACAAAGAGCTGAGTCGCGAGCTCGGACATATCGTCAACTTCGGCGCGGCGCGTGTGCTCCGGCAGGCACGTTATCCCGGCGATACGCGCATCCTCCTCGATATCGCAGTCAATTATCTCTATTACGCCTATCCCGACTTCGTGTTGCTCAAGTCGCGCTCGAGCGGCTTTGTCGAGCTCGGTCTTTCCTGGGACCCCTGACATTCGTCGCTCGCCCCCGAGATCGCGGTGAGCCGCGTCATTGCGACGACGCCGAAAAGCCGGCACAGTTCGTCAAATGCGCAGCATGTTGGTCCCGATGCTCTTTCTGATTGGCGCGTGCGGTGCGACCTCGACGACACCCGATCTGAGCGACGTCGGGACGAAGACCGACCTCTCCGGCGTCGCCGATCTCGCCGTCTCGGCCGATCTCGCCGGCTGCCCTCAGTCGTTGGCGAGCTGGTGTGCCCATCCCGAAGCGTCTTGGGGGCAGTGTGTCGCGACGCTGAAGCAGGCCGAGCAGCCGTCGAGCTGGCCGGGCTGGTGTGCCGGCGCAGCGGGGTTGTCGGAACAGACCTGCGGCAGCTACGTCAACGTCGTACAGACCAACGCCGACGTCAGCACCAACTACATCTACGACTCGGCTACGGGGCAGCTCGTCGCCGTCTACGAGCTGAGCTTTCAGCGCTCGTTCTCCTGCGTCGGCGGGCCGGCGTCCTTCGCGTTGCCGTCGTGCAGCCCGAAATACACGCAGCTCTGTCCGTCGGCCGCCGGCGACGCGGGCGCGGGGAATTGACGAGCCGCGCTCGGCGTCCCAGTGGCGCTGAGCGCGACGCTTCGGCTGGCTCGACGAGCGCGGTGAGCTGCCGCGGGGCTTTCCGCCCAAGCTGCGGCCCGTCGCTGCCGCAGTAGGTCCGTCGGCGGCGCCGTCGAGAATCACGCCGGCGACAGCGGCGCACCCGTTGGCGCGCGCTGCATGCTCGCGAGCGCCACTTGAAGCCAGGTCGTCTTGCGCCGCCGCGATCGCGCGTGGCGCAATCGTTGCGCACTGTTCAAAGCGTGCGCAGCTCATCGCAGCCTGTGTCACGCAGTGAATCGTCGGCAGAGCCGTGACGATGAGCCGCGGCTCGACGCCAAGCGCGGACATTCCCGCGCGTTTCTTGCTGCAATCTGCTTGGCCTTCGCGTTGCACGAGCGCGCGCCGGCGTCGCCACTGCTCACTGGAATGTGCACCCGTGAAATCATTTTCTCTCGGGTCTGCTTTGTGAAGATTTCGTGATTCGCCAATAGATTGAGAACAATTTAATTGCATTCAATCGAGCGCTCTTGCTATGGCATTGCCGCGCTGCGCCAAAGTGGGAGTGAGATGAAAATGGACGAGACACTGAACGGGCTCGCGAACGTCCGCCGCATCGAGAACTTCAGCAAAGACGAGATGACCAGCTTTGCCATGGAGCTCACGCACGCGGTCTACCCGCACGAGGAGGTCTACGGTCGCTACTGCACGCTCGAGGAGCACATCGAATGCCCGCCCGAGGAGGTCTTCGCCTACCTCGCCGACGTCTACACGCTCGCCGAGTGGACCTTCAGCATGCGCGACTTCGAGGACATGGACGCCGAAGGCCGCGTCCGCTCGACCGACAAGATCGGCGGGGCCACGCACATCTACACGAAGTGCGTCGCCAACGCCGACGCGCTCACCGTCGATTTCCACTGCGCGTGGGATCAGCCGGAGAAGCTCTGGATGATCTACCTCATGCGCGTGATTCCGGCGCCGCTCGTGCTGAACAAGCCGGGCTCCGTCGTGCTGTGGACCAACTGCCGCCATCCCTTCTACGACGGCAATCCGTTCCCCGAAAAGGCGCCGGCCGATCGCAAGATCTGGGTCGGCGATCTGTGGCCCTTCTTCTACGCCGGCCACTGGGTCGAGATGCAGAACCTGAAGCACATCCTCGAGCACCGCTACAAGAACGGGCTCCCGCTCAACCCGCGCCGCGTGGCCGGCTGATGGCGACCACGACGGTCAGCCTCGCCGGCGTCGCCAGCTACCTGCCGGAGAAGGTCGTCGACAACGACTTCTTCGGCGATCCCGACGCGCCGCGCCCGGCGATGTTCAAGGGCGCGCGGCTGCGTCATCACGTGGCCGACGGCGAGACCGCGGTCGACATGATCGAGCGGGCGACGCGCAAGCTGTTCGATCGGCTCAACCTCGATCCGCGCAAAGACGTCGACCTCATTCTCACCAACGTGAGCCTCCCCGACTCCCCGTTTACCGGCGCGGGGCGTCGCTGACGCAAGATTCTCGGCTGCCAGCCGACGTCAGATCTTCGACTTGCACAATAGCGGCTGCGTGTCTTTCGTGTTCATGATGTCGGTGGCGCGGCGCTCATGCAGAGCACGGGCGCGCAGATCGGCGCTCATCGTGCTACGTGCAGAACGCGGCCGGGCGAGTGTTCCGGCACGCCGAGAATCGTGTTCGCCCGCAGTCCTCCGTTCCGGGAGACGGCTGCGGCGTGGGGCTACTCGTGGCCAACGACTCGTCGCCCATCTTGTCAGCGTCGTGACAGCGCTCTTACGCCGAGTTCGCCGACGACATGCGCGTAGACCTGCGACGACGAGCGAGCGTGCTGGGAGCCGCGGCAGACGCCGCTGCTACATCGACTTCACCGAGATCGCAGCATGGCGCAGCGTGATCGATGCGCGGCAACGCGCTCGTCCCCGAGGATCGATTCGGGAGGCGTGCACGGCGGCGGAGATCTCGACCCGAGCAGATCGACGCGCTCATCACCAACCAGCCGAACGCCGTTCTTCCTGCGAAATTGGCGTGAAGCGTTGGAGCTCCCGGAAGAGAAGCACGATCGAGACGTTCGAGGAGTACGGGAACCTCTTCGGCGCGGCCATTCCCGTCTGCCATCGAACGCGCCGTGGAAAGCGGGGCGCATCGTGCAGCGGCGTCGCGCGTGGCGCTCGGCGGCTTTTCGCACGCCGGCGACTATGCCGGCCGCGGCGATTCGGAGCCACGGCGGGCGCGCATGAAGCTGGTCGATGCGCTCGTGTGGCGACCCTCGGCGTTTGGGACACTCGCTACGTCTTTGGTGTCAGCGGCGCCAACATCGAGCATCTCCACGACGCCATCGTCCGGTCGGAGGGGCGGGTGCACTCGGTCCTCGCCCGCTCCGAAGTGGGAGCGGCGTTCATGGCCGACGCGCGCGCACGAACGAATCGTACTCTGGGGATCTGCTGCGCCACTTCGGGGGGAGGGATGATGAACCTCGCCGTGGGGCTGGCCGAATCACACGCCGAGCGCGTCCCCGTACTGGCCATCGTCGGGCAGATGCCGACGACCCTGGAAGGGCGGGGCGGCTTCCAAGACGGCTCCGGCATCGGCCGCACCGTCGACGCCGTGGGCCTGTTTCGCGCGTTGACCAAACACGTGGCGCGCATCGATCGGCCCGAGCAGTTTTGGCCGTGCCTCGAGCAGGCGGTGACGGCGGCGCTGAGTGGCCGGCCTGGTCCCGTCGTGCTCCTGGTCCCGCGCGATGTGTGGGCACAACCGGTCGGCCCCTGTCCGTCGAGCGTCTCGGCGCTCCTCGATTCAGTGCGGGTGCCAGCGGCGCTCGACGACGCAGCCGGGCTCGATCGGCTGTTTGCGGCGGTGCGTGACGCGCGCCGTCCCGTGCTGATCCTCGGGACCGGCGTCGAGCGTTCGTCGGCGCCGGACGAAGTGCGCCGCTTCGCCGTCGCCGCGCAGCTCCCGGTCGTCACGACGATGGGCAACGTCGGCGCGTTCCCGCACGATCATCCGCTCTTCCTCGGCGTCGTGGGCGCGGCCGGCCACCCGTCGGCGCACGACTATCTGAACCACGAGGCCGATCTCATCATCGCCGTCGGCAGCGGGCTCGACGTCATGACGCGCGGCCCGATCGCCCGCGGCCTCGCGCGCGCCCGGGTGGCCCTGGTCAACATCGATGCCGCCCCAAGCGCGACGTGCGTGCGAGCCGGCGCTAGTGGTCGAAGCCGACGCCGGCCTCGTGTTCGAACGGCTGAACGACCGGCTGGCCGAGCAGCCGTTCCGCCACGCGCCCGTCGCGGGCTACGAGCTGCGCCGCTATCGCATCCAGCCGATCGCGGCTCCTTTGCGCCCGGAAGCCGCGCGCGGCGACGCGCTGCGCTCCAGCGTCGCCATCGAGATCCTGCAGCGCTATCTGCCCGAGCGCGGCCACGTCCTCTTCGACGCCGGTAATTGCGCCGCCACCGCGCTCCATCTGCTCTCGATCCGCGCCGGCACCAGCACCACCATCGCGCTCGGCCAGGGCGGCATGGGTTACGCCATCGCCGCCGCGACCGGCGCCCAGCTCGGCAGCGAGCGCGACGCACGCACGCTCGTCGTGTGCGGCGACGGCGCCTTTCTGATGCTCGGGACCGAGGTGCACACCGCCGTCGACCTCGGGCTGCGCGTCCTGTTCGTGGTGTTCAACGACAATCAACACGGCATGTGCGCGACCCGACAGCGGCTCTACTTCGATGCGCGCCTCGAGTGCTCGCGCTACGCCACGGTCGACATCGCCGGCATGGCGCGTGGCCTCGGGCCCGGCCGTCTCTGGGTCGGCAGCGCGTCGTCGCCGGCGCAGCTGTTGGCCCAGCTCGCCGCCTATCACGCCGACGGCGGCGCGCGCCCGGGCGTGCTCGAGGTGCGCTTGCAGCGCGAGGAGATGCCGCCGTTCGCGCCGTTCTTGCCCGAGGACGCCGAGACCTGCGTGGCCGCGTGGAATGCGGTTACAGTCTCGTCCGCCGCCTGATGCGGCTGGTGAGATTGGCAATGCCCGCAGACGAATTCGACGTGCTCAAGCTCGACAATCAGATCTGTTTTCCGCTGTACGCCGCGTCGCGGTTGATCGTCCAAGCGTATCGGCCGCACCTGGACCGGCTCGGCATCACCTATTCGCAATATTTGACGCTGATGGTGCTGTGGGAAAAGGACGGCTCGACCGTGAGCCAGATTGGCGAGCGACTGGTGCTCGATTCCGGCACGCTCACGCCGGTGCTCAAGCGGCTGGCCAGCGACGGGCTGATCGATCGGATCCGCAACGATGCCGACGATCGGGTGGTCGAGAACTGGCTCACCCGCCGTGGGCGCGCGCTCAAGCGGCGCGCCGTCGGCATCCCGACGCAGCTGTTGTGTAGCACCAGCGTCGAGCTCGCAGAAGTGGGGCGGCTCAAGCGGGCGCTCACGCCGGTGTTGGAGAAGCTGATCGCGCATCAGCTGGTGCCGGCGACGCCGCCGCCGCCGCCGCGATCGGGCGCCGGACGCCGCAAGCGAGCGCCGGACGCACTACTGGAATGACCCTTAGCCGAGGAGATGACCGATGCTGCAGCTGCGAACGCTCAATCGCTCCGTTCTGAATGACCCCGCGTTTCGCGCCACGATGGCGCCGCCCGCGCCGCAAGGCGAGTCGCTCGAGCGCCACGTCGACGGCGTCATCGCGCGCATGCGAACGGAGCGGGCGCGGCGCGCCGTCACCGCCGGGCCGCTCGCGCGCATCGACTGCGCGCTCGACGAGGCGCTGCGCACCAACGCGGTCGAGCATCTGGACGAGCCGGGCTACTCGGAGCGGGGCAAGCTCGCCATCGCGCTCGGTCTGCACCTGTTGAATACGGTGAGCACGTTCTATCGGCGCTTCTTCGCCCTGTTGGAGCCGCAGCTGCGCGCGATCGCCGCACGTCACGGGCGGCCGGCGCGCGTGCTCGAGCTGGCGAGCGGCGCGGGCGGGTTCGCGTTCGCGCTGGCTTCACTGGCGAAGTCCAAGCGCCTGGCGGTCGAGGTCACCGGCTCCGACATCGTCCCGCTGTACGTCGAGCGCAGTCGGGCGAAGGCGGCCGCGCAAGCGCTGCCGGTCACCTTTCGCCACTTGAACGCGTTCGACATGAGCGACATCGCCGACGGCGCCTACGACATCATCTTCGTGGCGCAGAGCGTTCACCACTTTTCGCCGGGACAGCTGGCGCGGATGATCGCCGAGTCGCGCCGGGTCGCCACCACGGCCTTCGTCTCCGTCGACGGCTACCGGAGCTTGGCGACCACCGCCTTCGTATCGGGGACGGCGCTCTTGACGATCTGGCCGGCGATGGTGCACGACGCGGTGATCAGCGCGCGCAAGTTCTATCCCGAAGCCGAGCTGCAGGCGATCGCCGCGATGGCGGCGCCGGGCGCGGCCGTTCGCATCGGCCGCATTTGGCCGCTGCTGACGACGCTCACCGTGGGCTTCGACGGCGAGCGCGCGTGAACGTCGCGCGTCGCGGCGAGTGGGGCCTTCCGCGCCAGCGCAGCCCGCGGTTCGTCGCCGCGCTGGCGATGGCCGTCGATCTCGAGCGTTATCTCGAAGGGTGTCGGACGCGCCGCGGCAATCCCTTCGTCGTCGAGCTGCCGTCGCTGGGCGCGATTTTGGTGACCGGCCATCCGGAGGGCGCGCGCGCCATCTTCTCGGCGCCGATGGACGTCTTCGAGCCGGTCTCGCCCAATCCCGTGGAGCCGCTCTTGGGGCAACATTCGCTGTTGCTCCTCGCGGGCGAGAAGCACCGTCGCGAGCGCCGCTTGATGACGCCGTCGTTTCACGGCGAGAGAATGCGCGCCTACGGCACGATCATTCGCGACACGGCGCTGGCGGAGCTGGCCACGTGGCGTCCGTCCGACCGCGTCAGCCTCCAGGACGCCATGCGGCGGATTACGCTGCACGTCATCATGCGGGCCGTGCTCGGCGTCGAAGGCCAGGACAAGAGCGCGCGGTTCACGACGGCGATCTCGACGATGCTGTCCGCCTATACGCCGGCGCTGTTGATCCTGCCTTTCTTACGCCGCGGTCTCTGCGGTCTCGGCCCGTGGGACCGTCTCGTCGCCGCGCGCGACGCCGTGTGCGCGCTGTTCCGGCAGGAGATCGCCGCGCGCCGCCGCACCGGCACGGCGGGACGTGAGGACATCCTCAGCCTGCTCATGGACGCTCGTTATGAAGACGGCTCGGCGCTCAGCGAGGACGAGCTCATCGACGAATTGCGCACGCTCATCGTGGGTGGGCACGATACGACGACGACTGCGCTGGCGTGGACGCTGTTCCATCTGCATCGTTCGCCAGCCGTGCTCGCGACGCTCAAGGCGGAGCTCGGCGCGCTCGGTCCCAGCCCCGCACCCGAGCAGCTCGCGCAGCAGCCGTATCTCGGTGCCGTCTGCAACGAGGCGCTGCGATTACACCCGATCGTGCCGGTCATTCCGCGGCGTTGCTTGCAGCCGTTCTCCTTGCGCGGCGTCAAGGTCGCGCCCGGACAGAACGTCGCCGTGGCCACGACGCTCTTGCACACCGACCGGGACGTATGGCCGGACCCGGCGCGCTTCGACCCCGCGCGGTTCCTGGCGCGGCAATACGGGCCGTTCGAATATGCGCCATTCGGCGGTGGCGTTCGCCGCTGCATCGGCGCGGCGTTCGGCGCGTATCAAATGCGAATCGTCGTCGGAACGATTGTGACGTCTCTGCAGTTGGCGACGCGGCCGGCAGGGACGCCCGCGCGCGCGCTCAAGAACATCACCATGGCGCCGCGCGCTCCGATCCATTTGCGGGTGGTCGAAAACCGGCATTGGAGCGCGCGATCGGCTGCATCCTCGTGACGCGCGGTCGTGACGAACGAGGCGAATGAGCGATATTCTGCCTGGCACTGAAGCCGTCTTTCGCTTCCGGTCGAGCTCGGGAGCTTAGTAAACGGCTGTTTACTTCGGCTTGAACTCGGCGCTCCAGTTGAACGGCGAGACGACCCCGGCCGGTGGCAGCCAGGCGCAGACCGGGTTGCTGCTGCCGACGCAAGGGCCGTCGTTCCAGAAATCGAAGACGGAGTTGGCGCCGTCGGGGACGGCGGTGAAGGTGGTCGTGAAGCCGAGCCCGACGTTCACGGTGCCGCAAGCGGGATCGGTGCCGTTGCACAGGTTTCCCCAGGGCGTCTGGACGTGGCCGGCGGTTCCGACCGCGTTCATGGTCACGACCACGTGGCCCACGGTCGTTTGCAGCTGGAGCGGCACGCTGACGGCGGTGCCGCCGGCGGGAACGACCGCGAGCACCGAGCCCGTCCACAGCTTGGGCGCGGACGCCGTGGGATCGACCGAGAGCGCGATGGTGCAGCTCGCCAGCGGCGCGAGCGCCACGCCGTTGCAGCCGTCCATGCCGGGCACGAAGACGAAGGGAAACAATGGGTTGCTGGGATCGGGGCCGCCCAATCCGATGCTGAGGACGCCGCTCGTCGTCTTGGTGGTGTTGCCGACCGTGATCGTCTTGATGTTGGGGGCTGTCGGATCTTCGACGCCGAAGTCACCGTCGGTGACGACGATCGGCGGCAGGGGGGCGATGGTGAAGGCCACGAGCGCCGTCGTCGCGTCGCCTTGACCGTCGCTGACCGTGACCGGATTCGTGCCGACGCCGCCCGCGTCGAAGGCGGCCGTGAGGCTGAGGTCGAACGTGCAGCTGGCGCCTCCGGCCAACGTCACGCCGCTGCAGTGGTCGTTGACGATCGTGCTCGTGCCGAAGCTGATGGCGCCGTCGGCGAGCACGATCGCGCTCGGCAGCGTCGCGCCGCCGCCGTTGGTGACGGTGACCGTCGCCGTCGTCGTGCCGCCGGCCTCGACGAGCGCGGGCTGGCTTGGCGCCTTCACCGTCAGCGTGGCCGGCGAGACCCGGCCCGACATGTCGATGTCGAGCGCGACGCCCGCCGCCGTCATGTGCAGCTGCGCCGCGTAGTTGGCGGCGACCGCGGACGACAGCTGCACCGTGATCATGCAGCTCCTGCCGCCGGCCAAGCTCGTGTCTTTGCATTGATCGTCGACGATTTGGAACTGCATGGTGTCGCCGCTGAGCAGCGTCGTCAGCGGCTCGGTGGCCTGCTCGCCCTGATTGGTGATCGCGAACACGTGCTGCGACGAGGGGCCGTTGTCGGTGTCGAAGAGGTAGGTCGGATCGGGCGTCGTCAACGAGGCCGGGGTCGGCACGTGGTCGCCGCCGCAGCCGGAGAGGATCACGAGCGCCAGAGGGATGAGCCGTTTCATGTCCGCGGCCAAATGCAAACGCGGCGCCACGCGGATCCCCGTGTCTCGTGAGCGGTGTGTAGCCGCGCCATCCACGAACCGGCGGCTGCCCCAGCGACTTTACGCGACGAGGCGAGCGGCCGCCGGCTCGGGAGGGCGCAGTGTGTCTCGTTTAGCGGACAGCTTTCGGCGGTAACGGCTTCGGCAGCTCCTTGCGCGGGAGCAGCTCCGGCCGATTGGCCGCCGCATACACCACAGACGCCATGATCGCCGCCGCCTGCATCAGGTCCGACGGATTCGCATGGTCGTACACATCGAGCTCCGAATGGTGCGTGCGCGAGCTGTAGTCGAGCGGATCCTGGATGAACTGAAAACCGGGCAGACCGACCGCATCGAACGACTGGTGATCGGTGCCGCCGGTGTTGCGGATCGTGATGGTATTGGCGCCCTCGTCCTTGAACGGCGCCAGCCACGATTCGAACAGGGGGCGCATCATGTCGTTGCCCTGCAGATAGACGCCGCGGATCTTGCCGCTGCCGTTGTCGAGGTTGAAGTAGCCCGACAGCTTGGCGTGCTCGGGCTTGAGCTTCATCGTCACCGGATCGCCGAAGTGCTGCTGCACGTAGCCGCGCGAGCCGTACAGGCCCTCCTCTTCGCCGCTCCACAAGCCGAGGCGCACCGTGCGATCCATGGGCAAGTCGAGCGCCTTAAGATGCGAAATGCCTCCAGCGCCACCGCCGAGCCGGCGCCGTTGTCGGTCGCGCCGGTGCCGGTGTGCCACGAATCGAGGTGACCGCCGAGCATCACCACTTCGTCGCGCTTCTTCTTGCCCGGCAGCTCGGCCACGACGTTGAAGCCGTCGGGCTGGCTGTCGTCGAACTTTACGCGCACGTCGAGCGCCACCTCGGTCGCGACCTTGTGCTCGCTCAGCCGCACCAGGCGATTGTAGGGCTCGGGCGCCAGCACCACCGACGGCACGGTCAGCGGCTTTACGCTCGCATGGTCCGACTGGTCCTCGGCGAAGATGACGCCGCCGTCGCCGCGCTCGGAGGTCGTCAGCACCGCCACCACACCTTCGGCCTGAAAGAACGCGTACAGCGGGTCTTCGACGCGCTCGAGCCGCTCGTAGTAGTCCCACAGCACCTCGGTCGGCAGGTTGGCGAAGAGCGCCGCCCGCTTCTTGGGATCGGTCGGCAGCTCCTCGAGCGGCCAGCTCCACTGCGGGCGCAGCGTCTCTTCCGGCGCCACCGACAGCGACGACAGCTTCGCGTCATCGTAGCGCAAGGGTGGCGGCCCCGACGCCGGCTCTTTGCCGATCGCCGCCGGCGGACTGTCGAACTCGCGCACGTCGCTCAAGAGCACGATCTTGCCGCGCAGCTGCCCTTTGTGCTCGGCGATGTACTTCTGCACGCGCGCGCGCCGCTTGGGAATGCTGCGCCGCTCGTCCTCTTCGCCCTTACGAAACAGCGGCGCGAACGCCACCGGCGCGGTCACCGGGCCGTTGGTGCCGACCGACCAGGCCAGCGGCTGGCCATGCAGCGGCGCGTAGACCGGCTTTTGCAGGCTCGCGTCGAAGTGGTCGAGCTGCCAGCCGCGGCCGAAGCGTCCCCATTTCTCGAGATGCGCGTTGCCGACGCCCCACGACTTCAACGCGCGCACGATCCAGTCGGCGGCGCTGCGATAGCCGGGCGAGTTGGTCAGCCGCGGCCCATTGGCGTCGGTGATCCAGAACAGATGGTCCATGACCTTGCCGCTGTTGAAGGCTTCGGCTTTGATGCGATGGACGACCTTGAGATCGACCGCATCCTCGCCGCCCTTGGCGGAAGCGAGGCGCGGCGCGGCGGTGAGGGCGACGGCGAAGAGGAGCGCGTGGGCGCGGTTCATGGTGCACCAAACCACGGCCGCCGCACCGCGGTCAATCGCGTGGCGTGGCTGCGGCCGCGGTCCTCGAGGCGCGCGACCGCAGAATCCGTGAAGGCCGCTTGCCCGTTGCGGCATCCACGAGCGTGTTGCTGAACATTCACGCGCGACGAAGCGATCGTCGCGCAGGGCTTTCTCCACGTTGACCTGGTCAGTGCCTGCGGCAACGCGGGCATTCGTCCCCGAGGCACCATGCGCGTTCGTTCGCTTCCGAAGCTGATTCGTCTCTGCCCGATCGCTGCGTCCCTCTTTATCGCGTGCGGCGGCAGCGGCAACACCGGCGGCCCCACGCACGAGCAGGCCACCGCCGCGCACCTGACCTCGATCGAAGGCGATCCGACGCAGCTCGGCGCCTTCCTCACGTCGATGCCGAAGGGCGGCGACCTGCATCACCACCTTTCGGGCGCCGTCTACGCCGAGACCTACCTCGACTGGGCCGCCGCCGTGAACGACTGTATCGAGACCACCGCCGGCAGTTATTACCTCGCCATCGACAGCTCGTGCGCTTACGCCGACGACGTCCCCATCCCGGCCACGACCGATCCGCTGTACACGCAGATCGTCGAGGCGATGTCGATGCTGAACTTCGTCGCGACACCGACGGAGAGCGGTCACGATCACTTCTTCTCCACCTTCGGCTTGTATGGTGCGATGTCGGGGACCGCGCATCATGCCGCGGGTCTGGCCGACGTGCTCACGCGCGGCGCGAACGAGAACGAGGTCTACATCGAGGCGATGCTCACCTCGGACTCCACCGCGTCGGACCTCGGCACCAGCGCCTGGTCGACGGCAAACGGCACCGCCACCATGACCGCGTCCGACTTCGACGCCTTCCGCTCGACGCTGCTGGCATCGTCCAGCTGGGCGTCCGCGGTCAGCGCCATCACGACCGACATCGCCACGACCGAGAGCGGGGCCAAGTCCATGCTCGGCTGCAGCGGCGCGAGCCCGCCGCCCGCCTGCGGCATCGCCACGCGCTACCAGGTCTACATCTCGCGCAGCGGTGCGGCGCCGGCGGTCTTCGCCCAGATGGTGGCCGCGTACGAGGCGGCGAAGGTCGAGCCGCGCCTCGTCGCGCTGAACCTCGTGGGACCGGAGGACGGCACCGCCGCGCTCCAGAATTACGACCTGCAGATGTCGATGCTGCAGTACCTGACGAGCGTGTACGCGGGGCAGAGCCCACTTCGTCTGGCCTTGCACGCCGGCGAGCTCGCCGCTCAGTACCTGCCTTCGGGCTACACGATCCCGGTCGTCGATCACGTGCAGAAGGCGGTGGAGATCGCCGGCGCCGAACGCATCGGGCACGGCGTCGACATCGCGCAAGAGTCGGCCGGCGCGACGGTGTTGACCGAGCTGGCCGACAAAAAGATCCTCGTCGAAATATGCTTGTCGAGCAACGCGCAGATTCTCCTCGTCTCGGGGACGGCGCACCCGCTCGCGCAGTACCGGGCGGCGGGCGTGCCCGTCGCGCTCGCGACCGACGATCAAGGGGTCTCGCGCTCGAGCATGGCGGGCGAGTACGTCCGCGCGGTGACCGACCAGAAGCTCGGCTACCTCGACCTGAAGGAGCTGTCGCGCAACAGCCTCGAGTACAGCTTCCTGCCCGGCCCGAGCTTGTTTGCCGACTTCGCGTCGCTCTCTGTCGTGCCCGCTTGCGCGGACGCGACCGACAAATCGAGCACGACGACGCCGACCGCGGCCTGCGCGGCTTACTTGTCCGCGAGCGCGCGCGCGCAGGCGCAATGGGAGCTCGAGCGGCGCTATCGCGTCTTCGAAAGCGCGTACTGAGGTCGGTCTGCGCGCGTCTCCGCCCGGCCAAGCGAAGCGGCTGAGCCTCACCCGAGCGCATCGAGCCAGCGCCCGCGTGCGATTCGCTCGCTCTTCCCAATGGCGAGCTGCGCCTCTCCATAAAACAGCTCGACACCCCGATGCGACGACCGCGAGGCGGTGCGCGCGCAGCATTGCCTTGAGTTTCGGTGGCGCGGTCGAATACCATATAGTCGAAGACCATCAGGGGTGAGTCGGGCGATATGGCGAGTCGGGGTAGCTACGAGCTCAAATGCTGGACCGTGCGTGCCCATCTGTCGCAGGCGGAGAAGCTGAGCGCGTTTCCCGAGGTGCTAGCGAAGCTGCCCGCACAGACGCGCCAGGCGCTCGAAACCCTCCCGCTTGCGGCGGCGTGGATGGACGGCATGGTGCTTCAGGATCTGCTGGTGGCTGTCGACGCGGTGTGCGGGATCGAGGCGGCCCGCCAGGTGAGCCTGGGCGCGCAGGAGACGTCCATCGGCCCGCTGCTCATGCCGATCGTCAGCGGTCTGCTGCGCGTGTTCGGCGCGACGCCCAACACGCTGCTGTCGCGCTTCAGCGACATGACGCGCACGCAGCTGCGCGGCATTGCCTTGCGCTGGACGTTGGAAGATCCACGCAAAGGCAGCTTGCTGGCGACGTTCCCGCATGGAGGCAACCAGCGCGCCGCCTTCATCGGATTCGAGACGTCGTGCGAGTACATGCTCCGGCTCTGTCGCGTCAACGGCAGTGTCAGCCCGACCAAGATCACCGATGATGGGAAGGCCGGCACCATCCGCGTCGAGTGGTAAAGCGCCAACGGAGCCGTTGATGGCGGGGCATGACCGCCACGCGCAGCCGACTGCGGGTTTGTTCTAAGGCCGCTTGCCGAGCGGAAAGCGCGGCGAGAAGCGCTTTTGCGCGGGCGGCGTGCCGTCCGTGTCATGCTTGAGCCAGCCGCGCCACATTCCCCACGTCGGCGGACTCTGTTCGATATGTTTGCGAATGGCGGCGGCCGCTGCGTGATCGCCGGTCGAATCGAGCGCGCTAAATAGCAGGTACAAGTCCTCTTCGTCGTCGTCTTTGGCGATGTCGACGCGCTTGACCGCGACGCGAACGTCGTCCCAGCGCCGGTCATACATGGCGAACAGCGCATCGAGCACGGCGACGGAATCGGGATAGCCGCCGGCCGCGACGTAAGCTCTGCGGGCATTCTCGGCGGCGTAGAGCGCGGCCTCGCGCGCCGTGCCGCTCAACTGCTCGGCGTACATGCGAAACAGATAAGCGCGGTGCCAATCGTCTTTGAAGCGCGCCTGCTGCAATCGCTCGGCAGCCGGCTCCCACGTTCCTTCGTAGCCGATCGCCGTGCGTTCAGAAGACTCGATAATGGCACTCGGCAGATCGCCTTGCGCCTCACGCAGGATGGCCATCCAGTTGTGCAGCGTGAACAGCTGCCCGTCGGTCGGATCGCCGTTGCGGTGACGGATGACGTCGAGGATGAAGCGGGCGGCCGCTTCGTAGTCGCCCAAATTGCTGAAGACCGCGATCGCCACGCTGACCGAGCGGAGCTCGAGATCGCGATCCGCGCCGACGAGCGGGCGCGCCTGATCGAGCAGCGCGCGCGCTTGCGCGAGATTGCCTTTGCCGACCTCGGTAAAAGCGGCGTGCAGGAGCGCCTTGGCATCTCCCGGTGTCGTAGCCGCCGGCGCGGGCGCGGCCGGTGGTGACGTCGTGGCCGCCGGCGGCGGCGTCGTCGTCGTCGGTGGAGTCGTCGTCGCGGCGCGCGACGGGGTGGCCGTCGTGGCGCAGCCAACTGTGCATGCGCTCAATACGAGCCCGATGAGGGCCGTCATCCTGATCATGAAGCGAGACTCCTTGCCCGAGGCTCATCCGCGGTTGGCCGACGCTTACCAACAAACCGCTTACAAGAGTTGCGGAGTGAGGTCACGGCATTTCCGCAGGGCGGGCGGCGGCTCCATCAAGCTCGGCCTGATTCGCGGAGCTGCGAGCCAGTCCGGCCTCGATCGCGGCGAGCGCCAATCTCGGGACCTGCGCCATCCCGCGTTGCGATCGCTCGACGAGCGCCGGAGCTCGGTGACGAGCGCGCTTTTCGGTTCGTCATCGCCGTGATAGCCGTGCTCGCCGTCGGAAGGGCAGCGTCAAGAGTCTGACGGGATCGCTTGTCCGGACCAGCCGCATCCGCAACGGGTCCGTTCGCTGCCGCGCAGGTCGGAATCGTCGGGGGAAGATAGCGGGCGTCGGCGTCTCCGGCGTCAAGTCGCTGACGCGCCAAGACTGGCGACAGCGAGCGACTTAGCGCTTCAAACTGCCCGAGAATCATTGGTCAATAACGATTGGCCAAGGTCTTGCTAGTAAGCGAAGGTACAGGTGGGAGGCGACATGAAATGAACGGCGGACTCAAGTTAGCGCAGTTGGATGCGGCAATCTCGGACACCTTGCGCATGGCAGTGTCAGCGAACGACCGCTACGAAGAAGAAACGACGATCCAGATCATCATCTCGCGAGTGCGCGACAAGGCGTCTTTGGTCGAGCCCAACGGCGATCCGCTCGCCGCGCTCGTCATGGATGTTGCGCGCCGGCAGGCCGGCACGCCGGTCAACGAACGGACGGTTCGGTCGCGGGCCATCACCGTCGACCTCCGGAAGCCAGCCGCCAACGATCACTTCGACGAGGTCGAGCACGCGTCGCCCGAGCTGGTGGCGGTCGCCGCCGAGACGATCGCCACGCCGATCGCGGCGGCCACGCGGCCGCCTGCCGCGGCGCTGTCGGGCGACGAAGAGCTCGTCGTGGGCGTCGAGGAGTTGGAGCTGGACCTCGATGACTCGGGGATCGTGTCCATCGAGACCGAGTCGGTGCTGCCCCTGGCGGTCATGATGGTTGATCCGCGCCCATGCGCGGCGCCGCCGGCCGACGCCGAGATCGAGCTCGATGCGTCCGATCTCTTGGAGATCGATCATGTCGACACGTTGGGCCACTGGCAGCGTCAGGCTGCCTGAGCAGTCACCGACGTCGAATCCTCGCGACTTCAGCGAGCCGTCGCGTTCTCCGTATCACTCGCCCAAACCCGATCATCATTCTCGCTCGGGAGGCACCGAGCTGTTTGTTTCTGGTCGCCTAGTCGGGTTGATCAGCTAGCTCATCGACGTGCGACAACTTGTCGCTGGCGAGGTCTCTTTTCAATGTACCCATGAACGCCTCTAGCAGCCATTTGCGTCCGCGTTTGCAGCCGAGGCGGGGTCACTCGACCCTGCCTTTGGGGTCACTCGACCCCCGCGTTTGGGGTGTAACGCGACGGCGACTCGAGCTTCGGCGCAGTCGCTTTGAAGTTGCACACGAAAGTCTGTCTTGCAGTCCAAGGAGATGAGCGTTGCGCGGATTTTCATAGGTAATGGATCGCGGCTTGCTGGCTCGGCGCCGCCAATAGCGGAGACTAGCCATGCTGATGCGCGCCCGATTTCTTTCTCTCGCACTCGTTGTCGGCTGTAGCAGTACGGGAATCCGCCACGGCCAAACCAGTAGCGGCATGGACGCCGGCGCCGGCGTCGGTGGCAACGGTAGCAGCGGCGGTGGCGGTAGCAGCAGCGGTGGTGGCGGCAGCGCCGGCGGCGGCGGCGGCGGTTCCGCCGGCGGCGGCGGCGGGATCGCGTGCCCGACCGGGTTGACGTGCAACGTGTCGTGCAGCAACAACGGCACGACGACGATCTCCGGCAAGGTCTACGATCCGGCCGCCAAGAATCCGCTCTACAACGTCTCGGTCTATGTTCCCGCGAGCCCGCTGGTGGCGCTGCCGGAGGGCGTGCCCACCGGCGCCGACGCTTGCTCGTGCGCGGCGCTCTTCCAGAGTGGCGCCGTGGTCGTCACGTCGACGGCCGAGGACGGCACCTTCACGCTCACGAACGCGCCCGCCGGCTCGGCGGTCCCGCTCGTCATCCAGATCGGCAAGTGGCGCCGCCAGTACACCATCAACGTCACGTCGTGCCAGGACAACCCGCAGCCCGATAAGTCACTCGCCTTCCCCAGCAGCATCGCCCCCGGGGACATCACCAGCAGCATGCCGCACATCGCCGTCTCGACCGGCTCGGCCGACACGCTCGAGTGCCTGATGCGGCGCATCGGCCTGCCGACGACCGAGTACGTCGCCGGCAACGCCAGCGGCGGTCACGTGCACGTCTTCTCGGGCGGCGACCCGACCGGCCTCAGCGCCGGCGGGGCGCCCGAGTTCCCGTCGATGACCGGCGCGCCGGAGAGCGATACGAACCTGTGGTCGACGCAAGCTCAGTTGATGCCGTACGACATCGTGCTGCTCTCGTGCGAGGGCGGCGAGACCTTCAACGCCAACCCGCAAGCGCTCGAGGCGTACTTGAACGCGGGTGGGCGAGCGTTCGGCTCGCACTACCACTACGCGTGGTTCTCCGGCGCCATATCGTCCGGGCAGAGCTACACGGCGCCGGCAGATTGGGGCAGCAACCTGGCCACGTGGTCGGACGACAGCAGCGAAGACGACGGGCCCATCGGTGGCATCATCGACACGACGCTCAACGGCTCGACGCAGTCGTTCCCGAAAGGCGTCTCGCTGCAGAAGTGGATGACGAATGTGGGCGCGCTCGGGCAGAACGGCGTGAAAGCGGGCGAAGTCTCGATCTACTCGCCGCGCTACAACGCGATCGTCTCGGCGTCGAACAAGGCGTCGCAGCCGTGGATTACGTCGGACTCGACGGGCCAGTCGGGCGCGACGATGTATCTGTCGTTCGACACGCCCGTCAACGCGCAGGTCACCGACGCCGGCACGCCCAACTACTGCGGTCGGGCGGTGTTCAGCGACCTGCACGTGTCGGGCGATCCGGCGACGCTCGACTCGCCGCCGCCGCCCGATGGCTGCGCCTCGGGCGATCTGTCGGCGCAGGAGAAGGCGCTCGAGTTCATGCTCTTCGATCTCTCGTCGTGCGTGGTGCCCGACACGATTCCGCCGGGCAACCCGCCGATCACGTAGCGTCGTACTCCGCGTGAGCTCGCCCCTATTCGGGCAATGGAAAAGGAAATCTGAGCCTTTCTCGACCCCGTAAGGCTATCCGGTCTTTTGAGCACGCCGCGCGGGTGTGACTGAAGCAGCGACTGACCTAACGCCTTGCATTTAGGACACTGCGCGACTTTTCGCCAATATGATCACGATCTATATCGCGGCTATTCTGCCGCCAATTGGGCATTCTCGACTGCTTACCAGGTTCGACGAGACGCGTCTGGGCGAATGCACGCGACTTACCAGTCGGAGCGACTGCACCATTGGAAGTGGCGGCTGGCTACTTGGCCCGCAACTGCGAGAGTGCGGCAAACGATTCGGGGGCGGCTCCGAGCTTCGCGATGATAAAGGAGGGGATGACGATGGAGCCGGATGATGTGGACCGTGTGCTGAGCGGCTTGCTTGAAGAGCTGGCAGCCATCGAACATGTTCGCTGGTCGCACTGGCAGCGTCACGTGCATGAAAAAGGCAGTCGTCAGCCCGATGGCTCACTCATTTTGCCCGCAAAGCTGGTCGAGCGGTGGGAGACGCAGATCTCGACGGCATATGACGACCTGAGCGAGGCCGAGAAGGAGAGTGATCGTGAGCAGGTGCGCCGGTATCTAGGGTTGATCGTCTCCACTCTGAAACGAGCCGCCCGCAAGTAACCTCACGCCGGGCGCATCCGCGTGCGCGTGATCGCCTTGCCCGAGAGGCTGCCGGCGGCGCCGACGAAGAGGAATCCGCAGCCGACGAACAGAACGCACGCGTTGAGCCACAGCTCGGCGTGGCGCGCGAAGCCGATGGTCGCGAGCGCGGTCAGACCCAGCGCCAGCGCGACCAAGGCGCCCGGCTTGACCGCGTGGCCGGGCCCGACACCCGGACCGGCGGCGATCATGAAGCCGGCGAGCGCGCCGAAGCCGGCGAGCCACGTCAACCAGACGGTCGCATGATTGTCGAGGCCGGCGGCCCACAAGATCACGAGGCCAGCGGCCAGCAGCAGAGAGAGCCCACGAACCATCGCCAACCTCCGTTTCTAAGCTGCAAGGTAGCTCCGCGCGGCGCGGACGCACGTGCGGCGCGACGCGCAACATCGTGCCCGACGAAGAGCTCGCTCGCGGGACCACCGGCGCGTGAGGCGCGAGCCGCGCATCCTCGCGCCACGCGTTCCCCGCAGTGACAGCCGCGGCAGACGCAATTCGGCGATAAAGACGCCGACGAGATGATGGGTCCATCTCTTCATTGGCTGCCAGCCGCCGTCGATCGGGTCCGATCGGAATGGCCGGGCCGCGTCCTCAGCGCCGACCGGGCGGCGCGATCAATGGCCGACGATGCGCGGATGTTCGGCTTGCACGAAGTCGTCCCAGCGCAGCTCGATCATGTCGGTATGCGTGCCGCCGTTGATGGCAACGGTATCTTGTCGCGCCAAGCACGCGTCCGCGATCACCGGCAACCCATAGAGCCCACCGAAGGGCGGCATCGCTCCCACCTCGCAGTCGGGGAACAGTTGCGCCAGCTCCTGCTCGCCCACGAGGTTGAGACCGGCGCCGAACAGGTCGCGCATGGCGGCAAGGTCGACCCGCTCGTTGGCGGGCACGACCGCCATGACGTATCGATCGCCCTGGCGCAGCACGACTGTCTTGCCGAACCGCTTGCCCGAGATGCGCGCGGCCTCGGCGGTACGCTGCGCGGTCATGCGGCACGGATGTGTCGCCTCACGAAAGGGCACGCCGCTGTCCTCGAGATAGTTCCTGATTTGGTCTGGTATCATCGCCTCACCACCTGAACCGTAAGGTAGGTCCGCCAGAGCAAAAAGCCGTCGGACATCTGGCGCCAATGTGATCGGACCGCAGCCGTGACACTTGTGGCTGACTCCGCGACCGCGCATCCCGGCAGAGTGCGCTTTACCGCGTCGGTGCGGCGGTAGATCCCATTGACGCTGGCAGCGACGATGACGATCGGGAGACGACTTTCGCTCCAAGAGGTTGCTCAGGCCCGCCTAGCATCGAACCGAACGGCGACAGGCTCAGCGAGCCGCACAGCCGCCGCAGCTTGGGCACGAGTCGCGCCCAGCGCGTGCCCAAGCGGTTCACGTCGTCGAGGTGCGCGCAGGCCGGCTACGAGGCTGCGGCTGCGCCTGCGAAGCGTAGTAGCCGTAGCCGCCGGTGGGCGTGGGAGTCGGGGTCGGATTGGAGCTGGCGCCATCCGCGAGGACGGCGTGCCACGTGAAGTGCTGGCTGCCGAAGTCGTCCATGGCGCCGTTTCCCGACTGGCCGGGTTCGGGCGGCGACAGTATGCCGTTACCTGCATGAGAGACCGCGCCACCGGCCGGCGTCGCAACATCGAGAGCCGCGCGAAGCGTGGGTCGTTCCCGAGCGCCCGACCTCCGCAGCATCGACGATGATCACGTTTGCGAAAGCGCAAGCGCGCTGCAGTTGGTGGCGCGCCTCATCGCGCCGCCTGCCGCATGACCGTCAGCGATCAGGCGAGCTCGTTCTTGCCCAGCGCTTCGAAACCCGAGATGACATCGAACAGCTCTTCGTCGATGCTGCTCTGCCGCAGGCCATGAAATGCGCCGCTGAGGCTCTCGATCAGCTCGTCTATGTTTTTGTCGGCGCGCTGCATCGCCGCCAGGCGGCTGGCGTTCTCGCTCGCCAGAGACTCCGCGCAGGCCCGAAAGAGCGAGATGAACAAGTATTCACGGATGAGCATTTGCAGCGTAGTCGCGCCGCCGCCGACGACCTCGGGCAAGTTGCCGGTCGGCCAAGGCGCTCGCGCTGCGTCGCGCTGCCATTGGGCGTCGATCGGCAGCAGACGCTGACTGACCGGCTCGTACAGCGCGCCGGACTGCGGCCGATTATGAAAGACATAGAGACAGGTTTGCTTCCCTTCGGCGAGACGCGATTCGGTCTCGACTTGAATTCGTCCCACGAGTGGCGTGATCGCTTCGGCTGAGCTGGGCAGGCTAAAGAGCGCCATCACTGGGATGCCCGCATCGGTCAGGCGCGCGTGGACCCGTTCGCCGACGGCCCAGACCAGCGGGCCGCCAGGCAGCTCCGCGAGCTTTCCGACGGCATAATCTGTCACGACCTCATTGAACTGCCCGACCAGGCCCTGATCGGAGCCGAAGACGACGGCGCCGATCGGGCCTGCCTCGGCTCGCGGCCGCGGCTCGGCTGTCGAGCGCGCCGGCGCCGTGGCGCGGAAGCAGGCGCCCAAGCCCAGCTCCACGGCTCGATGGTAGTCGGCCACGGCGCGCACCGACTGTTCATATTGTCCGATGCTGGAAGCGGCCAGCGCCTTCATCGTCCTGACGACCGACTGGAGCTCGCCGGCGCTGTTGATCTTCCGACGCAGGCTCGCCGTCGTGTCACTCATGACTTTCCAGTCGACGGAGACGCGGGCTTCGGCGCGACGTCGGCTTGCGCGGTGGCGGTGGAGACCGCTGCGCGCGTGGACGCTGCCTCCTTTTCAGACTGACCTTCCGCACGGGTATGAAAGGGCACGAGCGCCAGGCGCGCGAGCTCCACGATCGCCTGACGATCAGCGTCATTCAATTGGGCGGCGCTCTCGAATCGCCCGCAGATGGCCGCGGAAGTGGTCAACGCTGCCGCCCGCACGGCCTCCTCGGCGTCGACCATCCGATCGAGCGGCACTGCGTCGAAGAGCTTCTCCGTCAACGCCAACAGGATCGCAATCTGGACCGGCATCGAGATCGAGACGAGCTCGGCCTGCTTGAGGCAGGCGCGGATGCGCCGTCCGTGCTCGATGATCTTGCGCGTGTTCTCGTCGAGGCGGGCACCGAACCGCGCGAAGGCCTCCAGCTCTTCGAACTGCGCGTAGGCGAGCTTGAGGTCGCCGGTGACCGCGCGGTAGGCGGCGCGCTGCGCCTTGCCGCCGACGCGCGAGACCGATTTGCCGACATCGACTGCCGGCAGCACGCCCAGCTCGAACAGCGACGGCGACAGATAGATCTGCCCGTCCGTAATCGAGATCAGGTTGGTCGGGATATAGGCGGAGATATCCTGCGCTTCGGTCTCGATGATGGGCAGGGCGGTGAGCGAGCCGCCGCCGCGCTCCGACCGCAGATGGGTCGATCGCTCGAGCAGGCGCGAGTGAATGTAGAAGATGTCGCCGGGAAAGGCCTCGCGACCGGGCGGGCGGCGCAGCAGCAGCGACAGCTCCCGATAGGCGCGGGCGTGCTGCGTGAGATCGTCGTAGACGATGAGGACGTCGCGGCCCATCTCCATGAAGTGCTCGGCGATGCTGGTCGCGGCGTAGGGCGTGATGTAGGCGAGGCCGGGCGCTTCATTGCCCTCGGCCACGACGACGACGGTGTAATCCATCGCTCCCGCGTCCCGCAGATTCGCGATCACCTTGGCGACGGCGGAGGCGCGCTGACCGATCGCACAATAGACGCACAGGACATCCTTGCCGCGTTGGTTCACGATCGTGTCGATGGCGATCGCCGTCTTGCCGGTCTGGCGATCTCCGAGGATCAATTCACGCTGGCCGCGGCCGATGGGGACGAGCGCGTCGACGACCTTGAGGCCGGTTTGCAGCGGAATATTGACGGGCGCGCGATCCATGATGGGCGCGGCCGGGCGCTCGATGGGCAAGCGCGCGGCGGCGACGATCGGCGGCTTGCCGTCGAGCGGCCGGCCGAGCGGGTCGATGACCCGCCCGAGCAGTTGCTCGCCCACGGCCACGTCCATGACCCGGCCGGTGCGTTTGACCTCGTCGCCGGCGTGCAGCTGCGAGTATTCGCCGAGCAAGATGACGCCGACCTCATCCACGTCCAGATTGAACGCGATGCCGAACACGTCGCCGGGAAACTCGAGCAGCTCTTCGAAGCCCACGCCGGGCAGACCGGCGACCTTCGCGATACCCGTGGAGACCGTCTTGATCGTGCCGACTTCCCGCGGCGCCAGTCGCGGCGTGAACGCCTCTCGCGCTGCGGCGATCTCGGCGAACGCGCGGTCGAAGACGCTGTGCAGCTCGCTAGACGAAGTGTCCATTGGACCTGCTCGCGGCGCTCGACTGCTCTGTCGCGTTCTCGGGCCTCGGCGCCGGCTGCGCCGGTGGGTTCAAGAGGTCGCCCATCTCGCTCTCCAGCGACGCCAGATAGTCCTGGATGCTCCAGGCGATCTTCTGGCCATTCTTGCTCAGCTCGATCCCTCCGATCAGGCTGGGCGCAGTCTCGAAGCGGAGCTGGACCTCGACCGCCAAGCGACTCTTGAGGGTCTCGTGAATGGCGGCGCGCTGCTCGGGCGGTAAGTCGAACGCGGAGCGCACCAGCGCCGGCTCGGTGGTCTTCGTGAGCGCTTCGATGAGGATGGTCTTTGCCCGGTCGTCCATCTCCCCGAGCCGGCGATTGAACACGGCCACCAGTCGCTCTTCCAGGCTGACGGCGGCGAGGTCCGTCAGCGCCCGTCGGGCGATGGCGAATACTTCCGTCTGGGTCTTGAGGCGGATCAGCTGTTCCAGCGAGTGCGCGTCGTTCTTCAGCGTCTCGCGTCGCTTGGCGCCGGCGGTCTCGGCCGCTTGCCGCGCCGCTTCGAAGAGCCGATCGCGCTCCAGCTTGGGCCGCGTCGGTCGCGCGCCCGAGCAAGTCGGCGCGCTGGCGGTCGAAGGCCTCGTTCTTCTGCTGGAGCTCGTCACGCGCCTGATGGGCCTCGCGCTGCGCGGCGTCGGCGTCGGCGAGCTCCTTGGCGATCCGTTGCTCGCGCGCGTCGACGGCGCGGAGGATGGGCTTATATAGAAAATGCTTCATCAGCCAGACGAGGATGACGAAGTTGAGCGCCTGCGCTCCGACGGTGAACCAGTCGATGAGCATGGTTACTTCGTCGCTGCATGGGCGATGGCGTGATTCCAGAATGGATTGGCGAAAATGAGGATCATCGAGACCACGAAGCAGTAGATGGCCGTCGATTCGATCATCGCCAAGCCGACGAACAGGGTTCGGGTGATGGTCGCCGAGGCGTCGGGCTGCTGCGCCAGCGAGCTGACCGCGGTCGCGACCGCTCTGCCTTCCGCCAGCGCCGGGCCCATCGTGCCGAATCCGGTGGTGATGCCGGCGACGACAATGGACGCCACCGCAATGACCGTCGAGCTATCCATGCTGCGACCTCTCGTTGGTTCGTTGAATGCTCGAGCCTGCGCCGACCGCCCGCTTGTGCTTACGCGTGGCGGCCGCGATATAGACCGCGGCCAGAATGCTGAAGATGTAGGCCTGGACCATGCCGGTCAAAAGGCCGAGCGCCGTCATGACGACGGGAAAGATGAAGGGCGTGATCGTGAGCAGAATGGCGACGATCATGGCGCCGCTCATCATGTTGCCGAAGAGGCGAATGGCGAGCGCCAGCGTCCGCGAGATCTCGCTGATGATATTGAAGGGCAGCATGATGAAGGTCGGCTCGAGATAGGACTCGAGATAGCCGCCCAATCCCTGCTCGGCGATTCCGAAGACGGGGACGGCGACCAAGACGCACAGCGCCAGCGCCGCCGTCGTCGACAGGGAGCCCGTCGGCGGCTGATAGCCGGGAATGACGGTGCACAGGTTGGCCACGGCGACGAATAGAAAGAGCGTGCCCAAGAAGCCGAGATACTTCTCGGGATTGCGGAGCCCGACTTCGGCGATCTGTTGGTCGATCGTCGTGACGATGATCTCGAGGACGTTTTGCCAGCGGGCGCGCTTCAGGTCGAGCGAGAGCTTGCGGGTGGTGAGCCACGAGCCGACGGTCAGGAGCAGCATCAGTCCCCACGTGAACACGATGGTGCCGTTGAGCTTGACAAAGCCGTGCTGCCAGAAGATCAGCGTGTCGGAGCTAAGGCGCATGGTGGCTCGCGGCGGCGCGGTCGGCCACCGGCTCGCTCGACCGGCGGGTCAGTCGGGTCACCGCCGCGCAGGCCAAGACGAATCCGAGCAGGCATGACAGCAGCCGCTTCCAGCTGCCCGCCGAGACGAGATAGAAGCCGGCGACGGTGACGCTCATTCGGACGAATAGGCTGCCCAAGAACCAGAGCGCCGGCTGTTTGGCCGCGACGCCCTTGCGAATGGTCCACCACAGACCGCCGAAGAAGACGAGGCCCAGCATTCCGCCGGCCACGCCGGCCAGCCCGATGGTTACTGCCTCATTCATGGTCTTCCTGCCGTTCGTCTTGCATCGCCTTGTCCTCTTTGGCGACCCAATGCCACGCGTTGAAGCAGCCGATCACGAGCCCGGCCATCAGCAGCGCCAGCGTCCACGGATGCGGGCCGGAGTGCCGCCGGTCGAGCCAGCTCCCCAGCGCCGCGCCGAGCAGCGTGGGAATCGTCACCGACCAGCCGACGAGCCCCATCATGCCGAGGCCAAACCACACGCCTTGCGCGGGATTGCGGCGCGCGCTCAGCTTGCGTGTCGCTTTCGCGCCGACCCGGGCGGCGAAGGTCGGCGCCGGGGCGGCGTCCCTTTTGTGGCGCTCGTCAGTCATGACGAAAGGTCGCCAGGCGGCGCAGAAAGCCCGATTCCAGTCGCGCCGTGACCGAACGTACGCTCTGCTCGCGATCGTTCAGCGTCAAGAAGCTCTGCTCGACCGCGCTCCGCAACTGGGCCAGGTCGGTGCCGCCGAGCGCGCCGCGCACCGAGACGAGCACGTCGGCGCCGGTCTTGACCAAGATTCCCTCATCCACCGCCAGGTAAGATTCAGCGGCGCCCACGGTCTCGTAGGTGAGGATTCCCGGCGCCAGCGCGGCGACGCAGTCGAGTCGATGCGGCAACAGCCCAAAGGAGCCGTCGTGCGTCTCGGCGACGATCCGCGAGACGCCCGACTTCTCGACGAAGACCTGGAAGGGCAGGAGGACCTTGAGCGTCATGAGCGCCGACGGGCTGGCCGACCTCATGCCGCGGTCTCGCCGCGCGCTTTTTTGTCGGCTGCAGCTGGCTTGGTCGACCGAGTCGGGCCTTGGGCGGACGCTCGCGGTGCGCCCGGGTAATTGTCCGAGCCCGCCTTCGCTTTCTCCTTGGCCTCGTCGATCGTGCCGATCATATAGAGCGCGCTCTCGGGATAATCTTTGAGCTCGTCGCGCAGGATGCGCTCGCAGCCGTCCAACGCGTCCGCCAGTCCGACCTCTTTGCCCTTGATTCCGCTGAACTGCTCGGTGGCAAAGAACGGCTGCGTGAGAAATCGCTCCAGTCGACGCGCGCGGCCGACGACGTCCCGGTCAGTGGGGGATAGCTGCTCCATTCCCAGCATCGCGATGATGTCTTTGAGCGCTTCATAGTGCGCCAACGTCTTCCGGATCTCCTGCGCCAGCAGATAGTGGCGCTCACCAATGATGGTCGGCGTCGCCATCTTGGAGCTCGATTGCAAGAGGTCGATAGCCGGGAACAGTCCCTCGCCGGCGCGCTTTCGCGAGAGCACGATCGACGCCGAGAGATGCGAAAACGTGTGCACCGCCGCCGGATCGGTCAGATCGTCCGCGGGAACGTAGACCGCTTGAATGGACGTGATGGCGCCTTTGTCGGTGTTGGCGATCCGCTCCTCGAGGCTCGATAGATCGGTGCCCATCGTCGGTTGATAGCCGAGCCGCGACGGCATCTGGCCCATCAAGCCCGAGACCTCCATGCCGGCCTGAATGAAGCGGAAGATATTGTCGATGAGTAGGAGCACGTCGCGCTGCTCGTCATCGCGGAAATACTCGGCCATCGTCAGCGCCGCCAGCCCGACGCGGAAGCGCGCGCCCGGCGGCTCGTTCATCTGGCCGAACATCATCACCATGTTGGGAAGCACGCCCGCTTCTTTCATGTCGTGGTACAGCTCCTGGCCTTCGCGGCAGCGCTCGCCGATGCCGCAAAACAGGCTCACGCCCTGCTGATGCCCGATCATGTTGTGAATCATCTCGGTGAGGAGGACGGTCTTGCCGACGCCGGCGCCGCCGAACAGCCCCGCCTTGCCGCCGCGCTCGAGCGGCACGAGGACGTCGATGACCTTGATTCCGGTCTCGAAGATCTCGGACTTGGTCGAGCGGTTGACCAAGGCGGGCGGCTCTCGATGAATGGTGCGCCATTCGACCTCCGATGGCGGCGGCCGACCGTCGATGGTGTTGCCGAAGACGTCGAACATTCGCGACAGCGTCGCCTTGCCGACCGGCACCTTCAGTGGTCCGCCGGTATCCTCCACGCTGGTGCCGCGCGCGAGGCCCTGCGTCGGATTGAGCGCGATCCCACGAACATGGCTCGCGTCGAGCTGCATCAGCACTTCGATGGCGATTTGCCGCTGGGCGCCGGCACGCAGTAACGAGAAGATCGACGGCAGGCCGTTGTCGAACCGGATATCGACGACACTGCCGCGCACCGAGACCACCTCGCCGAAATTGGATCGACGCGGGCTATCGCGGTGCTCGCGGGCACCTTGCGCGATCAGGTCGCTCATCAGGGCGCGCCCCACTTCCAGTCGCGAACCTCGGGCATGTCCTGACCGTGTTTATCGATGTAGTGCTTGTGCTCGATGAGCTTGTCCTGGACGATCTGCTTGAGATAGGCGCCTTTGGCGCCCAGGTGCGGCAGACGATTGATGACGTCTTGCACGAGGTGAAATCGATCGAGGTCGTTCTGCACGCGCATGTCGAAGGCAGTCGTAATGGTGCCTTCTTCCTTGTAGCCGCGGACGTGCAGATTGCGGTTGGTGCGGCGATACGTCAGCCGGTGGATCAGCCAGGGATATCCGTGGAAGGCAAAGATGATGTGCTTGTCTTGCGTGAACAGCGAATCGTAGTCCGCCTCGCTGAGGCCGTGGGGATGCTCACTCTTGGACTGCAGCTTCATCAGGTCGACCACGTTGATCACGCGAATCTTCAGGTCCGGTAGGTGTTGGCGAAGAATGGAGACCGCGGCCAGAACCTCGAGCGTGGGCGTGTCGCCGCAGCAGGCCATCACCACGTCGGGCTCGGCGTCCTGGTCATTGCTGGCCCATTGCCAGATGCCGATGCCCTCGGTGCAATGGATGACCGCTGCGTCCATGGTCAGCCACTGCGGAAGCGCGTGTTTGCCGGCCACGACCACGTTGACGTAGTGCCGGCTGCGCAGGCAGTGGTCGAAGACGGAGAGCAGGCAGTTGGCGTCGGGCGGCAAATAGACGCGCACGATGTCGGCTTTCTTATTGACCACGTGATCGAGAAAGCCTGGGTCTTGATGGGTAAAGCCGTTGTGATCTTGCTGCCAGACGTGGGAGGCGAGCAGATAGTTCAGTGACGCGATCTTGCGTCGCCAAGGCAGCTCCAGCGTCACCTTCAGCCACTTGGCGTGCTGGCTGAACATGGAGTCGACGATGCGAATGAACGCCTCGTAGCTATTGAACAGCCCATGCCGCCCGGTCAGCAGATATCCTTCGAGCCAGCCTTCGCACTGATGCTCGCTGAGCATCGAATCGAGCACGCGTCCCGAGGGCGCGAGGAATTCGTCATTCGGGGCTTCCCGGGCTTCCCACTGGCGATTGGTGACTTCGAAGACGGCGCCGAGGAGATTCGACAGGGTCTCGTCGGGACCGAAGATACGAAAGTTTCGCTGCTCGTGATTCAGCTTGGCGACATCGCGCAAGAAGTGGCCGAGCACGAACGTGTCTTGGCGGTCGACGGCGCCGGGCGCGGGCACGTCGACGGCGTGCACATGAAAGTCGGGCATGCGCAGGTCGCGCAGCAGCGCTCCGCCGTTGGCGTGCGGATTGGCGCCCATGCGCCGGTCGCCTTTCGGCGCCAGCGCGGCCAGTTCCGGCATTAGCCGACCATTGCCGTCGAAGAGCTCCTCGGCCTTGTAGCTCTTCATCCAGCTCTCGAGCTGCGCGACATGCGTCGGGTGCTCGGGATCGACCACGAGCGGCACCTGGTGCGAGCGGAACGTCCCCTCGATCTGAAGGCCGTCGACGACCTTCGGCCCCGTCCAGCCCTTGGGCGATCTGAGGACGATGACGGGCCAGCGCGGCCGAGTGGCATCATGAAGGGAGCGCGCGTGATGCTGAATCTGCCGAATGTTCTCGACGGCCTTGTCCAGCGTGCTGGCCATCAGCTGATGCATCTTCTCCGGATCGCTGCCTTCGACGAAGTAGGGCGTCCAGCCGCAGCCACGCAGGAACTGCTCGAGCTCTTCGTGCTCGACGCGCGCCAGCACCGTCGGGTTGCTGATCTTGTAGCCATTGAGGTGCAGGATGGGCAGCACCGCGCCGTCGCTGGTGGGGCTCAAGAACTTGTTGGACTGCCACGCCGTGGCCAGCGGGCCGGTCTCCGCTTCGCCGTCGCCGATGACGCAAGCGACGATGAGGTCGGGGTTGTCGAACACGGCGCCGAAGGCATGGCTGAGCGAATAGCCGAGCTCGCCGCCCTCGTGAATGGATCCGGGCGTCGTCGGCGCGACATGGCTGGAGATGCCACCGGGGAACGAGAACTGCTTGAAGAGCTGCTTCAGCCCGGCTTCGTCCTGACTGACGTTCGGATAGATCTCGCTGTAGGTGCCTTCCAAGTAGGTATTGGCGACGAGCGCCGGTCCGCCGTGACCTGGACCGGCGATATACAGCATATTCAAGTCGTACTTATTGATGACGCGGTTCAAGTGGACATAGATGAAGTTCTGTCCCGGCGTCGTTCCCCAGTGTCCGACCACCAGTGGCTTGACGTCGGATAGCGTCAGTGGCTGTTTCAACAGTGGGTTGTCGTAAAGGTAAATCTGGCCGACGGAGAGATAGTTCGCGGCCCGCCAATAGGCATCTATCTTGCGCAGGACGTCCGGTGTGAGCGTGTTGGGGGTCATGGCGCGAGAGTCTCCGATGAGCCCGTAATCGACGTCCTGTCCATGCTCGGACGCCGCCGCTCGGCGGAGCTCCGCTGGTTCACTCGCTCCTGCGGCATCTGCGCACCTCGGCGAAATCTAGGGATTAGACTGTCGTAACGGTTCCCGTGGTTCATACGCAGAAGCGTCGGCCGTACATCAGCTAAACAGCTGAGTGCGACGTGCTAAGCCTGCATCCCGGCAGAACGTCATGAAACAAGAGAAGATTGTGCCGGTGCGGGATCAGACGTTTAGCGAATCGGCGAATGAAGCTGCGATTTCATTCGGCGGCGGCGGCCTGACAATGCCGACATTCGCGCGTGAGTCTCAGCGCGTCGGCTTGGGCGGAGGTGGCGGCTGAGCCTCCACGGCGCCTTCGCTCTCGCGCACGAGCTGCTTGCGAAAGCCGAAGCGCAACAGCTCGCCAATCGAATGCACGCCCAGCTTATTGAAGACATGCGTGCGATGGGTATCGACCGTGCGGCGCGAGATCGACAGCTCGATCGCGATCCCGCCATTTTCGTAGCCGCGCACCAGCAGATCGTAGACCTCGCGTTCGCGCGCCGACAGCACGGCGAGCACGCCCGAGGCGTCGAACGCGCTCGGCCGCGCCGACAAGAAGCGATCGATCCGATCGATCGGCAGCGTCGGCGCGACGAAACGCTCACCGCGCATCACGCGGTCGATGGCCCCGAGCAGCGTCGCGCGACTATCGGACTTCAGTGCGAAGCCGGCGGCGCCGCAAGCGAACGCCTCGGCGGCGATATCGGCGTCGGCATGCATGGTCAGGACGAGGATGCGCTGTCGGCAGCCGCGACGGCGCATCTCGCGCACGAGCGAGATGCCGTTGACGCCCGGCATCGTCAGATCGAGGATGAGGAGGTCGAACACGAGCGTGTCGAGCAGCGCGGTCGCCTCGCGCACCGAAGACGCCTCGGCCACGATGCGGGCGTTCGGCTGCGATTCGATCACCGTCCGTAAACCGTCGCGGAATACTTCGTGATCGTCGACAACCAGAACGTCCAAGGATTTCACTGTGCCTCACCGCCGCTGCTTACGCGGGGTTGTAAGCCGCGGCGAAAACTTTCACAGGGCAATTACCCTCCAACGAGCGCGCGATTCCTCGATCTGTACCGTAGCCTCGTCTCGTCAATTCCGCCCGTAAATGGCGCTTCGAGCGAGGTCAGGACCGCGAATGACGCGTACGCCCGCCCGCGCGCGTCGGATGAGCCCGCCTTCTGCCCAGGTGGCCTTTGACTAGCTCCATGATCCGAGTGAGCGCTTTTTCGAGGCGCAACGTCGACTCGCCGTCGAGCGCAGCCACTGCCACGCCCACTTGCTCTTGCAGTCGCTGGGCGCTCGACGCGCGATGCAATAGATGGCGCTCGATTCGCGCGGCCCGCTCGGCTTCGTCGCGCAGTGATGTGAGATTCTGGCGAACGCCGAGCCACGACGCGCTCGTGAGGCATTCCATCGCCTCCTGCGTCTGCGAGCACATGCGCTCGCAGGTTGCGTCAATGAATACGTTGGCGATCGTAGCCATTCGAGTCGAGGTGGTCGCGGCCATACTCGCCGAGTCCGCAAGAATCGGGCCGTATGCGACTACTTTCTCCGATCAAGCGGCATAAGCTCACGCCCGCGCGCTCGTTGTCACTTATTCCGCGCGCTCGGCCGGCGGAGGCCACGGACGCGAGTCCCAGCGGTCGCGGCTGTTGAAGTATCAAACGTGCGAGACACGCTAATCCATACGCGGGCAGTCTTTAATGGCGAATATGCCGTTTGCGCGGCCGCTTGCGCGCCGGCCTCTTACCGACGAGCACGTCGGCGATTCGCCCGGCCTCTCGGAGGTCCGCGCGCGTGATGGACGCGTCCTGCGTCGCGCGCTGCATCCCCATGGTGCCGGCGGCGATGCGGCCGAGGTCGCGCTCGATGCGATGGCGCTCGTCCTCACGCTCGGTCGCCTTGAGAGTGGGCGCGTGCTCGCTGCCGTTGGCGACCGCCGGCGACTCCAGCTCGTCGCGCACCGTGTCGATGCCGCTCGAGGGATGAACGTGCTGCTCGCGACCTTCGTGATTCCGGTGATGTTCCATGAATGCAGCAGTCAGCAAGAAACGAGCCGGCGCCATCGAGTGTCGCACTGATTGCGGGTTGATCGCGGGCGGCTCGGCCAGCCGGCACGGAATGGATGTTGCGTCGCGTTCAATCATGAAACCGACCGAGCCGCGCCGCATCCTCGTCGCCACCGACTTCTCCCTCTGTTCGCAGCCGGCGACTGACTATGCCGTGATTTTGGCGCGGCGCTTCAAAGCGACCTTGAGCTTGCTCTTCGTCGCCGAGCCGCCGACCTTCGTGGCGCCCGACGCGATTTGCATCGTCGATCGCGCGATCGAAGCGGAAGTGTTGGAGGGACACAAGCGAATGGACGCGGCGCTGGTCGCGCTCGCACAGGCCGACTTGGCCGCGCTCAGCGGCGAAGTGGTCGTCGGCTTGGCCGCCGATGTGGCAGTGGGCCTGGCCAACTCGGGACGTTATGACCTCGTGATTCTGGGCACGCACGGGCGCGGCGGCTTCAAGCATCTGCTGCTCGGAAGCGTGGCCGAGCAGGTCGTGCGCCGCAGCCTCATTCCCGTCCTCACGATTCATTCCGGCGCGCGATGAGTAGAACAGCCGAAGCGCGCGGCTCGAACGGTGGCCAGCGCTGCGTCTCCGCCTTCAAGGACGTGTCTACACGAGCAAGACGATTATTCGAATTGGGTCATTGCACTTTCGGGGGAATGACTACATTGGCAGATGCCGACTGTACGATTCGAGGCTGAATGCATGCTTCCGTGTCCTCGCGCGTGCTGTCTGCGTCTGTCGCCCAACTCCGGGCGACCCTGTCAAGAGAGTGAGCGTGTCCCATGCAGCTTCATCAAGCGGCCCTCTGGATCGACCATCAAGAGGCCCACGTATTTCACGTTGACCCCGAGAGCTTCACGGTGTCCACGCTGCGGGCGCCTACGCATGTCTTGCGTCATCCGCGAGGGCAGGCGTCGCCGCATCATCATCCCGACGATCAAGGGCGTTTCTTCGCCGCGGTGGCGCAGTCGCTGGCCGGCTCGGAGAGCGTGCTGCTCTTGGGACCGGCGGATGCCAAGCTGCATTTTCGCGACTACGTGACCGCGCACGCCGCGACGCTGAGCTTCGGCATCGCCGGCGTCGAGACCGTCGATCATCCGACGAATCGGCAAGTGGCGGCCTTCGTTCGCCAGTATTTCGCGCCCGCGTCTCCGACTGCGCCCGCGCGTTGACCGAGCGCGGCGGCCGGAGTCGGCCAACAAGAATCCAGTTGCGACGGCAGGCCGCACACAGGTTTCGGCCCGGTAGATCGGACGGTGGCACGCGTCGGGCTCGAGCGCTCGTTGCGCCTGAGTGGCGGCAGCGCTTACGGCGGCACGAGGACGGCGGCTCCCTCGAAGCGGCCGGCGCGTAGGTCCGCCAGCGCGCGATTGGCATCCTTGAGCGAATACTGCGTCGTTTGCGTCGTGATACCGATTCGCGGCGCCATGGCGAGGAAGTCGAGTCCATCTTGCCGAGTCAAATTCGCGACTGACAATAGTTGGCGCTCCTCCCAAAGCAGCTCGTAAGGAAAGCTCGGAATGTCGCTCATGTGGATACCCGCGCAAACGACTCGGCCACCCTTTTTCACGGCTTTGAGCGCCATCGGCACGAGCTCTCCGGCGGTGGCGAAGATGATCGCGGCGTCGAGCGGCAGCGGCGCTATTTCATCGGATCCGCCCGCCCATTCGGCGCCGAGCTTTCGCGCGAAGGTCTGCGCGGCAACGTCCCCGGGACGAGTGAAGGCAAACACCGAGCGGTCCTGCGATCGGGCCACTTGCGTGAGGATGTGAGCGGCGGCGCCGAAGCCGTAGAGCCCCAATCGGCGGGCGGGGCCGGCGATGACCAAGGAGCGCCAGCCGATGAGCCCAGCGCAGAGCAGCGGAGCAAGCGCCACATCGCTGCCGAGCTCGCCGAGCGGGAACGCGTAGCGCGCGTCGCTGATCGCCGACGTGGCGAAGCCGCCGTCGCGCGTGTAGCCGTTGAAGAGCGGGCTGTCGCAGAGGTTCTCGCGGTTTGCCAAGCAGTACGGACAGACGCCGCAGGTATGGCCAAGCCAGGGGATACCGACGCGCTCACCCATTCGCAAGCCTTGGACGCCGTCGCCGATGGCGTCGATTCGGCCGACGATTTCGTGTCCGGGAATGATGGGCAGCGAAGGATTGGGCAGCTCACCGTCCACCACGTGAAGGTCGGTACGACAGACGCCGCAGGCCGTTACCTTCACACGAATCTGACCCGGTCCCGGCAAACGATCTGCGAGGTCGGTCCATTCGAGCGCTGCGCGGAGCTGCTTCAGCACCATCGCTTGCATGATTCAGTCCTCCGGATGATGGACATCGATACATAGCGAATGGTCCGCTGCTCGTCGTACGGACGTGGGCGACGCGGCTACTGCCGAGCTACGAAGCTCCGTTCTCGCTGCGTATCGTAGGTTGCGAGCGCCGCATTGCAACAGCGAGCCGTATCGCGACGAGGTGGCCGACGAACGGCGGAACAAACGTATTTTGTCGCCCCGAGCGACTCTCGTATGTGATGAGGTCGTATTGGTTGACTCCATTCATCGCAGATTGCTCGCGCGCGGAGCCGGGACGCGGCTATGACGAAGCGGTCAAGCGGAGGCGGGCGCCAACCGTCCTTCGAGCGCGCGATTCAGGACGTCGAGAATGTCCGGGATGCCGCATGGCTTGCGCAGGAAATAGGGCGTTCCCATGCGTGCCGCGATTTGCGGCAGATCGGCGTGGCCGGAGACGAGCACGATAGGGATCTTCTCCTGCCCTGCGTCGTGCAGGAGCATGCGATGGGCGACCCCAGGCCCGTCGAGAACGGGCATTTCGACGTCGAGAATGACGACGTTGGGCAGCGGCGGCGTCTTGAGTGATCGCAGCCCTTCCTCGCCGCTGCGCGTACATTTCACCGCGTAGCCCTTCTTCTGCAGCACAGCGCCGAGCGTATCCGCCAGATCCGAGTCATCGTCGACAATCAGGATATTGACCATGATTATAGGTACACCTCATTCCGTAATTCCGTCGATAAATCATAGTGAATGTTGAGCTCGAGTCATTTCTTTCGCGCGCGGGTGACGTGCGGTTCTGGCGAACGCAGAATCGAGTGTTTTCTGCTTACGGTAGCGGGTGGTCGGCGTCGAGCTTCCGATCGCGGGCGGTCTCGCTTTGCTTCGTATCCGATTGGGTCCAATAAGCCGGGCGGCCATAATAGTCATATAAGCGGGATTCATATTCGCGATTGACGGGACCGCTCGCGTTCCACTCGGGGCTGTCTTTGAGCAGGCCGCGCGGAATGTCGGTATGGACAGTCTCGTCGAGCCAACTGATCTCGCGCGCCCAGTGAGGCGCGACCAGGACCTTCTTGCCCGGCCACCATTTGCTCGTGTCGACCACCAGATAGCGGATGGCCCAGGTCTCGTCGTCGACGATGAAGTCGGTGACGTGGCCGAGGAGCTCGTGGTCGCCGTCGACGCGATAGCGCTTGACCGTCCCCGCGCTGCGCAGGTGCGGGTCGCCGGATACCTTCGCCGGGTGCTCGCGATCCGCCGGCCAATCGACGCCGCTCAGCATACCCGGATAGGGCTGCATCCCCCAAGCGGCGCTATATCCCCAATAGGGAGCGAAGCCGTAATAGCGGTGGTAATCCTCCTCGTATTGCATTGCGACGGGCCGATCGAGGTCCACCGGCGGGCTATTCTTGATCTTCTCGCGGTCGAGATTGACGCAGAAGCTCCGACTCGCCCAGTCGACCTTGCCAAAGGCGATGGGCGAAATGAGCACGCAGTGTGGCCCGCTCCAGAAGCCGCCCGTGTCGGCGACGAGATAGCGCACCGTCCAATGCTCGTCGTCGAAATAGAAGTCGGTGACCTTGCCGATATCGCCGTCGGTGGCGGCGATCTTGTAGCCCACGAGGCTGGTCAAGACGCGTAGCATGGCCTTAGCGTTGTCTCGCGCGCTGCATCCAGTCCGGCTGGCTGTCGTGCGGCTGTTTGCTGCGGCCCGAGGTCGCATGATAGGCGTCGCCGGGCTCGTCGGCGGTCAAGCCGGGCGTGGGATCGATCGTCGGCTGGCGGGAAGCGTTGGCCAGGTCGTCCAGCGACACGATGCCGATAGGCCGATCGGTGGCGTCGACGACCGGCAGCCGCCGCACGCGATGCTGACGCATGATGCGCGCGGACACCGCGATGTCGTCGTCGGCGTGACACGCGTGCACCGGCGCGTGCATGGCATCGGCGATGCGCAGCGACGACAAGGTCCGGTCGGCCAGCGAAGCCGCCATGACGATGTCGCGATCGGTCAGGATGCCGATGAGCTTGTCGTCGGTGCTGACAATGGGCACGCAACCGACTGAGCGGTCGCGCATCAAGCGGGCGGCGCTATCGAGCGTATTTTCCGGGTTCAGCGTTTGAGCTGGCGTCGTCATAATCTCGTAGACGTCCATGATTGCCTCCGCTCGTCGCATAAGCATCAAACGTTCCAATGACGGCGGTTTCATCGCGAGCGGCCGCACATGACGCGTGCGTCGCGTGCGCGCCCGCTTGGGCGCCGGGCCTTCGCTGATGCGCACGTCCGCGATGCGCCCGGCCTCTTGCAGCGCCGCGCGGTGACGTTCGATAGCTGCAGCGGTCAGCAAGAGACAAGCCGTCGTCCAATCCTCTGGCCGCTTGCGCGTGGGCCTCGACGAAGCCGTGGGCGCGGCGCGTGCGGAATCCGGCGTCCTCGACGATCTCGCACAAGTTGTCGACGAGAGCCGCGTTGTCGTCGACGAGAAGAACGACGCCACGCGGCGCACCGCTGCTGCCGCTCGGCTCAGCCTCGGGCCGTCCGGCTCGTCATCGGTCCGCCGACCACCATGCCTCGGTCTTTCGCATGAGGTGGCGTCGTGTCACTCGCTTCTAACGGGAGTGTCGCCGTGCCAGCGCGCCCTCGACCATCGCCAACAGCTCGCCGACATCGATCGGCTTGAGCAGCACGGCCGATCCGTCGCCACGAACCGGACCGGTCGCCAGCATGCGCACGATGGCCGTCGAGAGCTGCGCGGCGGTCTCCTCGAGCGATTGGGCGCCGGGAAGTTGCAGACCGGTCAGCAGCAGATCGGGACACAGCGCTTGCAAGCTCACTTGCGCCGACGCCCCGTTGTCCGCGCAATAGACCTCGTAGCCTTCGTCGCCCAAGAGCTCGGCCAGCGCAGACGTCGCGTTCGGCTCCGCGTCGACGACGAGAATCCGCGCCGGAGCACCTCCGCCGGCTGGAGGGTGGGACGCCATTAGAACCACCGGTCCGAGGTCAGCTGCGGCGCCGGACTGCCAGCCTGGCTCAGTATCATCTTCGACTTCATCATGGGCAGCTTCACGTCTGGCAGACAGCAAGGCGCGTGCCGCATCTCAGGCCGTCTCGCGCAGATCGCATCGAGATGAGTGACCGACGGGTGCTCGAGGGTGACTGCTCATATCGGCATGTCGCTCGCATGGCGCTGCGACATGCGCCAAGATCCGAGCGGGAGATGAGCCAGCCGCTGGCCCCGGCCGCGACGCCAGAGGAGCCGGAATGGGGCAAGTCGACGGGCGATGCCGAGGAGCAGCGATTTCTCGTCGGCCCGCGCGCACGACACCGTGAGCTCCGCGTTGCCTTCCGCGTCTTCGGCGAGATGATTCGCGGCTTTCGCCACCTGCACTTCGCCGGGCCGTGCGCGACGGTTTTCGGCTCGGCGCGCTTCGGCCCGACTCATCCCTATTATGCGATGACGCGGGAGCTCGGGGCCGAGCTCGCGCGCGCTGGATTCACGGTCTTGACCGGCGGCGGGCCGGGGCTGATGGAGGCGGCCAATCGCGGCGCCAAGGATGTCCAGGGCCGCTCGATCGGTTGCAACATCATCCTGCCCGCCGAACAGAGGCCGAACGTCTATCTCGATGACTGGGTGCAGTTTCGCTATTTCTTCGTGCGCAAGCTGATGTTGGCCAAATACTCCTACGCCTTTATCGCCGTGCCGGGCGGCTTTGGGACGCTCGATGAGCTCTTCGAAGTGGCCGTCCTGATTCAGACCGGCAAGATGATCGACTTTCCCATCGTCCTCTTGGGCGTCGATCATTGGCGTCCGCTGCTCGGCTATCTGCGCGAGCGACTGCTCGGCAGCGGCACTATCGACGTCATCGATGTCGACCGCCTCGTGCTGACCGACTCGCCGCAAGAGGCCGCCGCCTTGGTGCGCGCCCGTGCGCTGTCCGACTTCGGCTTGAGCTACCGTCGCCCGCGGCCGCGCTGGTGGCTCCTCGAACGTGAACCGCGGACGGCCGGAGCGCCGAAGCGATAGCGCCTCCATCCCGACGCGTGTCGCCCTAGAAAGAACGACTCGCCGCAGGCTCCGCCTCAGCTGGACTGATACGCGCAAAGCTTGCGTTTGTGCTCGGTACCGGCGCAACGTTTGCCGGCGTGTGACGCGCCAGCTGGGTTCCTCTGGCTGGCGCGAAGCTTGCTTGGCTCGCAGGAGCAGTTGCGCGCACCGATTCGACGATGGCTTGCCTGGCGAACAGCGGAATCGAGAGGAACAGATGGCCCGTGAACGCATCCTAGTCGTTGACGACGAAGCCAATGCACGGACGGCCCTGGCCGAGCTCTTGCGGGAAGAGGGCTACGTCGTCGAGACCGCGGCCGATGGATTCAAGGCGCTGCCGAAGCTGGAGGAGCTCTCGCCCGACGCGCTCATTACCGACCTGAAGATGCCCGGCCTCACGGGGCTGGAGCTCATGGCCAAGGCGCGCGAGCGCGATCCCGAGTGCGCCGTCATCCTCATGACCGCGTTTGCCGGCGTCGAATCGGCAGTGCACGCGATGAAGCAGGGCGCGGCGGACTACTTGACCAAGCCCGTCAACGTCGACGAGCTGCTCTTGGTGTTGGCGCGCGAGCTCGAGCGCAAGCGGCTGCGCGCCGAGACCGGCCAGCTGCGCGAGCGGCTCTCGGAGCGCCATCGCATCAAGAACCTGATCGGCGCGTCGGCAGCGATGCAGCAGGTCTTCGATACCGTGTTGCAAGTCGCGCCGTCGCGCGCCAGCGTGCTCATCACCGGCGAGAGCGGCACCGGCAAGGAGTTGATCGCGGCCGCCGTTCACGAGCACAGCCCGCGCGCCAAAGGGCCGTTCGTCAAGCTGCACTGCGCGGCGCTGGCGGAGTCGCTGCTCGAGTCGGAGCTGTTCGGTCACGAGCGCGGCGCCTTTACCGGCGCGGTGGGGCGGCGCGAAGGGCGCTTCGAGCAGGCCGACCGCGGCACGCTGTTTCTCGACGAGATCGGCGAGATCTCGCCGGCGATCCAGGTCAAGCTCTTGCGCTTCTTACAGGAGCACGAGCTCGAGCGCGTCGGCGGCAACCAGACGGTCAAGGTCGACGTCCGCGTGGTGACGGCGACCAATCGCAACCTGCTCGAGCGCGTCAAGCAGGGACACTTCCGTGAAGATCTCTATTACCGCTTGAACGTCGTCACGATCGAGATGCCGGCGTTGCGGGCACGGACGTCCGACATTCCGCTCTTGGCGTCGCACTTTCTGACCAAGTTCGCGCGCGAGAACGACAAGGCGATCGACGGATTCACCGACGACGCGCTGGCGCGCCTCGCCAACTACCCGTGGCCCGGCAATGTGCGCGAGCTCGAGAACGCGATCGAGCGCGCGGTCGTCGTCTGCAAGCGCGAGCGCATCGGCGTCGAAGACTTCGCGGGCGCCATCGCGGCCGCCGAGAAGCGGCCCGACGGCATGCCGGCCATCCCCGGCGCGACGATGGAGGAGCTCGAGCGCTTCGCGATCATGAAGACGCTCGAGCACACGGGTGGCTCGACATCGCGGGCGGCGGAGATGCTGCAGATTTCGCCACGGACCATCCAATATCGACTGCAGCAGTACGCCCACGGAACCACGCCCCGAGCTCAGGACTGATCCCCGGACCGAGCTCGACTCGACCACCGACGCGTCGCGCCCGTAAGCGCCGCGGCACGGCACGCTGTCCCGCGCAACCGTTGCTCTTCACGCCGCCCATTGACTTCGCGCAGTAAAGGCATCTTCGAGCGTGTTACGGCGACTGCGCCCGCAGCTGGGCGCGACGCTCGGCGTCAGTCGGCGCGCGCGTGCGTTCGCGCTGCCTTTGCGTCTCCATCGAGCGCCGGCGCATCGCTTGCGCGATCGGGAACGCTCGGCCGGCTTTTCGCGCCGGCACGTCATTGGCAATAAGGAACGAGCATGGACCTCGAGGCTCGACAGGACGTCGGCGAATTCCCGGCGCAGGGCTCGGACGAGGAGAAGCTGGCCTTCGCCGCGCGCTTCGCCATCTTGGCGCCTTCGACGCACAACTCGCAGCCTTGGCGCTTCCTCATGCGCGAGCGGCTGCGCGATCCGTTGGGCCAAACGGGACATCCGCAGCTCGTCTTGCGCCTCGGCTATGGGTCGGCCGTTCCGCCGACCGCGCGGCGACCAGTCGGTGACGTCGTGCGCGTCACGCGATGAGATCGGCCATTCGGCGATGAGCACGCTCGAGGAGGATCACATGCGATTCAAGCGAATTCTGGTACCCACCGACTTCTCGGCCAACGCCATGCCCGCCGCCGAGGTGGCCGTCGCCTTGGCTCCGACCGCCGGTGGCGCGATCGAGCTGGTGCACGTGTACGGTCCGCCGGGCATCATCCTGCCCGACGGCAGCGCGTTCCCGGCGACCGCCGACGAGCTGTGGGGGGTGACCGAGCGCGCCGAGACGGCGCTGGCGCAGGCGCGCGCAGCGGTCGTCGCGCGCGCCGCCGGCATCGAGGTGACGGCGCAGGCGTTGATGGGCGCGCCGGCAGACGAGATTCTGCGGCTGGCCGAATCGGGCCACTACGATCTCATCGTCATGGGTACGCACGGGCGCACCGGCTTGCGTCGCCTCTTGATGGGCTCGATCGCCGAGGCGGTCATGCGGCGCTCGCCGATTCCGGTGCTGACGATTCGCGCGGCGGCGGTCCAAGAGGCGAGGACAGTGACGCCGGTCGTGACCGAGCATGCGTCATGAGCGGTCGCGAGGACACGGTCGCGCTCCTCCTCCGCCTCGACGAAACGCGGCGCCACGACCTGTCATGACGAATGAAAGCGAAGACGTTGCGCAATGTATCGTCGCGGAGGCGCCTGCACGGCGGCGAGCGATGATCAAGCTGAGGCGCGTATGACCAAGCAGAAAGACTCCGAAGACGATCTGATTCACGAGCTCTCGATCTTCATCCCGGCCGCGCGCAAACAGCGCACGACCCGCGCCAAAGCCGGCAAGAGCAAGAAGGCGTCGGCCGCGACCATCGCGCGCAAACGAAGGCGCCCCGCGAAACGCTGAAGCCGACGCGCAACCGAGCGGCGACCCGCGCACGATTTGGCGCGCGATCTGCCGGCGGGCGCAGCGTTTGCGCGAAAGATCAGGGTCCATCGCGCCCTTTAGCCGGCACGCTTTTCTCATAGCGGATGACGTGGAGGTGCACGATGAGCCCGCCCACGACGTTGACGCAGATTGGCGTGCGCGTTCGATCGACCTATTACAAGCGAGGCGCATGCGAGCGCGCGCTGGTGGTGCATTGCCCCGAGCGAGGTGCGACCTGCTCGCTCGATCGCTGCCACGCCTGCCAGCGCAGTCATGGGCTGCGGCTCGATCAGAATGGGATTCGCGCCGTGCTGTGCGCGTCGGCGCCGCCGTCGCCGGCCGCCGCGACCGAGACGCTCACCCTGACCATCCCGACCATGGGCGAGGTCATGGGCGAATCGTGCGTCTGCCTGGCGGCCAGCGTCGGTTGCGGCGACGCACGGACACTCCTCATCGAGCGAGGCCTGAGCGGAGCGCCTGTCGTCGGCCCAGGCGGACGCCCGGTTGGAATGCTGGCGCGCTCCGACCTCTTGGGCGCGCTGGCCCTCGGCAGCGATGCCCGGACCGTCGACGAGGTCATGATGCCCATTCCGTTCATGGTCGACGAGCACGTCTCACTTCTGCAAGGAGCGGCGCTGATGGCGACGGAAGGGGTGCATCACGTCCTCGTGACCGCGGGCCATCTGGAGATCGTCGGGCTGGTCACGACACTCGACGTGACCCGCTGGCTCGCGCGTCAGGGTGGCCATGCCGCCTGAGACTCGCCCAGGTTTTGGAGGAGCGCGAGATGCCCGAGATTATCGTAGGACTGGATGGCTCACCGCGGGAGCCGGCCGTGTTGCGCGCGGCGCTGCGGCTCACCCGGCTCGGGGACCAGCTCGTGCTCTTGCGCGCCGTCACGCGGCCGGTCGAGCTGCCGCCGCACCTGTTGACGGTGCGCCCGGACGAGGTCGTGGCCACGCTCGAGCGCGAGGCACGCGCGGCGCTGGCGGCGCGCGCGGCCGAGCTGCCGCCCGAGGTGGTCGCCAAGCTTCGCGTCGAGGTCGGCGTGCCGTGGCACGTCATCTGTGACGCCGCGCGCGACGAAGGCGCGGCGCTCGTCGTGATCGGCTCGCACGGCTATGGCGGTGTCGATCGGCTGCTCGGCACGACCGCGGCGAAGGTGGTCGACCACGCCAAGCAGTCGGTGCTCGTCGTCCGCGAGTAAGCGGCCGCTGGCTCGCCCGCTGCATTGGACGCGAGCATGGACAAGCTCACGATTCGTGCGTTCATGACGGCTGCCCCGCAGACGATCGGCGCCGACCAGCCGCTGGCAGAGGCGGCCGAGCGGATGCGCCTCCACGGATTCCGCCATCTGCCGGTGCTGGACGGCGGCCGACTCGTCGGCATCCTCTCCGCGCGCGACGTCGCGCTGGTGGGCGCGCTGCCGGCTGTCGACTTGGCGCGGGTCGTCGTATCCGAGGCGATGACGGCGGCACCGCATGTCATCTCGCCCGACAGCTCACTCGAGTGGGCCGCCGCCGAGATGGCGCAACACAAGCTCGGCTCTATGATCGTGGTCGAGCACGAGAAGGTCGTCGGCATCTTGACCACGATCGACGCCTTGCGTGCGCTGAGCGAGCTGTTGAGCCGAGCGCGCCGGCGTCGCCGTCCGGTCAAGCTGCGCGCGGCCGCGCCATAGTCGCACGGCTGCATCGTGGTCGCGGCGCGCACGCTGATCGGCAGTGACGGCTCGCTTCGAGTACAGTCGTCGTCGCCGCCCGATCAGGAGAGTCATGAGCCCACATCCGCTCGCAGGCCAGCTCGCACCGCGGTCCATCCTCGTCGACGTCCCGCGGCTCGTCACCGCCTATTACGCAGTCCGCGTCGATCCGGGCGAGCCCGGGCAGCGTGTCGCCTTCGGCACGTCCGGCCATCGCGGCTCGGCCCTCGACGGCACGTTCAACGAGGACCACATCCTGGCCATCACGCAGGCCATTTGTCTCTATCGCAAGAGCGTGGGCATCGAGGGACCGCTCTTCTTGGGCAAGGACACCCACGCCTTGTCGGAGCCGGCGCAGGTCAGCGCGCTCGAGGTGTTGGCGGCCAACGGGGTCGAGGTTCGCATCGACGCCGCCGACGGCTACACGCCGACGCCCGTCATCTCGCACGCCATCCTCACGCACAATCGCGGTCGACAGAGCGGTCACGGCGACGGCATCGTCGTGACGCCATCGCACAACCCGCCCGCGGACGGCGGCTTCAAGTACAACCCACCGCACGGCGGCCCCGCCGAAGGCGCGATCACGACCTTCATCGAGCGCACCGCCAACGCGCTCCTCGCGGCCGGCAATCGCGATGTGCGACGGATTCCCTATGCGCGCGCGCTTTCGGCCGCGACCACACGACGGCACGATTACGTCGGCGGCTACGTGGCCGATCTCGCGTCCGTCATCGACCTCGAGGCGGTGCGCGCGGCCAAGCTGTCGCTGGCCGTCGATCCGCTGGGCGGCGCCAGCGTGGCTTATTGGGCGCCGATCGCCGAGCGTTACCGGCTCGATCTGACGATCGTGCACGATTGTGTCGACCCGACCTTCTCCTTCATGCGCGTCGATCACGACGGCAAGATCAGGATGGACTGCTCGTCGCCGTGGGCGATGGCGGGCCTCGTCGAGCTCAAGGACCGCCACGACCTCGCGTTCGGCAATGACACGGACGCCGATCGGCACGGCATCGTCGTCCCGTCGGTGGGCTTGCTCAACCCCAACCACTACTTGGCGGTCGCCATCGAATATCTGTTCACGCATCGACCCGACTGGCGCGCGGGCTTGGCTATCGGCAAGACGTTGGTGTCGAGCAGCCTCATCGAGCGCGTCGCCGCCAAGCTCGGCCGGCCGCTCGTCGAGGTCCCGGTCGGCTTCAAGTGGTTCGCCGGCGGTCTCTTCGACGGCACGCTCGGCTTCGCAGGCGAGGAGAGCGCGGGCGCGGCCTGCTTGCGTCGCGATGGCAGCGCCTGGACGACCGACAAGGACGGGATCCTGCTCGCGCTGCTCGCGGCCGAGATTCGCGCGGTCACCGGTGACGACCTCGGCGAACGCTATCGCCGCCTGACCGCCGAGCTCGGCGATCCGGTCTACGCGCGAGTCGACAGCCCGGCGAGCGCAGCGCAAAAGGAGCGGCTCAAGCACATCACGCCGGCCGAGGTCGGCGCCGTCATGTTGGCGGGCGAGCCCATCGTCGCCAAGCTGAGCCACGCGCCTGGCAACGGCGAGCCCATCGGCGGTCTCAAGGTCGCGACCGAGAACGGCTGGTTCGCGGCGCGCCCGTCGGGGACCGAGAATGTCTACAAGATCTACGCCGAGAGCTTTCGCGGTCGCGACCACCTCGCGCAGATCCAGGACGAAGCGCGCGCGATCGTCGACGACGTCCTCGGCTCGGGCGACGCCTGACGCCCAACGCCGGCCGCGCGGCCAGCACGACGACCGAAGAGCAGCGACGCGAACGCAAACGGGCCGAGCAGCGCCATCAACAGGCTGACCCACCACCACTTGACAGGGACGGGTGCGCCGCCGAGCTCCTGATGCAAGAGGATGTCACCGAGGCAGCCAATGGCGAGCGTGAGCGCCGCGAACGTGGCGACGCCGACCCAGCCGGCGACGAGCGCGCCGCAGAGCGCCGCCAGCGTGACGCCGAGCGCCAAATCGTGCAGCCACACTGGACGCGCGAGGCGCGCCGGCAGACCGCTGCGCGAGACCAGGAGCCAACGGCGCATGAACCCGACGAGACCCGACAGGCCGAGCGACTCGGTGACGAGGCGCAGCGGATAGCGGCTCACGAGGTTGCGATAGCCGCATGCGACGACGCGACCGCCGAGCGCCATCTTGGCGACGAGCTGGCTGTCCGCGCAGCCGATCCCCCGATCGCGTCGAGCGCTTCGCGGCGAAAGATCATGAGCGGACCGGTGAGTAAGGGCAGCGTTTGCGCTGGTCCGGCCGTGGCAGCGGCGACGGTGCCATACCAGCGGTTGACCAAGAGTGCGGCGCCGGCCTCGCCGAGCGTGCGTGGGGACGTGGTGGCGACGGTGGGCGCGAAGACGTCGCCGGCGCTCGGCTCGGCGAGCAGCTCGTCGACCATCGCATGCAGCTGTTGCGGCTCGAGCCGCGTGTCGGAGTCGCTGAAGCCGATGAGCGCGCCGGTGGCGTGCCGCGCGCCGACCGACATCGCGTGCAGCTCGCCCGAGCATCCGGCCGGCGGCGCGCCCGCGAGCAAGACCTGACGCACGCCTCCGGATGGCGCTGCCGATGGCGTCGGACTAGGGCGCGCACCATCGGCAGCGCCGGATCGTCATCGTCGAGGACGAGGATGAGCTCGAGCGTTCCGGGATAGGCGCTCGTCAGCAGCGTCTCGATGCTCGCGCGCGCTCCGAAGTCGAGCCCGCGCACGGGGCGCACCATCGTCAACGCAGGATGACCGCGCGGCACCGACGGTCGGGCGACGCGGGATTGCGCGGACTGAAACAGACGCCGGCACTGCCAGGCCAGACAGGAGAGCGCGCTCAGGATGATGAAGACCGCGATCGTTTGCATGGCGCGGCTCTTAGCGAGCGCGATGCCAGGCGCAGATGGCGTCGACCCGTCGAATGCGCGCAGACTTTGCGGCTTCCGGCTGATCCGGGCGCCAAGGTTGCGCGACGCTGGGTCATGCGGCCAGGGCAGTCGAGCGTTGGCGACGGCACGGTTCTTCCAACGTCCGCGCTCGGGATGCGCCGATCGGCGAGCTCCGCGGCGAATCCGTTGGCGCGGGCCTCGCATCGGCGTTCGACATGCGCCCTGTCACTCGCGTCTCTGCTCGCGATCGCCGCGCCGCCGCTTCGGGGATCGCGGGGTCGTCGCTGGCGAACGAGGCGGCTGCGCCCGGCGGCGAATCCGCCGCCGCTGACGACGCCGGACTGACCGACGAAGCGGCGCGCGCGCTGCGCGAGCGTCACGGCTTCAATGAATCGGCGACGGCCGACCGGTGGTCGCCCTTGCGAGCGCTCGGTCACTTCGCGGCCAGCCCGTTGATACTTCTCTTGGCCATCGCCGCGGTGGTCTCGGCCGTGCTCGGCGAACGCGTGGACGCGGCGATCATCGGGCTCATGGTCGTGCTCGGCATCGCCATCGACTTCGTGCAGACCTATCGCTCGGCGCGCGCCGTGGAGCGTCTGCAGGCGACGGTCGCGCCGACGGCGACCGTCATGCGCGACGGTCGTTGGCAAGAGCTGCCGCGCCGCGAAATCGTCCCCGGCGATCTCGTCAAGCTGTGCGCGGGAGACTTGGTCCCCGCCGACTGCCGGCTCTTGTCATCCCACGATTTGCATGTGGCGCAGGCGGCGCTGACGGGCGAGTCGCTGCCGGTCGAGAAGCGCTCGGGGGTGCTGCCGGTCTCGCGCGACGCCGACGCGGCGCACATGGTTTTCCTCGGCACTTCCGTCGTCAGCGGCACGGCGACGGCGCGGGTGGCCTTTACCGGCGCGGCCACCGCCTTCGGCGACATCGCTGCCCGGCTGGCGCATCACCCGCCGCCGACGGAGTTCGAGCGCGGCACGCGGCAGTTCGGCCTCTTCATCGCGCGCACCGTGCTGTTTCTCGTGCTGTTCATCGTGATGGTGAGCGTGCTGCTGCATCGCGACGCCTTTCAGTCGCTGCTGTTCGCCGTCGCGCTCGCCGTCGGCATGACGCCCGAGTTTCTGCCCATGATCACGACGGTGACGCTGGCGCGCGGCGCGGTGCGCATGGGCCGTGCGCACGTGATCGTGAAGCAGCTGGCGGCGATCCAGAACCTCGGCAGCATCGATGTGTTGTGCAGCGACAAGACCGGCACGCTCACCACCGGCTCGACCGCGCTCGAGCGCACCGTCGACATCGCCGGCAACGACGCGCCGCGTGTGCTCGAGCACGGCTATCTCAACGCGGTTTACGAGACCGGCATCAAGAGCCCGCTCGACGCCGCCATCCTGGCGCGACCGTGCACGCCGGCCGAAGGTTGGCGCAAGACGGACGAGATCCCGTTCGACTTCGAGCGCCGGCGCGTCTCCGTCGTCTTGCAGCACGACGCGCAGCATCTGCTCGTCACCAAGGGCGCGCCGGAGTCGGTGCTGCCGCTGTGCAGCGCGGTCGAGCGCGACGGTCGCCGCATCCCATTCGATGACGCCGAGCAGGCGCGCGCGCAAGCGACCTTCGGTGCGCTCGGCGAAGAGGGGTTGCGCGTGCTGGCGGTGGCGATCGCCGCGGTCACACGCCCGGACGGGCTCGACGCCGGCGACGAGCGCGACCTCACGCTCCTCGGCTTCCTCGCCTTTTGCGACCCGCCTCGCGACGACGCCGCGGCCATGCTCGAGCGGCTGCGCGCCGACGGCGTCGTGGTCAAGATCCTCACCGGCGACAACGAGCCCGTTGCCCGTCATGTCTGCGCGCGCGTCGGCTTGCCCGTCGACGATGTGCTCTCGGGCGCCGACATCGGTCGGCTGACCGACGCGGCGCTGGGCAAGCGCGCCGAGGAGGTGGCGCTGTTCGCGCGGCTGAGCCCCGGGCAGAAGAACCGGATCTCTGATGGCGCTCAAGAGTCGCGGCCACGTCGTCGGCTTCCTCGGCGACGGCATCAACGATGCGCCTTCCTTGCGCGCCGCCGATGTCGGCATCTCGGTCGCCAGCGCCGTCGACGTGGCGCGCGACGCCGCCGAGGTCATCCTCATGCGGCCGGGCCTCGACGTCCTGCATACCGGCATCGTCGAGGGGCGGCGCGCCTTCGGCAACGTGCTCAAGTACCTGCTCATGGGCACCAGCTCCAACTTCGGCAACATGCTGTCGATGGCGGGCGCGTCGCTCTTCTTGCCGTTCCTGCCGATGCTGCCGACGCAGATCCTGCTCAATAATTTCCTCTACGACCTGGCGCAGCTGACGATCCCGCTCGATCGCGTCGACCCGGCCTACACGATCAAGCCGCGCAAGTGGGACATCGGCGCGATTCGCAGCTTCATGCTGTGGATCGGCCCGCTCAGCTCGATCTACGACTTTCTGACCTTCTTCGTGCTGCTGCGGCTGTTTCACGCGTCCGAGCGGCTGTTTCACACGGGCTGGTTCGTCGAGTCGCTGGCGACGCAGACGCTGGTGCTGTTCGTCATTCGCACCGTTGGGCGGCCGTGGCGCAATCGGCCCAGCCCGGCGCTCGTGCTGACGACGCTGGGCGCGACGGCGGTGGCGCTGGCGCTGCCCTATTCGCCGCTGGCGGGCGCGCTCGGCTTCGTGCCGTTGCCGCTGCCGTTCTTCGCCTTCTTGACGCTGGCGACGCTCACTTACTTGGGGTTGGTCGAGCTGGTCAAGGGGCGACTGATGCGCAAGCTCATCCGCTGAAGCCCGGCGAGAACGACGGCCGCCGGCGCCCGTGCCACGCCGGCGGCCAATCCTCGGCGGCGGCGCTGCTCCACGTCCAGCGCAGGTCGAGCGCGAGCTCGTGCAGCGCCGCCGGCGCGGTGGAAGCGGGCGGTCGGGAGCTTGTCCGACTAATGACCGTGCGAGAACACGTAGGCGAGCACCGCCGTAATCCCGCCCGCCAATCCCGAGGCAGCCAGCGCGCTGTGCCATCCGGCCATCGGCGCTCCCAGCAACACGTCGGTCAGGAGCACGGCCGCGCCACCACCGGCGATCACCGCGACACCGGTCCAGTTGATCGCGCTCGAGCCTGCAACCATCGCTTCTTTCATGGGAACCTCCGTCGATGGCCTTCGCCTCTGCGCGAACCGCGCCAACTCTTCGCGGCGGTCGCGCGGGGCGAAACCGCAAGACCGCGCAAGAGTTGCGGAGGGCCGGCGCAGGCGACGCAGCGCTTGCGTGCGGCGTCGGCGGCGACGGGCGTGGCACGACCTGGCATACGTCTCGGGCGATGCGAATGGCGTCGAGGTGGCGCGGCTATCGCGCGGGGCGGGCGTGACAGTCAGAAGCGACGGATGCGCAGCTCGGCGTTCGTGGTGCCGCCGCCGATGCCGGCGGGCGCGGTCGCGAACAGCTCGACCGGATCCTGCGTCACGATCGACTGGCTCTCATCGCCGACCGCGATGCCGACGGTGGGCTCGCCGGCGTCGGCGGGGCCGCCGCCCAGCGGCGCCGAGCTCCAGCGCGCCGGCGATTCGCCGCAGCGTGCGCAGGTCGTCGTCGACTCGCCGTCGGAGAGGATGTGGCCGCAGTCGCGGCAGCTCCAGGCCTGCGCGACGGCCTCTTTGTCGCGCTCGGGCGAGGGCACGATCAGGACCGGCACTCGGCTACGCCGGGCGACGGCCTCCGAGACGCTGCCCAAGAGCACGCGCGTCAGCCCGCCGCGGCCGTGGCTGCCGAGCACGATGAGCGTGGGTTGCAGCTCGTCGATGGCTTCGAGCAGGCCGAACACGACGCTCTCTTGCCGCAGGTGGGTGGCCGCTTTCAGTCCCGCCGCCTCCGCGCGTGCACCGAGCAGCGACAGCTCGCGCTGCGCGTCCTCGATATAGGCCGGGGCCGTCGCGTTCGTCTCCGCTTCGAAAGGAACGCGCGGGCAGACGTGGACGATCTCCAGCGACGCGTCGAGCCGCCGGGCGAAGTCGAGCGCCGTCTCCATTGCCAGCAACGAGGTCGCGCCGAAATCGACCGCGACCAGGATCTTGTTTGCACGCATGTGTGACCTCCGAGGGCAGGGTGAGCAAAGCGCGTGCCGCGAGCGCGGACGAGCGAAGCGTCAGCGTGACGCGCGCACCGTGACGACGGGGCAGGGCGCATGGCGTACGACGCGCTCGGCCACGCTTCCGAGTAGAACGTGCGCAAGACCGGTGCGACCTCTCGTGCCCATGACGATCAGATCGGGGCGGCTCTTGGCGGCGTGCGCGCAGAATCTGATCGGCTGCGTCGCCAACCGCCACGGTCGCGTGCGCTTGCTTGCAGCCGGCCCGATGCAGCTCGTCGACCAGCTCTTGCATGTGCATGCCCGCGCGCTGGCGCGCCAGATCTTCGAGGCTGATGGGCGGCGCGTCCGCGGCCGTCCACACCATCAGCGGCTCGCCGAACAAGGGCGGCGGCGTCCAGACGTGAAGGAGCTCGATCGCGGCTGCGAACGGGCGAGCCAAGGTCACCGCCAGCGCCAGCGCCGCCTTCTGCTCGGCGGAGAAGTCGACCGCGACCAGCAGCTTGCCGAGGCCGCTCATCGGCCACCCGTGCGGCGATGCTTGCTGCGGCCCGACGTCGCCTCGTAGAGCCCGGTGATGTCGGCGTCGCTCAAGCCGGGCGGCCGATCGAGGTCGGGCCGATGCAAGGCGTGCGTGAGATCGTCGAGCGAGATGAGGCCGATCGGCTTGCCCCCGGCGTCGATGACCGGCAGCCGCCGCAAGCGGTAGGCCCGCATCGTCGCCGCCGCGGTCGCCACGGCGTCGTCGGCGCGGCAGGCGTGCACGGGCTGATGCATGCTGGACTCGACGGACAATCGCCACAGCGACTCGCCGCGCTCGTACGCCGCCAGCGCGATGTCGCGATCGGTGAGCATGCCGACGAGCACGCCGCGACGATCGACGATCGGGACGCAGCCGACGGCGTGATCCCGCATCGTCTTGGCCGCGTGATTCAAGGTGTCATCGATGGTCAGCGTCTCTACCGGTGCCGTCATCAGCTCGCGAACGTGCATGTGAGCCTCCGCGGATGCCTGCGCAGGAATGATCGCGCGCCGCGCGCCACGAGGACGGAGGGCGCGCGCGATTGCGGGCTCAGCCTTGCCCGTCTTGGCTGTGCTTCGTGCGGCCCGACGTCGCTTCGTAGAGCCCGGCAATCTCGTCGCACGTCAGGCCAGGCGTCGGATCGAGCAGGGGCTGGCGCGAGGCGTGCGTCAGGTCGTCGAGCGAGATGACGCCGAGCGGCTTGCCGGCGGCGTCGACGACCGGCAGTCGGCGCACGCGATGAGCGCGCATGCGCTGCGCGGCGACCGCGATGTCGTCTTCGGCGCGGCAGGTGTGCACCGGCTTGGTCATGCTGCCGTCGATGCGCAGCCGCCAGAACGCCTCGCCGATCTCGTAGCCGGCCAGCGCGATGTCGCGGTCGGTCAGGATGCCGACCAGCACGCCGTGACGGTCGACGATCGGAACGCAGCCGATCCCCAGATCGAGCATCATCTTGGCGGCGCAATTCAACGTGTCGTCGATCGTCAGCGTCGCGACGGGGGCGGACATGAGCTCACGGACTTCCATGGGAACCTCCGAGTGTTCGTTGAGCACGAATCGTTCCAGACCATTCATTCGCGGCGTGCCGTCAGTGTCGCGACGCGCCAGGCCCGGTTCGCGCGGCCGCGGTGGGCGCTGCGTCGCGATGCGTACCGCGCGCGATGTCGGTACGCGAGAGCATGCCCACGAGCTCGCCGCGGCCGCCGACGACCGGCAGGCGACGCACGCGATGCGTGCGCATGAGGCGCTCGGCGTGCTGCGTCGAGTCCTCGGCTCGGCAGATGATGACGGTCTTGGCCATCGCATCGACGACGCGCAGCTGACGCAGCGGCTCGCCTCGCGTATACGCGGCCATGCAGATGTCGCGATCGGTGATGACGCCGACGAGCTCGCCGCAGTGGTCGACCACCGGAAGGCAGCCGCAATCGGCGTCCCACATCACGCGCGCGGCAGCGTCGAGGCTGTCGTCCTTGCGGCAGAAGTGAACGTTGCGCGTCATGACGCTCTCGATCTGCATGAGGCCTCCATCTCGGCTCAGAGCAGGAGGCGTGCCGAAAGCCGCAGCCGCGACGGCGCGGTCGCCTCCGCGCGACTCGCGCAGGATTTGCGGCGGCGCCGCCGGCGGCGGCAAGGCGTGCGCGGTCGTTCGCGGCTACTTCTTGAGCGCCCGCACGTACGTGACCAGACCGTCGATCTGGTCCGGCTTCAGCTTGGCCTTGTAGCCTTCCATCTCCTGGTGCACGCCGTTTTGGTCGCGATTGACGCCGTCGCTGATCGCCGCCTTGATCTGCGCGTCGGTGACTTTTGCCTGCGCGGCCGCGGTCGACAAGTCGCCGATCGCCATCTTCTTGCCCTGCTCGGTCTGCGCCTTGCCATCGGCGCCGTGGCACGAGGCGCACTTGGCGCGCCACAGCCGGTCGATCTGCGGGTTGCCGTCTGCAAACGCCAAGCTCGGCACGAGCGCCATCACGAAGATCCAACGCATGGTCATCCTCCTCGGGAAACGATTGAGTACGAGAACAGCAAGATGCCGGCCGCCATGGCCAGGCCGCCGACGAGCACGAACAGGACGAACGCCGTCGGGTGATGCCAGCGCAGGCTGACCAGCTCGACGACGAGCCCGAGCATGACCAGCGCGGCCGACAGTTGTAGCCGCCGCTCCAGCTTCGCGTCGCTCGTATGACCTCTTTCGGCGGTCAACGAGCCGGACGGTCGATCCGCCGGCGCAACGGGCCGGACGCTCGCAGTCGCTCCCGCGCGGTCGCTCATGGATTCTCCTTGGGCCACTTCGGGAGCGCGTCGACGTGCGCGACGTCGTGCACGGTGGCGTGGCAGCCGCTCGCCACGCACGACTTGCGGTTGGCGAGGATGGCGGCGAGCTCAGCTCTTGTGCGGGATCGCCTCGACGAACGAGCGCGCGCCGTCGTGGCAATGCAGGCACTCGCGATTGTCGTACGGGGTGTACAGCGCGAGCGTCTTCGGGATGGTTCCGAGGTACTGCACCCAGACGTGATGCAGCCCGCGCAGCTTGGCTTTGTAGTCGCCGTAAAGCGTGTAGTTGGTGTGGCAGGTAAAGCAGGCGGTCTCGCGCGGCACGCGGCTGTATTGCCAGTGCTGCGCCGTAGATGGTCCAGGTCGTCGACGTGAAAGCTCCGTCCGTACGGCTCCATCACGTGGCACGAGAGGCAAAAGGCGGTCGTCTTGGAGTGCTCGATGTGCTCGCTGAGGCCGCCGAAGCCCACCGCCACCGGCACGACGACGATGGCGACGAAAGCGAAGACGCGCCCGACCCTGCGCAGCGTCAACGAGGGCCGCACGACGAGCGGCAAGAGCAGCAAGAGCGCGGCGACGATGCCGAGGCCGACGAGGCTCACGAGTGGCACGCGAGGCACATCGAGCTGCGCGCGATCTCGTTACGGCCGTGGCGCGCCGACCAGCCGGCCGGATGCGGATCGCCGCCGATGCCGCCGACCTTATGGCAGTCGACGCAGATGGAGCGCGCGCCCTGATCGTGGCAGGCGGCGCACTGGTTGATGTCGCGCCGCGCCTCGGTGCCGTGGAACTGCGCCGCGCCCGGGAACGACCAGCCGGCCGGGTGCGGATCGCGCGGGTTGGCCGCTTGCGGCGTCAGGTTCTGCGCGCGATGGCAGTCGTCGCAGAAGGTCGAGCCGTGGCAGCGCCGGCACGACGCCGGATCGGCCTTCGCTTCGACGACATGACGGTCGATGAAGTCGTTGCGATGGATGAAGTCGGCGTCGACGCGCTCGGGCAGCTTCTGCTCGATCGGCATCGACACGGTGCGCGCGTGGCAGTCGCTGCAGAAGGTCTGCTCGTGGCACTGGGCGCACGTGTCGGCCGCGGCGCGCGCCGAGCGGCCGTGCTCGCGCACGAAGTTGCCTTGGTGCGAGAACAGCGACACGGGCTTGAGCGGATAGCGCGTCAAGTCGATGTGGCAGCGAGAGCAGCGGCCCTCGTCGTACTCCTGTTGATGCTCGTGACACGAGAGGCAGGCGCTCATGGGCGGCGTCCCGTCGGTGCCGCGCAGCGGATTGGGCAGCGTCTTGTGGCAGACATGGCAGTCCTCCTTGACTCGATCGATGTGCTCGGCGTGCGACATGCGCAGCGTCGGCTCGCGCGCCGGCCACGCTCGGGCGCGCGTCACGTCGGTGTGGCAGAAGCCGCACTGGCCGTTGGCCTTCTGCTCGCGGTGGCACTCGAGGCACTTGGCCTCGGCGGGCAGCACGCGCTGCTCGAGGTTCTTGGCGTCGTAGAGCTCGTCGTGGCAGGCGATGCACTCGACCTTGCCTTGCGCGTGCAGCCCGTGCGGCACCTTGAGGTGATCGGCTTTGTACGGCAGCCGAATCGTCAGCCACGGCGCACAGGCGGCGGCGCCGACGGCACAAGCGACGACGAGGACAAAGCCGCGCGCGCCGCTCACTGAATCACCCGCCGCACGTGGTAGACGGCGTTGTAGACGACCTTGGCCATGCACTCGAAGCGGCGCTCGACCTGCGGCGTCGAGTCGGCGATCGCGGTCAGCACCGTGCGCCAGCCGGGCGCGAAGTCCCAGCCGAGCGTGGCCGCGCTGGTGAACGAGAAGGTCTGGCCGTTGATCGGCTTCTCGAGCGAGTAGGCGTCGAGATCGAGCGTCCCGACGAGCCGCGTCGACAGCCGCTGGATGGCGTAGAGCCGACCCTGCACGTAGCCGTCGCCGGTGGCGAGGCGCAGCACGCGCGTCTCGGCGGTGAGCGTCGTCGTGAAGGCCGCGCCCAAGGTGCCGACGACGCGCGCGCCGCCGCGCTGCCCGAAGCCGTCGTCGTCGAGGATGGCGTGATAGTCGCCCTCGATGCGCAAGCGCGACAGCGGGCGCCAATAGAGGTTGCCGCCGACCTCGTCGTGCGTCTCCTGCGCGAAGACCGACAAGATCGAGCTGCGCGGCAGGTACAGATCGGGCGAGGTGCGCCGATAGTCGACGCCGAGCTGCAAGGGCGCGCGCGCCTGCCAGACGGCGGCGACGTCGCCCTCGATGAGCCGCAGCTCGATGAGGCTCACCAGCGCATAGCCGGTCAGCACCAGCGAGCGCAGCGCCGGCAGCGACGGGCGATAGCGCGCGTCGAAGCCGAGATCCTGGCGCGCCTGTAGGCCGTCCTTGAGCATCTCGAGGAACGACGCGCCCAGCTCGCTGTCGACCGTCGGCCGCAGCGACAGCCGGCCGCCGGCGGCGAAGTCGCCCTGGTGCACGCCGAAGCGTGGCGTCACCGGCACGCCGCCATAGACGTTGAGCGCGAGTCGGCGCGGCAGGCGCGCGGTGACCGACGCGCCGTCGAGCGGCAAGGCGTGGGCGGCGCCGCCGAAGACGAGCTGCCGCCCGAGCCGCAGCTCGAGGCGGCGATGAAACAGCTTGCCCTCGACGAAGCCGACGTCGACGTCACCGGTGCCTGCGAGCGCCGAGCCGCTGGGCGCGAATTGGAACTGGCCCCAGCCCGACAGGACGAGCCGCAGATCGTCGACATGGCGCAGCGGCACGTCGTCGATCGTCAGCGTCATCGTCTGATACAGCGGCACCGACGTGTAAAGGTTGCCGTCGCGCGGATCTTGTCGGCCCTGCAGGATCGTGGTCAGCGTGGCGTCGACCGTCTCGCCGCGCGCGACGCCGCCGAGCAGCAACACGAGCAACAGCGGCCGCGCGCTAAAGCGCATCGATGACGCCGTCCATATGGGTGCCGCCGCTGATGAGCCCGCCGCCGGCGTTCATCGTCGTCGGATGGCACGTCGCGCAGTCGCCGAGCCCCATCGAGGCCGAGTGCGCGCCGTCGACGGGCGGGATGCCGTGGCAGGCGCCGCAGCTGGCGGCACCGCTGCCGGGAATCCACGTCGGCTGACGAATGATCGTCGCGGCGGCGTCGGCGCCGAGCGTCTTGCCGCCGCCGTGGCAGTAGACGCTGCTGCACTGACCGGCGGCGAGGCTCCAGGTCGGCTGCGCGCCGTCGTTGGCGCCGAGCCCGCTCCAGCCGGCGGGGAAGACTGGCGCGCTCGGCTGATCGATGTGGCCGGGGCTCGTGAGCATCGTGGGCACGACGTGGCACTCGGGGCAGCCGAGCGGGGCGCGCAGCTCGTGCAGCGCCTGCGTGTGGCTGGCGTGCGCGCCGCCCGGCTGCGGATGGCAGGCGAGGCAGGTGCCGCTGTCATCGCCGAGGCTGACCTGTCCGTCGACGTGTAGCGCGTCGTCGACGATCTGCGCCTGGTCGTTGGCGACGCGGACGTGGCAGTCGCCGCAGCGGCTGCTGGCGTGGTTGGCGGGCGGAATGGCGTGGCAGCTGCCGCAGGCCGCTTGGCCGGCGCCGCCGGTCCAGACCGGCTTGGCGCTGCCGTGGCAATAGGTGCCGCTGCAGCTGGCGCCATCCCAGCTCGGCGTCGCGCCGTGGCTCACGGCGAGCCCGCCGAACGTGATGCGCGCGCTCGTGATGACGCTGCCGTCGCTGGCGAAGAGGTGCCCGGGATCGTTCCACGCTGCCGGCTTGACGTGGCAGACGGTGCAGTCGTATTTGGCGGCGTGGGCGACGTGCGCGCCCGTCGCCGGCGGTTGTGCGTGGCAGACGGTGCAGGCGGTCGGTCCTTGGGCATGGCACGTCAGGCACGACTTGCCCGAGGCGCCGCCGCTGAAGTCGGCGCCGTGGCACTGCGCGCACAGCCCGAGGTTCCAGCCGAGCGACTGCACGAGCTGCCCGTGAAAGTCGGGGCTGCTCGGATCGGCGATGCCGGCGGGATGGATCTGCTCGCAGTCGGCGGCGCTGGCGCACCGGCGGCCGTCGACGGCGCGCGCCACGCCGCAGCCGACCGCGAGGAGGCTGACCAGCACCATCGGCAGCCGCACCTATTGCTTCTCTCGCGGATAGGGCGGCACGTAGGGCGAGGCGATCTGGTGCACGACGTCGACGGCGAATTGCGCGCCCGAGCCGTGGCAGGTGGCGCAGGTCTCGATGACGTTGCCGCTGCCGTCCGTCCAGGTGTTGATGGCGGCGTGGCCGGCGGTGCTGGCGTCGTCGTGGCACGAAGTGCAGACGCGGGTCGACGGCGTCAGCCAGGCGACGTTGACGCAGCTGCCGCTCACGCACGACTGACCGATGCCGCACGGCTGCGTCGCCGAGCAGCTGCCGCCGGCGTCGGCGTGGCAGGTCTTGCAGTTGCGCACGTCCTGCGGAAGCAGATCCGTGGCGAAGCTCGACAGCGCGTTCTGATAGCCGAGCACGGTGAGCGTGCCCGGTGCGACGAGGTTGTTGCGCTCGGCGTAGCCGTCGCGGAGGCGGGCGTAGTGGATGTCGTGCGCGAGCACGCCGAAGTCGATGGTCTGACCGGGCGTGGGATCGACGGTGACCACGCAGCTGTCGGGCGTGCCGTCGCCGTTGGTGTCCTGGCACGCTTCCCAGCCGGCGGCGTTGCCGCCGCACTGCGCGCTCGTCGTGCAGGCGAGCCCCTTCGAGCCGACGCCGAAGTCGAGCGCGCCCTTGGTGTGGCAATTCGAGCACTGGCTGCCGACGCCCTGTCGCGAGCCGCCGTGCGCCTGCACGTTGACGTGGCAGCCGTTGCACGCGGCATCGGCGACGACCTGACGCGGCTGCACCGGCCCGGCGGTGCCGACGGGAAAGTCGACGATTGAGTTGGCCGCGGCGCGGAAGGTCTGACCGCTCGCGGTCACGGTCTCATTGACGTAGAGCCACAGCGTGTACGTGCCGGGCCCGTTGGCGCGGCTGTAGGGCGCGGTCGTGTTGTAGGGCGCGAGCGCGCCGACCGGAAACGCGGTCGGGAAGGTGTACGTATAGAGACCCTTGGTGGCGTCGAAGGCGAGCGTGCCTTGCGACTTCAGGGTGAGCGGTCCGTAGACGCGCTGCCGGTCGTCGGTGGGGCCGGACACGATGGCGGTGGCCGAGAAGACCGAGCTCGACTTGAGCGTGGCGATGGCCGTCCCGGTTCCGTCGACGAGCGCGAAGGTCACGACCGGCGTGTCGGTGCCGGCAATGAACGCGCCGCCGCTGCCGCTGGCGCCGCTCAGCGTGACGTTGCTCAGCGTGAGGCCCGGGTTCGCCGTGACCGGCAGGATCGCGTGCACCGCTGAGACCGCTGCCAGCCCCGGCGGGTCGGGGGTGTGGCAGACGCTGCATTGGGCGTCGTCGGCCTGCGGCGGGTGCGTCTTGCGCAAGCAGCTCCCCGACGGCAAATCGCAGGTCGCGAAGTCGCCGAAGACGCCGCAGGCGGCGTCCGACGTGCACGCGCCGGCGGGAGGCGGGCCGAACGTGCGCGGCGGCGTCAGCGTGCCGGTGTCGAAGAAGAGGTTGTCGTGGCAGGTGCCGCAGGCGAGCCGCGTCGCCGTCTTCCAGCGCGCGTCGACGTGGCACTTGCCGCAGTCGTTCTCGGCGCCCGGCATCGACGGGAACGTGACGTCGGTGAGCTCGGCCAGCGTCGGATCGGCGGCGAGCCCGTACTCGGGGTGAGCGACGCCGGGCGCCAGCTGGTTGGCACCGCGATGTGCGCCGTGGACCTTGCGCACGGTGGGATTGGCGCTGTAGCCGTCGAGGTTGTGGCAGAGCTTGCAGGTGGCGATGGGCGTGGCGTCGAGCGCGTAGTTTCCCTCGGGCGAGAAGCCGGGGATGATGTGCGCCTGATAAGACTTGCCGGACTGCGCGCCGCGGTGGCACGAGTAGCAGGTCGACGTCGCGCTCGGACCGCTGGCAAAGGTTTCGGCGGTGGCGTTGCCGATTTGCAAGTCGAGCGTCGGGAACAGCTGGTCTTTGTCGTCGGTGCTCTTGGCCCAGACGCCGAGCGTGTACGTGCCGGCGGCCTCGTCGCTGACGGGCGCCAAGGTGTAGGTCAGCGTGCCGTCGGCGGCGCTGCTCAAGTTGGCTTGCGACGGATCGGCGTAGCTCGGGCTGCGCAGGTTGATGTAGTGGTGCTGGCCGTCGGTCGCGCTGCGATCGGTGACGCAGTTGAGCAGCTTGGCCGCCGTCGTCGTCAGCGAGCCGAGCCGCGGTCCCGACAGATACAGGCTCGCCGTCCCGAGGTCGCTCGGCCGCAAGGTCTGCCCGCAGCCGTTGGTGAAGTGAATCGTGACCTTGGCGCGTTCACCGACGACGAAGAAGCTGCCGTTGGCCGGAGTCGAGAGGTCGACGACGGCGTTCAGGCCGACGGTCGCGCCCGGCTCGAGGCCGGGGCAGCCGTTGGTGCCGGCGTCGCCGCTCGGACCCGTCGCGCCGGGCGCTCCCGCGTCGCCGGTCGGACCGGTGGCACCGGCTGGACCCGTCGCTCCCGCCGGCCCGCGCGGACCTTCGCAGCCGAGAGCCACACACAGCGCGAGGAGGATTGGGCGGCTTCGCATGCGGTGTGCCTCAGCAACCTACGGACCAGCGCCAAAGGCACGGTTCGACCCCGATCGCGCGCAAGGCTTGCGTCGATGAGTCGTGAGCCCGATTCGGGCCGCAAACACTGCGCCGTCACGAATCGGTCGTCGACGCGCCGCGCGTCGTTCGATCAGAGGTAGTGACGCCGCCGGGCCTCGGCCGTGAGCGCCTCCCGGAACTGCGGCGCCGCGATGGCGATGAGCGACCGCGCGCGCTCGCCGATGGCCCGGCCGTGCAGCTCGGCGACCCCGTATTCGGTCACGACGGTATGGACGTGCGCGCGCGTCGTGACGACGCCGGCGGCCGGCTGCAGCTCGGCCGCGATGCGCGAGAGGCGTCCGCCGGCGGCGCAGGCGGGCAGCGCGACGATGGCGCGGCCTTCGTCGGCCAGCGCCGCCCCGCGCAAGAAGTCGACTTGGCCGCCGACGCCGCTGTAGATGCGCGCGCCGATCGAGTCGGCGCACACCTGGCCCGTCAAGTCGACCTCGATGGCGCTGTTGACGGCGACCATCTTGCGGAACCGGCGAATGACGCCCGGATCGTTGGTGTAGTCAGCGCGCCGCAGCTCGACCATCGGGTTGTCGTCGATGAAGCGATAGACGCGCGGACTGCCGACGACGAAGGCGGCGACGATCTTGCCGCGATCGAGCTCCTTGGCGGCGCCGTCGACGACGCCGCGCTCCACCAGGTCGACGACGCCGTCGGAGAACAGCTCGCTGTGGATGCCGAGGTGGCGCTTGTCCGCGAGCGCAGCGCAGATCGCGCCCGGCAGCCCGCCGATCCCGAGCTGCAGCGTCGCGCCGTCGGGCACGAGCTCGGCCACGTGCTGACCGATGCGGCGCTCGACGTCGCCAACCTCGTGCACGGCACTAACGTAGGGTGGTATGGCGCAGGCGACGCCGAAGTCGATGTCGTCGACGTGGAGAATGCCGTCGCCGAGGACGCGCGGCAGACCGCTGTTGATCTGCGCGACGACGACGTCGGCGGCTTCGATGGCCGCCATCGTGACGTCGACCGACGGGCCGAGCGTGCAGTAGCCGTGCGCGTCGGGCGGCGAGACGTTGACGAGCGCGACGTCGATGCGCAGCTGGCGCCGCGCGAACAGCCGCGGAATGTCGGAGAGGAAGACGGGAATGTAGTCCGCGCGTCCTTCGGCGACCGCCGCGCGTGCATTGGCGCCGACGAAGAGCGCGCGATGGCGCAGGTGGCCGGCCAGCTCGGGTGCGAGATGGGGCGCGGCGCCTTCGCAGTGCAGATGCACGACCCCGACGCCGTCGAGCGTCGGCCCGCGAGCCGCCAGCGCCGCCAGCAGCAGCGACGGCGTCGCGGCGCCACCTTGCACGAACAGCTGCCGGCCCGAGGACACCGCGAGCGCGATCGCTTCCTCGGCGTCGACGAGGCGCATCAGCGCGTGCCGCGCGTCGCCGCTTCGCCGAGCGTGACGACGGGGCACCCGGCGGTCGTGATCACCGCGTGGGCGACACTGCCGAGGAGCAGCTCGGCGACACCACGATGGCCGCGCGTCGCCAGCACGATGAGGTCGGCCGGCGCCTCGGCGGCGACGCGGACGATGGCGGAGGCCACGTCGCCGGCCTCGACCAGCAAGCGCGGCACGATACCGCGCCGGAGACAGATGTCCACGAGGTCGCCCAGCTCTTGATAGGCCGTCGATTCGTCGAGCCGCGAGACGTGCGGCATCGGGCGGCCGACGTAGGCGTCGACCGCCGCGCGCGTCGGGCTCGGCCCGGCAATGACGTGCAGCACGTCGACGTCGAGCTTCGTGAGCTCGGCCAGCGCGAAGGCGTAGTCGAGCTGCGCGCGCGAGCGCTCGGAGAAATCGACGGGAACCAACAGCCTGCGCATCATCATGCAGCGCACCAATCGCAAGACGAGGGCCAACGGCTGCCCGGGCGCTCACGCTCGTTCCGCGGCGAAGCTCGCAGGATTTGCGCGCCGGCGTTCATGCGCCGCAAGCGTTGCGGGCTCTCGGCCGGCACAGCGTCAGCGCAATCGCCGTCGTCGTCGCGGTCGTCGCGCGGGTTGGCACTCACCTCGCATTGTGGAGGGCCGAGACGAATGACGTCACGGCGTCGAAGCCGGAGCGAGGACGACCATGAAGAAGACGATGAAGGTCGCAGCATTCGTCGGCGTTGGGCAGATCGCCCTGGACGAGAAGCCGATCCCGATCGCGCAAGCCGGCGACGTGGTCATGCGGGTGACGCTGACGACGATCTGCGGGACCGATCTGCACATCTTGCGTGGCGAATACCCGATCGAGCCCGGCCTCACGGTGGGCCACGAAGCCGTCGGCGTGATCGCCGAGATCGGCGCCGGCGTGCGCGGCTACTCGGTGGGCCAGCGCGTGCTCGTCGGCGCCATCACGCCCTGCGGCCAGTGCGCGGCCTGCCTCTCGAGCAACGGCGCGCAGTGCGGCGACGGCGCCGGCTATCAGCTGACCGGCGGCTGGCGCTTCGGCCATACCATCGACGGCGCGCAAGCGGAGTACCTGCGCGTGCCCAATGCGCAGGCCAATTTGGCGCTGATTCCCGACTCGGTGAGCGACACGCAGGCGCTGATGTTGGCGGACGTGGCGTCGACGGGTTTTGCCGGCGCGGAGTCCGGCGGCGTGCGGCTCGGCGACGCGGTCGTCGTGCTCGGGCAGGGGCCGATCGGTCTGTGCGCCGTCGTCGGCGCGCGTCTCATGGGCGCGGCGCTCATCATCGGCGTCGATCCCGAGAGCTATCGGCGTGAGCTGTCGAGGCGCATGGGCGCCAACGTGACCCTCAATCCGCAGTCGCAGGACGTGGTCGCCGAGGTCAAGCGGCTGACCGGAGGCGGCGCCGACGTCGCCATCGAAGCGCTCGGCAGCCAAGCGACGTTCGAGCAGGGGCTGCGCTGCTTGCGTCCCGCCGGCACATTGTCGAGCCTCGGCGTTTACGCGACCAAGCTGCAGCTGCCGAACGACGCGTTCAGTGCGGGAATCGGCGGCCAACGCATCGTCACCTCGCTCTGTCCGGGCGGCAAAGAGCGGATGCGCCGGCTGCTCGCGCTCGTCGAGCATGGCCGGCTCGACCTGCAGCCGCTCGTGACGCACACGATGGCGCTCGACCAGGTCGTGGACGCCTATCGGCTGTTCGGCGAGCGTCGCGAGGGCGTCCTCAAGATCGCGCTCAAGCCCTGATCGCCTGCAGGAGGTTCGAGATGAGCCTCGACGCGGTCGCAACAGACGATTCCGCCGGCGGACGCCGTCGAGCTGCTCGGCGCCGACGCGAACATTCCCGGCGAGACGTAAAAGGCGGCCGGCTATGGTGCGCCGCGGCGTGTTCGTCTGCGCGGCGGCGACGGCGCGGAGCGCTCGATCGTTCTCCACTTCGCGACCGCCTACGGCTACGAGTGGCCGAGGTGCGCGCCGGTGTCGAGCGCGTAGTCGCGACCACGCCAGTCGACGTGGCGGTCGAAGAGCAGCGAAGCGAGCGCAAACGGGCCGAGCACCGGCACGATCAAGGTCACCCACCACCACTTGAGCGGCATGGGCGCGCCGCCCAGCTCCCGGTGCAGGAAGACGTCGCCGATGCAGCCCATGGCCAGCGTGAGCGCCGCGAAGATCGCGACGGCCGTCCAGCCGGCGATGAGCGCGCCACACAGCGCGGCCAGCGTCACACCGAGCGCCAAGCCGTGCATCCAGGCGGGACGCTTGAAGCGCGTGGGCAGACCGCTGCGCGAAAAGAGGAGCCAGCGGCGCATGAGCACGACGAAGCCCGACAGGCTGAGCTGCTCCGAGACCACGCGCAGCGGCTGACGGCTCATGAGGTTGCGGTAACCGAATGCGACGACGCGACGGCCGAGGTACATGTCGTCGACGAGCTGGCCGTCGGCGCTCTCGACGCCGCCGATGGCGACGAGCGCCTCGCGACGGAAGATCATGAGCTGACCCATGATGAAGGGCAGCTCGTGCGTCTCGCCGGCGCTGGCGGCGGCGACCGCGCCGTACCAGCTGTTGAGCATGAGCGCATAGCCGGCATCGCCGATGGTGCGTGGCGGCGACACCGCGACGGCTGGCGCAAAGACGTCGCCGGCGAGCGGCGAAGCGAGCAGCTCAGCGACCATCGCCTGCAGCTGATCCGGCGCGAGCCGCGTGTCGGAGTCGGTGAAGCCGATGAGCTCGCCGGTGGCCTGGCGGACGCCGACCGACATCGCGTGCAGCTTGCCGGTGCGTCCCGCCGGCGGCGCGCCCGCGAGCAGCACCTTGACCTGCGCCCGCGGCTGCTTGGCGACATGCGCGGCGACGAGCGCGCGCACCAGCGGCAGCGCCGGGTCGCTCTCGTCATCGAGGACGAAGAGAAGCTCCAGTGTCCCGGGATACGTGGAGGCGAGCAGCGCCGTGACGTTCTCACTCGCGCCGAAGTCGAGGCCGCGGATGGGTCGCACCATCGTCAACGAAGGATATCGCGCCGGTGGCGGCGGCGGCTCGCTGCGCCTTTGTGCCGCCGGCAGCAACCGCCGGTACTGCCAAGCGAGCGCCACCAACGCAGCAAGGATGACGAAGACCGTGATCGTGTGCATGGAGCGGCTTGTTAGCGAAAGCGATGCCAGCTGCGGCTCGCGAAGCTGCGCTCTGTGGCGCGCATGCTCTGCGTTCGCGCTCGCTGTCGGCGCAGGGTTTGCGCGTTCGCGCCGTGCCATTCACGCGTCACACGGGCGTGCGAAACGCGAGACCCACGAGCCAGCCGATGGCGGCGGCGGCGAGACCGATGGCCGCCATCTCGAGCCCACCGCCGAGCCAGCTGCCGACGGTGCGCGCGTTCTTGTAGGCGCCGACCGCGAACAGCACGACGCCCGAGATGATGACCGCCAGCCACATCGCGTGGTGGATGCCGAGGATGAGGAAGGGCGGCAGCGGCAGCGCCGAGCCCAGCAGCGCCGACCCGCCGACGACCAGCGCCGCACGCAGCGCGCTCCGGCGATCGCTCGGTTGCAGGCGCAGCTCCTCGGCCATCATCACCGCCAGCCAGACCTCTTTGTTCGCCGTGATCGTCGCGACCACTTGATCGAGGAGCGCGCCCGTGAAGCCTTTGTCGCGGTAGAGGCTGCGGATCTCTTCCGTCTCCAAGGTCGGCACGCGATCGATATGTCGTTTCTCGCGCGCCAGCTCACTCTCGTAGAGCGCCTGATCGGCGCGGCGGGCGGTATAGGCGACGGCCGCCATCGACACCGACTCCGCCAGTGCGGCGGCGACACCGGCGGCGAGCACGATGCGCACGTCCGCGGTGGCGCTGGCGACGCCGAGGATCACGCCGAGCACGTTGATGAGGCCATCCTGTCCGCCGAGGATGATGTCGCTCAGCCGCGAGCTGCTGCGGTGCGGATCGATGCGCGTGTGAAACTCGACGTCGCTCGCCATGCGTACGCGCGATGCAAGCGCCGGGCGCGCGCCGCGATGTCGTCGCGCCATTCGCCGCCGAACGGCTGGGCGCGATGGCACATCGGTTGCTCTCCGCCACGCGCAGGAGGTCCGCATGCTGTGCCAAGAGATCATGAGCACGTCGATTCAGACCGTTCGTCGTCACGATACGGTCCAAGAGGCTGCGCGTCGCATGCGTGACCGGAACATCGGATTCCTGCCGGTCTGCGACAAAGCCGGCAAGGCCGTCGGCGTCGTCACCGATCGCGACCTCGCGCTGCGCATCTGCGCCGAGAACTTGAAGGCCAAGAAGACACGGGTCTCGGACGTCATGTCGCCGGAGCCCGTATCGTGCCGCGCCACCGACGACGTGCAGCGGGCGCAGGATTTGATGATCCTGCACGAAAAGTCGCGCATCCTCGTCGCCGACGGCGAGGGACGGCCGCTCGGTGTCGTCAGCCTGGCCGACATCGCGGCGCACAAGCCGGAGCGCGCGGCCGCGACGCTCATCGAGGTCGCCCGACACCAGGCCAACCTCGAAGGGCCGGACGACGACCGCGGCGACGGCTGAGTCGTGACATGCGCAGCCAAACGGAGCTGCGCGTGGCGACTCCGCTCGCGGGCGCCGGCACTTCGTTGTCCGGCTATCTCAGCCTTTGGTGATCGACGAGCGGCGTCTGCGTTCTCGACGAGCGTGTCCATTTTTTTTTCTGGGCTACCCGGCCTGCCATCCCGGCTTCGTCTTGTTCGGCGCGGCGCCGCGTCGTCGCCGGCTGTCCCCGAGTGCGTCGCGCGCGACGTCTGGAACGTCGCTTGCTTCGTCGCAGTCTCATGAAACCCACGGAACCGAAACGGATCCTGGTCGCCACCGACTTCTCCGCCTGCTCGCAGCCGGCCATGGAATACGCCGTCCTGCTGGCGCGCCGCTTCGGGGCAGCGCTGCATCTCTTGTACGTCGCGCAGCCGCCGACGTTCGTTTCACCCGAGGCCATCGTCGTGATGAACGAAGCCATCGCCGCCGAAGTCAGCGGCGGACAGAAGCGGATCGACGAGGCGATCGAGCGCTCGCGCGAGCTGGCGCCGTGCACCGGCGAGGTGCAAGTTGGTTTGGCCGCGGACGTCGTGACATCGCTCGCCAACTCGGGCCGCTTCGACCTCGTGGTCTTGGGGACGCACGGTCGCGGTGGCTTCAAGCACCTGGTGCTCGGCAGCGTCGCGGAACAAGTGGTGCGGCGGAGCAGCGTTCCGGTCGTCACCGTGCGTCCGCAGCCCGGCGCGAAGTAGGGAAGCGAGCGGCCGTCGCTCGCGCTCGAGCGCGGGTCGGTCGTCGTCTCGCGCGGCTCGCCCAGTCTGTGCAGTGGCGCCGCCAAGAGCAGCATGAATCGCGCGTTCGCGGTCGGCTCGGCCGCAAATCACCAAAGCGCGCAAGCCTTGCGCGTGCGTGGCCCAAGACGGCGCGGCTTGCGCGATCTCCGACAGCGCGCCGGTGGCGAGCTACGCGACTCCAGCGTGCGCGCGCGGGCAGCTTGGCACGATATGCGCAAAAAGCGGCAGCGGAGAACCGATGCCGATGACGCCGACCCTGTCCATTCGCTCGTTCGAAGATGCCCTGTGGTGCGCAGTCGCGCATTCGTGTCCGACGATGGGGTGGTCGTCGTGAGCGGCAGCGAGCACGCGGTCGCGCTCTTCCTTCTCGACGATCGTCCGCAGCTCGAAGCGCTGTTGGCCGAGACGCGCACGCTGTTGGCAGAGCGGCTGCCCTCGGCTGCAGCAGCGTCGTTCGCGCAGTTCGCCGAGCGGCTCGACCGGCATCTGCGCCTTCAGGCCCACGCGCTGTTTCCCCGACCGCTGCGACAGCGGTTGTGGGCCGGTCTGTGCGCGACCAGCCGCAGCTTGCGGACGGCGGTGAGCGAGGTCGAGGTCGCTTACGATGACCATCGCGTCTTTTCCCGCACGCTCGGCCGAGTCGAGATGCTGTTCCGTCGCTTCATCAGGCAGGAAGCCCGCATCGTCGACCCGATCGCGCTCGGTCGCTCGCCGCGCTCACCACGTCTGCGCGCTGCGCAGCGGCAACATCCTTAGTCGAGCCTCGGCGCTCCGATTGCGGCGACGGCGGCATCGTGCGCCGCTCGTCGCGGTCGGCGCCGAAGGCGGCCCAACGTGCGCCTAGTCTGCAGATTCCGCGGGTAGCCGGCGCTTGTCGATATCGCTCGGCCCGGAAACGAGGCACCATCAGTCCGCAATGGAGACGCTGTTCGCCGAGCTCAAACGCTATGTCGGGTGGAGCGCGCCGCACGAGCAGGCGCTCCACGCGCTGCGGCCGATCGCCGCGCCGCACTTCCAGCGCATCGCCGATGTCTTCTACGCGCGCATCCAGGAACACGATGAGGCGCGCGGCGTGCTCGAGAGCGGCGAGTCGACCGTCGGCCACCTCAAGGTCAAGCTCGTGCAGTGGATGGATTGGCTGCTGGCCGGGCCGTGGGACGAGGATTATTACCAGCTGCGCTGCCTCATCGGCCGTGTGCACGTACGGATTGGCTTGCCGCAGCACTACATGTTCGGCGCCATGAACGTGCTCCGCGACGAGCTCAAAGGGGTCGTCGAGCACGCCTATCGCAGCGCTCCCGAGACGCTGCTGCTCACGCAGCGAGCCATCGGCAAGATGCTCGATCTCGAGCTCGCCATCATGCTGCATACCTACCGCGAGGACATGGAAGCGCAGCAGGCGCGCAAGGAGCGGCTGGCCACCTTCGGGCAGCTCATCGGCTCGATCGGCCACGAGCTGCGCAACCCGCTCGGCGTCATCGAGTCCTCGATGTTCATCATCGACAAGAACGCCGGCAGCGACCCGCGCGTGCACAAGCACGTGACCCGCGTAGGCGAGCAGCTCGGCATCGCCAACGACATCGTCAGCTCGCTGCTCGACATGATTCGCGAGCGGCCGCTGCTGCGCGAGGCGGTCGCCCTGGCACCCCTGATCGAGAGCGTTTGCTCGTCGCTGATCGTGCCGCCGGGGGTCCGCATCGAGGTCGTCGGTTTGGAGGCGATGCCACCTTTGCGCGGCGACGCGGCCCACCTGCGCCAGGTGCTGCGCAATCTCGTCGACAACGCCGTACAAGCTGCGGCGCCGGTGGGCGAGGTGCGCGTCGTCGGCCGGGTCGACGGCGCCATGGTGGAGCTCGCGGTCGAGGACAGTGGCCCCGGCGTCGACGCCGATACGCGGCGGCGGCTGTTCGAGCCCCTGATTACGACCAAGACCACCGGAATCGGCCTCGGGCTGGCCCTGGTCAAGCGCCTCGTCGAGCGTCACGACGGGACGGTGGCCTATGAACCGAGATCCGGCGGTGGCGCGCGCTTCGTCGTGCGCCTGCCTCAGGGAACGGAGACGGAGGGCCACGCATGAGCCGCTTTCTGATCGTCGACGACAACGTCTCCTTCGCCGAGAACCTGGCCGAGATTGTCGGCGACATGGGCGACGAGGCGGTGGTGGCCGACTCCGGCGCCCGCGCGCTCGAGCTGGTGCGGCAGCAGCGCTTCGACGTGCTGGTGTCGGACATGCGCATGCCGGAGATGAACGGCCTCGAGGTCGTGCGACGCATCCGTGAAATCGACGCCGGCCTGCCGGTCATTTTGGTGACCGCATACAGCGCCGGGCAGGACGAGCACGCGCAGCACGCCGGCCTGCTCGACGTCTTGCCGAAACCGGTGCCCATCCCGCGACTCTTGCAGCTCTTGGCGCGGGCGCGACGCAACGCAGTGGTGGCCGTGATCGACGACGACGCCGCCCTCGTCGACAACTGGTGCGAAATCCTGCGCCAACATGGCTTTGCCCCGGTCGCTGTGAGCAGCCTGAGCGAGCTGGACGCGCTGGCGGACCTACCGCTCTTGGCGGCGCTCGTCGACGTGCGCTTGCCGGGTGCTCCCGATGGCGAGGCGTTGCGGCGGCTGGCCGAACGCTTTCCGAGAGTGCCGCTCTTGGCCATGACCGGCTTTGCCAATATCGAGCTGCCGGTCTTCGTGCAGGTGCGCTTCGAGAAGCCCGTGGCGCCGGGGCGGCTGCTCGACGAGCTGGAGCGGCTGCGCAGCGACAAGCCGCTGGTGTAATCGACCGTGCGAGCCGTCGAGCTGCTGACCGCGGACCCGTGCGCCCTCGGCGAAACGATGCTCACCAGCGGGATCGAAGCGTCTGAAAGAGGGCGACCGAGGCATCGATCTCGGACTTCCGAATCGACACGCTCTCGACGTTGATTCCGAGCGGTATCCGTTTTTCGCGCGCGAACTCGAGAAGCTCCGAAAAGATCGCCTCGCAAAGCTTGACCGACTTGGCGAGGATATCCGAAGAATGGCGCAGCTCGTTTTCCAGCCAGCGTGGAAAGCCAATTCCCAGCCACTTCATGAACGCGATGGTCTTTTCGGATCCGCATGGCGAGAGGGTGATCACCACCGGCACCGGCGCGGCGCCGCGCGCGGCGAGGGCGAGGGCATAGTCTGACAGCAGCGATTTCGTCGCCGTTACGTCATAGACCGCTTGCGTCACGATGAATCGGCAGCCGTAATTGACCTTGGCGAAGATGCGCTCGTGCTCGTCGAGGGTGCGGCTGTGCCGCTCGGCGATGGCGATGCCTCCCAGCACGAGCTCGGGCGCGCGTACACGCGCAAGGTCGTAGGCCTCGGCAAGCTTGAGCCCATTTCCCACCGACCGGCTACTCGCTGCACCGACGAGCACTGACAGCTGCGGCTGGCCGCGTGCGTGGATCCCGTCGAGCCACTCGACCAGCGACTCGCGCGAGCCGCGTGTGATGGCGCGATAGACAATCTTCGGTACATCGACGGCACCCAGGTGGAAGTCGGCATAGACCTCGGGCGCATGCGTAGGCAGGAATGGAAAGGGTCGCGGCTCGTGGGTGCGCTCCGATTCGTCTTGAATATCGTAAACAATGAGACCGTCAGGGCGCATCGATTGAAATCGAGCCGAGTGCTGCTGCGCGATGGTCTGGAGCGCCGCGGGATCGGTCGCCAGCTTCGGAGGGGCAATCCCGTAAAGGCAAATACCTTCGGCTCGGTCGGTAATTTTCTGCAGGAATGTTTTCATTGGGTTTTGCAGGAGCGACGTCTGTGGCGTCAGCGGCGCACGATACCAAGAACCAGCGCGAGCCAACCACTCGTATTGCGGATGGGGCATCGGCCGCGCGCCCTCAGCAGCGCCATCGTCAAACCCGCGCGCCATCGTCCACGCCGGAATCGATGCTCGCTCGGAAGCTGCTGCTAGCTCGAGGAGGCCGCGTCAGAACGATGCCGCAACCGCCAAAGCACGAGGAAGCCCACGACGAAACTGAGCTCGACGGCGAGAAACCCGTGCCACAGCGCGCGGGGCTGTCCGTCCACGACGATCGTGTAGATACGGCCGAGCGGCGAAACGACGATGATGGCCCAAAAGGCCAGCCCGAACGAGCGCGAGGAGACGATCTCGCGGCGGAAGATTAGGGCGAACAGCGCAATTCCCACCTCGCGTCCCGCCAGGAATCGATATTCGGATAACCAGGTATTGCGCGATATCCGTTCGATTGAATGGAGGTCAATTCCGAAGCCGCGCTCGATCCAGATCGAGGTGGCGAACATTCCCGCGAGTCCCCATGCGCCGACCACGGCCACGAACATCCAGATCGACACCTCCAGGAGCGTCTCGACCACCGTCTTGTGGGTCATGCTCCATTCTACCTGACTTCTTATTCGTACGCGTTCAACGAGCAGCGTCGACGATTGACGTAGAGCTTTCGAGCGTCGCTTCGCCGACGGCATCATCGGAGCGCGGAGCCTCGAGCTGCTGGGAGAGGCAAATGCGGCTGCCCAGTGGGCACGCGCGAATGGAGTGACCGGCGGGCGTGGCGCGTTAGAGTTGCGCCAGGCCGCCGTCGACGGCGACCTCGCTGGCGGTCATGAAGCTGCTGTCCGGCGAGGCGAGAAAGGCGGCCACCGCTCCGATCTCCGCCGGATCGGCCATGCGCTGGAGCGGAGTCATCGAGGCGAAGAACTTCTGGCCCTCCTCGCCGAGCGCTTCCTTCGCGAGCTCGGTCGCAGTCGCTCCGGGCGACAGCACGTTGACCCGGATGCCGGTGCCTTTCAGGTCCTCCGCCCAGGTGCGCGCGAGGTTGCGCACCGCCGCCTTGCTCGCGCTGTAGGCGCTCATTCCCGGGGCGCCCGTGGTGCCGGCGCTCGATCCGGTCAGGATGATCGAACCGCCCTGGCCCATCAGCGGTAGCGCCTGCTGCACCGTGAAGATCGTACCCTTCACGTTGGTGTCGAAGGTTTCGTCGATGTGCTCGGCGGTGATCTTGCCGAGCGCAAGCTGGCTTCCCGCCCCGGCATTGGCGAAGACGATGTCGAGGGTTCCGCGCTCGGCCTTCACCGCCGCGTAGAGTCGGTCGAGGTCGGCCGGATCGGAGACCGAGCCCTTCACCGCGCGGGCCTTGGGCCCGAGGTCGGCGACCGCGGCGTCGAGCGCTTCCTGGCGGCGGCCGAAGATGAAGACGAAGGCGCCCTCCTCGATGAAGCGCTTTGCCGCGGCGCGGCCGATGCCGGTGGCGCCACCGGTGATCACGGCGGTCTTTCCAGTCAGTCTGTTCATGACGTGCATCCTTCCTTGGAGTGGTACGGAAGTAGGGGACTGCTTACTTGAGCACAGATATGGTGCTGCCATTGGCCTCGCGTCATCGTGAGGCTCAGCGCTTGGGGCTCGCGGCCATCGCGGAGGCCCGCGCCAGTGCTTGCGTGTCGATATACTCCCGAATGTTCGTCACCAGGCCATCTCGTACGGTAATGGCGAAGACCCAGTTGTCCTCGAACGCCCTATTCGTGGCTTTGATTTTCCCCTTAGCGAAGCCGACGACCAGAACCCGATCGCCCTGGGCTACGAATTCGGGGGGCTCTGGGTATGAAGTGTCCACCGTTTCGGAAGCCTTCTGAAGCAACTCGGCCAATCCCGCGTGCCCGCGGTGCGTGCCGGCCAGCGGCCAGTTGTCGCCGGGAATGGTCCACTCAATATCTTTGGCAGACAACGCCAGCAGACCTTGCTTATCGCCGTGGCTCATTGCCGCAAAGAAATCCTTCACAACCTGGACATTCTCTTGAGTGCTCATCGAAGTGTCTCCATTTCCGTTACGTCGGATCGTGTCCGAACTAATCCGACGCGATCGGAATAAGCCCGCGACTGGAGTAGGGGAGGGCACAATCGCGTCTTTGACGTGGGACGGTCTCTACTCTTGTCCTGCCGCTGGATTCCAGGCCGGGCCGCAGCGTGCTCGGTCCCACGCTCTTCGGCGCGATCTCAGATGGCCGAGAAGCCGCCGTCGACGGCCAACTCCACTCCATTCACGTAGCTCGAATCGTCCGAAGCGAGAAACAGCGCGACCGCGGCAATCTCCTCAGGTCGACCCATCTTTCCCCGCGGTATCAGCGACTCGAACATCTCCCTCGTCTGCTTATCGAGTCGCTGGGAATCCGAAGTGTCGGTCTGCCCCGGGCTCAGCACGTTCACTCGGATATTCCTGCCCTTCAGCTCGTTGAGCCACGTGCGTGCGAATGAGCGCAATGCCGCCTTGCTCGCCGCATACACGCCGAAACCAGGAAAGCCTTTCACCGAAGCAACTGACCCAGTCATGATGATCGAGCCGCCATCGTTGAAGAGCGGCAACGCCTTCTGAACCGTAAACAGCGTTCCGCGCACAATCAGGCCGAAGCCTGCATCGAAGTGCTGCTCGGTAATCTCGCCCAGCTTGGCGGCTTCGCCCTTGCCGGCGCTCGCAAACAGGACGTCGATCTTGCCCTTTGCCCGCTTGACCGTATCGAACAGGCGGTCGAGGTCGTCGAGATTGGCCGCGTCGCCGCGCACACCGGTCACGTTGCGGCCGATGAGCTTCACGGCCTCGTCGAGCGCCGCCTGCCTCCTGCCCGTAATGAACACGTAGGCGCCTTCTTCGACGAACCGCTTGGCCGTCGCCAGCGCCAGGCCGCTCGATCCACCCGTGATGACTGCGACCTTACCCTCGAGCTTTCCCATGACTTGTCCTTTCGTCGTGTCGGGCAGAATTCTCATTTCGCAGTCTCGAGCTTGAAGAGGTCTTGAAAGATGAGAGGAGCCCAGCTCCGTCCTTGCGACTGGACGAGCGCGCCGCCTTCTGCGAGCTTTCCGAGCGGCACCGGCGCCAACCCGAGCTGCTCGGCCAGTGCCGCGACCGGAGGGATCGCGTCGTCATCGTCGCTGGCCAGAAAGACGACGCGTCGGCCGCCGTTGAAGCCCGGGTCGCCGCCCAAGACCTTGGCGGCGAGGTGATTGAACCCCTTCACGACGCGCGCGCCCGGCAGCGCCTTGGCGATGACGGCAGACGAAGGAAGGCCGTCCAGCTCCTCCACCGGGACGCCGAACGCGTTGGTCACGTCGACGACGAGCTTTCCCTTCCAGCTCGCGCGCGCCTTGGCGATGTCGCGGTGCTGCGAGAACGGGACGGCGAGAAACAGGACGTCCGCTTCCAGCGCATCGACTAGTGACTGGGCTTTGATCGTCGGCCCGATTTCCCGAGCCAGGGGCTTGAGTGATTCGGGCGGCCGCCTGCTTGCCACCGCCACCTCGATGTTCTTGCGAGCGAAGAGCCGGGCCAACGCCTGGCCGAAATTGCCGAAGCCGATGATCGAGTAGCGCACGGATGCTCCTTTGCGAGTGAAACCGCGTTCGAGACATCGTTGGATGTAATGGCCGTGCGCTCGCGTGGGACTCTTCAATTGTCGACAACGGTTGTGCATTTACGCACCACTCGCGGTCGATGCGCAGTTGGGCGAGTCGTGATCGTCAGTCGAGTCGCGGGCGCTGCCCCGCGAGAAGCGGCTGGTACGTGGCGAGCCTTTGGAACATGAAATTCGTGAAGAGGCGAACGCGCTTCGTCTTGCGCGTCTCACCCTGCGTGAGCAGCCACACGCATCCGTGGAGGCGCAAGGCGCTGCCCGGCACTCTCGCCAGAAGCGGGTCGGCATCTCCGACGAAGCACGACAGTGCCGTGATGCCCAATCCCTCGCGCACGGCGAGAATCTGGGTCTCGGCGTCGGTGGTTTTGAGTGTCGTTCCGTCGACGGCAACGTCGTTGGTGCGCGCCCAATCGGGAATCATGCCGTCGTCCGTGACGATCCAGCGGATGGGAGCGTGCGAACCGGCCCGCCAGTCGGCAAGCAGCGCGCGTGACATGTAGACCGCGCCGAACAGCTGCGGTCCTTTCAGCGCGTGGAGATTCTGGGGCAGCGTCGCGGGGTCGTAGACCACTCGGATCGCGACGTCGGCTTCGCGATTGGTGAGGTTGACCCGCTTGTAGGACGTGAGGATCTCCATCTCGACTTCGGGATGGAGCCGCGCGAACTCGGCGAGGTCGGGCATGAGCAGATAGGTCGAGATCGTCGGCGGCAGCGTCACCCGCAGGGATCCACGCAGCGCCTGGTCGCGGCCGAAGATACGCGTCTCCAACTGGCTCGACGACGCTTCCATCTGTTCGGCGAGCTCGAGGACCTCGTTTCCGGCACGCGTCAAACGGTAGCCGGACGGGCGCTTCTCGAACAGAAGCGCTCCCAGGCGCTGCTCGAGCTGGGCGATACGTCGCAGCACGGTGGAGTGGTTCACTTTGAGGTGCTCGGCAGCGGCGCGAACCGATCCCCTCCGCGCCACCGCGAGGAAGAAACGAACGTCATCCCAGTCGATCATGTGCCTAGCCCAAGCATAGGCTGCGCAATGCGTACCTGGTTCGAAAATGCACCATATGTCGCCGAGCGCTGTCACCGGGTCCGAGCGGCCGCGCGGCGTCACCTACGACATGAGGAGTAAGCGTTCGGCGAGCCGCGTCGTCATGCCGGTCGCTGAGCGGATACTGTTGACCGGTTAGTTGAGCGAATCCTGGGGCGGCGGGACAATGATGATTTCGCGGCAAATGCCCTTGAAGCAGAAGCCCCGCCCGGCGCAACCGCACGAGATGGTGCCGCAGGCGTTGCTCGCGGAGCCACACGCCTGCCCGAGCGCGCCGGGCGTGCACTCGGAGGCCGCGGGCAACAGGCAGCAGGTCAACGTGGTCGTGCTGCAATCCAGCCCCATCCCGGTGCAGTTCTGCGTCTGCAGCTCACCGTATTCGTCGCAGGTGTCGAGGATGCCGCCGGAGCAGCCGGCGGTGCAGGAAGCGGGTGCGTTCGTCTGGTTGATGAACTGCAGCTGGGAGGCCGTCTGGTCGCAGGCGGAGGCGTTGGTCGTTTCGTTGTCGTGGAAGTTGCCCTGGCAGCTACTCGCGCCCACCGTGATGAAGGCGCCGATGTACTGCGCCGAGTCGAAGGAGCGCACCTTGCCAGCCCAGGTGCCACCCGACGGATACGTCAGCTGGTCGAGCCTGACGAGCTCCGTTCCGCCGACGGCAGGCAGCTCGGGAGGCGGCGACAAGCACAGAAAGTTGCTGCCCGGTTCGAAGCCCAGCACGACGCCTTTGGCGTCGATCACGAGCGCTTCGTCCGAAATGATGAGATCGGTCGCCTTGCAAGCGCTGTTGGGATCGACCGGATCGAACGACAGGTCTGCTTGGTAGCCGCCCTGCGGCGCTCCGCCGACGATGGGAGTACCGAGCGGCACGACGCGCGTGGTGCTGACCTGTTGATGATTGGAATCCCAGGTCACCGTGGTCACCGTTCGCGTCTGCGCCGCCGGCTCCGAGGTGTTGCATCCGGCGATCGCGAGCAGACACAACAGCGGGCGCATTCTCGACAAGGGGCACGCTCCTAAGATGTTGCGGCGGCACTCAGCAAGTATCATTCCGCTCGTCGTCTGGTGCAGATCAGCGGCGTTAGCTTCATGCGCGTAGCTCGAGCGGCTACAGCATGGTGACCGTCCCCGTCGCGTAATGAGCTACACGCGTTCGCGGGAGCGGTGGCCCGTGCAACCCAGGTTGGTGTCGCCTAGGTTGGAACACACTGTTTAGAAGCGATCCTGGCGATCGCCACGGCGCTGGCACGCTCGCTGCGGACGACGCATACGAGCTTCGGGCTGCGCCTGCGGGACGGCGGTCAGCGCTGATCGACGAGGGCGGTGAGGCGCGATAGCGGCAGTAGCCCCTGCCGCGTGGGATCGGCCGGCGCAGGCTGTAGGTCGATCTTGCGCAGGCGCGTCTCGACGTCGAGCTCGCCGAGCGTGGCATCGAGCAGCAGGTAGAACGCCTGCATGGCGCGCTCCGGCGTCATACCGGCGACGAAGAAGGTCAGATCGAGCGGCTCACCCGGCCGGCGCCGATCGACGCGAAACCAGACCGCCGACGCCTTCAGCGTGACGTCGCCGATCTCTATCGTCGGCGCCCCGCTGCGTGGGCGAAAGCCGATGATGTTCCACCGCGGTGACGGCGGCGCGAGCGCCACCAGCCGCCGGACCGCGGGAAACGCGTCGCGCACGCCATCGGCACTGATGATCAGATCGCGGCGCGGCCCGTCGGTGGCCTGGACCTCGATCGTGAGGTGCGAGTCGATCTTCTGCAGCTCCGTCATCAGCTGCTCGGCGACCGGCTCTTTGGTGGTATGCACCGCGAGCAGCGCGGTCTCGTGGTCGCGAAACCAGCGCCAGAATGCGCTTTCGTTGGGAAACGCGGCCTCGCGATACGCGCTCCAGGTGGGGTCGGGCGCAGTTGTGAGCGTCAGCGTGCGGTCCGACGTGGCCGCTTGCAGCGTCGCGAAGGCGCGCTTCGCCGTGTCGGCCGAGCGCGCGTACAGCTGGAACAGGCGCTGCCCGCGACCGCTCGTGACCAGCACCAGGCGCGCGTCGTCGCGGGCCGTGAACAGCTGAACCAGGCGATCTTCGATCTGCCACAGCTCCTCGGCCTCTGCTTCGGTGTTGAAGCCGTCGGGCCTCGGGTGGCGGAGCGGCACGACAACGTCGATGCGCACCGGATGGGCGACGTCGCCGACGAAGTCGAGCGCGCTCAGGTTCGTACGCACGACCAGCGGTTGGCCTTCGACGGTGGTCGGGTGCACGGTCCAGCGGTCGTGGGCGCCGGGCGCCGCGGGCGCCGCGGCCGCGCTGGCGACGAACCGGGCGGGCGCGATGGCGGCGACGACGATGATGACGAAGGGCAAGTGGCGCATCGATGTACGCACTCTATGCCACCGCGCGAGCGTTCGAGGCGACGCCGATCACGCGCCGCGGCGCGCGCGAATGTGCCTCCACGCCTCGAACGCTACGCGCTCGGATGGCGCGGGGGCAACCGCTCGAGGCGGCGCTTGGTGCCGTGCTCCGCAGCTCGTCGTCGAATCGGTCGTTTCAGGTTGAGACCATCTCTCGTTTAGAGCGCTATGACGCTTGGGCCAAGCGGGCGACCACGCAGGCGACGGAGAATCGCCGCAGCCTTGGCGTCAGCCGGGCGCGCTCCGCCGTTTCCTTGCCAGCTCCTTCGCAACTTCGATGAAGAGCTGCAGCGGCTTCGACTTCTGCGCGCGGCTCGGGAAGTACAGGAAGAAGCCCGGTACGGATGCCGCAAAGCCTTCGAGCACGCGCTTTAGTCGACCTCGCTCGAGCTGCCGTTGCACCAAGGGCTCTGCGGCATAAGTGAGCCCAAGGCCCTCCTCCGTCATCGCGAGCGCCAGCGCGCCGTCGTTGGTCACGAGGCCACCGCGCACGGGGATGCGGTAGCTCCGGCGTCCTCGCTCCAGCTCCCAAGCATACGGCGCCCCCGTGGTCTGCGAGAGGAACGTGATGCACTCGTGGCGCAACGAATCCTCGGGACGCTCGGGCGTGCCGTGACGCCTCAGATACCCGGGGGTGCCGACGACCACGAACCGAAAGGGCTCGGTCAGGCGGACCTGCACCATGTCGCGCTGGATGATCTCGCTCAGTCGCACGCCCGCGTCGAACCCCTCGGCGACGATGTCTACGAGGCGGTCATCGACCGAGATCTCCACCTCGATGCGTGGATGTCGGCCCCTGAACGTCGGCAACACCGGCGTGATCACCGAAGGCACTGCGACGCGGGGGACGGAGATGCGCAGCCGTCCAATGTGCTCGCCGGGCTGGGCGGACGCATCGGCGAGCGCTGCGACCGCCTGGCTGAGCGCGGGTCCAGCGGCCTCGAGGAGTCGCCGTCCGACATCGGTCAGTGACACACTCCGCGTCGTCCGTACGAATAGCGCCACCCGGAGCTGCTCCTCGAGCTGGCGAACGGCGTGGCTCACCGCTGAACGCGTCACGCCGAGCGCGCCGGCAGCACCGGCGAAGCTCCCTTGACGAGCGACCGCGACGAAGGTCTGGAGCTGTGCGAACGGAGGCGTGTTCATATCGATCCAATCCGACAGCGCGGCCACATTGTCAAATCTGGCTCACCAGGCTATTGCTTTCGAGGCATCTAGCTCACCTCTTCGACAGCCCTCAGACTGTTTCATACAAACGGAGGGTCGTGATGAGCGCAGTGTGGTTCGTGACTGGAGCGAGTAGTGGGATTGGTACGGCCATCGTGAAGGCGGCGCTCGCGGCTGGCCATCGCGTGGTGGCGACGGCGCGCAACGTCGAGAAGCTGCGCTCGGTGCTGGCGTCGTCTGCGAGTGATCGCCTCGAGCTCGTGCAGCTCGACGTGACCGTGGAGGCGCAGGCGCGGACGGCCGTCACGGCGGCCGTAGAGAAGCTGGGTCGCATCGACGTCCTCGTGAACAACGCAGGTTATAGCCTGCTTGGCACGTTCGAGTCGTTCACGGCCGAGCAGATTGAGCGACAGCTGGCGACGAACTTCTTCGGCGCCACGTACCTCATGCGCGCGGTGCTGCCCGTCATGCGGCGCCAGCGTGCGGGCCACATCCTCAACATCTCGTCGACCGCGGGACTCGTCGGTCTCGAGCACTGCAGCGCGTACGCTGCTTCGAAGTTCGCGCTCGAAGGGCTTTCATTGTCGGTGGCGAAAGAGGTGGAGAAGCTCGGTGTCAAGATCACCATCGTCGAGCCCGGCTTCTTCCGCACCGACCTCATCGCGCCTCACGCCTTCGAGGCCGGCGCCATCGCCGTCGAGGGCTACGACGCGCCGGCCCAGATCCAGGCGACTTGGGCTGGGTACAACCAGAAGCAGACCGGCGATCCGGCCAAGCTTGCAAAGGCGCTCATTCAGCTCGCGGCCATGGAGTCGCCACCGAGGCAATTCCTCGGTGGCAAGGATGCGATCGATATGGTCGTGCCCGCGCTCGAGGCGCACCTCGCCGAGATTCGCGCTTTCGCGACGCTCTCGAGCTCGACCGACCTCTCGGTGGACACCTCGGGGCGCCAAGGATAACGGCAACCTCTTGCGCTGGCGGCGCTCCGCCGAAGCGCGAGCGCTTGACTTCAGTGTCATAGGCCGCTATTGGTCGGACCACTTTGCGGGCGCCGGCGTTCACGACTTTCATTTTTCTCGCATGGAGCGGCTGCGGGGAATCGGGCTCGCCGGTCGTGCATGACCTCGCCGTCTGCACCAACGAGTGCGCCTCGGACCTCGCGAGCTACGACGTCGGCGACCTCGCCACCGATGCTGCGGCGCCAGCGCTCGACGGCGCTGCACACGACTTCGGCATCATCAAGGACGCAGGCGCCATCCACGACGCGAGTCCCTTGCCCGACCTGGGCGCGGCCGTCGATGCCTCCGCGTCGCCGGACGCCAGCTCGCTTCACGACCTGGCGACGGCTTCACCTCATGACCTGGCGACGCCTTCGCCGGATCTCGCGTCCAATGGGGGCGCCTGCCTACCTGCCGCCGATCACTGCGGCACGGACAACCAATGCTGCACGCGCTCGTGCCTCGGCGGCGCCTGCTGCACGCCGCGCACCGACTTCTGCACGACCGACGCCGACTGCTGCGGCGATCGCTGCGTCTCGACGTTCGCCGGCCTGCAGTGCTGCTCGCCGTCCGGCGTGAGTTGCGCCTCCGGCTCCGACTGCTGCAGCGGCATCTGCGTCGGCTCCGTCCCCGGCAGCGGCACCTGCGGCTGCGTGCAGAGCGCCGGCCAGTGCACGACCAGCCGCGACTGCTGCGGCGGCACCTGCGCCAACGGCGCCTGCGTCTGCGCCGCCACGGGCGCCAGCTGCAACTACGACAGCGACTGCTGCCAGGGCGTCATCTCGTTCATCTGCGACAGCACGCACCACTGCGCCAACCAGTTCCCGTAGCGCGGCCGTGGACGAGCGTCTGGCGCCGAACGCTACGAGCTCGGCAGCGCCTGATCGAATCTCAACGCCTCTGCGCCTCGCCCGTCCCCGGCTGCACGCGTCGCAGCTGCCAGAGCCGCGTCGAGCCGTCCGTCCAGCGGCTGCGCACCGCCGGAATCTTCGAGCCGGCTCCCTTGAAGTGCAGGCCGGGGACGAACGACGAGTCCGCTTTGAAGTCATCGAGCTTGACCTCTCCCAGTGAATGACGTGTTGGGACTCTATAGCGGTCCGTTCATGTCGAGTTGTTCACCCGGAAGCGCCCGGGTGACCGGCCACAAAACCAAAGTCCCGAGTTGCCCGCGGTCAGCCCATCTGGTGATGCGTCTGAACGAGCTGGAGCGCTTGACGAGCTTAACCTTGCCCCCAGCCCGTGCATTTGATTGCACGCGCTCGCCGAACGAGTACGACGCGCTTACTTCCGGCCGATGATGCGGTCGACGATGTCTTCGTTGCGGTCGACGGAGGACGCCGGCGCCGTCGCCGCGTCGATCAGCACGCTGCCGGCGCGCACCACTCCGACGCGCGCCTTGCGCCGCGCTTCGACCTGAGCGGTGACGGTCGGATTGAAGAGCACCAGACAATAGTTGTCGTAGACGTCGGTCTGGTCACGGGCGAACAACTGATAATCGCCCGTCGCAGGCCACTCCAGATGATCGAGCTTCATGTCGTCGTCATGGGTACGGAGCGGCAAGAAGCGCATCTCCGCCGGCCCATAACGGTCCTGGAGAACGCGCGTGAAATCCTCGAAGGTGCTGCCTTGCCCCGCGGCGCGTTCCGAGTCGAGCGCAATCACCTGCTTGTATAGCTTGTCCTGCCAGAAGAACAGGAACCGGCGAAGCTTCGGCTCGTTCACGACGAGCATCGATTCGTCGTTGCGCTGCGCAAACTCCTCCTGCACCAGCGACGTGTTCCAGCTCCTGTTCGACTCGGAGACGCCATCGAACTTGATCAGCGACTCGCGCAGCTGTTGCTCGAGCTCGCCTTGCTTGAGGCGCAGTTGATCTTGTTTGTACGCGTCCGACTCGTGCGCTACCAGCTCGCTATATTTGGCTTGGAGTTGGTCAATGAGCATTCGAAGTACGTTGTCCGAGCTCATTCCCCACTTGTAGACACTGCCTAAGTCACTTACCGGCCGCGCGGTGGCCGAGCGTGGAGCCAGCAGTGCTGCGACGACGAAGGCGGTGATGCACGCGCGACGCATGTTCGGACCTCGCTTCGCCTTATAATATCACTTGAAACCCAATTCAAAAACGAACGCGAATAAATAGTTTGTCATTTAACCTTCATTGAAGGCATCGAACGCCGATGGCGGTCGGCGGCGCTGATGGCGGCGGTTGGCTGCGCGTGCGAGCAGATGCCCGACATTTCTCCGCGGCGTACGCTGTCATCCTCGGCTGTCATCCTCGGCTGTCGTCATCGGCGACTGCGCTCAGTGTCGCCTTTTTCGCAGACGAGCCTACGTTGGCGACGAGAGCTGACTCGGTACGACGAGGCGCCACCGCGGAGTCGTCCTCGACGGTACCCACGACTTTTGAGCACATCGCGTCGGCAGCGCCGTTCGGGCCAAAGAAGATCTGCGCGGTCGCGGAACCCAGCGCTGCATGCGTCGGCGGCGAATAGCTGCCGCCGAGCGAGCCGATGTCGGCCGCCGTGGCGATCACGTCTGTCATCGCGTCTGCACCTGCCTGCATCGGCCGCCCCACTTCCGCGCCCAACGGCGGCGAAGCGCAGCTCACGGCCAGGTTGGTCGTGGCTCCGAGCGGCTTCTGCACTCGCGTTCCCGTACGCTTCGACGCCGAGACTCCGCGTCGCGTGCTGGCGGTGGTCCGCTGATGCTGCCCGCGTCGGTCCGCATCTTCGTCTGCACCGAGCCGCAGGACATGCGGCGCTCCTTCAATGGGCTCGCGCTGGCGACGACGCAGATTCTAGGCAAAGACCCGCGCTCGGGCGCTCTGTTCGTCTTCCTTAACAAGCGGTCCACGCAGGCACGGGTGTTGTGGTAGGACACCAACGGCTACTGCCTGCTCTCCAAGCGCTTGCATCAGGCGCTGTTCGTCATGCCGGCGACGCCGCTGGGCGATTCACGCGCCGTGAGCATCGATGGCCGCGCGTTGGCGACGGTAACCGTCCGGCCCAGGACGCATTGACACCATAGCCGTAACCCTCCGGCGCAAGGCCTCTCGACCTCTGGCTACATCGAGTTGCAGGGATCCGCTGTACGACAGCGCTAGTGAGTGCCGCCGCCGCGGCGTAAGAAGCGGCCTTCATGGAAGACAATTTTGAAGGGGCGTCCATGCGGTACCGGACGATAGCCAAATCCGAGCGCGGCTTGCAGTGCGGCGAGCACGAATGCCGGTCCGATGCGCTGGGGTCGATTCTCGACGGGGTCTGGGAAGGTCACCCATTCGTTGCGCCAGCCTGGGAGCTGAATCTCGAGGCCGGCGCTCGAGGAGCTTTCGCCGTAGAGCACAATGCGGCTGTCGTCAACGCCCGCCTGCATCCGCCAGCGATAGCTCACGCCGTCGTGCTCTAGCGAGCGAAAACCTCTGCGCCGGGACGGAATTGCCATCCACGGCAGAATACCACGCACGACCGCGCTGGACTGCGCGCGAACCATCGACTGTTCGGCGTAGACCTGTCGTCATGGATCGGACAATTCGCCACACCCACGCTTACCGGTGTCATGCTGCTTTGCTATCTTTCGTTCTTCTTCGCGCCCGGCGTCTTAGCGGCGGTCCTCTATTGGAAGCGCGACCGCGGACATTTTCGCGACTACGTCGTCTCTATCTCCTGCGTGATTACGCTCGGCTACGTCGGCTATTGGCTCGTGCCCGCAGTGGGTCCCTATATTTACCAGTCGGCGCTGTTTCCACGGCAGTTGCCGGGCAGCGTAGCAAGCCAACAGCTCATCCGCGTGCTCGACGACTTGCACGGCTCGGCGCGCGACTGCTTTCCGTCGCTGCACACGGCGGCCACGATGTGCGTGCTGATCTTCGCCTGGCGCCGCGCGCGTCGGTTTTTTGTCATCTACTTGCCAATCGCGCTCGTCCTTTTCGTCTCCACCGTCTACCTGCGCTATCACTATGGAATCGACCTGATCGCGGGCCTGGCGACGGCGGTGTTGGGCACGCTGCTCGGCCCGCCTATCGAACGAGCGTGGTCGGCTGAGCCCGACCTGGTCGTCCCCGAATACGAAGCTGTCCTCACTCGTATCGATCGGCTATCGTAGCGGCGAAAAGGCGGGGGAGCCAATGTACGAGACGATCACCCATTCGCGATCGGCTCGCATTTGGGGACATATCGCACTGATGCGACCTTACGCGTGGCTGTGGTTCGATCTACTGCCGGCCAGCGTGCTCATCTTGCTTTTGCATCCTACGTCGCCTTCGCCGTATCGCCTGCTTGCTTTTCTGATCGGCATCGTGCTGGCCGATTCCGGTGTCAGCACGCTCAACGACCTGTGCGACGTCGAGACTGATCGCTCCAGCACGGAAGCCGATCGCAACACGCGTCCCATCGTGGCCGGTCTCGTCTCGCCGCGCGCCGCCGTCGTTCAAGTCGTGCTCCTCCTGACGGCCGCGCCATTGATGATGTCGTTCGCGTCCATCCGCGCGGCGCTCGTCTTCCTCACGGCTATTGCGTTGGGCGTTGCGTACAGCGTTCCGCCGTTTCGATTGAGTGGACGGCCGTGGACTTCACAATTCGTCTGGCCCACGCTCGGCCTCTTGTGTTACGCGACCGTCGCCCTCTTTACGGGACACTGGTTCACGACTGCGGCATTCGTATATCTGGCCGGTGTCGGCTTCTTCTATGCGATAGGCGAAACGCTGGCCAAGGACATCCGCGATTGGGACAACGATCGCGCCGCCGGCAAGCGGACGTCGGTGGTGGTCTTGGGCACGGCGCGCGCGGCCGTCTATTCGCTATTGGCGTCGACCCTCGGCAGTCTCTTCCTCGTCACCCTCTTTTGGTGGCGTGGCGAGATGCACCTGGTATCGCGCATCGCCGGAACAGTCTTGCTTCTGCTGTGGCTCTTGCGCGCGGGCACCTGGATCGTCAGGCTCCGGTCCGCGTACGAAAAGTCGATCGCGACGCGTCTTCATGTTGGCTATATTCGCGTCTATCTAGTACTCAATCTCATTCTGCTGGCCGATAAGCTCGTCTGGCTATCGCATGGCTGACGAGACGAGCATCTCCCGCTCGAGCTTCTTCATCGCCGGATTCATGGGAATCGTGGGGTTGGCGCGGCTGGGCAGCGACTATCTCACCGACGTGAATCCCAATTGGGTCGACGCGCTTCGCCACAGTTGGCTGCGCTATGTCGTACGCACGGCATCCGACGGAAGCGTTGCGGCGAACATCGATGTCCAGCTCTTCAAGCTGCTGGCCGTGCCTTGCGGAATATCCGTCGCCTTCTATCTCAATCTCATTCGTGCCGGCGGGCTGCGGACGGCAGATCGCTCCTGGCTAGCATGGCGTACGCGGCTCTTCTGCGTCGGCTCATTGCTGCTGCTCTGCTCACTGATCGAACTCGAAAAGGCGACGCACGTCTTCGGCCTGGGGCTCACCGGACTCTTGTCGGGCGAGGTGGCGTGGAAGAATCACTTAATTCACCTCGCGAGCGCCGTCCTCGGTTGGCTGCTGATGATGCGCTTGCACTATCGGCCCGATGCGCACGGCGCCGAGTCGGCGCGCCTCGCGCGTCAGTGAAGCCTCGCTACGTCGACGGCGATGATGGGTACGCCTCGCGAAGGCGAGACGAGAACACCGCGCCGCTTTTCGCCGCCGCTGTCGCTGTTGGCCTTGCGCCAGCACGTACAGCGGACCATTTCCGCCAAGACAGTCTTCATTTGGTAGAGCGAAAATGTCATACCGAGGCAACGTCGCGCGCCGCCGCCGAATGGAAAGAAATGATAAGAATCGATTCGCGTATCGATGAAGCGCGTTGGATCGAAGCGCCTGGGATTCGTCCAGATATCGTCCCGGTGCTGCGTGAGAAACGGCGCGACGGCGACGACGGTGCCGGCCGGTAAGCTGTAACCACCGATTGAACGCGAGCGCGCCAGACGACGCGGGATGATCGGGACGACGGGCGTCAGACGCAGTGTTTCTTTGAGGACGGCATCCAATCGCGCGCAGGCGTTCAGATCGCCGCGCGACGACGCGAGCTCGGCACGCAGCTCGGACTGAAGATCGGCGTACTCGCTGAGGTGGTGCACGGCCCACGCGAGCGTCGTGGCGCTGGTTTCATTGCCGGCGAGAATAAGCGTGAGGATGTGATCGTGCAGCTGCTCGTCGGACGGCAGCTGCCCTCGATCGTCAGGCGCCGCCATGAGCAGCGAGACGATGTCGCCGTTAGCCGGCGTCGCCGCCCGCCGCCGGCGCGCCAGCTCGTCGAGCACGAGCTGGCGTTGCGCGCGCTGCGCACGGACCAGGCGACCGCCCGGCAATAGCGCGAACGGCGTCATCGTGCGGCCGCCGAGCTGAATGCGCGTGCGAATAAGGCGTGTCATTTGCCGCACCGCTTCGACCGGGACCAGCATGGCTGCGAGCGTTCCCATCGGGCTCGTTGCGAGTTGCGTAAACTTCAGGATCGCGTGACGCAGTTGCTCCAACACGCGCTTGGGGCTATCTGCGAAGAGCGCACCCACGATCATGTCGAGCGTCGTCGACTCGAGCCACGGCTGAGCACGAAAGGGAACATTACGCGGCAGCGCGTGCACCGCCTGCGCCGCGGCCTTCGTCATGGGCGCTGCGTGGGCGCGCAGCCGGTCGCCGTGAAAGAGCGGTGTCATCGCGCGACGGTGGTGGTCGTGACGAGCACCGTCGAGCACGAACAGCGAATCGTCGCCGACGACGTTGCGCAAGATGACGTTGGCTTCGCCGGCGCGCAGATCGTCGGGATCGGAGGTGAGAATCTCTTTCACCGCCGTCGGGTGGCTGAAGACCACCAATGCTGGGTTTCCCGGATAGCGCATCGTAAAGGCATCGCCATAGTCGCGCTGGCACTGCGCGAAGAACGCGTTCGGGTCGCGAAAGTAGCGCCACACCTGCAGCCAGGCGCTCTCCGCTGGACCCGGCGGAAGCGGTTGCGTTCTTCTCATTCGACGCTCGACCGTACACGATAATAGTGCGTCTTAGCCTCGAGCGAGCGGTCAGACGCGATCACGCACCCGCTCCGGGCCATGGAGGCGCATAGGGCGACCGAGCAACGAGAGATCGCAGCGCTCAACGAAGCGGCGATGCGGCCGGTCCGGTTGCCGATCCCGAGGAGGTCATGGATCGACTACTCGAACTGGACGCGCGAATGGACGACGACCCGATCGCGGCTCGCGAAGAGGTGCGGCGGTATCTCGATGGCGGAGAGATTCGGTTGGAGATCGACGAGGCCTGAGCCCCGGCGCCGCTGGTGACGCGGTCCTCGGCGCGCTCGGCAAGCTCATCGTGCGCGTGGACTTGAGCGAGTCCCGCCTTGCCGGCAGCAGCGCCGCCTGCCCGACGTGGGGCGCGCGCAAGCTGCAAGCGTTGATCGCGAAGCAGCTCGCTGGCGAAGGGCTGCCGTCGTCGAGGACCATTGCCCGCGTGCTCGATCGGGCTGCGCTGACGAAGAAGCGGCGCTATTGGGCACGGTCCAAGGGACTGCCGGCGCACGCGCCGAGCTGCGCCGTCGAAGGTCGGAATGATCTGTGGACTGTCGACTTCAAGGGCTGGTGGTACACGGCCGACCGTCGACGCTGCGACCCATTGACGATACGCGACGCACATAGCCGCATGGTGCTGGCGCTGAAGATTGTCGAAAAGACGCGCACCGAGGAGGTCAAGCGCGTCTTCGAAGAGCTCTTCGAGGCGTACGGGCTGCCCACGGCCATCCAGTCCGACAATGGGCCGCCGTTCGCATCGGTGAAGGCGATTGGTGCCGAAGATCAGGTCCGTCGCTGCCGTCGTCACGCCGAGCTCGAGGGCTATGACGTCGTCGGCGTCTACGAGGACAAAGCGATGAGCGGCGCGCATGCCGTTCGCGCCGACCTTCAACGCATGCTGGGCGACGCACGGCGGAGGGGCGGCAGTCCTTTTCGCGCCGTGCTCGTCGACGACCAGTCGCGGCTCGCGCGCGATCTCGGAACCGCGTGGCGGCTCATCTTCGAGGACTTACCATCGGTCAAGGTCAAGGTAGTCGACTGCACGACGGGGCGATCGTCGGACGAGATGGGCGCGCGGCTGACGTTCGGCGTCACCGCCCTGATGAACGATTCGTTTCTAGAGATGGTTCGCACCGAGACCCACCGCGGCATGGAAGGTCGCGCGCTGACCGGGTTCGCGACCGGCGGCCGCACGTTTGGTTACGACACGCGGAAGGAGGCGAATCCCAGCGACCCCGAGCATCCGCGCTCGGAGATCTTCATCAAGGCCGACGAGGCCGCGCTCGTTCGTCGCATCTTTCGCATGTGGATCGAGGGCCAGTCCTTCAAGGCCATCGCGATCTCCTTGAACGACGAGCGGATCCCCGCGCCTCACGACGGCGGCAACGGCCACAAAGGCAACCGCGGCTGGGTGCCGTCGACGATCCGCGCCATGCTGCTGAACGATCGTTACATCGGCAAGGTCACGTGGAACAAGTCGACGTGGCTGAAGGATCGGACGACCGGCAAGCGTCGCAATCTGCCCAACGCGCCGGAAAAATGGATCACGCTCGAAAGGCCAGACCTCCGCATCATCGAGGATGACGACTTCGCGGCGGCTCAGGCGCGCTTCAAGTCGCGCAAGTCGGGTCCGGGTCGTCCGGCCGGATCCCACTCGAAGCGGCATTCGTTGTGTGCAGGCCTACTTCGCTGCGGCGCGTGCGGCGGCTCGATGACCATCGTCGGGCAACGGCGAAAGAACGGAAGGACCTACCGTCAGTACGGCTGCACCAGCCACTACACGCGCGGCGCCACGATCTGCAGCAACAACCTGACGGTGTCAGAGGGCAAGGCCTGCGACGGCATGCTGCTCGAAGTTCGTCGCGTGCTCGGTAAGCCCGGCATCGAAGATGAGCTGGCAGCGCTGTATTCGGAGCGGCTGGCGACGGCGCAAAAGGCGGACGAGGAAGACATCATCGGCAAGCAAGTCGCGGCCGCCGATCGCAAGCTGCGCCATCTCTACGACGCGGTCGGTAAGCTCGGCTTGACGGACACGCTGGACGCTTCGATTCGATCGGCCGAAGCGGATCTAGTCGCGCTGCGAGCCCAGGCCACCAAGGCGACACCAAAGGCGAAGGTCATCGCGCATCCGGCGCGAATCAAGGCTGCGGTACGGTCGATATTGGAGACGCCGGAGAAGGATACGCCGGCCGCGCGCGAGCTACTGCGACGACACATCGGAGCGTTGGTGTTAACGCCGACGCCGGAAGGTTACGTCTTCGATGGGGGATTCTTGCTGAAGCTGGGGAGTCGGGAGGATCCGGCTACTCCCGCCGAGGCTGGCTCGGCGGGAGTCTCAGGATATCGTGGTAGCGGGGGCCGGCCTCGGTCGCCGAAATAGCGTTATCTCTTGGCCTTTTGAGATCCGATTCGCTTCGTAGCACCGCCCCATCTTACTTGAAGGGGTCGCCAGCTTTCGAGACCTTCTCGACCGCTATCTGCATCCTCTTGAGTAACTCGGCGAACCGCGTCTCGGCGTTGTTCGCCAACATCTTCGTAGGCTCGGACCCCATCTTTGAGAGGAACAGCCTTGCAACGCGCGTCTTGTTAAACTTGAGACCAATATCTTCGAATGCCTTCTCTACGCGCTTGACGATCCGCGGAATGGCGCTGTTTGGTTGAAGAGTCTTGCCCGACAGCTCCTTTACGTAGGTTTCGTGGACGAGACTCATAAAGACGCCTTCGTCGAGGAGATCTTCGATGTCTGCTTCACTCCGGCTCCCGGCCGGGAAGACGTCGCCGACGAGCACAACACCCTCGCTGCGAATAAGCTTCGACGCGAGTAGCTCCGTTCGTGTACGACCCGCCTCTGGCTCCGTGTCGAGCACTATCGCCACTTGGAGACGTTGAGCGGTGAGCAGCGAGACCATATATGAGACCTTCTGAGCTCCCCCGGCGGGCGTGACTACTATTCCCTCTTCTAGAGGGCAATGAGACACATCGCGCAGATAGTCAGCGACCGACGAAATGTACCAATAGTCCGTAACTCCTTCGACGATTACGTTTCGGCTGCCGACAAACATGGTCTGGGTGAGGTCGTATCCCAAGGCCGCTTGCAGCGGAAAGAGGGTATTCGCATCGCCGGTCGGGTTGTTCGTCACCGTTGTGCCCTCTCCCTTTGAGAGGTTCACGGTGCGGACGGATCCCAGGTTCTGCACTTTAACGCTGATCATGAACGGCGAATGCGTGGTGTAAATTATTTGGTTCGGCAGTTGCTCGAAGAAGCGGAGCAAGCTGTCCTGCGCGGTTGCATGAAGGAACAAGCCTGGCTCATCGAGCAGGATGATTGCGTTGGACTTGTCACCACCGTCCGTATCAGCTGCGAACGTGATGAAAAAGGAAAAGTACCAGCGAAAGCCTCGACTGCGCTCGTCGAGTGGAACTTTCGCCCTAGTCTCGACGTCCGAGACGACGACATCGAAGTGTCTCTCGTCGACCGCAAGTTCAACGTGGATATCGCGGTCCTTCCACAACTGGCGAAGCGTTTCAGTGACCTGATTCTCAGCGCGGTTGGTGAGTAGGTTACGCTCCTCATGGTTGTTGGTTACGAGCGCCTGCTTTAGTTCGGCGGCGTCAAGTTCGGAGATTTTGAGAAGCTTTGCGAATAGTCTGTCCTCTTTGGTAGATCTGTCGCCGCTACCAGCGCCCCGCTCAAGGTACGCATTGATGTCATGATGACCAGGAACAGTATCGAATTCCTCTAGGTAAACGAACTTTGGCATCACCGAGTACGCCCACCTGATCGCCTCGATAGAGTTCGCGTGATCAGTCGCCGCGTTTGAGACGATCCCTTCGGTTTCTGATAGCGGCCCTTCAGCATCTTCGGCAAACGGCGTCTCCCGAAGTGCGGCGCGCAGCGCAGCGAGTGCCGCACTCGCCTGTCCGGCGGATGCGGTCGGGTTGTCGCCCGCGATCAGGTCGGCCTTGAGTTGCGCGCAAAGCTCCTCGGCTACTGCGAACGTCTTGGATAGGGGCGCGTATTCGACATTCGAGGCAACCTTCGCCGCGACGATTGCCAGGTGATAGCCTTGCGCAGCAATTGCCTTGGCCCACACTTCCAATGGCTCCGCGTCAGGAAAGTATCCGTAACGTTCGGGCTTGTATGGGCGGCTTGCAGAGAAGGTCTTCGCGACATGCCCGCGGGGCCAAAGCTTGCCAATTTCTGACTGTTCATCAGCGGAGAGTTCCCACTCTGTTTCAAGAATGACAATGTCATCGCGGAAGTCTCTTCGTCGCCGATCGCGCGGATAGTGACGTGCCGGGGTGAACTCCTGCAGGGCTTGATCGGCGGGGTTCAGCGAGTACAAAACCTTCAGTAGTGTCGTCTTTCCACTCTCGTTGCGCCCAACGAGTGCGGTCCGCTCCGCTACATCGATAGAGCCAGAATCGTTGATTGACCTGAAGTCTTTCACTTGAAACGTCCTGAGCTTCATCCGCGTCCCCCAGTCATCGCCGAGACGTCAGCGCCGGGGCATCGTAGCACGCTGACGTATTGTGTTCGGTGCGACGAAATGCCGCAGGCACGTTGCTGAACCGGCGTCGGAACTAGCCAGCCGCCATGAGCACCGCGTCAGAGAAATTCTCCACCACCTAAGCCCCCGTCGTCACAGGGATACCTCTCACCGCGATCCAGAGCGCCGCGCTCCAGTACCAGGACTTTCGCGGCGTCGTGACAGGATCGCGGTCATGAAAGACGTTGTCGCCGAAGAGATTCGCGGCCTGCACGCGTGGGCCAGCAGCGTCGTGACGGGCTATGCGAACGCGCGGCTGGTGGTGCAGGAGTCGCTAGACAACCGGCGTGAGGCACGCGCGGCAGCGCGCGCTGCTCGGCTCGAAGTCGGCCGCCGCCTCAACGCGATCTGGCCGTCGCTGCGCAAGGGCGAGAAGGGCGACTTCTTGCGGCAGTGCGGCCTGGAGGAGCGCACCGCGCGCGTGTACCGCGCACTAGCCGCCAAGGCCGACAGCGGCGTTCCGGAACGCACCAGGGCGGTTCCGGAACCGAAGGCGCCGAAGCCGCCGCGCCGGCGCGTGCTCTCGGCCGAGCGGCTCCGCGGGGCCATCGCGGCGTGCACGCCGGACGAGCGCGCCGACATCGGGCGCGAGGTCCCCGGTCCGCTGGGCATCGCGCTCGTGAGGTCGCTGCCGCCACCGGGCAAATTAAATCGGCCTGTCGGCGCAGGGCTGGAACGAGCGCAAATTCGTACTTAACTTCTTCCTAGGGAACACAACACCTCGTCGGTGGTGCACTCACGCGCCCCCGACCCGCCTTGAAGCAAGGAGTCCCCAATGGCATCTGGTAAAGCTCTCGACTCGCGCGTCGCCGCTGCATTGCGTGCCGCGATCGCCCAGCACGGCATCGACACCGTTGCAGAGAAAACGGGCGTCCATCAGCAGACGCTGCTCCGCGGCGCCGCCGGACTGGGCGTCTTCAATGGCACCGCCAAGCTGATCGCGCTCGCCGTCGCACCATCGCCCGCCTCGCGCTAGCCCCCGATCGTGAAGCAGAAGCAGAAGGTCGGCGCTCACGTAGCGCTGGCGGATGAGCTTGTGCTCGACGACGATCAGCGCGAGGCGGTCAAAGCCTGGCTGGCCGGTCTGACTGACGAGGAGCGTGAGTCGGTCCCTCCGGTGATCGTTACCGAGAATGCGCAGCGCAGCCGCAAGCGGCGGCCGGACGAGGTGCGCTGCCGGTCTGCGCCGACGCCAGCGCGGGAAGAAGACACGGACCAGTGGTGGGCCGTCCAGTTCCGCGAATGGCGCGATCGGAATCCCGGCGCCGACGAGGAGCAGCAGTTCGACGCATGGCGCGCGCTCGATCGTGGCCGCGATCTCGTCGACGAGATTGAAGGCGAGGACGACGCTCCGGCCGCGACGATCGAGGCTATTGCACCTCGCCCCGAGTGTGCCACGCGGCGAATTAAGCTCGGCGACGCCAAGGCAATCGTCGAACACGTCGTCGGCGTCCCCGTGCAGCGTGTCGACGCATGCGGTCGCGCGCGAGGCACGTACCTGCAAGAAACAAGAGTCCGCGCGGGCGGAGAAGCTGATCGAGCAGTACGGCATAGACGAAAGGCCGGCTGCGCCTGCTGGCAAAGGGAGGAGACCGGTGAAATGTTCGACCTCGACACGATCCTCCGAATCGCCGACGCCGAACGGACTCGACGAGAGCGAGCTCAGCACTTGGCGCGAGCGCGGGCAGGAGTACGCGGTGCACACGGCGGCGCTTATGTCGCCGAGCATGGCCTTGTCCGAAATACTCGACAGCCCACAGTCGAACAGCGGCGTCGTCGGGCTTGATGAGGCGCTGGACGCCTTCGTCGACCCGGAGCGCGCTCGGCGGCGAGCCGCGATCAGATCCTCGTTCGTTGCCGGCGCCGTCGAAGCGCTGGGACGTATGGGCGCTTTGCAACTGGGTGCGCCGTCTGAGGCGGACATCGCCGATGGCCTCGCGCCGGCACGCACCGCAGACGCCGATCACCGTCGCTGCTGACCCCAGACACGCGAACGGCCCGCCGGGGGGATCCGGCGAGCCGCTCAATGAAGCCGGTCCGAGATACCGGCGAGGTACGTTATGAAGCTAGCATCCGATTCAATGATTGGAAGTCCTGAAGGGGACGCCAAGCGATTCTTCGGCGAGCTTTTCCGGGGCGCACCGCCGGCGCACTGCATCACCGTATGCGTGGCCGCCGACGAGAACGGCGGCAACCGCTGGCGATCGGCTCACATCCCCGTTGGCGACATCGACGCGGCGGTGCGCCAGGCGATGGAGTTCGACGCGCTCGGCCTGGACACCTACTTCGGCGTCGCCGCTACCTGCCCCGGGCTCAGCCCGCTGGCGCGCGGCGCACAAAGCCGCGGGGAGCTGCTCGGTGCTGGCTGCGTCTGGGCCGACGTCGATGTCGGGCAGCTCGGCCACGCCGGCAAGAAGTGTCCGCCCGACGAGGCTTCGGTGGCCGAGTTGCTCGACGAGATGCCGGCCCCACCGTCGATCGCCGTCGACACCGGCGGAGGTTTCCACGTGTATTGGCTGTTCGACGGATGGTGCCGCGACCTCGAACGCGTGAGCGCGGTGTGCCGGGCGTGGCAGCGGCTCCTGCGCGCGAAGGCCGAGGCTCGGGGCTGGTCCATCGACTCGACCGCCGACGCGGCGCGCGTGCTGCGCATCCCGGGTACGTCGAACCGCAAGATCGCGGACAGGCCGCGCGCGGTCGCGCTCGACCCGGAGTCTACGTTCCGACGCTACGCCATCGACGAGCTGGAGTCGATGCTCCTGGCGGCGGGCCAGCCGATCACGACGACGGCCAGCAACGTGGCCGCGATGCTGGTGGAGATGGCGGCGCTCCCGATCGGCGACTTGTGGCAGTCGGGCCCGTTCGACCTGGCCTTCATGCGGGAGAAGCTGAACAAGGTTCGGAGATCGAAGTCGCTGTCGGCCAAGCCCGAGGAGTTGCTCAAGGCGCGTAGACTCGGCCGTGTACTCGACGGGCTGTCTCTTGCGGACGAAGACGGTCGGCGACACGAAGCACGGCGATCAGTCACGGCGATCATCGCTCGGGCGCTGTGCACCGACCGGGGCGCAGTGCCTTGGGCCGCCGTGCTGGAGTTGATGCGAACGCCGATCGAGTCTACGCCCCGCTTCGACGGCGAGCAGGACCCGCTGATCAAAACGAAGGCCCTATACGAATCGGCCGCGATCACCGCGGCCACCGATCGGGCGCAGCAGGCCGCCTTGGACCAGGCGCTGCGTGATCGAATGTCAGCGGAATCCAGAATGATGAAGGCAGGCCGCTGATGGGCTACACGAAAGAGGAGCTGCTCGAATACGCCGAGCAGCAGGGCTGCGACCTGGTGACGCTGCAGAAGCGCTGGATCATCATGTCGGCGGGCGCTCACTACGTGCTCTCGAACGGCAGGTACCTGCCGCCGATCACCGTGGGCGACCTCGCCGTCAGTCTGCCCCGCGATCTCGTTGACGCGCCCGTCGACTTCCTCGCGCGGCAGGTTGACGGCAGCACGCGCCGAAAGACCTTGTCGGAGATCCTCGGCGACTACGCGACGGTCGCTCGAAAGATCATCGCTGACATGTCGCTCGGACGCAGCATCTACGATCCGACGACGCAGACCTTCTACGAAGCGGTCTGTTCGCCGCGCGACATCGCGCCTGTCTACGACGAGCAGATCGACCAGTGGCTGCGCCTACTCGGCGGCAAGCAAGCCGACAAGCTGCTCGACTGGGTGGCGACGTACTCCGACCTCAGCCGCCAGACGTGCGCGCTGTACCTCGAAGGCCCGAAGGGCTGCGGCAAAACGATGCTGGCCACGGGCCTCGCGCGGCTTTGGGGCCAGTCGCCGAGTCGGCTCGATAGCGTACTCGGCAACTTCAACTCGACGCTGATCAACAACCCGCTGATCTTCGTCGACGAGACGCTGCCCGAATCGCAGCGCAAAATGAACTCCGGCATCCTGCGAGAGCTGATCGGCTCGTCGTCCAGGACGTTGAAACGGAAGTTCCTTCCCGACGCCGACCTGCTGGGCGCGATCCGGCTCATATTCGCGGCCAACAACTTGAGCCTGCTTAACTTCGACGAGGAATTGGGCCCGGCCGATCTAGAAGCGGTCGCGGAGCGGTTTCTCCACGTCAAGGTCGACGACGCCGCCGCGGTGTACCTACGGTCGCTCGGCGGGCGCAGCGCGACCCAAGGCTGGGTCGAAGCCGGTGATCGAGTGGCGGCGCACGCGCTGTGGCTGCGCGACAACCGAGCCGTGAAGCCGGGCGCGCGCTTCATCGTCGAGGGTGAGATCACCGAGCTGCATCGGCAGCTGGCGACTACCAGTGGCAAGGCGCGCTCGCTCGTGGTCGAGTTCCTCCTACGCGTGCTGCTGGAGCGCTCGTTGCCGATCGCCGTGAAGGTCGACGTCGAGGAGCGCCGGGGCATCCAGGTCGGCGGTGGCGAGCTGCTGGTGAACGCGTCGTTCATCCAGGAGCACTGGCGGCGGGTCATGACCGCCCAGCCGAACCCGCCGACCCTCAAGTTCATCGGCGACGTGTTGGCCAGCGTCAGCGCAGCCGACAAGAAGTTCATCACCGAGAAGGTGCCCGCCGGGCGGCGCCACGCTTGCCGTGCCGTGAAGTTCGAGATGCTCCGGCACGCCGCCGAGCAACTTCAGATCGGGGACGACGACGCGCTCCGGGCGGCGCTCGGCGTGCGTGCGAAGGAAGCCGCCGCGGGCTGATCCCAGCTGCAACGGATCGACGGCCGGTGCAACGGATGACCCGTTGCAGGCTGGTCGGTCTGGTAAGGAAGCCCACGCTGCCGTCGGAGGTGCAACGGATCGATCCTTTGCAGCAGCGCGATCCGTTGCACCATCCGTTGCACCATAATCGTGCGTGGGCGCGGCTCCTTAGACCCGACTGCAACGGATGCAAAGGATCGTTTGTAGATGTTTGGGGGGGTGAGGGTATACCCAGCTTTTACAGACCCTTTGTTCCATTGCAGCTCGCCCGATACGCCACGCCCCCAGCCGCTCTCCGGCGCTCGCCGACTACGCACGCACGACAGCCCCGACACGCCCTCCAGCTAGCCGTCGGCGCCCAAGTACGAGCCCGAGCACGAACGCGCGATAGCGGCCCGGACGGTGCGCCACACGTGCACCCGCCACGATCACGGCCACCCCGCCCAGTCCATGCGTCGCCTCATTCACGATGCAGCCATGATGTCAACCGAAAACTTCGTGCAACGATCTCCATGTAGCTGCGCCAGCTTAGGTCGCTTCTCGCGGGCCAGATGCTGTGGGCCGCCCCTGTATATGAGGCTCGCGATGCACATCCGGCCGCCGGCCTCGCCCCACGGCCCCCGTCGGTGGCCTGACGTGCAGCCCCGATGTATGCCCACGTCTATCGTGCCCTTGGGGACTCGACGCCTCTACAGGAGCGGGTCCTAAAGGGCGCCGGCGCTGCCTTCGATTGACTAAAAGACTCGGCCCGTTCGCCGGATGAGTGCCTCCGAGTGATCGGTCTGACGAGGTATACGGGACTAATGAGGTTTCCGTTATTTTATCGTCGTTCCAGGCCTAGTGCCCCTGGCGCAATCGCTCCCACGCTGGCCCTTTGTCCTAAGGGCACTGTCGGCCGCTACGTCCCAAGGAGTCTACATGCCCACCTTCAATGCCGACGGCATCAGGCTGTCGGGCGCCGCGCAGCGTAAGCTGGCCGGCGATCCACTGCCGCCTCTGTCGCGCGCAGCGCGGCGGGCGTTTAAGTCGATCGGTGAGCCCGATTTAGACGACGGAGCTCTCGCTGCTCGTTTGGGCGCGGCAGATGCGACCGCGGCTCTGGCTCGCAGCCAGCGACAAGATCGACCCGCGCCGCGCGCGTCTGATTCTTGAGCACGCGAAAACGATCGGCATGACGCACCCTCTCGGGGCTGATCGAGGATCAGGTCAAGGATCAAAAGTCGATCGCCGATCGATCGCGCGCGACGTCGTTCGTGACCGAGCAGCCGGCTGGCAGGATCAAGAAGCCACCCACGGCCCGCGGTCAGGGCTGGGGCGGCCCTCGTGCACTGCCAGAAAACGCCACGGTGGACTTGCCCGAGCCGGCGGCCGACGGCGACGACGAGCCCGACGGTGATGAATGAGCGCAACGACGCCGCTACGCAGCGTCCAGCGATTGCGCGACCGCAGTTGAGCGCCAGCTCCGCAAACGTGTGGCCGCTGCAAAGGGCGACGCGGTCGCAACCATCAACGCGCTCTGGGAAGTGCACAGCCTGCGGCACCGTCTGAACGAGCGCAGCCTCGATCTGGAAATCGCCGACCTGGAAAGAGTCGCTGGACTCCCGCCCGCCGAGCCAGTGCCGTGGCCGAATGCGTCGGCGCCGATCGTCGACAACTCGCCCGCCATGCGCGCGCGCCTGCAGCGCGTTGCTGCGGCAATGGACCAACTCGACCGTCGAGTCGGAGCAACCGCCGTCACCCGACGGCAAAGTGAGGAGAGACCATGCTCGGAACCGTTAAGAAAAAGAGCCCCCGAGGATTTTGCTTCCTGGAATGCGACGACGGCAGCCACGAGCTTTTCCTGCACGCAAACGAATTACCGCGAGATCACTTCGCGCTGATCTCCGTCGGCGACCGTCTCGTCTTCGACATCGGCCCCGACGCGAGTGGCCGCCGGCAAGCGGTCGATGCGCGCATCGCCGACGACGAGACGACTCGCCGGACGAGTCGTACCGCCATGGCCGAGACCGATCAGACAACGGCAGCGCAGGCCGCTGCCGACGAGGCCGAACGATACGCCGCCGGCCTGGAGGCGGAGGCCAGCAACGCCGAGGCCCGCCGCGACAAGATCATCAGCGCGACGCCCGAATTGTCCGCCACCAGCCGCGCTCATGCCGCTGGCTTGCCGAGCGCTAGCAACGGCAGCCCGCACCGAAGCCGACGACCTGCGCGCCGACGCCGACGCCAACCAGGAACAGGAGATAGCCCATGCCGACCGAAACTCAAATCCCCATCGTCAGATCGAGCCCCGCCCTCTTCGACGGCTCCGCGCGCCCAGCGGTCGACCCGTTCCACAGCTTCCGGCGACTTATCCCGGCGTCAACCCCGAGTCGCCCGGTGCCGCGCCCGGGCCTCAGCGGCCGTCGCCACGGTAGCCTCATGAGCACCACGATGAATAGTCGTCAGCACGCGCTCGGCGTTCGCGCAGTGAAGCCGCCGCCGTCGACGCAGAAGAGTCAGCCGCTCGGCGAGCAGCTCTTTAGCCACTCGCACGACGCATCCGCGCCTGCATCACACGACGACAACCAGCCCCCATGCCAGTGCGGCTCGGACCTTCGCTCGTCAGTCTCGTGCTGCACTGGACGTGGAACCGGCGCGCACTTCGGCCGACCGCTGCCCTTCGAGGCCTGACCGATGTCGACGAAATTATCCGACGACGACAAGCGCCTCGGGGTCCGCACGGTAACAAAGGCGCCCGGAGACCTGCGCGAATTTCCCGGCACCTCCTACCGAGGCCTGACCCGTTACGAAAAGCGCCTGCGAACGCCGAACGTCGGTGGTCGTGAGAGAGCGGAGCACGGCGCGGATTCGACCGACGACTGGCGCGTAAAAAAGCTAGCCGACGGATCGCGCGGCTCAGCCGCACGAAGTAAGCAGCAGCACGCAGCGGCGCTTGCGCCGTCAATCGAAGACCAAGCAGTAGCAGACGACTGTGGAGAAGCAGATGATCACTTTGGGAAACGCGCCGTCGATTCTTCGACCGGGCGAGACGCTCAACGATGTGCTCGAGCATAAGTGGGCCGCCTACGAGAAGGTCCAAGCCACGCAGCGCGAGCTGAGCTTACTACCCGACGGTATCGGCGTGGCGCAGACCGCGGTCGCCCGTACGGAGGCCGCACTCGCCCAAGCGACGGCGTTCGAGGCGAGCGAGCGGGCTCATGTCGAAGGCGTCGAGGAGCAGGCCCGCGCTGCCGCCGAGGTTCGCAGCATGGCCGAGCGCTCGGCATCGTTGGCGCAGCAGGACCGTGAGGCCGCGATCGAAATCGAGCGAGCCGCCTTCGCTCGCGGCGTTCTCGTCGTCGAGGTCGACGTTGCCGCCGCGCAGGCCGCGAGCGAGGCAGCTGCCCGTCGCGTGTCGGTTCTACGCGTCGAAGAGATGAAGGCGAAAGAACCACTGGCCGCTGCCCAGGCGTCGTACGCCTCCGCCGTCGACAGGCGCAGGACGGCTGCCTTCAAGCTGGCACACGCCAAGGCCGCCGCTGCTGCCGTCGAGCAGTGCGAGGCGTTCGTCGCTGTCGTGGGCCCGTTGCTCGCCGACGCCGAGACAGCCGCACGCGCTGGTTTCGGCGAAGGCGTCGCTGCCCTGCGGGCGGCACGTAACCTGAAACACTCATCGCTTACGCGCTGACGAAGGTCCTGCCCCCCGAGGCGCTTCGCGCGCTGCCCGATGCACCGCGACGGGCCGCCGCCCGGATCATCGACGAAGACGACGACCGCGAGCCCAAAGTGGAAATGATCGTGGCCAAAGGCAACTCGTATGGCGCCGCAAAAGCTGGCGAGCGAGTCATGGTCACGGCCGAGGAGGCCGCGCTGCAGACGCGTCGCAACCCGCTCGACGGCACGCGGATGGGCGCCCTCGAAACGCCCGACGAGGCCGAGGCACGTGCGAACGCGACCAAGGCGGAAGACCAGGAGTCACCCCGATATCGATCGAGTCTGCTCAAGGCCGCAGTCGACAAGGGTCTCGAACTGCTCGGCATCGAAGCGCGGCCGCCAAGCGCGCCGCCGCGAGGCGCAGGAGCAGGCCGAAGCGAAGCGCGAACGCCAGCGCGCGGCGCTCGAAAAACTTCAGCTGCAGCACCGCTCGTCGACGCAGCGGAAGCGCGTGGAGCGCCGCGAGGCTCAGCTCAGTGCTCGGATCACCGAGCCGGTGGGGGAGTAAACGATGCCGTCGAAGAGTCCATTCGCGCCGATCAGGATCGGCGAGGTCGAGCTTCCGCCGGAGACCGCACAGCTCCTGCGACAGATGGTCAAACGCGAACTGAGATTCGTCGCCTCTCGCTCGAATGCGTTGGAGCGACTCGATCAGCTGCTGACGACGCCGACCACCGCCGACGCAGGCGACGGCGATCTGTGGACCGCCAAAGACCAGGAGCGTGCCTAGTGGCGACCCTCGCTTTTGCTTCGTACTCCGATACGCCGCATGTCCCGATCA